>CAXXGW010000001.1:0-39652 GCA_963666755.2 Candidatus Limiplasma sp.
TTTGGATCGCTGCCTGCGCCTCTGCGGGGATCAGACAGCCTTCCTGACCCGTTACCTGACGCGGTTGAGCGCGCAGTACATCGACCTGTTCCTGCACGGCAGCAGCCAGCATATGCACCGGTTTTTCGGCTTTGCGATGGACAGCCGCGCGCCCAAGCTGCTGGCTGTGCCCGCCGCGCGGATGCTGGCCGCCATGCGGGACGACGCGGCCCTGACCCCCGAGCAGCGCTCGCTGCTGATGCACGCCTTCTACGCGGCCTTTAACAGCCAGCTGAACGGCGATGTGCAGTGGCTCCGGCAGGAGATGCAGGCGCGCGGCGTAACGCTGGACTGAGCCACCCCAAGGAGGGAACAACGGATTGCAATTTCGCCATCAATCAGCGCAGGACGCGCCGCAGGGGCGTGCGCCGCAGGCCCGAGGGCATGCCCGACCAGCCGCCCCCGCGCGCGCCCGTCGCCCAAGGCGCCCGGCAGCCCGCCGCTGCCCGTGCAAAAGCCGGTAACCGACGAGCCGGAGCCCGTCTCGCCCCGCGCGCTGGAAGCGTACGCTCAAACGGGTGCTGTCTGCGCTGGCCATCGTGCTTGCGCTATCGCTGACCTATGTGTTCCTGCTGATGGGCGAACCGGATGAGGACAGCCAGCTGACCGCCCAGAACGCTGTGCAGGAGGAAACCATCCGCGTGCCCATCGCGGCCTCGGAGGTAGGCGGCAATGCCGACCTGAACCCGCTGGCCGTCAACTTTGGCAAGCCGGTGCTGGCCCTGTACGGCAGCGACCTGCCGCTGCAGAAGGCCACGCTGTTCGACACGGCCTTTCACGGCGGGTACGCGCGCCGGATGCGGCTGGTGTACGCCTTCCCCGACGGGCAAACCCTGACGGTGGAAAGCCTGCGCCCCACCGGAGGCCGTGGCGCTGCTCGCGGGCGCGGATTTACCGGCTGACGCTGGATTCGCTGTATGCCATCGCCGGCATGGATGCCGTGCGGCTGGAAAACGACGAATCGATCTGCCTGCTGGCGCGCGATTTGGAAGCGGCTTATGCCGTGGTGTGCCCCAAAACCCATGCCGACGCGCTGGCGACGCTTACCAAGCAGCTGTCGCTGATGCAGCCTTCCACCCCCTGAGCGGCTCTTGCGGCCTGACTCTGCGGGGGTTTCAACCAAATTTTCCCTGCGGGCGCGCCCGCAGAATCCGGCCCCGCGGCAGGCGTTTCCGCCTTGCCGCGTGCTTAAAATGCAGGAGTATGTATGCAACCTTCGATTCGGACGATGAAGGACGTCCGTTCTCTTAAAGCGCTTTATCCCGTATTATAAGCCTTATCTGGCGGTGCTGCTGCTGGACCTGTTCTGCGCGGGGCTGACCACGCTGTGCGATATCGCCCTGCCGCTGATTGTCCGTAACATTACCCAACTGGCCACCGGAAATCTGGCCGCGCTTACGGTGGGGTACGTGCTGCGCATCGGCGCGATTTATATGGCCTGCGTGTGGTGGATGCGCTGGCCAGCTTCTACATGGGCGCGCAGGGGCACATCATGGGCACGCATATCGAGTGCGATATGCGGCTGGATCTGTTCCGCCACCTGCAAACGCTCGGGTTTGCCTATTACAGCTCCGCCCGCGTGGGGCAGATCATGAGCCGCATTACCGGCGATCTGTTTGAAATCACGGAGTTTGCCCACCATTGCCCGGAGGAGTTTTTTATCGCGGCCATCAAGATCGTGGCCTCGTTCACGATCCTGTTTGGTATCAACCCGCCGCTGACGCTGGTGATCTTCGCCGTGCTGCCGGGGATGCTGGTGAGCACCCGCTTTTTTAACGTGAAGATGCGCCGCGCCTTTCAGGAGCGCCGCAACCAGATGGGAGAAATCAATGCCCAGGTGCAGGATAGCCTGCTGGGCATCCGCGTGGTCAAGAGCTTTGCCAACGAGCCTGCCGAAATCGACAAGTTTGAGGAGGGCAACAAGCGTTTTGTCGTGGTCAACCGTAAGGCTTTCCTGAACATGGCGGGCTTTCACACCGCAACGCGCGTGTTCGACGGGCTGATGTACATCGTGGTAGTGGTGGCGGGCGCGCTGTTTTTGCTGCGCGGGGCCATTACCGCAGGGGATTACATCGCCTACCTGCTGTTTGTGAGCACACTGCTGACCACCATCCGCCGCATTGTGGAGTTTACCGAGCAGTTCCAGAACGGCATGACCGGCATTGAGCGCTTTAGCGTGCTGATGGACGAGCAGCCCGACATTCAGGACGCGCCGGACGCGAAGGTGCTAAGCGATGTGAAGGGCGACGTGGATTTTGAGCATGTGGCCTTCCGCTATGGGGATCAGAACCGCAACGTTTTAAGCGACCTGAACCTGCACGTCAAGGCGGGCGAGCGCGTGGCGCTGGTCGGCCCCAGCGGCGCGGGCAAGACTACGCTGTGCAACCTGATCCCGCGTTTTTACAACGTCACGGAAGGCTGCATCCGCATCGACGGGCAGGATATTACCACCCTGACCCAGAAAAGCCTCCGGGAGAACATCGGCATCGTGCAGCAGGATGTGTACCTGTTTGCAGGCACGGTATTTGAAAACATCGCCTATGGGCTGCCGGGCGCAACCGAGGCGCAGGTGGCGCACGCCGCCGAACTGGCCGGGGCGGACAGCTTCATCCGCGAGCTGCCGGAAGGCTACCAGACCTTTGTGGGCGAGCGCGGGGTTAAACTCTCCGGCGGGCAGAAGCAGCGCATCAGCATTGCGCGCGTGTTCCTGAAAAACCCGCCCATCCTGATTCTGGACGAGGCGACCAGCGCGCTGGACAACGAGAGCGAGCGGCTGGTGCAGCGTTCGCTGGAGCAACTGTCCGTGGGGCGCACCACGATCACCATCGCCCACCGGCTGACCACCATCCAGAACGCGACGGTCATCTGGGTGCTGACCGAGAACGGCGTGGAGGAGCAGGGCACCCACCGCGAGCTGCTGGCCAAGGGCGGCCTGTATGCCCACCTGTACGAAATGTATACGGAGGCGGGATCATGAACTTTACCAAAGTGCAACCGGCGGAGCTGGAAGCGGTGTTTGCGCTGTACCGCGCCGCCATCGACGATATGCGCGCCCGCGGGTTGGAACAGTGGACCTGGGGGCGCTACCCCCGCGAAGAAATTCTGCGGGAAGATGTGGCGCTGGGCCGCCTGTACCGGCTGGATGCGGAAGGCACGCTTGCGGCGGTGTTCGCGCTGTGCTTGGGGCAGGGGCCGGAGTACAAGGGCGTGCCCTGGCGCTACGGGGTCAACCCCGCCTGCCTGCATCGGGTGGTATTACAGCCGGGCCTTGCCGGGCACGGTTACGGGCGTGCGGTCGTGACCTTCGCCATGGAGGAGGGGGTACGCCTCGGCTGCGACTGCCTGCGCGTGGATACCTACGCCCAAAACGCGCGCGCGCTGCGCCTGTTTGGCGGCATGACCCGCCGCGAGGCGGGCACCTTCCGCCTGCCGCGCTTTCCGGAGGCTTACCATTGCTTTGAATCCCCGCTGACGGACGCGTGCCCGCTGCTGCCGTTCCGGATGCACCCGGCCTACCGCAGCGGCGAGGAAACCCCGTGGGGCGGCGACGCCCTGCAACGTCTGTACCAGAAGGACATCCCTGACGCGCGCACCGGCGAGGCGCTGGAGATCAGCTGCATCCCCGGGCTGGAAAGCAAGGACGATCAGGGCGAGCCTCTGCCCGCCGCCATTGAACGCGACGGCGAAGCCCTGACCGGGGAAGGCTGCGCGCAGCCGTTCCCGCTGCTGCTCAAGCTGTTGGCCGCGCGCGAAAGCCTGAGCGTACAGGTACACCCCGACGATGCCTATGCGCTGCTGCACGAGCAAAAGCTGGGCAAAACCGAAGCGTGGGTCATTCTGGAGGCGCAGCCCGGGGCCAAGCTGCTGTACGGCTTTGAGGACGGCGTTACGCCGGAGGCTCTGCGCGCCGCGCTGGAAACGGGCGGCGATGTGGCGCGGCTGATCCGCGCGGTGGAGGTGAAGCCCGGCGACGTGCTCTACATGCCCAGCGGCATGGTGCACGCGATCGGCGGCGGTATTACGCTGTACGAAATCCAGCAATCCAGCGACGTGACCTATCGGCTGTGGGATTATAACCGTGTGAATGCCAGAGGCGAGAAGCGCCCGCTGCACATCCGGCAATCGCTGGATGTGGCGGATGTGCACCTGCGCGGCCGGCGTGCGAGCCTGCCCGCCGCAACCGAGCCGGGCGAGCACACCGTGCTGGAGGTGCCCGCGTTCCGGCTGCGGTGCGCCTGCGTGGCGGGAGAACTGACGCTGGAGGCGAGCCGCGGGTGCTTTCGGATGTGCACGGCGCTGAACGCGCTTTCGCTTTGCTGGCAGGGCGGGCAGCTTGATTTGCGGGCGGGGGAGAGCGCGCTCATTCCCGCGCGGTGCCCGGCGTTGCGTATAACCGGGACGGGGCGGGCGTTGCTGGCCGGCGTCCACTGACACGGGAGGCATGGCTTGCGGGTTGGCCGCGGTCAGGGCGGGTAGCCCCCTGCGGCTTGCCCCGTTGGCTGTACAGGATGTGCCTGCATGCGTTGCAACGAAGCAAACATTGCCCATGCCGCCCAAACATGGCCGACACCTTTACTCAAACGGGGGATTGTCCCGCAGAAGTCAATATACACAACAGACAGGCGGCGGCGTCCTTGGACGCCGCCGCCTGTCTGTGTGCAAATCTAAAGCATGGAACTCGCGGCTGACCAAACGGCCCCACGATCCGGGTACGCGCATTCCCTTGTATGTGGCGTATCCGGCTTGAGGCTGCCGATTCGGATGTGCTGATACGGCAGTCTGTTGCCGCGCGCCCGCCCGTTTCAAACCCCGCCCTGCGGCTGTCTACACCAGCGGCCATGCGGTCTCGGGCCGTATCCCAGCAGGCTGCGCGAACCCTGTAGTCAGGCGGCGTTTCTGCCCTACACGCTTTCGGACAGGCGGCTCAGCCCTGCAGGCCGTTTTCCTGCCGCTCCATGTTTTCCACCACGACATCGTAAATATCGCCCAGCGTCGCGCAGTATTCCAGAATGCGCCAGGGGGTGTTGGTGTGGAAGTGGATTTTAATCAGGTCCTCGTCACCGACGGCCAGCAGGCAATCCCCTTCAATGTTCTGGGTAATGTAGTCGTTAATCGCGTCCTCCGACAGGCCTTTTCCCTCAATCAGCAGTTGGGTATCGTACTTAAATTCCAACATGGACGGCTCTCTCCCTCGCGTTCGCTGGCCCGTGTGCGGGCTGCCAGCCCATCATAGCGCAACAGGGACGGAAATGCAACGCCCCGGGCTGCATTACCCTGTGGGGCGGGTGGCTCACTTGGGCGCGAACTCGTTCAGCTGCAGGCGGATGTCGCGGGTGATTTCATCCATGCCACGCCGACCGGTTACCAGATAATCCTTGAACGCGCCGTTGATGAGTGAGCTGGAGCGGATGATGCCGCCGTACAGGTGCGAGGTGAGCAGGTAATCCAGATCCTGCGCGCGCCGCTCCCGCATGGCCGCGTACAGCTGCGCGTGTTCCTGCTGCAACGTGCGCAGGATGTTGGTGGGCCGGCCGGAAAAATAGTCTAAAAGCCGATAGCGGCGGTAATGCACGTCCAGGTTGTGCAGCATCATCCACACGTCCAGCTTATTGGCGGATTGGGCGCACATTTCGTGAAACTTGCTGTCCACCTTAAAAAACGCCTCGTCGGTGCCTTCTTCCCGGATCACCTTGTCCTGCTCGGCCAGATTGTTTTCCAGATTGGCGAATAGCAGGAAATCCGGGTTGCGGGCGATGTATTTCATAGAGGCGGCTTCCACCAGAATGCGCAGGTAGATAATCTGCGCTGCGTGGTCTACGTCAATCAGGCTTACAAAGGTGCCGTGCCGCCCCTGCAGATCGACCAGCCCGTCGTGCCCCAGCATGGTAAAGGCGCTGCGCACGGGTGTGCGGCTCATGTGGAAACGGGCGGCAACGCCCTGCTCCGTCAGGGCTTCGCCGGGGCGTAATTTCAGCGTCAGGATTTCCTGACGCAGGGTTTTGTATACATCATCCAGACTGACATCGGAACGTTGCTTCTCTTTAGGCAGCATCGTCATGGCGGTTCATCCTCACCCTCTGCGGTTGATCTTTGCGCATGTGGCAGTTGTATTATAGTGGATGCCGCGCAGAAAAACAAGGGCCTGCAAGGGCCTCCGGGATAGGTATACAAGATTTTATGGCGGAATCGGGGTGCCCGGGAAAGGCGGAAAATCGAAAACCTCATAACCGTAAAGGCTGCGGTGCCGGAACCGAAGGGAGAGTGGCATAAAAGGGCTTTCGAAAAAATGTATACAAATTATTGCCGATTCTATTGACAACCCCCATGGATGGATGCTATACTCAACCCAAGTCGCAGGGTTGATATAGCATCTCTTGAGCGTAGATTTGAGAACGCGAAAGAGCTATTCCGTCTGCGCAAATGTGAATGGGAAAGGTTGGATTTCAATGGCAGACCGCAAATATGTATACAAAATCGATGAATTGCCTTTTACGCCGCTGGTGGAGGAAGAGGGCATCGTGACCCAGTTCCTCCTGGGGGACAATATCCAGATCAGCTTTATCCAGAACCCTCCGGGCGCGACGTTCCCCCTGCATTCCCACGACGCCGAGCAAATCCTGATTATGCTGGAAGGCTCCGAGGAGCACATTGTCGACGGGCAGGAAATCCACATGGAGGCGGGCGATGTGTGCGTACATCCCGGCGGCGTGGTGCACGGCGGCAAGACCCTGACCGGCATGAAGAGCATCGACATCTTTTCCCCGCCGCGCACCGACAAGGGCGGCCACGTGGAACGCATGCAGAAGTACGGCACCATGCCCGACGAGCATTTCGAGTACCCCGCCAACAAGATCAAGGCCGCGGTGGATACGTGGTACAAGGGCGTATTCGGCTCCAAAAAGTAAACATGGACGGAGTATCCCGTCTGTGCAATAAAAACAAGGAGGATCCATCATGAAGAAACTTGTGGCACTCGTATTGGCGATGCTGATCGTGCTGGGCGCCGCCGCTGCCTGTGCGGAACCCATGACCCTCAAGCTGGCCCATTACGCGGCGGTAGACCATCCCGGCGGAATTGCGGCGCAGCAGTTTGCCGACAAGGTAAAAGAGCGTACCAACGGCGAAATTACCATCGAGGTGTACCCCAACAACGAGCTGGGCGCGCCGGACGAAATGCTGGAGCAGAACATTCTGGGCGCCGTGGATATGACGCTGGGCACCCAGGGCTCGCTGGACAAGTATTCCAAGAAGTTCGCCACGGTCATGATGCCGTTTGCCTTTGAGGATTACGACCACGCCTACCGCGTGCTGGACGGCCCCTTCTACGATTGGACCAAGGACGATCTGCTGGCGCAGGGCCTTGTGTTTATCGGCAGCTGGGATTACGGCTTCCGTAACCTGACCAACTCGGTGCACCCCGTCAACACCCCGGACGACGTGAAGGGCCTCAAAATCCGCACGCCGGGCGAAATCCAGCTGCAAAGCTGCATGGAAGCCCTGGGCGCCAACGTGCAGGCCATCGCGTTCAACGAGCTGTACATGGCCCTCAAGCAGGGCGTGGTCGACGGTCAGGAAAACCCCCTGAGCGTGATCTACTTTAACAAGATGTACGAAACCCAGAAGTACCTGGCTATCACCAACCATGTGTACAACTCCATGAATTTGGTGATTTCCAAGGTAACCTGGGATAAGCTGACCGACGAGCAGAAGACCATCATCACCGAAGAGAGCAAGAACGCCGCCGCCTCCATGCGCGAGACGATCAAGAACGGCGATGCGGATTACATCGCCAAGCTCGAAGCCGCCGGCATGACGGTAACCTATCCCGACAAGGCTGCCTTCAAAGCCCTCATGCAGCCCGCATACGACAAGATTGCCCAGTACTGCGGCGATCCGGAATACATCACCACCTTCCAGAAGATGGTGGAGGATTGCAAACAGTAACCCCGCACAACCGGTGCATAGCGCAAAGCGGCGGCCGCGACCCTGCGGTCGCCGCCTTGTGCCTTGCCCAAGCACAGGAGGAGGCTCGGTATGCTAGCTTTGATCGTGTGTGCCATCCTGATCGGTTTGATGCTCTTCGGCGTGCCGATCGCAGCAAGCATGGGGATCACGTCGCTGGGCGTTTTCAGCGCACTGGGGCAGGGCAGCTTTTTGGCTGTCATGCCGCAACGGATCTATGTGGGTACCACCAGCATTACCATGCTTGCGATCCCGTTTTTTATTTTTGCCGGCAACCTGATGAACACCGGCGGGATTACCGACCGCATTTTTAACTTTGCCCGCGCGATGTGCGGCCACTGGCCGGGCGGGCTGGGCCAGGTAAACATCCTTTCCAGTGTGATTTTCTCAGGCATGAGCGGCGCCGCCGTGGCGGACGCGGCCGGTCTGGGTGCGATTGAAATGAAAGCCATGGGCGACGCGGGCTTTGATAAAAAGTTCAGCGCCGGTATTACGGCGGCGTCCTCTACCATCGGGCCGGTGATTCCTCCCAGCATCCCGTTTGTGGTGTATGCTTCGGTGGTGGGCGCGTCCGTGGGCAAGCTGTTCATGGCGGGGTTCATTCCCGGGTTCCTGATGGCGATTGCGATGGCCATCAGTGTTTACATCACTTCCAAGCGCCGCAAGTTTCCGGTGGAACCGAAAATGCCGTGGAAATACCGCCTGCTCGCGTTCTGGAAGGCGATCCCCTCGCTGATGACGATCGTGATCATCATCGGCGGCATCTGGGGCGGCTTCTTTACCCCCACCGAAGCGGCGGTGGTCGCCAGCCTTTACGCGCTGGTGCTGGGCACCGTGGTGTATAAAGAACTGAAACTGAAAGACGTGCTGCGCGTACTGGAACAGTCCATGTCCCAGTCGGTCAAGACGCTGTTCATCATCGGCGTGGCAAATTTCCTGGCCTACTTCCTGACCCACCAGCGCATTCCCAATGCGATTATCGTGGGCATGACCGCGCTGACGACGGTGCCCGCGCTGCAAATTCTGCTGATTATCTTTGTGCTGCTGGTGCTGGGCTGCTTTGTGGAAGGCACGGCCGTGATCCTGATTACGACGCCCATCTTTATGCCCATTGTGGCCCAGATGGGCATGGACCCGATCCAGTTTGGCGTGGTGATGATCCTGGCCAGCATGATCGGCTTGCTGACGCCGCCCGTGGGCATGAGCCTGTATGCGGTATCCAGCATCTGCGATGTGGATGTGGTGGATTTGTCCAAAGAGGTGATCCCGTACCTGATCGGCATCTTCCTGGTCATGCTGGCTGTGGCGTTCTGGTCGCCGCTGTCCATGTGGCTGCCGACGCTGTTTGCATAAGGAGGCGCTGGAGTTGAAAACGCTGCGAAAAATCGATATGGTGGTCGGCCGCGTGCTTCGCTGGGGCGCGATGGGCTGCATGGCGCTGCTGATGCTGGTGCTGCTGACGAACGTGGCTGTGCGCCTGTTGCGCGTGGGTACCGTGATGAGCTGGTACACCGAGGTGGTGGAAATCCTCTTTGCGTGGATGGTAATGCTTGGCGCGGCTTCGCTTTGCCGCACCATGGAGCACTTCCGCGTGGATTTGCTCAAGATCAAGTTTGCGCAGAAGCGCGGCTTCTACCTCTTCGACGCCATCGCCTACGCCATTGCGCTGGTGTTCTACGTCTACCTGCTGGTGTACGGCGTGCGGCTGGCCCAGTGCGCCACACAGCCGATGCCGGTGCTGGGCATCTGCAAGGGCTACGGCTACCTGTGCATCCCGGTGGGCGCGGTGTTCCTGTGCCTGTATACCGTGCGGGACATTGTGCTGGCGCTTGGGCGCTTTGTGGGCAAGCTGCCGCTGCCGGTCAAGGGGCAGGCCTGAAAAAGCCAGCGCCGACCGCAGCCCCGTGCCTTATCGCGAAAGGATGAAATTTCATGGGAAAAACGATCTTGATTACCGGCGCAAGCACCGGCATCGGTGCGCAAACCGCGCTGACGCTGGCAAAGGATAACCTGCTGTTTGTGCATTACAACGCCTCTGCCGAAGCGGCCATGCAGGTGGCCGCGCAGGTGGAACAGCTGGGCGGCCGCGCCGTGCCGGTGCAGGCGGATGTGACCACCGAAAAGGGCTGTGAAGCGCTGGTGGCGGCTGTCGCCGCGCAAACCGACCATCTGGACGTGCTCATCAACAACGCGGGCGGCCTGGTGCAAAGGCAGGCGGCGGACGCGTTGCAGTGGGAACTGATGGAGCGCGTGTTCGCGCTGAACACCTTCTCCACCATGAAAATTACCTCGCTGTGCATTCCGCTGCTGCGCAAAAGCACGCAGGACCCCAATATTGTGAATGTGTCCAGCGTGGTGATCCGCCACGGCGGGGCGGGCGCGACCATCTACGCGGCCGCCAAGGGCGGGGTGGATGTGTTCACCCGGGGCATGGCCAAGGAGTTGGCGCCCGCCATCCGCTGCAACGCGGTGTGCCCGGGCGTGATCGACACCCCCTTCCACCACAAGGTATCCACGCCCCAGCAGATGGAAGCCTGGGCGGCAAATAACCCCCTGAAACGAAACGGGCTGCCGGAGCACATCGCCGATACGATTGCGCTGCTCACCCGTAACAGCTTCCTGAATGGGGAAACGATTGACGTAAACGGCGGCCTGACAATCCGCTGAACGGAGGAATTGCATGCAACTGGAAATCCGGCATCCGACGCACCCGGAGGATGCGAAGCACGACTTGACGGAAACGCTGCGCAAGCGCTACCTGATCGAGCAGGTATTTGTGGCCGACGAGGCCCGCTTTACCTATAGCCACTTTGACCGCATCATCGCGGGCGGCGTGATGCCCGTAACCCAAACCGTCGCGCTTACGGGCAGCCGGGAGATGAGCGCGGAGTACTTCCTGGAGCGCCGGGAGATGGGGGTTATCAACATCGGCGGGCCGGGCAAAATCCGCGTGGACGGCACGGAGTACGCACTGGGCGCGCGCGACGGCCTGTATGTGGGCATGGGCGCCAAAGAGCTTCTGCTGTGCAGCGACAGCCCCGAAAACCCCGCGAAATTCTACATCAATACCTGCCCCGCGCACCGCACCTGCCCCACGGTGTTTGTGGATATCCGCAAGGCAAACCGGCGGCCGGTCGGCACGGAGGCCAACTGCAACAAGCGCGTGATCTACCAGTATTTCCACCCCGCTGTGATGGAAAGCTGCCAGCTGTGCATGGGCCTTACGGAGCTGCAATCCGGTTCCAACTGGAACACCATGCCCTGCCATACCCACGAGCGGCGCATGGAGGTTTATTTCTACTTTGGCCTTGGGGAGGACGACGTTGTTTTCCACCTGATGGGCGAGCCGACGCAAACCCGGCATATTGTGATGCATAACGAGCAGGCGGTCATCTCGCCGTCGTGGAGCATCCACGCGGGGGTGGGCACCGGGGCGTATACCTTCATCTGGGGCATGTGCGGCGAGAACCAGACCTTTGATGATATGGATGCCGTATCCATGCGGGATTTGCGCTAGGCAACAGGAACACGGAAAAATTGGAGGTGCAGGAGGCACTGCCTCCTGCCGGGGTTTGGGGTGGAACCCCAAAGCCTGCGCCGAAGCGCCTTCACGCGCAGCGAGCGAACAGCCCGAAGGGCTATGAGGCGAGCGGTGGCAGCGCTTTGTGGAGAAAAGCCCAATGATGGAGGTGCAGGAGGCACTGCCTCCTGCCGGGGCTTGGGGTGGAACCCCAAAGCCTGCGCCGCAGCGCCTTTACGCGCAGTGAGCGAACAGCCCGAAGGGCTATGAGGCGAGCGGTGGCAGCGCTTTGTAGAGTAAAAAGCCCAATAATGGAGGTGCAGGAGGCACTGCCTCCTGCCGGGGCTTGGGGTGGAACCCCAAAGCCTGCGTCGCAGTGCCCACACGCGAGCGAGCGATCAGCCCGAAGGGCTATGAGGCGAGCGTCGCCAACTCCTTGCCAATTTCACCCCACACAAGGCCCGCGCCCGGCACTTCAGCCGGGCGTGGGCTTATCCGTTCCCAAACCGCAGAAAATGCCCTCCACTTGCAGGAAATCTTGACTTTTTTGCCATAAACCCCTTATAATACAACGATGTGCCACGCCATGGGCGACCCCCGCATCGCATGGACAGCACCGGCTGTCGCAACAGAAGGAGAGAGTAGAAACCATGAAGCCCACCAACGCCGCCGAGCTGCGCTCGATGTTCCTCAAGTTTTTCCAGGACAAAGGCCATGCTGTGATCTCCAGCGCCTCGCTGATTCCCGAAAACGATCCTACGGTGCTGTTTACCACGGCGGGCATGCACCCGCTGGTGCCCTACCTGCTGGGGGAAAAACATCCCGCGGGCACGCGCCTGACGGACGTGCAAAAATGCGTGCGCACCGGCGATATCGACGATGTGGGCGATTTCAGCCATCTGACCTTTTTTGAGATGCTGGGCAACTGGTCGCTGGGCGATTACTTTAAAAAAGAAATGATCCCCTGGAGCTGGGAGTTCCTCACCAGCCCGGAATACCTTGGCCTGCCGAAGGAAAAGCTGGCGTTTTCGGTGTTTGCCGGGGATGAGGATTGCCCCCGCGATGAGGAGAGCGCCAGCCTCTGGCGCAGCTGCGGCGTGCCGGACGACCGGATTTTTTACCTGCCCAAGGAAAACAACTGGTGGGGCCCCGCGGGCCTGACCGGCCCCTGCGGCCCGGACAGCGAGATGTTCATCATCACCGATAAGGCGCCCTGCGGGCCGGACTGCTCGCCCGCCTGCTCCTGCGGGCGGTATCTGGAAATCTGGAACGACGTGTTCATGCAGTACAATAAAAAACAGGACGGCACGCTGGAACCGCTCGCCCATAAAAACGTGGATACCGGCATGGGGCTGGAGCGTACCATCTGCGTGCTGACCGGGAAAAAGAGCGTCTACGAAACCGACCTGTTTGCCAATATTCTGGGAAAGATCGCCGAGCTTTCCGGCAAAACCTACGGCGAGAGCGACGAAGTGACCAAGGCCTTCCGCATCGTGGGGGATCACATGCGCACCGCCACCTTCATTCTGGGGGACGACCACGGCGTGAGCCCCAGCAACGTGGGGCAGGGCTACGTGCTGCGCCGCCTGATCCGCCGCGCGGTGCGCTATGGCATGGAGCTGGGCATGGCCGAGGGCTTTACCGGCGAAATCGCCAAGGTGATTGTGGAGCAGTACAAGGCCGTGTACCCGGAGCTGACCCGCAACGTCGCCTTTGTGCTGGATCAGCTGGCCATGGAAGAAACGCGCTTTGACAAAACCCTCAAGCAGGGCAACCATGAGTTTGAAAAGATCGTGCAGCGGCTGGAAGGCACCCAGATTGACGGCGAGAGCGCCTTCCACCTGTACGACACCTACGGCTTCCCCGTGGAGATGACCATCGAGCTGGCGCGGGAGCGCGGGCTGACGATCGATCAGGCGGGCTACGACGCGTGCTTCCGCAAGCATCAGGAAAACAGCCACGCCGGGGCGGACGCGATCTTCAAGGGCGGCCTGGCCGACCATAGCGACCAGACGGCGCGCCTGCACACCGCCACGCACCTGCTGCATGCGGCGCTGCGCAAGGTGTTGGGCCCTGAGGTGGCGCAGAAAGGCTCCAACATTACCGCCGAGCGTCTGCGGTTTGACTTCTCCTTTGGCCGTAAGATGACCCCGGAGGAGGTAACCGAGGTGGAGCGGCTGGTGAACGAGTCCATCGCCGCCGCGGCCCCCATCATCTGTGTGGAAACGACCGTGGCTGAAGCCAAGGCGGAGGGCGCAATCGGCCTGTTTGAAAGCAAATACGGCGAGAAAGTGCGCATGTACACCATGGGCCCCTTCAGCAAGGAAATCTGCGGCGGCCCGCATGCCGAAAACACCGCCGACCTGATTTCGTTCAAAATCCAGAAGGAAGAAAGCTCCTCGGCCGGCGTGCGCCGCATTAAGGCGACCATCGGCGCCAAGGCGGAGGCGTAACCGGAGAGCGGCGGGATTCCCCGGGGCAAATCCCCGCGGAATCCCGTTTGCCTGCGGGCTGCCTGTAACAATCCGCATCGTAACTCTGGGGCGGCTGTGCGGAGCCGTAAAGTATGGTATACTGTTGCCGTCCGTTGCGGTACGCATTTCCCGCGCCGGATGGGGAGGGGTATGCGCATGGGAAAACGGCTCGCACGCCGGCTGTGGATAGCCGGGGTCTGCCTGTTGGCCGTGGTTGCGGCGCTGCTCCTTTGGCGGCTGAACCCCGCGCAGGGGCCGCTGACCGCACCGGCTGCCGGTGAACGTTTGCGGACTGCGGCGCAGGGGCTGGACCGCATCGACATTGACGCGACGTTCGACCCCGTACAAAGCACGCTGCGTGTAGCGCAGACGCTGACGCTTCAAAACCGCAGCGGAACCTCTCTGCGGCAGGCGGTGCTGCGCGCCTACCCCAACGCCTTTGCCACGGAGGATACCAGCCCCGCCGCCACCGACGAGCTGTACGACGCTTGCTACCCGGACGGGTTTTCGGCAGGCGGGCTGAGCATGGGCTCCCTGCGCGCGCAGGGCGCGGTGGGGGAAGCCTACGCGCCCGCCTACGCCTATCTGGACGAGGCGCATACCGCGCTTGCCGTCACGCTGATCGCCGACTGGGCGGCGGGGGAAACCCTGACGCTGCAGGCCACATACACGGTGCAAATCCCGCGGGCCGCCTACCGATTCGGCGAGGCGGAGGGCGTGTGGGCGCTGGGGCACGTGTTCCTGATCCCCGCGCCGTTTGAGGGCGGGGCGTACCGGACGGACGCGTACAGTTCCATCGGGGAACCGTTTACCAGCGCGTGCGCCAATTACGCGGTGCGCCTGACCCTGCCGCAAGGCTATGCCGTGGCGGCCACCGGCGCGCAACGCGGTGTGGAAACGGCCGACGGCGTGCAGACACTCACCTTCGACGCGCCTGCCGTACGAGATTTTGCCCTGTGCCTGAGCCGGGATTACCGCATTGCCGAAACGCTGCAAAACGGTGTGCTGGTGCGCGCACTGGCGCGCGCCGAAGTGGACGCCCGCACCCTGCGGGATACGGCCGCCCGGGCGCTTGCCTGCTACGCGTCGCGCTACGGTGCTTACCCTTACCCGGTGTACACGGTGTGCGAGGCAACCTTTCCGCTGGGCGGCACGAGCTACCCCATGCTGGGCGTGATCGCCGCCGACCGCCTGCACGCGGGCGGAGAAACCCCGGAGCAATGGATAGCGCGCACGGTGGCGCGCCAATGGTGGGGGGCGCTGGTCGGCAGCGACGGCGTAAACCAGCCCTGGCAGCACGAGGGCCTGTGCGGCTTTTCCCTGCTGGACTATTGGGAAACCCTCTACGGTCTGGACGCGCGGCAGTCGCTGCAATATGCGCAGGCGGACGCGGCCATGCGGGTAACCGTGCCGGGCGGCCTGACGCCCGGTTGCCCTGTGGACTATTACGGCGATTGGACGGACTACCGCACCGTGGCCTTCGGGCGCGGCACGGCGGCGCTGTGTGCGCTGGATCTGGCGCTGGAGGGCGGGCTGGACGGCTTCCTGGCGCGTTATGCCGAAACCTTCGCCTTTGCGCAGGCCACCCGAACGGACTTTGAAACGCTGCTGGCCGCCGCGACCGGACAGGACTGGTCGCCGCTGCTGAGCGATTATCTGGATACCGATTTAAACAACTGACCCGAGGGGTCCGAAAGGGAAGAGCAGTCATGCCAAACGAACACGCGCGGGATGTCGCAATTCTGATCCCCAGTTATCAGCCGGACGAGCGGCTGGCCCCTTATGTGCACGCCCTTTGCGAGGCGGGCTTTGCCCGCATCGTCGTGGTGGACGACGGCTCCGGCGAGGCGTACAGCCCGATTTTCGACAGCCTTGCGCAGGCGGGCTCCGCCGTGCAGGTGATCCGCTATGAGCCCAACCACGGCAAGGGGTACGCGCTGCGCGAGGGCATGCGCGTGCTGCAGGAGGCGTGCCCGGCGTGCGCCTTTGTGGTGACCGCCGACAGCGACGGCCAGCATACCGTGGCCGACGTGCTGCGCATGGCCGAAGCCCTGCACACCGACGGCGAAGGGTTGCTGCTGGGCAGCCGTGATTTTTCGCTGCCCAACGTGCCGCCTAAAAGCCGCATGGGCAACCGCATTACCGCGGCGGTGTTCCGCGCGCTGTACGGCCAGTATGTGGGGGATACGCAAACCGGGCTGCGCGGCTTTGCGCGCAAGCACCTTACGCGTTTCCGGCAAACCCGCGGGGATCGGTATGAGTATGAGATGAACCAGCTGATCGACTGCTCCATCGAGAAGATTCCGATTCGGTCGCTGCCGATCGAAACGGTGTATGAAAACAACAACGAGGGCAGCCACTTCCACCCCGTACGGGACAGCTGGCGCATCTACCGGGTAATCCTTTCCCGGTTTATGCGCTTCATTGCCGCGTCGCTTTTGTGCTTTGTGGTGGATTACGGCCTGTATCTGCTGCTCAATACCCTGCTCAAGGCGAACGCGCCCGCGCTGGACGCGTACCTGCGCTTTCTGCCGGTGCACATCATCGCCCGCATCGCGGTGGCGGCGCTGCTGGCGCGTGTGGTCAGCTCGGTACTAAACTTCTTCATCAACAGAACGTATGTGTTCTCCAGCAAAAACAAGCTGGGGGCGACTTTCCTGCGCTACGCGTGCACCGTGGTGGTGATCGTGGCGCTGTCGGCCTGGCTGACCAGCAGCTTGCATGTCTGGTTTGGCTGGAATGACAATCTGGTGAAAATGCCTGTGGATATCGGGCTGTTCTTCCTGAGCTACTATGTACAGCGCCGCTGGGTGTTCGGCGGCCAGGCCGCGCGGGATGCCGCGCACAATGTGAAAAAAGGAGCGTAGTGCCATGCGCGCAAGGGTTGCGGCGTTTCTGCTGGCTTGCCTCGTACCGCTTGGCGCGGCGTCGGCCGCCGCGCTGCCGCTCGACCTGAGCCCCGCGCCGGCCGCGCCCGAAAGCGGGTATCTGAGCGACCGCGAGTATCAGGACGAAACCCTGCATGTGTGGATTGAGGACCTTCAACGGGACGACAGCGTTTACCACGTGGCGCACGTTGTCGTGGCGGAAGCGTCCCAGCTGCGCACGGCGCTCTCCGGTTCACCGGGGGAGGAAGTCAAGGCCGAGCCCAGCACCATGGCGCAGGCCAACAACGCGGTGCTCGCCATCAACGGCGACAGCTACCTCTACCGCAGCCGCGGCTACGTGGTGCGGCAGGGCGTTGTGCTGCGCAAAAGTATGACCACCGACCTCGACCTGCTGCTGATCGACACCGCCGGCGATTTTCACGCGCTGCGAAAACCCACGCGCAACGCCATCCGCGATGCGCTGACCGCGACCGACGTGGCGCAGTGCTTTGCCTTCGGCCCCGTGCTGGTGATGGACGGGCAGGTGCAGACCGTTTACAACACTTACGGTTTCAGCCCGCAGGATCGCAGCCCGCGCACAGCAATCGGGCAGGTAGGCCCGCTTTCGTATGTATTTGTGGTGGTGGACGGCCGTCAGGACGGCAGCCGCGGCGTAACGCATAAACAGCTGGCCGCCGTCATGGGCGAGCTGGGCTGTACGGTCGCGTACAATCTGGACGGGGGCGGCAGCAGCACGCTGGTGTTCCACGGCAAGGTTTTCAACAGCCTGAGTGAGGATGCGGAGCGCCTCAACAGCGATATTCTTTACGTGGGCACGGGGGTTGCGGCCCCGTAACACGGCGGGTTTTCCGCTCCTGTGCAGCGACGCCGGCGATTCCGGTTTAAGCGCCGGCCTCTGTGGGTACACCGTTGGACGGAATGCCCTCGCGCCTGCGGGGGCGAAGGGAGGCGCGCGTGTTGAAACTGAGTAAAAACCTGCGGCGCGGCGCGGCACTCCTGCTGGGCTGCCTGCTATGCCTGCACGCGGCCCTGGCGGAGGTCACCACCGATGTGACGCCCCTACCCTGGGACAACAGCCCCGGGTATGAGCCCAACCCGGACGATTATACCGACGAAGGGTTTTACGATGCTTCCCTGCGCGTGCAAATGACGCATCAGCGCCGCGCTGAGGCGGATTTTACCATCGCCGAGGTGTGGGTCAAGCATGCCAGCCAGCTGCGCACGGGGCTGGCCGTAACGGTCGGCCGAAGCGGCGCCAAGGTAACGGACCTGGCCGCGCAGTTTCAGGCGGTGCTGGCCCTGAACGGGGATTCGTACACCGACCGGAAAACCGGGCTGGTGATTCGGCAGGGAGAAACGCTGCGCAGCAAACAAAGCACGCTGTACGATCTGTTGCTGATCGACCGGGAGGGCGATTTTCACATCGTCACGCGCGATAATTTGGAAATGCTCGATTTTTACCTGTCCGGCGGGCTGGAGATTCAAAATGCGTTCAGCTTCGGCCCGGCGCTGGTCATTGACGGACAGCGGCAGGAGATTCCGGAGAAGTACAGCTTTGCGCCGCATTACCTGAACCCGCGCGCCGCGATCGGCCAACTGGGGCCGCTGCATTACGTATGCGTGGTGGCGGACGGCCGCAGTACGGAGAACGCTGGCGTTACCCTGGACACGATGGCCGAGGCCATGGCCGACCTGGGTTGCACGCAGGCCTATAATCTGGATGGCGGCAACAGCGCGACTCTGGTGCTGGGCGGCATTATTCAGAACGACAAATCCGTCGCAGGCGAGCGCGGCGTAAGCGATATGCTCTATTTTGCCTCGACGGTGGACCCGATCAACTGGCGTTAGGGCGCGGCGTGCCCGCAATGGGCGCAGCCGTTCATGGCGTCGGCCGAAACGCGCAGGGTCAGGGTATCGCCCTGCGCTTCCCCTGTGGGCGCAAAGCCGTAGCGGGCAAAGAACGGCTCCAGACTGCGGGGGCAATCGAGGTACACATACGCCGCGGCGTGGCTGACCGCCTTATACAGCACCAGCCGCACCAATAGATCGCCGTAACCCTTGCCGCGCTCGGCGCTCAGCACACCCACATCGCCCATCCAAAAGGCGCCGTCCGCCCACCAGAGGCGGGCCGTGCCCACGGGGATGCCCCCGCCGTATACTACAACCTGCCGGGCCAGCGCATCCAGCGCATCCCGGCCGCGACCGAACACCGCCCGGCGGATTGCCAGCGGCTGCGTAAGGTCATCCTCCTGGGCAAACCAACGCCCTTCGACCATCTGAATCCCTCCCGCGTGAAAGGAGTCCCCCCCTATGGAACATGAGAAAATTGAACGCATTAGCGAACTGACGCGACTGAGCCGCGAACGCGCCC
This sequence comes from Candidatus Limiplasma sp., assembly GCA_963666755.2. Taxonomy (GTDB): domain Bacteria; phylum Bacillota; class Clostridia; order Christensenellales; family Aristaeellaceae; genus CAXXOK01. The sequence goes on from CAXXGW010000001.1 coordinate 19,255, forward strand.
TGACCGAAGCCGAGCAGACCGAACGCGCCGCCCTGCGCCGCGAATATCTGGACGGGTTTCGCCAGAACATGGAGGCCGTGCTCAGCGGCGTGATGATCCGCGAAGCCGACGGCACCGTGCGCCCGATCAAGCGCAAAGGCGAAGCCTGAACCGATGCAAAAAGCCCTACCGTGTGCCCTTCGGGGCGCGCGGCGGGGCTTGCACATACGCCTGCGTAAGATTCCCAACATCTTTAGAATACCACGCGGGGCGGCGAAAATCAATCGTAAAATGTTTGGGGAAATGCTTGTGGAAACCGATGGCTTCGGGTATAATGAAGACGGACCAAGAGGGAAGGGTGACGATCAACCGCCGTAGAAGATGCCGGAAGATCGCAGGCTGTTTTGACACGGCGATCGCCGCAGGTGCGGATTCCGGCAATACGACGGATCCGGTGCCGATCCTGACACTCCGGTACCATTCCAGGATGCACCGGACGGAACATCCGTACGGTTCCGGAACCAGAAAGTGGGGCGATTCCATTGTTCCATAACGACGACCAGGAATTGGGTGGCATGACCGCGGAGGACATGGAAGACCAAGACTTCATCGAAGGCGTCGATGAGGACGGTAACAAGGTTCTCTTACAGGTTGTCCGCTACTTCTTTTACAACGGCGAGGAATACGTTGTGCTGGGCGATGCCCAACCGGAGGACGACTGCGGCTGCCACTGCGGCTCTTGCGAGCACACCTGTGACGAAGACGACGAGAGTGAAGAAGAGCCTGTGAACCTCTACATCATGAAAGTCGTCCAGTCCAAGGAGGACGAGGATACCGAGGAGTTCGTACCCGTAGAGGACGAAGCCCTGCTCGAAAAGCTCATTGAGGTTGTCCAAACCGATTTTGAGAAAGAGGATGCGCTGGACGACGAGGAGTAATCCCGCCGCACCCGGCTGGAAGCCAGGATCCCTGCCATGGAGGTAACCGGTCGAACCTTCCAACCCAAGCACCGATCCGCGGGCCGCGAAAACGGGCGGACGGAATTGCCGGGGGCGGAAGCCGACAGCACCCACGCACAGCCTATGGGCCGGTGAACGGATAGGTCGGCGTGGGACGCAACACGGATACGGAAACAGGTCGGGCAGGCTTCGTAACTGCATAACCAAGGTTGGCCGGGCGGCGAAAAGCCGTCCGGCTTTTCTGTGCGCTCAGGCGAGACAGAACGCCGGCCCGGCTGGTGGCTGTTTCCCGTCAAACGCAATTAAAACCACCGGCTGAGCCTGTGTTATGCACCCATCCTTTAAGGCGATCAAACTGGTAGCGTCTCAAGTTGCACGGAACTTTATTTCAGGTGCAATGCTTACCTGGCCGCTCGTAAACGAGCCGGAAGCCATCCTTTTACCTCTTAAAAGTTTCATGAATTGTTATTCGCATCGCTCTTAGCCTGACAGCTAACGATCTTTATACATACCGGCCCGGCAGGTGGCTATTTCCCGTAAATAAGTATAAAAGCAACGCCCCGGACAATCCGTCCGGGGTGTCAGGCCGTTGACAAACCTATAAGGATGCTGGGATGCAGCCTGCTCAAAAAGGTACAAATGCGCGAAGCCAGCACCGGATAAGGGCGGGAGCGTACACGGACGTACGTGACCGCCCTTATCCGGTGCTGGCGACAAAGCAGATGGGCCTTTTTCAGCAGGCTGAACGCCCCGGACAATCCGTCCGGGGCGTTGGGCAGCGTGCGGGGGATACCCGGGCGCTTACTGGTCGGTGGTATCGGAGGCTTCTTCGCCTTGCAGATCCGCCATGGTGGGGATCAGCCCGGTATAGGTGACAACCGCCGCGTCGCGCCAGGCGCTGATGGCCTGAGTGTCGGCATCGTCCTGCAGGGAGGTGCGGATGCTGGCTTTGATGGCATCGCTCAGCGCCACGGGGCCGGCAGGCACATCCGCCATGTACTTGACGATGTGTACGCCGTATTTGCTGATGTAGGGGGCGCTTACTTCACCAACCTGATTCACGGAGAAGGCTGCTTCCACAAACTCCGGCACAAAGCTGGTGCTGGCCAGCGAGACTTCATACCCCTGCGGGTAGTCGCCGCTCACCATGCCGGGGTCGCTGGCGCTGCCGTCGGCCTTGACCGCGTATTTGGCGATCAGCGTGTCGAAATCCACGTTCTGCGCAACCTGATCGTTGATCTCGTTAATTTTATCCTGCAGCGAGGTGAGGATATCCGCCTTGGCTTGATCCACTTCGGCCTGGCTCACAGGCGTTTCGGTGGGCTCGGGGGTCACGGCGGGGTCGGGCGTATCGGTGGCGGCGGGCGCATCGGTCGCGGCGGCGGCATCGGTGGCGGCAGGGTCGGCAGTCGCGGTAGCCGCGGCGGCCTCGTTATCCATCTGCTCTTCCAGCCGCGCCTGCAGATCGGTGTAGGCGCTCAGCAGCGCGTCATCCACAGGCAGGAGGATATGCTTGATGTAGCGGTACCCCGCGGGGTGGTACAGCGGCTGGAGGCTGACCTGCTGCTGCTGGTAGAGGCCCATCTGGTACTCATACGCATCCGCGTTGTTCTCATACAGAGCCTGATCGTCGGTCACGGTCTGGTCGTAGCGGGCCTGCACCTGCTCGTCGGTCACGGCTACGTCCTTGGTAACCAGCGTCTGCACGCGCTGCGAAATTTCGCCGTCCAGATATTCCTTGCGGAGCTTCTCCATATCGTAGCCGAGGGTGCCGTAGTAGGCGGCGGCGGCTTCGTAGGCGGCGGCTTTATCCGCGTCGGTGGAATCGGCGGTGATGCTGCCCATCGACTGGACGTAGCTGTCCAGCGCGGACTGCCAGTTGGCGTCGGACTGGGCGTAGATGGCGTCGATCTCTTCCTGGGTCAGCTGATCCAGACCGTTTTGCGCGGCAGTCAGGCTGACCAGCTTCTCGGTTACGGCCTGCTCCAGCGCGGCGGCGTAGAGCTGATCCTGAAAGCTCGCGTCGGGTTTCGAGCCGTAGTAATTGAGAAAGTACAGCTCGATATCCTCATAATTCGCCTGCACGTCGGCCCAGGTTACGTCGGAGCCGTTCACGGTGGCGATCACATCGGTATCGGCAAAGTTGTACTGCGTAACCGGCACGGCCTGCGCCACATCGCCGGTGCCGGCGGCAGTCACATCCTGGGTGCCCTGCGGGGCTTCGGCGTAAGCTACGGCGGCGAAGCACAGACAGGCGCTCAGGAGCAGCGCCAGCGCCTTACGGGTTTGTTTCATCGGTTGCATCCTTTCCTTCTGATGGCAGAAGCTCGTATTTGGGGTGTTAGCGCGGCCATAGCCGCTATTGTGTTATTATGGCACACTTGCGGGGAACACGCAAGGGAGCGGCCGGGGTTTTGGCGAATGTTGCAATTGAAAACAAACAGGGGGGATCGGCGGTGCGGGTGTTGGTTGAAAAACAGGCGCGCGCGTTATGGCTGCTGGATGGCGGGCAAACGCTGCTGCGCGCGCGGGTGGCGCTGGGGCGGGAGCCGCGCGGCCCCAAACGGTGCGCGGGTGACGGGCGCACGCCGGAAGGGGTGTATCAGGTCTGCCTTACGAAAGAGGCGGGCAAGTATGGCCAGAGCCTGGGGCTTACCTACCCCAACGTGTCGGATGCGCGGCTGGCCGCGGCGCAGGGGCGGATCGACGCGCCGACGCTTGCGGCCATCGAAGCGGCGCTTTCGCGGGGGGAGCGCCCGCCGTGGGGCACGCCGCTGGGCGGGGAGATTTACCTGCACGCAGGCGGCGCGCAGCGGGATTGGACGGAGGGCTGCATTGCGCTGGAGGCGGCGGATATGGCGGTGCTGTTTGCCAACCGTGCGCAGATTGAGGCTGTGGAGATCCGGCCCTGAACCGGGGGAATGGCCCGCAACCCCTTCCCTTTCGGAAAAGCGGGCGGGGGAGCGCGCTGCATGGTTTACAAGGAACCGAACCGGGGGTGGTATGCGGTTCAGGCTGCACGCTGCCCGGCTGTGAGTAAGTCCCGTAAGGAGCCGGTGCCTGCCGCGCCACCTTTGAGGCCGTAAAAAGCGCCGCCCCGTTTCGGGCGGCGCTTTGCCAAACAAGCAGCGGGCTCAGTTCTCGTCGCCGCCGTCGTCTTCGTCCTCATCCTCTTCGTCCATGGCTTGCATGCAACGTTCGAAAACGGTGGTATACTCCTGCTCATCCTCAATGGTCACGTACAGGTCATCGCCATTTTCGTCCTGGTCGATGCGCAGCAGGATGGATTCGCCCTGCAGGCAATCTTCCATATCGCGCGTCGCTTCCAGCACGATGTAGGTTTTGCCGTTCACGTCCAGCGTCAGCAGGTGCTCGAAGGGCACGTCCTCGCCGTTTTCATCCTGCAGGATTACGAGGCCGTCGTCCGCTTCGTCCGGCATCGCTTCGCCGTTCTTTTTCGTTTCGTCCGTCATGGTCGATCTCCTTACTGAAAGCCCGCTTGCGGGCCGGTTAGGGTTGCGGTAAAACATCCTGCGGCGCGCCCGCCGCCAGCCATTGTTCCAAAATCACCGCCGCGGCCAGCTTATCCACCACCAGCCGCCGCGCCTCCCGCCGCACGCCGCCGTCGATCAGCGCGCGCTCCGCGGTGACGGTGGTCAGGCGCTCGTCCCAATAAAAAACGCGCAGCCCCGCGCCGGCCAGCACATCGCCCAAAGCGATCACCTTGCGCGCCTGCTCGCCGCGGCTGCCGTCCATATTCAGGGGCAGGCCCAACAGCACCGATTGCGTTTCGTACTGCGCGCACAGGGCCTGGATGTGCCGCGCATCGGGGCCGTAGCCCACGCGGCGGTACACCTCCACCGGCTGGGCGATGGTGCGGGTGGGGTCGGTTACCGCCACGCCGATGCGCACATCGCCGACGTCCAGCGCGAGCACGCGCCCGGCGGCGCTCACGAGTCCAACCGCTGCAGGTAATTTCGCACCAGCTCTTCGACGATCTCGTCACGTTCCAGCCGGCAGATCAGGCTGCGGGCCTGATTGTAGCTGGTAATGTAGGTCGGGTCGCCGGAGATGATATACCCCACCAGCTGCGTGACGGGATCATATCCCTTGGCCTGGAGCGCGCGGTACACGTGCTCCAGAATGTCGCTGGCACGGTTGCTCCCCTCCACCACGGGGGAGAATTTGGTCGTACCGTTCATTTCCGTGGCCACAGGCTTCACTCCCTCTTAGTGATACACCTCATTATACAACAGGCGGAAGTTTTTTGAAAGGGGCTGGGGGCCTGCCGCCGATTTTTTACGCGCGGCCCGCCAGTGGCCTGCGGCATGCGGCTTGCAAAGTGTGCGCCGGATGGGGTATACTGTTCGCGTGCGCATTTTGACGCTCAATGAGGAGGGTCGCCCATGCCTACGGATTTGGATATCGCCCGCGCCGCGGTGCTCAAGCCGATCGAGACGATCGCGCAGGCGGCGGGTTTTACTCCCGATACGCTGATCCCGTACGGCCGCTATGTGGCCAAGGTGAACCGCCGCGCTTACGCCGACCGGCCCCGCAAGGGCAAGCTGGTGCTGGTGACGGCTCTGAACCCCACCCCCGCGGGCGAAGGCAAGACCACCGTATCGGTATCGCTGGCCGACGGCATGACCGTGAGCGGCCGCAACGCGATGCTTGCGCTGCGCGAGCCCTCGCTGGGCCCGGTGTTCGGCATGAAGGGCGGGGCCACCGGTGGCGGGTATGCGCAGGTGGTGCCGATGGAGAGCATCAATTTACATTTTACCGGCGATCTGCACGCGATTACCGCGGCCAACAACCTGCTCTGCGCCATGGTGGATAACCACATCCAGCACGGCAACGCCCTGCAGATCGACCCGCGCGCCGTGTGTTTCCGCCATTGTCTGGATGTGAACGACCGCCAGCTGCGCCAGATTGTGCAGGGGCTGGGCGGGGCCAAGAACGGCACCCCCCGGGAGGACGGTTTTGATATTACCGCCGCCAGCGAAGTAATGGCGGTGTTCTGCCTGGCGGACAGCCTGAGCGACCTCAAGGCGCGGCTGGGCCGCATCGTGGTTGGCTACACCTTCGCGGGCGTGCCCGTTACCTGCGCGCAGGTCGGCGCGGCGGGGGCCATGACGGCGCTATTGCGCGACGCGTTTGACCCCAACCTGGTGCAGTCGCTGGACGGCACGCCCTGCCTGATCCACGGCGGGCCGTTTGCCAACATCGCCCACGGCTGCAACAGCGTGGCCGCGACCGATCTGGCCCTGCGCATGGCCGATTATGTGGTTACCGAGGCGGGCTTCGGCGCGGATTTGGGCGCCGAGAAGTTTTTAGACATCAAGTGCCGGATGAACGGCCTGTGGCCCAGCGCCATGGTGCTGGTAGCGACCCTGCGGGCGCTCAGGCACCACGGCGGGGCTGCCAAGGCCGAGCTGGGGCAGCCAAACCCCGGCGCATTGAAGGCGGGCATGGATAACCTGCTCGCCCACGTGCGCAACATCCGCGAGGTTTGGCAAATCCCGGTGGTGGTGGCCCTGAACCATTTTGCCACCGACACCGCGGAAGAAATCGCGCAGGTGCGCGACGCGCTTACATCCCTGGGCGTGGCGTGTGAACTGTGCGATGGCTGGGCCCAGGGCGGAAAGGGGGCGATCCTTTTGGCAGACGCGGTCTGTCGGGCTGCCGACGGGAACGCTTCGCCCACCCCGCACTTTACCTATGCCGACGAACAACCCCTGACGGAGAAGATCGAGGCCATCGCGCGGCGCGTATACCACGCCGGGTCGATCGCCTTCAGCGAGGAGGCCCGCGCGGCGCTGGCGCGCTTCGAGGCCGAGGGCTATGGCCGCTGCCCCGTGTGCGTGGCCAAGACCCAGTATTCCATGAGCGATAACCCCACCCTGACCGGCGCGCCGGAAGGGTACAAGCTGACCATCCGCTCCGCGCGCCTGAGTGCGGGCGCGGGCTTCGTGGTCGCGTTCGCCGGGGGCATCATCGCCATGCCGGGCCTGCCCAAGCAGCCCGCCGCCCTGACCATCGACGTGGACGCGCAGGGAGAAATCGTCGGCCTGTTCTAGAAATTTCCACAGCCGCCCTTGACCGGCGGCGGAAGGAGCACCCTGATGCAGAATTTACAGATCGAGCTATTGCAGCTCTTACAGCAGGATTGCCGTATGCCCCTTGAAAAACTGGCCGTCATGCTCGGCCAGCCGATGGAAACCGTCGGCGCGATGATTGACGATATGGAAAAGCGCGGCATCATCCTGCGGTATTCCCCCGTGATTAACTGGGACAAGACCGACCGCGAGCGTGTGGAGGCCATGATCGAGGTGCGCGTGACCCCGCAGCGCGGCGAGGGGTTCGACGCCATTGCCAAGCGCATCTACCGCTTTGACGAGGTGAAAACCGTCTACCTGATGAGCGGCGCCTACGACCTGCTGCTGCTGGTGGAGGCCCATACCCTCAAGGATTTGGGCTACTTCGTCAGCACCAAGCTGAGCGTGCTGGAAACCGTGACCGGCACAGCCACGCACTTTGTGCTCAAGCGCTACAAGAGCGACGGCGTGATTTTCGAGGGGGACACACAGGATAAACGACTGGCGGTGAACCCCTGATGGAGTACAACCGCTACTGGAATCCTGAAATCGCCGCCGTCCCCAAAAGCGGCATCCGCAAATTCTTCGACATTGTGCAGACCATGCCCTCGGCCATCTCACTGGGCGTGGGCGAGCCGGATTTCGTAACCCCGTACCACATCCGCAACGCCGCCATCGATAGCCTGCTGGACGGGGAAACGCAGTACACCAGCAACTGGGGCAAGCTTTCGCTGCGCAAGGAGATTGCCCTGTACCTGCATGGCCGCTATGGACTGGAGTACGATCCCCAGAAGGAAATTCTGGTAACCGTCGGGGCCAGCGAAGGCATCGACCTGGCGCTCAGAACCCTGCTTTGCCCCGGCGATGAGGTGCTGGTGCCGGAGCCGAGCTACGTAAGCTACAGCCCGGGTGTCATCTTCGCGGGCGGCGTGCCCGTGCCCATCCGCACCGAGGAAAGCCGCAACTTCGTGCTGACTCCGGAGGCGCTGGAGGCCGCGATCACCCCGCGCACCAAGGCGCTGATCCTGCCCTACCCCAACAACCCCACCGGCGCCGTGATTGACCGCGCCGCGCTGCAAAAGCTGCGCGACGTGATTCTGCGCCATGACCTGCTGGTGATCAGCGACGAGATTTACAGCGAGCTTTCCTACGGCCCGGAAGGGCACGCAAGCATCGCGGGCCTGCCGGAAATGCGGGAGCGGACGGTGTACATCAACGGCTTTAGCAAGGCGTTTGCCATGACGGGCTGGCGCGTGGGCTACGTGTGCGCGCCTGCGCCGCTGATGGATGTGATGGTTAAAATCCACCAGTACACCATCATGTGCGCCTCCACGCAGGGCCAGGTGGCCGCCGAGGAGGCGCTGCGCCGCGGCCGGGAGGACGGCTATGCCGACGTGCTGGAAATGCGCCAGAGCTATGACCACCGGCGGCGATTGATGTTCAACGCCTTCTGTGAGATGGGCCTGAGCTGCTTTGAACCCCTGGGCGCGTTTTACGTGTTCCCCAGCATCCGTAAAACGGGCATGACCAGCGAAGCCTTCTGCGAGGCGCTGTTACGCGCAAAGCAGGTGGCGTGCGTCCCCGGTACGGCCTTTGGCGCGTGCGGGGAAGGGCACATCCGCTGCTGCTATGCCACCGCGCTGGATAAGCTGGACATCGCGCTGACGCGCATCGCCGAATTTGTGCGGGAGCTGTAAAGCCCCCGTGCGCCGCCCGGCATTACCCCCGCGCGCCGGGCGGCGCGAATCCCCCGAACCGAGCAAGGAGGTTTCCATGTACCGTAAACTGATTGTGCTGCTTTGCCTGTGCTGCCTGCTGCTGCCCGTTGTGGCGTTTGCCACCGAGGATACGGAGGATGTGTCGATCGCCGATGTGTTCGGCGGCGACCCCACCGACGCGACCGGAAACGCGCAGGACGCCGCCGTGCCCGACGCCGAGGTGACCGCCTCCGTGGACCCCGCCGCCCCGGTGTATGAGCTGGACGGCTCCATCGTGGTCAAGCTTACCTTTACCGGTGATTTTACCATTGGCGACAACCTGCAGTCCAAAGGCAAATCCATCTTTAAAAAAGAACTGGAGAAACAGAAGGACGACCTGAACTTTCCCTTCCGCGATTTTAAGGAGATTTTTGAACAGGACAACCTGACCGTGCTCAATTTTGAGGGTACGCTCACCACCGCCGGGCGCAACCCCGACAAGACGGAAAACCTGTTCCTCTTCCGCGCCGACCCCTCCTATGTGCAGATGCTGCCCGACAACGGGGTGGAGTGCGTATCGCTGGAAAACAACCACGTGATGGACATGGGCGAGGAGGGTCTGGCCGAAACCAAAAAGACCCTGACCGGCGCCGGCGTGAAATATTACTGCGAAACCGAGCCGCTGGTGTTTACCCTGCGCGGGGTCAAGATGGGCATGCTCGCCTACCAGACCTTCGACCAGTACGACCGGCTGTTCAGCCAGGTGCCGGTGGATGTGAAGGCCCTCAAGGATCAGGGCTGCGAGCTGGTGATTGTCAGCTTCCACTGGGGCAATGAAAAGGATTACGCCCCCAACGACAACCAGCAGAAGATGGCCAAGATCACCATCGACGCGGGCGCCGATCTGGTGGTGGGCCACCACAGCCACCGCATCAACCCCATTGAGCTGTACAACGGCAAGTACATCTGCTACTCGCTGGGCAACTTCTGCTTTGCGGGCAACAGCAAGCCCGACGATATGAGCACGTTTGTGTTCCAGATCAAGTTCCGCGTCAAGGACGGCGTTGCGGCGGACGATGGGTTCATCATCATCCCGGCGCGCATCTCCAGCAATTCCAAGTATAACGACTTCATCCCCACCCCTTATACCAAACAGGAAAACATCGAAAGCGTGCTCAGCGTTCTGCGCAAGAACGGTCAGAAGCTGGAAAACCCTGTGCAGGACTACCCGCTGGCCTGGCCGGATGAGGAATAACCCCGGCGAGCCGTGTACAAACGGAGGGATGCTTCATGGCGTACTGTGCCTACTGTAAAACACACATTCTCAACCGCGGGCAGAAATGCCCCAACTGCGGCAGCACCATGTTCCGCACCGACGACGAGCCGCCGCGCGCCGAACCCCTGCGCGCCGAGCCGGAAGTGCGTACCGTGTATGTGGAGCGGCCTGTGGTGCAGACGGTGTATGTGGAGCGGGCTCCGGTTGTGAGCAACCGCAGTTGGGGGGTGGCGTTGCTGTTGTGCCTGCTGTTTGGCGTGTTCGGCTTCCACCGGTTTTATGTGGGCAAAATCGGCTCGGGGCTGTGCTTCCTGCTGACCTGCGGCTGGCTTGGCCTGGGGTGGCTGATCGATGTGATTTCCATCCTTACCGGCAGCTTCCGCGATTGCGACGGCTTGCCGTTGGCCCGTTAGGAGGGTTGGCATGCCGAATCTGACCGGTGAGCGCATTATGCTGCGCGGTTACCGCAATGACGATCTGACCCCCATCTTCCGCTGGGCCAACGATGCGCAGAGCGTGCGCTACCTTTCCACCCGCTACTGGATGCCGCAAAGCACCGCCGACGTGGCCGACCTGATTGACCACGCGATGCATGCCGGCAGCAACGGTGCCTTTTTTGTGATCGCCTCCCGTGAGGACGACAGCTATCTGGGGCAGATCGACCTGTACACCATCAACTGGAAGCTGCGCGCTGCGGAGCTGGCCATCGTGATGGGCAGCGAGGGCGAGCGCGGCAAGGGCCTGGGCGGCGAGGCGCTGGAGCTGATGCTTCGCTACGCCTTCGATACCCTGGGGCTGGAGCGTGTGCAGCTGGAGGTGGCGGTCGAAAACCGCCGCGCCATCCGCTGTTACGAGCGCGCGGGCTTCCTGCACGAAGGCATCAAGCGCCATGCATTTATGCTGGACGGGGCATATACGGATCTGGCGGTCATGGCTGTGCTCGCAGGGGAGTGGCGCGCGGCGCATCCGGCCGCTGCGCCGCAATCGGAGGGCATTTAACGGCGGTTCTTGATTTTAAGCGCCGTTTCGGATACAATAATTTTTCGTCGGGGCACAGCAAGGGCCCGCAACCCCGGCGATCAAGCGCCGTGCGGGTTTTCGACCCTGCGGCCGGGAGGTTGGGGAACGGATGGGCAATATCGTCGCAAAGTTCGGTGGCAGCTCTCTCAGCGACGCGGGTCAGTTTCGGAAGGTGCGCGACATCCTCAGGATGGATGCGCGCCGCGTGTATGTGGTGCCCAGCGCGCCGGGGCGGCGCTTCGACAAGGACGATAAGGTAACCGACCTGCTTTACGCCGTGCACCGCCTGCACCGTGACGGAGGCGACTGGCAGGGCGCGTTTGAACGCGTGGCCGACCGTTACCGTGAAATTGCGCGGGGGCTGGGGTTGGGCTGCGATCTGGAAGGCGCGCTGGCGGCCATCGCCGCCGCCGTGGAGCAGGGCGCTGGCGAGGATTTTTGCGCCAGCCGCGGCGAGTACCTCAACGGCCTGCTGATGAGTGATTTTCTCGGCTATGCCTTCCTTGACCCCAAGGATTGCATCTTTTTTACCGCCGAGGGCGCGTTTGACAGCGAGCGTACCAACCAGACCCTGAGCGCCGCACTGGCGGCCATGCCCAACGCCGTGGTGCCCGGGTTTTACGGCTCGCTGCCGGACGGCACCATCCACACCTTCAGCCGCGGGGGCAGCGATATTACCGGCGCGATTGTGGCGCGCGCGGCCTGCGCGGACGTGTACGAGAACTGGACCGACGTGTCTGGTTTCCTGATGGCCGACCCCCGGCTGGTGCTGGGCGCGCGGCCCATCCGCAACATCACCTACCGGGAACTGCGGGAGCTCAGCTATATGGGCGCGACCGTGCTGCATGAGGACAGCGTTTTCCCCGTGCACCGGGCGGGTATCCCCACCAACATCCGCAATACCAACCACCCGGAGCACGATGGCACCATCATTTCCCACACGGCGGACGGCGACCACAACCCCTACGTGATTACCGGCATCGCCGGCAGGGTGGGTTTCTCCGTGATCTCCGTGGAAAAGGCGATGATGAACAGCGAGCGCGGCTTTGGCCGCCGGGTGTTGCAGGCCATTGAGGAGGCCGGGCTGTCCTTTGAGCACCTGCCCACCGGCATCGATACGCTGTGCGTGGTGCTGGAAACCGCGCAGCTGAGCCCCGTGCGGGAGCGTGTGGTCAGCCGCATCATGGAACTGACGTCGCCGGATTCGCTTACCATCCATGACGATATGGGACTGATCGCCACCGTCGGGCGCGGCATGGTGCACAACCCCGGCACCGCGGCACGGCTGTTCGGGGCGCTGAGCCGCGAGCATGTGAACGTGCGCATGATCGATCAGGGCTCCAGCGAGCTGAGCATCCTGGTCGGTGTGGACTGCTGCGATTTTGAGGCGGCCATCCGCGCGATCTATAACGAGTTTGTCAAATAACCATCCCGGGGGGACGGGCAGCGCCCGTCCCCCCGCGGCATCATGGGGGCGCACCATGGGGGCACACGTTCGGGGGCTCAGGGCGTTGGATCGGGCCATCCCGTGGCGGAGCAGGCCGCAGCGGGTGTGGTTCTGGGCCTGCGCGGGCTGCCTCGCGCTGTATGCGGCCTACGCGGCGGCACTGGGGCGCAGCGCGCTGTTTACGGGCGCAGCGGCGTCGCTGGGCGCGCTTTTGGTGTTTGCAGCGGTTGCCTGCCTCTGTTTTGCGCTGCTTGTGGCGCTCAGCGGGTGGCAGGGCGGCGCGCGGGCGCCGTTTGCGCGCGGGCGGCTGCGTACGGGCGTGTTTGCCGCAGGATCGTTGGGGTGCGGGGGCATCCTGCTGGTGTTTCTGCTGGCGGATTTGCCCGGCGGCGTGTCGGTGGATTCCGCCGTGCAGTGGACGCAGGCCGCGACGGGCGTGTACAGCAACTGGCACCCGGTGTTTCATACGCTTTTACTGCACCTGTGTGCGCTGGTGTGGCCGCAGTACGCGTTTGCCGTGGCGGTGCAGTGCGCGGCCTATGCCCTGGCGATGGGCTACCTGACCGCCACCCTGCAGGCCTGGGGCGCGCGCCGCTGGGCGGTGCTCGCGGCGGCGCTGGTGCTCACGGCTGCGCCCATCGTCGGCAATACGATGATGTACCTTTGGAAGGACAACGCCATGACCATTGGGGCTGTGGTGCTGTGCGCGCAGACAGTCAACCTGTACCTGAGCCGCGGCGCCTGGCTGCAAAAGCCGCGCAACGCCGTGGCCTTCGGGCTGGCGCTGGCCTTTACCACGCTTGTGCGGCACAATGCGCTGCTGTTTACGCTGCCGCTGATGCTGCTGGCGCTGTGCACGTGCCGGGCGCAGCTGCGCGGGGCGCTTACGGCGCTTACGGTGCTGGTGGCGGCGCTTGCGCTGGTGCTGGGGCCGCTGTACACCGCGCTGGGGGTTACCTATCCCAGCAACGGCGTGGAAGAATCCATCGGTGTGCCGATGACGGCGCTCAGCAACATCCGTAAGCTGAACCCGGACGCGCTGCCGCCCGAGGCCCGCGCCCTGACCGACGCCATGGCCGACGATGCCGGCTGGGCGCGCTACACTCCCGATATCTACAACAGCATCAAGTTCGGCCAGACCCGCCGCGCCGTGGCGAACCATACGCTGGGCGAGCTGCTGACCGTGGCCGCGCGCGCGGCGGCGGCGGACCCTGCCACCGCCTTTCAGGCAGTCAACGGCGTGACCAACCTGGTCTGGGGGCTGGACGACGAGGGCGCGGCTGAGGTGCGCGTGCGCAACTCCGGCGATCTGCCCTCCGCGCCGCGGGGCACAGGGCGGCTGCAGGCGCTGGGCACGGCGCTCAAGGCCGTGCTGACCGCGCCGTTTGCGCTGCTGCCGCTTTCATGGGCGACCGGCAACATTGGGGTCACGCTGCTGGGTATGCTGGCGCTGGCGCTGCGGGCGCTGCGCCGCAACGGCACGCGCGCGCTGCTGCTGTGCCTGCCGGTGCTTTTGTATGATCTGGGTACGATGTGCGTGCTGTGCGGGCCGGACGCGCGGTTTTTCTCCTTCAGCCCCCTGCTGTGCGGGATGGGGCTTTTCGTGCTGCTGCGCGATCCCGCGCCAGCTGCCGACCCGACCCCCGCCGAGGCGGCAGAGCCTGTGTAAGCTTGTGTAAAAGAAGGGAACCTGAATGACGCTGACTGTACAAACCTTCCTGATCGTGTGCCCGCTGGCGCTGCTGGCGGGCTTCCTCGACTCCATCGCGGGCGGCGGCGGTATGATTTCGCTGCCCGCCTACTATCTGGCGGGGCTGCCGCCCGCGCTGGCTGCGGGCACCAACAAGCTGTCCGCCATGATGGGCACCACGCTGGCCACCGTGACCTACGGGCGCGCCGGCAAGGTGGACCGCCGGGTGGGCGTACCCGCCGCGCTGGGGGCGCTGGTGTGCAGCGCCGTGGGCGCGCTGGTGATGACCGGCCTGCCCGGCAACGTGGTGCGCTGGCTGGTGCTGGGGTGCATCCCCATTGCGGCCCTGTTTACGCTGCGCGGGCGCAAACGTGCCACCGAGCCGCGCGTCAGCAGTGAGCGCGGGGTGTTTGCCGTATCGCTGGCCATCGGCTGCGCCATCGGCTTTTACGATGGGCTGGTGGGCCCGGGCACGGGCACGTTTCTGATCCTGATCTTTTTACAAGTATTCGCCATGGACGAGGTGCTCGCCAGCGGCACGGCCAAGCTGGTGAACCTTGCCAGCAACGCGGCGGCGCTGGTAAGCCTGCTGGCGACCGGCGATGTGCTGATCTGGCTGGGTCTGCCCGCCGGGCTGTGCGCGATGCTGGGCGCGGCGCTGGGCAGCCGCCTGACGCTGAAGCGCGGGGGTGCGCTGGTGCGCGGCATGATGCTGGCGGCACTGGCCCTGCTACTTGCCAAAATGCTCTGGGATATGATAGGATAAGCCGGTTCCATCACCGGATTCCGGCTGGGAAAGGGGTAACAGCGATGGCCGAACCTAGAGGCGAAATCATCCTGAATTTGCCTGCAGACCGCGAGTTTGTGCTGCTGGCGCGCATGACCATCAGCGGTCTGGGGATGCTGGCGGGGCTGGATGTGGATTTGATTGACGATCTGCGCACGGCAACCGACGAGTGCTGCGATTGCCTGCTGCACCAGCCTGTGCGTGCCGACCGGCTGGAGCTGCGCGCGCGCGTGCAGGACGGTCGGCTGTATTGCTGCATGAATGCCGTACGGAGCAATGGGCCCAGCGATCTGCCTCAGAGCGATCTGGACGTGACGCGCGGCGTGCTGGAAACCCTCATGCCGGAGGTATCGCTGCAATGCGATGCGTGCGGGGTCGGCAGCATCGGCTTTTCCCTTCCTGTGTGAGGGGAGGGGATAGGATGAATGACGAAACCTTGATCCCCCTGTTGGAGCAATATGCGACCGAACGCAGCACGATGCTGCGCGACCAGCTGGTGGAAAGCTACCTTCCTTTGGCGCGTGCGGTGGCGCGGCGTTTTGAGGGCCGGGGCGTGGAGCGGGAGGACCTGCAGCAGGTGGCAAGCATCGCCTTAATGAAGGCGGTGGAGCGCTTCGACCCTGCGCGCGGGTACCGGTTTGTGACCTACGCCATCCCCACCATCGCGGGGGATGTGCGCAATTACCTGCGCGATAAGGCTTCCGGCATGCGTGTGCCGCGCGACGCGCGCCAGAAGCTGTACCGTATGCAGCAAATCCGCGAGCAGTTCGAGCACGAGCAGATGCGTGAGCCCAGCGCCCGCGAGCTGGCGCAGGCCATGCAGATCAGCCCTGACGAGCTGCTCATGCTGCTGGACATGCGTAACCAGACCGATATCACCTCACTGGACGCGCCCGTGGGCGAAGAAAACGAAGCTGATCTGAGCACGCTGCTGGGCGTGACCGACGCGGGCTACGAACGCGTGGAGCAGGCCGACTGGATGAACTGGATTTTAAGCAAAGTGGACGATAAGGAACGCCAGCTGCTGACGCTGCGCTACCGCGACCGGCTGGGCCAGCGGGAAACGGCTAAAAAGCTGGGCGTATCCCAAATGCAGGTATCCCGTATGGAACGGCGCGTGCTGGCAAGGCTGCGCGCTATTGAAGAAAGCGGCGCATAGCCCGTAAAACGCCGCGCGGGCGCAGCACACCGGGAAAGGAGACGCGCAATGCAAGGCAACGGCAGCAACGGCGGGTGGAACCCCCCGCAGGCGGGCTGGCCCGCCGGTCAGGGCATGACGCCGGAACAGGCCGCAGCGTGGCAGGCCATGCAGGGCATGACGCCGGAGCAGGCTGCGGCGTGGCAGGCCATGCAGGGCGCGTCCGCCGCTCCCACAGGCACGTGGCAGGCAGTTACGCCGGAGCAGGCTGCGGCATGGCAGGCGATGCAGGGCGCGTCTGCCGCACCCACGGGCGCGTGGCAGGCAGTCACGCCGGAACAAGCCGCAGCATGGCAGGCCATGCAGAGCGCGTCCGCCGCGCCCACGGGCACATGGCAGGCGGTTACACCGGAACAGGCCGCGGCATGGCAGGCCATGCAGGGCGCGTCCGCCGCGCCTACAGGCACGTGGCAGGCGGTAACGCCGGAACAGGCCGCGGCATGGCAGGCCATGCAGGGCGGAGCGCCCGCACAGGGCGGCTGGGCGGCGCAACCGCAGGCTGCACCGCAGGCACAGCAACCCGCCGCGCAGGCTCCCGGCGCGCCGCAGGGCATGACGCCGGAGCAATGGGCCGCCTGGCAGGCCGCCCAGTTGGGCATGAGCCCGCAGCAGATGCTGGAATGGCAGGCGCTGCAAAAAGCCAAAGCCGCCGTCAAGGCCAAGAAGGATCGAAAGCAGCAGCGCAAGGAAAAGCGCAGCCAGCGCAGCCGCCTCAGCCGCATTTTACAGACGCTGGCGATCCTGATCATTCTGGGCGGCGTGGCGATCTTTTTTCTGAACAACATGCAGGGCAGCCACGCCACCACCGCAGTGATTGAGTCCGGCACGATGGGCACCATCTACCACGGCGACGCGATGATTGTGCGCAACGAGACGGTCTATAACGACGAGGGCGTGCAGAGCATCGAATACAAGGCGCAGGAGGGCAGCGTGGTCTACCGCGGCGACGTGGTCTGCTACGTGTACTCCACCGGCTATTCCAGCAAGGAAATGGACACCCTGCAGGATTACCGCGACCAGATCAAGGACTACCAGCAGACGCTGCTGGCGGGCGAAACCGCTTATGACCAGAAGATGAGCCGCCTGGAAACCGAGGTGGTGCAGCGCGGGCTGGAAGTGCGCTCTCTGGTGCAGGGCTCGCGCGGCAACCTGATCAACCAGGAGTCGATTCTGGCTACGGCCATTGACGAGCGGCAGAAATACTTCCGCAGCAAATATTCCTCCGATATGCGCCTCAACCGCCTGTTTGACGACGAAGAAACCCAGCAGCAGCGCATCGACAGCTGGATCAAGCAGCGCGCCGCCACGCAGGAGAGCATCATCAGCTTTTACACCGACGGCTACGAGGCGTCGCTCACGCCGGACAAGTTCCAGAGCTACACCCCCGCCGAGGTGCGTTCGATGTTCAACGGCCAGCGGCCGGAGGTGGCGGCCAGCGAGCGCGGCAAAACCGATATCTATCGGTTGGTCAAAAAAACCAACTACGCGGTGCTCATGCTCATCAAGGACAGCGTCTGGACGCCGGTGGAGGGCAACACCTACAAGCTGATGCTGGAGCAGTTTTCCAACACCACCGTGGATGCGCAGGTGCTCAGCTATACCCGCGCCAGCGGCGAGCTGCTGCTACGGCTGGCCGTGATGGGGGATGTATCCCCGGTGCTGTACATGCGCACCTGTCAGGCGGAGCTGGGCGAGTACGCCGACGGCCTGCTGGTGCCCGCCGCCGCCCTGTATACCCAGAACGAGCAGCAGGGCGTGGTGCGCATCAACCAGGATGGGACGCAGGTGTTTATCCCGGTGGATATCCTCTCCCGTCAGGGAGACAAGGTGTTCATATCCCCCATCCAGACGGGCATTTTGGGGAAGGGGCAGACGGTGCGCCTGTTCCGTTAGGAGGGAACGCTTATGCCTTGGGAAACCGAACCCGCGCATGCCCCGGCGCTGCTGACGGACGTGCCGGCGGAAACCCTGTGCCGCAACCTGACCGAAATCCGCGCGGAGCTGGAGCGCAACGCCCGCCCGGGGGAGCCGCCCGCCCGGCTGGTGGCCGTGACCAAAACCGTCGCCTCCGGGGTGATCCGGCAGCTGCAGGCCCTTGGCGTGCACGATATCGGCGAAAACCGCGCGCAGGTGGCGCTGCCCAAACTGGGGCAGATCGACCCGGAATTTCGCCTGCATTGGATCGGGCGGTTGCAAACCAACAAAGTTAAAGATATAATAGACCAAGTATGGCTGTTGCACTCTCTGGACCGGCTCGCGCTGGCCGAGGAGGTGGAACGCCGTGCGGACCAGCGGGGCCTTACGGTACCGGCGCTGGTGCAGGTGAATATCGCCTGCGAGCCGCAGAAGGCGGGGTTCGGGGTGGACGAGGTTCGGCCCTTCCTGCGCCGGATGCGGGACTACTCCTGTCTGAAGGTGCGCGGCCTGATGGCCATTATGCCCCTCACCCAGGACGAAGCCGTGCTGACCGGCTATTTCCGCGGCATGCGCGCGTTGTTTGACGCGCTGAAGGCCGAGGCGATCGACGGCGTGGCGATGGAAGAACTGTCCATGGGCATGAGCCACGATTACCGCATTGCGGCGCGCGAAGGCGCTACGCTGGTGCGCGTGGGCACGGCCCTTTACCGGGAACCTTAACAGGGCGGATGCGCCGCCCGGCACGCCGATAAACCGTCGGTTTGTGAATGCAGGAGGTACGAGGCTTGGGTATTGTCCAGAAGGTCAACGATTGGTTGGCTGAGAAGAGCGAACGGATCGCCGGTGGGAATGCCAACCGTACAGCGGCTGGCGCCTATTACGCCCCCAACAAGGCGGAGCAGGCGTTTGGCGGCGTGCGGAAGCCTACCCAGGATGCCGGCGGTGCCGCGCCCTCCATGGACGGTTCTACCGGCCGTAATGCCCCTGCAGACCGCTTCAGCGGGGATGCGAGCGATCCGTATTCGGGCCGCGTGCCCTATCGCTCCCAGAAAGACATGCAGGCCGAGGCAGACGCGCAGCGGCAGGAGCAGACGCGCCGCCAGCAGCAGGCGGCCGGGCAGCCGCAGCGGGGGATGCCGCCCATGGGCACGCGGGCGCCGGGGCAACCGGGTTATCCGCAGCAGGGCACGCCGCAACAGCAGCCCAACAACGTACTGCCTTTCCCCAACCTGGTGCGCAGCCCCGAGGGCAACCTGTACGCCCATGTGGAGTATGTGGTGCTGCTGCGCAGCCGCAACGAGTGCACCAAAGTGATTGAGTACATCAAGGCCAACGCCTCGGTTTTCCTGAATATGGAGTTTATCGCCAACGACAGCGAGCGCCAGCGTTGCGTGGATATGCTCAGCGGCGCGGCATACACGCTGGGCTGCCATCTGAACAAAATTTCCCAGCGGGGCATTTACCTGATTTCCTCCCCTTCGGTGTATGTGGTAATCGACCCCGCCATGCAAAAATATGCGGCCGCCCCCGAGGCGCAGGGCTATACCCGTCCGGAATTTGGCGGTTACCAGCCCGGCTACGGCGGAAACGCGCAGCCTGCCCCCTCCTACGGGGCGCAGGCGCAGTCCGGCTACGGTGCGGCCCCCCGCGTCGGCGGCTACCGCACGCAGGCGGCGCAAAGCGCGCCCGGCTACGGCGTGGGTGGCGGCGCCTACGCGGCGGCGCAACCGGCTGCCGCTGCCGCCACGGGTTATGCGACGGCCGCCGCAGGGGCGGGCGCGCGTACCGGCGGGTATGCCGCCGCAGCCCCGGGCGCGCACACCGGCGGGTACACGCCCGCACAGGCGGGCGGCTACACCGGCGGGTATGCCGCGGCTACGCCGTCGGCTGCCGCGCAAACCGGGAGCTATGCCGCCGCGCCCATGGGCGCAGGCGTGCCTTCGGGCAGCTATGCGGCCGTGGGCGGAACGCCCGGGCGGCAGACCGCCCCCTATGCCGCGCAGATGCAGCAGGCCAACACAGGCGGTTACGCCGCGCCGGCGGGGCAGGCCCGCCGCGCCGCCGCACCCTTTGGGATGCAGGGCGCCTTTACCCGCAGTGCCGATCGCGGTGCGGTTAAGCCGTAGCCGTTCGGAGCCGCCCCGCCTTACGGCCCGGCGGCGGATAGAATAACGAAAAGCTAGGAGGGATCTCGATGCTCGTGGGCTTGCTTAATTTCGTGTTCAGCGTTGTCATTTTTCTGGTGGAGGTCGCGTCTTGGGTGTTGCTGGCCTATGTGGTGCTGTCGCTGATTCTGCCGCAGAATAAGTACACGCTGATGGTTGGCAAATACA
>CAXXGW010000002.1:0-203081 GCA_963666755.2 Candidatus Limiplasma sp.
TGCCCATGGCCGCCGCCTCGCGCACCACCATGGGGGCGTTGTCGTACACCGAGGGGAACACCATCAGGTCCGCGCGTTCGTAAAGGGTCATCAGCGTCGGGCGGTGGCTCAGGAAGCCCGTAAACAGCACGTGCCCGTCGATGTCCAAATCCCCGCGCCAGCACGTGCAGGGCGTGCGCGTCGGGCCCGTCCCCCACCATCACCAGCTGGAAATCCAGCCCCCGTTTCAGCAGGCAGGCGCACGCGCGCAGGATGCTGTCGGTGTTCTTCTTATGGTTCTGCTGCCCGGCAAAAATCAGCACCGGCACGCCCTCCCGGATCGGGTAGCGGTGCAGCGCCGCGTCGCGCTCGGCCGCCGTAAGCACGGGCCGGTTGGTGCCGTTGGGCATGGTCACAATGGAGCCGTGATAGCCGTACTCCTGCAGCACCGCGCCGGTGCGGTCGTTCACGGCCCACACCTCGTCACAGGTGTCGAAAAAATCCACCACATAGCGCACGCCCATGGCCGCGAGGGTCTTGGAGCCGGTGGCTTTGTAAAAATCATCGTAATACTTGCTGTGAAAGGTCGCTACCAGCGGCGCGCCGTCGCGCTTGGCGATGCGCCGCGCCTCCCGCCCGGCCAGAAAGGGGCTGTGGGCGTGCACTACGTCAAATTTCAGGCGACACGTGGCGTTGCGGAAGCTCTTGCTCAGCCTTGGCACCCCCCACCCGGTAGGGTTCGCCGGGGATGCGCACGCCGTCGTACAGGAGCGTTTCGCAGTTAACCTGCTCCGGGTAGAGCGGGTTGTTGGGCGCCACATACAACGCGCGGTGCCCCAGCGCCTCCAGGCTTTGGCAGTAGCTGAGCATCACGCGCCCCACCCCGTCCAGCGTGGGGGGATAGGTTTCACAGAATTGACCGATCAGCATAACGGTACGCGCCTCCGTTTCGGGGCGCGCGGCGGTTTAGCCGCGCAGGCCCTGTGCGCTGCGGCCCTGGCGCAGGCGTTTTGGTGTCAGTTCAGTATAGCACAGCCGACCCTGATTGGGAACCACGGATTTGTGCCCTGCCGCCGGGCTTAGACGTTTGGCCCCGCTCACCGTACAATCGGGGTACGGGTTCCGGGCCGAAGGAGGCGTTTTGCATGCGGCTTTTGCATATGGCCGATCTGCATCTGGGGAAAAAACTGAACGAAGCTTCGCTGATCGAGGATCAGCGCTTTATCCTGACGCAGGCGCTGGCGGCGGTCGACCGGGAGCAGCCCGACGCGGTGCTGCTGGCGGGCGATATCTACGATAAACCTGTACCCCCCGCCGAGGCCGTGGCCCTGCTGGACGATTTTTTGACCGCGCTGGCCGCCCGGGGCTGCAAAACGGTGGTCATCAGCGGCAACCACGATTCCGCCGAGCGCCTCGCCTTTGGCGCGCGGCTGCTGCGCGCGCAGGGGGTGGCCCCTGTCCGCCCCGCCGCAGCGCGACCGCCTGCTGCCCGCTCCCCTGACCCTGAGCGACGCCTACGGCCCGGTGCACCTGTGGGGGCTGCCGTTTGTCAAGCCCGCGCACGTGCGCGCCGCCCTGCCCGACGAGCCGGTTGAAACCTACACCGACGCGCTGCGCGCGCTGATCGCGCACCTGCCGATCAACCCTGCGGAGCGCAACGTGCTGGTGTGCCACCAGTTTATTACCGGCGGCGCGCGCAGCGAATCGGAGGATATCCCTGTCGGCGGGCTGGATAACGTGGACGCGTCGGTGTTTGACGCCTTCGATTACGTGGCGCTGGGCCACCTGCATCGCGCGCAGCGCGTGGGGCGCGAGGCCGTGCGCTACGCAGGCTCGCCGCTGGCCTACTCGTTTGGCGAGGTTTGCGACGTCAAGGGCGCGCTGCTGACGGAGTTGGGCCCCAAGGGCACGTTTTCAGTGCAAGCGGTACCGCTCCGGCCCCTGCGCACGCTGCGCGAACTGCGCGGCACGTACGAGGCGCTCACCCTGCGCGCCAATTATGAGGGCACCGCCACCGACGATTATCTGCACATCACCCTGACCGACGAGTACGACGTGCCCGACGCCATGGGCAAACTGCGCGTGATTTACCCCAACCTGCTCAAGCTGGATTACGACAACGCCCGCACCCGCCGCGATATGCTCTCCGGCCTGACACAAGGCCCCGTGCAACACAGCCCCGAGGCGATGCTGGATGATTTTTATGCCCTGCAAAACAACCGCCCGCTGGACGCGGCGGCGCATGCCTATGCGCTGGATGCGCTGGCGGCCTGCTGGGAGGAACGCGCATGAGGCCGCTCAGCCTGACGCTTGTCGCCTTCGGCCCGTTTGCCGGGCGCACGGAACTGGATTTTGCCCGTCTGGGCACGCGCGGCCTGTACCTGATTACGGGCGTGACCGGCGCGGGCAAAACCACCCTGTTTGACGCCCTCACCTTTGCGCTGTACGGCGAGCCCAGCGGCCGCAACCGCCGCCCGGAGATGCTGGCCAGCCAGTACGCCGCGCCCGGGGAGGCGCCGCTGGCACGCCTTGCCTTTGAGCACCGCGGGCAAACGTACACCGTGGAGCGCACCCTGCCCTACGAGCGCCCGCGCCAGCGGGGCACAGGCACGGTGCAGGTGCCCGGCGGCGCCACCTTCCTCTACCCCGACGGCCGCGCCCCGCTGACGCGCCCCGCAGAGGTCACCCAGACCGTAACCGGGCTCTTGGGCGTGGATCGGGATCAGTTCTGCCAGATCGCCATGATCGCGCAGGGCGCGTTTCAGGAGCTGCTGCTGGCCGATACCGCCGCCCGTTCGGCCATTTTCCGGGAGATTTTCAAAACAGGGCCTTATCAGGATTTTCAGGCCCGTGTCAAGGCGGACGCGCTGGCGCTGGAGGATGCGTGCCGTCAGGCGGAGCGGGATTTGCAGCGCCTGACCGACGGCATCCGCGCCGACGCGGACGATCCCCTTGCGCCGGAGCTTGCGCGCCTGCATGCCGCCGTGCCCTCCGCCGCCGATGTGCAATCGCTTCTGATGCGCCTGCTGGCACAGGACGACCATGCGCTGGACGCGCTTCGCACCGCGCTGGAGCAGGACGACCGCCTTCTGGAAGCGGCGGATGCGGCGCTGGGCCGCGCCGTGCAGCTGGACGCGCTGCGTGCCGACGCGGCCGCAGCCGAGGGCTGGCTGGCAACGCAAATGCCGGTGCTGGACACCCTGCAGGCGGCGCTGGCGACCGAACAGGCTCGCGCCCCCCGGCTGGAGCAGCTGGCTGAGGCCATCCCCGTGGCGCGGGCCGATCTTGCCCGGCTTGCCGCGCTGGAGGCGCTGGTCGCCCGGCAGGCTGCGTTGCAGGTGGCCGCCGCACAGGCGGAAGCCAACGCAGCTCAACTGGCTAACGATACAGCCAGCCTGCGCGCACGCCTGACAGCCGCCCGCGCCGAGCTGGACACGCTGTCCGGCGCGGCTGCCGCCGTGGAGCGGTTGGCCGCCGAAGAACGCCGCGCCGCTGAGCGCATCGCCGCGCTGGAATCGCTCCAAGCACAGCGGCTGAACGTCGCCCATGCCGAAGCGGCACTCGCTGCCGCGCAGACGCGCTACCTGCGTGCCGCCGACGAAAGCGAAACCGCCCGCCGCGCGCTGGATGCGAATTTGCGGCTGTTTTTGGACGGGCAGGCCGGTGTGCTGGCCCGGACGCTGGCGCCGGGGCAGCCCTGCCCTGTGTGCGGCGCGGCGGAGCACCCCGCGCCCGCAGCCTTGCAGGCGCACGTCCCCTCCGAAGCCGCGCTGGACGCACAGCACGCCAGCGCCGATGCGCTGGCTAAAACAGCTGTGGATCGCAGCGCCGAAGCCGCCCGCCGCCGGGGCGAGGCCGAACAGGCCCGCGTCGCGCTGCTGGCCGCAGCAGAACCGCTGCTGGGCGCAACCGAACCCGAAGCGCTGCCCGCCCTGCTGCCTGCCGCCCTTGCCGAGGCACGGGCCGCCCACACCGCGGCCGTGCAGGCGCTGGCACAGGCGCAGGAGCAAGCCCAGCGCGCCGAACGCGTGCGGGAGGGCTTGCCCAGAGCCGAAGCAAAGCTCACCAAACAGGAAGCCGACGGTCAGACCGCCGCACAGGAAGCCGCGCAGGCCCGTGCGGAAGCCGCCGCCCTGCAAACCCGCATCGCCGAGGAGCAGGCGCAGCTGCCTGCCGCCAACCGTGCCGAAGCCGAGGCGCGTTTGCAAACCCTGCAGGACGAGCGCACCGCGCTTACCCGCGCGCTGGAAACCGCCCAAACCGCCTACAGTACCACCCGCGAAGCCGTGGCTCTGCGCCGCGCGAAGCTGGAAACCCTGCACGCACAGCTGGCTGGCGCACCGCAGAGCGATACGGCGGCACAGCGCACCCATCGGGAAGGGCTGGCCGCGGCGCGTGCCGAACGGCTGTCACGCCAGCAGGCGCTGGCCGCGCGCCGGCAGCAGAACGCCGCCACGCTGGACAGCCTGCGCACGCTGGCCGCCCAGTCGGAGGCGCAGCTCCGGCAACGCGCGTGGCTTTCCACCCTGTCGCAGACGGTCAACGGCACGCTGCCCGGCAAAGAGAAAATCACGCTGGAAACCTATGTGCAGACTACCGTGCTGGATCACATCCTCGCCCGGGCTAACACGCGGCTGATGCGCATGAGCAACGGGCAGTTCGAGCTGCGCCGCCGCGCCGCCGCGGGCGATCTGCGCCAGCGCAGCGGGCTGGAGCTGAACGTGCTGGACCATTACGCCGGGGCGGAGCGGGATGTGCGCTCCCTTTCCGGGGGTGAGCAGTTCAAGGCTTCGCTGGCGCTGGCGCTGGGCATGAGCGACGAGGTGCAGGCGAGCGCGGGCGGCGTGCAGCTGGATACCCTGTTTATTGACGAAGGCTTCGGCTCGCTGGATGACGATTCACTCTCTACCGCGGTGGATGTGCTGGCCTCGCTGGGCGAGGGCAACCGGCTGGTGGGGATCATCTCGCACGTGCAGCAGCTCAAGGAGCGGATCGACCGGCAGATCGTGGTCACGCGCACGCGCATGGGCAGCCATGTGGAAATCCGGGTGTAGCGGCGGGGCCGATCCAGTGCCTCCTCCCCCCTGCGCCACCGGGCCAGCCCCCAACCCTGACAGCCGGGCGGCGCGCGTGCGCCCGCCCATTGCGTTTCCAACGGGTTTGCCGTATACTCAAGGCATCGTAGCGACCGCCGCGCGGGCCGCATTCGCCCCTTGCCATACATGCGGCGCATCTGCGGCTCCCGGTCGCAGTACCCGACATGCGGCTTTCGTATGCCAGCTCAGCATCCGTTGCCTGTATTCCGTTCCCGGTCGCATTGCCCGACGCGCGGATTCCCTACGCTTACCCGGCATCCGTTACCTGTGTGCCGTTCACGGTCGCATTCCCTGACGCGCGGATTCCCCACGCTTAACCCGGCATCCATTGCCTGTGTGCCGTTCCCGGTCGCATGGTCTACCCAACCTCCGCCGCGCGGGCCGCATTTTTCGATACCGAAGGAGTGTCCGCCATGCCCACCCTGATGGATTATCTGGCCGAGCAAGGACAGGAACCCATGGAGACGCGCCCCTTTTGCGCGCTGGACAGTCTGGCGCTGACGCAGATTGTGTACATGCCCATGGAGGGATTTTTGGAACCGGGGCAAACCGCCACCGTGGCGGAGCTGGCCGCGTGGCTTGCGCATGCCTACCCCGAGGGGCTGGTCGATCCCTTCCAGCGCAAACGGTTTGACTGCACGCTGCTGTGCGCGCGCTGCGCCCGTTTTGCGCAGCTGACCCTTTCCGATTACCTCAACCATGTGGACGCCCAACAGGAAACGCAGTTCTGCGCCTGCGTGTTTTCCCTGCCGGACGGCTCGCGCTATGTGTCCATCCGCGGTACCGACCTGACGCTGGCCGGCTGGAAGGAAGATTTGAACATGTCCTTCATGCCGGTGCCCGCGCAGCGCGAAGCCACGGAGTACCTCGACCGCGCGGCCGCAGCCTTTTCCGGGCCACTGCGGGTGGGCGGGCACAGCAAGGGCGGCCATCTGGCGCTGTTTGCCGCCGCGCACGCCGTGCCGGAAACGCAGGCCCGCCTTGCGGATGTGTACAGCTTCGACGGCCAGGGCGTGGACGAAGCCACCCTGCTGAGCGAGGGCTACGCGCGCGTGGCGGCGCGGGTGCAAAGCTACATCCCCCAAAGCTCCGTTGTCGGCATGCTTTTGTGCTACCACCCGGTGTACCGCGTGGTCAAGAGTACGGCGCTGGGGCTTTTCCAGCACGATGTGCTCACCTGGCAGGTCGCGGGCTGCGATTTTGAAATACTGGCTGGGCTGGACTTGGGCACCCGTATGGCCGACGAAGCCCTGCGCCAGTGGATTGACCGCCTGTCGCTGCCCGACCGCCGGCTGCTGACCGATACGACCTTCCGCCTGATTTCCACCCTCGACCCCGAAACCATCGACCCGCTTGTGCAGGATTTGCCCGCCAGCTCCTTCAAGCTGATGGCGGCCTTCCGCCATCTGGAGCCGGAAACCCGCGCCGCCATGCGCCGGATGCTGGGCGATCTGTTTTCCTCCGGGGCCAACGAGGCCGTGCGCACGCTGTTGCCCGGCACCTTCCGCCGCTTTGCGGAAACACCCTCCAACACCATGCCGCTGGCCGAGCGGGTGCGCGCCCGTTCAGCCGAGTTGCTGCACAGCCTGCGCCCCGGCAGCGCGGAAGACGCGCAGCCGGACGAGCCGCAGACAAACTGAACGGCGGCTGTCGGGCGGGCTTTGTAAACGCCCGCTTTTGACACGCACGCATACAAAAAACCCGGCGTGCATCACCGGGTTGGCCTGTTAAGAAACCCCCGCCGCAGCGGAACCGGGTCAAGAGGCATTCCCCTTGCGGGGTCTGGCGCCGGAGGGAAGCGTGCGGCCGGTGGCCGCTTCGCCGAAGGCGAAAGCGACCCGCAGACGGGGCGCGAAACGAGCAGGCAAACGGCAGTGCAGCCTGCGAAGCTTGAACGCCCTGAGTGGAACCCCAAACCCCATGCCGCAGCATGCAGCCGCAAGCGGGCGAACCGCCCGTAGGGCTGTGAGGCGAGCAGCGGAGTTTACAACCGCGTTCTTTGGCCGTCCGACCCGGCACGCATCGCCGGATTAGGCGCCTGTGCCTGAGGTTGCCTTACGGCTGTTCCTCCGGTTGCGCGGCAGGCGTTGCCTCCTCTGCCGGGCGCGGGTGCTCCGTAAGCCAGCGCACGCCGTAATCCACCAGCGGGCGAGCAGGCACCACGCGGCAATCCGCCGCGCCCACGCGGCCGCGTACCACCACGCCGCCCTCCTGCTCGTACGCCGCGCCCAGTTCCGCAAAGCGGTCGCTGTCCATCTCAATTTCCTGCCAGTTTACCCAGCGGCGGCCCCGCAGGTCGTGAACGGCCGCGCCCTGCGTCACCATCGGGGTGGCGGGGTCGAGGGTTTCGGCCATGTGCAGCATGGTGCAGTTGCCGTAACCGACCCCCAACAGCAGCACCTTCGCGTTGCGGCGGTACAGCCTCCCGGCGGGCGAGTTCATGCCGAAACCGGGGCGCGTCCAGCGGTGGCCGCGCAGCAGCCAGGCCGCGCCCGGCCCGTGCGCACACCAGCTGACGTGCGGGTGTGCCGAGCGCCGCACCCCCGGCCAGGTGCGAAAGCACTCCGGAACCCGGCCAATGGCCCGGGTGGGGGTGCTGCGGCGGCGGTAGGCGGGCATTTGGGCACGGATTTCCGCATGCCAGGCTTCCGGCACGGGCGGGCATTGCCACTCCGCCGGGTCGCTGTTATCGGTGCTGTGGGCGGGCATCACCAGCATGCCCAGCGGGCCAACGGCGCTCAGCAGCGCCTGCACTACGGCCACCTCGCGCCCGCACACCCAGCCGATGTGGCTCATGGCGCTATGTACAATCAGCGTATCCCCCCGGCGGATGCCAAGGGCGCGTAAATCCTTAAGCAGGGTCTGCACGGTTTGCGGCCGCTCTACGGCCGCGATGGTTGCTTCCTCAGGCATGGGGTTCAAGCTCCTTTAAAAACGCTTCAAAATTCGCGTGGCCAATGCGTTCGCGCTCGGCCTCGGTCAGCGGCAGGGCCAGAAAACGCTCCCGCTCCTCCACAGGGTCCCACATGGGGTAATCGGTGCCGAAAAACACGTGGCTGCCGTCGTAATGGCGGATGATCGCCACCGCCTGCTCCGGCTCCAGCGCATACAGGCTGGAGGACGTATCCACCCAGACGTTGGGCAGCTCCGCCAGCTGTTTCCAGGCCTCGTCCCACACGGACCAGCCGCCCAGATGGGCGCAGATGGCCTTGAGCCCCGGCACCGCGCGCAGCGTGCGCGCCATGCGGGCAGGCTCGCTGTAGGCGTAGCGGCGGTCGCCGGTATGCACCAGCGCGGGCATGCCCCTATCCGCCAGAGCCTGGAACATGGCCACCGCGCGCGGATCATCCAGATAGAAGTGCTGAAAATCCGGGTGCAGCTTGACCCCGATCAGCCCGCCCGCACGGATGCGCTCCAGCTCGGCACGCACGTCGGGCATATCGGGGTGCAGGGTGCCAAAGCCGACCAGCCGCTCCGGGTTGGCCGCGACGGTGCGCATCAGGTAATCGTTCACGTTGGGCACACGATCCGGCGTCACGCCGACGCTGTGCACCAGATGCCGGCGAATGCCGGCCTGCGCGCCGCGCGCCAGCAGCGTTTCCAGCCGACCGTCGGCGTCCATGGGGATGTCGTAAAAACTGGCAATGGATTGGGCCGCTTTGCGCGCGATGGCGTCGGGGTAAATATGGGCATGCGTATCGATCAGGTACAAGGCCAACGCTCCTTCCCGCCGGGCAGCAATCGCAAACCGGCGGCGTACCATATATACCATCCGAGTGCGCGCATTGTCAAGCGGGGGGCGGTTCTCGTTTCGTTTTTGCCGGAGCGGGAACAAAACGCCCCGCCCGAACGTCTAACCGGGTGTACACCTTTGCGAAGGGAGGCCGGCCTGTGGACGAAACCCTCATTTCCAAAGCCATGCAGGGCGACGCGGACGCGTTTGGCATGCTGGTCGGCCCTTATGAAAGCCTGGTGTACCGCCAATGCCTGCTGCTTTTAAAGAACCCCGCCGATGCGCAGGACGCGGCGCAGGAAACCATGCTCAGGGCCTACCGCGCCATGCCTCACTTTTTAGGGTTGAGCAGCGTGCCCACATGGCTGTACCGCATTGCACACAACGTCTGTCTGGATTGGCTCAAACGGCCGCGTACCCGCCGGGAGAATGCCTCGCTGGACGGCATGGCCGAGGCGGGCTTCGACCCCGCCGACCCCGCCCCCACCCCGGAAGATGCCTATCTACAGCAAAGCGACCACGCCCGCTTGCGGGAGGCGCTGCTCCGTTTGCCCGCCGACTGGCAGGCTTTGCTCCTGCTCCGTTACGGCGATGGCTTGAGCTACGAGGCCATCGCCCAGACCCTGCGCCTGCGCGAAGGCACCGTGAAAAGCCGTTTGAACCGCGCCAAGGAAAAACTGCACGCGCTCATGAAAGATTGACTGCCGCACCCGGAACCCCAGCGCCGTTCCCTCGTCTAAAAGGTGGAAAGGAGGTCAGCCCATGGAAAAGCACAACCCCCCCGACGCGCTGGACCGCGCGCTGACCGACCTGTGCCGCACCCCGGTACCCCCCGGCTACCGCGCCGCCTGGCGCGCAGCCGTGCAACGAGAGGAGCAAACCGTTATGCAACAAAAGAAAAACCATCTCAAGCCCTTCTGGCGCGTCGCGCTGCCGGTTGCGGCGGCGCTGGTACTGGTCGTGGGCGCGCTGTCCGCCGGCTCGCTGATCCCTACGGTCGTGAACGAAACGTACTCCGCGGCGCCCATGCCCGCCCCCCGCAGCGAAGCCAAGTTCGCTGACGCCAACAACAGCCCGCAGCCCGACGGCTACGGCGGGTCGCCCGTACTGTCGATGGCCATGGTTCCGACAGAGGAAAGCGCACAACGCAGCGGCTCTACCGCCGATACCGCCGCCGCCGATCCGGGCAACGGCACGGTGGCTGCGTCCAGCGTGAAGATTGTGCGCACCGCCGACCTGACCCTCGCCACCACCGCCTTTGACGCGGATACCGAAGCCCTGCAAACGCTGACCACGCAACTGGGCGGCTACATCGCCAGCGTCAGCATCAACGGCGAAGCCTCGTCCCGGATGGATCGCGTAGCCTACTACAGCCTGCGCATCCCCAGCGATAAGCTGGACGCCTTCCTGCAGGGCGCGGGCGCGATCGGCCGCGTGACCGCGCGCTCCGAAACCGCCACCGATCAGACCACCCAGTACGCCGATACCCAGCTGCGGCTGACCACCCAGCAGGCCAAGATGACCCGCCTGCAGGAGCTGCTCAAGCAGGCCGCCGATGTGAGCGATCTGCTGGATATTGAGAATGAAATCGCCGATACCCAGTACCAGCTGGATCAGCTGGAAAGCTCGCTGCGCACCATCGACCGCAACGTGCAAAACAGCGACGTATCCGTAACCCTGTATGAGGAAAGCGCGGGCGAAACCGCGCAGGCGGTGGAGCTGACGCTGTGGCAGCGCCTCGGCAGCGGGCTGAGCGCCTCGCTCAAAGCCATCGGTGTGTTTTTACAGAACCTGCTGGTGTTTATCGTAATGGCACTGCCGGTGCTCGTGCCGCTGGTTGCCCTCGTCGCGCTCGTTGTATGGCTGGCGCGCAAACGGCGTAAGGCGCACGACGCGCAAACCCCCAATACTACCGAAGAAAAACCGATTGAAAAGGAGTGACCCTGATGTTCCGTAAACTGTTGATTCTCGCGCTGGCGCTGGCGCTTTGCCTGCCCGCCGCAACCGTGCTGGCCGAGGTGGACGCGTGCAATACCGTAACCGCGCTGGGCACTGCCACCGTAACCGTGCAGCCCGACGCCGCCACGCTGACTGTGGGCGTTACCACGCAGGATACGCTGGTAACCGTGGCGCAGACCGCCAACGCAACCGCCATGCAAAGCGTTTTGAAGGCCCTGCGGGACGGCGGCGTGGCCGACGCCGATCTGCAAACCCAGAACTATAGCGTCAACCCCGTGTACGATTACCAGAACGGCAAATTCAGCAACGCGCAAACGGTGTCCGGCTACGAGGTGAGCAACAACGTGCAGGTCACGGTGCGCGCGCTGGATCAGCTGCCCACGCTGCTGGACGCGGCGATGGCCGCGGGCGCCAACCAGAGCTACGGCATCACCTTTATCAGCGAAAAGAGCGCCGATGCGTACGATCAGGCGATGGCTGCCGCCGCGGCCGACGCGGTGCGCAAGGCGAAGCTGCTGGCCGCTGCCTCCGGGCGCACGCCGGGGCAGGTGCAATCGCTAACCGAAGCGACCGACGCGTACATTCCCTTTGCCGCGGGCAAGGCGGTCACGTATGATGCGATGGACTCGACGCCTATTGAGAATGGCACCTTGACGGTCACGGCCAATGTGCGTGCGGTGCTGGCCCTGGAGTAAGGCAAAATGACCCCCCGCCGCAGCGGAAAAGGGTCAAGGGCGAAAGCCCTTGTCAGGGTGCAGGGGTGAAACCCCTGCCGGGGCTTGGGGCGGTGCCCCAACCCCCTTGCCGCAGCGGAAGGTGTAGCGAGCGAACAGCCGCGTAGCGGCTATGAGGCGCGCGGGTCAAGCGCTCAGTCGGGAGTATATCCAAAGTAAAGTAACACAGGGCCGGGGCGATCGCCCCGACCTTGCTGGTTATATTCATGAGCTTTATTTCGCACTAAGCAGGGAAGGACACGGTACTTTACCGGCTTCTACTGCTAGCATGTAGCTGGTTTCCAGCCCCGCGCGCCTCATAGCGCCTGCGGCGCTGTTCGCGCGCTGCGCACTCTCGCTGCGGCTGGGGCCAAAGGGTTTCACCCTTTGGAATCCTGACAAGGGCCAGCGGCCCTTGACCCATTTTTATGCTTTCATGCGGTAGATTTCTACCCCCGCGCACCTCATAGCGCCTGCGGCGCTGTTCGCGCGCTGCGTACTCTCGCTGCGGCTGGGGCCAAAGGGTTTCACCCTTTGGAATCCTGACAAGGGCCAGCGGCCCTTGACCCATTTTGTTGCTTACCTTTGGCTGGTTTCCAGCCCCGCGCGCCTCATAGCGCCTGCGGCGCTGTTCGCGCGCTGCGCATTCTCGCTGCGGCTGGGGCCAAAGGGTTTCACCCTTTGGAAACCTGACAAGGGCCAGCGGCCCTTGACCCCTTTTTATGCTTTCATGCGGTAGATTTCTACCCCCGCGCGCCTCATAGCGCCTACGGCGCTGTTCGCGCGCTGCGCACTCTCGCTGCGGCTGGGGCCAAAGGGTTTCACCCTTTGGAATCCTGACAAGGGCCAGCGGCCCTTGACCCATTTTGCTGTAACGCAAGCACGCAAAAACCCCGCCGCAGTCTTACCGATTGCGGCGGGGTTTGATCATCTGCCGGTTCTATTGCACCTTCGTGGGCCAAACGGATTTAGCATAGCTATATGCTTCTAGGATTGAATCTTGTGCAGTTTTATTTACAACCTCTGAACCATGCGTTTTGCTGTTAACAAAATGTACACAAAGCATACCATAGTAATTATTAACGGCAGGGTAATTATTCACGATGTCGTTACTACTCTGATTATATCCATGCGGCCAACCATAAATACTCACACAATACACAGTCCCACCAACATTTAATAATGCCGGTCTGTGCCCCCAGACGTTAGCACCCCATGTTTTTGTTGTCCAAGCACCAGCGAAATCAGGCCAGGTATAGTTGGTGTTCCCATTGTCGCAATCAGCAACGATTTTCGCCTTCTGCGAATCATTTGGATGACTGCTATTGTAAGGAAATCCAACAATATCACACATAATCTTTGTATCTGCAGCAGTAAGAGGGACGCAGTCTGCATGGCTTCCCCCATATATGCGATATATTGTAAATACTTTACCAGAACGAGTATCCATAACCTGTGCAGAAGAAAATTTGGGGAAAAGCTCAGCCCCCTTATTAGTAAAATCCCAGTCGGCCTTGAGCACTTTATTCACGGTGCCGAAGTCCGTCGAGCTTGCGCCGCTGATGGCCGCGATGGCTTTGGGGTACAGCGCACCGATGGTTTCCGGCCCGGCGGAACCGTCACGCGTGAGTTTATAAGCCCGCTGGAAGTTGTAGATGGCCGCCTTGGTAGCGCTGCTGAACGTACCGTCCAGCGCGCCCGTATAGTAACCCAGAACGCTGAGCGCGTATTGGCACGCGTGCACGTTGATATCCCCGACAAGGTTACCGTCGCTGTTGATGCTGTACTTGTAGCCGGCGGGCCAGAGCGTGCCGGTGATGTAGGTGTTCAGCGCCGCGGCGGTCATGATGTCGGTGGTGGCAATGTTGGCATAGACGAAGTTATACCGGCTGTTGCTGTAATACAGGCTGCCGTAAACCTTTGTGTTTTTCGTATACGTCGCGGTGCTGACCAGCTGCGCGATGCTACCCGCCGTAAGCGTTACGGCGCCGGTATCGCTTTCTTCTTCACTGGTGAAGATTTTTAACCCCGCGCTGCCCACCTTCAGGTAGGACTTGGTGGTGGAATCCACCACGCCGCTGGAGCCGCCGTAGGTGGCGGTAACATAATCGCCGCGCACATAGCCCTTGACGCCATTGGAAAGCTTGATATAGTACCACGTGTAGCCGCCCGACGTAATGGGCGAGGCCATCAGCGTGGCCGTGCTGCTCTTGGACAGCAGGTAGCCGGTGCGCGAGCCGTTGGCGGTTTTGCGCACCACCACGTTGGAATCGGCCGTGACGGTACCCACCGCCGTTGTGCCGCCGGACGTGCCGGAGCTGCCCAGATTGGTATAGGTGCCCATCAGCCAGCCGCTGCGGTTGTTGTAAACCACGTAGTACCACATAACGCCGCTGGATGTGGCGGTCTTGGAAAAGGCCAGCGTTGTCTTTTTAGGAATAACTGCCAGACGGACCGCCTTTGTGGAGTTGCTCTTGCGCAGGTTTACCTTGGCGGTGGTGGTCAGCGTGCCGGTAAGGTTGCCGATGGTCGAGCCGCTTGTGTTATAGGAGGCGATAGCCAGCGGGTAGAGCACCTTTTGCGTGAAAGGCCCGGCATAGCCGTCCACATCCAGCTTGTAAGCCTTCTGGAAGCTCTTGACCCCCGAGATGGTATCCGTGCCGTAGCTGCCGTCCAGCACGCCGCTGTAATAGCCCAGCGTGCGCAGCGCCAGCTGCAGGCCGTACACGCGCACATCGCGCTTGAGGTTCATTTCAGGCTTGAGGCTGGGGTAATCGGTCGTGGTCCACAGGGTGCCGACCACGTAGGTCTGCACGGCGGTGGTGTCCATCACCATGGCGCTGATGTCGCTCCACTTGACGTTGTAGCGGGTGCTGTTGTAATACAAGCAGCCGTACTCGGTCGTCGTGGTGGTCGCGGGCGTGGTGGTGGTCACCGTGGTGGTCACGGTATAGGTGTCGGTGGAGGCGAGCATCAGCACCGTGCCGGCCGGCACGGAAATGGCGCCGCTGGCAGGGGTCGTTTCCGTGGTAAAGATATTGACCGCCGCCGTGAGCTTGATAAAGCTCATGGCTGTGGAATCCGTTACCGCGGAGGAGGTGGTGCCTACGGACGCCGCCATGGCCGCCGGTGCGGCGGAAAGCACCATGCAAAGGATCAGCAGGAGCGAAATGCTTCTGCGCAGGCGGCCGCCCACGTCAGTTGTCAGTTTAGCCATTTCCAAACATCTCTCCCATCGCGGATTATCGCTGCTGTCCAATTAAACGATGCTAACGTTCCAGAGCATCCCTAGTCTATTACAATTTTATTACAATGTCAAGTTTTCTGCCGTCACCTGTTGCATTTTTACGTCACAGATCGCGTAAAATTTG
The DNA here is from genome assembly GCA_963666755.2 of Candidatus Limiplasma sp. Lineage (GTDB taxonomy): Bacteria > Bacillota > Clostridia > Christensenellales > Aristaeellaceae > CAXXOK01. The sequence goes on from CAXXGW010000002.1 coordinate 14,852, forward strand.
TAAACATTGGCGCAAATCAGGTTAACGGGTCCGCAAGAGCCGCGATGGCGCTGAGCAGCGCCTGCACATTTGCCTCCGGCGTGGTGGCTCCGGCGCAGAAGCGCACGGCTGAGCGCGCCTCGTCCACACGGGCCCATTCGGCAAAGCTGAAATCCCGCGAAAGCTGCAAAAGTACCGAGTCCCGCAGGATGGGGAAAATCTGGTTGGCCCGCGTGCGGCACAGCATCGGCACGCCGCGTGCTTCCAGCGCGGCCTGGATGCGCTGCGCCTGATCGTTGGCCCGCCGCGCGAGCGAAACGTACAGCCCGTCCTTCATCAGGGTCGCAAACTGCACGCCCAGCAACCGGCCTTTGGCCAGCAGCGCGCCGCGCTGCTTGATGTGGTAGCGGAAAAGCGGCCAGCGCTCCGGGGCGGGCAGCACCAGCGCCTCGCCAAACAGCGCGCCGCACTTGGTGCCCCCCAGCGTAAAGGCGTCGCAGTGCGCGGCCAAAAAGGGCAAATCCACCTGCGGGTCGGCGGCCAGCCCGTAGCTCAGGCGAGCGCCGTCAAGGTAGAGGGTCATGCCGCAGGCCAGCGTCGCCTCACGGAGGGCGGAAAGCTCCTCCCGGGTGTACAGGGTGCCCAGCTCCGTCGGGTGGCTGATATAGACCATCGCGGGGCGCACCATATGCTCATGCGTGCCGTCGGCACAGTGGCTTTCCCACGCGGCGCGCACCTGCGCGGCGGTCAGCTTGCCCTCGTGCCCCGGCAGGGCGAGCACCTTGTGGCCCGTTGCCTCAATCGCGCCGGTCTCGTGCACGTTAATATGCCCCGTATCCGCGCACAGCACGCCCTCAAAGGGCCGCAGCGCCGCGGCGATCACCGTCAGGTTCACCTGCGTGCCGCCCACAAAAAAATGGACGCCCGCTCCGGGGCAGCGGCACTGCTCCGCAATCATCACGCGGGCCTGATCGCACAGGTCATCCTCGCCATAGCCGGGGGTTTGCAGATCGTTGGTGCGGCAAAGCGCCTCCAGCACATGCGCGTCCGCGCCTTCCAGATAATCGCATTCAAACCGGGGCATAGGGTCGCCCTCCTTCTGTGTTCGCGGCGCCGGTGCGGCGCTAAGAAAAACGGGGGAGGCGTGGGCACAGGCCCCGGCTCCCCCGGCGGTACGGCCGCGTCCGTCCGGCGCGAACCGCCAGTGCAACGGATGCGGCAGGGGTAAAACGGAATCGTTCGGCTTTGGCAGCCCCGCCCACGCGCGCGGGGTGCGGCGGCAGGCCCGGAGCCGTCATGCCGTAACGGCTGGGGCGCATCCTCCGGCGCGGCGTGATCCCGCGCGGCCGCGCCTCAGCTGCGGCAGAAGGTTTCGCTGCGCTTGGGGCCGGTGGAGATCATGCGGATGGGCACCTCCACCTGCGTTTGCAGGAAATCGACATAGGCGCGGCAGTTTTCCGGCAGCGCGGCAAAGCTGGTTACGCCGCGCACATCGCACTTCCAGCCCGGCAGCACGGTGTAGACGGGTTTGCAGCGCATTAGCGCGGGGGTGTTGGGGAAATCCGTAACCGTACGGCCGTCCAGCTCATAGGCGGTGCACACGGGGATTTCGTCCAGGTAACCCAGCACGTCCAGGTTGGTGAGCACGCACTCGGTCGCACCCTGCACAAGGCAACCGTAGCGGGTGGCCACCGCGTCAAACCAGCCCACCCGGCGGGGGCGGCCGGTGGTCGCGCCGTATTCGCCCGCGTCGCCGCCGCGCTTGCGCAGCTCTTCCGCCGCGTCGTCAAACAGCTCGGTGGTAAAGGGGCCCGCGCCTACGCAGCTGGAATAGGCTTTGGTTACGCAGTACACTTCCTGAATGGCGTTGGCGGGCACGCCCGCGCCCACCGCGCCGTACCCCGCCAGCGGCGAGGAGGAGGTGGTGTACGGGTAAATACCGTGATCCGGGTCGCGCAGGCTGCCCAGCTGGCCTTCCAGCAGGATGGTCTTGTTGTCCTTAAGCGCGCGGTGCAGGAACACGGTGGTGTCGATCACCATCGGGCGGATGCGCTCGGCCTGCTCCAAGAGCTTGCGGTACAGCGCCTCGACATCCAGCGGCGGCTTGCCGTACAGCGATTCCAGAATCGCGTTCTTCTGCGTGACCACGCCGTTTAAGCGGCTGCGCAGCAGCGCCTTGTCGTACAGCTGGCAAACCTGAATGCCAATTTTCATGTATTTATCGCCGTAGAAGGGGGCGATGCCGCTCTTGGTGGAGCCGAAGCTGGCCTTGCCGAGCCGCTCCTCTTCAAAGCGGTCGAAGTCGATGTGGTACGGCATCATCACCTGCGCGCGGTCGCTGATGTACAGCGTCGGGGCGGGCACCCCGCGGCCAACCAGATCGTCGTACTCGCGCAGCAGCTTGTCGATATCCAGCGCCACGCCCGGGCCGATCACATTGGCAATGCGGTGGTGAAATACGCCCGACGGCAGCAGATGCAGCGCAAATTTGCCAAAATCGTTGATGATCGTATGCCCCGCGTTCGCGCCTCCCTGAAAGCGGACCACCACGTCGCTGTCCTCGGCCAGCACATCGGTGATCTTGCCCTTGCCCTCGTCGCCCCAGTTGGCGCCAACAATCGCTCGGACCATGGTGTCGATCCCCTTTCCTGTGGTAAAGTCTGAAAACACCAACACTCATTATCCTATACCGCCGGTGGAAAGTCAAGTGCGGATCGGCAGACCGGCCGGGGCGATCGGGCGCACCGGCGCCCCATCGCGGAAAAAGCTTGTACGGCAAGGCATTGCGCGGCCCGCAAACCCCTGTGTAAATTTGACAAAGCGCCGCCGCTGCTGTATAGTATAAGTCTATCCTTATCAGTAGCAAAACAGACCGGCTGTAGACCGGCAACATGCGGGCGAAGCCCGGCACGGGAGGTTGGGAGCATGGCACCGGAGGCGGAACGTCACGCTGCGCCGTCGTCGGCATCGGCCTCGGACGGCGAGCCCCCTAAACCGGACGCCGCGCCCAATCTTTTTGCGCCCGTTTCGACCGCCAACCGCATTACAGGGCAGACGCACGGGCGGCGGCAGCATGCCCAACAGCAACTGACGCCGGGCAGCGCCTACGATTATGGGCGCAGCGAGTATTTTAAGCCCGTCTGGAGAGATCCCCTGCCCCGCGCGGAAGATGCGCTGGGTTATCAAAAAAGCATGCCGGCCACATTCCTCAAGCGCACGCTGACCGAGCCCGCCCCCGCCGTGGCGGAGGCTCCGGGCTGGTTTTCGCCGCAGGTGGCCGCCTATCCGGGCATTCCGTTGCCGGCACAGTCGGCGGCAAATGCCGGCGCGCAAGGGATGGGGTTTGCGGCCCAGCCCGCCGTACCCGTGGCGTTTTCCGACCCGGCGGCACCGGACGTTCGCTCTGATCCGGCCGGAGCCCGGCCCGTGGCGTTCTCCGCCCCGGCGCAGGGCATCGCGCCTGCCCCGGCCATGCCGTCGGCTCCGGCAGTGCCGCAGAGCCCCACCCTGCCGGAGGGGTTGGCTTTCAGCACCGATGTGGCGCGCCCCGCCGTGGTAGAACCCCCCGCGCCCGAAACCCCCGCCCCGTGGCCCCTTGCGCCTTCCGCAACCGCCGCGCCCGTCGCGCCCCGTGGATACGGCATGCCCGCCCCCACAACCTTTGCGCCCGCGCCGGATGTTGTGTATGCCGCGCCGCAGCAGCCTTACGGCGTTTACACCGCGCCGGAGCCGCCCGCACAGCCACTTGCCCCCGCGACCGCCCCGGCGCCGGAGGCTGTTTGGGCCGTCGCGCCGGATTTGCATCCGGGCGACGCCTACGGTCTGTACCCGCCGCCGGTGGCCGCGCAGGCCGCCCCCGCCCGCCACCGCCGCGCCGAGCGCAACCGCGCGCAGGAGGCATACCCGCCCTTCCCCATGCCGGATACCTGGGCCGATATGGGCTGGAAATCGCCCGAGCCCGCCCCGATGGACACCACCATGGTCTGGCGTGCCAGTGATCTGAACATGTTTGAGCGCAGCGCGTTTGCCGAGCCGCTCAACCCGTTTTCCGACCCCGGTGCCTTTGCGCAGGCGGGGTATCCGCCCGCCGAGCCTGAAGCCGCGCCCTACCCGGGCTGGGGCCCGGCCGCCCCTTGGGACGGCGAACCCCCCGCGCCTCAGGACGAGCCCGCCCCCTACCCCGAGGTAGAAGGGAGCGCCGTCGTGGGCGGCGTAGCAAACCCCTATGCCTACGGCGCGCCGTACGGCTTACCCGCAGAGCCGATGCCCCCCGCGCGCACAAAGCTATCCGAACGCGCGCCGCGCATACGTACCCTGTCCGCCGTCAGTCCATGGCGGCTGGCGCTGTGGGTCGGCTGTGCGCTGGTGCTGCTGTTTTGCGGTATCGAGGTGTTTAAAATTGTCCAGAGTCTGGTCAGTAACGAGCAATCCCTCAGCAATTACCGGCAGGAATATTACCGCCTGACAGGGCAGGACCCCGCCGATTCAGCCAACGGCGTGGAGCTGCTGCCCGCCGGGCAGACCTACACCCCCACCGCCACCCCGCAACCGGTGGTTACGGCCACGCCGGAACCGCGCATCGCGCAGAACGATCCGCTGATCGGCGTGGTGGACGCAGGCGGCGCAAGCGCCGCCCCGGCCCTGCCCTCGCAAACCCCCGTAACGCGCACCCGGCTGACCAAGTACCCCGACAACCCCTTGCTGAGCGTGGACGAAGCCTTTACCGAACTGCGCAAGGAAAACCCGGACGTGGTGGGCCGCCTGACCATTGACGGCCTGCTGGACGAAACCATCGTGCAGCGCAACAACACCTTCTACCTCACGCACAACGCGCGCGGGCTGCACGGCACGCAGGGCGCGGTATTTGTGGACGAGGGTTGCTCGCTGCAAAAGCCGCCGGAAAACCTGCTGCTGCGCGCGCAAACCCAGCCGGAAGGCAAGCTGTTCGCACCGCTGACGCGCTACGGGCAGGAAGGCGCGGCCTTTATCCGCGCGCACGGCATCGTGCGGTGCGATACAATTTACGAAAAAGGCGTGTTTGTGGTCTTTGCCGTAGTGCAGGCGGACAGCGACGTCAATTCCCCCGCGTATTTCAACTACGCGGGCTACCCGACCTTCCAGAGCGATTCGCAGATGCTGGGGTACGTCAAAGCCGCCCGCAACCACAGCGTATGCGCCATCGACGTGGGCGTGCGCGCCGACGACCGGCTGCTGACGCTGGCGACCGTCGGCGAAGGCAACGAAACAAAAAACTGGGTCATCTTCTGCCGCCGCCTTCGCAGTGGCGAATCGGAAACACATATCCAGCGCGACTAGGCGGCGCAAACCCGACAAAGGAGGGTGCTTATGCAGGATTTGTTTATTCGCACCGGCGAACTGCTGATTCCCGCCCCCGACGTGGATCCCACGGCGTGGGCCTGTGTGGCGTGCGACCAATACACCTCCCAACCCGAATACTGGCATGAGGTGGAGGCGCTGGTAGGCGACCGCCCCAGCACGCTCAGGCTGGTGCTGCCGGAAATCTATCTGGATCAGGCGGCGCAGCGCATCCCCGCCATCCATCAGGCCATGCTGGACGCGCTGGCGCAGGGCTGGCTGGTGCCCGGCGTCAGGGACGGCTTTATCCTGACGGATCGCAGCACCGGCAGCGGTGATCGGCTTGGGCTGGTGGTGCTGCTGGATTTGGAAGGGTACGATTACCGCCCCGGCAGCCGCACGCCCGTGCGCGCCACCGAAGGCACCATCGAAGCGCGGATTCCCCCGCGGCTGGCGGTGCGGCGCGGCGCGGCGCTGGAACTGAGCCACGTGCTGCTGCTGGCCGACGACCCGCACCAGACGGTGCTGGAGCCGCTGCTGGCACGCAGCGATACCCTGCCCCTGCTGTACGACTTCCCGCTGATGCAGGGCGGCGGCCATGTGCGCGGCTACGCCGTGCAGGGGGCCGACGCCGTGGCGGTGCTGGCGGCCCTGCGCGCCCTGTGGGAGCGGCACCCCGGTGGGATGCTGCTGGCCGTGGGCGACGGTAACCACAGCCTGGCTACCGCCAAGGCCGCCTGGGAGGAGCGCAAGGCGCACCTGACCCAGGCCGAACAGGCGGACGACCCCGCCCGCTACGCGATGGTGGAGATCGTGAACATCCATGACGACGCGCTCACCTTCGAGCCTATCCACCGGGTGCTGTTCCATGTGGATGGCGACGCGCTGCTGGCCGACTGGCGCGCGCATGCGCAGGGGGCGGACTATTCGCTGGTGTGCGATACCACCGGGCAGCCGGTGGAACTGGTGTACGGCGGCAAGGCGGTGCCGCTGTCGATCTGCGGCTCGGGCGCGCCGCTGGCGGTGGGCGCGCTGCAGACCTTCTTGGATACATGGCTGCCCGCGCACCCCGACGCGCGGCTGGATTATGTGCACGGCGCGGATACCGCCCGGGCGCTGGCCCAGCAGCCGGACACGGCGGCCCTCCTGCTGCCCGCGTTCCCCAAAGGCCAGCTGTTCCCCGCGGTGGAGGCCATGGGCGTACTGCCCCGCAAGACCTTCAGCATGGGGGAAGCGCACGAGAAACGCTATTATCTGGAGGCGCGGCGGCTCCAACGCTGAGCCTCCGCCCCACCCCGGCCCGGCGCTGCATAGTTTTGCGCCGGGCTTTGCCTTTTCCCCGGCGGTTGTATTTTCGTGTCACGCTCAATTTTTATACGTTCCGCGAAAATTTCCGCTCACAAAGTTGCAAAAAGCCCTTGACAAACGCCGCCGTTTCATACATAATTCCTGCATAAATATTCAAGGAGGAAACCACCATGGCCGTGAAGTCCAAGCAGGAGATCAAGAAGGTTGTGCTCGCGTATTCCGGCGGGCTTGACACTTCCATTATCATACCGTGGCTGAAGGAGAACTATAACAACTGCGAAGTGATCGCCGTTTCCGGCGACGTGGGGCAGGGCACCGAGCTGGAGGGGCTGGAGGCGAAAGCCCTTAAAACCGGCGCCAGCAAGCTGTATGTGGCGGATTTGAAAGAGGAGTTTATTACCGACTACATCTACCCCACCCTGCAGGCGGGCGCGGTGTACGAGGGGCAGTATCTGCTGGGCACCAGCTTCGCCCGGCCGATTATCGCCAAGCGGATTGTGGAAATCGCCCTGCAGGAGGGCGCCGACGCCATCGCCCACGGCTGCACCGGCAAGGGCAACGATCAGGTGCGCTTCGAGCTGACCATCAAAGCCTTCGCGCCGGATATGGCCATCATCGCCCCGTGGCGGGAGTGGGATATCAAAAGCCGCGACGAGGAGATCGACTACGCCGAGGCCCACCACATCCCGCTGAAGATCAACCGCGAAACCAACTACAGCAAGGATAAGAACCTCTGGCACCTGAGCCACGAGGGGCTGGATCTGGAAGACCCCAAAAACGAGCCGCAGTACAACAAGCCCGGTTTTCTGGAAATGGGCGTAAGCCCGGAGCAGGCGCCCGACAAACCCACCTATGTCAAGATCGCCTTTGAAAAGGGCATCCCCGTGGCGGTGGACGGCGTGGCCCTCGGCCCCGTGGCGCTGGTGGAAAAGCTCAACCAGATCGGCGGCGCAAACGGCGTGGGGCTGGTCGATCTGGTGGAGAACCGCCTCGTGGGCATGAAGAGCCGCGGCGTGTACGAAACCCCCGGCGGCACCCTGCTTTACAAGGCGCATGAAGTGCTGGAAACCCTCTGCCTGGACCGCGACACCCAGCACTACAAGCAACTGGTGGCCAACCGTTATGCCGAGCTGGTGTATTTCGGCCAGTGGTTTACCCCGCTGCGCGAGGCGCTGGCGGCGTTCGTGACCAAAACGCAGGAGCACGTAACCGGCGAGGTCACGCTCAAGCTGTACAAGGGCAACGTGATCAACGCGGGCACCGAAAGCCCCTACAGCCTTTACAGTGAGGAGATCGCCACCTTCGGGCAGGATTGCGTGTACGACCAGAAGAACTCCGCCGGGTTCATTACGCTGTTTGGCCTGCCCATCGCCGTGCAGGCGAAGCTGCAGGGCAAAAAGTAACGCCGCGCCGCGCCTGCAGGCGCGCGCAAACCCAACACGGCCCGCGCGCCGTCTTGCCGCCCCACGCGCCGCGGCCGTGGGGCGGCCGCCGCGTCCTATCCCCCAGGAAAGGTGGAACCCCCGCATGATTAAGGTCTTTATCAACGGCGGCAGCGGCACCACGGGGCTGCGCATCGCCGAGCGGCTGCAGGCCCGGCCGGACATCGAGCTTCTGACTCTCCCGGAGGAGCGGCGCAAGCTCGTGGCCGCGCAGGCGGAGCTGGCCGCGCAGGCGGATATCACCTTCCTGTGCCTGCCGGACGAGGCCAGCCGCGCGCTGATCGACGCGCTGGGCGACGGGGCCGGGCATGTGCTGGATACCAGCACGGCCTTCCGCACCGACCCGCGTTTCACCTACGGCTTTGCGGAGCTTAATGCCGCGCAGGAGGCCGCCATCCGCGGTGCGCACCGCGTGGCGGTGCCCGGCTGCCATGCCAGCGGCGCGATTGCCCTTTTGTACCCGCTGGTGGCGGCGGGCGCGCTGGCGGCGGATGCGCCGGTCAGCCTGACCTCGCTTACCGGCTACAGCGGCGGCGGCAAGAGCATGATCGCCGCATACGAAGCACCCGACCGCCCCGCCGCGCTGGACGCCCCCACCGCGTACGCGCTGGGGCAGACCCACAAGCACCTGCCGGAAATTACGCACGTTTGCAGGCTGAGCCGGCCGCCGGTGCTGCTGCCGATCGTGGCGGACTATTACGCGGGCATGACGGTGCTTTTGCCGCTGCCCACGGGGCTGCTGCGCCCCGGGCTTACGCTTGCGGCCATAAGCGACCTTTACGCCGCGCATTACGCCGGGCAGGCGCTGGTGCGCGCGCTGGCCCCCAACCCCGCCGCGGGCACTGCGGGCAACGCGCTGGCGGGCAGCGACCTGATGCAGGTGTTTGTTACCGGCAACGACCAGCGGATGGTGGCCGTGGCCCGCTTCGACAATCTGGGCAAGGGCGCCAGCGGCGCGGCCATCCAGTGCATGAACCTGATGCTGGGGCTGGACCCCGCCGCCGGGCTCGTGACCGATTGCGACTGAAATGTGAGGATGAGATCGATGACCGATCCGTTTGTGCTGATTGAGGGCGGCGTGGTGGCCGCGCAGGGGTTCCGGGCCGCAGGCGAGCATCTGGGCATTCGCAAGAACCGCTCCAAGCGGGATACCGCGCTGATTGTGAGCGATGTGCCGTGTGCGGCGGCATGCTGCTATACCCGCAACCTGGTGCAGGGCGCGCCGCTGGCCGTGACCCGCGCGCACGTGGCCGACGGCCGCGCGCAGGCTGTGATCTGCAACAGCGGCAACGCCAACACCTGCAACCATAACGGCGTGGAAATTGCCGAGGGCATGAGCGCGCTGGTGCAGCAGTATACCGGCGTGGCCGCGGCGGACGTGATTGTCGCCTCCACCGGGGTCATCGGGCAGCCGATGTCGCTGGAGCCTTTTACCAACGGTATGGGCATGCTGGCGGCGGCTTTGCGGCCGGACGGCGGGCACGATGCGGCCGAGGCCATCATGACCACCGACACCGTAGCCAAGGAAGTGGCCGTGCGCTTTCTGCTGGACGGGCATGAATGCCACATGGGCGCTATCAGCAAGGGCAGCGGCATGATCCACCCCAACATGGCTACCATGCTGTGCTTTGTAACCACCGACGCGGCCATCGCGCCCGCCTGCCTGCAGGCGGCCCTGAGCGCCGTGGTGAAGGATACCTTCAACATGCTCTCCATCGACGGGGATACCTCCACCAACGATATGGTGTCGGTGCTGGCCAACGGCATGGCCGGGAATCCGGAAATTACCGTGCCCGAGGGCGAGGCCTACTGTACATTCCAAGCGGCGCTCCTGCAGGTTTGCGCAAAGCTGTGCCGCATCATGGCCCGCGACGGCGAGGGCGCCACGCGCTTGCTCACCTGCACCGTCACGGGCGCGGCGGATAAGCAAACCGCGCAGCTTGTCGCCAAGAGTGTGATCTGCTCCAACCTGCTCAAGGCTGCGGTGTTCGGCGCGGACGCCAACTGGGGGCGCGTGCTGTGCGCCATCGGTTACAGCGGCGCGGATGTGGATGTGCAGAAGATCGACGTGCAGTTTCAGAGCCGCGCGGGCGTGATTGCCGTGTGCGTGGCGGGCAGCGGCGTGCCCTTTGACGAAACCGCCGCGCGCCGCGTGCTCACCGAGGACGAAATCGACGTCGCGGTGCAGCTGAACGCGGGCGATGCAAGCGCGGTGGCCTGGGGCTGCGACCTGACGTATGACTATGTGAAGATCAACGGCGATTACCGCACCTGACCCCCCGCCTGAAAGGAGCCGCCCCGATGACCATCAGCGAACGCGCGCAGGTGCTGATTCAGGCCCTGCCCTATATCCAGAAATACAACGGCAAGATTGTGGTAATCAAGTACGGCGGCAACGCCATGGTCAATGAGGAGCTTAAGCGCGCCGTAATGGGCGATCTGCTGCTGTTGCAGCTGGTGGGCGTGCGCGTGGTGCTGGTGCACGGCGGCGGCCCGGAAATTAACGATCTGCTCAAGCGGCTGGGCAAAAAAAGCGAGTTTGTGGACGGCCTGCGCGTAACCGACGAGGAAACCGCCGACGTGGTGCAGATGGTGCTGGCCGGCAAGGTGGGCAAGAGCCTCGTCAGCCTGATCCAGACGGTCGGGGGCAAGGCCATCGGCCTGTGCGGCATGGACGGGCACATGATCGAGGCCACCCGCATGGACGATGTGCACGGCTACGTGGGCGAGATCACGCGCATCAACGCCACCCCCATACTGGATGTGCTGGAAAAGGGCTACATCCCCGTCATTTCCACATTGGGGTGCGACAGCGAAGGCCACGCCTACAACATCAACGCCGATACCGCCGCCGCGCGCATCGCCGCGGAGCTCAAGGCGGAAAGCTTCATCAGCATGACGGATATCCGCGGCATCCTGCGCGACCCGAAGGACGAGAGCACGCTCATCAGCGTGGTCAAGGCCAGCGAAGCGCCGGAGCTGACCCGCGAGGGCGTGATCTCCGGCGGCATGATCCCCAAGGTAGAGTGCTGCATCGAAGCCATCCGCCGCGGGGTGGGGCGCGTGTTCATCATCGACGGGCGGGTACCCCACGCCATCCTGATCGAGTGCCTGACCGACGAGGGCGTAGGCACCATGTTTGTGCGGGGCTGACCCCCGCGGGCAGGAGGAAAGAAGCATGACAACGACGGTGGAACTGGATACCGCCTATGTGGCGCATACCTACGCGCGTTTCCCGGTGGTGTTTACGCACGGCGAGGGCGCGCTGCTGTTTGACGAGGCGGGCCGCCGCTACATCGACATGGGCAGCGGCATCGCCGTGAGCGTGCTGGGCTACGGCAACCCCGCCTGGGAGGAGGCCGTGTGCAGCCAGGCGCACGCGCTGGCGCATGTCAGCAACCTGTACTACACCTCGCCGCAGGCAGAGCTGGCGCAGCTTTTGTGCGAGCGCAGCGGCATGAAGCGCGTGTTTTTCGGCAACTCCGGGGCGGAAGCCAACGAGTGCGCCATCAAGGTGGCGCGCAAGTACAGCGCCGACCGCCACGGCGAAAACGTGCGCCCCGTGATCATCACGCTGGAAAACAGCTTTCACGGCCGCACGCTGGCCACGCTGGCCGCCACGGGGCAGGATGTGTTCCACCACACGTTCGGGCCGTTTCCGGAGGGGTTTGCCTACGCAAAGCCCAACGACGCGGCCGGGCTCGCGGCCCTGATGGAGCAGCTGCCCGTGTGCGGCGTGCTGGTGGAAACCGTGCAGGGCGAAGGCGGCGTGGAACCGCTCAAGCGCGAATACCTGCAGGCCGTGCGCGACCTGACCGCCCAGCACGACGCGCTGATGATGGTGGACGAGGTGCAGACCGGCAACGGCCGCACCGGCACGCTGTTCAGCTACCAGCGTTACGATTGGCTGCCCGATGTGGTCACTACCGCCAAGGGGCTGGCGGGCGGGCTGCCTATGGGCGCGTGCCTGATCGGCGAAAAGGCGATGGACACGCTTACCCCCGGCAGTCACGGCTCCACCTTCGGCGGCAACCCGGTGTGCGCGGCGGCCGCGCTGGCCGTGCAAAGCCAGCTGACCGACGATCTGCTGGCCGAGGTCAAACGCAAGGGCAAGTACATCGCCGCGGAGCTGAGCGAGCTATCCAGCGTGCACAGCGTATCCGGCCGGGGGCTGATGCTGGGCGTCGAAACCGAAAAAGACCCCAAGGCACTTGTAAACGCGCTGCTCAAGCGCGGCGTGGTATGCCTGACCGCCAAGAACAAGCTGCGCCTGCTGCCGCCGCTCACCATTGGGTGGGACGAGCTGGAGGAGGCCGTGACCATCCTGAAGGAGGAACTGGCCTGATGAGCGAACCGATGAAACACCTGCTGAAACTGGGCGACCTTTCCACCGAGCAGATTCTGGATGTGCTGAACCTGGCCGACCAGCTCAAGTATGAGCGCAAGCACGGTATCGCGCACCCGGTGCTGGCAGGCAAAACCCTGGGCATGATCTTCCAGAAGGCCAGCACGCGCACGCGCGTATCCTTCGAGGTGGGCATGTACCAGCTGGGCGGCAACGCGCTTTTCCTGAGCAGCCGCGATTTGCAGATCGGCCGGGGCGAGCCCGTGCAGGATACCGCGCGGGTGCTGAGCCGCTACCTGGACGGCATCATGATCCGCACCTATGCCCAGCAGGAGGTGGAGGATCTGGCGCGCTACGGCAGCATCCCCATCATCAACGGGCTGACGGACTACGCGCACCCCTGCCAGGTGCTGGCGGACTTAATGACCATCCGCGAGCGCAAGGGCAGCTTCAAGGGCCTGAAACTCTGCTTTGTGGGCGACGGCAACAACATGGCCAACAGCCTGATCGTAGGCGGCATCAAGGTGGGCATGCAGGTATCCGTGGCCTGCCCCGACGCGTACCGGCCGGACGCGGCCATTATGGACTGGGCGCAGAAAACCGGCAACTTTACCTGCAGCGCCGATGTGCAGGCCATGGCCGCCAACGCCGATGTGGTGTACACCGACGTTTGGGCCAGCATGGGCGACGAGGGCGAGGCGGAAGTACGGCGCAAGGCGTTTGCCGACTATCAGGTAAACGACGCGGTGATGGCCGTCGCCAAAAAGGATGCGATGGTGCAGCACTGCCTGCCCGCGCACCGTGGCGAAGAGCTGACCGAGGCGGTTTTGGAAGCCCATGCGGATGAAATTTTCGAGGAAGCGGAAAACCGGCTGCATGCCCAAAAGGCGGTTCTGGTTAAGTTAATGAAGTAACAGGGCACAGATAGCCTTGCCACGGCGCAATGTGCAAAGGCGATATGTCTTGCGGGGTTTTGCACCGACGGCCAGCGAACAACCGCTGGATCGCATTACCGCAGATGCAATCGGCCTGAAGGCTGGGGCTGACGCGTATAGGCAAACCAAATACAATGAACGCAAAAAGCAGGGCGGGCAGACCGGCCTGTTTTTTGCGTGCAGAATTGGCTGGAATGGCTTTGTTTTTGCTTTATGGCGGTGTTGAATTGGATATTGCTGCTTTAGCATGGGTAACAAAAGCCCGGAGCGGTTTGCTCCGGGCTTTGTATCTTTGCTATACGGGCAAAGCGCTTTCCCCGCGCGCCTCATAGCGCCTGCGGCGCTGTTCGCACGCTGCGCGTTTCGCTGCGGCTGGGGGCTTGGGCAAACCCGCCAAAGGGTTTCACCCTTTGGAAACCTGACAATGGCCAGCGGCCCTTGACCCGTTTCCGCTGCGGCGGGGGGGCAAGGTGCCTTCCATATACATGCAAAGTGCTTTCCCCGCTCGCCTCATAGCGCCTGCGGCGCTGTTCGCGCGCTATGCGCTTCGCTGCGGCTGGGGCTGGGGCCAAAGGGTTTCACCCTTTGGAAACCTGACAAGGGCCAGCGGCCCTTGACCCGTTTCCGCTGCGGCGGGGGCTGGCAATGCGCCTTCCATATACACGCAACGTGCTTTCCCCGCGCGCCTCATAGCGCCTGCGGCGCTGTTCGCGCGCTATGCGCTTCGCTGTGGCTGGGGGCTTGGGCTTTGCCCAAACCTACCAAAGGGTTTCACCCTTTGGAAACCTGACAAGGGCCGCTGGCCCTTGACCCGTTTCCGCTGCGGCGGGGGTTGACCCTCTATCCTTTTCCCTGCCCCTCAGTCCACGCGCGGCGCGCCCCAGAAGAACAACGCCACCGTGCCCGGGCCGGTATGGCTCCCGATGGTCGTACCCACATACTCAATCTGCACCTTCCCGTTCATCTTCGGAAAGGTCGATTCCACCAGCGTCGCCACAGCCTTGGCATCATCCACACACGCGGATTGCGAAATGTAGCACTTGCCGCTGTAATCCACGCCGTCCACCGCGTTTTCAATCATGCGGTTCACAATCTCCCGGATCACCTTATGCTTGGTGCGCACCTTCGCCCGGGGGATCAGCCTGCCGAGGTTATCCATGTTCAGCAGCGGGCAAATGTTCAGCAGCTTGCCAAACATGCCGGCGGTTTTGGAAACGCGCCCGCCCTTGATGTAAAACGTCAGATCGGTGGAGAAAAACCAATGGTGCAGTTCCAGCTTATGCGCCTCGGCCCAGTCGCGCAGCTCCGCCGCCGTAAGGCCCTGATCGCGCATGTCGGCCAGTTTATCCATCAGCAGCCCGTAGCCGGAGGATGCGCCCAGTGAATCCACCACATACACCTTGCGGCCCGGATACTTGCGCTCCAGATTCTCTTTCGCAATCAACGCGGAATTGATAACCCCGGAAATGCCGGAGGACAGGGATACATGCACCACGTCCTTACCTGCCTGCAAAAACGGGGCAAAGTAAGCTTCAAACTCATCGGCATTCACCTGCGATGTGCGGGTATCGGCCCCTTCCGTCATCTTACGGTAGAAGGTTTCAAACGGCATGCTCTGGCCCAGATCATCGTCATAGGCTACACCGTCCAGAAAATAATGGAAGCAAATGTAGTGGATATCCCGCTCCCGGAAATGTTCAGCGGTCAGGTCGGCCGTAGAACAGCAACTGAGGATGTACTCGTCCATCGTCATCATTCCTTTTTGGTTGCTTTGCGCAAGGCGCCGCCCACCAGTATCATACCTGAAATCAGGGTAAAATGCAATCGTTTTGGCCGTCGCAGGGCCTGTGTTGCTTGCCCGCGTGCCCGCACCGTGGTATGATGAGGGGTACGGCACCCATCAGACCGTTCAGGCCCGTATAAGGGCCGGGAGGATTGCGGCATGGAACAGAAAAGCGAGAACCTGCGGCTGGTAAACGCCATCCTGCAGGACGAGGACGAGAAGAACCTGGAAGAAGAGGAAATCATCCACCTGCTGCTGGAACGCAAGGTATCCCGCAACACGGAGGAAATGACAAAAACCCTGACCCTCGGCGAGAGGATGGCCGATAACATCGCGCGTTTTGCGGGCAGCTGGACGTTCATCCTGACATTTATCGGCTGCCTGCTGTTATGGATCGCGCTCAACATCCTTTTGGCCGTACGGGCATTCGACCCTTACCCGTTCATCCTGCTGAATCTGGTACTCTCCTGCGTGGCGGCCATTCAGGCCCCCGTCATCATGATGAGCCAGAACCGTCAGGAGCAGAAGGACCGTCTGCGCTCGCTCAACGATTACCGCACCAACCTTAAGTCCGAAATTATTGTGGAAGACCTGCACCAGAAAATCGACCAGCTGCTGGATAACCAGGAGCAGCTGCTGCGCCGCATGCAGGCCATGGAAAGCCGTGCCCAGCGCGACGTGCCCCGGGACGATTAAGGTTGCGCCCCACGCTCTGTAAAATGTGCGTTAAGGCGCCAACTCCACCAGATTGGCTAAAAACCTCTTTGACTTTAAGCGTCGGCATGGTATAATAAGGCAAAATCCAACAAATTGGAGGAGATTGCCATGTCCGAGAATAAACCTACCCCCACCAAACGCTCCACCCTCGTGCTCCTTTTGTGCATCGCGCTTGTCGCGGCGGTTGTTCTCGCCGTATTCGGCTTTGTGGGCCGCGATGCCGCCCAGAAGCTGAATGCCGACCTGAGCACAAAAATCGCCGATTTTGAAACGAAGGTTACCGACGCCACCAGCCAGCTGACTGCGTCCGGCGTGGAGCTGACCACCGTGAAAACCGAGCTGGAAACCGCCAAGTCGGAAGCCGCCAAAGCCCTGCAATCCCTTCAGGGCGAGTTCGACACCTACAAGGCGACCGCCGAAGCGGGTCTGGCCGACCTGCAAAAGCAGTATGACGATGCGACGGCCAAAGCCGCCACCGATCTGAAAGCCGCGCAGGATGCCGCCGCCGCCAAGGAAGCGGAGCTGACCAAGCAAATCGACGCCCTGCAGGCCGAAATCGTGACCCTCAAGGCCACCCCGACTCCGGTTCCGACCCCCACCGCGACCCCCGCGCCGACCGCCACCCCCAAGCCGGCGGCCACCGCAACCCCCAAACCCACCGCCGCCCCGACCGTGAAACCTGCGGTCTGAGCCTTACCGCAAGCAAAACAAAGCCCGCCGCAACCGTCGGCGGGCTTTTTCTTTATGCACGGATGGGGTTAGTGGCCGGGGAGAGCAACGGAAACGGGGCAGGGTGTGGCGGTAGATTGGGGATGCCGGAGCGAGGCTTCTTGTTACCGGAGGGTTTTTTGCAAGTACATGAGGCGTGCGAGCAATATGCACCGCAGGCGCAAGCGGGTGCGGCTGTGGAGCATTATTGGGTTTGCAGGTAGGCTGAAACGGGTCAAGGGCTACCGCCCTTGACCCGTTTCGATGGGGCAGAGTACTGCCCCCGCGCGCCTCATAGCGCCTGCGGCGCTGTTCGCGCGCTTCGCACTCTCGCTGCGGCTGGGGATTTTGGGTTTCACCCAAACCCACCAAAGGGTTTCACCCTTTGGAAACCGGACAAGGGCCAGCAGCCCTTGACCCTTCTTGCTATCGCAGAGCGCTGCCCCCGCGCGCCTCATAGCGCCTGCGGCGCTGTTCGCGCGCTTCGCACTCTCGCTGCGGCTGGGGGTTTTGGGTTTCACCCAAACCCATCAAAGGGTTTCACCCAAACCCATCAAAGGGTTTCACCCTTTGGAAACCTGACAAGGGCCAGCAGCCCTTGACCCTTCTTGCTATCGCAGAGTGCTGCCCCCGCGCGCCTCATAGCGCCTGCGGCGCTGTTCGCGCGCTTCGCACTCTCGCTGCGGCTGGGGATTGGGTTTCACCCAAACCCACCAAAGGGTTTCACCCTTTGGAAACCTGACAAGGGCCAGCGGCCCTTGACCCTTCTTGCTATCGCAGAGTACTTCCCCTGCGCACCTCATAGCGCCTGCGGCGCTGTTCGCGCACTTCGCACGCTCGCTGCGGCTGAGGGTTGGGTTTCACCCAAACCCACCAAAGGGTTTCACCCTTTGGAAACCGGACAAGGGCCAGCGGCCCTTGACCCCATTTTATACGCCTACATTGAAATAGGCGCGCGCGTTCTCATAGCAGATGCCCCGGATCATCGTTCCCAGCGTTTCCTCATCGTTGGGCACTTCGCCATCCTCCACCCAGCCGCCAATCAAATCGCACAGCAGCCGACGGAAATACTCATGCCGCGGGTAGCTGATAAACGAGCGCGAGTCCGTAAGCATCCCCACAAAGGTGCTCAGGATGCCCACCGAAGCCAGCGTCTTGAGCTGGTCGCGCATCCCTTCCAGCTGGTCGGCAAACCACCACGCCGTGCCGAACTGCACCTTGCCCGGCGTGCCGCCCTGAAAGCAGCCCGCCGCCGCGGCCAGCACATAATGGAACGTGGGGTTAAGCGTATACAGGATGGTTTTAGGCAGGCGGTCTTCCCGATCCTGCGCATCCAGCAGCTTGAGCAGCCGTGCCGCGAACGGCTCGTCGGCGATGCTGTCGTACCCCGTGTTAGGGCCGTAGGCAGCAAAGCCGCGCGTGTTCACATCCCGCACGCAGGCAATGTGGTACTGCTGCACCCAGCCGCGCCGATGGTAGCTCGCGCCCAGCGCCAGCAGCACCGCGGTGCGGTAGGCCTCGGCGTCGGCGGGGTCGGGGGTGTTGCCGCACAGCGCCTGCTCCAGCGCGCGCTGGGCGCGCGCTTCGTCCGGCTCGGCCCATGGCAGGCGATCCAGCCCATGGTCGGCCAGGCGCGCGCCACAACTATGGAAGTATTCCACCCGCGCGTCCAGTGCCGCCCGCACATCGTCCACCGTATGGATGGGCACGCCTGCTGCGGCCCCCAGCGTGCGCAGATAAGCCGCGAAGCCCGGCTTTTCGCAGAAGATGGCGCGATCCGGCCGGAATGCCGGGAGCACCTTGGTTCCAAACGTCGGGTCGGCGGCGATGCGCGCATGGTCGCTTAGCGTATCCACCGGGTCGTCGGTGGTGCAAAGCACCTTTACATCAAAACGCTCGATCAGCCCCCGGGCACGGTAACCGTCGGTCGCCAGCAGCGCATTGGCCCGATCCCACACACTTTGGGCGTTGGCTTCGCACAGCGGCTCGTCGATGCCGAACACGCGCTTCAGCTCCAGGTGCGACCAGTGGTACAGCGGGTTGCCCATCATGCGCGGCATCAGCTTTGCGTACGCCATGAAGCGCTCCTGATCGCCCGAGGTGCGGATAAACGCGTTATCCAGCCCGCAGGCGCTCATGCCGCGCCATTTGTAATGGTCGCCGCCCAGCCACAGCTGCCCAAGGTTACGGAACTGCACATTGTCGGCAATCTCCGCCGGGCTAAGGTGGCAATGGTAATCGAAAATCGGGCACGCCTCCGCGTAGGTATGGTACAGCTTCTGCGCCGTAGGGGTGCGCAGCAGAAAATCTTCTCCCAGAAACGGTTTCACGGCGTTTGCCTCCCCTTGTCATCCTTTTTTCAAATCCCGTACGCGTCTCAGCTTGCGAGCGGTTTGGTTCTGTGACAGGGCGCAGAGGCGAAGGCGCAGCGGAGCTGCGCCTGGCCTTCGTACCGAAGTCAGAGGGCAAAACGCCGTGAGTTTGAGGTGTCAGGGTTTTGAAAGGGTATCAGCCCTGCGCGGCGTGCAGGTGCCGCCGGAGTGTGGCGCGCACCGCGCCCGGTCCGGCAATCAGCTCCGCAAACAGCGCGGTAACTTTCGTGTCCAGCCCGACGGCGGCAAGGTCCACCCCAAACAGCGTGGCATTGCGCAGGATCGGCTCCAGCTTGCCGCGTGCGGTTTCCGGCTCGCCCACGCGGATGCCGCTCAGCGCCTGCGTGAGCGTTTCCATCAGCGGATCGGCCGAAGGCGTGAAGGGCGCAAGCGTATCGTCCACAGCCAGCAGGTAGCGCAGCCATCCGGCCAGCGCCAGCGGGATCGCCACCAGCGCGTCCATGCGCAGGGCGGGGGTTTGCGCATAGGCCTTGAGCGTTTCGCCGTACCGCACGGGGATTTTCTGCGATGTGTCGGTAGCGATGCGCTGGGGTGTGTCCGGGATGAAGGGGTTGGTCAGGCGCTGGGTAAGAACCTCCATCAGGAAATCGCGCGGGTTCAGGATGCCGGGGTCGGTTACCACGGGCAGCCCTTCGTCCACACCGATGCGCCGTGCCAGCTCCCGCAGGTCGGCATCCTTCATTTCTTCGGCAATGGAGGTATACCCCAGCAGGCAGCCGTACACGGCCAGCGCGGAATGCAGGGGGTTCAGGCAGGTGGTGACCTTCATGCGCTCCACACGGTTTACGGTATCGCGGTCGGCCATGTACACGCCGGCCTTTTCCAGCGGCGGCCTCCCGGCGGGGAACGCGTCCTCCACCACCAGGTATTCCGGAATCTCCGCGTTCACAAACGGGGCGATGTAGGTGCCCCGGCCGGTCACGATCGGGTCCATGCCCTCCACACCGCGGCGTTCCAGCTCCTTTTGCACCGCTTCGGCCGGGCGGGGGGTGATTTTGTCAATCATCGTCCACGGAAAGCTGACGCGCGCGGGGTCGCGCAGGTGGACGGCGAAGCCTTCGTCCACCAGGCCGTTACGCACCCAGCCGTCGGCGATGGCGGTTACGGCGGTTTGCAGCTTTTCGCCGTTGTGGGAGCAGTTGTCCATGCTCACCAGCGCCACGGGCGCGCGGCCCGCGCGGTAGCGGGCCCACAGAAGCGAAGCCACGCGGCTCATCAGGTGGCGGGGTGCCTCCGGGCCGCCCGCGATATCGGCGGCGACAGCGCCCGTCAGGTTGCCCTGCAAATCCCGAATGGCATAGCCCTTTTCCGTTACCGTAAAGCTGACCATTTGAAGCGACGGCGCTTCAAACACAGCCTGCAAACGCGCAAGCTGCGCGGGGTCGTCGGTTTGGAGCGCCTCGGCCACGCTGGCCAGCACGCTGCACTCCATGCCCCCATCCGCCTTGAGCCCCACCACCAGCGAAAGCAGGTCGTGGGGTTCGTAGATGCGCGCCACCAGCTCGGTGTCAAACGTTTCCGCGGCAATGATGCCGGTATCAGTCAGGCCCGCGTCCAGCAGGCGCTGCGCCACCATGGCCACAAACCCGCGGAAGATGTTCCCCGCGCCAAAGTGTACCCAGCCGGGGCTCTGCCGCGTGGCGGCCCGCATGGCCGCAATGTCGTACGCAGGCAGGCGGATACCGGCGGCTTCCCAGGCCACGCGTTTGGCGAGGCCCTGCATTGTCAGTTGCATCGTATTTCACTCCTAGCCGCACCCCGGTTTTGCCGGGCCGCGTTCAGTTCAGGTAGCCCATGAGCGTCGGTAAAAACGTGGTGAAGAACGGCACATACGTAACCAGCATCAGGCCGGCCAGCATCACGCCGTACAGCGGCAGCATCTGCTTGACCACATCCTCCAGACGGCGTTTGCCCACCGCGCAGCCGATAAACAGCGCGTTGCCCACCGGCGGCGTGCACAGCCCGATAGCGAGGTTAAAGATCAGCATAATACCGAAGGTGATGCTGTTCATGCCGATGCTCAGGCAAACCGGCAGCAGGATGGGCGAGCAGATCAGGATCAGCGGCGCCATATCCATAATGCAGCCCAGTACCAGCAGCATCAGGTTAATCAGCAGCAGCACCACGATTTTACTGCTGGAAATACCGATGAGCGCCGAGGCGAACATCGTGGGGATGTTCAGCTTGGATACCATGTAGGCAAACGCGCCCGCAGAGGCGATCAGCCCGAACACCACAGCCAGGCTCTTAAGCACGTTAAACAGCAACCGGGGCATATCGCGCAGGTGCAGCTTGCGGTACACCACCGTGGAAACGAAAAACGCCCACAGGCAGGCGACAGCCGCCGATTCGGTCGCGGTGAAAAACCCGAAGGACACGCCGCACAGGATAATCAGCACCGTCAGGATGGCCGGGAAGCTGAACAGCATGATTTTAAGCGTTTTACGCAGGGGCGTTTTCTCGCCCACCGGGTAGTTGCGCCGGTAGGAGATGATGCCGTTGGCGATCATCAGCAGGATGCCCAGCAGCACGCCCGGCAGCAGGCCGCCCATGAACAGGCCGCCTACCGACACGCCGCCCACGGCCATGGAGTAGATAATCATGTTGTGGCTGGGCGGGATCAGCACCCCCTGACAGCTGGAGGTAACTGTAAGCGCGCAGGAGTAATCCGGGTCGTAGCCGGAATCGTTCATCAGGCGCATTTCCAGCGGGCCCAGCGAGGCGATATCCGCCGCGGAGGAGCCGCTCATGCCGCCAAACAGCATCGAAGCCAGCACGTTCACGTGGCCCAGACCGCCGCGGAAGCGCCCCACAATGGCGTTGGACACCGCCACCAGCTGGTCGGACACGCCCCCCGCGCCCATGATTTCGCCCGCAAGCAGGAAAAACGGAATGGCCAGCAGGCTAAAGCTGTTGATGGAGCTGGCCATGCGCTGCATCATGGTCATCAGGTTGGTGCCGGTGTACAGCATGGTCAGGATGGTCGAAGCGCACATGGCGAAAATGACCGGCAGGCGCAGCAAAATCAGCACAAAGAAGGAGCCCAGCAGGAGAACGATCGCCGTGGTTACGTCATAGTTCATGGTTCGGTTTCCTCCTTCTGGCCCGGGTAAAATTTCGCTTTGGACGAGGGCAGCAGATCATCCCGGCCCAGCAGGTGCATCAGCGCAAAATACGCGATGAAGAACCCGCCAATCGGGATGGTCACATACAGAACGCTTTTGGGCAGCGAACGCACAATTTCCAGCCTGCCCTTGGCGCCAATATTAAAGATCAGGATTCCGTAATAGAAAATGAAACAGCCGATGGCCATCGTAATCAGGTGGTTGACAGCCATCCAAACCTTTTGAAACCCTTTGGGAAACAGGGCGAAGAACATCGTGATTTCCACATGGCTGCGCACTTCCACGCCCAGCGCCATGGCCACGAACGCCATCCAGATCATCAGCATCCGGCTCATCTCATCCGCCCAGATGATGCCGTGCCCAAACCAGCGCAGCACCACGTCGGTGGAAACGATTGCCACCAGCGCTACCAGCAGCACCAGAAACACCAGGATAAAAACCTTGTATACCGTGTTTAATACCGTGGTTACGGGGCGCAGCACCCGATCCGCGCGCCGCTCGGGGGGTTGCATGGACATACGGTACCTCCTGGTAAACCTTTGAAAAAGGCAGGAAGCAAGGGAGGGTTCCCCGGCTTCCTGCCCCTTTGTGTTTGGTTTGTCGGTTTACTTGCCCAGCGCCTGAATGGCGGCGATGGTATCGGCGTATTCGGCATACTTGTCATACACCGTTACGGCGATCTTCTTGATTCCGTCCAGCGCCTCGGGGGTCAGGGTTACTTCCTGCGCGCCCTTGGCCAGGCTCTCGGTGCGGGCTTTGCTCTCGTACTCGTTCCACAGTTTGCGCTCGGTCAGGGAGGCGTTGTCGGCGGCGGCCTTGATGATGGCCTGATCGTCGGCGCTCAGCGCGTTCCAGGTATCGCCGTTGATGGCGACCCACTCAGGCAGACGGGCATGCTCGTCCAGCATGAAGTAGGGGGCCACTTCGTAGAAGGTCTGCTCGTAATAGGTGGGCCAGTTGTTCTCAGCGCCGTCGGCCACGCCGGTCTGGATGGCGGCGTAGATTTCGCTCATGGCCATGGTGCTGGGGTTGCCGCCCATGGCGGTCAGCATGTCGACCAGGCTGCCCAGCATGCGGATGGTCTTGCCTTTGAAGCCGGACAGATCGGTGATCTTATCCTTGGTGAAGAAGCAACGGGCGCCGCCGTCGTACCAGCACAGGCCGATGATGTTGGCATCCTTGCAGGCCATCAGCATATCATCGCCGATTTCGCCGTCCAGCACCTTCCAGTAGTGGTCGTAGTTGGTGTACAGGTAGGGCAGGCACAGCACGTTCAGCTTGTTGCCGTACGCCGCGAAGGAGGCGCAGCTGGCGCGCACGAGCTGGATATCGCCGTAGGTCAGCTGCTCGATGGTGTCGTTCTCGTTGCCGAGCACGGCGTTGCCATACACGGCCATGCCGATGCGGCCGCTGGTTTTGTCGTAGATTTCCTGCGCCATGGCCTTGGAGGCCTCGACGGTCGGATAGCCGTCGGCATGGTTATCGGCGTAGATGAGGGTAAGCTCGCTGCCTTTGAGGTCCAGGGATGCTTTCTTTTCTTCGGCAAGCGCGCCGCTGACGGCCGTCAGCACCATGGCAAGCGCAAGCATAAGACCCAGGATTTTTTTCATAGGTGGATCCTCCTCTGTTTTATAACGGTGCCCCCGTTGTTTGACCAGATTGTATCGTTATTTTTCCAAATTGTCAATACGAATTAACGAAAAAATTCGACGGAATTTTCACAAGAGAAATTGAGGCCTACGCTGAAATGGTTTTCTTTCCTCATTTTTGACCTGATATTGCATGGTTTGCCGTTCTCTCCGTGCACCCATCGACGGCTTTTCCGTAAAAAGCAGCGCTGCAACCGTTATATTTAACGGTTGCAGCGCTGTTCCCGGCCGGGCTTCATTCCCGGTAGCTGTTGGCGTTCTGCGCCAGCACGATGTTGGTCTGGGTGGTAATTTTGCGCGCGTCGGGCATGCGCCCGTCCAGCACATACTGGGCCAGCGTCTGCACGGCGGCGTAGCCCTGCTGGTAGGGGTCCTGGTATAAAAGCACGTCGCACCAGCCCTCCTGCAGGGCGCCGATCAGCTCGTTACTGGTGTCGTAGCCCACCAGCACCACATCCTTGCGGCCCGTCTGCCGCAGGGCGGAAATCGCCCCCACGGTGCTGGTATAGCCCGTACAGAACACCCCGCTGATGGTAGGCACGGTTTCCAGCAGCGCCACAAGGCTCTGCGAAGCCAGTTTCTGCTCGGCAAAACACTCGGCGCAGGGGTAGATGCGCATATCCGGAAACGAATCGTGGATGGTTTCGCAAAAGCCCCCGAAGCGTTCCGAAAACGGCGTGCTCTGCAAAAAATTGCCCAGCACCGTAACCGTGCCCCGGCCACCCAGAAAGCGGCCCAGCAGCGCCGCGCCCATGCGCCCGGACTGAATGGAATCGTTACCCACAAAGTACAGCCGTTTACTGTTCACGCAGTCAGTGTTAAAGGTAATCACCGGCAGGCCCGCCTCGGCAATGCGGTTGATCTGCTGGGCGATGTGCGGCCCCGCGGAATTGATCGCCACGCCCTGATAGGCCGTAAGGTCGAGCTTTTGCAGCGTTTCGACCTCCATGGCCTGTTTTTGCAGGGGGTAGCGGATCAGCTCCACCTCCACGCCAAAATCGCTCAAATCCCGCTCCGCGTCACGGATGCCGGCGGTAATGGGCAGGTAAAACAGCACGGGCTGCTCAGGGTACACCATGGCCAGCCGGATGGAGGCCATGCGCCGCAGGGCGTTGGCAAACGGATTGGGGATGTACCCCAGCTCCCGGGCGACGGTCAGCACCTTCTCCTTGGTGGCGGGGCGCACGCCCGGCCGATCCTTGAGCGCGCGATCCACCGTGCCGATGCTGGTAGCCGCCAGCTCCGCAATCTGTTTCAGGGTCACGCGCCTGTTCTGCGACATAGGGATACAACCTCCAGCCTGTGTACGCGATTTGTATTAACGGTATCATACCACATGGATAAAAATTTGTACAGCTTTCGTTAATTTTACGGTTTTTGGTGCCGCACATGTATTTTTTAACGGTTTTTCGGAAAACAGCAACCCTTTCGCCGGAATATTACCCGACTTTTCCCGTCTGTTTTTCAATTTCTTCCAAGTGCGCTGCACCCATGGACGGTGCGCGCCGCCCGGATGGAACGAACAGCAGAAATAAGGATCGGCCCAAACGGATTTCTTTGATATCCTATTGCGCTGCGAAAAACAGCGTATCAATGTATCAGGGTATCCAAAGGAGCGGGCGAGGTGTGCGCTTTAAGCGTTGTTTCGCCCGTTGCATGAAATTGAATCCCATTCAATAAATGCATCTCATTGCATGCCATGGAATGAGATTGTGGGACGACATTCTGATCTTCTATTATTTAATAATGAAGCAAGCAACCGGACAGGCATCGAGCGGGCTTCAATATAATCCAACACCACAGCAGATTTCCTGCCTCTCATGCTGGATTCAATGCCTGTCACACGCCATGAATCTTACCGAGTGCCTTGCACGGAAACGCAAAACAGGGCTATTGATTTCTCATTTTTACCGTGGCTGTTGCTTTTGGCGTGGCTGTCGCTTCAGCGGCGGCCACAGTCGCCGGGGTTGCAGTCGCTGCGACTGTTGCATCCGCCTTGGGCGTACCCGTCGGCTGCGCGTCGGTGGTCGGCGCGGGGGTGGACGTGGCTTCCGGCGTCGCGGTAGGGGCGTCGCCGTTGGCATCCAGATGCAGCAGCTCCGAAACGGTTACCAGCGTATAGCCCTCCGCCTGCAGCGCCGGGATCAGCTGCTCAAGGCAGCGGTAATCCTTGGCATTGGTGTGGAAAAGCAGGATGCTGCCGTTGCGGGTCTTTTTCAGCGCCTCGTCCGGGTCGGTTTCGCTCACATCCCACAGGATCAGCGTATGGTAGCCCAGCTTGTACAGCTCCCGCCCCACGCGGGAGGAGCCGCCGTTTTCCCCCAGCGTGCCGTAGGGCGGGCGCAGGATGGTCAGCGGATATTCGTACCCCAGCGCGGCGTTCAGGCGCTTTTGCATGGTTCTGACTTCGGTGCCGATCTGGTACCCGTCCAGCTTGGTCAGCTTGCGGTGGTTGTTGGTGTGGTTGCCGATTTCGTGGCCGCTGTCCACCACGCGCTGCCACAGGTCGCGGTCGCTTTCGAGAATCCGCTTGCCAACCGGGAACAGCGTAATGCGCGCGCCGGTCTGGTCGCACAGGTCCAGTATCTGGGCCAGTATCGCGGTGTTGAACATATCGTCCACGGTAACGGCCACGCGTTTTTCGTCGCGGGAGCCGTTACGGTAGGTGTGCGCCGAGTAATACGCGCCCGCCGCGCTGGGCAGGGCCAGCAGCAGGGCCACGAGGCAAATCAGGCACCGGCGGTACAGTCGCATGGCGGTTATCCCCTCCATCCCCTTGCGCGCCGCACGCAGTTCTGCGCGCCCCTACCCTTTCGCCCCGCGCACGGCGGATTCCTGCCGCGTTAAAAAACAGCGCGCGCCATTGACAGGCGCGCCGCACCCGGTATAATGGAATTAAACGGAAATCGCGGCGCCTCCCGGTGTTTCAACCGCCGCAAACCGGTGTATCTTCTTCACAGGATTTAAACAAGGAGGGGTTTGGCACATGAAACAGTACGTATGCAGCGTATGCGGCTACATCTACGACGAGGCCGCCGGTATCCCCGACGATGGCATCGCCCCCGGCACCCTGTGGGATCAGCTCCCCGAGGATTGGGTCTGCCCCCTGTGCGGCGCGGCCAAATCGGAATTCGAAGCGCAGTAACCCCGCGGCGGCACAGCCCGCCCGCTGGCAAAGCCCGCGGCCTACGCCGCGGGCTTCAGCCTGCTGAAAAAGGCCATCTGCTTTGTCGCCTGCACCGGATCAGGGCGGTCACGTACGTTCGTGTACGCTCCCGCCAAGATCCGGTTTGGCTTCGCGCATCTGAACCTTATTGAGCAGGCTGTATACCAGCTTCTTTATAGGTTTGTCAACGGCCTGAAGCCCGCGACCTACGCCGCGGGCTTTGCCGTGCCCAGGCAAACCTCCGCCCCAAGCCCGGTCGTCAGCCCACCCTTGCACAAACAGCCTGCGCACGGTATAATACCAACCAATATCCGTAGCGGAGGTGAGCCCGGCTTTGAAAACCCTGCGTTTCGCGGCCAAGCAGATCGCGCCGGTGGTGTTTGCCTACCTGTTTGTGGGGCTGGCCAGCGGCCTGCTTTTACATAAGGCGGGCTACGGCACGGTGTGGGCGTTCCTGTCGGCGCTGTTCATCTACGCCGGCTCCATGCAGATTGTGATGGTCACGCTGATGACCTCCGGCGCGCCGCTGTACCTGGTGGCTGCCATGACGCTGCTGATTAACGCCCGGCACATTTTTTACGGCATCAGCTTTGTAGACGAGTTTCGCGCCATCGGGCGGCGCAAGGGCTGCGCGTGGATGTACCCCTACATGGCCCTGACCCTGACGGACGAAACCTACTCCCTGTTGTGCGCCCTGAAAACCCCCGACACGCTGGATCGCGGCCGGGTGGAGTTTGCCATGCTCGCCATGTGCCACCTTCTGTGGATTGCCAGTTGCACCGCCGGTGCGCTGATCGGCGGGATGCTCCCGGTGGATTTTGCCGGCATCGAGTTTTCCGCCACGGCGCTGTTTGTGGCGGTGGTCGTCAACCAGTGGCGGGAGGCCGCCTCCCACGTGCCCGCGCTCGTGGGGCTTGCCAGCGCGCTGCTGTTCTACCTGCTGCTGGGGCCGGATCAGATGATCCTCCCGGCGCTCAGCGCAAGCGTGGTCGCCCTCGCGCTGCTCAAAGACCGCATTGCCATGCGCAAGCCGGAGGCCAACGATGAATGTTGAACTGCGTACCGCGGCGATCGTGGGCGTGATCGCGCTGATGACCTGGATCACCCGCGCCCTGCCTTACCTGCTGTTTTCCCGCAAGGGGCCGCCTCGGCTGGTCGCCTATCTTGGCGGGGCGCTGCCCGCCGCCATCATGGTCATTTTGGTAGTGTACTGTCTGCGCAACACCGCCTGGACGCTGCCGCCGCACGGCGCGCCGGAGCTGATAGCCGTATTGGTGGTGGCAGGGTTGCAGGCATGGCGGCGCAACACCATCCTGAGCATCTTCGCGGGCACAGCGGTGTACATGCTGCTGATCCGCACGGTGTTTCCCCTGTAAAGATAAACCTCTTACAGGCTTCCAACCAAGCCTGCTCAAAAAGGTCTGGATGCGCGAAGTCTAGCCGCATAAGGGCGGGAGCGTACACGGACGGACGCGACCGCCCTTTGCGGCATGGGCGACAAAGCAGACGGGCCTTTTTCAGCAGGCTGCACGGCCCCCGAACCGCCTCCCGCGACGGTTCGGGGCTTTTTTTGCGCACTCTGGCCGTGCGCAGGCGCAACTTACCCGTGCAGCCCTTGCCTCCACGCCTTGTTTGCCGTATGCTGGGGATGTCGTACGGCGGTCGAACCGCCCTTGCACCCCCGGGCACTCGCGTGCCGGGCAGACCAACCGCAGAGGTGAGCATATGATTACCGTGGAGAACCTTTCCTTCAGCTACACCCGCAACCCCTTCCTGCACAACGTGAACTTTACCGTGCCGGACGGGCAGATTCTGGGCTTCCTTGGGCCTTCCGGTGCGGGCAAGAGCACGCTGCAAAAAATCCTGATCGGCATGCTGCAGGGCTACGGCGGCAGCGTAACCGTGGACGGGCGGGAGGTCAAGGCGCAGGGCAAGTCGCTGTACGAGCGCATCGGCGTGGTGTTCGAGTTTCCCACCCTGTATGAAAAGCTGACCGCGCGGCAAAACCTGGCCTTCTTCGGCTCGCTGTACGCGCAAACCCCGCGCGACTCGCAGGCACTGCTGGCCGCCGTGGGGCTGGGCCCGAGTGCCGACCAGCGCGTAAGCGAGTTCTCCAAGGGCATGAAAACGCGGCTCAACTTCATCAAATCGCTTTTGCAGGACCCGCAGTACCTGTTCCTGGACGAACCGACCAGCGGGCTGGACCCCACCAACGCACAGGTGATTAAAGAAATGATCCTTGCGGAGAAGGCGATGGGCAAGACCGTGCTGCTGACCACCCATAACATGCAGGACGCGGCGGAGCTGTGCGACCGCGTGGCCTTCCTGGTGGACGGCGAGCTGCGCGCGCTGGACACGCCCCGCAACTTTACCCTGCGCAACGGCGGGCGCACCGTCAGCTATACCTACCGCGAAGGCGAGGCGGAGCAAACGGGCGAAAGCGACCTGCTTCACACCGGGGCCGACGCGCTGCTGGCCCGGCTGGTTGCCGAAAACCGCCTGACCACCATCCACAGCCATGAGCAGACGCTCGGGGATGTGTTTATGGACGTAACGGGGAGGGTGCTGGCATGAGCGCGTCGCTGCAACGCAACCCGGGCGGCAACCTGCGCCGTTTCGGCCGCCTCGCCAGGGCGGAGCTGGGCTTCGCCGCGCGTTATGGAATCCTGCCGCTGTACGGCGTGATCGCCGTGATCTATCTGGCGCTGCTGTCGGCTATCGCACCCGCGGCGCGCCCCTCCGCGGGCGGGGTCATCGCCCTGACCGACCCGGCGGCGATGGGCCTGTTCTTCATGGGCGCGATCATCCTGCTGGAAAAAAGCCAGCGTGTGCACTGGGCGCTGGCCGCCTCGCCCGTACGGGTGGGGGAATACGTCGCTGCCAAGGTGCTGGCGCTGTTCTGCGCCGGGCTGCCCGTGGGGCTGCTTGTGGCGGTGTACGCGGGGCTGCCGCTGGGCAGCTCGGCCCTCTCGCTTGCACTCAGCTCAGCGCTGTTCACGCTGCTGGGGCTGTGGCTCGCCGCCGAAAGCGGCAGCCTGAACCAGTTCCTGCTGCTGACCATCCCGGTGGAGCTGGTGGCGTTTGTGCCCGCGATGTTCTACTGGTACGGCGCGCTCACTTCGCCGCTGTGGCTGCTGAACCCGGGGGTGGCAACGCTGGCGCTGTTTACGCAGCCCGCGGCACGCTGGCCCGCGGCGGCCCTGTCGCTGCTGTGCTGGAACGCCGTGGCCTACGGCTTCTGCCGCCGCGCGGTGGGGAAGTTCCTCAACCGGTTGGGAGGGAGCAAATGATGAAAACCGTGATGGCGGCTTTCCGGCAATTCCTGAGCGCCATCGGGCGGGACGCGATGCTGGCCGCCTGCCTTGCGATGCCCCTGCCCATGGCCGCGCTGCTGCGCTGGGGCGTGCCCGCGCTGGAAGGCGCGCTGCTGCCCACGCTGGGCACGGCACACGTACTGGCCCCGTACTACGGGCTGATCGACCTGTTCCTGTCCATGATGGTCCCGCTGATGTTCTGCTTTGCGGGCGTGATGGTGATACTGGAGGAGCTGGACGACGGCACCGCCCGTTACCTGATGGTGACACCGCTGGGCCGCAGGGGCTATCTGGTTTCCCGGCTAGTGATCCTGACGGCCCTCTCCGCCGTGTACGATGTGGCGCTGCTGGCCGGGTTCTCGCTTTCGGGCATGGCGCTGTGGCTGAACGTGCTGTGCGCGCTGGTGAACGCGCTGGTGAGCGTAAGCGTGGCGATGCTGGTGGTAGGACTGGCCAGAAACAAGGTGGAAGGCATGGCCCTGATTAAGCTGAGCGGGTTTTTCCTGCTGGGGTATCTGGGCGCGTATTTCCTGCAAACGCCGCTGGCGTATGTGGCAGGGGTACTGCCGGGCTACTGGCTGGGGCGCATGGTGTTGGAACAGAACGGGGTCTGGGCATTGCCCGCGGCGGTTGTCGCCTGCGTATGGATCGGGCTGTTCTACCGGCGGTTTGACCGGAAAATTTCCTCTTAAAGCAATAGGGGGAAGCAAACCCCCGTCCCCCGCCACAGCGGAAAAAGGGTCAAGGGCAAAAGCCCTTTCGGGGTCTGGCGCCGGAGGGAAGCGTACGGCCGGCGGCCGCTTCGCCGAAGGCGAAAGCGACCCGCAGGCGGGGCGCGAAACGAGCATGCAAACGGCAGTGCTGCCTGCGAAGCTAGAACGCCCGGAGTAGGCCCCTAAAATTCCCATACCGCAGCATGCAGCCGCAAGCAAGCGCACAGCCCGAAGGGCTATGAGGCGAACGGTACAGGTGCATCACAGAATGAAGCAATCCATCCCGCGCGGCGCTTCCGTCCCTTTGGACGGAAGCGCCGCGTTCGCCTGCCGTTATCCCCCGCCACAGCGGAAAAAGGGTCAAGGGCGAAAGCCCTTGCGGGGTCTGGCGCCGGAGGGAAGCGTGCGGCCGGTGGCCGCTTCGCAGAAGGCGAAAGCGACCCGCAGGCGGGGCGCGAAACGAGCAGGCAAACGGCAGTGCAGCCTGCGAAGCTTGAGCGCCCGGAGTGGAGCCCCAAACCTCACCCGGGTTGCACCTTCGGAACCGAACAAGGGATTTCATCCCCTGACCCATAAGATTGGCAAACTGCCGCAAACGCACCTCTCCCCCGCCCCAATCCCCGCGCTTCACGATTGCAAAACCTTTGGCGCAGGCGTTTCCACCGTTTGACAGCCCGCCTGCGCAATGGTAAGATAAACCGTAAACAATCACCTCTCCCATCACGGAGCCGCCCATGCGGTTAAAGGGGATGAACGCATGAATGTAAACGTTGCCAACCTTTATACGGCGCAGGCCGTCGGCCCGATCATCGCGGTGGTGGTCGCGCTGGTGGGCGCGGTCGCCGCGGCGCTGCTGTTCTTCAATGCCAAGCGCCGTACCCAGTACCGGGGTCTGCTCAAGCGCATCGGCGCGCATGTCAATTTCGACCGGTTCCTGCTGTCCTCCATCCTTAAGTTTCTGTATGTGTTTGTGGCGCTGTACTGCATGGCGTACGGGCTGGTGGGGCTGTTTACGGGCGCCCCGCTGGCGGGCCTGCTGTGGCTTGTGCTCGGCCCCGTAACCGCGCGGGTGGTGTTTGAGCAGCTGCTGTTGCTTTTGTCCCTGCACGAGCAGCAGGGCGAAACCAACGATCTGCTGCGCCGTATGCAGGGTCTGCCGCCCAAGGCCGCCATGCAGCCACAACCCCAGCCGCAGCCGCAACCCCAGCCGGTACCCAAGCAGCCGAATCGCAGCCAGCCCGTCGACCCACGCTATCCGCCGCGGCCCGTCGCCTACCCGCAGCAGAACACCGGGTTTAACGGCTACACTGCGCGCCCCAACCCCGCGCCCGCCTACCCCGCCGAGTACGGCATGACCCAGCGCTACGCCCCCATCCGGCGCGAAAGCTACGGCGGCTACGAGCCGACCGGCTACGGCGCGGCCGCGGGAGCCGCCCCAGGCGCCAACCCACCCCCGGTGGTGCGCCCCACCCCCGCCGACGGCACAGGCCGCTTTTCGGCACTGCCCATGCAGGCCGAGCGGGACGAGCGCCCCAGCCCGAAAAAGAAGTAATTCCAACCCAACCGGCGCACGGCGCACGCGGGGCGCACGCCCGCGCGCGATCCGTGCGCCGTCTTTTTATTCCCGGATGCAACAAAAACCGCCCGCGCAACGTCTCTTGTTGGGAGCCGCCTGCTGTGCGGCCGCAAAAATCAGCTCACCGTTGAAGGAGGAATCTTTCTTGATGTTAAAACGCGCGTTCGCCCTGCTGATGACGCTTTGCCTGGCACTGGCCGCCGTGGGGCCCGCCGCCGCCGAGGCGCAAAACGCATCCTTCTACCTGCAATCCTACAGCGCCAGCGCCCCCGCGGAGGATAAGCGCGTAACCGGCGGCACCGCCCTGGGCGATACCCTGTATATCATGACCGGCAGCACTCTGGAAAGCTGGAAACCCGGCGAGGCGGAGCCGACCGTCCTTGCGGATGCGGTCGTTAACGCCGATTATATTAGCCCAGATGAATCCGACAAGGCGGAAAGCACCGGGGACGCCGTCTACAACCGGCTGCTGGCATACGGCAACGCCTTGTACGGCCTTAACCTGAACGACGGCAAGCTCTGGAAGCTGGTTGACGAAACCGGCTACCTCGCCAAGCCCGTGGCGCAAACCCCGCTTGCGTGGGATAAGGTCTCCCGGACAAGCACAGACGGGGATTATACCTATGTTCCGCAGTTCAACGATTTTGCCGTGGTCGGGCAGACCCTCTACGCGTGCGCCGTCGATTGGAACAACTCCGACCCGGCGTATGAGGTGTTCGGCTGGGCGCTGGATACCGGCGCAATGACCCTGCACCGCACCGATCTGGCCCTGCGCACGATGGACGCGTACCGCGACGGGCTGCTGATCGGCAAACAGTACGACGATACCAAAAGCTGGGACGAGGCCACCCAGACCCAGCTGATGCCCAACCTGATTACGCTGGACCCCGCCACCGGCGAAACCAAAACCCTGTTTGCCTTTGAAGGCGCAGACATCTACGGCGTGCGCTACAACGCCGCCAACGATACGCTCTATTATGTAAACGGCTCCAGCGTTTACAGCATGGCCG
This sequence comes from Candidatus Limiplasma sp., assembly GCA_963666755.2. Lineage (GTDB taxonomy): Bacteria > Bacillota > Clostridia > Christensenellales > Aristaeellaceae > CAXXOK01. The sequence continues at coordinate 48,331 of CAXXGW010000002.1, forward strand.
GGCTGCAACAGCCAGCCAAGCTGAGCGCCTACCTGCCCAACCGCGTCTGGGAGGATGCGCGCATCTGCCTGCTGGACGGCAACATGTACGCTGTGATGGACAGCAACGGCGTGGTGGTGCGCGGGCTGGATATGCCCGGCATCGAAAACGGCGCGCTGACCATCTACGGCGAATACGGCAGCGCCGGGCATCAGGCCTACCTGAAAGCCTACCCGCAGGCGCTGGTCACCTGCTCGGAGGATTATTACAACGATCTGGAGGAGTTTACCAACGCCATGGTGGCCGGCACCAACGCGGTGGACGTGCTGCGCCTGAGCACCGACTACTCCCCCTTTACCCGGCTGGTGGAAAAAGGTTACGCGCTGGACCTGAGCCCCTACCCGGAGCTGACGGCCGCCGTACAGGCCATGGACCCGAACCTGACCCGTTTGTGCTACCAGGACGGCAAGCTCTACGGCGTGCCGGTGGAGATGTACGCTAACTGCTTCGGCTACAACACCGAAGCCTGGAAGTCCCTCGGGCTCACGGAGGACGATCTGCCCAAGACCATGCTGGATGTGCTTGATTTCCTGCAAAACTGGCAGGCCGATTACGGTGAGGAGCATACCGACCTGATGCCGCTGGACGTGGGCGACCTGCGCACCACGGTAATGGATTGGATTCTTACCGCCTATGTGGCCCAGTCCGACGCCAAGGGGGAAGCCCTCTCCTTTGACACGGAGCTGTTCCGCAAGCTCCTGACCGCGATGGAGGCCATCGACTTTACCGAGCTGCAGCCCGAAGACTCCAATGCCGACAGCGATTACTGGAACCGTACGCCGGTCATGTCCGTTTACATGACGGCTACCTACCCCGGCCAATACCGCTACAACACGATGCAGCTGCTGCCTCTGCCGATCGACGAGGGCATGGACCCCGTGCTGCCCGTGAGCCTGCAGCTGTTCATCATCAACCCGCGCACCACCCATCTGGATCAGGCGGTGCAGTACCTGACCACCTACGTGCAGAACCTCGCGCCCGAAAGCGAAGGGATTACCCTCTACCCAGACCACAACGACCCGGTTGTGAACCAGAGCTTTGAAAGCGACCTCAAAGGCTGGAAAGACAGCGTCGAAACGGTTACCAAACAGCTGGAAACCGCCAAGCCGGAGGAGAAAGCCTCCCTGCAAAACGATCTGGATTACCTGAACAAGCTGATTGCCAATGCGGATGACGACCGGTATCTGGTTTCCGCCAAGGCGATTGAGCAGTACCGTACGCAGATTGCGCCCTGGCTGGTGGTTGGCGACCAATCCCCGCTCAAGGTATGGGGCAAGGACGGCTCCAACGAGTTCAGCACTCTGGAAAACCAGTATATGGACGGCGCCATCACGCTGGATACGTTCGTCAAGGAGATGGACAAGCGCATCCGCATGATGCAGCTGGAAGATCAGTAACTCCCCCCCTTTGCGCAAACTGCCACATCCGCGCGGACATTTCGTCCGCGCGGAACCTGTTTATGGACAGTCGGGCAACCCCCGGCGGCCGTCTGTGCTATAATCAGCGTATCTTCGAATCAGGAAAGGATGAGCACCCTTGAAAAAATGGATTGCCCTGCTTCTAAGCCTTTGCCTGCTGCTGACCGGCGCGCCCGCGCTGGCCGCCAGCGTAAGCGTAACCACCTCCGGGAGCGACGGCGCATCCGTTGCCGGGGAGGAAGCCAGCGCGGGCGTCGCCTCGCTGGCCTCGCTTAACGGCACGCTGTATGTGCTGTATACCGACGGCCGCCTGGCCGCCGTAGACCCCGCCACCAAGGCCGAAACCCCGCTTGGCGAGCTGCTTTACAGCCAGCCTTACCTCACGGCGGACGAGATTGCCAGTGCGCAGCCCGCCGACGCGGCCGCCCTGACCCCGGCCGAGCTGCTGTTTATCCATCAGGATACGCTGTGCGGCCTGTGCGCCGCGACAGGGCAGGTCAGCACCCTGCTGGACGCGTCCGGTGCGTTCGCGCCGCAGGCGCTGCCCGTTACGCTGCAAACCGCCGGGCTGCCGGGCCAGGGTGAGCAAAGCAAGCTGACCGTGCTGGATACCTGCGTGCTGGACGGCGCGCTGTACCTGCTCACCCGGGACGATTCCGCCGGCACCCTCGCCACGGCGCTCGCCTCCTACGACCTGAGCACCGGCGCCGCCCACGCCTACACCGTGCAGAACCTCCAGAACATCGCCCCGTATCAGGGCGGCAAGCTGCTGGCCCGCCGGTATGATATGACCACCCTACAATCGGTCGCCTCCGCCGAAGACCTGACCGATTGCGACTACGGCCTCTTTACCCCCGCGGACGATACCTACCAGAGCACCGCCGCGTTCCAGACCGACAACATCATGCGCGGCTACGCGATCGGCGGCATGGTATACAGCCCTGACAACGATACGCTGTACTACGCCAACGGCAGCAAGCTGGAGGGCCTTACCTACGCGACCGGCGCGGTGCGCACCAGCGCCTACACCAGCGAAGGCATGCTCGGCGGCGCGATGCAGACCACCGCCATTGCGTACGTGCAGGGCGGCTACTATGCCAAGGCCGACGCCAACGGCTGGCAGGTAATCGCACTGGATACCGACGCCGTGCAGAAGGGCGCGCTGCGCATCTTCGGTGAGTTCGGCTCCGAGGCGCACCAGTCCTTCGCCAAAAACTACCCGGACATCCCCACCGAGGTTGCCTCGGATTACAGTTACGACATCGAAAGCCTCGCCAACGCCATGGTAAGCGACAACAACGCCTACGACGTGCTGCTGCTGATCCTCAGCTATATGCCGGTGGAAAAGCTGATCGAGAAAGGCTACTGCACCGACCTGAGCGCCTACCCCGAAATCATGCAGCGGGTCGCGGGGCTAGACCCCCGCTTTACCGCGGGCGTCACGGTGGATGGCAAGCTCTACGGCGTGCCGGTATCCTCCTCCGCGTTCAGCTACGGCGTCAATCTGGAAAACTGGAAGGCGCTGGGCCTGACCGAGGCCGATCTGCCCACCAACCTGATCGACTTCTATGAGTTTATTAATAACTATGCCGACGATTACGGCGACGATCACCCCGACCTGCGGCTGTTCGACATGGGCGGCGACAATATCAAGACCCTGCTCTTCAGCCTGATGCTGGATAACTACATCGTCTACGGCCAGACGACGGGCAACGGCGAGCCGCAATTTGACGATCCGCTGTTCCGCGAAGTGCTGGACGCCTTCGAGCAGCTGGACTTTGACACTCTGGCCGCCAACAGCGACGCCGACGCGGCGGATTACGGCGGCAAGCAGTCGGTGTTCAGCATCTACATGCCGCTGACCACCTTCAGCACCATGTACGCAGCCCTCACCCCGCTGGTGCTTTCGCTCACCCCCGATACACAGCCTGTGCTGGGCGCCAACCTGAGCGTGCTGATTCTCAACCCGCGCTCCACACGCAAGGACGATGCCGTCAAGTACATCTGCAACTATCTGGACAATCTGGACGACAGCAACGCCATCGTCCTGCACCCGGACGATAACGAGCCGCGGCTGGACAAGACCTACGATCAAAACCGCAAGGGCCTGACCGACGCCATCGCCAAGCAGCAGGCGCTGCTGGACGCCGCCGATGCAAGCAGCAAGGCCGGCGTGCAGGATACGCTGGACCAACTGAACGCGCAGTTGACCGATCTGGATGCGCACCGCTACAGCGTAACAGCCGAGCAGATTGCCACCTTCCGCAACGTCATTTCCGACAAACTGGCGGTGTGCCAGCAGAGCGTGCTGTACAGCGCCGATAAAACCGCCCAGAACGAGCTGAGCAAGCTGCTGATGCAGTATCTGGACGGCGCCACCACGCAGGACGCGTTTGTGAAGGAAATGGATAAGCGCACCCGCATGATGCAGCTGGAAGCCCAGTAAAGCCTGCCCTTTGCCGCGGCCGGGATGTCCGCCCGCGCCGCGGCGCCCCCGCGCAAACCGCCCGCCGCACCCGCGTGCGGGCGGTCAGGCCGTTGACAAACCTGTAAAGACGCTGGGATACAGGCTGCTCAAAAAGGTTCAGATGCGCGAAGCCAAACCGGATAAGGGTGGGAGCGTACACGGACGTACGTGACCGCCTTTATCCGGTGCCGGCGACAACGCAGATGGGCCTTTTTCAGCAGGCTGATCGCCCGCCGCACCCGCGCGCGGGCGGTTTTTTTCTGTCGGCGCCCATCCCGCATGGGATGAAACCCCGCCCGCGATTCGTTTTGGGTTTGTTGCCCTTTGCCGGGTGTTGTGGTAAGATGGACGCTGGCAAAGCTGCAAGCCCCCGCGCGCGCGGCGCGCTAACCTTCCGCCAAGGAGGCCGTCGTGTTTACCCGCAAAAAAACCGTCTGGCTGTATCTGGCTCCAGGCCTGCTGGGCCTGCTGGCCTTCTATTTCGTTCCGTTTTTCTGGGGCGTCTGGTTCAGCCTGACGGACGGTACCATCGACAACCGTTTTGTCGGCTTTCAAAACTATCTGGACGTCTGGGGCAATGAAATTTTCCAGTTGGGGTTAAAGAATACGCTGGAGCTGTCGGCGCTGTGCGCCCCGGCCATCTTTGTGCTGTCCTTCCTGCTGGCGTCGCTGCTGCGCAAGCGCGTGCCGGGGGACGGGTTTTTCCGCAACGCCCTGCTGATGCCCTACCTGATGCCCAGCGCTGCCATGCTCATCATCTGGATGCTGATGTTCGACTACGGCGGCGTGGTCAACCGCATGGCGGTGGCGCTGGGGCTGGGGCGCGTATTCTGGCTGGAGGGCGCGCAGCTGCGCGTGCCCATTGTGCTTTTGTATATCTGGAAAAACCTAGGCTTCAGCGTGGTTATCTTCACAGCCGCGCTGCAGGCCGTGCCCGAATCGCTGTACGAGTACGCAGCGCTGGAGGGCGCGGGGTTTTTCCGGCGGCAGTTTTCCATTACCCTGCCGCAGATTTTACCCACGGCGTTTCTGGTGCTGGTGCTGGCGGTGGTAAACGCCTTCAAGATTTTCAAGGAGGTGTACGTGATCGGCGGGGCTTACCCGGACGAGAGCGTCTACACCCTGCAGCATTACATGAACAACAAGTTTTCCAAGCTGGATTATCAGGATGTGACCACCGCCGCCTACAGCTTTGCGGTAATCGTGATCGCCCTGTTCCTGCTGATGTACCGCACCAAAGCCGTACGACAGGGGGATAACGCCGCATGAGCCAGACGCCTTTTGCCTGGGCCGACCCCCACAGCGAGGTTGTGCCGCCGGTGCTGGGCCCGGACCCCACGCTGGACGGCGGGTTTACGCCCCTGCCGGCCCCCGACCCCACCAAACCCATCCAGTTTCTGCACATCCCCGGCCGCAACGAAAACCGCCGCGCCAGCCGCGTCCGGCGCTGGCTGCGCCTGATACGCCACAACCGCCCGCTGGTGGCGGCCATCCTGCTGCTGCTGGCCGTGCTGATGCTCCTCCCGGTGGTGTTCACATTCTTGTATTCGTTCTTCCCCAAAGGGGAGATCAGCACCTATCTGGGGCTGCGTAACCGCTATGACGATACCAAGTGGCTGGATGTGCTCTTCTCCCCCTCGGTGGTCAGCCTCCGGCAGTACTACACCCTCCTGATTGAGGAGCCGCAGTACCTCAAGCTGTTCTGCAACAGCGCCCTGTACGGCGGGGCGATCCTGCTGGGGCAGGCGCTGGTGATCCCCATGACAGCCTACGCGCTCAGCCGCTTCACCTTCCGCGGCCGGGACACGCTGTTTTTTCTGGTGCTGATGCTCATGCTGCTGCCCTTTCAGGTGACCATGGCCCCCAGCGTGATGACGCTGCGGGCGCTGGGGCTGTTAAACACGGTGTGGGCCATCATCCTGCCAATGGTGTTCTCGCCGTTTTACATCTTCCTGCTGCGGCAGTTCATGGTAGGCATCCCGGCGGAAATTGTGGAGGCCGGGCAGATGGACGGTGCGGGCACGCTGCGCACTTTCGTGCACGTGATCCTGCCGGTGTGCCGCCCCATCCTGGGCGCGGCGGCCGCCCTGAGCTTCGCGGACTGCTGGAATCTGGTGGAACAGCCCCTGGTGTACCTGACGGACACCAACCTCCAGCCGCTGAGCGTGATGTTTAACCAGATGAACGAGCAGAGCACCGCCGTAGCCTTCGCGGGGGCGGCCCTCTACCTGCTGCCGATGCTGCTGGTATACCTGTATTTTCAGGATGACATTCTGCTGGGCGTACAGCTCAGCGAGCTGAAATGACGACCGGGGAGGCCGAACCATGACCAAGAAGAGCAGGGCGCTCAAGGGGCTTTTAATCCTTGCGGTAATCGTGGCGCTGTGCATGTATTTCGCCCGCACGGTGCAGACCATCACCACCCCCAAGGTAAAGCTCACACAATCCACCACGGGCCGGGTGGAGCAGAAAATCGACGTACAGGCTAAGCCGTACTTCCCGGTCAAGACCGAGGTCGCCCTCCCCAAAGCGGAGGACACCCCCATTACCGTGGATAAGCTGTACGTGAGCGCGGGCCTGTATGTAGAAGCGGGCGACACCCTGTTTACCGCGCGCGTGAACGATTACGACACCAAGGAAAAGGATCTGCGCGACAAGTACAAGACCGCCGGCCAGAAGCTGATCGATCTGGACATTGCCAACCGCAAATCCAGCAAGCAGAGCAAGCGCAACGAGCTTTACGATACCATGCTGGATGCGCAGGACGCCCTGACTGCCGCCGAAAGCGACGCGCGCCTCGCCGCCGCCGCCGAGGGGGTCGATCTGACCTTCGACCAGGAAACGTGGGCCGCGATCGCCAAGCAGAAAAACGCCACCGCCAACCTGCTCTCGCTGATCGACCGCGCCGTGACGGCCAAGGCCACCTTCAGCACGGCGCGCGATGCGTTCTACCAGAGCTATGAAAACAAGCGCATCAAGGTGACAGACGAGGTGTTTAAGTACATCAACGACCGCAACGCCATTATTAAGGAGATGCGCGACATCAGCGACGATATGGTGGAGCTGCTGGACGCCAAGAAGAATCTGACCACCGTCAAGGCCGAAAGCGCCGGGTACATCGTCAGCATGGATGTGAAGGAGGGCGCCGGCTACGACGGCAAAACCACCGCCTACACCATCGCCAAAAAGGACGATATGCCCTGCCTGCGCGCCGATATTACCGACCTGAAAAAAGACGTGGCCGACGGCGCAAAAGTCGAGGTTGCGGGCGATTATGAAACCCTCAAAACCAAGGTGACCGACGTCGTAAACGGCACCGACGGCCGCAAGTATGCCGAGATTGCCTTAAACGACGATATCCTGCGCACAGCAGGCGGCATGAGCCAGCTGCTGAGCGACGGCAGCATGCAAGTGAGCATCGTGTTCCGCTCCAAGAAAAACGCCACGCTGATCCCCGCCAGCGCCCTGCGCAGCGAAGGGGACGGCAACGACTACGTGTTCGTTGTGGATTACAGCGGCGGCGGCTTCCTGAGCAGCGGCGGCATGATCGCCAAGAAAACAACCGTGACCGTGATCGACCGGGGCGATAAGGCCGTGAGCATTCAGGAGGATTTGAGCTACCAGCGCATAATCGAGCGGGCCGACCGCACCGTGGAAGACGGCAAACCCGTCATGGAATACACCGAGTAAAGGAGGCGGAGCCCATGCGGGCATTCCTTGCGCGCAACCGGCTGGGCCCGCCGCTGGCGCTCCTGCTGGCGGCCACCGTCCTCGCGCTGTACGCATACTTCTCGCTGGCCGCCATCCCGGCGCAGTACCAGTACCTGTGGGCCGCGCCCGCGCCGACTACGGCCGCCACGGGCAGCAAGGCCGCCAACGACGGCCTGCGCGACGCCCGCCTGCGGATGGATGCGCTGAACGAGCAGCTGGAGGGCGCATGTGAAAAAACCACCCTCTACGCCGTAGCCGACGGCGTATCCGTCCAAGCCAATGTGGACGGCGCGACCGCCGTAACCGCGCGGCTGGAAGCGCTGGACGACGGGGCTTACGCCCTCAAGCCCATCCTGCTCAAGGGCGGGCGGCTCCTGTATCCGGAAGAATTTCAAACCGGCACGCGTGTGGCGCTGGTAGACGAAAAGCTGGCCGTGGCGCTGTATAACTATGCCGAGCCGCTGGGCCGCACCCTGCTGCTGGGCGGGCAGAGCTACCGCATCGTCGGCATTGTGAACGACAGCCGCCATGTGGGCGACCGGCGCGAGTATTCGCTGTATGTGCCCTACCGCGCCATGGAACACGCCTCGGTGGAAATGACCGCTCTGTGCGTCCAGACCGCCCCCATCCCGGGCGCGGGCGGCTGGTCTGCGTTTGAAACCGCCACCGCCGCGCTGAGCACGCAGGGGACCTGCATCAGCCTCCCCAAGGAAACCATGCACGCGGCGCTGCCGTTGCGCATGGTCTGCTGCGCGTTTGGGCTGATGGCGCTTTTGTTTGCGGTGCGCCTGTGCAACGCCCTGACCCGGCGGCTGTACCGCGCGTGGCGCCTGCGCATGCGGGAGCATTACGCTCTGCGGCTTGCGCCGTGGCTTACGGCGCGGGCGCTGCCGCTGTTGCTGGGCTACGCGATGTGCGCGTTTGCCTTTACGCGGCTGTTCCTGCTGCTGATCGAGCCGGTGTACACCTTTCCGGAATGGATCCCCAAGGTGCTGGTGGAGCCCAACGACATCTCCGCCGCCTTCTGGGCCGTGTGGCAAAAACAGGCGGCGCTGATTGAACTGCGCAGCCCGGAGCTGATTCGCACCCGCTTTTTCGGCGAGCTGACAGCCTGGGCCTGCGGCGCGCTGGCGCTGGCGGGCGGTCTGCTGGCCGCGCGGCTGAGCGCGGCGCTGCGCCCCCTGCTGCTGCGCCCTGAAGACGAAGCCGACCGGCCCGTGCCGGACGGTGCGCAAGCCGAAGCCGAGGCCCTGATACGGCGGTAGCGACCTCCCCCAGACAAAAACCCGGGCGCACAGCGCGCCCTTCCCCGCCGATTGACGCAGCCCCCGCATCCGTGGTAGAATGGGCGGTGTGCGGCGGGCATGGTGGAATGGCAGACACAAAGGACTTAAAATCCTTCGCTCCGGCGTGCGGGTTCGAGTCCCGCTGCCCGCACCACAGGCCGGGCCGCTCGCAGGGGCGGCCCGTTGTCGTTTTCCGGATTTTTCGCACAGGGGAGGGGATGGCGGCATGTGGATGCTGTTGGCCTTCGGCTCGGCGCTGTTTGCGGGCATCACGGCCATTCTGGCCAAGATTGGCGTGCGGGATACCGACACCGATGTGGCTACGGCGCTGCGCACCGTCGTGGTGCTGGTGTTTTCCTGGTTAATGGCCTGGGTTGCCGGGGCGCTGCCCAGCCTGCCGACCGTATCGGGGCGCACATGGCTGTTCCTGACGCTCAGCGGCTTTGCCACGGGCGCGTCGTGGCTGTGTTACTTTCGCGCCCTGCAACTGGGGGATGTGAACAAGGTAACCCCGGTGGATAAATCCTCCACAGTGCTGACGATGCTGCTGGCTTTCCTGCTGCTGGGCGAACCGCTGGGCCTTTTACAGCTCGTGGCGATGGTGTGCATCGGGGGCGGCGCGTACCTGATGGTGCAACGCGCGCCCGCTGCGGCGCAAGCCGCGCCCGCCGCCGTGCAGCCCAAAGCGACCCGCCCCGCGTGGCTTTTATACGCCATTGGCTCGGCGGTGTTTGCCAGCCTGACCAGCATTCTGGGCAAGATCGGCATCGAGGGCGTTCCCTCCACGCTGGGTACGGCCATCCGCACCTGCGTGGTGCTGGCACTGGCCTGGGCCATTGTGTGGGGGCGCGGCAAAGGCGGCGCTGTGCGGCATGTGGATCGGCGCAGCCTGCTGTTTCTGGGCCTGAGCGGCATCGCCACCGGCGCGTCGTGGCTGTGTTATTACAGCGCGCTGCAAACCGGGCTTGCCAGCGTGGTCGTGCCCATCGACAAACTGAGCATTCTGGTCAGCATCGCGTTCTCCCGCCTGGTGCTGGGCGAGCGCCTGAGCCTTCGCGCGGGGCTGGGGCTGGGGCTGCTGACCGCGGGCACCCTGCTGCTGGTGTTTCTGTAAAGCACAACGTCCTGCGGCGATACGCACGCCCGCGCAGGGTTGGATTTTACAGGGATGATCCCAACACCAAGGTGCGCTATCGGATCATCGCAAACCCGTGTAGTTTTTTACCCTCGAAGCATTGACACCATCACAGAAATGTGTTGCTCGCTTAAGATTTTACCACGCAGGAGTGACACCAACGCCAAGGTACCCGTGTAAATCTCTGTACTGAAACGTTGACACTAACACAGAAATGTGCAACCATCGTAAGCATCGACCCCCACATGGATGACACCAGCACAAAAGTGTGCCATCGAACAATCGCGTACCTAACGCAAACTTTACCCAGAGGGATAGCACCGGCACAGGCGTATGCCATCAAAAAGAATCGCGCACCCGCGCAGACTTGGGAGGGCCGTGCATGGAGCCGTTGGTCAGCATTTGCTGCGTTACCTACAACCACGCCGCGACCCTTGCCCAGGCGCTGGACGGGTTTTTGATGCAGCGCGGCGTGCGCGTGGAGGTTCTGGTACATGACGACGCCTCCACCGACGGCACGCAGGCGCTGCTGCAAAGGTATGCCGATCGCTATCCCGATACCGTCAAGCCGCTGTACGAAACCGAGAACCAGTACCGCAAGGGCGTAGCGATGGATGCCACCTTCAACTTCCCCCGCGCCACGGGGGAGTATATCGCCCTGTGCGAAGGCGACGATGCCTGGACCGATCCCGATAAGCTCGCCCGGCAGATCGAATGCCTGCGTGCGCACCCGGGCGCGACCTTCTGCTTTACCAACGCGACTGTGCGCGACGTTTCCGGCCGCGCGCCGGATCGCCCCTTCCTGCCCTATTACCCGGAGGAGGCCGCCTGGCTTGCCGCCGATACCGCCGTGTACCATCTAGGGCGGCTCACGCACCTCACGTTTATCCCCACGGCATCGTTCGTGTTCCCGCGTGCGGCGCTGGAGGCCATCCCGCCCGCGATGCTTACCGCGCCCTGCCCCTACGGCGATCTGCGCCTCAAGCTGATGCTGACCGCCGTGGGTTTTGCCGTGTACCTGCCCGCCGATACCTGCCTGTACCGCCTGAACACCGCCAGCAGCGCCATGGCCCGCTGGGGCGCGGAGCCGGCCGCGCGCACGCGCGAACGCTGCGCGCAAACCCTGCGGATGCTTGCAGATGTGCAGACGCTGTGCGGCGAGCGCTGTCAGGCCGAGCTGCAACGCCTGCGCGATGCGCAGCTGCGGGTGCTTTTGTATGCCACCCCGACCCGCGCACTGCTGCGGCAGCCGGAGGCGCGGCGCGTGTACCGCGCGCTGCCCCTGCCCCGGCGGCTTGTGTGCCGCCTGAAGGCCTGCCTGCCGGACGACGCGCTGCGCACCCTGCGCGCGCGCCTGCGCCGCGCTCCGCACGCCTGAAATCCCCGCCCCGCTTTTACCGGAAAGAAGGGAAGGTTGCCTGTGTCCATTCAAGTTGCGCGCAGCTCCATGCCTCCGTTTGAGGAGTTCTGCGCCGAGATTCGCGGCCTGTGGGACAGCCATTGGCTGACCAACAACGGCGAAAAGGCGCTTGCGCTGGAAGCCGCCCTGCGCGCGTATCTGGACGCGCCCCATGTGGTGCTGTTTTCCAACGGCCATCTGGCGCTGGAAGCCGCCGTGCGCGCGCTGGGCCTCAGCGGCGAAGTGATCACCACGCCGTTTACGTTTGCCTCCACCACGCACGCGCTGGTGCGCTGCGGGGTTACGCCGGTGTTTGCCGACGTGCGCCCCGACACCCTGACGCTAGACCCCGCCTGTGTGGAACCGCTGATTACCGAACGCACCACCGCGCTTTTACCGGTGCACGTGTACGGCAACTACTGCGATGTGGACGCGCTGGCCGCGCTGGCCGACCGCTATCACCTGCGCCTGCTCTACGACGCGGCGCACGCCTTCGGGGCCACGCACGGGGGCCGCAGCGCGGCCGCCTTTGGCGACGCGGCCATGTTCAGCTTTCACGCCACCAAGGTATTCCACACCATTGAGGGCGGCGCGGTCGCCTGCCGTGACGCGGCGCTGGCCGACGCGCTGCGGCTGGAACGCAACTTCGGCATTACCGGGCCGGAAACCGCTATATCGGTGGGCGGCAACGCCAAGATGAACGAGGTGCAGGCCGCGATGGGCCTATGCAACCTGCGCCACCTGGCCGGGGAGATCGACAAGCGCCGCGCCGTGTGCGCCCGTTATCATACCCGGCTGGACGGGGTGCCCGGCCTGCGCCTGTGCCCCGAGCACACCGATGATAACTGCGCCTACCTGCCCGTGTTTTTTGAAGATTTCCACCTGACGCGGGACGAGGCTTTTGCCCGGCTGGCCGCGCAGGATATTTTCGCCCGCAAGTATTTTTACCCCCTGACCACCGCGCTGCAATGCTACGCCGGGCGCTTCGACCCTGAGGCCACGCCCGTCGCCCTGCGCGCCAGCGAACAGGTGCTCACCCTGCCGCTGTACGCCGATCTGGACCTTGCCACGGTAGACCGCATCTGCGATATCCTGCTGGCCTGAAAGCCGGAAAGGAGCCACAGCCTTGAGCGAAACCACCAAACGCACGGCGGGCCGTTCCTTCCTCTTCAAGCTGGCGGAAAGCACAGGCACGCAGGGCATCAGCTTTCTGGTGGGCATCGTGCTGGCCCGCCTGCTGGACCCCACGGACTATGCCGTGCTCACGCTGCTGACGGTGTTCATCAGCCTTTCGCGCGTGTTTGTGCAAAGCGGGCTGAACACCGCGCTGGTGCAGCGCCTGCAGGTGGACGAAACCGACCTGTCCAGCGTGTTTTACCTGAGCCTGGGCATCGCCGCGGGCTGCTACGCGCTTTTGTACGTAACCGCGCCGCTGATCGCCGCATTTTACCGCCAGCCGGAGCTGACGTCGCTAATGCGCGTGCTCGCGCTGGTGCTGCTGCCCGGGGCGCTCAACTCCGTACAGCAGGCCGTGATCGCGCGGCAGATGTCGTTTCACAAGCTCATGTGGGCCAGCATCGCGGCCAACGTGCTCTCCGGCGCGGCCGGCATCGCGATGGCGGCGGCGGGCGCGGGCGCGTGGGCGCTGATCGTGCAGCAGCTGGTCAATCAGGTGGCGGTGTGCGTGATCCTGCTGTTTACGGTGCCGTGGCGGCCCCGGCTGCTGTTTTCCTGGAACAAGGTACGCGGGCTGTTCTCCTTCGGGTGGAAGCTGCTGGTGTCCAGCCTGATTGAAACCCTCTACAACAACCTGCGCACGCTGGTGATCGGCCGCGTGTTCGACAAGCCGCAGCTGGGCTACTATAACCGCGGGCGGCAGTTTCCGGAACTGGTGATGAACAACGTCAACGGTTCCATCCAGAGCGTGATGCTGCCGGTACTCTCCGGCGAGCAGGAACGCCGCGACCGCATGAAGGCCATGACGCGGCGGGCGATCATGGCCAGCTCCTACCTGGTGTTTCCGATGATGGCGGGGCTGGCGCTGGTGGCCGACCCGCTCATCCGGCTGCTGCTGACGGATAAGTGGCTTCCCTGCGTGCCGTTTCTGTGGATCTGCTGCGCCGATTTTGCCTTTTACCCCGTGCACACCAGCAATTTGCAGGCCATCAATGCCATGGGGCGCAGCGATGTGTTCCTGCGGCTGGAAGTGATTAAGAAGGCTTACGGGCTGGCGATTCTGGCCATATCGCTGTTCTGCTTTCACGATGTGCTGGTGGTGGCGGGCGGCAGCGTTGTCAGTACGCTGATCGCCACCTTTGTAAACGCCGCCCCCAACAAACGGCTGCTGGGGTATCGCTATCTGGAGCAGGTGCGCGACCTGCTGCCTTCGCTGGGCCTCACCGCGCTGATGGGCGCAGCCGTCTGGGCCGCCGGGCTGATTCCGCTTGCGCCGCTGTGGCGGCTGCTGGTACAAACAGCCGTAGGGGTGGCGGTGTACGGGGGGCTGTCTGTGTTGTTCAAGCCCGAAGCCTACCGGGGGGTGCTGGACATGGCGCGCGCCCTGCGCAGCCGCCCCGCGCCCGACGCCGACCCCGCCGCCTGACCGCCGCCGCGCCCCACTCACGCAAGGGAGGGTTTTCCGATGCCGACCGTACTGCTGACCGCCATAGGCTCCGCCGCGGCGCATGCTGCCCATACGGCCCTGACCGCCGCGGGCTGCCGGGTGCTCGGCTGCGATATTTATCCCCGCGCCTGGAACGTGAACGCCATGGAGATGGAACCGTTCCTGAACGTGCCTCCGGCCACCGATGCGGAGGCCTACACCGCAGCGCTGCTGGACGCCGTGCGCGCCTACGGCATCCAGGCTATCCTGCCCCTGACCGACGTGGAGGTGGACGTGCTTTGCACCCGTAAGCCTGCCTTTGCAGCGCTGGGCGCGACCGTCTGCTGCCCCGAACCCGCCGTGGCCGACCTTTGCCGCGATAAGCTGCGCATGGCGCAATCGCTGGATGCGGCGGGGCTGTGCGACGTGATCCCCACATGGACGCGCGAAACCCTCCCGGCGGAGCCGCCCTACCCGCTGCTGCTCAAACCCCTGCGGGGCCGCAGCAGTCAGGCCCAACAGGTGGCGGACGATGCGCAGGCGCTTACCCTGGCGCTCAGCCAGCGGGCGGATTACATCCTCCAGCCCTATTGGCCCGGCGACGTATACACCGTCGATTGCGCCCGCGATGCGCAAGGCAACACGGTTACCCTGACCCGCCGGGAGCGCCTGCGCACTGTGAACGGGCTTGGCACCGCGGTGGAAATCTGCCCCGCCCATCCGCTGGACGCGGTGTGCCGCGGCATACTGGCCCATGTAGGGCTGGTGGGCGTGGTCAATATGGAGTTTATCCGCCGTGGGGATACCTACCGCTTTTTAGAGGTCAACCCCCGCTTTTCAGGCGGGGTTGGGTTCAGCCTGCTGGCGGGGTATGATTTTGTGAATGCCATGCTGCGCTGCCACGCGGGGTTACCGCTGGTACCGGCTCCGGTTTTCGCGCCGATGACGCTGGCACAGCGCTATGAGATGTGTATCACGCGCCGGGGCGGAGAAGATCAGTAAAAATGGGTCAAGGGCCAAGGGCCCTTGTCAGGTTTCCAAAGGGTGAAACCCTTTGGTAGGTTTGGGCGAAGCCCATGCCCTCAGCCGCAGCGAGAGTGCGCAGCGCGCGAACAGCGCCAAAGGCGCTATGAGGCGCGCGGGGATAGAAATAAGCCGCATGAAAGCAAAAAGGGGGTCAAGGGCCAAGGGCCCTTGTCAGGTTTCCAAAGGGTGAAACCCTTTGGTAGGTTTGGGCGAAGCCCATGCCCTCAGCCGCAGCGAGAGTGCGCAGCGCGCGAACAGCGCCGCAGGCGCTATGAGGCGCGCGGGGATAGAAGCCTGCCTCATGCAAGCGGTAGAAGCTGGTTAGGTGCCATCTCCTTCCCCGTATAGGGCAAAACAAGGCTCTTGAATACAACCAGAAAGGCCGGGGCGATCGCCCCGGCCTGTGCTGTTTCACTTTGGAAGGGTTCAGGCCATGAGCCGTACCCGCGCGCCTCATAGCGCCTTCGGCGCTGTTCGCGCGCTACTTTTTTGGGGTAGATCCGGGGGACGCAGGGGTTTCACCCCTGCACCATGACAAGGGCTTCGCCCTTGACCCCTCTCCGCTGCGGCGGGGGGCTTGTGATTCTACCCTTACACCTATTTTCCACTTGCTCAGGTTTCGCCCATGGCCTGCAAATATTCCTCCAGGCACCAGCCCTTATCCCGCATCACCACGGAGTGCTGCACCCCCACATACCGGATATGCCACACCTCGGCGGTAAAGCCGGTAATGGCTTCCTTGCCCTCCTGATACCGCACAATAAACCCATAATCCCAGCAGTTTTTGTGCAGCCAGATTTGCTGCTTGGTGCCCTTGAAAATCGTATCGGCCACCGTAATATCAAACGCGAGGCCCGTATGGTGCTCGCTGGTGCCGGGGTCGGCCACGGTCTGCTGCGTGGCGCTCACGGCCGAGGCTTTGGTGCGCCCATCCTTGAGGTACTCCTGCACCTTGTCGTCAAACAGTTTCTTCTGGTACGCATAGCTGCGGTACCCGGCGCTGATCTGCCAGCCGGTGATACCGTCGGCCTTGGCGGCCTCAAACATCTCCTTGAGCGCGTCCACCGCCTCGCGGTTGCCCTGAATTTCGCTGCCCTTAACGTATACCAGGCTGGACGGCAGGGTGTTGCGCAACCCCACCAGATCGCTGGGCTGATAATCCTGCGGCACCGGATGGTCGCGGTTTACCAGCAGCGGCATCGTCGCGGGGTCCGGCGTAGGGGTAACCTGCACGGCGGGCGCATCGGAGGCGAACACCGCGGCCATGGTGGCGCTGCCGCATACGCCGTCCACATCCAGCCCGTTCTGGCTCTGGAACAGGCGGATGGCCTCCTGCGTGCCGCCGCCGTAATCGCCATCCACGCCGCCGGCGTAATAGCCCAAATCCTTCAGGCGCTGCTGCAGGCTCTTGACGGCGTCGCCCTGATCCCCCTTGCTCAGCTTGGAGGGCGTGGGCGAAGGCGTGGGCGTGGGGATGTAATAATCCGCCTTGCCGCCGTACAGCGATGCAAGCGTGTCCGCACCGGCCAGCCCGTCGGCAATCAGCCCCTGCTGGTTCTGGAAAAGCTTGACCGCCAGCGCCGTGGCCTGCCCGTACTGCCCGTCCACCTCGCCGGTATAGTAACCCAGCGTCTTGAGCTGGGTCTGCAGGCGGGTTACCTCGTCGCCAGCGGTGCCCAGCTTGAGCACCAGCGCCGTCGCGGCAGGGGTGTTGGCCGGGTCGGCCGTTACCATCAGCATGCTGGCGGTATTGGCGGTGGGGGTGGGCGTGGCGTTGCGCTCGCGGTCAAGCGAGGTATATGCGTCCATCGTGCCCGGCGCAAGCAGGTAAATGCCCACGCAGCAGGCTGCGAGGGCCACCCAGAGCAGGAGGGTTGTAATGCTCGGCTTCTGACGCATGGCGGCTCCTTTCGGCTGGGGGCGGCTTAGCGCGCAAACCCCGGTTATACAACGGCGCACCCCTGCCGGTTATGCCCGCGCGGGCGGGTTTTTACAGGCGCGGCGTTACGCGCGCCACAGCGGCCGGGGGTAAAGCCCCGCGTCGGTCATGCTCTGCAATGCCTCGATTACGCCGGGGCGGTCCTCCCGGTAGGTAACGCCGTACCAGCGATCCGGCGTGGCGGCCACGGTCACGCGGGCACGCCCCGCGCGCAGCAGCGCGTCCACCGCAAAGGGCAGAAAGAACTCCGCCTTGGCCGGGTTTTCCTTGAGCGCCGTGTCCAGAAACGCGGGGAAGGCCTCGGCCAGCCGATCCATCATCGCGCGGGGGAAGCCCCACAGGTTCATGCTCACGATGGTCTGCGGGTCCAGCCGGGTATAGGTTTGCAGGTCCTCGCTCATCAGCGGGCCGTCGACGGTGGAGATGATATGCGTGCGCTCGTTGATATCTTGCAGCATCCCGTCGGCATCCACCTCGCACACGCCGCGCGCAACGCTGCCGCTCGCG
This sequence comes from Candidatus Limiplasma sp., assembly GCA_963666755.2. Lineage (GTDB taxonomy): Bacteria > Bacillota > Clostridia > Christensenellales > Aristaeellaceae > CAXXOK01. Next base: position 65,860 of record CAXXGW010000002.1, read on the forward strand.
CTCAGGGTGTTGGTCAGGTGGTAGCCCACCATGGAAAAATCGCAGTCGCCCTGCACGCGGGCCAGCGCATCGTACGCCAGCTGGAACGCTTTGGCGCCGTAATAATCGTCCGCGTTAATCACGCAAAAGGGCGCGTCGATCTGCGCGCGGGCGGCCAGCACCGCATGCCCCGTACCCCACGGCTTGCTGCGCCCCTCCGGCACGGCGTACCCGGCGGGCAGGTCGGTCAGCTCCTGATAGGCGAAGCTGAACGGCATACGCACGCGGCTGCCCAGCAGGCGGCGGAAGTCCTCTTCGTTTTCCCGTTTGATGACCAGCACCGCGCGGCCAAAACCGGCGCGGCGCGCGTCGAAAAGCGAATAGTCCAGGATAAACTCCCCATCCGGCCCGACGGGGTCCATCTGTTTGAGCCCGCCGTAGCGGCTGCCCATCCCCGCGGCCATAATCAGCAGGATCGGTTTGACGGCCATGCAAGGGTCACTCCGTTTCCTTGGTTGTGCCAGCCGCGTGCAGCCGGGGGCGGCGTGCGGCAGTCCTGTATTGTATTATACCATGGGGCAGGCCCGTGCGGCAACCGCCGCAGGTTGCCGGGGCGGGCGCCTGGTGGCACGCGGCGCATCAGGAAGGGCTGCCACGCCCCTCCACGGTGGAGCGCACCCCCGGCATAGCTCGGTAAATATGACGAAATTGTGGAGGGAACATGACGGGCTATGACCAGATTGTTGACATTGCGTTGTGAATATGCTATACTTCGTTGAACGTTGCGGGCCGCCTCGCTTTTTAAGGGCCGGTCGGGCGCAACGGCAAGCCGCTTGACTCATGAGCAATCATTTGTAATATTTTGTAAACCCGAAAGCAGAAGGGTGCAGAATGTTACGACGTTTTCATGATGATGGAGGTTTTTTTTGTGCAAAAACAGCTCAAGGTTACATATCATTACAACAGCGGGTTCTCCATCCGGGTGGGAAGCAGCCTGCTGGTGTTCGACTACTGGGAGGGTGAAAACAGGCGGCTATCCGAGGTTGGCAGGTTAAACCGGAGCATCCTCAAGGCGTTTGAACAGGTCTACGTTTTCATCAGCCACGCGCATCCCGACCATCTGGACCCCGTGGTGTACGATTGGCGCAACGACGTGCCCAACATCCAATACATTGTCAGTGCCGACCTGCCCATTGGCAAGCGCGGCCGCCGCGTCGCCCCGCTGGATACCCTGACGCTCAGCCAGGACATCAGCGTTCAGGCGTTTGACAGCACCGACCTGGGCGTGAGCTTTTTAGTGACCGCCTACGGCATGCGCATCTTCCACGCGGGCGACCTGAACCTGTGGCACTGGCGGCAGGAAAGCTCCCTGCGGGAAATCGAAGCCGCCGAGGAAGCCTTCTACACCGCCTGCGAGCCAATCCCCTCTGGGCAGATCGATCTGGCCATGTTTCCCGTCGACCCACGGCAGGGTCTTTTGTACGACGCGGGCGCCAATCACTTTATCCTGACGAAGAAGCCGCGCCTGTTCATCCCCATGCACTGGCAGGATCGCCCCGAGGTGGCCATCGACTTTGCGCGGCGGGCGCGCACCCCGCAAACCGAGGTGCTGGCCATGACCCGCCCGGGCGAATCCGCCACCATCACCTATGACGACCGTATTCTGGACATCCACATTGTGGAGCCGCCCAAGGATTTGAACGACCTTCCCCCCACCCCGGCGCGCCGCCCCGATTACCGCGGGCTGGGCGAAACGGGCGAGGATCCCTTTGCCGATACCGACCTGCCCGTGGATTTCAGCTGAGGGCGGAATGGGGACAGCGGGAAACCGGGTCAAGGGCCGCTGGCCCTTGTCAGGTTTCCAAAGGGTGAAACCCTTTGGCCCAGCCGCAGCGAGAGTGCGCAGCGCGCGAACAGCGCCGCAGGCGCTATGAGGCGCGCGGGGAAAGCGCTTTGCTTGCATTATGGAATGTACCTTGCACCCGCCGCAACGGAACCGGGTCAAGGGCCGCTGGCCCTTGTCAGGTTTCCAAAGGGTGAAACCCTTTGGCCCAGCCGCAGCGAGCGCGCGCAGCGCGCGAACAGCGCCGCAGGCGCTATGAGGCGCGCGGGGAAAGCGCTTTGCTTGCATTATGGAATGTACCTTGCGCCCGCCGCAGCGGAACCGGGTCAAGGGCCGCTGGCCCTTGACAGGTTTCCAAAGGGTGAAACCCTTTGGCCCAGCCGCAGCGAGCGCGCGCAGCGCGCGAACAGCGCCGCAGGCGCTATGAGGCGCGCGGGGGCGGACACCAGCCCTATGCTAGCGGTAGAAGTCGGTTAGCTACCGTATCCTTCCCCGTATAGGGCGGAACAAGGCTCTTGAATGCAACCAACAAGGCCGGGGCGATCGCCCCGGCCTGTGCTATTTGACTTTGGAAGGGTTCAGGCCGTGAGCCGCACCCGCGCGCCTCATAGCGCCTTTGGCGCTGTTCGCGCGCTACGTTTTTAGGGTGAATCCGGGGGACGCAGGGGTTTCACCCCTGCACCCTGACAAGGGCTTTCGCCCTTGACCCTTTTCCGCTGCGGCGGGGGCTATGCAATGAACAGCTCTCTGTCCTTCTCTCCCCTTCAGCGGCTATACAGGCCGGTCTGCACCTCGCGGATATACGTATCAATCCGCGGTACCTGCGGGGTCGCCTGCGCATCCGACACCGCACGGGCCCGGTCATAGGGCAGCGTCAGCAGCCGTACCTCCAGCGCTGCCCCGGCATCCTGCACATCCCCCTCCAGCAGGGCATAACAGCACAGCGGCTCCCCCAGTGCGTTGCCCACGCTGCCGCAGTTAAAAAACAGCCCCGGCGTAAGCATCCGCAGCGCCTGCCGGTGCGCGTCGGCACAGCCCACGCAATCACAGCGGAAGCCGTTGCAATCGGTAAAGAAGGGGTCGATCGTCTGCGCATCATGCTGGGCGGTTACCAGCGTGCGCATCACCGGTCGGCCGTGGAACAGCCGGATACGGCGGCCGCTCAGCGTGAGCGTCTTTTCCAGCGGCAGGTTACGCAGCGTTTCCATCCGCTTTTCGCCCAGCTGCCGCCAGTAAAAATCATCGGGCGCGTACTGGCGGTACCCCACGCCAAAATCCCAGTTGCCGCCCAGGATCAGGTCACAGTTAGCCACCGCCCAATCGAACGTGCGGTCGCTTGAAGGGCCTTTGCCCACCAGATCCCCCAGGCAGTAGAGGCGATCCGCGCCCCGGCGGGCAAGGTCGCGCTCCAGCGCCTGGGTGGCGGGCCAGTTGCCGTGCAGGTCGGCGATCAGCGCAATGCGCATTGGGGCATCCCCTTCCGTTTGGTGTTTCAGCCCTTGGCGGCGTACACGGCGTTATGCACCAGCCGCCGCACGCGGTAGATGGCGGTGGAATCCCGCGTAGGGCACACGCGGTTGGCCAGCAGAACCACATAGAGCTTCTCCTCCGGTTCCAGCGTGACGCTGGTGCCGGTAAAGCCCGTGTGCCCAACCGTTGTGCGGGGGAACAGATCGCCGGTGTACCCATCGTCATACCACGGCAGGTAGAACCCCAGCCCCCGGGCCTGCAAAAGCCCCTCGGTGTGGTTTCGCAGCGCGAGGCGCACCGTGGGCGCCGATAAATAGCGTGTACCGTCCGGCAGCTGGCCTTCGGCGGCCAGCATTTGCAGCCAAAGCGCCAGATCGTCCGCAGTGGAAAATACCCCGGCATTGCCCGCCGCGCCGCCCAGAAAACGGGCGTTCTCGTCATGCACCACGCCGCGCAGCAGGGTGCCGTCCGGTTGCCGCTCGGTGGGGGCGATGTTCTCGCCCGTGGGGCGGTAGCCGGTGCGCGACATGCGCAGCGGCCAGAACACTTCCTGCACCGCCAGCTCCGAAAGCGGCTGTCCGTACAGGCATTCCAGCAGCTGCCCCAGCAGCAGGTACCCCGCGCAGCAGTATTGCACGCGTGCGCCCGGCGGCGCGGTCAGCCGCGCGTTCAGGATCAGCTCCGTCGCGCGGGCAGGGTCGTCGGTCATGCGCCACAGGTGCAGCCCGCCGGGGAAGCCCGCCGTGTGCGTCAGCAGCTGGCGGATGGTCAGCTCCCGCTTATCGGCAGGCGCCTCAATAAAGGTGCCCAGCTTATCCCACAGGCACAGTTTGCCGCTTTCCAGCGCGCGCAGGGCAAGCATGGCGGTCACCAGCGGCTTGGTGACGGACGCCAGGTCAAAGCGCGTCTGTTCGTTTGTGAGGGGCTCGTTTTCCTCGGGCCCCAGCCGTCCGTAAGCGCGGCGGAAGAGCACCTTCTCCCCCCGGCCCACCAGCAGCACCGCCGATGGAAACACCCGGTCGGTAACCGCCTGACGCATCAGCTCGTCGGCACGCGCAAAGTTCATCCCGCTCACCTCCGCAGGGGGTCGCCGCCAGAGCCTTCCGGCCTCAGGCGTTGGGTTCGGGTTCGCTCCAATGGACGCGCTCCACCCCGGGCAGGCCGCGCAAGGCGCGCCACAGGCGGCGCTTGGGGTTTACGGCCACCGGATGGGCGCACAGGCGCAGCATGGGCAGATCGCCGTAGCTGTCGCCGTAGGCGTAGGAGTTATCCACATCCAGCCGATCGCCCTTGGCAGCCAGATACTCGGCCAGCCGCAGGGCTTTCTGCACCCCGCGGCAGTTATCGCCGCACACCTGCCCGCGAAACACGCCGTCCGCGTCAGGGTCAAAGCGGGTGGCAATCAGATCGTCCACGCCCAGCGCGGGCACCATGAACGTCAGGTAAAAGGTAGAGCTGGCCGAAACCAGCAGCGTCACGCGCCCCTCGGCCTTATGGCGGGCAATGGTTGCAAGCCCCTCGGGGCGGAGGCGCGGGCGCAGCACCGTATCGCAAAAGTCGCGGGCAATCGCCTCCACCCGCGCCGCGGGCAGCCCGGCCAGAAAGCGCAGCGCGCGCTCCTTGGCGCGCACGGCGGGGCAGAGCTTGAGGCCGTACAGCACGGCCGTCCACAGCCCGGCCGCCAGCTGGCGGCGGCTCATCAGCCCCTTCTGAAAAGCGTAGCGGCATAAAAGCAGGATGGAATCGCCGCGGATCAGCGTTCCGTCAAAGTCAAACAGAGCATAAGTTTTACACATGGGGTAGCCATCCCTTCGAACCCTTTGCGCGTACGCGGGGGCACCGCGCACCTGCACCCCAGTATAGCACGCAAGGCCCCGCGTTGCCAAGCCCGCGCACAACCTGCTGTGCTTGACACTCCTGCCGGTTTGTGTTACCTTCGTGTACGGAATGGCGTTCTATTCGGCCGTATCATCCGAAGCATACCGCACGCAGGGAGGCGTTTGTTTGCATACTCAAGTCCGGGCCGACGGCACGCGGAGGTACGCCGTACTCTCCGTAACGGCTGGGGTCCTGCTGGTGTTGGTGTTGGGGCTATTGGTGCTCTGGCAGGAAAAGTTCCTGTTTGCCTATTCGCAGCCGTGGCTGCTTGCAAACCGCGTGCTGTTGCCTCTGGCATTGTCGTGCATCACGCTTTTGGTTGCGCTGCGGCATTTCTGCGCGCGGCGCGCGCCCCGCTGGGGCGCCGGGCGCTGGCTGGTTGCCGTGTACTTTCTTTTCCTATTGGGGGTACAACTGGTGGTGGCCCATGCCGTGTGGTTTTATGCGGGCTGGGATGTGAGCAACGTCTACGGCGGCGCGGAGCAGCTGGCGAAGGGGCTGACCGTGGACGGCGCCTACTACCGCCTGTGCCCCAACAACGCGCCGCTGACCCTGCTGCTGGCGTTGCCCCTCTGGATGGCAGAGTCGCTTAAACTGGCGGTGCCCTACGCGGTGTTGCCGTATCTGGGGGCCGTCCTTGCCAACCTGGCGTGTCAGCTCACGCTGGCCTGCGTACGGCGGCTTACGCGCAGCCGCTTTGCCCGCCTTGGGGCGCTTGGGCTGTGCACGGTCTGGCTAGCGCTGAGCATGACCATGACGGTGCCCTACACCGATGTGTTCGCCCTGCTGTTCCCGGTGCTGGCCTTCTATGTCTGGCTGTCGGTCAAAGGGCCCTTTGCCAAATGGGGGCTGATCTCGCTGATCTGCTTCTTTGGCGCGTCGATTAAGCCGACCGTGCTGATTGTGGAAATCGCGCTGGTGGCTGTGAGCGCGCTGGGCACGTTCCCGCTGCGCCGTCTGGGGGCGGCGGGCGCGCGGCGCGTGGCGATCGGGCTGATTGCCCTGTTGCTGGGCGCGGTGCCCGGGCGCGTTTGGCAGGACGGCGCCACCGCCTACCTTGCGGGCAGCGCCACCCCCCAGGAGCAGCTCAGCGAAACGCATTACCTGATGATGGGCATGAACGGCACCACCTATGGCGGGCATCTGCCGGAGGATGTGGCGTACTCCACCTCGTTTGCGACGCTGGCGGAACGGCGGCAGGCGAACCTCCAGCGCGCGTGGGAGCGCGTAACCGGGCGTAATCTGGCAGAGAATCTGTATTTCTTTGCAGTCAAAACCTATAAGGCCTTTGGGGACGGCATGCTCGCCTCCAACAACAGCTACCTGATGGAGCAAAAAACCCGCCGCGACGATCCGCTGAGCCGGTTCCTGCGGAGCGTATACTATCCAACTGGCGATCTGCATTCGCTGGCCGTGACCGTAGAGCAGACGGTATGGCTGGGCCTGCTTGCCCTGTGCGCCGTCGCCCTGCTGAGCCGCACGCGCCGCCGCCCCGCCGTGGCTGCGCTGGGGCTGACGCTGTTTGGCGCGGGCCTTTATCTGCTGCTGTTTGAGGACTGGCCGCGCTACCTGTATCTGTATGCGCCGCTTTTTATAGTGCTCGCGGCCCTGGGGCTGGAACGGCTGCGCCTGCCCCGGCGCGCCCCGCACGCCTGAGCCCCGCATTCGATGCGCGCCCCCGCGCGCCGAGAGGAGAAGACCCCCATGCAAAGGCGACGCTCATGGCTAATCTGGCTGGCGGGCGCGGTGATGACCGCCGTAACGCTGGCGCTGCTGATGCGCGCCAGCAACCTGCGCTTTGAAAACTCCGACGATGCGCTGATCCTGAAAGCCTTTATGGGGTTTGAAGGCGGCGTACCGGCCGATTTTTCCATGAATATGCACCCGCTGCTGGCCGGTGCGCTGCACGCGCTGGCGCTGTGCAACCCTGCGGTGCCGTGGTTTTCGCTGTTTCAGGTGGGGCTGCTGCTGCTGAGCGCCACGGTGCTGGTCAAGGCCGGGTTTCAGCTGGCGCGCGGCCAGCAGTTTCCGTGGCTGGCGGGGCTGGCGGCGGGCTGCGTTACGCTTTCGGTTTGCGTCGCCTTTGTGCTGTGCCGCGTCAACCACACCACCACGGCAGCGCTGGCAGGCGCAGCGGCGGTGGCGCAAGCGCTGAGCGTGACCACGGCGCATACGCGCGGGCAGGCGGTGCGGGGCATGCTGTTATGCCTGCTGCTGGCCGCGGCGGCCTATCTGCTGCGGCTGGAAAGCGTGTGGCCCGCGCTTGCGCTGATCCTGCTGGTGTTCGGCTGGCAAGTGCTTTACCAGCCCGGCGATAAAACGCCTCACGCGCGCGGCACCGCGCTTGTAGGGACGCTTACGCTGGTATGCGTCGTCGCCGCGCTGGTGGGAACGCGCCTGTGGGTGGTGCAGGCGCGCGGGTTGCAGGCCGATCAGGATTGGCACGCGGCCCGGATCGCGCTGATGGATTACACCGATTTTGAAACCGACCCCGCCCCGGCGCTGGCCGCCTCCGGCCCGCTGGACGCGACCGAGATAGAGCTGGCGCGGCGCTGGTTTTTCATGGACGCCGCCATGACCACCGAGGCGCTGCAAACGCTGGCCGACGCCTATGCCGACGAGCCTGCGCCCGCGCCTGTTACGCGGCTTGCAGATTTTTTGCGCGATAACCCCCGGCAGCTGTATACGCTGGCGATTACGGCGCTGCTGTGCGCGCTGTGCTGGCTAGGCGAGCGGCGCACCCACCCCGGCGCGGCGCTCGCGGCCACGCTGGCCCTCGCGGCCGCGCTGGTGTTTCTGTTCTATCTGGCACTGCGGGGGCGGCTGCTGGCGCGCGCGGCCGACGCGGTGCTGTTGCCCGCCTTTGCGCTCACGCTGGGCCTGGCGCTGCTCAAGCCGCCAAAGCGCGGCCTCCTGCGGCGCGGGCTGGCGGCGCTGCTCCTGCTGGGCGTGCTGCTGGGCACGGGCCTGCAGGCGCGCCAGACGCGCTACGAAATCACCCGCGCGCCGGATACCGTGTCCCTCCAGCGGGAGGCCGCGCTGGAGCAGTTCGCGCTGCAAAACCCCGATCTGCTGATTGCGCGCAGCCCCAACCTGCTGCGCGATACCCGGCTTTTGCCGGATGTGAGCGCGGGCGTGCCCGGCAACCTGATCCTCTGGGGGGATTGGGCGTGCCACACCCCCGGCTGGTACGCCCAGCTGGCCCGCTATGGGCTGGACGGCCATGCCCTGCGCGCGCAGGATTGGCTCGGTACGCCGCTGGTGCTCGCCTCGGCCGACCCTGCCGAAACCGACGCGCTGTGCGCATGGCTCAGCCAGGCGCTGGGCATGCCCGTCGCGGCCGAACCGTTGGCGCAAGCGGACGAGTTTACCGTCTACCGGATGGCCGCCGCACACTAAACCTAAGCCGACATTCCACACAGGGAGGGGACCGCGCATGGAACCGGAAGCGAAGCTCGCCGTACTGGCCAGGGCCGGCCGCGCCCTGAACGCATCGCGCGCCGTATGGGCGCTGGGCGCGTCGGCGCTGCTGTACCTGCACGGCGTAACCGAGGATTTTCATGATCTGGATCTGCTGATCGACCCCGATACCGTGGGGGTCGGCACCGCGGCGCTGCTGGCCGAGGGGGCCGAACGGCGCGGCGCGCCCGCGCCCAGCGCTGTCTTCTGCACCGAGCGCTTCGAGCCGCTGCGGCTGGCCGGGGTGGATATCGACCTGCTGTGCAATTTTACCATTCGCCGCAAGGAGGCCGTGTACCGTTACGATTTTCACAGCGGGCGCATCGAGGGCGCGACCCTTGTGCAGCGCGTGCGCATCCCTCTTTGCCCGCTGGCGGACTGGTTTGTGCTCTATCAGCTGATGCCCGCCCGCGCCAAAAACGCACGGCTGATTGCCCGCCACCTGGCAAACGCGCCGGAGGGCGACAGCCGCCTGTGGCTGACGCAGTGGCTCAACAGCCGCCTGCCGGGCGAGGTGCGTGAGCGCACGCTGGCCCTGTACCAGCAGCTGCCCCATACCGTGCGCTGACGGCGCCCGACCCCGCCGCCCCACGCGGCGCAGGAGGCTGCATGCCCAAGCTGACTATCCAACGCGGTACGCAAACCGCCGCGCTTCCCTTTACCGGCACGCCCACCCTTGCGCAGGCGCTCGCGCAGGGGCCTTTTGCGTTGCCCCAGCCCTGCGGCGGGCGCGGCACGTGCGGCAAGTGCGCGGTGCAGGCGCTCACGGGCGCGGTTTCACCCCCGACCGCGGCGGAGCGCAGGCTGGGCACACGCCTCGCCTGTCAGGCCGTGCTGCTGGGGGATTGCGCCGTAACCCTGCCCCCCGCGCAAACCTGGGCCGATGCCGAAACCGAGGCCGCCGTGCCGTCGCTGGGCACGCCCATGCCCGGCCGCTACGGCGCGGCGGTGGATCTGGGCACCACCACCGTGGCGGCGCGCGTGTTCGACCTGCAAACCGGCGCGCCGCTGGCCGCGCATACGCTGCTTAACCCGCAGACCACCGTCGCGGCGGATGTGATGGGCCGCATCACGACGGCGCTGCAAGGCGAACTTCCAACCCTGCAACGGCAGGCGCGGGAGGCGGTCATGGCCGCGATCGCGGGCGCGTGCGCACAGGCGGGCGTTGATGCCGTGCAGGCCGTGACGCTTGCGGGCAACACCACCATGCTCTACCTGCTCACGGGCCGCTCGCCGCAATCGCTCGCTACCGCCCCGTTCGCCGCGGATACCCTGTTTGGCGAGGAAACCATGCTGGCAGGCACCCCGGTCTACCTGCCGCCCTGCGCCGCTGCCTTTATCGGCGCGGATATCACCTGCGCGGCGCTGGCCGCGGGGCTGGACGAAGCGCCCGATACGGTGCTGCTGATGGATATCGGCACCAACGGCGAGCTGCTCCTGCGGCATGGGGGCCAGCTTTATGGCGCCTCTACCGCCGCTGGGCCAGCCTTTGAAGGCGGGCAGATTTCGCAGGGCTGCGGCGGTGTGCGGGGCGCGATCGACCGGGTCTGGCTGGAGGGCGGCACACTGGGCACGCATGTGATCGGCGGGGGTAAAGCCATAGGCGTATGCGGCTCCGGGCTTCTGGATGCCGTCGCGGCGCTGCTGGAAGCGGGCCGCATCGACGCAAGCGGCCAGACCGACGCGCCCGTGATCCCCCTGCGGGATAGCGTGGCGCTGACCGCCGCCGATGTGCGCGCGGTACAGCTGGCCAAGGCCGCGATTGCCGCCGGGGTGGAAAGCCTGCTGGCCGCGGCAGGGATTGGGGCCGCGCAGGTGAGCCGCGTCCTGCTGGCGGGTGGTTTCGGCAGCCGTTTGCGGGTGCAGAGCGCCGCGGCGATCGGGCTGATCCCCGCGCCGCTGGGCTCCAGGTCAAGCCCCATCGGGAATGCGGCGTTGGCGGGCGCGGCCATGCTGCTGTTGGATACCCGGCTGCGTAAGCGGGCAGAAGCGCTTGCCCGCGCGGTGCGTATTGTGCAGCTGGGCGGCGACGCGCAGTTTGAGCAGCGGTTCCTTGCGGCAATGTGCTTTCCCTGCGCCTATGATGAGGATGAGTAAACTCTGAAGCCATCTTCACAAGGCGATCAAAATGGAGGTGCAGGAGGCACTGCCTCCTGCCGGGGCTTGGGCGCCGGAGGGAAGCGTGCGGCCAGTGGCCGCTTCGCCGCAGGCGAAAGCGACCCGCAGGCGGGGCGTGAAACAAGCAGGCAAACGATAGTGCAGCCTGCGACGTTTGAACGCCCGGGTCAGAACCCCAAACCCCAACGCCGCAGCGTTACTCCCAAAGCGAGCGAACAGCGCCGCAGGCGCTATGAGGCGAGCGGCAAACACACATTGCTGTATATTTGTTTACAGTAGCATAGCAGTGCAGGAGGCAGCGCCTCCTGCCGTTTCTTGTGTGCCCAAGAGCACGCATCCCGCAGGCTAAGCGTAAAGCAAGCATGCAAATGGCAACACAGCCAAAAAGCATGAACGCCCGGGTCAGAACCCCAAACCCCAACGCCGCAGCGTTACCCCCAAAGCGAGCGAACAGCGCCGCAGGCGCTATGAGGCGAGCGGCAAAACACATTGCTGTGTATTGTTAACAGAAGCATAGAAGTGCAGGAGGCAGCGCCTCCTGCCGTACCTTGTGTGTCCAAGAGCACACGTCCCGCAGGCGGGGCGTGAAACGAGCAGGCAAACGGCAGTGCAGCCTGCGAAGGTTGAACGCCCGCATCAGAACCCCAAACCCCAACGCCACAGCATAGCCCTCAAATCGCACAAGTAACGCAAAGGGACATGCAGTGCACTACGACCAACCCTGCCGGTTATAGTAACAAAATCGCCCGCACTGACTGGAGTGCGAGCGGTTTTTATGAATGAGGAGCCTCGTGCCATTGTGAACCCTGAATCGCGCCCTTTTCACTTCGGGCTTTGCTCCAAGGAACCCCCTGCCAAAGGTTGCGCGTCCTGTTGCTGCGCAATCGGCCTATCCGCCAGAAACGCATCCACCAGACGGCAGGCCTCGGCCACGGGGTCGCCGGTCATGTCCAGCCAATGGATGGCCGGATCGCGGCGGAACCATGTCATCTGCCGTTTGGCAAAGCGTTTGATGGCTTGCGCAAGCTCGGCGGTCATCGTAGGCAGGTCGGCATACTCCCCCTGCAGATAGGCGCAAAGGTAGCGGTACTCCAGCCCCAGGCGACGCAGAAAATCTGCGGGCACGCCCTGTTGCAGCAGCCCTTCCACCTCGGCCACCATACCCTGCGCAAGCCGCGCGGTCAGCCGCTCGTCAATACGGGCGCACAGCGTCTGGCGCGGCCAGGTGACGCCCAGCTTGAGCACCCGGTAGCGGGGGCTGCGCGGGCCGGGGCCGGGATCGCCGTCGTGCAACTTTTCCAGCGCACGCATCACACGGTTGCGGTTGGCGGGGTCGAGGTCCGTTTCCGGGCAGGCGGCAAGCAACTGCCGGTACAGTGCGGGCGTATCGAAGGTTTCCAGCACGGCGCGGTAAGCCAGATCCGGCGCGGTTTGCGAAAGGGTGTAGCCCTCCGTGACGGCGGCCACATACAGGCCCGTGCCGCCCACCAAAAAAGGCAGCCGGTCGCGGGCGAGGATGCCGTCCGCGGCAGCATAGGCCAACTCCTGAAAATCCGCCACTGAAAAAAGGGTCGGCGGCACGCACACATCCAGCAGATGGTGAGGGACGCCCCGCATCTCCGCGGGCGTCAGCTTGCCGCTGCCCAAATCCAGCCCCCGGTATACCTGCCGGGAGTCGGCTGAGATCACCTCGCCGCCGTAGCGCAGCGCCAGCTCCACACCCAGCCCGCTCTTGCCGGAGGCATTGGTTCCCACCACAGCGACCATGCGGGGTAAATCCGACATCCAAATCGCTCCTGTGGGCGGCCTGTCGGCCGCTTGCTGGCCCCCGTGGCCGCGGTTTATGCTGCGCCCTTCAGGCTCCGCGGCCCTGCATGCGGCAGCGCAGCGCCGCCAGCCGCGCCCGGAGGCTGATATGCCCGGGGCCGAAAACCTGAATGCAAAGCGCGGTCACATTGTCGTGGCCGCCATTGTCCAGCGCCTGCTGCACCAGCGCGTCCACCGCCTGCGCGGCGGTTCTGGCACGCAGCAGCGTGCAGCGGATGGCGGCATCCTCCACCATATCCACCAGCCCGTCGCTGCACAGCAGGTAAAGATCGCCGGTGTGCACCGCCATGCGCGGCGAAAGGTAGGGCGCAAACGCTGTATCGGTGGACGGCAGCCCCAAAAACTGATAGATCAGATGCCGCCGGGGGCTCAGCCGCGCCTGATAGGGCGTAAGCTGCCCCTTGTCCACCAGCCGCTGCACCTCGCTGTGGTCGCGGGTCAGGCGGGTCAGGCTGCCGTCCCGCAGGCGGTATACGCGGCTATCCCCCAGGTTCAGCACGCGCATGCCGCCGTTTTGCCACAGGCAGGCCGCAAGCGTGGTGCCCGGGTGCCTGCCGCTGTCGCCCAGCGCGTAGATACGGTCGCTCAGCCTGCACAGCGCGCCCATCAGCTGCGCTTCCTTGAGGCCCTCCAGTGAGCTGATCTGCAGCGCGCCCAGGCCGCGCACCGCCTCGTAGCTGGCCAGCGCACCGCCTGCCTCGCCGCCCAGCCCATCGCACACGGCGTATAGCTGAAAGGCCGCCTCACTGTCGCCAAGCATCCGGCCTCCGTGGGCCATCGCCTCCTGGGACATCCAGCGGCCGTTCAGGTAATAATTATCCTCATTGGTGGCACGCAGGATGCCCCGATGGTTGCGCGCAGCCGCTTCCAACCGCCATCCGGACATTCCCGCCGCCCCCTTCCCCCGCGTCGGCATGGGATGGGAATCAGCGGGTCCCACCCGTGCACAGCGTCCTTTTTATCCGACAGTAGGGAAGATTTGGTAACCATTAGAGGCAGTATAGCAGTTCGCCGTCCTTTTGTAAAGACGATCGGCGGTTCCCCTATTGCCGCGTTTATGCCCGCCAGACCTCCGTGCCGCCCACGAAAGTGCGCGCGGGCTGCATCATCGCATCGAAAACCGCAATATCCGCCTCCAACCCCGGCGCCAGCGCGCCGCGCGTGGCATCGCCAATGGCGGCTGCGGCGTTATGGGATGCGGCGCTCAGCGCATCCGCCAGCGGCAGGCCGCCCAGATCACGGGCGTTGCGCACCGCGCGGTCCAGCGTGAGGGTGCTGCCCGCGATGGTGCCATCCGGCAGGCGGCATTCCACGCCCTGCACCGTCACGGTTTGCCCGCCCATGGTGTAACGCCCTTCCGGCAGGCCGGAAAAGCGGATGGAATCGGTAATCAGCACCAGATGATCGCCCTTGAGGTGCGCGGCAAGGCTGATGAGCGACGGGTGTACGTGGAAGCCGTCGGCAATCAGCTCGCAGTACACACGCGGGTCGTTCAGCAGCGCGCTGAGCGCGCCGGGTTTGCGGTGCAGGAGGCTCGGCATGGCGTTAAAAGTGTGGGTGGCGTGCGTGGCCCCCGCCTCGATGCCCGCGACGGTCTGCGCGTAATCCGCGTTGGTGTGGCCGATGGAGACCGTCACCCCCGCGCCCGCCAGATGGCGGATCAGCGGCAGCGCGCCTTCCGCCTCGGGCGCGACGGTGATCAGGCGCACCGCGTACAAAAGCGGCTCCAGCCGCGCCCAATCCGGCGCGACGATATAGTCCGGGTTCTGCGCCCCGCACTTTTCAGCATTCAGGAAGGGGCCTTCCGCGTGCGCGCCCAGGATGCGGGCGCCCGCAAACCCTTCCGCTCCGGTCAGGCGCATGGCTTGCGCAATGTCGGCAAAGCAGGCGGCATACCGATCCCACGCAAGGCAGCTGACGGTCGGCAGCCACGCGGTTACACCGTGGCGCACCAGCTCCCGGCTCATGACGGCCAGCTCATCGGCCCCCACATCGCCCGCCTCGCGGCCGCCAAAGCCGTGGCAATGCACGTCGATCAGCCCCGGCGCCACCACGCCGCCCTGCGCGTCGAACACCTCCGCGCCTTCCGGCACCTCGTCCGCCCAGCCGCGGATGGTGCGGTCAAACAGCAGCGCCTGCCCTTCCGTCAGTTTGCCGTCGCGCAAAGCAAGCCCGTTCACAATCGCCTTCACGGTGTGGTTCCTCCTTTGGTTGGGGCGCGCTGCGCCCGCCTCTCTCTGCATTGTAACAGCTTTTGAAAAACATGCAACCCCGGCAGGCGAAAACCCCCGCTCGCCTTCCGGCTGCGGGGGTTTCATTGCCACGTTACAGGCTGTGCTTGACGCGGTCGTGCTCCTCGGCCCGCTTGGCGTTGTTGAAGCGATCCAGCGTACCCACCAGGTAACCCGTGATGCGCCGGATGCGCTCAAAGGCCTGATCCCCTTCGGCGCGGCCGCACTTGGGGCAGCAATCGCCGATGATGCCGTTGTAGCCGCACACGGGGTCGCGGTCTACCGGGTGGTTGATGCTGCCGTAGCCGATGCCCATATCGTGCATGTAGCGCACAACCTTCTCAAACGCGTCCAGATTCTTGGTGGGGTCGCCGTCCATCTCGATGTAGCTGATGTGCCCGGCGTTGGTCAGCGCGTGGTAGGGGGCCTCGATGGCAATTTTCTCAAACGCGTTGATGGGGTAATACACCGGCACATGGAAGCTGTTGGTGTAATATTCCCGATCCGTAACGCCCTTGATGGCGCCGTAACGCTCGCGGTCCAGCCGCACAAAGCGCCCGCTGAGCCCCTCGGCCGGGGTGGCCAGACAGGTGTAGTTCATGCCGGTTTTAGCGCTCATCTCATCGCAGAACTTACGCATAAAGCCCACGATTTCCAACCCCAGGTTCTGGCTGTTGGGATCCTCGCCGTGGTGGGTGCCGCGCAGGGCCACCAGCGCCTCCGCCAGCCCGATAAAGCCGATGGAGAGTGTGCCGTGCATGAGCACCTCACGGATGGTGTCGTTCCAGCCAAGCTTTTCGCTGTCGATCCACACGCCTTCGCCCATCAGGAAGGGGAAGTTTTTAACCTTCTTGCTGGCGACAATCTCAAAGCGCTCCTGCAGCTGGCCCACCACGAGGTTCATCATCCGCTCCAGCTCTTCAAAGAACCACGCCACATCCCCTTTGGCCTTGATGGCGATGCGGGGCAGGTTCACGGTGGTAAAACTCAGGTTGCCGCGCCGGGGGCTGACTTCGCGCTCCGGGTCGTACACGTTACCCATCACGCGCGTGCGGCAGCCCATGTAGGCGATTTCCGTTTCCGGGTGCCCTTCCTTGTAATACTTGAGGTTAAAGGGCGCGTCCAGAAAGCTGAAATTAGGGAACAGCCGCTTGGCGCTGGTGCGGATGGCCAGGCGGTACAGATCGTAGTTCGGATCGCCGGGGTTAAAGCTGACCCCTTCCTTGACGCGGAAAATCTGGATGGGGAAAATCGGCGTTTCGCCGTTGCCAAGCCCTGCCTCGGTGGCCAGCAGGATGTTGCGCACCACCATGCGCCCCTCGGGCGAAGTATCCATGCCGTAGTTGATGGAGGAGAACGGCACCTGCGCGCCCGCGCGGCTGTTCATGGTGTTCAGGTTGTGGATGAGCGCCTCCATGGCCTGATAGGTGGCCTTGTCGGTCTCCTTCTCGGCATGCTCGCGCGTAAAATCGAGGATGCGCGTCAGTTGCTCGTCGTTCGCTTGCACGGCGGCGGCCAGCTTCTCCCGCAGGGCCTTGTCAAAGGCGGGGTCATGCGCCAGCGTAGGGCTTTTGCCGGTATCGGCCTTTACGGCAGCCAGCAGGGCCACGGCGGTGTCGGTCGCCTCCTCGGTGCCCAAAAGCAGCTCCAGCGCGCGCGCCAGATTGTCGCGGTAGCGCTTGTAGTAGGTCTTTTGCACGCCGGGGGCCATGCCGTAATCAAAATTGACAATGCTTTGCCCGCCGTGCTGATCGTTCTGGTTCGCCTGAATGGCGATGCAGCACAGCGCCGAGTAACTGTAAATATCGTTGGGCTCGCGCAGTACCCCATGCCCCGTGGAAAAACCGCCGTGGAACAGGCTTAACAGGTCGATCTGCGTGCAGGTGGTGGTCAGCGTATAAAAGTCCAGATCATGAATATGGATATCGCCCTCGCGGTGCGCCTTGGCGTGCACGGGGTTGAGCACGTACATATCGTAAAACTGCTTGCTGCCCTCGGAGCCGAACTTGAGCATCGCGCCCATGGCCGTATCGCCGTTAATGTTGGCGTTTTCGCGCTTGATGTCCGAGTCCTTGGCATCCTTGTAGCAGATATCCTCAAAGGTCTTCATCAGGCGGGTGTTCATTTCCCGCACGCGGCTGCGCTCCGCGCGGTACAGGATGTAGGCCTTGGCCGAACGCACGAAGCCGTGCTCGATCAGCACCTTTTCCACCGTATCCTGCACCTGTTCGACGCTGGGGACGCTGGGGATGCCCTCGTCGTTTTCCACCGTCGCCACAACAATAGCGGTCAGCTCCTGCGCGGTTTCCGCGCTTTTCTGGCTGCCGCTGGCCATAAAGCTCTTCTCGATCGCCTGCTCAATTTTATCGGGATCAAAGGGCACCACGCGACCGTCGCGCTTTTTAATGGATGTGATCATGGCGGTTCTCCTTTACTCTGCGCCCCCAAACCGCTTGCCGAGGGGGTGCAAAAGCACCGCGCACGGGAAGGCGCGTTCAGGAACGGTGAATCTTTTATGCGGCTGCGGCGGGCTGCCCTGCTGTTTGTTACAGTCGCGGCAGCACGTCGGTACGCTCCCATCGGATCGTTGCCATTATATTGTGTTGCAAACGGGATGTCAATACCATATCTAGAGTTTTATGTAACCTCCGCGCTGCAAATATGAAGAATAAATGAAGAATATAATGGCTTTTTATGGTTTTCCGCAGTTTTTCCTTGCGAAAATATTTTTAATCCATGGCGTTTTCCTTACGTTCTCCACAAAAACAGGGCCTTTTCGGCAGGTTCTCCACAGGCGCGCCGCAACCGGCAGCGGAAAAGTTACGAATAAAGGCACGGCGGTAAAACACCTGCACAACGCTTATCAGGCAGGCTTTTGGAGTCGCATTCCCAACCCACAGAGAAGCGCTCCCCTTGAAACAGAAATACAAGGGAAGAACAGTGTAAAGCCAGCCGGGTTGGCTGGGTAACCCATGCACATCGCAAAGACGCCCACGGCTGCAGCATTGAAAACAAATCATGGACGGAGAGATTTGCTTTTTGTTGTTGCAAGCGCGCCGCACTGGGCACAGAGGCCTTCACTCAGGGTTAGAACGTCGCGTTGCAAACACTGTTAGCAGTCAGTATCATGAGCGCTTTCCACAGCATATGCACTGAACATGGCACAAAGCCCCTTCACACCGGTACAGAGCATAATGCAAACCATTGTGAGCAATGGCATAAACCACTTTCCATAGCAACCTTTTCGCAATCCAGATGCATGCCTCCGTTGGGAAACCCTGCATTCGCCATGGATTGCCCTGCTTGAAATGTTCATTCAATAGCACCTTACTATGCCCGGTCGAGCGTTTGATAATAGAAGCCCACACACCTTTTTACAGCCCATAAGCATGTGGTTTTACATAGCAGGAACATCCCCCACAAGAATCCTTCCTATTTTCTGTAACCTTGGACGCCGGCAACCGCGCTTTCCACCCCCTGTCCATACCTTTTCCACAGATTTCCCCTTGCGGTGCAGGCTTACCGTCCGCATGTTTTCCACAGGTATGCAAGCCCTTATACAGGAGGCGAAACACGCCCGAAACGGGCTGCTTTTCCACAGGTTGCGCCATCGAACATCATCGCGGCGCAGGCTCGCAAAGTCTTACCTGTAAGGGCTTTGCATGTTTACACTTTGTTTGTGGGGCATCGCGGGAAACGTATGGCGCGATCCGTTTGTTTTCCCCATTTGCAAGGCATGTGCCGGGTGTTCCATGCGATTCCCTTGTCTTTTCCACAAAAGCGCAGCGCTCTGTCCACAGGGTTTCCCATGGGGTTTTCCACGGGTCGCCCATACTTCCCCGCCCGCACTCACGTCCGCAAATCCCGTTGCCGAAACCCCGCGCATCTGCTATGATACGCAAGGAAGGGGGGGTGCACATGGAGATTGCCATCCTCGGCGGCGGCGCGGCAGGTCTGGCTGCGGCCCTCGCGGCGGCGGAACAGGGCACGCACGTAACCGTGCTGGAGCGCAACCGCAAGCCGCTTAAAAAGCTGGGCGTAACCGGCAACGGCCGCGCCAATGTGCTCAACAGCGGCGCGCCCGCCTATTACGGCGATGCCGCCTTTGCCTGCGCGGTGCTGGGCCGCGTAGGGTACCCCGCGCTTTGCGCCTTTTTTGCAACGCTGGGCGTCCCCCTGCGGGAGGAAACCGAGGGCCGCGTGTACCCCGCCGCGCTGCAGGCCGCCGTGGTTGTGGAGGCGCTGCTGCTGCGCGCGGCGCAGCTGCGCATCACGTTTTTACCCCTGACGCGCGCCACGCAAATCGAGCGCACGCCGCAGGGCTTTGTACTGCACGCCGTACAGACCGAGCCGACCGACGATGCCCCCCGCCGCGGCAAGCCCGCTGAACTGCCGCGCCAAACCCCGTATACCCTGCGGGCGGATCGCGTGATTGTGGCGGCAGGCGGCGCGGCCGCGCCGGTGCATGGCACCGACGGTTCCGCCTACACACTGCTGACCGGTCTGGGCCATCACCTGACCCCCACGTGCCCCGCGCTGTGCGCCCTGCGGGTGGAGCCGCGCCGCCTGACCGGGCTGACCGGCCAGCGGGTGCGCGCACGGCTGACCCTGCTGGCCCCGGACGGCCACCCACTGCACGCAGCCGCGGGTGAGGCACTGTTTGCTGAGGACGCAGTCAGCGGGATTGCCGCCATGCAGCTGGCGCGGTTCTATGTGCCGGGCGCTGCGCTGCTGCTGGACCTCCGCCCCGGGCTTGGGCTGACCGACCCGGCCGACGGAGCCGACGACACCGCCAAGGCGCTGCGCCGGTTAGCGCAGCAGCGCGCCGACTGCACGCTGGGCGATCTGCTGACCGGTGTTTGCACCGCGCCTGTCGCCCGCCTGCTCTGCCGGGAGGCCGGGCTACGCGACCTCGCCCTGCCCCTTGCGCACCTGCCGGAGGCTGCCATCCGGCGGCTGGCGGCTATGATCGCCGGGCTTAGCCTGCCTGTGGAGGGCACGCGCGGCTTTGACCAGGCGCAGGTGACCGCCGGGGGTATCGCGCCTGCCGATTTTGACCCTGCCACCCTGCAAAGCCGCCTCTGCCCCGGCCTGTACGCCGCCGGCGAGGTGCTGGACGTGGATGGCGATTGCGGAGGTTACAACCTGATGTTTGCCTTTGCCAGCGGGCTTTTGGCCGGGCGCTCCGCCGCCGGGGATGCAAGCGCGCACCAACGAGAATGATCTGACATTAAGACTTTGATTCCGCAGGTCGAAGGGCAGGAAACTGCGTTACGGTTCCCCGGGATTGACTGCGGAACGCGACCCTGTTTTACTTCTGTTGCACGCTCGTTTCTGCGGTTTGTATTTTGGAATGAAAGCACCTTTGCAGCTCTCTGCGCGTTGCCATCCAAAGGTCAAGTAAAAATCCGCGCCGTTTCGGCAACCAGCGTTATCCGCCCATCAGGGAGAATCAGTTCTACTGTTTGCGTTTCGGAATGAAAGCACCTTTGCAACGCTCCTGCACGTTCAAATTCAAGAGTCGGGCGAAAACCAGCGCCCCTTCAGTTACTACTGTTGTTGTTCCATCTGATTCCAAAGGACGTGATCGGATGTTTCAAACCCTGCAGATCGTATTTTTCAGCGGTACGGGCGGCACGGCACGCGTGGCGGCGCGGCTGGCGGAGGCTTTTACGCGCCGGGGTATAGCGGTGCAGCGCTGCGCGCTGCGCGCAAAGCCCTGCGCGCCCTTTACCGCCGAGGCGCTGGCGCTGCTGTACCCCGTGTACGCGGCCAACGCGCCCCAGCCCATTGGGGAATGGATTGCCGCCGCGCCTCCGGGCGAAAACCGCCCGGCCATCGTGATTTCCGTTTCCGGCGGGGGCGAGGTTTCGCCCAACACAGCCTGCCGGGTTGCCACCGTGCGTGCCTTGCGCGCCAAAGGCTACCGCGTTGTGTACGAGGCCATGGCCGTGATGCCCGCCAACTTTCTTGTGCCCTACAGCGACACACTTTCCGCGCTGCTGCTGCGCAAAGCCGCGCCTGTGGCCGAGCGCATCGCCGCAGAGGTGCTGGCCGGGGTAGAACGCCATCCACGGCCGTTGCCCATCGACCGCGTTGTGTCGGTGGCATGTCTGGTGGAGCATCTGGGCAGCCGGTTATTCGGCCGCAGTCTGCATGCCTCGCCCGATTGTTCCGGCTGCGGGCTGTGCGAGGCGAACTGCCCACGCGGCAACATCGTGCTGCAAAACGGCAGGCCGGTCTTCGGCAACCGTTGTGTGTTCTGCCTGCGCTGCGTATACGGGTGCCCGCGCCGGGGTATTGAGCCCGGTTTTGCCCGTTTCACCATTCTCAAGGATGGGTTTAACCTTGCCGCAGTCGAAGCCCGCACGTGGGATCAGACTTCGTTCCCCCCAGTTGAGGAACTCACCCCCGGCAAAGCGCTGGCCGGAGTACGCGCCTATCTGCTGGCGGACGAAACTACGCCGCAAGCGTAAGCTGCGCGCATGCGGGCGGCTTCACCATGCGGTGCGTCGGGATGCTGTCCGGCACAGCTGGTTATAAAGTGAGGCTATGTGCCAGACTAGTCTAAAGGAACGGCGCGGAACTACAACCGTTGTGAGAAACGGCAAAGCACTACCGCCGCTCGCCTCATAGCGCCTGCGGCGCTGTTCGCTCGCTTTCTGGTTTACGCTGCGGCGTTAAACTTTGAGGCTCCGCCTCAAACTCCGGCAGGAGGCAGTGCCTCCTGCACCTCCGCTTTGCATTATCAAAGGCCCCGCGCCACCCTTCCTTGGGGTGTCGCGGGGCCTTTCGTGTTTCACGATGGTTTTTTACAGTTCGTCATCCTGCGGGGCGGGCGGTTCCGGCGTGCTGTCCTCCGCGTCAAAGGCGGTGGCGGTGCTTTCGCCAATCACGTCGGGGTCCTCACTGGTGATGGCCTCCACCGCTTCCTCCAGCGCATCCTCGGTGGCGTCGTCCTCCTGCTCCTGCTCCGCTCGCGCCACGGCGACGATCTTGGTGCCCTCGCCAATGCGCATCAACCGCACGCCCTGCGCGTTGCGCCCGGTTTCGCGGATGGCCGCCGCCGCCATGCGGATGATGGTGCCGTCGTCGGTTACCAGCAGCACATCCTCGTCCTCACGCACGGCCATCTGGGCCACCATCAGGCCGGTCTTGTCGTTCAGCTGCATGGCCTTTACGCCCATGCCGTTACGCCCCTGTTCGCGGTAAGCGTCGGGGTCGGTCAGCTTGCCGTAGCCGTTTTCGGTAATGCTGAGCACCTTCATGCCCTCGTCCAGCACGCTCATGTCGATCAGCACATCATTCTCACGCAGCTTCATGGCGTGCACGCCGCGTGCCATGCGGCCCATGGGGCGCAGGGTGTCCGCTTCGTTAAAGCGGATAGCCTTGCCGTGCCGGCTGCCCAGCAGCAGCGTCTGCGCGCCGTCGGTCAGCTCCACGCCGGCCAGCTCGTCCCCTTCGTTCAGGGTCAGGGCGATCAGCCCGGACTTACGCAGGTTGGCAAACTCGGCATACGGGGTCTTTTTAATATAGCCGCCGCGGGTCATCATCACCACGTTATGGTTATCCAGCTCCCGCGGTACGGGGATCATCGCGGTTACGCGTTCGTCGCCGCCCAGTGCCAGCAGGTTCACAATCGCGATGCCGCGCGCCGCGCGCCCCGCCTCGGGAATCTGGTAGCACTTAAGCGCGTACACGCGGCCCCGGTTGGTAAAGAAGAGAATCTCCTCATGGGTGTTGACAATGATCAGCTGCTTGACAAAATCCTCCTCGCGGGTCGCCATGCCGGCCACGCCGCGCCCGCCGCGGTGCTGCGCCCGGTAGGTGGATTTAGGCAGGCGCTTGATGTAGCCGAAGCTGGTCATGGTCACGACCATGTCGTCCGCCTGGATCAGGTCCTCAATGTCGATTTCACCTTCCAGATGCGTCAGCTCCGTGCGGCGCTCGTCGGCAAACTGATCGCGGATGGCGCTCATCTCGGTCTTAATCACGCCCAGCAGCAGCTGCTCGTCGTTCAGCAGGCTTTGCAGGTAGGCGATCTGCTTTTCCAGCTCGCGGTATTCGTCCATCAGCTTATCGCGCTCCAGCCCCGTCAGGCGGGCCAGGCGCATATCGAGGATCGCCTGCGCCTGCTTATCGCTGAACTGGAAGCGCTCGATCAGCGCCGCGCGCGCCCCGGCCACATCCGGCGCGGTTTTAATGATCTGCACAATCTCGTCGATATGGTCCAGCGCCTTGAGCAGACCCTCCAAAATATGGGCGCGGGCCTCGGCCTTATCCAGCTCGTAACGGGTGCGGCGGGTAACGACTTCCTTCTGGTGGCGGATGTAGTGGTAGAGCATCTCCCGCAGGGTGAGCACCTTGGGTTCGCCATCCACCAGCGCCAGCATGTTCACGCCGAAGGTTTCCTGCAGCTGCGTGTGCTTGTACAGGGTATTGAGCATCACCTGCGGGTTCACGTCGCGCTTGAGCTCAATGACCACGCGCATGCCGTTGCGGTCGCTCTCATCGCGGATGTCGCTGATGCCGTCCACGCGCTTTTCGTGCACCAGCTCGGCGATTTTTTCCACCAGCTTGGCCTTGTTGACCATGTAGGGGATTTCGGTTACCACAATGCGCTGGCGGTTTTGCGGCATGGCCTCAATCTCGGTGCGGGCGCGCATCAGGATGCGACCGCGCCCCGTGTGGTACGCGGCGCGGATGCCGCTGTACCCGAGGATCAGCCCGCCCGTGGGGAAGTCCGGCCCTTTGATAAAGGTCATCAGATCGTCCACGCTGCAATCGGGGTGGTCGATCATGTACACGCAGCCGTCCACCACCTCGCGCAGGTTATGCGGGGGGATGTTGGTGGCCATGCCCACGGCAATGCCGCTGGAGCCGTTCACCAGCAGGTTGGGGAAGCGGCTGGGCAGCACCGTGGGCTGCATGAGGGTTTCGTCGAAGTTGGGGTAGAAATCGACGGTGTCCTTATCGATCTCACCCAGCAGGTGCATGGTCAGCTTGGACATGCGGGCTTCGGTGTAACGCATGGCGGCCGCGCCGTCGCCGTCCACCGAGCCGAAGTTGCCCTGCCCCTCCACCAGCATATAGCGGATGTTAAAATTCTGCGCCAGGCGCACCATCGCCTCGTAGACGCTGCTATCGCCGTGGGGGTGGTATTTACCCAGCACATCGCCCACGATGCGGGCGCTCTTGCGGTAAGGCTTGTCGGGGGTCATGCCCAGCTCGTTCATCGCGTAAAGAATGCGCCGGTGCACGGGCTTGAGGCCGTCGCGCACATCGGGCAGCGCGCGGTTAATAATAACCGCCATCGCATAGCTGATGAAGGAGGTCTTCATTTCCCGTTCCAGGTCCGTCGGAATCAGTTTATCGATAATGTCAGACATTCGTATGCTCCTTTGCGCACGCGGGGCGGGGTACGGCCGGGGGGCGAACCCCCGCGGCGGCCCGCGTCGCGCTTAGATATCCAGATCGGTCACCAGCTTGGCGTTTTCCTCAATAAACTCGCGGCGCGGCTCCACCTGATCGCCCATCAGCAGGGTCATAATCTCGTCGGCGGCAATCGCGTCGGCCAGATTTACCTGCATCATGGTGCGGGTTTCGGGGTTCATGGTGGTTTGCCACAGCTGCTCGCTGCTCATCTCGCCCAGACCCTTATAGCGCTGGATTTCCGGCTTGGGGTCGCGGCCGATCTGCTGGAGCAGCTTTTCCAGCTCGTCGTCGTTATAGACGTAATACTCTTTTTTGCTCTTGGTTACCTTGTACAGCGGCGGCATGGCGATGTACACATAGCCGTTTTCCACCAGCGGGCGCATGTAGCGGTAGAAGAACGTGAGCATCAGGATGCGGATGTGTGCTCCATCCACGTCGGCATCGGTCATGCAGACGATGCGGTGGTAGCGCAGCTTGGCCAGATTAAACTCCTCGCCGTAGCCGCAGCCGAAGGCGGTAATCATCGCTTTGATTTCGTTATTGCCCAGCGCGCGGTCGATGCGCACTTTTTCCACGTTCAGGATTTTGCCGCGCAACGGCAGGATAGCCTGGAACATCCGGTCGCGCCCGGTTTTGGCGCTGCCGCCAGCGCTATCCCCCTCTACGAGGAAGATTTCGCACTTGGCAGGGTCGCGTTCGGTGCAATCCGCCAGCTTGCCGGGCATGGAGGCGCTTTCCAGCAGGCCCTTGCGGCGGGTCAGCTCCCGGGCCTTGCGGGCGGCCTCGCGGGCGCGCGCCGCGCCGACGCACCGTTCCAGAATCGCGCGGCCCACGGCCGGGTTTTCGCCCAAATAGGTAGTTACGCTGTCGTACACCAGCTTATCCACCACGGGGCGGATTTCGCTGTTGCCCAGCTTGCTCTTGGTTTGCCCCTCAAACTGCGGCTCGTGCAGCTTCACGCTCACGATGGCGGTCAGGCTCTCCCGGACGTCCTCGCTTTTCAGGTTGGTGTCGGTATCCTTGAGGATTTTGAACTGACGGCCGTAATCGTTTATGGCGCGGGTGATGCCGGTGGAGAAGCCCGTCAGGTGCGTGCCGCCCTCGGGGGTGTGGATGTTGTTGGCAAAGGAAAACAGGTTTTCCTGATAGCTGTCGTTGTATTGCAGGGCGACCTCCACATAGGTGTCGCCTACCAGCCCTTCCACGTAAATCGGGTCGGGGAAGAGCACTTCCTTGTTTTTATTCAGGTATTTGACAAACTCGCGGATGCCGCCCTCGTAGTGATACACCCGCTCGGTCATGGGCGTTGTGCGCTCGTCGGTAATCGTGATGCGGATGCCCTTGTTGAGGAAGGCCATCTCCCGCATGCGCACCTTGAGGATGTTAAACTGAAAATCCCCGGTTTCGAACACGCCATCGGGGTTCTGCTCGCTTTTCACATCCGGCCAGAAGCGGATAGTGGTGCCGCTTTCTTCCGCGGGGCCGACCACCTTCAGGTCGTAAAGCACCTTGCCGCGCGCGTACTCCTGCCGGTATTGCCGGCCGTCCTGCCAGACGTCTACCTGCAGGTGGCTGGACAGGGCGTTTACCACGCTGGCGCCCACGCCATGCAGGCCGCCGGATACCTTGTAGCCCTCGCCGCCGAACTTGCCGCCCGCGTGCAGCACGGTCAGGCACACCTCCACCGCGGGGCGGCCCACCTTGGGGTGGATGCCCACGGGAAAGCCGCGGCCGTTGTCATGCACCTCGCAGGAGCCATCGGCATGCAGCGTGACCTGGATATCGGTGCAGTAGCCCGCCAGCGCCTCGTCCACGGCGTTATCGACAATCTCGTATACGCAATGGTGCAGCCCGCGGTAATCGGTGGAGCCGATATACATGCCCGGGCGCTTGCGGACGGCTTCCAGCCCCTCCAGCACCTGAATCTGGTTTTCGTCGTACATGTTCTCCTGCACGGCGGTGGCGCTGGTGGCGCTGCTGTGCGGGGCGGTGTCCGCGTTGTCCGCCTCGGGGCGCGCGGCCTCGTCCTCGGTGTCGGGCACGTCGGGGCGATCTTCCGAGGCAGCGTCAAACGCCTCGCGGCGCTCCTCCGCTTCGGCGGGTTCGATCGGTCGTTGTTCGGGGTTCTGGTTCAGCACCGGTCACTACACTCCTTTGGGGGCCGGCAGCGGCGGATTTGCGGAAACGGTTCCCGTACCGGTTTGCGGCGCGGGGTTCCATCGTCGGCTGCCGTGCGATAAAACCTTATTTTGTAACGCTTTATTATAGCATTTTTTCACGAATTTGGGAAGCGTTTCTTCCTTAATATATGCGAACAGTTTTGATTCTCTATACTTTATAACGGCAAACCGCTTGCCGTATGCAAAGCCATGCCGCGCGAGAGCCGCCGGCGCTGCGGTTACGGTTGAGGGTAAGCTTTTCAGCTGCGGCGATGTGCCGCTCTCTTTTTCATCCGAGGGTACAAGCAACCCGACTGTCCAACTGGAGCATACCGGGTGTTACGGATCGTGCCTGCATTATGGCGAGGCCTGTTACCGCCGCGTAGGAGAGCCATCGGCGCGGTGATTTCCGGCACAAGCAGCTGATTCCCATGCGGCGGTGTGCCGCCCTCTTTTTCATCCGAGGTTGCTTCTCACCCCGTCTGTATACTCTGGGCGTACCCCGATGTTCGGGTTAGTGCCTGTACGATGGCAAGGCGCGTGGCTGCGGCACGCCCCCGTGCAGGGAACTGCTTTGCCCCGCGCCGTGGGCGCAGGGACGCAACGACAGGCAAGCGCCCGGCAGTCCGGCGCGTGTTCGCCAACCCTGCCGGGCGCCATATTTCCATACGGTAGGTAAGCCAACCTCCGCAGGCAACCGGATTGCCCGCCAGCGTAAGCGTTGCCCCCATGGTGGCTGCCGTAACGGCAAGCCGTCTGATGCGGAGAACGCCGCATGGCTGCGTATGCGTTTCTTGCTTGCAGCAAGGCTTGCCGCCCTGCGGCGCGCTATTCCGCCTGCGGGCTCAGCCCCAGCTGCGTCGCCAGCTCGTCGGCGCGGGCGGCCGCGTCCCGGTAGGTGCCCAGGCCTGAAAACAGATTGTATGCCTGCTGCGCCTGCCCCTGTGCGGCCAGCGCGTCCGCCTGATCGTAGAGCTGGTCGCGGTAATAATCCTTGCACTGCTTGGCCTGCGCCTGCGCGTCAAAATAATCGCCCAGCAAGCCGAACCAGTCCAGCGCCTGGTCGTAACTGCCCGCCGCCTTCAGTTCGCGGGCATGGTCGTACACCTGGGATTGGAGGTTGCTCAGCCGGTCGGCTGCATCGGCGTAAGCGCCCGCATCGTCATAGGCGAACAGCGCGGTTTCGTAATCCTTGGCATCCTCGGCGTTGCGGCCCTTGCAGTAGGCGGCGCGGACAGGCGCATCCTCAAACTCCCCCAGCGAGGCGAAGGTTTCGGCCGCCTGATCGAACGCTGCGCTCGCCTGCAGCCCATCGGCATGGCAATAGGTATAGCGCTGTTTGCCGTACATAAAATCCTGCGTTTTTTCGAAATACGGCTCGGCGGCGGCATAATCGCCCTGCTCGTAATGTACCAGTCCGTGCGAATACGCGGCATAGGTGGCCGATTGCTGGTAGTTGCCCAGCTGATCGAACGCGTCGGCGGCTGCGGCGTAATCCGCGGAGGCGAACTTGGCAATCGCCTTGTTATACGTGGCGGATAAATCCCCGGCGCAGCCGCTCAAAAGCAGCGCAGCGCCCAGCACGAGCATAAGCGCTGCCGCGCGCCTGCCGCGCCGTGCGCGGGGGTTAGCCTCCCGCCGTCTGAGCCGAAGCATCGTCTATCCCTCCCTGATCTGTGGGCGCGCCTGATACTCCGATCGGAGGATCGCGTACAGCTCCACATCGGCAAAGCGCCCCTTGTTGTAAATACGCTGGCGCAGCAGCCCCTCGCGGCACATGCCGACGTGGCGCATCACCGCGCCGCTGGCGGGGTTGTCGGTTTCGTGCTGCGCCTCCACCCGGTTCAGGTGCAGGTTGTCAAAACAGTAGCCCAGCATCGCGCCCAGCGCCTCGGACATCAGCCCGCGGTTCCAGTAGGCGCGGCTCAGGCTGTAGCCCACCTCGGCGGCGTTGTTCTCCTTCTGGATCCACATGATGCCGATGGTGCCGATCACGCGCCGCTCGGCGTTCAGCTCAATCACGAAGGTTCCCGGCTCGCCGTTACGGTACTGGCGTTGCAGGTAGCGGATATAGCCGCGCGTCTGGTGGATGGAGGTATGCGCCTCCCACAGCACGTGGCGCGCCACTTCGGGGTCGCGGGAATAGGCGTACAGATCGCGCGCGTCGGTCATGCGCACGGCACGCAGGGTCAGGCGCGGCGTTTGCAGGGTGGGCAGCATGGAAAACGCTTCACGGTCGATCAGCATGCGCAGGCGGCAACCTCCCAATCGTACAGAGTGGGGCTACGCGGGCAAGCCCGGCGGCGGAAAGGCCGGCGGCGCGCCCGTGACAACGCCCACCGCCCACAGGAGTGCGCCCAGCGCCAGCAGCACGTACAGGCAGACCATCAGCCAGAAATAGGCACCCTTTGGGGTATGTGCGGATCGCATCGGGCTGTCCCTCCTCCCTGCGGCAGGCATTTGGTTTTAGGGTGCGGGATGGCGCGGGCCTGCCGCGCCGTTGGATACGCGGAGGCTTGCTTACGTTTCCGGCGCCAGCCCGTGGATGGCGGCCCACGCAAGCATCAGCCCCAGCGCGGTTTTGCCGTCGTACAGCTCGCCGCTGCGCACGCGCGCCACCGCCTCGGCCAGCGGCATGCGCACCACGTGCAGGAACTCGTCTTCATCTAAATGAGCGTCGTGCGGGCTTAGCCCTCGCGCCAGGTAGATGCTCACCCGCTCGGTGCAGAAGCCCGGCGTGGTAATCATCGGGCACAGGAGCGTCCACTCGGCGGCGTTCAGGCCGGTTTCCTCCTCCAGCTCGCGGCGGGCGCAGGCCAGCGGATCCTCCCCGGCACTGTCCAGCTTGCCGGCGGGGATTTCCAGCAGCACGGCATCCACCGCCACGCGGTGCTGCCGCACAAGGGTGACCATGCCATGCTCGTCCACCGGCACCACGGCGGCGGCGCCCTTGTGGCGCACGATCTCCCGCAGGGCCTCTCGGCCATCGGGCAGGCGCACGGTCATGTGGTATACATCAATGATTTTACCCGGGAACACCATTTCTTCGTGCAGGGGCACCTCGCGCAGTTCCGCGTCCGCGATCGGAGGGGTTTGTGGGGTCATGCTCGTTCGCCTCCAGACAGAATGGGGCCGTATGGCTCGTATCTTTCGACGCCCAAGCCCCAAAACCCTTGCTGTGAATGAAAAACATTCGTAACATTTAGCCGTCTGCCGATCCGGCGCGAATCGCGCAAACCCTTTCAAGGCAAAGTTTTTTCGCCTTGACAATACGTTACCAAGCCGTTACAATAAAGCCATCAAAGGCCGTTTTTATATCCTCGACGCGCGCCTTTTGGATAAGGAGGGACCCGCTATGAAGTCTCATGCCGTTTCCCCGCTGCGCCGCCTGACGGCTGGATTGGTTACGCTGGCCCTGCTGCTTTGGCAGCTGGCTTTGCCCGTTTACGCTTTCGCCCTCACCCAGGACGAAATAGCCGCCATGCCCACCGTGACGGTCAACTTTCAAACCGCGGAAGGCGGCCCTGTAAACCAGTTGGCCGCCACCCCCACCACGGACGCGACGGGCAAGGCCTACTGGATTACCCTGCCCGCCGAGGCGTTCAGCTACCCCGTAACGCTGAGCATCGTACCCAGCGCCGCCGCCCCCACCTACACCTTTACGCCGGACGCCAGCACCCCCGTGCAGCTGCCGCCCTCGCCTTCCGATTACACCGGGGAATCGGTGCTGCTGACCGCCTATCAGGACGGCGTTGTGATGGAGGAGTACCACCTGTACCTTTCCACCGCGACGATGCCCGCTGAGGTGCCGCCCGCGACCGTGCCCGTTACGTACGTGGACGCAGCCGACCCCAACATTGTGCTGTATTCGGAAATGTTCACCGCCTATTATAACACCGATAACGTGGTCATGGCCGATTCCAGCCACGTGCCGGACGGCTATACCCTGCAGGGGGATAACGGCGCGTACGTGACTGTGGATGAGACCGGCACACCCTCGCCCGCCAGCGTGACTTTTTACTTCGCCAAGGCGGCCGTCAAGGGTACGGTAACCGTCTACTATACCGATCTGGGCGGCAACGAGCTGGCCAGCCCCCAGACGCTTACGCTGGACCCCGGCACCTACCCGATTTCGCCGGACCTCAATCTGGTGCCCGCGGGTTATACCCTGAGCGACACCACCCCCGCCCCGGTGGAAGTGACCATCGGCAGCGACGGCGTGGCCAGCCGCGAAGCCATTACCTTCGAGTTTGCCGAAACCGTGGTGGAAACCACCACCCCCGTAACGGATACGCCCACTACCGAAGCCCCGCAGACCGAAACCCCGACCACCGACACGCCCACAACCGATACCCCCACCACCGATACGCCTACCACCGATACCCCGCCGGAAACCACCACCCCGGTGGAAACGACCGCCCCTGTGCTGACCCCGGTAAACCTGTATGCGCAGGTGAGCAGCTCCACCGCCAACTTCCGTACCGAAACGAGCACCTCCAGCGCCAAGGCGTTTGCCGATGTAAGCAACGGCGCCTACCTGTGGGTGTATGGCACGCTGGTTGTGCCCGACGATAAGGGCGTCGACGTGACGTGGGCCAAGATCGCCTACAACGGCACCGATTGCTATGTGTGGTACAGCCTGATTTCCGTGCTCAGCCAGGAGGACAGCGACGCCTACAACTACGCGCAGCCCTCCCCTGTGCCCGGCACCGAAACCCAGGCCCCTGTCGAAACCACCGCCAGCCCGAGCCCCAGCCCTAGCCCCTCGCCCCTGCCCGCGCAGGTTACGGGGTATTTCTACACGCTGGCCGAAGCCCCGATGGTGGCCGGCGCAGGCAGCGATACGATTCTGGCGACCCTGCCCGCCAATACCGGCGTGTATGTGGAAGGGCAGAACTATCTGGACAGCGTCGCCTGGCATAAGGTGACCTATCAGGGCACCGCGGGCTACATCCGCGAGGATTATCTGCGCATGATGACCGCCGACGAGGTGACCGCCTTCCTGACCACGCCCTCGCCGTCGCCCTCCCCCTCCCTGTCGCCTTCGCCTTCGCCGACCGATTCTCCGTCCCCGTCGCCTTCGCCTTCCGTATCTCCGTCCGTGTCTCCGTCCGAATCGCCCAGCGCATCCCCGTCCCCCTCCGTGTCGCCCTCGCCTTCGCCCCTGCCGCAGTATGTGGGCTATGCCGTCACCACGGCGCAGACCGCCCTGCGGGATAACGCCAGTCTGGACGACAGCTCCATCATCGTAACCCTGCCGGTGAACACGCTGCTGGTTCTGAACGGCCAGACCACGCTGAACGGCGTGGTGTGGACGGGCGCGCAGACGCGCCTTGGCACCAACTACATCGGCATTTTGCAGGACGCCTCGGTGCAGCGCATTACCGACGCGCAGGCGCAGGCCCTGATCGACGCCTACAATGCCGCGCACGCGACCCCGACGCCGACCGTCACCCCCACGCCCACGCCGGTGCCCGCCCAGCTTTCGGGCTACTACATCACGCTGGGCACCGTGCCGCTGCGCACCGTGAACAGCAACTATGCCGACGTGACCCTCTGGCTGGCCGCCAACACCGTGGTAAACGTGAGCGGGCAGGTGTATAACGAGGGCTACGGCTGGCACGTGAGCACCTACGGTCAGTATGTCGGCTACATCCGCGCCGACCAGATGCGCAAGCTGAGCGATGCCGAGGTGGAAGCCTATAAAAAGACGCTCTCCACCCCGACCCCGACCCCCGCATCCACCGCGCAGCCTTATAACCCCTATGCCGATTCCAGCTACGGGTACGTGTCGTCCAGCACGGTCAACTTCCGTGCCGAGCCCAGCAGCAGCGCCGCCAAGCTCAAGACGCTCAAGCAGTACGCTTTCGCGCTGATTCTGGGCTCCAAGACGGTTAACGGCACGCTGTGGTACAACATCAATCAGGCGGGCACCACCGGCTGGGTGGACGGCCGCTATTTCCAGGTGCTGAACCTTTCGGAGCTGAGCACCTTCCTCAACAGCAGCAACTACCTGGCGGGGCTGACCAACAACTCCACCTCGGGCAGCAGTTCCAGCTCCAGCTCCGGTTCCACCAGCAGTACCAGCGGCGGCAGCAGCGCGTCCGCTTCGCAGGGGCAGGTCAGCAGCGTGGAGGATTGGAACGTAGGCGTGTGGAAGAACCCCAGCGCAGGGCTGAGCGCCTCCTACGAGCCGTTCAACCCCTACGCGACGCCCACCGCGCCGCTCGTTTCCGCCAGCCCCACGCCCTCGCCGACCCCCACCTTTGTTGTCGGCACAATGATCCCCATCCCGTATGAAGAAGCCAGCACCGAAACGCAAACCGGCGGCAGCGGCTGGGTCGGCCTGGCCATCGGCGGTGTGGTGCTGCTGGGCGGCGCGGGCGGCGTATACGCCTACGCCCTGAACCAGAACAAGAAGCGCCGTCTGGCTGCCCGCGCGGCCAGCACCCGCCGTAACGTACCGCCCGCAGGTGTCGCAGGCGCAACAGGCGCAACGGCGGCCGGCAGCACCAGCCCCTATGCGCGGCGTGCCGTTGCGGCACCCCCGGCGGCGGGCTCCACCCAGCGGCAGGATCAAAGCGGCACGGGCGCAGCGCCGCGCGCCAACCCGTATGCGCAGCCCGCGCAACCCGCCAACCCTTACGCACGGCCCGCGAACCCGGCGGAAGGCGGCGCGGAGAACCCTTATGTAAGGCCCGTACAGCCTGCAAACCCCTATGCGCAGCCCATCGCAGGCGAAACCCAGCCCGCCAACCCCTACGCGCGGCCCACAGGCGCGCCGCGCACGCCTGGTGCCGCCCCACAGGCCGCGCCCACTGAGCCCACGCGGGCTGCCAACCCTTACGCACAGCCCCGCACGCCTGTGGACCCGTACGCGCAGCGCTCGCCTTCCAACCCCTACGCAAGCACTCCGCAGGGCGAAACCACCGAGCCGGTGAACCCCACGCCGCGGCGCACCACCCGCATGAGCCGCCACCAGAACCCGGATGATTCCGGCGAGGCCTGAGCCACACGCGCGCCCCGGAGCGCACGCATCCATTGAACCCAAACCCCAGCGCGCCCTCCCGGATGTTCCGGGGGGCGCGCTTTTACTGTGGCTTGAACGTTTTGCATCCACCATTTGCGCCGGTGTGCAACAGGAGCATTCGCTGTCAGGCAAGGGCAAAGCGAATAACAACTCATACGTTTTTCGCAGAATAAGGGCATGGCTTCTGGCTCGTTTACGCGCGGTTGGGCAGGCATTGCACTTGAAATATCGTTCCGTGCGTCCTGAGACGCAGCCCGGCTGATCGCCTTGGAGGCGCGGCGCATGCCATCGGCTGTGCCGGTGGTTTTCATTTGCGGAAATCGCTTCGGCGCCGTAAACCCGCACGCTCCACAGGGGGAGCGCTGTCTACGGCAGGTTCGGCGGCGCGGCGGTGGCCGCCGTAACCCCGTACGCCCCACAGGGGGAACGCCGCCCAGACACACGGGGCCGAATCGCGGTTGCCGTGTGCGTTCAGACTGTCAAAAAACTCAGCAAATCGCTACTGCCGCTCGCCTCACAGTGCTTGCGCTGCTGTTCGCCCGATTGCGCCATATGTTGCGATAAAAAACTTTGGGGCTTTGCTCCGGGCGTTCAAGCTTCGCAGGCTGCACGGACGTTGGTCTGCTCGTTTCACGCCCCGTCTGCGGGTCGCTTTCGCCTGCTGCGAGGCGACCCCTGCCGCACACTTCCCTTTGGCGGCAAAACCTCACCAAGAGTTACGATCTTAGCACCTGTCAAGGGTCTTTATCCCTTGAATCCTCTTATTCACAGCTTGAGCGCCCAACCATCTTTAGACGGCCGGGCGCTTTGTATTTTCCCTGTCGCGTCGGGGCGCGCAAGGCAGGCGGCGCTGCCTTTTTGCGGGGCGCGCGCAGGCTCTTTGGCAAATATGGCTTACAGTCTGTACATCACAACCAACGGTCGTGGTATCCTACGAGCGGTAAACCGCCTCTTGCAGCAGTGCGGATCGTTTCGGGGCAATGAAAAGCGAAGGGCAGAGGCATTCCGGCCGTCCGGCGGCCGGAGGGTGTGAAACTCATATTTCAGGCGATGCGGAGGGATAGCGGGTGTTTGAAAAGATCGTGGCCCTGCTGGAACGGATTGACGATGAACAGCTTCTGGAAGCCATCTACTGGTATGTGGAACGCAACCTTGTACGCAAACCACCCAAGCGCTGAGCCGACCCCGCGCGGCGTATTTGGCCGCGCGAGGGCACGGCAGACCGGTCGCGGGCCGCCACGGACGGCTACGGCTGACCCCGGCCCATCCGGGCGCGCAAAGGCTCGTTTGCGCCGCGTGCCCGTGTTTTCAGCGCCGGGGATGCGAGGCGTCGTACAGCCGATCCACCATGGCGCCGATGCGCTCCCACGCTTCGGCGGGCAGGTCCGCCAGTTCCCGAAAGACCGTTTTCACAAACGCGTTATCCCCGGTCATAATCCGCTCCAGCTTATCCAGCACCATCATGTTTTCCGGCACGTCCCGCGGCTCCTGCCCATAGCGAAGCCAATCGTAGCTGATGGCCAGATCGCGGCACAGCAGGCGCACCACCGCCTCCGGCGGTTCCACGCGGCCACTCTCCCAGGAGGCGACCACATCCCGCGTAACCCCAATGCGCGCCGCGAACGCGGTTTGCGTCAGCTTCATGTCGTGGCGGATTTGCCGTATCCGTTCCTTCACACCCAACACCCCCGTTGTCCGTATTGTAGCATCGAAAAATGTGTTTGTCTACACATTTTCGAATTGGATTGTGTTGACAGCTCCCTACTTATCGTCTATAATGTGTACAATTCCACATTCGATGATGGCATGAAACGCCGATGTACGCTTGTTGCAAGGCCGTTTTTATCTCTGTTGCCGTCCTGTCCTTCTCCCAGCCTTGCAGCCTTCGATTCCATGACGGTATTATCAATGTGTATTGGTACACATTCTATAGATGCTCCGGAAAGGAGGCGGCCCGATGCCCAACCCACCGCGCCCCGAAATCCCGCTTGCACAACGGCTGCAAGCCATAGACAGCCGTCTGCCCGCCTTGCCGCGCGAGCAGCAGAATCTGGTCGCCGCCTACGCGCGCGGCCTTGCGGACGGGCTGGCGCTGCGGCGCAGCGGCGTACGCGCCCAACCGCCCGCCCAGCGCCGCACACGCGGCGGCGGGTAGTCCGTCTAACCCCGCCCATACAAAACCCGCCGGAACGGGATTCCGGCAGGCAGATTGACAGGGGACACGCCCCTTACTCAATTAAATATACCATAATTACCATCATTTGGCAAGGAGAAATCAATGTTTTTTCCCTGTATGCCGCATAAAACGGCAATTTTCTCCATTTCGGGCGTTCGGCTATGCAGTGCCTCCCTATTGGTATTCTGGTTTGCCGTATTTTGCATGCCGGACGCTACCTACGCGAATGCTGAACCCGCCGAGAGCACTTACTATGCGCTGGTCGCCGAGGAGAGTTGCCTGAACGTGCGCGAGCGCCCCACTCCAGGCGCCGCCATCGTATTGCGCCTGACTCGCGGGGATACGGTCACCCTCTGCGCGCTGCAATCCGATGGCTGGGCGTGCATCGACCGCGCCGGAGACCCCGGGTATTGCCGGATCGAGTACCTGACCGATACGCCGCCCGCCGAGCCGGTGCCCGCGCTAACCGTTTTACCACAGGTTCGGGTGCGTGCCCTACCGGGCGGCAAATCTCTTGCCAGGCTCCGCAAAGGCACGTCGGTGTCCGTCTGCGGTTGGGTATCGGACGCGCAGGGCGTGCGCTGGGCTAACACCGGCAGCGGCTTCATCCGCGCCGACTGTCTGGCCGCAGTGCCCTGAGCCGCCGCATAACCCTGTAAAACCCTCATCAGAAAGGTGGCCTCGCTATGCAACCCCGACTCTGGCGCACGGAAGACTCCCTGCCTGTAAAGCGATATCTGATGGAATATCTGGCCATGTGCCAGCGGCGCGACGCGCTTACCGCCGAGCTGGAGCGTTTACGTGCCGCAACCCTGCGCGCCACCGCCCGTTTGGATCCTGCCTGCGTGCAGACTTCGCGCAATCCGTCCTCCGGCGAGGATGCCCTGATCCGGGTGGTCGACGGCGAAGCGCGGCTGCAGGAGATCATCACCCACATTGGCGACGCGCTGGCCGCGCGCCTGTGTTTGCTGGAAGCCTTGCCCGACGAGCGGCAAAAGACAATCTTAACACTGCGCTACATTCGCGGCATTGCCTGGGAGAAGATCGGGTATGCCATGCATTACGAGCGCACACAGGTTTTTGAAATCCACAATCAGGCGCTTCGCGCAGCGCAAGTGGTTCTGGATGGGCTGGAGGAGCCGCACGAGGGGACATATTAATCATTATAGGCGGAAAAAAACGGGTCAAGGGCCGCTGGCCCTTGCGGGGTCTGGGGCAGCGCCCCAGCGTACCCCGGGCTTTCTCAAAAAGCGTAGCGAGCGAACAGCGCCGCAGGCGCTATGAGGCGAGCGGGTGCGGCCCACAGCCTGAGCCCTTCCAAAGTTAAATAGCACAGGCCGGGGCGATCGCCCCGGCCTTGTCTGTTGCATAAAATAGCTATTCTCTCAGTGCGGATAAGGATGCGCCCTTGCCCCGATGCAGCCTGAGCAATCCATGCAGCCCGCCCCCGCGCGCCTCATAGCGCCTTCGGCGCTGTTCGCGCGCTACGCACTCTCGCTGCGGCTTGGGCCAAAGGGTTTCACCCTTTGGAAACCTGACAAGGGCCAGCTGCCCTTGACCCATTTCCGCCGCGGCGGGTGCAATGTACCTTCCATAATGCATGCAAAGTGTATTCCCCGCGCGCCTCATAGCGTTTTCGGCGCTGTTCGCGCGCTACGCACTCTCGCTGCGGCTGGGGCCAAAGGGTTTCACCCTTTGGAAACCTGACAAGGGCCAGCGGCCCTTGACCCGTTTCCGTTGCGGCGGGTGCAAAGCATCTTCCATAATGCACGCAAAGTGTATTCCCCGCGCGCCTCATAGCGCCTGCGGCGCTGTTCGCGCGCTACGCACTCCCGCTGCAGCTTGGGCCAAAGGGTTTCACCCTTTGGAAACCTGACGAGGGCCAACGGCCCTTGACCCGTTTCCGCTGCGGCGGGCGCAAAGCACCTTCCATAATGCACGCAAAGTGCTTTCCCCGCGCGCCTCATAGCGCCTCCGGCGCTGTTCGCGCGCTACGCGCTTCGCTGCGGCTGAAGGCCTTGGGCTTCGCCCAAACCCACCAAAGGGTTTCACCCTTTGGAAACCGGACAAGGGCCAGCGGCCCTTGACCCATTTCTTCTCTATCTCCCCTGTTCAGGTACTGTCTTTTTCCACAAAGCCCCACGGCATCACCACCGGTTCCTGCGGCTGGCCGTCAATCATCCGCATCAGCATATGCACCGCCTCCGCGCCAAGCCGCTGCTTGGGGTGATCCAGCGAGGTGATCCGCACCGCCGCCAAATCCGCCATGGTGCTATTGTCAAAGCTAATGATGGCCAGATTCCCCGGCACCAATTTCCCGGCCCGCAAGAGCAGGTTTAACAGCGGCACCGCCACCTCGTCGTTATAGCAGACCACGGCTGTGCAGCCCGCCGTTACGCTCAGGCCGTACTGATCCACCATGTCCGCGCGCGTCGCGGTGGAAAACCACAGCACGCGGTCGTCCATCAGCTCCAGCCCATGTTCCTGCAGCGCGTCGGCATAGCCCAGGTAGCGCTCGTGCCCCTGCCGATCGTCATACTTAAAAATACCGGCAATGCGCGTATGCCCTTTCCGGATCAGGAAATTGGTCGCATCGTACCCGCCGCGCCGATCCTCCGTGACAATGTAAGGGATGCCTGCCAAATCCCGGTAGAAGCCGTTCAGGAACACAATCGGCACCCCGTGCTCCTTCAGCTTGCGGTACATGTCCAAATTCGGGTTGGGCAGGGCGCTTTTGGTGCCCTCCACCAGCAGCCCGTCGATCGGCTTATCAAACAGGGCATGCAGCACGCGGCTTTCGCTGTCCACCCGGTTATTGGTGGCAAACAGCATCGGCGTATAGCCGCGCAGGCTCAACGCCTCCTGTATGCCCGCCAGGATACTGGGCAGGATGTATTCGCTGATGTAGGTGCTGACCACCGCCACGTTATGCCCGCGTTCGGCGCGCTTCTGCACGCCGCGCACATACGTGCCGCTGCCGCGGATACGCTCGGTCAGCCCTTCGGTGGCCAGTATGCCCAACGCCTGCCGCACCGTCTGGCGGCTACAGCTATACTGCACCGTCAGCTCGTTTTCCGAGGGCAGCTTCTCCCCCCGCACGTATTGGCCGTTGCGGATGGCGGCGCGCAATGCGTCGGTCAGCACCAGATACTTATAACGATCGATACGCGTCGCCTCCTTTCCGCCGTGCCCGAGGGCGTTTTCCCGTTTGGCAAAGCGCCGTCAACCCGCTGTATCCGGTTGGCGGCGCCATGCCTTCCGTCCCACCGAACGGGGCCGGGCGCGGGTTATTTCTTATTTTTACTCAGCACGTCGAAGGCGACCGCCATCAGCAGCACGAAGCCCTTGATGGCCTGCTGCCAGTCGATGGAGATGCCCATGATGGACATACCGTTGTTCAGCACGCCCATGATCAGGCCGCCGACGATACAGCCGAACACCGTGCCGATACCGCCGCTGGCGGACGCGCCGCCGATGTAGCAGCTGGCGATGGCGTCCAGCTCAAAGTTGACGCCCGCTTTCGGCGTGGCGGCGTTTAACCGGCCCGCGAACACGATGCCCGCAATGGCCGAAAGCACGCCCATGTTCACGTACACCCAGAAGAACACCCGCTTGGTCTTAATGCCCGACAGCCGCGCGGCCTTCTCGTTTCCGCCGAAGGCGTAAATATGGCGGCCGATGGTGGTCTTGCTGGTTACAAAGGTGTAAATCAGGATCAGTACGCCCAGCAGCACCAGCACCGTGGGGATGCCTTTATAATCGTTCAGCCAGAAGCTGAACAGGTTGATGGCGGACACCATCAGCACGATTTTGACCGTCAGCAGCGCGGGCGTGAGCACCGCAAACCCGTAGCGGCGCATTTCCTTGCGCTTGCGCAGTTCGCTGATCACAAACAGGACGCTGGCCAGCAGGCCGATGGCAAGGGTCAGCAGGTTCAGCTGCTTGCCGAACAGCATCATGGGGCCTGTGACGTCGGTGACCACATCCGGCAGGAACCCGGCGGACAGCGACGTATACACATCCGGGAACGGCGCTTTGGTCTGCCCTTTCAGGATAACCATCGTAAGCCCGCGGAAAATCAGCTGCCCAGCCAGCGTCACAATAAACGCCGGGATGTTTACATAGGAAATCCAGAAGCCCTGCCACGCGCCGATCAACCCGCCCAGAATCAGCGAGAGGAGCAGCACCACCACCGGGTCGATCTTCCAGTCCATGATGAACACCGCGCTCGTCGCGCCGATGAACGCCGCGATGGAGCCGACGGACAGGTCGATGTTGCCGGTCAGGATCGTCAGCAGCATACCGATGGCCAGCACCAGAATGTAGCTGTTTTGCATGATCAGGTTGGATACGTTCAGCGGTTTAAGCAGCACGCCGCCGGTAAGGAACTGGAACAGGATCATGATGGCGATCAGCGCCATGCCCATGCCGTATTGGCGGCCGCTGAGCTTAATTTTGGGCTTCCGTTGTGTTGCCTCCATGGTTAACCCTCCCTGCTGCTTTGCATGATGCAGCGCATAACGCTTTCCTGCGTCGCCTCGGATTTATCCAGCTCGCCGACGATGCGCCCGTGGTTCATCACGTATACGCGGTCGCTCATGCCCAGCACCTCGGGCAGCTCGCTGGAGATGATGATGACCGCTTTCCCGGCGGCCGCCAGCTGGTTGATGATGGTATAAATCTCATATTTCGCGCCAACATCGATGCCGCGGGTCGGCTCGTCCAGAATCAGCACGTCGGGGTTGGCGAAAATCCAGCGGCTGAGGCACACTTTTTGCTGGTTGCCGCCGGAGAGGTTCCCTGTCAGCTGCGATATGGAGGGGGTTTTGATATTCAGCTTGTCGCGGTATTCTTCCGCCACGCGGATTTCCTTGTTTTTATTGATGACCATCCGTTTGCTCAGCTTATCGAGGCTGGCCATGGAGATGTTTTCCCGCACGTCGTTAATCAGAATCAGCCCGGCGGTTTTACGATCCTCCGTCAGGTAGGCGACGCCGTGGCGGATGGCGCTGTGGATGGTTTTCAGCTCTACGCGCTTGCCGTCCTTATACATCGTGCCGGTAATTTTTTTGCCGTAGGCCTTGCCGAACATGCTCATGGCAAGCTCGGTGCGGCCCGCGCCCATCAGCCCGGCAATGCCCACCACTTCGCCCTTGCGCACATGCAGGTTAATGTTTTTCAGAATCTGGCGGTTTTCATCGGAGGGGTCGAAAGCGCACCAATCCTTGACTTCAAAATACGTATCGCCGATTTCGCTGTTGCGCGCGGGCCAGCGATCCTTGATCTCACGGCCCACCATGCCTTTGATGATGCGATCCTCGCCGATATCGTCCTGCCCCTTGACCAGCGTTTCGATGGTCGCGCCGTCGCGCAGGATGGTGATGCTGTCGGCCACCGACTCGACTTCGTTCAGCTTGTGGCTGATGATGATGCAAGGCACGCCCCGGCGCTTGAGGTCCACAATGATCTCCAGCAGGTGGGTGGATTCGGCCTCGTTCAGCGCCGCGGTCGGCTCGTCCAAAATCAGCAGCTTGACATCCTTGGCCAGCGCCTTGGCGATTTCCACCAGCTGCTGCTTGCCCACGCCGATGTCCTTAATCAGGGTATCGGGGGCTTCGTTCAGGCCGACGAGCTTGAGCAGTTCCGCGGTGCGCGCGCGGGTTTCCGACCAGTTGATGATGCCGCCGTGCGCCCGCTCGTTGCCCAGAAACATATTCTCCGCAATGCTCAGATAGGGCACCAGCGCCAGCTCCTGATGGATGATGGCGATGCCCTTGTGCTCGCTGTCCTTTATATTATGGAAAACGCACACTTCCCCCCGGAAAATGATATCGCCCGTATAGGTGCCGTGGGGGTAAACGCCGCTGAGGACGTTCATCAGCGTGCTTTTGCCCGCGCCGTTCTCACCGACCAGCGCGTGGATTTCATCGTCTTTCACCACCAGGTTCACGTTGTCCAGCGCCTTTACGCCCGGAAACTCTTTGGTGATGTTCTTCATTTGCAGGATCACATTGTCCATAAACGGTCTCACACTCCTTGTTCAATGCGTGAGGGGGAGGAGGAAAGGCTCCCGCCGGGCGCGCCGGGCGTGGCGCAGAAGCGCAAAGAGTATGGCGGCGGTTGGACCGCCGCCATACGGAACCCATTGTGTGCTTACTGCAGCTGATCCATGGTGTAGTACTGGCTGTCGGTAACCAGCACCTGCACCGCGTTGGTGGCGTCGATCGGCACCGGCTCGCAGAGGAAGGAAGGCACAACCTTCACGCCGTTGTCATAGGTGGTGGTGTCGTTGATGGAGGGCTCGCTGCCGGTCAGCACCGCGTCCACCATTTCCACGGCCTTGGAGGCCAGGGTACGGGTGTCTTTGAAGATGGTGGAATACTGCTCGTGCGCGAGGATGCTCTTCACAGAGGGCAGCTCCGCATCCTGACCGGAGATGATCGGGAAGGGCTGGTCGGCGGAGCCGTAGCCCACGTTCTTCACAGAGGCCAGCACGCCGATGGAGATGCCGTCATAGGGGCTGAGGATGGCGTCCACGCGGGCGTCGGTGTAGTTGGCGGTGATGATGTTGTCCATACGGGACTGGGCAGTCGCGCCGTCCCAACGGAGGGTGGCCACCTGGTCAAAGGCGGTCTGGCCGGATTTGACAACCAGCTTGCCGCTGTCCAGATAGGGCTGCAGAATGCTCATCGCGCCGTTGAAGAAGAAGCCGGCGTTGTTGTCGTCGGGGGAACCGGCGAACAGCTCGATGTTGAAGGGGCCGGCGGCATCCGGAAGGCCCAGCGCGTCCACGATGGAGGTCGCCTGCTGCACGCCAACCAGGAAGTTGTCAAACGTTGCATAGTAGCTGACGGCGTCGGTGTTGCGGATCAGGCGGTCATACGCGATGACCGGGATGCTGGCATCCTTCGCCTTTTGCAGCACAGCGGTCAGGGACTCGCCGTCGATGGAGGCGATTACCAGAACCTTCACGCCCTTGGTGATCATGTTTTCGATCTGGGAAACCTGGTTTTCCACGATGTCTTCCGCATACTGCAGATCCACCGTGTAGCCCTTGGCTTCGAGCTGTTCCTTCATGTTCGCGCCGTCGGCGATCCAACGGGCGGAAGACTGCGTGGGCATGCACACGCCAACCAGACCTTCGGCGGCGGCGACGGAAGCGACGCCCAGAACCAACGTAAGCGCCAGGACGATTGCCAGAACCTTCTTCATGTTTTCCACTCCT
The DNA here is from genome assembly GCA_963666755.2 of Candidatus Limiplasma sp. Taxonomy (GTDB): domain Bacteria; phylum Bacillota; class Clostridia; order Christensenellales; family Aristaeellaceae; genus CAXXOK01. Next base: position 108,690 of record CAXXGW010000002.1, read on the forward strand.
TTTAAGTTGTGCGTACAAGCGTGAAGAAGCGGCGTACCGGTCCGCACATCCACTTCTCTCTTGTTGCCACAAGGATACCATGCTAAACGGGAAGTTGTCAATACATATGGGAGCAGTTTTTCCAAAAAAGACAGAGCTTCTCTGTGCATTTTGCTTTCCTGCGCACAGTGCGCAAGGTTCTGCAAGTACAAGTAGCATACAACTTGAACGGTTTTCCGGCTGTTTTCGGGCCTTTAACCGTAAAAGTAAGTATAAGTACGTACCAATCGCCCGCATTTTAACACATCGCGCCACAGCCGTTTGGGCGCAATCAAGGCTTTTATACGGCGGTTTACCCTCGCAGCCCCTCCGTTGCGCCCTGCAATCTGCCGTTCTGGTTTTCCAGTCGATTTTTTCCTGCCGCGGTGCGGACAGCTTGCGTTAAAACGCCGTAAATGCAAGGGTTTGCGTGGCTTTAGCAAGCCGGACATCGCAGACCGGGCACAGAGCGGCGCTTGCTTTTCCTGTGGGGCTGTGTATCACACCGTCGTCCCTTTTTGATTGGCGGCGCAGTTCCATGGGGCATGCCGCGGCAGGCGGAATGCAACCCCGGATCGCACCTCTCCGGCAGCCGCACACGGCGTGCGCCTCCCACGGCAACACAGAGGCGCCGCCGCCAATCCGCCCTCGCCTTGACATTCCCGAACCATTCCATTACAATGGGACGCGACCCCGCGTCAAAGGCCCGGCAGGGCAACATCGCTTGCAGGTTTGGGGTTTCCATGCCGGGGTTCAGTCAGCGCAATGCGGCAGGCAAGGCCCAGCCCAGACGAACCTGCACGGGGAAGGGCTCCAGCCTTTGCCGCGCAAACCGGCATCGCGGCACGGTGGTGTCGCGCTTTCACCCGCCCCGCACCCGCAGTGCAGACGGGCAGAGCAGCCGCCGTCTCAGCAGCCCGACTGTGTTCGCTTTGCAAGCGGTACCAGGTACACCAAACAATCTGTTTCCGTAGCTCAGCAGGATAGAGCGTCCGCCTCCTAAGCGGAAGGCCGCGAGTTCGAATCTCGCCGGGAACGCCACATGTAGGGCCGGAAACCGTTGGATGAGAACGGTTTCCGGCCTTGTTTTCAATTTTTACCCCTCTGCGAATCAAAGATCCCGTTTTCGCACAGGAGCCGTTTACGCATCCCGGTGCCCCACGCAGCCGGGTGTAAACCGATTCGATGCTTCCCTTGAAGGCGCAGCGCGCAAAGCGCGGCCCGCCGGTGCATGCACGGGCAACAGCGGAAAGCAACCGGCCGCCGGTCAGGGTGAACCCTGACCGACTGCCGGTTGCAGAATTGCGAACCGCGCTTATAGCCACCGCGTTGTTTTTTGCCACTTACCCGGAAACAGTGCTCAGTCCCCTGCCACGCTCTGCCCGCAGGCTTCCGGAACAAGCCACTTGCGCTGCGTTTGGGTCCACCGCCAATAGATGGCTGCCGCCACCCAATGCCGCGGCACAATCTTCCCTAGAAAAGACAGCGTCTTATTAAACCCGCCGGGGATGTACATTCCCTTCCCGGCCAGGGCGCGGTTCAGCAATTTGCGGGTAATGGTTTCCAGTGCGTTGGTGGTTATATCCCCCAGAATGCCCTGCGCGGCAATGCCCTCCATGGCCTCTTTGGTGGTCGCCATGCCCCCGGGGCAAAACGCCAGCACACTGGCATTCCGGCTTTTCAGCTCCTGCCGAAGCGCAAGGGCAAAGTCCAGCAAGAACCGTTTGGACGCGGCATAGGTCGCCTTGAGCGGCATGGGGAACATGGAAGCAAGGCTGGAAACAAAAACAACGCTGAAACGCGCTGCCGGGTTGCGGCGCGCTAAAACCGCGTGGGTAATGCGCAGCGTCGCGGCATCGTTAAGCGAAACGATGCTGACCACGTTCTCCCGATCCCGGCCGCAAAAATCGCCTTCAAAATCCAAGCCCGCAATGTTCAGCAACATCTCAAAGCGAAGCGCGCGCCGGTCCACCTCCGCAAGCATCGCATCCACGCTGTCCGCGCTGGTCAAGTCGCATGCCCTGACCGTCACGGTAACCGGAAACTGCCGTTCCAGACCGCGTTGCAGGCAGCACAGCCCCGCTTCGTTTACGTCGGTTAAAAACAGCTGGTACCCGCGACGGGCGCATTCGGTGGCCAGCGCACGGCCAAGGCCGCCCGCCGCGCCGGTAATAAACACATTCATGCGTTTCCCTCCCCGCTGTAGCTGATCCCGCACAGGCGCTCGCTGAGCGCGAACAGGCGGTTTGCGTTTTCCCCCGTAACCTGCCCGCTATAGGCGGCTTCCTTGCAGTGATAATAGTACAGCCCTTCCGGCTGGCGTTCCCACTCGCACAGGAACGCATAGGTTCTCGCGGGCACGGCCGGCGGGTCGCCGCGACGTTTGTGCAGCGACCAGAACCAGTTCACAAGCGTTCCCGTTTTTTTGTTGCCAATGTTTGTCTTCACAAGGCCGGGGTCAACCACATAGGCGCGGATGCCGTATTCGGAGTAACGGTCGTTCAGCGCCTTGGCAAACAGGAGGTTGCACAGCTTGGACTGTTTGTAGGCCGTCAGCGGGTTGTAGCCGCGCCTGAGCATCACGTCGTCCCAGTATACCCTGATGCCTTTATGGGAGTTGCTGCCGGTAATCAGCACCCGGCCGCCCGCTTTTTGCAGGAACGGTAACAGCCGGTAGGTGAGCAGGAACCCTGAGAGGTGGTTGAGCGCGAACTGCTGCTCGTACCCTTCTTCGGTGGTGGCGTACCAGCTTCGCACACAGCCCGCGTTCAGGATCAGCGCGAAAAGCTCACCGTCGCCGTCCGAACGCAGGCAGGCGGCAATTTTTTCGGCAACGCCGTCCACCTCGCGCTGCTGCATCAAATCGGCTGAAAAAAACCGGATGTTTGCCTTGGGGTTTTCTGAAATCAAATCCTGTTTGGCCCGATCGCAGTTTTCCTCGCTGTGTCCAATGCCAAGAACGGAATAGCCCCGTTGGGTCAAAATGCGTGCGGTTTCCAAGCCGATGCCGGATGTGGCGCCGGTAATCACAATGGTTTTCATTTTTTACTCCTTACTGGCTTACAACGCGGGTACTGTGTTGGGTGGGTTCTGTTGCGCTACGGCGAACCTGCGAACCCGCACCCGGTTCAGCCTGAAGAACGCCCGAATGGATAACAGCACCAGCCCCAGCAAAACCAGATAGTAACCCGGCAGCACGACAGGCCACAGGTTGCCGGGGACAATGTGCCGGACAAGGGCCCCGTCCAGCAACTCATAGATGAAGAAGCGCTCGGTGCCTGCCACCAGCGGGCGGAACAGCAACGCCCAGAGTGCGACGCAGGCTGTGCAGGCAATCAGCTTGCGCCGGTCGCCGGCAGGATACCGGTTTGTGCTGAGCAACACCAGGCCGCAGAAGTACAGCGTGGCGTGGCTGTACAGGGAAAGGTAAATTTCTGCGGGCGGATAGGCCTGATAAACCGGCCCGCCGACGGTCACCATCGTCAGGTAGTAGAAGAATCCGGCCATCACGCCCGAGTAGGCGGCCCAGCTTTGCAGGGCCTTCCAGCCGTTCAGCAGGATCACCGGCAGTGCAAAATAGGCAATCGAGGAGTATTCCACCGGCACCCTGAACCCTTTGCCGCGCAACGGCAACAGCATGTAGCGGCCCGCGGTAAGCAGCAACAGCGTCAGGCACGCAGCCCGCACGGCTCTGGTTCGGGTGGCTTCGGCGCATGTGCACAGCCAGGCTGCCAGCAGTTGAACCGTAATCAATACCAGCAGCGCCAGCGCGTTTAACCCGTACATGTTTGCCTCCCTACAGCACAAACCAGCCCCAGGCGTGCCAGAACCCTAACGCGCCGGACGAGATCATCGCCACGAGCATCGCCAGCACAAAGCTGGCCGCAAACAGCGCCAGCGCATACAGCGCGACCGTGCGAAGGCGCCGGTTGGTTCTAGCCGGCAGCTGCGGGTGTGCCGCGAGGGGAGGCAGTACCGCATGGCCGGAGGCCGAAGCCAACACGTTATGGTGAAACCGGCCGTAGGCCCGCACGAGTTGGCGGAGGAACGTTGCGAAGTACACACAGCCCACCGCCGCCAGCACCGCCAGCGCCGCGAAGGAAAGCCCGAACACCGCGCCGCACCAGTAGGGCATCGCCGGGATCAGGGCGTAGGGGTTAAGCCCGCCGATCAGGCAAACGGAAACAACCGCGCTGCTCAGGGAGAAAGCAGCCAGAGTCGCCTCCCACGCCACCAGCAGCAGAAAGAAAATCCCTGCAAACAGGCCCGCAAAGCCCAGCCCGGTTACCGTGACCGCCTTTTGAATCCGGCTTCCTGCCGCCGCCCTGCCGCCTTCAAACTGCGCCGCCAAATCGGCCGGGCTCCCCAGCTTTGCGGAAATTTCCGCCTCGGAATAGCCGTCGGCCATTTTAAACGCGAAATGCTGCTCATACTCGCTTACCACATCGGCCGCATCCGCGACGTCGTTCTTCTTGAGTTCGCTCATGAGTTGCGCCAGAAATTCATTCTTGGTCATGTTCATCCTCCTTCAGCAAGGCGCCGATGGCGCTTGCAAACCGCAGGTATTCGGCGCGGTCGCCCGCGTAGGTTTCCTGCCCGAGCGGTGTAAGGGAATAGTACTTTCTTGGCGGGCCGCCGCTCTCTTCCTGTAGATAGGTGGTTACAAACCCATCCTCTTTTAACTTCCTGAGGATCGGGTATACCGTTCCGTCCGCAATGTCAATATGCCTGGACAGCGTTTCCGCAATTTCATACCCATAGCAATCATGCTTTTTGAGCAACGACAGCACGCACAGCTCCATCACGCCTTTTTTATACTGTGTATTCACGCAGGCCCTCCTTTGCTCATACTCTCTGTATCATCTTATGGCCACTACTATATTATATATAGTAGTTGTGCCGTTGTCAACAGGGAATTGTCCCCCACGCTCACACGCGAGGCACAGGAGGGGCAAGAACACAGAATTCGGTTTCCCAGCCGGTCCATGCATGCTATACTAATGATAATTCGGGTTGCGCAGTTTCAGATCCATGCAGGAGGTGTACTTCCTTGAAAAAAACAGCGGTTCTCCTGTGCCTCATCCTCACCTTCACGGTCGCGGGCAGCGCCATGGCCGAAAAAGCACGCGGCATTGCAAGCGAGGCCGCTTCGGCCTATCACTTTGCCCATCTGCAACAGCACCTGTTTGCCACCGATCTTCACGGAACCGGCAACTACCTGAAGGTTCGGGAGCAACCGATGCCCTCGAATGTGCTGGGCCATCTGGAACAGGCGGATTCGTGCATCCTGCTGAGCCTGAAAAACGGGTATGCCAAGGTGATTGTCACCCAATCCGCCAAAACCAGCCCCAATTCCTGGGTCGGCCTCTCAGGCTGGGTTGATGCCGATTACCTCGACTGCAACTGCAACGATGCGCAGTATAGCGGCGCGGCGCCTCTCCCTGCTGCAGGCGCGGCCGAACCTGCCGTAATCCCCACGGAGGCGGCGGGCACATATCTGTTTTGCAGCGGGGCCGGCGGATGGCTTACGGAATTGACGTTGCTCCCCAACGGCGCATTCTTCGGCAACTACCACGATTCCGATATGGGCGACGTCACGGCGGCCCATCCAAACGGCATCGTTTATGCCTGCGACTTCAGCGGCCGGTTTGGCAGCTTGCAGCCCATCAACGATTACTCCGGCACGCTGGCTTTAACCGCGCTCACGCCCTCCCCCTTTCAGGATTTCATTCGGGACGGCATCCAATACATCGCCTCCGAACCGTTTGGGGTGGAGAACTCCCCCTCCTTCCTTTTATATACGCCGGATACGCCCGTGAGCGCGCTTTCCGAAGAATGCCTGAGCTGGTTGTATGGCTCCATGGCCGCCATGCCGGAGGATCGGCTCGGCTGCTACGTGCTTTTTAACCCCGTGGATGAATTTGCCTTTTCACAGCAGCCGGAATAAAACGCGCGCCGCGCGACAGACGGATGGATTGCCTCCACTCGCCTGCCCTATCTATCCCAACCGCCTGTTACTGTCAGGGTGGCTACCCCCACGGGCAGGCGTCAGTTAAAAAGAGAGCCGGAAGCCATCCCATTGCATGGCTTCCGGCTCTCTTTTAACCCTCTGCTTCAAGAGGGAAATCGGCTTACGGGCGGTCGGCTTTCTCGACGTTTCTGGTCACGATCACGTCGCTGTCAAGGCCCAGAATATTGGCGACCAGCACATCGCCGATGTGTACCGGCGCGGTGAGCGTATGGCGGTTGATTTCTCGCATTACGTCAAAAATGCGGCTCTTGGGCACCGCGTTTGTCAGCCGTACGCTCGCCAGCGGCAGCGCGCCCCCCACAACCCGCACGCTGGTGGCGATGGTGCGGCGCGGGGCGACCAGCTCCTGCGTAACATAGGTTTTACCCTTGGCGCACAGGTTGCCGGTAACGGAAAGCACTTGCGTGCCCTCATATTCGGCCTCGATCTCGCAGCCATTGGGGCAAACGATGCAGGTAAACGTCCGTTTCATTCGGCAGACACCTCCAGTCCGGCATGGCCGCGCAGGGCGGACGCCTTCACGGGCAACTGGATCATCTCGGCGGGCAGCGCCTTGTGCAGCTTCCGGCGCAGCACCTCGCGGCCCGCCTGCCGCACTACGATGCTCACATCATGCAATGGGCGGCACACCCGCAGGGAAAGCGTAAAATCCCGGCTGCCGCTGATGCGCTGGGGCAGCACGTGCCCGATATCCGCCCCGGCCTGCACAGCCAGATCGCAGGCGGGCAGCGTGCCCGTATGCAGGTACTCGGCCGCGCTGTCGGCCAGCGCCTCAGCCTCCAGCGATACAAAGTCTACCAGGTCATGCACGTGCAGCACGTTGCCCGCGGCAAAGATTCCGGGCGCCTGCGTTTGAAAGTGCTCATCCACCCACGCGCCGCGCGTGCGGGGGTCCAGTGTGATGCCCGCGCCCAGCGTCAGCTCGTTTTCCGGGATCAGCCCCACTGAGAGGATCAGCGTATCGCAGGCGATCTCCTGCTCGGTGCCGGGGATGGGGCGGAAGCGCTCGTCGCACTGGGCTACCACCACGCCGGTCAGCCGCTCGCGCCCGCGAATGTCCACCACGGTATGGCTCAGATGCAGGGGGATGTCATAATCGTGCAGGCACTGCTCGATGTTGCGCGGCAGGCCGCTGGGGTAGGGCTGCACCTCGTACACGCCCTTGACGTGCGCGCCTTCCAGCGTCAGGCGGCGCGCCATGATCAGCCCGATATCGCCGCTGCCCAGAATGACAATTTCATGGCCGACCATGATGTTTTGCAGGTTGATGTAGCTTTGCGCCACGCCCGCGGTGTAAACCCCCGCCGGGCGGGTGCCGGGGATGGCCAGCGCGCCCCGGGTGCGCTCGCGGCAGCCCATGGTCAGCAGCACCGCGTCCGCCTGCACCTGCATCAGACCCTGCCCGCGCCCGACGGCCGTCACAACCCGATCCGGCGTGATGTCCAGCACCGTGCAATCGGTCACGCACGCAATGCCCTCCGCCTGCACCCGGTCGATAAAGCGCTGCGCGTATTCCGGGCCGGACAGGGATTCGCCAAAGCGCGTCAGGCCGAAACCGTCATGGATGCATTGGCGCAGGATGCCGCCGGGCAGGTGTTCCCGCTCCAGGATCAGGATGTCCGTTACGCCCTTTTCCTTCAGGCGCAGGGCGGCCGCGAGGCCCGCCGGGCCGCCGCCCACGATCACCGCTTGTTTGCGCATCATGCCTGATCGCCTCCTTTAACCCACCCGGTAAACAGGGCGGAGTTGCCGTTGGTCAGCCGCACCTCGGTAACGGCCTTGCCCAGCTCCTCCCGGATCATGGCGGTAATGCGCGTTTCGCAGTAGCCGCCCTGACAGCGGCCCATGCTGGCGCGGGTGCGCACCTTGATGCCGTTTACCGTACACACCCCCAGCGGGTTGTGGATCGCCTGCAGGATTTCCGCACGCGTAACCGTTTCGCAGCGGCATACAATCTCGCCGTAATCGGGGTTTTCCGCAATCAGGCGGGCCTGCTGCGCCCGGTCGGCCTCGTGGAAACGGACAATACTCCGGCGCACGGGGTTAAAGGCGGGGTTGGGGGTGAGCGCCTCCTGCGCGCGCAGGAGGTTGACCACGCGGCGCGCAATGGGCAGCGCGCTGGTCAGCCCGGGGCTTTCGATGCCCACCAGATTGATCACGCCGGGCGCCTCGGGGCGGGTCTCGATCACGAAATCCTGCACCTCGCCGGTGGCGGGGTCCACCCGCTTGGGCCGCGCGCCCGCAAAGGTGCGGATGTAGTACTCCCGCTTCATATGCGCAAACATCCGCGCGCCGCTTTCCTGCAGGCCATCCATCCCCTTCAGGCTCACGCTGTAATCCTCGCCGTCTTCCACGTTAAAGCTGTTGGGGCCGACCAGCACGTTCCCGTCCACCGTGGGGGTGGCGTGGGTATCAAAGGTGTTGCGCACGGTCGGCGCGGGGTAGACCGGAATTTTGGCAAACGCGCCCGCTTTTTTATCCAGCACGAAGTATTCGCCCTTCACAGGCTGGATCACGTACCCCGGGATGCCCAGCATGGCGCTGATCTGCGCGCTGTGCAGCCCGGCGCTGTTGACCACCCAGCGGCAGGCAAAATCGCCCCGGCCGGTATGCAGCACGTGGCGGCCGCCGGGCAGGGCTTCGCAGCCCGTTACCTCGGTGTAAAGGTGATACGCGGCGCCGTTGTTCGCGGCGTTTTCCGCCAGGGCCACGGTATACTGAAAGGGGTCCAGGATGCCGCTGGAAGGGCAGAACACCGCAAAGTTGCCGCCCGCCGAGGGGTCGATCTCGTCCATGCGGGCGCGGTCGATCAGTTCCATTCCCGGCACGCCGTTATCGCGGCCGCGCTGGAGCATGGCCAGCAGGCGCTGCCGGTGCTCCTCGGTAAAGCCCACCAGCAGCTTGCCGGTGCGCTTGAAGGGCACATCCAGCTCCTTGGCCACGGTGTCAAACTCGGCGTTGCCCTCCACCGAGCACAGGGCTTTCAGGCTGCCGGTTTTATAAAGGAAGCCCGCGTGCAGCATGCCGGTGTTGCGGCCGCTGGTCTGGGTACACACGTCGCTTTCCTTTTCCAGCACCGCCACCGAAAGCCGGTAGCGTGTCAGCTCCCGCGCTACGGCGCTGCCCACCGCGCCGCCGCCGATGATGATTACGTCATAACTCTGCATGGTTCCCGTTCCCTTTCTGCCAAAAAGAGTTGCAATAAGGTTGCTTTTGCTTTATCATACGAGCTGCTATAACGCCTGTCAATTTCGCATAATTAACAAAAACGTTAGCTGTGCTAACATTCAGGAGCGGCCTATGGATTTGCATCTGCTGGAAAACATCGTCTGCATCGCCGAGGAGAAGAGCATCACCAAAGCGGCGGAGAAGCGGTTCGTTACCCAAAGCGCCCTGAACCAGCAGCTTCAAAAGCTGGAGGAAGAGCTGGGCACGCCGCTGTTCCTGCGCGCGCGCGGCAACTGGCAGCCGACCGAGGCGGGCAGCGTATACCTGACCGCCGCGCGGCAAATGCTGCTTCTTAAAAAGGACGCGTATAACCGCATTGCCGACCATACCGAAAAAAGCAGCCGCCGCCTGTCGGTGGGGCTGATCCCCGAGCGCGGGGTGGAGATGTTCACCGCCGTCTATCCGGCGTTCCACGAGGCGTTCCCCCAGATGCAGGTAGAGCCGGTGGAGTGCCACGTAACCGCCATGCAGCACATGATCGCCGCCGGATCGCTGGATTTGGGGCTGGCGACGCTCCTGGAATCCCAGCGAGACGAAAACCGCTATCACCTCATGGCAGAGGAAGAAATTCTGCTGGCCGTACCGGCCGCCAGCCCCCTTGCGGCGGGCGGCAGCGCGGAGCCCCGCACCGCGCCGGAAACGGAGCTGAGCCGCTTTGCCGAGCAGCCCTTTGTGCGCATCTACCAGCGCTCCACCCTGTTTGGACTGACGGAGCCGCTGTTTCAGGCGGCGGGTTTCACGCCGCGCAATCTGTTTTCCACCGCCAGCAACCTGAGCAAGTACCGCATTGTGTCGCTGGGGCTGGCGTGCGCGCTGCTGCCCGCGGTGTACGCCGCGTCCGGCGGCGGGGTGGTGTATTTCCGCCTGCCGCAGCGACCCACATGGCAGATCACGATGTGCAGCCGCAAGAACGGCTATCTGGGCCCGGCGGAGGAATGTTATCTGGCCCTTTGCCGGGATTACTGGCAGCAGAGGATTGCGTAATAGACAACGCGCCGCGCCGTAAGGGTTTGGGGCGCCGCCCCAAACCCCGGCAGGAGGCAGCGCCTCCTGCACCTGCCTTTCATGGCAATAGGCAAAGCGCCGCGCCATAAGGGTTTGGGGCGCCGCCCCAAACCCCGGCAGGAGGCGACGCCTCCTGCACCTCCTTTTATGGTAATCAGGCATAGCGCTACGGCATAAGGCTTTGGGGCGCCGCCCCAAACCCCGGCAGGATGCGTCGCCTCCTGCACCTCCATTTTCACATCATAAGGCCCTGGCAGTTCTGCCGGGGCCTTAGACCGTTGACAAACCCCTTAAAGATGTCAGGATGCAGCCTGCTTAAAAAGGTTCAGATGCGCGAAGCCAAACCGGATAAGGGCGGAGGCGTACACGGATGTACATGACCGCCTTTATCCGGTGCCGGCGACAAAGCAGATGGGCCTTTTTCAGCAGGCTGAGCGCCGCGTTTTGTCTTTTCAGTAACCCCGTTTCAGATCGACCTGCCGGGCAAGCGGCCTGCCCGCGCAATAGTTTTCAAAATCCTCCAGAAACAGCGCCACAATCCGATCCAGCGTGTAGGGGAGCGTCATGTTGCCCGCCACATGCGGAGTCAGCAGCAGGTTCGGGCACGACCACAGCGAATGCTCCGGGGGGAGCGGCTCCTGCGCAAACACGTCCAGCGCGGCGGACAGGCGGCCGGCGCGCAGCTCTGTTTCCAACGCTTGCTGATCTACGGCGTTACTGCGGCCGACATTGACCAGAATTGCGCCGTCCGGCAGCAGCGACAGGCGCCCGGTGTCCAGCATGCCATCGGTTTCGGCCGTGCCCGGCAGGGAGAGGATCAGCAGATCGGTCTGCGGCAGCAGGGCGGGCAGCTGATCCCGCGACGCCACCTGATCCAGCAGCCCGCGTGGGTTTACGCCGCTGCGGTTGATGCCCACCAGCCGGGCGGGCGAAAAAGCGCGCAGGCGGATGGCCGTCTCCTGCCCGATATCGCCCGTACCCAGCAGGGTGATGCGGCTGTCGCGGAGGGAGCGCACCGCCAGATCACGCGTCCACTCGCGGCGCGCGACAATCTGCGCATAGTCCTGCTGCCGCCGCATCAGCTCCAGCGCAACCATGACGATATGCTCGGCAATGGTTACCCCGTACGCGCCGGAGGAGTTGCTCAGCACCGCTGCCCCGCTTTCAAAGAGGCTCGAATCGGTAAACTGGTTTACCCCGGCGGACGGTGTGCATTGCCAGCGCAGGCGGGGCGCCTGCCCGGCCAGCCGGCCGGATTGGCTGAAAAGGATCTCCGCCTCCGCCAGCGCGGGGGCCGCCTCCGCCTCCGTATCAAAAAAGACGACCGTAAAGCCCCGCGCCCCGGCCGCGGCCCGCAACCGCGCGCGGTGGCGTTCCGTCAGCTGTGCAAGGGTAACAATCAGGGTTCTGCTCATGCTCAGTTCAATCCAAACTCTTTACATTTTCGCCACAGCGTCGTGGTGCTGATGCCCAGCATCGCGGCGGCCTCCCTGCGGCTGGAAGCGCGGGAGAACACCTCGATAATCTGCCGCTTTTGCAGCCCGCTCAGGGTGGGATCGTCGCTTTCCTGCAACACAAAGGGTTTCCGGTTCAGGCGCTCCACGGGCAGCACCGCGTCCACATCGGCGGCCTCAATCAGCTCGCTTTCGCAGAGCACGGCCAGCTGCTCGCTTACGTTGCGAATCTCGCGGATGTTGCCCGGCCAGCCATAGGCGGCGATGCGGTCGGCCGCCTCCGGCGAAAGCGTGATCGGCTCCTTACCGAAAATATGGGCGTAATGCGTCAGGTAATGCTGCATGATCAGCGCCATATCCCCCTCGCGGCTGCGCAGGGGCGGCAGCTGGACGCTAAGCACCTTCAGCCGGTAGTACAGATCCTCCCGGAAGCGGCTCTGCTTAATCATCTCCAGCAGGTCGCGGTTGGTGGCGCAGATGATGCGCACATTCACGGGAATCACGCGGTTGGCGCCGATGTGGCGCACCTCGCGCTCCTGAATAACGCGCAGCAGACGGCTTTGCAGGGTCAGCGGGATTTCGCTGACCTCGTCCAGAAAAATCGTGCCCTCGTGCGCCGCCTCAAACAGCCCTGCCCTGCCCGTTTTGCTGGCCCCGGTAAACGCGCCGCCCTCATAGCCGAACAGCTCGCTTTCCATCAGGTTTTCGGGGATGGCCGCGCAATTGACCGCCACAAAGGGCCCGGAGGCGCGCTCGCTTTCGTTGTGGATGGACTGGGCAAACAGCTCCTTGCCGGTGCCGGTTTCGCCGGTCAGCAGGATGTTGCTGCCCACATGGGCAAAGCGCTGGGACTGGCGGATGGCCGTGCGGATGGCGGGGCTTTCCCCCAGAATATCGCTGAAATGGTAGCGGGCCAGATGCCCGCTGGCGCGCAGGCGGTCGCGCAGGCGGCTTTCGGCATTGGTAATGGCCTGCTCCGCCTGAAAGGTAACCAGCGTGCCGAAGCGGTTGCCGTCATGATCCATGGGGGCGCTGTTCAGCACAAAATTGTTGCCCTTGATGTGCACAATTTCGTTGGTGTAGGACTGGTTGCCCGACAGGATGGCGCTCAGCCTGCCCTCCGGCAGGGCCGTGTTCACGGGCTGGCCGATGCAATCCTCCGCCTTGCAGTCCAAAAGCTGCGCAGCGGCCGGGTTAAAGGTGCGGATGCGGTTATCCTGATCCACCGCGATGATGCCCTCAAACACATGCTCTACCACGTTACGGAACATCATGCTGTTTTCGCGCTCCACCTGGGATACGTTGGCGCAGCGCTTGGCCTCGGTAATGGCCAGAAACACCGATTCCACCGAGGAGTAGATCAGCCCCGCGGGGATGCCGTGCTCGTCGCAGTAGTGGCAGGTGTTGTGGCCCGCCAAAATCAGCTTGCAGCCGTCGGCCACCGCCCGCTCCATGCCGTCGATCAGGTCGTACAGGTTAATGCTGGCGGTGGTATAGGCCTTGACCGGCACGGAAAATTCCTGCGGCATAAAGTGCACGCCGCGGATGGTGTTAACCGTGCCCACCACGCCCACGGGCATTTCCCCGTGGCGGTCAAACGCCTTGCGGATGGAGGCGGTAATATCGCTGCTGGTCACGGGGATTTCCACCACCGGCACCAGAAAATTCCGCTCCTTCAGTGCGGCGGCCGTGCCGCCGCGGCTGACGATCACATCGGCGTTATAATGCCGCGATACGATTACATCCGGCTGGATTTCGCAGTTGACGGTATAGTGCAGGTCACGGTTTTTTCCGAAAATTTTCTGGTGCAGCTCCCAGGCCTCATGCACCACCTTGACCATGGTGGGGTCGGGCATTACAAACGCGATATGGGTCATCGTCGTCACCTCGATTTCGTATCCATTATACCAAGGGGCAGCGGCGCATTTCAAGTTGCAATTTCAAAATGGAATCTCCTTGCGGCGCGGAACGGGTCGCCCGGTAGTTGGGGCATGCTTGCACGCTCCCCGAAAAAAGAAGCGTGCCCTTTCGCGGTTACGCCGTCCGGGCCGAACTGCCACTCCGAGAAAAACATAACGGGGATTTGCGGCCAACCGCCCGCGCGCCTGACGGCCACCGCTGTGGCCCGTACCGCAACCGGCAGTCCGTTGCGCAACCCGCTTCGGAGGGGTCCTTACCCCGGATCGCTGGGGCCACCCTGCCTAAAAGAGCGATACCACGCAGGGCAAACGCCCTGCGTGGTATCGCTGGCTCACTTCGGCGGCCCCAAAAATCGACAGGGGTTGCCTGCGGGAGCGCCTCGCCGGAAAACCAGGTTTCCGTTACCCGGCCGCAAACCGGGTGCCGCTTCTTTCGGCGCAGGGCCCGCAAAGCAGGCCCCGTTCCGGCCCATCCCGGCTGCGCCGCGGGTTGAACCCACGGTTGTCGGCATGGCTTTTCACCCCGGGTTGCCGCCTGTGCAGCCGTGGTTTAGTTGATATAGTCCTTCAGGTAACCGGCATAGATCTCGTCCTGGCTCTTGTAATAGGCTTCGGTCTCGTCGGGGGTCATAAAGTTGAGGTTGACCAGCGCGTTGGCGGCATAGGTTTTCAGGGTCTCGTTCTCCATCACCTTGGAGAGGCCCGCGTTCATGGCGGCAATCACGCTATCGTCCGCGGCGTTGGGCGCGGCCAGGTAGAAGAACTTGGAGAACACCACGTCATAGCCCTGTTCCTTCATGGTGGGGATCTCGGGGCGGCCTTCCAGACGCTCGTCGGCCAGAATGCCCACGCAGGTGAACTGCTTGGTGTCCAGATAATCGCGCACAAGTCCAGCCTGCGTGCCGATCACATCCAGGCGCTGGCCCAGCAGCTCGGTAATTTTCTCGGAGGCGGTACCGGCATCCACGATGTTGAACTTCACGCCGGCGGCGGCTTCAAAAGCCAGCACCTGCAGGTGGGTAAAGTTGCCGGTTTCGGTGGCAAAGGTCACTTCTTCGGGGTGATCCTTCATATAGGCCACCATGGAAGGCAGGTCGGAGAACTTGCTGTTCTGGGCGTTGATCAGGAAGCTGTTGGAGTAATCCAGATACGGCATGCCCGCCAGTTTGAAATCGTCCAGCACGTTAAACTCGTACATGCCCATCAGCTGCGCAATGTTCGCGCCGTTGTGGTAGAACACGAAACGGTAGCCGTCGTCGGGGTTGTTGAGCACATCCTCAAAGGCCACGGCGCCGGAACCGCCGGCCATGTTGGAAACGATCACGTTCCAGCCAAGCGTCTCGGTCAGCGCGGCAGCCAGGGCGCGGGCGTTGGCATCGGTGTCTCCGCCGGGGTTGGCGGGCACAACCAGCTCGATGGAACGTTCCGGCCATTCGGCCAGCGCGGCGGATGCGGTGGTCAGCACCAGCACCAGAGCGAGAAGGGTGGCTAATAGTTTCTTCATGGAAAGATCCTCCTTGCAGTTTTTGGGCACTTTATGCCCTTTACCTATATTAATGCAAATCCCGTGCCAACACGCAAACCGAAAGTGGAATTATTTAACCCAGCGTGGCCTTGGGGTTTTCCTGCGGCGCGCGGGGAGGGGCAGGCCGGAATCCACAGGCAATTTCAGATTGCAACGTTTCATGCGTTTCATGTTGCAACGTTATGAAACGTGCCGAAGCCGTTTAGCGCCATTTGGGAAAAAAAGGGCCTTTCTGTCAAGGCGGGCTTTTCGCCGGGAGAGGATACCCGCATCATGTAAGAAACAAATTTGCAAAAGGGGTTGCCATTTGGCACGTTTTTTGCTTGTATTTGAGTATGTAGTGTATTTACGGAGGGGGAGTCATATTGTCGTTCAAGAAGAGTAGGGATCTGATCCTCGGCGTTGTGATGCTGCTGTTCAGCGGGTTTTACCTGTACTTTGCACAGCAGATCGTTACGCGCCCCAAACTGGTACCCAGCTTTGCCAGCGCCAGAATCATGCCCAACCTGCTGGGCGGGCTGCTTGCGATCCTGTCGGTCATCTGTATTATACAGGGGATTCGCAAGTGGATAAACCCCCGGCAGGAAACCGGGGAGGAGAAAACCGATAAGGGCGATCTGCTCGCGGTAACGCTCACGTTCGCCGTGATTATCGGCTACACGCTGGTTATGCAGCCTCTGGGCTTCTGCCTTTCGACCATTCTGTATCTCTTTGTACAGATGCTGATCCTTGCTCCGGCAAACAAACGCAACTATCTGCTGTTTGCCATTGTCGCGGTGGCGTTTACGGCGCTGGTCTACGTGGCGTTCCGCGTCGGGCTGCAGCAGCTGCTGCCCCGCGGCGTGATCGAGAGCCTGCTGGGCTTCTGACATTTAATAAGAAAGAAAGGGAACGCAATACATGTCAACCATGGATTTGATCGGCGTCGGTTTCGGCACCATCCTGACCCCCACCGGCATTTTTCTGATGTTCATCGGTGTGGCCGTGGGCATCGTGTTTGGCGCGCTGCCCGGGCTGTCCGCCACGATGGCCATCGCGCTGTTTTTACCGGTTACCTACGCCATGGCCTCGTCCGATGCCATGACGCTGCTGATGGCCCTGTTTATCGGCGCGATTTCCGGCGGCCTGATTTCCGCCATCCTGTTGCACATCCCGGGCACGCCCTCCAGCGTGGCTACCTGTTTTGACGGCCACCCTCTGGCCCGGAACGGACAGGCCGCCAAGGCGCTGGGCATCGGCGTGGTGTTCAGCTTCCTGGGCACGGTGTTCAGCACCATCCTGCTGATGTTCATCGCGCCGCAGATTGCCCGCGTCGCCATCAACTTCGGCTCCTTTGAGTTTTTCTCCATTGCCATTTTCTCGCTGACCATGATCGCCACCCTGTCCAGCGGCA
The DNA here is from genome assembly GCA_963666755.2 of Candidatus Limiplasma sp. GTDB lineage: Bacteria > Bacillota > Clostridia > Christensenellales > Aristaeellaceae > CAXXOK01. The sequence goes on from CAXXGW010000002.1 coordinate 125,263, forward strand.
ACATGGTCAAGGGCGTGATGTCGGGCGTGATCGGCTTCATGTTTTCCACCGTGGGCACCGACACCATCGGCAGCTGCACGCGCTTTACCTTTGGCAGCACCTACCTCAAGGGCGGGTTTGACATGCTGGCCGTCATGGTGGGGCTGTTCGCGGTGGGCGAAATCATCAGCGCGGCGCAAACCAGCCGCCACAACAGCGAACAGCTGACCGCCCAGCCCAGCATGAAAGGCATCCGGGGCTTTGGCTTCAGCCTGAAGGAGTTCTTCGGCCAGGGCGTGAACGCCCTGCGCAGCGCGCTGATCGGCATGGGCATCGGCATCCTGCCCGGCATCGGCGGCGGCACCAGCAACGTGATGGCCTACACCGTCGCCAAGAACTGCGATAAGCACCCCGAACGGTTCGGCACGGGCTGCATCGACGGCGTAGTGGCTTCGGAAACGGCCAACAACGCCACCATCGGCGGCGCGATGGTTCCGCTGCTGACGCTGGGTATCCCCGGTGATACCACCACGGCCATGCTGCTGGGCGCGCTGACCCTGCACGGTTTAACCCCGGGGCCGCTGCTGTTCCAGAATCAGGCGGATATCGTGTACGGCATTTTCGCCGCCATGCTGGTGTGCAGCGTAATCATGCTGTTTATGGAGTTTTTCGGCCTGCGCATTTTTGTCAAGCTCCTGAACATTCCCAAGTACATCCTGCTGCCCTGCGTGTTCGTGCTGTGCGTAATCGGCGCGTACGCGCTCAAGAACAACATGAGCCAGGTCATCGCCTGCCTGATTTTCGGCGCCATCGGCTTTGCGTTCAAGAAATTCAACATCCCCACCACGCCGTTCATCCTGGGCTTTATTCTGGGCCCGCTTGCGGAGATCAACTACCGCCGGGGCCTGATCCGCACCAAGGGCAGCTTCCTGCCCTTCCTCACCTCGCCCATCAGCGCCGTGTTTCTGGGCATCGCGGTGCTCGTAATCGTGGCGGCAATCGTGAAACCCATGCTGGATAAACGCAAGGCGGCCCGGCAGGGCTAAGCTGCCGCGCAAAAGCCGCGCAGGGCAAACGGCAGAACCGCAGGCCCGGCCGCGAAGGTCGGCCAAAACGCGAAAGGAGGGGGAACGGGCATGTCCGCAACCCGGTTGGAAGTTCAGCAGACCCAAAAACTATCCCAAAGCCTGCAAACGGTCATCTCCCTCCTTTCGCTGGATTTGGACGACCTGAGCGGCGAAATGCAGAAGGCCGTCGAGGAAAACCCCGCGCTGCGCTTTGTGCCGCCGCAAAAATCCGCTCAGGATTACGCCCTGATGGTGAAAAGCCGCTACCGCGGCAGCCACAGCGACGAGGATGCGCTGGCCGAAATCCCCGCGGCGGACGAGCCCCTGCTTGCCGATCTGGAGCAGCAGCTGCACCTGAGCGGGCTGGAAGAAAACGTGCTGCGCCCGGCCCTCGCCATCCTGCACATGCTTACGCCGCGCGGCTATTTTGCCCAGGCGCTGGACGAGTTTGCCGCCGAGGCCGGCGTAACGCCCGACATCGCCCGGCAGGCGCTGGAGGCGGTGCAGGCGCTGGAGCCCATGGGTATTGGCGCGCGCTCGGTGGGCGAGTATCTGGAAATGCAGTTGCATACCCGCAGCCATGTGGATCCGCTCTGTTACGACCTGATCAACCTCTACCTGCTGGACATCGTCAAGGGCAACACCCGGCAGATCGCCAAGGAAACGGGGGCCACGCAGGCGCGCATCCGCCAGTGTATGGATACCATCCGCAGCCTTTCGCCCGCGCCCTGCTCCCTGCGGGAGGAAACGGTTCATTATATCATGCCGGAGTTTTCGGTGGAGGCGGACGCGGACAATGTGCTGAGCATCCAGTTCCACAACGATTATTACCCCACCCTCCAGCAGGACGCCACCTTCAGCCGCCTGGCCGAAACCCTTCAGGGGGACGAGCTGGCCTTTGCCCGCAGGATGCAAACCTCGGCAACCCGGCTGATCCGCGCGGTGGAAATGCGCCAGACCACCATGGAAAAGGTGGCGCGCATCATTGTGCGGGAGCAGAGCGCCTTCTTTCTGGGGCAGTACAGCCTGCTGCCCCTGCCCATCAGCCGCGTAGCGGAGGAGGTCGGCGTACACGAAACCACCATCTACCGTACCCTCCAGAATAAATACCTGTATTGCGCCAGAGGCACCTACGCCTTAAGCCACTTTTTCCAGAAGGAGGTTTCCGCCGGCACCAGCACGGTGCATGTAAAGGAAATCATTCAGGAAATCTGCCGTGAAAACGGCCGGATGTCCGACCGCGCCATCACCGAGGTGCTGGAAAAACGGGGGATTACGCTATCCCGGCGCACAGTGGCCAAATACCGCGCCCAAATGGAAATTGATACCAGCTTTCGCCGCAAGGCGGAACCCTAAGGAGTCAAAATGGAAATTAAAAAGGACGGAACCGTGTCGCGGCTGCTCAGGGATGTGCCGCTGCCCCGCATGTTCCACGCCGCGCAGAAATTTCCGGATACCCACATCGAGCGGGAAGACATTGAAAAGGCGATCTTTACCGAGATTGCGCGCTCCGGCGTGGGCGAACGCGTCAGGCCCGGCATGCGCATCGCCATAACCGCGGGCAGCCGGGGCATCCGCAATGTGGATGAGATTACCCGCTCGGTGGTGGCCTGGGTCAAATCCCGCGGGGCCGTGCCGTTTATCGTGCCGGCCATGGGCAGCCACGGCGGGGCCACGGCCGAGGGGCAGAAGGAGCTGCTGGCGGGGTACGGCATCACGGAGCAAACCATGGGCTGCGAAATCCGGAGCAGCATGGAAACCGTGCTGCTGGGCCGCAGCGAGCTGGACAAGCCCGTGTACATGGATCGCAACGCCTTCGAAGCCGACGGCATCATCCTCTCCTGCCGGTTGAAGCCCCACAACGCCTTTCGCGGCCCCATCGAAAGCGGCCCCTGCAAAATGATGACGGTGGGCCTGGGCAAGCAGAAGGGCGCGGAGCAGGTGCATTCCGACGGCATGGACATCATTTTTAAAAACATTCCCACCATGGCCAAGGTTACGCTGAACACCGGCAAAATCCTGTTCGCCATCCCGTGTCTGGAAAACGCGTACGACCAGACCCTGCTGTTTGAGGCCATTCCGGCGGAAAAAATCCTCACGCGGGAGCCGGAGCTGCTCAAAACCGCGTTTGCCAACATGCCCTCCCTGCTGGTGCGGGAAGGGGATGTGCTGGTTGTGGACCGCATCGGGAAAAACTTCAGCGGCACGGGCGTAGACCCCAACATCACCGGCACGTTTTCCACGCCCTATGCCAGCGGCGGCGTGAAGGTGCAGCGCACCTGCTTTTTGGACCTTACCGAAGAAAGCCACGGCAACAGCCTTGGCGTAGGGCTGGCCAGCGCCATCACCCGCCGCATTTATGACCAGATCGACGCGGACGCCATGTACACCAACTGCATCACCAGCACGGTGATCAAATCCGCCATGGTGCCCTGTGTGCTGTATACCGATAAGGAAGCGGTGCAGTTTTGCATCCGCACCTGCAACCGGATCGATCCGGAGCGCCCCCGCGTGATCCGCATCCGCAACAGCCTGCACATCGGGCAGGTGATGCTCTCGGAAGCCTATTACGCGGATGTGCGGGCGGGCAAATACCCCGGGCTTGAGGCGCTGGACGCGCCTGAAGGGATGCTGTTTGATGATCAAGGCACGCTCACAACGCCGTGGCTGTCTTAAGAAAAGGAGAAAACGAGTATGAGCTTTACCCCCAAGGGCATTGTGGTGCCGATTGTAACCCCGCTTACCGCGGAGGGCCAATTTGACGAACCGGCGTACCGCAGCCTGATCGACTATCTGGCGGACAACGGCATCCACGGTGTGTTTCCGTTTGGGACGACGGGTGAGTTTTATGCCTTCGATCAGGGTTTTTACAACAATATTCTGGAAGTGACCAAGGACGCCGTGGCGGGCCGCATGTCCATCTACGCGGGCGCCAACCACATTACCACCAAGGGCACGGCCCAGATTGCCAAAGCGGTTGCAGGCGTGGGCGGCATCGACGCCCTGAGCGTGCTCACCCCTATGTTCGTAAGCCAGACCCAGCACGAGGTATACGAGTATTACCGCGAGGTGGCCGCCGAAACGGATTTGCCCATCATCATCTACAACAACAAGCCCAAAACCAACGTGACCGTCGAGCCGGAAACCGTAGCCCGGCTGGCCGAGGTGGAAAACATCATCGGCGTGAAGGATTCCACCGGCGATATGACCAACACCGAGGAGTACCTGCGCCTGACCCGCGGCATGAAGCACTTCCATGTGATGATGGGGCGCGATACCCTGATCTACGCCGCGCTCAACTGCGGCGCGTCGGGGGCCATCGCCAGCTGCGCCAACGTGGCGCCGCGCATCGCCGCCGATATCTACAACAAATTTATCGCCGGCGACCGGGAAGGCGCGCTGGAGGCGCAATTTACCTTCTCCTCCCTGCGCATCGCCACCAACATGGGCTCCTTCCCCGTGGTGCTCAAGGAGGCGCTCAAGATGATCGGCCATGACTGCGGCGATTGCGTCAAGCCCATTCAGCCCCTGAGCGACGCCCAGCGCGAAACGCTGCGCGGCGTGCTTGCCGGCATAGGCCTGCTGTGAACGAAATCGTCACCCGGATGGTCGATACCCAGATGCTGCTTTTCCTGTACATGCTGTGCGGCTTTACGGTCAGCAGGCTGAACCTCATCCGGGATTCGAACCGCAGCGCGCTGGTACGGCTGCTGATGGACGTTGCCATGCCGATGATGGTGCTGAACGCCTTTAACAAGCCCACCACGCGGGAGCAGATCCTCTCCTCGCTGCTGGTGATCGCCATCTCCTTTGCGGCGTGCGTCGTAACCGGGCTGCTCGGGCTGCTGCTGTGGCGCAACCAGCCCGACAACAAGCGCAAGGTGCTGATGTACGCCAGCATGTTCAGCAACTCGGGCAACGCGGGCCTGCCGATTATCAACCTGGTGTTCGGCCCCACGGGCGTGTTTTACGCCAGCATGTACCTGCTGCCGCCCCGCATCCTGCAATGGACGGTGGGGCTGGGGTTTTTCGTCAGGCCGGAAAAGGGCGGCTGGGTGCGCAACGTGCTGCTCAACCCCATGGTGGTGGTGGTGTACATCGGGCTGTTCCTGATGGCCACCGGCTGGCAGATTCCCGGCGTGCTGGGCACGGCCGTCGCCAATCTGGGCAACATGACCAGCCCGCTTTCCATGATCCTGATCGGCGCCACGCTGGCTCACATGGACTGGAAAAAGCTGCTGGACAAAACCGTGCTGCTGATCAGCTTTCTCCGGCTGATCGCCTTCCCGATGCTGTTTGCCGTACTCCTGAAACTGATGCAGGCCGACGCGATGGCGATGAACATCTGCGTTATCCTGCTGGCGATGCCGGTGGCCTCCAACACGGCGGCCATGGCCGAATGCTATGGCGGCGATTACGTGTTCGCCTCGGCCTGCGTCAGCGTTTCCACGCTGCTCAGTGTGGTTACGGTACCCGTAATCACCTGGCTGATACAACTGCTCTAGCTACTGAAAAGGGAGGAACTTACGATGAAAATTGCCTTTATCGGTCTGGGAATCATGGGGAAACCAATGGCGCTCAACCTGCTGAAAGCCGGCCACGAGCTTCGCGTATATGATATTAACCAGGATACCATTGCGGAGCTGAAGGCCGCGGGCGCCATCGCGTGCGCAAGCTCGGCCGAAACCGTGCAGGGCGTGGACGCGGTTATCACCATGCTGCCCAACAGCCCGCACGTAAAGTCCGTCATGCTGGAAAAGGACAAGCTGGCGGAAAAGATGCCCAAGACCGCCACCTTTATCGACTGCTCGTCCATCAACCCCGTTGCGAGCCGCGAGATTGCCGCCAAGCTGGCCGAGCAGGGCATCGATATGCTGGATGCCCCGGTATCCGGCGGCCAGCCCAAGGCCTTAGACGGCACGCTCTCCTTCATGGTCGGCGGCAAACAGGAAACCTTCGACCGCTTTAAGGACGTGCTCTCCGCCATGGGCGCGAGCGTCGTGCTGTGCGGCGATGTGGGCGCGGGCAACGTGACCAAGCTGTGCAACCAGACCATCGTGGCCGTGAACATCGCCGCGCTGGCCGAGGCCATGCAGATGGGCCAGATGTTTGGCGTCGCGCCGCAGAAGATTTTTGAGGCGATCCGCGGCGGGCTTGCGGGCTCCACCGTGATGAACGCCAAGGCTCCGATGATGATGGATCAGAACTTTAAGCCCGGCTTCCGCATCGACCTGCACATCAAGGACCTGAACAACGTGGTGGACGCCGCCAAAATGGTGGACGCCCCGATTCCGCTGACCCAGTCCGTGCTTGAAATGATGAAGGTGCTGCACCACGACGGCGACAGCGGCCTGGACCACAGCGCGCTGCTCAAGTATTACCAGAAGCTGACCGGCGAAGTGCTGCACCACTGAGAACCCGACCGGCGGGGTGCAGCCCGCGGGCGACGCCCCGCCGCAAGATAGGAATAACGCAGATGAAATTGATTTTTGCCCCGGATTCTTTCAAAGGTTCGCTGAGCGCCATGGATTGCTGCGACATTCTGGAAAAGGTTACGCAGCGCATCTTTCCCGGTGCGGCGACGCTCTCCGTTCCCGTGGCGGACGGCGGCGAGGGCACCGTGGACGCGCTGCTGCGCGCCATGGGCGGCACGCGGATGCAGGTGCCGGTTACCGGCCCGCTGTTTGAGCCGGAAACCGCGCAATGGGGCATGCTGCCCGACGACGTCACGGCTGTGATGGAAATGGCGCAGGCAAGCGGCCTGCCCTATATGCCCGCCGCACAGCGCGACCCGCGCCGGACCACCAGCCTGGGCACGGGGCAGATGATCGCCGAAGCCATCCGGCAGGGCGCGCGTCACATCCTGCTGGGCATCGGCGGCAGCGCCACCAACGACGGCGGCATTGGCATGCTGCAGGCGCTGGGCGCGCGCTTTACGGACGCCGACGGCCGGCCCGTGCAGCCCGTGGGCGGCGCGCTGCCGCGCGTGCAGCAGGCGGATTTGAGCGGCCTTATGCCGGAGCTTGCGCAAACGCAGATTACTGTGATTTGCGACGTAACCAACCCGCTGCTGGGGGCAAACGGCGCCACCTTTACCTACGGCCCGCAAAAGGGCGCGACCCCGGCCATCCGGGACGAGCTGGAAGCGGGCATGGCGCACTATGCGCAGGTGGTGGGCGCGGCGGCGGGCCGGGACATTGCGCATTTCCCCGGCGCGGGCGCGGCGGGCGGGCTGGGCGCAGCGCTGGGCGGCGTATTGGGCGCCACCCTCAAAAGCGGGATTGACGCCGTGCTGGACGCCGTGGATTTTAACGGCAAGCTGCAGGGCGTATCCCTTGCCATTACGGGCGAGGGCCGCATCGACGGCCAGAGCGTGCAGTTTGGCAAGGTGCCCGTAGGCGTGGCCAAGCGGTGCGCGGCGCAGGGCATCCCCACGGCGGCCGTCGTCGGCGGCATCGGCGAAGGCGCGGAGGGGCTGTTCGCCCTTTGCGAAAGCACCATCCAGACGACCGTGTCCGGGCCGATGAGTCTGGAAACCGCCATGCAGGACGCACCCGCCTTATACGAGCAGGCGGTAGAGCGGCTGTTCCGGGCCATCCGCATCGGCATGCACATGGCACAGGCACCCGGCGACCGCTGCCCCCGAACCGCACCCCGCGCGTAAAACGGCGCAGGGTACCGCCTTTCCCAGCAAACCAAGAAAACGAGGTACACCGGGATGATTCCGACAATCGTTAAAATGGACGTGTTTCCCGTAGCCGGGCACGACAGCATGGAGCTGAACCTTTCCGGCGCGCACGCGCCTTACTTTACCCGCAACGTGGTTGTGCTGGAGGACAGCACGGGCAACCTCGGCGTCGGCGAAGTGCCCGGCGGGCAGAAAATCACCCGGGCGCTGGAGGATGTGAAGCCGCTGGTGCTGGGCACCCGCATCGCCGATTATAAGGATACGCTCAACCGGGTGCGCGCGTGGCTGAGCGTAAACACCAAGGACGATGTGCGCGGCTTGCAGACCTTTGACCTGCGCACCGGCGTGCATGTGGTAACCGCCATTGAGGCCCCCCTGCTGGATTTGCTGGGCAAATTTCTGGACGTGCCCGCCGCAGCCCTGCTGGGCGACGGCATCCAGCGCGACCGGGTACGCTTCCTCAGCTACCTGTTTTACATCGGCGACCGGAAAAAGACCGACCTGCCCTATCAGGGCGAGGAAAACAGCCCCTGCGCCTGGTACCGCCTGCGCAACGAGGAAACCCTGACCCCCGAGGGCATCGTCGCGCTGGCCCGCGCCACCGTAGAAAAGTACGGCTTTGAGGATTTCAAGCTCAAGGGCGGCGTGCTGTCCGCCAAAGAAGAGCTGAAAGCGGTGCAGGCACTTAAAAAGGCTTTCCCCAGCGCGCGCGTGGATTTGGACCCCAACGGCGCGTGGAGCCTCAAGGAAGCGCTGGAGATTGCCCCCGGCCTCAAGGAATGTCTGGCCTACTGTGAGGATCCCGTCGGCGCGGAGGACGGGTTCAGCGGCCGCGAGGTGATGGCCGAGTTCCGCAAGGCCACCATGATGCCCACCGCCACCAACATGATCAACACCGACTGGCGGCAGATGTGCCACACCATCGCCCTGCAAAGCGTGGATATTCCGCTGGCCGACCCCCACTTCTGGACCATGAGCGGCTCGGTGCGCGTGGGCCAGCTCTGCAACGATTTTGGCCTGATGTGGGGCTGCCACAGCAATAACCATTTCGATATTTCGCTGGCGATCATGGTGCAGTGCGCCGCCGCCATCCCCGGCAAGATGAACGGCATCGACACCCACTGGATTTGGCAGGAGGGCCGCGAACGCCTGACCACGGAGCCTTTGCAGATCAAGGGTGGCTGCATCGACCTGCCAGGGAAGCCGGGGCTGGGCATCGAGGTGGATTTGGCGCAGGTGCAAAAGGCCCATCAGCTTTATAAGGAGCACTGTCTGGGCGCGCGGGATGATGCCATCGGCATGCAGTACCTGATCCCCGGGTGGAAATTCGACAACAAGAAGCCCTGTCTGGTTCGCTAAAAACAGCCGGGCCGCCCGGCGCGCGCCGGCTGGCCCCGGAGGAAAGTGCAATGCGTACAACGATACAGATCAACCCCAAGGATAATGTCGCCATCGCCGTGCAGGATGTGCCCAAGGGCACGGAGCTGCTGCCCGGCGTCGTAACGCTGTCGGACATCCCGCAGGGGCACAAAATTGCCCTGCGGGCCATCCCCGCGGATGGAGCCATCCTCCGTTACGGCGTGGTGCTGGGCTACGCGCTCGAGCCCATCCGGCAGGGCCAGTGGATTAACGAGCACATGCTGCGCCTGCCCACCCCTCCGGCGCTGGACGATATGCCCTGGGGCGTGAACCTGCCCGCAGAGCTTCCGCAGGCGCCGGCGCGCACCTGGCAGGGCTACCGTAACCCAGAGGGCGGTTTTGCGGGCACCCGCAACCTGCTGGGCATTCAGACCACCGTGCAGTGCGTGCAGGGGGTGCTGGATGTGGCGGTGGAGCGCATCCGCAAGGAGCTTTTACCCCGCTACCCCCACGTGGACGACGTCGTGGCCCTGAACCATGCCTACGGCTGCGGCGTCGCCATCAACGCGCCGGAAGCGAAGGTGCCCATCCGGGCGCTGCAAAACCTTTGCAGGCATCCCAACTTCGGCGGGCAGCTGATGGTCGTTGCCCTTGGCTGCGAAAAGCTGACGCCCGATATGCTGGTCGGCCCCGAAAACAACACGCCGGAAAACGTAATCGTGCTGCAGGAGCACAAGGGGTTCGAGGCCGGGGTGCGGGCCATCCTTGCCATGGCCGAGAAAAAGCTGGCTGTGCTGGACGCGCGCAGGCGGGAGGAGCTGCCGCTGGCTGCTCTGCTCGTGGGCATGCAATGCGGCGGGAGCGACGCGTTTTCCGGCGTAACCGCCAACCCGGCGGCGGGCTACGCGGCCGATATGCTGGTGCAGGCCGGGGCTACCGTGCTGTTCAGCGAGGTGACGGAGGTGCGCGACGGCGTGCACCTGATTGCGGAGCGGTGCGTATCCGCCGCCGTGCGCGACCGTCTGGCCGAAGAAATGCGCTGGTATGACAACTACCTGCGCGAGGGGGATGTGGACCGCAGCGCCAACCCCACCCCCGGCAACAAGAAGGGCGGCCTTTCCAACATTGTGGAAAAGGCAATGGGCAGCATCGCCAAATCCGGCACGGCGCCCATTGTGGAAGTGCTCTCCCCGGCTGAGCGCCCTACCGCCCACGGCATGATCTTTGCCGCCACCCCGGCCAGCGATATTGTGTGCGGCCCCTGCCAGCTGGCCAGCGGCATCGGCCTGCAGGTGTTCATGACGGGGCGCGGCACCCCGTACGGGCTGGCCGCGGCTCCGGTGATCAAGGTTTGCTCCCGCAACGAGCTTAAGGAGCAGTGGCCCGACCTGATCGACATCAGTGCCGGCCCCGTCGCCACGGGCGAAAAAACCATCGCGGAGGTCGGCACGGAGCTGTTTGACACCATCCTCGCCGTTGCGGGCGGCGCGCAGCCCTGGGCGGAAAAGTTCAAGCTGCACAATTATCTGTGCATCTTCAACCCCGCGCCGATCACCTGAGGCCGCTGCGGTAGAGGATTACCATCACGGAGGCAAAAGGGGGAAGCCGGAAACCGCGGCTGAAGCGCAGTTTCCGGCTTTTTGTATCCACTGCTTTCCCCCGCAAAACCGATCGTCCAATCGAAAGAAAACCTTCCCGCGCTACGTTTGCATAACGGAATCCTCCCCCCGGCAGGCGTGCACGCCGCCGCCCGGCTCCGGTTGCACAGTGCGCAACCGGAGCCTCCCCGTGCCGGAAAAAGGAAGCCGCCTTGCAGCGATTGCCGCCGTGTTACGCATGGTTTGGACCGGCGGGACGTGGGCCTGGGCCACGCCAGCCCGCGCAGGCGAAATCCCCTTGCCATCTGCTCCCGTTGGAAAGAAAGGGTTCCGTTATGCAAAAAGTGCTCCGCTTTGTCTTAGCTTTCCTGCGCATCAACCTCCCATTGCGCCCCATTGACGCCGCACAATCCTTACCCCTTTTCCCCACAACACAACGCCAATGCCAATGCCTCATTTCCACCCCCACATCCCCCCAACCCTCGCATGGCTGGTCATTCCTTTTCCAATCTTGACATGCGGCAGGGCTTGTGCTATCCTGTATTTGGTGAAAGTTGGCTTTGGAGGCTCGATTATGAAGACGCTTACAGCGCTGTTGGCTGTTCTTGTAACGGCGCTGCTGGCGTTTTTTCCGTTTCTGCCCATGGCGCTACCGCCCAACGCCGTGCCCGCCGCAACCGCCGCGCCCCTGCGCAGCGCTTTGCCGACCCTCCCTGCCGGGCTGCGGACTGCGCACACCGGTACGGACACCATCGCAGAGCCTCCGCAAACCTGTACGCTCCTGCCGGTAAACGCGCAGGTGCCCAAAGCGTTTCTGCCGTTTGTGCTGTTTCTGGGCATGAACCGGCTTGTACGGCTCCGGCGGGGGGTGCTCCGCCGCAACACGGCGCGCATCTGCCCGCTGGTGCTGCGCTGCTTTCGGGATCATCCGCACCACGCGCCGCCTGCCCTTGCCTGAGGCACACCCCCGCGCGGGGTGCGCCGGTTGCTGTATTGATAAAAGCAAAGGCAGGGATTTTGATGTTCTGGGTAATCGTATCCATTGTGGTTTCTTTGATTGCGTTTGCGGTGGCCGCCTATTTTTACCGTTGGGTCAAGGCGCTGCCCAGCGCCAACGCCAAGCTGGATCAGCTGGGTCAGCTGATCCGTGAAGGCGCGTTTACCTTCATCAAGAGAGAATATAAAACACTGGCGCTGTTTTGCGCCGGGGCCTCGGTGCTCATTTTCCTGTTCCTGCCCAAGCCCGTATGGACTGGCGCAGGCGTGGGCATGAACCTCGCCATGGTGGGCGCGTACCTGTTCGGTTCCGCCCTTTCCGCCACGGCGGGCGTGGTGGGCATCAGCATTGCGACGGTGGCGAACGTCAAGGCAGCCTCCGCCGCCAAGCAAGGCATCGCGCCTTCGTTTATGGCCGGGTTCCGAGGCGGCGCGGTCATGGGCATGGCGGTGGTGGCCAGCTCGCTGCTGGGCGCGGCGCTGCTGTACCTGGTCGGGCTGGAGGAAGCCATTATGGCCTTCAGCTTCGGGGCCAGCTCGCTGGCGCTGTTTGCCAAGGCGGGCGGCGGTATCTTTACCAAAACCGCCGACATCTCCGCCGATTTGGCCGGCAAGGTAGAGCTCGGCATCCCGGAGGACGACCCCCGCAACCCCGCCGTAATTGCCGATAACGTGGGCGATAACGTGGGCGATGTGGCCGGCATGGGCGCCGACCTGTTTGACAGCAACGTGGCTTCCATCGCGGCGGCGCTGATTATCGCGGCGGCGCTTAACCAGATTCCGCTGATTTTCTGCATCGGCTCGCTGGGCCTGCTTTCTTCCATCGTGGGCGTGCTGCTGAGCCGCATCGGCGCCAACGGTGATCCGGGCCGCGCCCTGAACCGCGGCACCTACGTAACCTGCGGTATCTTCGCCGCGCTCACGTTTGTGGCAAGCCTGCTAAACCCCTTCGACCTGCGCCTGTGGGGCGCGACGGTGCTGGGCATGGCCGCCGGTGTGGTGATCGGCATCACCAGCGAGTTCTTTACCGGGGATGATAAAAAGCCCGTGGAAAACGTCGCGCGCGCCTGCCAGAGCGGCCCGGCCTTCACGATCCTTTCCGGGTTCAGCTACGGGCTGTGGAGCACCCTCCCGTCCATGGCCGGGATCGGCCTTGCGGCGGTGCTTTCCTACCACCTGTGCGCGCCTCTGGGCGAAGGGTACGCGATGCTGGGCATCGCCGTGGCGGCGCTGGGGATGCTTTCCGTCGTGGGCATGATTATCAGCAACGACGCATACGGCCCCATTGTGGATAACGCCCGCGGTCTGGCCGAAATGGGCGGTCTGGGCGACGAGGTGCTGGAAATTACCGATAAGCTCGACTCCGCCGGCAACACCTCCAAGGCCATTACCAAAGGGTTTGCCATCGGCGCGGCGGGCCTGACCGTGATTGCGCTGCTGGGCGCGTTTATCGAAACCGTCAAGGCGGCGGGCGGCACCGTAACCCTCGACCTGATGAACCCGATGGTGCTCTTTGGCATGCTGGTGGGCGCGGCGGTGCCCGCGATCTTCTCCGCAATGCTGATTTTGGGGGTGGACCGCAACGCGCAGACCATGGTGGCCGAAATCCACCGGCAGTTTAAGGAAATTCCGGGTCTGGCCGAGGGCCGCGAGGGCGTAACGCCCGAGTACGGCCGCTGCATCGATATTGCGGCCAAGGGCGCGATTCACGAGCTGGTACCCGCGGGCCTGATGGCGATTGTCATGACGCTGCTGGTCGGCTTCGTCGGCGGGGTAAACGCCGTGGGCGGCTATCTGGCGGGCAACATCGTAACCGGGCTGCTGCTGGCGCTGCTGATGAGCAACGCGGGCGGCCTGTGGGACAACGCCAAGAAGTACATCGAGTCCGGCCACTTCGGCGGCAAGGGCAGCGACGCGCACAAGGCCGCCGTGATTGGCGACACCGTGGGCGATCCGTTCAAGGATACCGCCGGCCCGTCGCTGAACACGCAGATTACCGTGGTTTCGCTGGTCGCATCGCTCACCGCGTTCCTGTTCGTGGGCTTCTCGCTGTTGCACTGAGCCTATGGAGCAAAATAACAACAAACCCAGTCCGGCCGCGGGGGAGTCCTTCCCCCGCGCCGGATGGCTATTCTCGGTTTTCAAGGGCGCGCTCATCGGCATGGGCGCCATCCTGCCCGGCATCAGCGGCGGCGTGCTGTGCGTAGTGCTGGGCATCTACCGCCCCATCATGAACCTGTTGCAGCACCCCCTGCGGGAGCTGAAAAGCGGGCTGAGGTTCTTCCTGCCCATTCTGCTGGGGTTCGCAGTTGGGGTTGTGGGCATTTCCGCGCTGCTGCATTATGTGCTGCAAACCGCCGAAGTGCCCGCTACGTGGGGGTTTATCGGCCTGATTCTGGGCACGATGCCCTCGCTGTGGAAAGAAGCGGGCCAGCAGGGCCGCACCAAAGGAAATCTGGTTATTGGAGCCATGACGTTCGCGGGGATGTTCGCCCTGCTCTGGTTCCTGAAAAACGGCGTGCAGGTGCAGTTTCAGCCGTCCATATGGCTATGGGCCTTCTGCGGGCTGCTATGGGCGCTGGGCTTTCTGGCGCCGGGGCTCAGCCCCTCGTCGCTGTTCTTCTTTCTGGGTGTGATGGAGCCGATGACGCTTGCCATCCGCAATCTGGATCTGGCCGTGCTGCTGCCCATGGGCGGGGTGCTGGTACTGAGCATTCTGGCCCTTTCCCACGCGGTGGGCTGGTTGCTTTCGCACCGCTATGCCGGTTCGATGCACGCCATTCTCGGGCTTGCGGTTGCCTCGACCCTGGCCATCCTGCCCTTCCGACAGGGGCAAAGCGCGGCGGAAATTATCGTGAACATCCTCTGTTTTGCCGCTGGTTGCGCCATCGCCCTCTGGATGGAGCGTCTGAACCGAAAGCTGGAACAGAGCGGCCGCATGCAAAAGGAATCCTGAACCACGCACACGAAACCGAGGCGGGGATGGTCTTCCCCGCCTCGGTTTTGTTATGTACGAATAAGATGGCGCTGTTCGCGCGCTTACGCGGCGTGACGCTACGGCGCGAGGGAGGGAGACGCTGGGGCTCCGCCCCAGACCCCGGCAGGGGCATCGCCCCTGCACCCTTTTCCGCTGCGACGGGGGTGGGGCTGTGGCTGGTGGTAAGATAACCGCTGGTATGTGCCGGTGCCGTTTGCCTCATAACACCTGCGGCGCTGTTCGATTGCTTATGGGGGAACGGGGGCTGGGCGGAAAGCTACTCTATACAGGCATGCGCATGGCCGGGGCGAACGCCCCGGCCCCGGCTGGCACAGGGATTGCAATGGCCGGCAAGGCGGTTGTTCCGCTCGCCTCATAGCGCCTGCGGCGCTGTTCGCTCGCTTACAAGGCGTGGCGCTGCGGCGCGGGGAGGCGGGGACGCTGGGGCTCCGCCCCAGGCCCCGGCAGGGGCATCGCCCCTGCACCCTTTTCCGCTGCGGCGGGGGTGAATTGTATCCTTCCCTTAACGGCTTTTACGGGAAAACCGCAGGATCGACAGCCCATAAAAGATCGCCGCCGAACCCACCAGAATCAGCAGACTACTCCATACCGGCATCGCCTGCTCCCCAAAACGGAACACCAGCCCCATTTCCGTATCAAACCCCTGCCGCAGTGCCTCCGGCGCGCCCTGAAACACCTGCGCGGCAGGCGCTTCCATCATGATCCGCCGCATCAGCAGTGCCGCGTGGCTGACCGGGAACACCTTAATAACCGTTTGCACCGCGCTGGGCAGCATCCCGATGGGCAGATAGATGCCCGTCAGGAACCCCACCAGCGTGCCCAGTATGCTACTGGCCGTGCCAAACGCGTTCTGGCTTTTGAAAAACGAAATCAGCAGCGAGATCATCGCCGTATTGCACAGCGCCGACAGCACAATCAGCCCCACCACGGCCAGCGCCGATTGCACCGGCAGTGCCGCGCCGCCGCGCAGCACGATGTACCCTTCCCCCAGCGCAAACGTCAGCAGCGACATAATCGTGCCCACCGTAAACGAAGCCACCTCATACCCGGCTACAATCCGGCTACGGCCGACCGGCGAGGCGCTGAAATCCTTGACGATATGTCTGGACCGGTCATCCACCATGGTGCCGAATGCGCCCATGACCGTCGTGACCGAGGTGACCGCCAGCAGCCCCGCGATTATCCAGTTATCCATCAGCGCCCTTGCGCCGGGCACCGCGGGCAGGTTGGACACCCACACATCCCCCAGGAACAGCAGGTACAGCGCAAAGATAATCAGCACCGCCAACAGCGAAAAGAACACGGAAGCCCGGTCGCGGAAATACACCTTCAAATTGCGTTCGATCAGGGCTTTCATGCGCGGATCTCCTTCCCCGTGATGCCGATAAAGGCATCGTCCATCGTGCCGTTAAGCACCTCAAACCCATCATACAAGCCTTGCGCCGCCTGCAAAAGCGGCAGCGCGTCCAGCGTGGTGTTCAACTTTACGCATACGCGCCCGGCCGTGTGCGTATAGGCGATGCCCTGCCCTTCCAGCAGGGCCAGCAGCGCGGGCTCCTCCCGGGGGGTCAGGCGCAGCTGGTCACTGGCGTACTGTTCCTTGAGCGCTACTGGAGTGCCCCGCGCGGCAATCTGCCCATCGTCGATCACCACCACGTAATCCGCCTGCGCTGCCTCCTGCATATCGTGCGTAGTCAGGAACACGGTTAGCCCCGTGCCCTGCTGCAGTGCGCGGATGCGATCCCACACCACGCGGCGCGTCTGCGGGTCCAGCCCCGTGGTCGGCTCATCCAGAAACAGCACGCGCGGCGTATGCACCAGCGCGCGGGCGATATCCGCGCGGCGTTTCTGCCCGCCGGAGAGCTTCCCATACGGGCGTTTGAGGAAATCCGTCACATCGGCGGCCTCGGCGGCGGCCCGCACCGCCTCGCGCAGTCGCGCGCCGCCGGTGCCGTACAACCCGCCGCGCACGCGGATGTTTTCTTCCACGGTCAGCAGCGGGTCCAGCAAATGTTCCTGAAACACCACGCCGATGGAGGCGCGGATGGCCGCATCCTCCGCGCCGAGGCGGTGGCCGTCGATCAGCACCAGCCCCGCGTCGGGTTTCAGTATGGTGCAGAGGATATCAATCGTGGTGGATTTGCCCGCGCCATTCGGGCCCAGAAACGCGAACAGCTTGCCCGTTTCCACATAAAAATCCAGCCCGCGCACCGCCTGTACGGGCCCGTAGGCTTTTTTTAGCCCGGCAATTTCGATGATCTTTTCCACGCTGTGCCTCCCGTGTGTTCCACCCCCGCTACCGGAGGTGTTTTCCTTGTGCAGTATACCATTGCCCGCGATGAGGAAACAACGCACGGGGGATTAAGATTGGCTTAGAATCGCACGCAAAACCCCCTTCCCTGCGCTGTGCAGGGAAGGGGGTTCAGGCCGTTGACAAACCCTATAAAGACGCTGAAATACAGCCTGTTCAAAAAGGTTCAGATGCGCGAAGCCAAACCGGATCAGGGCGGGAGCGTACACGGACGTACGGGTCCGCCCTTATCCGGTGCAGGCGACAAAGCAGATGGGCCTTTTTCAGCAAGCTGAAACCCCCTTCCCCGCGCTGTGCGGGAAAGGGGGTTCAGGCCGTTGACAAACCTAAAATAACGCTGAAATACAGCCTGTTCAAAAAGGTTCAGATGCGCGAAGCCAAACCGGATAAGGGCGGGAGCGTACACGGACGTACGTGACCGCCCTTAGCTGGTGCCGGCGACAAAGCAGATGGGCTTTTTTCAGCAGGCTGAAACCCCCTTCCCCGCGCTGTGCAGGGAAGGGGGTTCTCAAATCCGGTCGCGCTCAGGCCGTCCGCCTGCGCAGCAGTACCAAAACCGCGATCAGCGCCGTACCCAGCAACAAATGCCCCAGGCCGCTGATGCCTGAAAGCGCACCGTCCAGCCCACGGCTGAGCACCGTGCCGGTTGCCTGCACCACGCCGCGCGTAAGCAGGCCCGCCACCGTTACATTCAGGCCGATGTGGTACACCGTAAGCCACCGCGAAAACCCGTGCGCGGCCGAGAGGGTAAACACCTTTTCGACCACCGCCAGCAGCACGAAAAACACCGTGCCTAACAGCAGATAATGCGCGTGCACGACGGAGAGCGTCGTGGGCGCGGTGGTGCCTAGCGCCTTGGTAAACTCGCGGTAGAACACCCCACCCGCCAGGCCGAGCGCCGCATAGACCAGCGCGGCGGTTGTCAGCTTCTTTTCCATTCAAGCCGCCTCCCCTTTGCGGTACAGCTGCCAGCCCATGACCACAATCCACACATAGGCCAGGGTTTTAGGCACCATCAGCATGCCGATGGGCGGCCAGAGATTGCCCAGCAGCACCACGGGTACATACAGCGCAAAGGAAAGCGTTACCGCCAGCCACATCCAACGGAATTCCGCATCCCCGGCGCGGCGCGCCTCCTGCGCAAACAGCACAATCAGCAGCACCCCCAGCGCCGCGAAGGGCAGGTTGCGCAGCACCCCATAGAAAAGCGGCGGGTTGGTGCTGAACCACTCATTTTGCGGCAGCAGCGTAAGCGCCACGCGCAGCCCGGCCAGCGACCACACGGCCACATCCAGCCAGACGCGCCCGCGCACCTGATAGCGCAACCGCCAGATGCCATACAAAAGCACGTAGAACACCGTCATCGTGACGGACGTAATCAGCTTGCCGACGCCCAGTGCCACCACGTTGGCCGCAAGCCCGGTCGTCCACAGCGCCCACATGCGCGGCACCAGATGGAACGCGTCGCCCGTGCCCAGCACCACCGCCATCAGGCCAAACAGCCGCACCACCGAACCGGGCTTGCTGCGCCTGAGCATAATCAGCCCCGCCGCAACCACCGAAATCAGATATACCACATCAAACGCTGTTTCAAAGATTGCCTGTGCCATCGGCACGTCCTCCTTCGGGCGCATACAGCACCCTTTGTAGGATGTCCATTAAAACGGGAACAGACTCAGCCCGGTGCGATAAATACGCAAATAAATTCATGACCACGTAATCGGCCAGCGACTCGCGGGTAAGCGCCTCCGACCACACCTCCGGACGAATGCGCGTATCCGCCTCGATCAGGCGCGTGAGCGGCTCGCTGAGCAGGTACTGCGTGCGCATCATACGGGCACGGCCCTCGGGTGATGCGCCGCGCAGGCTGCGCATCAGCGAGCCGACGTCGTCATCCATGCGCGCGCGGATCATCCCATAAATCTGCCCGACCTGCCCCACAAAGTCCGGCGCGTTCAGCTTGGTCGTCATCGCCCGAAACGCATCTTTCCAGTACGCCTCCGCAAGGGTGAACAGCACATCCTCCTTGCCGGAGAAATAGTTATACACGGTACCGGTTGCCACGCAGGCGCCGTCGGCCAGCCTGCGGATGTTGATCGCCTCCGGCCCATGCTCGGCAATCAGCTCGCGGGCGGTTTTCAGCAGCGTTTCGCGCAGCGCTTCATCTTTTCTACGCACGGCGTGCTCCTTTCGGGTTTTCCGTCCTGAATGAACATGTTCATTTTGATTGTAAACCCGCTTGAAAATCCTGTCAAGAAGGCCTTTTCCGCTGCGCCGGAGCTGAAGTTGATCCGCCGGTTCAAGCGCAGAAAACGCCCCGCGGCATGCAGGGCGTTTTCTGTGCTTTTTCTGTTTCAGGAGCTGGCCGCGTGGCTCCAGGGCGAGGTGATGGCGGGCGCATCCACCCGATAGGACACGCCCAGATAGGTGGATATCCAGAGTGTCGTAACGCTTCCGGAGAACTGGCTCAGGTCGATCAGCTGCCCCAGCGCGAAGCTTTCCGCAGGCAGGACCACCGGTTGGCCCTTCTTGATCTGGGCAAAGAGCACCTCCAGCTGTTCCAGAAATGCCTTGGAAATACCGTCCAGGTTCGGGTACACCGCCACAAAGCCGCCCAGCACGCGCACGCCGCCGGCGCTCATCACCTGCGGGCTGTACCCGCTATTGGTGCCTGCGGGATCGCTATAGAACGTTTCCAGCCCATAGGCCTGAATCTGTTGCCAGAACGGGCTGCTGCCGGTGGATGCCCCCGCGTAGAAGCCGCCGGTGCCGCCAGTTTCCGCAGCCTGCGCGACGGTAGGCGTCACACCGGATGTTGCCGTTGCGGCGGTTCCGGGAGAAGCTGCGTTCGCTCCGCTTGCAACAACCTGTGGCGGCGTGTTCGCAGTCGATCCGGGGATTGTTCCGGCTGCACTGGCGGCTGTGCCTGCGGTGCCGGTTGAGGTGCCGGTGGTGCCGCTTGCAATAACCTGTGGCGGGCCATTCACTGTTCCGCCGGGTGCGGTTCCTGTTGTGCCGGTAGCTGTGCCTGTGGTGCCCGTTGCGGTTCCTGTCGTACCGCTGGCGATAACTTGCGGCGGGCCATTCACAGTACCGCCGGGCGCCGTTCCGCTTGTGCCGGTAGAGGTGCCTGTAGTGCCCGTTGCGGTTCCTGTCGTGCCGCTGGCTACGACTTGTGGCGGGCCGTTCACAGTTCCGCCGGGCGCGGTTCCTGTTGTGCCGGTAGAGGTGCCTGTGGTGCCCGTTGCGGTTCCTGTTGTACCGCTGGCTACGACTTGCGGCGGGCCATTCACAGTACCGCCGGGCGCCGTTCCG
This sequence comes from Candidatus Limiplasma sp., assembly GCA_963666755.2. Classification (GTDB taxonomy): domain Bacteria; phylum Bacillota; class Clostridia; order Christensenellales; family Aristaeellaceae; genus CAXXOK01. Next base: position 145,574 of record CAXXGW010000002.1, read on the forward strand.
CTTGTGCCGGTAGCTGTGCCTGTGGTGCCCGTTGCGGTTCCTGTTGTACCGCTGGCTACGACTTGCGGCGGGCCGTTCACAGTTCCGCCGGGCGCGGTTCCGCCTGTGCCAGTAGCTGTGCCTGTGGTGCTCGTTACGGTGCCTGTTGTACCGCTGGCTATAACTTGCGGCGGGCCGTTCACGGTGCCGCCGGGCGCCGTTCCGCTTGTGCCGGTAGCTGTGCCTGTGGTGCTCGTTACGGTGCCTGTTGTACCGCTGGCTATAACTTGCGGCGGGCCGTTCACGGTGCCGCCGGGCGCGGTTCCTGTTGTGCCGGTAGAGGTGCCTGTGGTGCCCGTTGCGGTTCCTGTCGTGCCGCTGGCTACGACTTGCGGCGGGCCGTTCACAGCTCCGCCGGGCGCGGTTCCGCCTGTTCCAGTAGCTGTGCCTGTGGTGCCTGTTGACGTACCGGTCGTGCCGCTGGCTATAACTTGCGGCGGGCCGTTCACGGTGCCGCCGGGCGCCGTTCCGCTTGTGCCGGTAGCTGTGCCTGTGGTGCTCGTTACGGTGCCTGTTGTACCGCTGGCTATAACTTGCGGCGGGCCGTTCACGGTGCCGCCGGGCGCGGTTCCTGTTGTGCCGGTAGAGGTGCCTGTGGTGCCCGTTGCGGTTCCTGTCGTGCCGCTGGCTACGACTTGCGGCGGGCCGTTCACAGCTCCGCCGGGCGCGGTTCCGCCTGTTCCAGTAGCTGTGCCTGTGGTGCCTGTTGACGTACCGGTCGTGCCGCTGGCTATAACTTGCGGCGGGCCGTTCACAGCTCCGCCGGGCGCGGTTCCGCCTGTTCCAGTAGCTGTGCCTGTGGTGCCTGTTGACGTACCGGTCGTGCCGCTGGCTATAACTTGCGGCGGGCCGTTCACAGCTCCGCCGGGTGCTGTTCCGCTTGTGCCGGTAGAGGTGCCTATAGTGCCCGTTGACGTGCCGGTCGTGCCGCCTGCCGCGACTTGCGGCGGGCCGTTCACGGTGCCGCCGGGCGCGGTTCCGCTTGTGCCGGTTGAGGTGCCTGTAGTGCCCGTTGCGGTTCCTGTCGTGCCGCTGGCTACGACTTGCGGCGGGCCGTTCACAGCTCCGCCGGGCGCGGTTCCGCCTGTTCCAGTAGCTGTGCCTGTGGTGCCTGTTGACGTACCGGTCGTGCCGCTGGCTATAACTTGCGGCGGGCCATTCACAGTACCGCCGGGTGCGGTTCCGCCTGTTCCAGTAGCTGTGCCTGTGGTGCCTGTTGACGTACCGGTCGTGCCGCTGGCTATAACTTGCGGCGGGCCGTTCACAGCTCCGCCGGGCGCGGTTCCGCCTGTTCCAGTAGCTGTGCCTGTGGTGCCTGTTGACGTACCGGTCGTGCCGCTGGCTATAACTTGCGGCGGGCCATTCACAGTACCGCCGGGTGCTGTTCCGCTTGTGCCGGTTGAAGTCCCGGTGGTGCCCGTTGCGGTTCCTGTCGTGCCGCTGGCGATAACTTGCGGCGGGCCGTTCACGGTACCGCCAGGCGCTGTTCCGCTTGTACCGGTAGCTGTGCCGGAGGTCCCTGTTGCCGTTCCGGTGGTACCCGTTGAAGCGCCTGTGGTACCTCCGGCCATCACTTGCGGCGGGCCGTTCACTGTTCCGCCGGGTGCGGTTCCTGTTGTGCCGGTGGAGGTGCCTGTAGTGCCCGTTGAGGTGCCCATTGTGCCTGTGGACGTGCCGTTCGTCCCTGTTAAACTACCGAAGGAAGGGAACGGCGGTGTATTAACCTTTCCCTGCACGCCATACCCGCCCGATGTGCCCAGACTCCCGGTGGCCGTGCCTCCACTGCCGGTTGAGAAGGCGCCCCCGCCGGATATTCCACCAATTCCGACGGACTGCAAGGGGCTCTGCGCATCCGACCCCGATGTGAAGGTGCCAATTCCAACCGACAGGCCGCCGTTCTCCAGCAGATTTTGAAACGCCTCAAACGTGCTGGATCCGGCAATGGCAAAGTCAATCCGCATAAAACCATTGTGGATCGTCACATATACGTTGCCGATCACATACTCGTTGGACGCCACCAGCGGGAATACCTGAATGCCATCCCTCGTGATGTCTACAGGCTGCACCGTGCGCCACTTGCTGGTGAGCGCCGGCAGAAGGTCACGAAGTTCCAGCCCGCCAATCTCCGCAGAATTGCCGGAGCGATGCCAGCTGGATGGGGTGGGCAGCTGTACTCCCTGTAGCTCAACCGTCGGTTGCTGCGCCGGAACGGGATCCGGCACCCCTTCTTCGCCAGAACCTTCCGAGCCTCCCTCCGATTCTTCGGACGCGCGTAACCGGCCAGATCCGACCACCGGAGCCGAAAAGCTATCCATCGCCGAAGAAGATGCCTGTGGCTGCGCGGCATATGCCGAAGGCAGGCACAGGCAAAGGGTCAGCAACAGGCTCAGCCCACGCATGAACGTGACGATGCCACTCCGCCTCATAAACATTCATCCTTCTGCTATAGGTGTGGGGAGATACGGCCGAATGTGAGGGTTATTTGAGTTTACAATCGCACCAAGTATATCCAGATTATGGTTGTCTGTCAACGGATATCCCTGTAGAAAAGATGTTTTTCTGACCGTTTGGGTAGGAAAATCGCTTTCTGCCCTGAAACAGGGTATCCCAAACCACGGGATGTAGACTGCGACATAACCATTATATATCAAGCTGAGGGCTGGGTAGTCAAACCCGTAATTAAAAACACCAACAAAAAAGCCTCCGGCAAATCCCGAAAGCTTTTCGCAGAGAAACAGTGCTATGAAATTTCCTGCACGAAAGCCGTTAGTTTAATATGGGGACAGCCGTATAGTTTTCCGGCTTATAAAAACCTTCCAATATACACCATTCGTCCGGCAGGCCTACAGTCAAAACGCCTTCCGTTGGAGGACCCCACGCGGTCAGTTCTGTAAACCATTCTTCTTCAGGGCGGATAACCCATTTCTCCGGTGGAACCAGTCGATCTTCCTCATCCACGTTGAGTGTAACAACAGTTTCTGTTCGACCATCCTCCAACTCAATACACTTAACCTCTGCCCCATAGTAAATCGGGCAATAGTTACGCTCCGCTTGCGCCGCTGAAAGTAAGAGGGACAGCGTTAAGAGCACCATTAGAAAATGAACGGTTGGCCTTAGCACGTTGATCCTTCCTTTCTCCATAGAAATAAAACTTACTTATGCACGTAATGTTTCATTTCTACAGGTGCGTTTCAAATTCCTTCCAAATTATACATTGGAACGTGATAAGTTCTGACTGATGTTTTGACTGACTGATGTCAGTCAACGCCGCAAAATAAGTTCAATTTGGCGCTGAAAGTTAAAAGAAAAACCCGCCTGAAATCCTTATTTCAGGCGGGTTTCTCTGGTCGAGGTGACAGGATTTGAACCTGCGACCTTTTGGTCCCGAAGCCGGTATAAAACCGAATTATCATAAGGATTTGCGCATATCATTACACCATGTTACGATTCCCTGTAATACTGATAAACCCGTTGCCATAGAATCAAAACCACTTATGTGCCTAGTATCGTTTTCCCCCATGTTTTCCACGTTGAAATCTTGTAATTAGCGTGCGCATACTCTTACCTTCCAAAAGATAATTGCGTGTATAAAATGTGTGTTACAAGTGCTACATGTGATACAAGAAATATTCCTTCATATAATGCACCCTGTAACATTAATTTCATTCAAGTAACACTTATATATTATATATGTTACAGGATATCAACCCCCTATAAAAATCAATTCTGCCAGGCATGCTGTAAACGACAGAGCCCGGCCGGTGTCCGGCCCCTTTCTGATTTCCCCGGAAGAGTGGGGGGATGTATAGAACGGTCATTATAACCGCCACAAGCGAACAACCAGCGTATTCAAAAATCGCGACTATTTCAAAACCGTGTTGCCCGCGCCCTTAATGATCGCGCTCCAAGTCAAAACACCGGGTTGCTTGCCAACCTCGCACCTTCATCCAAATCACTATGATACACTTTGCACCTCTACGTTGTGTCCAAAACTTCTTACCCGCATATACAGTAACCAACGGGCTATAATATCAATTCCCCCTGAATAACACTTGGGCATTTCTCTGAGCGAATCTCATATCACTGGCTTAGACAATCTGATTTGAATCATCATTTGGCACACCTGATGGGCTGACTGGCTTTCTAATTAGTGCCATGCTATCTCTTTGCTTTTCACCTTTTGGGGTTAACCCCCAATATAGTTTTTTAGAAGTAGCCTCCCATTTTGATACAATTAATCCCAATGCTTCAAACTGCATAAGCATCTTCTTCATAAACTGACCATCAGACAGACTTAGCATAGAAAACCCTTTTGTAAATAATCCATTTTTGATAGCATCTACACATACTTTTTCAACAACAGAAACATTCAGCATTTCTATAGAAATTACATGAAAGATTTCGCAGAGAGTTGTCTTCAAGTGGCCATTTCTGAATGTATCGTTAGGGCTTCTATATTGATAGTCTATCGTGATTTCCGTGTCATCAAAGGCAATGTCAGCATTCTGAGTGAGTGATATAATCGTTGCTTGTGCTTCGTTCAATTTTGCGGTTAAGACTTCATTCGTTTCTTTCTGGGTCATAATCTCCCGTCGTAAAGAGGCTTCGTCAAAATCAACACCTCTTTGCCAACCAGGTCTTTCAATTTCTGTTTTTGCCTTCATAATTGATATAGCAATTTTGCCAGTTAAATCATCAAGCGAACGCCACGTGCTTGCCAAGCGATTTCCCAGAGCTTTCTTCTTAAATGACGCTAAATTGGCTTTTGAAGCAGGATTAATTTCGGATTTTTCTGGCGCCAAATCGACCGAATCATCTAGCGCAAACACAAGAACAGGTATGCCATTTTCTTTCGCATAGTCATATTCCATTTCCGTATAACTTATACCAGTATTCGGGTTAATTGACCCATATCGTTTGCCAATGATAAGAATATAGTAATCGCAGAGATCGATCACTTTCTTTATAACGTTAAATTGCTCGTCGTCTGTAGCGACAAAGAGCTCCATCCCTGCCGGAATACAATCCGCCATCAAAAGAATATCTAATGTCTGGCGTCGTTCCTCGACTAAATCCTGAAAGGTAGAACTTATAAAGACCTGAAATTTCTTAGTTGTCATACTTCCTCATCTCAAGATCCTTGGCTGATCTATTATATTCATAAACTAACACTGATGTTCTTTCCCATCAATTAAATTCTCCAGAGAAGTGATCACCCCGTTGATGAAACCAGACTTTTCTTCGATTAGAGCATCTTTCGCATCTTCTGGGATAGCCTCTGCAACGAGCATTTTTACACGGTTCTTGACATCATCATCCCATTGTACGCCTTGTGCAAGAAAAGCACTTCTCATCCTATCTGACCACTTCTTTTGTCCTTTTAGGTATTTGGGATTCAATACGATGGAGAATTCATCTTCAACTTTATTCTTGTAGACACATAACCTGATACAGTCTTCAAATTCGGCTTCAGGAGACCCATTGCAAATGGTATACTTTATCTCAAAGTCTTTTAGTACACCCGCATTTCTTGCTCGGATTGCAGATTGTTTTCCGGCATCGTCGTTGTCAAGTAAAACAAAAAACGAACAAAGAGAATGTTTTAAATCCAAAAGATCATGTGCAAGATTTGACGCGCCACCTAAAGGTTTTATTACAAGTGAATTATTCTTTAACGCATCAGATATTTTTCTGCTCTTATTCGCGAGTATTTTTGTCAAAGATACCTTATCATCTTCACCTTCAACAACGAAAACTTTGCTGGCATTTCTAAGATTATCTGATGGTAATACACCCAGAATCTCTCTTATATCGGCGATCGATTTTGCTGCTTGTGCTGTACCATTGTCAACAATAATGTTTGCTTTCAAACAGTTCTGTTGGACAAAAAGTGGATTGTGAGTGGTAATAATCACTTGATTGTTCTCAGAGATTCTATAAAGCACTTCGACAAGACTATGTATCGCACCTGAATGGAGATGTGATTCTGGTTCTTCAATTGCGATTATTGAAGCATGTGATCTTTCTTTAAGAATTGCTAATGTTGCTAAACTCTTTATTCCATCTCCTTTATATGAAATATTTGTTGGGATACCATCATTAATAATAATTTCTATCTCACTTCGCATTAGTCTTCCGATGTTGTCTCTATCATGCCTTTGAATTTTTACCTCATGCAATTGAGGCAGGAATTCTTTGAGTGGATTAACCAATTGATTCGCTATTCGGTCTAATTCTATCTGCTGTAAGTCACTCATTCTTTGTAATAATGACTTATACTCTTGATTGCTGTTTTCCAGTTCAACTAATATGTCAACAATTACATTACGTAAAGCATCAACCGCCATGTCTTCAGTTCTAACAGCCTGGATATAATCAAATGAAATACATGTAGAAATGAAATTCGTTATGGCTGAGGATTTCTGATTATATGCGGGTGATCCTCTTTTAGGAACTTGGATTTTTGGAATGTTATCCTTGCCTATGCGTATCTCAATGGGTATATCTTCGTTACCGTGTATATGTGTTTCTGCCTGAAATCTTGTCAGTTCTCCTTCATCAAGCCTGAAATTTAGCCTAAAAATCGATTCTAGTCCACTTTTTCTTGCTTGTAATTGCACAGGGAAGTCTCGAGACCAATTAAATAATCCATTCATCCTTCTTTTCATCGCGTTATTTAATGCTATCGACGTGCTATTATAAGAGTGAAAACGTATGGCTGTTATAGCAATATTCAATGCTGTTACCAGATTGGATTTTCCTTCGTTGTTTTTACCAACAAGAACGGTCATGTCATATAACTTGATTCTACTTGCTGCGGTTATGCTACGAAAATTGGTGACAGAGAATTCTACAAGTTTCATATATACGGCTCCTTTGAAATGAATTATGCATTATCACATGGGTTATATTTTATACTTACGCTTCAACGATGTCAATAATTACCTTAATTCGCCTAGCGCTAGGTATTAATGTAATGATCTGCGGTACAAGAATTCATTATAAGTATTCTAATAAAAAATCGCCCCGATGTTTCCATCGGAGCGGCTGCCTCGTTTTACATATTATTCACTTTTTCGTCCCCACCGCCTCCTTCACCCCAGCAGCGATCTGCTGCAAATCCAATTCCACCCACTTAGCTTTCACGGCCTGCAGCACCTCGTCGCTCTTCACCCAGCCCCGGCTTTCCATGATCGTCAAAGCCAGCTGCAGCTTTTCCTCGCCGTTAAACCGGCCGACCACGCCTTCGGCATATTCCACGGCCACTTGCGCTGCGGTCAGCAGGTTTCGCTGTTTCAGCCAGGGCACAGCTACGTCTTTCAGCCAGGGCACCACATAGCTTTTCGTGGCCCACGTGGCCAGCGCACCCAGCGCGCTCAGGATGCCGCACAGCACCCAAATCACCACCTGCGTGCCTACCTCGGCCTTGTCGATCCCCGTTTCGGCCACCGCACTGGTGCACAGCAGCACCAGCATAAGCGTCAGACACACCGCCAGAATCTTTTTCATGGGTTGCATCTCCTTTCATCATCAGCCGGCTGCGTCCTTATCGCTGCCGGTGTCTTGTTGGAATAGGTGGTACTTGCTTACAAAGAACTTCTCGGATACGGAATTGCCGGAATAGAGCGCCTGCACAAACGCCAGCGCCTCCAGCGCACCCTGCAGCGCCTTGAGCTGGCACTCGGCGTCATCGCCGATGGCGCCCCTGGCCAGCAGGTACAGGATCACGATCAGCGCGTCGCTCATGGCATTGGCGATCTTTGACCACTGTACGCGCGGGCGCTTTCCGGCCGGGCGCTTACTCCTGGCGCTGGTGTTTGCAGGCATAGGGATCATCCTTTCCAGAGAAAATTGGCGCGTCAGGCTCGCTTTGCGCCGTGCAGCGGGTCAGGCTGCCCGGCGAGCGCGCCGCCCTTGCGAGGATGGGCACAAGCGGCTGCCCTTCTAGGGCGCGCCGGAAACGGTTTATTCTGCCCGCGCCTGCGGGTCGATCCGGTCGATGCGCTTGTGCGCCTGCTTGGCGCTTTCCTCTACCCGCGTCAGGCGTTCCAGCATCGTCTGGATCAAATCCCGCTGGCTGCGCATCTCTACACGGATATCGCCGACCCCGCTGTTCACGTTGGCAATCACAACGCTTTGTTTCTGCATTTCCGCGTTCAGTTGCGCCAGTTGCTGCACAACCTCCTGCGCGTTCTTTGCCTCGGCTCTTGCGTCCTCCAGCTCGGTGCGGCCTTTTTCGCGCTGATCCTTCGTTTCACCGCGCCGGGCATTGCGGATGTTGTAGAAAATGGATACCGTCAGGGAAAGAAGCGTCATAAGCAAGAGCACGTTTTCCCAGGTCAGCTGCATGGGAGGGACCCTCCTTTGTGGTGATTGGTTTTCGCGCCCACACAGGGCGCTCTGATGGCGTTTCCCATGGACGGTCGTCCTTTCGGCCGATGCCTGTTTGCAAATCGCCGCAGAAGGGCGCCTAGAACAGCCGCATCTGCGCCAGTTCCGCGTCCAGCCGTTCCTTGGCCAGCGCGTAATATGTTGCGTCCAGCTCAAAGCCCACATAGGGCAGCCCGGCCCGGTGGCAGGCGATCAGGCTGCTGGCGCTGCCCACGTGCGTATCCAGGATGCGGTACCCGGGTTTGGAATAATGCTGCAGGATCCACGTGTACAGCGCGATGGGCTTCTGCGTGGGGTGGAAGCGCGGGTCTGCGCGCGTCCCCTGCGCAGGCATCTCGATCCACTTGGCATTGGCGTTAAAGCTGGTCCATGCGTATTCGCACATGGCCATGGTGAAGTTCTCGCTGATGGGCTTTCGCCACACCAGAAAGCAGCGCGTCGGCGGCAAGCCGAAGTAATTGCCGCCCCAGATGATCTGGTTGCGGCTCACCCGGGCCAGCTCATCAAAGTATTCCGGAGGCGGCGCCACATCCCAGCTGCGCATGTCGGGTCTAGGGCAGTCCCGCGTCCGTTGGTACCGGCTTGCCCATGTCCCGCCGCTCCGTGTCGCCCGGATCGCCTTCGCATAGATGGTATCGGTCAAACAGCCCGCCGAAGCGGCCCCGTTTTCGTTGCTCCCACCGGCTACCCGCCGCCCCGGATTTTGCTTGTATCGTGGTCGACGTTTCCCCCTCCGTAGGGAGGGTCCACAATCGCCAGGTCAAAGTATTGGTCAGGAAATTCCTTCATGCCTGTCATGCAGTCCATGTGGTAGAAACCGAAGTCCAGCGTTTTGAAACACCTCGCATTTTCCGTCCCCAAGGAACTCACACCCCCGGCAACAGTCGGGCGCTGTAACACGGGTGATGCACGGCGCGCGGATCATGCAGCTGTGGCAACGCGGGAAGCAGCGCCGCGCCGGGCACTCCCTCTGCAGGCACCAGTGGCGCGCCTCCTCAGGCATCGGCCATCGCCGCCTGCCGCGCCTCTGCCAGCGCCGCCCATGTTTTCGGGCCTACGATGCCGTCGGCCGTCAGCCCCTGCGCCCTCTGGAACGCGCGCACCGCCGCGTCTGTGGCCGGGCCGAAGTCGCTGTCCTCGGCGATCCCGCCCGCGCCCTGCACGTCGTTCAGCCACGTCTGCAGCCGCCGCACCGCGCCGCCCTTGCAGCCGCGCCGCACGGTGTAGAACTTGCTTACGTCCAACACATCTGCTGCGCTCAACCCTTCCGGGTTGTCCTTGGCGGTGTCCTCCGCGCTGAGCGTTCCGCCGACCCCTACGCCGATGGGAATGTCCACTCCGGCATAGTCGATTTCCTTGAACAGGATCACGTGCGTCCAGCCGTTGGAAAGCGTGCTGCCTGCCACCCGGCCCATGGTGCTGCCGGAGTGTACCACGTTGCACACGCGGCTTTTTCCGTTCTTGTCTGTATCCGTTAGCGCCTTTTCGCCCACATACAGACCCACATGCGTGGCATCCCCCAGCCCGTCGCCCCGGTACTTCGCGGGCGTGCCGCCGCTCACGTCCTCCACAATCAGCAGGCCTGCGCCGGGCACCAGCTTGCCCTCAGCCTTCGCATTGGCAAGCGTCGCCAGATACGCCGCCGCGTTGCGGTACATGTCGTTGCTGCCCGCATACGCCATGTGCCCGCCGCAGGAATTTACGCAAAACTCGACAAACGCCTGGCAATCCATTTCCGCGTATGTATGCCCCTCGGCCACCGCCGCGACCGCGCGTGCTGCAACCGCAGCCCCCGTTGGTTTACGCATGGAATCCCTCCCTTTTTCTATGTAAAAGGCGAGCCTTGCAGCCCGCCTTTCCGGTATATAGAATATTCGCTCTGGATTTCAGCACACAATGATGTGAAAAGCCGTTCTCACGTTCAGCAGGCTACATCCCGCTCCATGGCTACCTCCTACTCTTAAGCAATCCCGTAGATGCGCTGCGGGATTGCGTGCCCAGTCGTATTGTATTCGTTTACATCGCCATTCTTGGAACCCAAGCCGAATGTTACGACGTTTGTCGAAAGGTTCACCGAGAACGAACGGCCACCGATATTCTCGGTGACCATTGCGCCGGCATTGCCAAACGTAGTCCCGCTCCGCCCACCGATGTAAAACAGCAGCATGGACGAGAGCACCCCGTATTCCAGGTACTCCACCCCAATGACGGTATAAAGCCCGATGCTTGGCACCGTAATGGACTGCGAACCAAACGCAGCGGTGGGCGCAGGATTTGTCCAAAGGACGGTTGTCGAAAAACCCGGCCCGGCAGGTCCCTGCGGCCCGGTATCGCCGGGGTACGACTTCTGCATCCCGAACCCTTCCGCGCCCGCCCTTTTGGTAGCGCTCCATGCAATTGCAACACAGGTAGTTGTCCAGTCACATTTGCTCAGTCGCCGCCGCTTTCCACGCGGCCGTGTGGTAGAAGGGGTAGCTTTCCTTGTGATACATTGCTTTCACCCCACGCAAAAGGGCGGCCCTTTCGGGTCGTCCTGTGTGCTTAATTTGCAAGTCAATCGAAACACCGTAAAGGGTGCGTGGGTAGAGTCTATGTAGTGCATAAACGATTTATATAATAACAATTTTGGGTATATGCGGTGCATATAGCTGAACATGCAGCGTATGTCTATTTTATTCCTTCTCCCCTTTGTCATGTGTTATTGTGCTTCGTGAAAAAACTAAAACAATAGTTGAGATATAAATCACGAAGACAAGAACTTCAATAATTACTACTAACTTGGCCACGACTGATCTGGGGTGTATATCGCCGTATCCCACCGTAGAGAATGTCATAACGCTAAAGTATAAAAAGTCTACATACATCTCAAACGCAGTCGTAAAGGATAATCCATAGAAACTATTGGTATCGAACCAATATATGACAATATACGCCAATGCAAACAGATGAATCACGTGAAAAACAGATACAAAGTAGTCTGCCCTCATCAATGTTGTGAGCTCAGGCCTTCGAATATTCTTCGAAATGTCCCTGAGATATATTATGACGAAAAACAAGCCAAGTCCCAACGTAATAAATAGGACAATAGCTTTCGCTGCAAAGCTTTCAATACCATGCAAAGTACATGCAAATGTTCCCAAAATGCTTTGGATTATTATAGTAATGGTTATTAGGATAATGCCTTTTATGTTATCACTAATTTCTGATCTTTTTTCCATGATTTCTCCCCTCGTGTAGCCCACATTAGTGTATATTATCAAACCTTTGAAGCGATTTTGATTTAAATGCATATACTGACTTATTGAAATAAGCGGACTTCATTGTCCGCTTCAGGCCGTAAGAAAACTCCCGGCGTGGAGGCTTTTTTGACAATCTGGGCCGCACTAAATGCCCTGCCATGTAGTGCGGCTTTCAATTACCTAGTTAACGACAGTAGCAAATAGATAATCCACAACAACCTTGAAATACAATTGATTAGGGTGCAGACCTTATCAATTGCGTTCATGGTAAGAATCATCACTTGCCAAACGACATTCATCAAATAATCATATCGACTCATATCTGATCCTCCTCTCCGAAGATTGAAGAAATCAGATGGCGGAGAACCAGCCCTTAACTTGGCAATCTGCAACATTTCTTGTGCAAGCGGTATCGTACAATGGGGCACTTCATTGCTTGGATGGCACTCTCACTGATACATTGCCAAATGGAGAGTAAGAATCGCAGGGGATTCAATACCTCTATGCAGAACACGCTTTATGTGGAGTAAGAACTGATAACGCCGCGTGTTTATTTACCAAGGAAACGTCATCAGAGAATTTTCTTCTTTTGCCGAATCTGATTATTATTCAGGGTAGGTTAGTGCCTCCTCCATTTTGAATTATAACTCTGGATATAATTGCTGTAAATAGACAATATGACCATCAATATACATTTCCACTTGGAGTTAAACTAAAGTGCGGCCCCCTTCCGGGAGCCGCCAGGCGGCCAAAAAACTCGTTCTGTACAGGAGCATCTTGGCTCGCCGCTTATGGCGGCATCGCCAAGATGCTTGCGGTTACACCAATTGGAACGCTGGGGTTCCACCCTAACCCCGCCAAAGGATCTTCAGCCCTATAGAAGCCCATTTTGACGACCTGAAGCGGACTTCATTGTCCGCCTATACTTTATGCTAAGAAGAACAGATGCTGACCTGAAGCAATCCGACCTTGCATCAATCCTTGGAATTACACAAAACATGGTGTCGAATTATGAAAATGGGCGAGACGTTCCACCAGAAGTTCTTGCCGGCTATTCCAAGCATTTTAACGTATCTGCCGATTTTCTACTTGGTATTACTTCCTCACCCTCGCCTGCAAATGCAAATGCGCTCAAACCATTCGACTTGCTTTATTCTGCCGAGCGCGGCAGTTTCTCCATGAACGATATTCTCGCGCTTACCCGCCAGTTCACCAACTACTACGCTGCCGGCGCGCCCGCAGGCGCGGCCCCCATGCAAGCCTTCAAGGGATATCTGGCTGCCATGGGCGGGGTGCTGTCTGCCGCCGCCGCAAAGGATATTGCCGCCCTGCTCATTCAGGTCAATGCGCTGGGCGCCTGCTGTCTGCAGGCCAATGAGATTCTGACCACCTTCATGGCCAACCAGAAGGGGTAATGCATCTCTGTAACGCATAACTACCCCCGCCGGTAACACCCCGCAGGGGCAAACCGGCGGCAGGTGTATCATATCAAATCCTTATTTCTCAACGCTTTACAGCACTTTTTTTCATTTGTAACACGAAAACACATAGATTTTAATAACCCCCCTCAACAATTTTGGAGGATAGATATGGCGACCATCGAAAAGCGCGGCGCGTTCAGCTGGCGCATCGGCGTAAAGATCAAGCAGCCGGACGGAACCTTTGAATGGGTGCGTAACTCCATCAAGTTTCCAGAAGGCACGCCCGAAGCCGCCATGCGTAAGCGGGTCGAGATGGAGGCCGCCCGCATGGAGCTGGATGCCGAAACCGGCGCGCTGCAGCAAAGGCAAGAGGAAACCCTCGCCACCTTCGCCGAGCTCTACGTCGCAGAATATCTCCGCCCCAACTGCTCGCCCAACTACGTGCATACCATCACCCATATGCTGGAGCGCCGCATCCTGCCGGAGCTGGGCGATGTACCCCTGCATAAACTTACCCCGCTGATGCTGGAGCGCTTCATCAACTCCCTGCGCAACGCCCCAAAGCGCGGCACCGCCTTGCCGCCGGATCAGCGCAAGCGCAAGCCCACCCAGGATGAAATTGACCGCTACGCAGAAAAACAGCAGGCCGCGCCCGAAACCCTCAGCGACCGCACCGTCCTGCATTATTACAACTGCCTCAGCGGCCTGTTTAAGCAGGCCGTCCGCTGGGATAAGCTCTCCGCCAACCCCATGGATAAAGTCACCCGTCCCCATTTCAAGCGCAAGAAAATGAACTTTCTCGACGACGATCAGGCTGTGCAGCTGCTCCGCGCGTTGGCCGGAGAAGAGGATATGTCCTTTCGCGCCGCTGTTCTGCTTGCCCTCACCTGCGGCCTGCGCCTGGGCGAGGTCGGCGGCCTGCGCTTTGAGGATGTCGACTTTGCCAAAGGCACCATCGATATTTCCCGCGCCCGCAAGTATACCCCCGAGGAAGGCAACTTCATCGGCGATCCCAAAACCGAGGAAAGCAACCGCCTGATTTCCCTGCCTGTTGCGCTGCTGGTGCTCCTGAGCGAAACCCGGAAATACCAGCAGGAGGTCGCTACTATCCTCGGCGATCGCTGGCGCGGCGATGGCACCATCGTCTGCAGCTGGGACGGTTCCCCACTTCATCACGATACGCCCAGCAAGCAGTGGCGCAAATTCGCAGATCACAACGGTTTCCCCGGCGTGCGCTTTCATGATCTGCGCCATACGCACGCATCGCTCCTGCTGGCCAACAACGTGGATGCCGTCGCCGTCGCTTCCCGTCTGGGCCACAGCGATGCCGAAACCACCCTGCGCGAATACGCTCACGCCCTCCGCAAGCGCGATCTGGCCGCCGCCGAGGTCATGCAGCAGCTGTTCAAAGCCCAGCAAACCCCTGCCGAAGAGCTTGACCGCCTCGAATCCCTGCACCCCGCCATCACCTTCAGCCCAGCCCGTAAACCATAAGCATATAGCGACGCAGCCAAACAGGCAGCGGGCAACACGGTATTCTATTGTCGAGAATTTTTTAAAAACGCTGTCCAAAGTCAGGGCATATACAAAAAGGCGACCGCACATAGCGGCCGCCTTTGTTTGCCGTTTTCCCCACTTTTCCCCAATATTTTCCCCATTTTGCCTTTTCATGCCAAAATCGGCGGTTTGCCTTTTCAGCAAACCACCGATTTATAAGGGTTTCATGTGGTCGAGGTGACAGGATTTGAACCTGCGACCTTTTGGTCCCGAACCAAACGCGCTACCAAACTGCGCTACACCTCGACGTGCTTATGAAAGGAGCTGGAGCCAATAAAGGGACTCGAACCCTTGACCTGCGGTTTACGAAACCGCTGCTCTACCAACTGAGCTATATTGGCGCGTCAGCGGTTGATATTATAACAAATGGGTACTGGTTTGTCCAGCGTTTCCTTAAAAAAAGCAACGCCCGGTAACTCCCGGCAAGGGAGTCGGGCCATTAGCGCCCCTCCCCCTGCCGGTTCGGCGGCGTTCCTGCGCCCGGCAGCCTCATCCGCCGCAATGTTGCTCGGCCGCAGGCAACTCGTAATCCACCCTCGCCACTGTTAAGTTACTTGGTCGCAGGCAAGCCGTGACCCGCTCTCTCCGCCACAATGCTACTCGATCGCAAGCAACCCGTAATCCGCCCCCGCCGTTGCAAGGCCGCTTGGCCGCAGGTAACCGATCCTCCGCCCCCACGTCTGCCCCTGTAAATCCAGCAAGCGCCTCCCCCTCTTCTCTCCTCCGCCCCACACAAGGGGCTTGACAACCTCTCCGGTTTCCGCTATATTTAACTTAGTTAAACAAAAAGGAGGAGCCCCATGCACACAGCGGATGCCCGGCAACGGTTGTTTGCCGCGGGCAAAACCATCCTCCGGGAGGAAGGCATGGAGGCCGTTACCGTACGCAGGCTTGCAGCCGCCGCCGCTTGCACCTACCCGCTTCTGTACCACTATTTCCCCAGTCTGGAAGCCTATTTCTGGGAGCTGCGCCTCTCCCTGATTGCGGATGTGGTCACGGAGCTGACCGCCCTCCCGCCGACGGCGGCCGATCCGGTGGAGGGGCTCAAGCAGACCTTCCGGGCCTATGCCGGGTATTTCTTTGGCAACCCCACGCTGTTTCGTTTCTTCTTCGCCCGCCCTTTCGTGCGGCCGGAGGGCGATACGCGCTATCCCGCGCTGGAGCAGTTTTTCCACAGCCAGTGGGCGGGTTCCTTTGCCGGGTTGGTACAAGCGGGGCTGCTCGCGGCAGCCGAGGTCGAAACCGTCGCCAAGACCCTGATCTACGCCGTGCAGGGCATGATCCTGCTGGCCCTCTCCGCAAACGGCAGCCTGACCGAGGCCGCCGTGTATGCCGAAATCGACGCGCTGCTCGATTTCCTGCTCAGAAAGGAGCATCCCCATGACTGATACACAACCAACCCTTTCCTCTCCGGCCCGCTGGAAGGGCCTGCTCCGCGCCAGCGCCGGGCTGGGGCTGCTCATGCTGCTGTTGATCCCGGCGCAGATGGCGGTTTACCTGCTTGCGCCTCCGCCCACAAGCGTCGAGGGCTTCTTTGCGCTGTACGCCGCCAACGGGCTGTTGGGCTTGCTCAGCCTGGATTTTCTTTACCTGCTGAATAACGGCATCCTGATCTTCCTGTACCTGTCGCTGGCGGTTCTGCTTTACAGCGAGAAGCCGTCGCTCACGGCGGCGGGGCTTGCGCTGGGGCTGATCGGCGTGGCGGCCTATTACCCCTCCAACCCCTGTTTTGAAATGCTGGCCCTCAGCAGCCGCTACACGGGCGCCACGGCGGCGGAACAGGCGCGGCTGCTCGCGGCGGGCGAGGCGCTGCTGGCCGGATATACGGGCACGGCGTTCAATGTGTACTACGTGTTCAACGCGCTCGCGCTTTTGTGCCTGAGCGGCGCCATGCTGCACAGCCGCCGGTTAGATCGAGCTACCGCCGTCTGGGGGCTGCTGGCCGGGGCGCTGATGGCCGTGCCCTCCACCGCCGGGCTGCCGGGCAAGATTCTGTCCCTGCTGTCGCTGGTGCCCTGGGCGGTATTTCTGGTGCGGATCAGCCTGCGCTTCCTGCGCAGCGCCCGCACCGCCGAGGCGCAGGCTATCGCCTGAACCTCCCCCGGCAGTATGTGCGTGCCCTTGTTTTTCCGCCGCCGCTGCCCTGGGCGGTGTTTCTGGTGCGGATCAGTCTGCGCTTCCTGCGCAGCGCCCGCGCTGCCGAGGCGCAGGCCATCGCCTGAACACATCCCGGCAGTATGTGCGTACCCTTGTTTTTCCGCCGCTGGTGCCCTGGGCGGTGTTTCTGGTGCGGATCAGTCTGCGTTTCCTGCGCAGCGCCCGCGCCGCCGAGGCGCAGGCCATCGCCTGAACACCTCCCGGCAGACGCGCGGGCACCCTTGCTTTTCCGCCGCCGCTGCCCTGGGCGGTGTTTCTGGTGCGGATCAGTTTGCGCTTCCTGCGCAGCGCCCGCACCGCCGAGGCGCGGGCCATCGCCTGAACACCTCCCGGCAGACGCGTGCGCACCCTTGCTTTTCCGCCGCCGCTGTGTTAAAACAGAGGCGGCGGCATCCGGCCGCCGTTAGAAGGAGGCAGCATGGCCCGCGCGCAAACCCCGGAAGAGAAGCTCAAACGCATGACCCAATCCCCGATCCCGCAGCTGGTGCTCTCGCTTTCCGCGCCCACCATCGTCAGCATGATGGTTTCAGCGCTGTATAACATGGCGGATACGTACTTTGTGGGACTGATCGGCAACCCCAGCGCCACAGGCGCCGTGGGCGTCTGCCTGCCGCTGATGGCCATCATGCAGGCGGTCGGCTTCATGTTCGGCCACGGTTCCGGCAACTACATCAGCCGCGCGCTGGGCGCACAGGAGCACGAAAACGCGGCCCGCATGGCGTCCACCGGCTTTTTTTCGGCGCTGGTCACAGGTGCGCTGCTGGGCCTGCTGGGGCTGCTCACGCTGCGCCCACTGGTCGGGCTGCTGGGCTCCACCGAAACCATCGCCCCCTACGCCATGGATTACGCCCGGTACATCCTGCTGGGCTCCCCCTGGCTGGTCGCCAGTCTGGTGGTCAACAACCAGATTCGGTTTCAGGGCAACGCGTTTTTCTCCATGGTGGGCATCGCCTCCGGCGCATTGCTGAACGTGGCGCTGGACCCATTGTTCATTTTCACGCTGAGGCTGGGCGTGGCCGGCGCGGCGCTGGCCACCAGCCTGAGCCAGCTGGTCAGCTTTGGGCTGTTGCTGGCGGGCACGCATCACGGCGGCACCATCCGCATCCGGTTCCGGCAGTTTACGCCAAAGCTTGCCGTGTATAAGGAAATTTTTCGCGGCGGGGTACCCTCGCTGCTGCGGCAGGGACTGGCCAGCCTGGCGACCGTCGCGCTCAACTTTTCCGCAGGCATGTTTGGCGATACGGCCGTGGCCGCGATGAGCATCGTAACCAGGGTGGTGTTTTTCGCCGTTTCGGCGGTGATCGGCTTCGGGCAGGGCTTCCAGCCCATTTGCGGGTTCAACTACGGGGCGCGGCGCTTCGACCGGGTGCGCGAGGCCTTCTGGTTCTCGGTGCGGCTCTCGTTTTTCGTGCTGCTGGGCGCAAGCGTGCTGGGCATGGCGCTGGCTCCGCAAATTGTGGAGCTGTTCCTGAAAGGCTACCCGGAGGTGACCGCCGTGGGCGCGCTCTCGCTGCGGCTGCAATGCGTGCTCATGCCGCTTACAGGCTTCCTGATTTTAAGCAACATGATGCTGCAAACCATGGGCATGGCACGGGAGGCTTCGCTGGTGGCCGCCTCGCGGCAGGGGCTGTTCTTCCTGCCGCTGGTGCTGCTTTTGCCCATCCCGCTGGGGCTGCTGGGCGTGCAGATTTCCCAGCCGCTGTCCGACCTGTGCTCGCTGGCACTGACCATCCCGCTGACCTTCCGTGTGCTCAACAACCTGAAACGAGAGGAGGAGCGCCAAACCCCGCAGGGGGCGGCCGCGCAAACCCATGTACCAGTATGACGCTGTTCTGTTCGACCTGGACGGAACCCTGCTCAACACCCTGGACGATCTGACCGACGCGCTGAACCACACCCTCCGCCTGTTCGGCCACCCGCCCCGCACCGCGGAGGAGGTGCGCGCCTTTGTGGGCAACGGCGTGCGCAAGCTGGTGGAGCGCGCGCTGCCCGGCGGCGCGGCCTCGCCGGATATGGAGGCGGCGCTTGCGGAATACAAGCGCTACTACACCGCGCACTGCAACCTGCGCACCCACCCCTATGACGGCGTGCTGGAAGCCCTGACCGCCCTGCGCGAGGCCGGGGTGCGCCTTGCCATCGTATCCAATAAAAACGAGGAGGCCGTGCAGGCCCTCGCGCGGCACTATTTCGGCAGTCTGGTGACCGCCGCGGTCGGCGGGCGGCATGGCGTACCCCGCAAGCCCGCGCCGGATATGCCCCTGCGCGCGCTGGAAGCCGTGCAGTCCATCCCGGAGCGCACCTTGTTCGTGGGCGACAGCGACGTCGATCTGGATACCGCCCTGCAGTGCGGCATGGATTGCATGCTCGTCAGCTGGGGGTTCCGCCCCCGGGAGGCGCTGGCTGCCCTGCACGCCCGCTACCTGGTGGACGATCCCGCCGAAATCCCCTCGCTGGTATTACAGCCCGCCGAAAGCGATGCCTGAACCTTTCCCCCTCGACCTCATAGCCGCAAGGAGGAGCCATGAATCCGTTCTTTGCTTACTTAAACCGCCTCAAGCTGATCCGCCGCTGGGGCCTGATGCGCAACACCATCCCGGAAAACGACATGGAACACAGCATGCAGTGCGCGCTGATCGCCCACGGGCTGGCAGTGCTGGCCCGCGAGCGCCACGGCAAGGATGTTAACCCCGAAACCGTGCTCGCCTATGCCCTGTACCACGATGTGGGCGAAGTGATTACCGGCGACCTGCCCACGCCCGTCAAATACAAAAACCCGGAAATCAAGGGCGCGTACAAGCGCATTGAGGCGCTGGCCAGCGAGCAGCTGCTGGCTATGCTGCCCCCTGACCTGCTGCCCGCCTACCGCCCCTACCTGCTGCCCGACGAAACCACCTACGAGTGGAAGCTCGTCAAGGCGGCGGATCGCATCAGCGCCTACATCAAGTGCATTGAGGAGCAGAATCTGGGCAACCGGGAGTTTGAGCAGGCCAAACAGTTTGTGCTGGAATCTATCCGCCAGAACGCCATGCCGGAGGTGGCGGAGTTTATGGCGGAGTTTATCCCCAGTTTTGAACTTTCGCTGGATCAGCTGAGCCGCCTGTAAGCGCGCGCTCCGGCGGCCGGGGCAACGGTGTTGCCCCGGCTGTTTTGCTGTTTGATGGAGCGGCTTTGTATGCACGAAAACAGTGAAAGAGCCAAACGGCTTGTGCGCTGCCGAACGGTCGGCGCGCACCGTTTATCCCGGCCATTTTGCTGTCTGATGGAGCAGTTTTATGCGCGCGAGAACAGGGCTGGCAAGCACTCGGACCGTTGCTAAACGGATGGCACGCAAAGTATACTCCGACCGTTTCCCCGTTTGATGGGGCGAATTTTACACGCAAGAAAACAGGAAAGGGCCACACGGTATACACGGTACTGCTCTGTGCGTGCTTGGTGCCTTGTGAGCATCGAGCTGCCCGTGCACTGTCGTACCGCCCGCTGATGTCGCGTAATGCGTCCCATGTCGGATCGCCTATGTAAGCTCCCAAAACCCGCTTTCGGGCAGCGCCGACCTCGTTTGCGCCCGGTTTTCCGAACCTTATTGTGGAGGGCTTTCTGTATGGACAAGGAGTTTACCCCGATATCGGGCCTGCGCATCGTGCCGCGCGACCCGGCCCACCCCGACGCGCAGGCGCTGCTTGTGGCGTTGGGCGAGGCGCTGGCCCGCATCACCGGCAACGACGGCACAGCCTCCTTTCAGCCGGAGGATGTGCGCGGCCCCGGCGCGGCCTTTTTGGTGGCGTACCGCGACGGCGTGCCCGTCGCCTGCGGCGGCTACCGCCCGGTGGCGGCGGGCGTGGCCGAAGTGAAACGCGTGTACTCCGCCCAGCCGGGCGCGGGCCGGGCGCTGTTGCAGGCGCTGGAGGCCCGCGCCGCCGCCGACGGCTACGCCCGGCTGCTGTGCGAAACCCGGCGCGTCAACACGCGGGCCGTCGCCTTCTACCAGCGCGCGGGGTGGTCGGAATGCCCGCCCTACGGCCGCTACATCGGCCGCCCCGAAGCCATCTGCCTGACGCGCGCCCTGCCGGGAACCGGCGAGGCCGCCGCGCAGGCCGCACCGCTGCCCGGCCTCGGCTGACCCAACCCCGTGCAAGGCTACGGTTTACCCACGGCGGCGGCGCGGTGCGCTGTCTCCCCTGGCCGAAAACGGAATGCCCTCCGGTGCGGCACGCCTGCCCGAACCCGCCCGCCACGATGCAGGCAAATCCGGTTCTACTGCTGTTTTTCTCCTTTTTCCCCTGCCTTTTCCGTGCTATAATAGCCTATTATCGGGCCGCTTTCTTCGGCCATCAGGAGGCTTTCCATGGCACATGATGTGTTCATCAGCTACAGCAGCAAAAACAAGGCCGTTGCCGACATCATCTGCAACGGTCTGGAGAACCGGCACATCCGCTGCTGGTACGCCCCGCGCGACATCACGCCGGGGGACATGTACGGGGAAGCCATTTCCAACGCCATCAAAGGCACCCGGGTGTTTGTTGTCGTCTATTCAAACGAGTCGCGCACGTCCAAGCCCGTGCTGCAGGAAATTGAGCTGGCAACGCGCGCCGAATGCGTGATTATTCCCTTCAAAACGACGTTGGACACCTTTGAGGGCGCGTTTGATTATTACTTAAGCAACATCCACTGGATTGACGCCGTAACCCCGCCGATGGACAAGCGGGTATCCGAGCTGGCCGACGTGGTGGAGCACATTCTGCAATCAAAGCTGACGACCGAATCGGAAACCGGTCAAAACACCGCAGAGGCGGATCAGAAAACGGAACCTGCCCATGCGGGGCAGCGGCAGACAGCAGAGAGAAACCCCGGATCGCAGCCTTCCGTCACGCCCCCGGCCCGGCAGGGAAGCGCGGATTCCAACGAAGCCGCGGCCAGGGCAGTCGAAAGAGCGAATCCGTTTTTCCACACGGCCAAGGACAGCCTGAACCGAGCGGCACAGAAACTGGAAACCTCCATGAATCATACCACGCCGGTTCGGGAACACGATTGGCGGGGGATCGAACAGGCCCCGGGCCACATGGGTCAGCCGACAGCGGATGCGAGCGCAGGGCAAGCCGGCGGCGCTCGCGCCCAAACGAAGAAAAGCGAGTGCAGCATCCGGCACGACTACACCGTCCCGGAATCGTGTTCGCCGGAGCAGCTGAAAACCGCCCTGCAAAACGCGCTCCATTCGTTCCAGTGCAGGAAGGAAACCGTTGACCAGTATCAGGACTCACTTCAGATCAGCGCGGAAATCCGGCAAAACAAGACCCGATACAAGGTGACCCTTGAGGCACGACGGGTTAACCCGGACACGGTAAGGGTAACCTTGACGACGGTCGCGCTGATGTCCATACGCCGCAAGGTTGGTCGGGGTTTGATTCTGTACGGCGCGCTTATGCTATTGGCTGTCCTGATCCTGACCTTGGAAGGGCAGCGTGACGCGTGGATGTATTGTTTTACAGCGGCTATACCGATCGGCATCGGCATCGCCGTGCTGGTCAAATCGGCGGTGATCACAGCCGATACTTTTTGCGCAGAGCTCAACGCAAAGATTGCCGAAGCATTCCGGTCGCTTCGCTGAACACGCGGGTTACTGCGACCGCGTGAATGGAACCCTTGCCGATACGCAGCAGACGGGCGATGCCTACGACACAAGCAAAGAGCACGAACAACGCCCGGCCATTGACAAACTAATGAAGACGCTAGGATACAGCCTGCTCAAAAAGGTTCAGATGCGCGAAGCCAAACCGGATAAGGGTGGGAGCGTACACGGACGTACGTGACTGCCTTTATCCGGTACCGGCGACAAAGCAGATGGGCCTTTTTCAGCAGGCTGAAAGCCCGGCCACGCCTGTTTCGCAGGCGCAGCCGGGCTTTGTTTGCGCGTGATCTTTATAAACTATACGGAGGCCTTTGACGGCCTACCGCCCCATCAGCCTGCGGCGGTTGTCGTCCAAAAACTGGCCCAGGTCCTGCATGTTTTCTACCGCTTTGCCGCAGCCGATTACCACGTTGGTCTGCGGATCCTCCGCGCAGGAGCAGGGCACTTTGAGCGCGTCGGCAATCGCCTCGCACAGGCCGAACATCTCCGCGCCGCCGCCCGTCAGCAGGATGCCGTATTCAAAAATATCCGCCGCCAGCTCCGCCGGGGTGTGTTCCAGCACGCCGTGGATGCTCTCGATCAGCTGCTGGAGCGGCTCGTCGATGGCCTCGGTCACATCGTCGCTGGTGATGCGCATGGTCTTTGGCAGGCCGGTAATCAGGTTGCGGCCGGTCACTTCCATGTAAAGCTGATCCGCACGCGGGATGGCGGAGCCGATGTTGATCTTGAGCTCCTCCGCCGTACGTTCGCCAATCAGCAGGTTATGCTTGCGCCGCAGGTGGCGGATGATGGCGTCGTCCAGCTTGTCGCCGCCGATCTTGGAGCAGTCGCTCACCACCACTTTGCCCATCGAAAGCACCGCGATATCGCTCACCCCGGCGCTGATATCCACAATCATGGTGCCGTACGCCTCGTCGATGGGCAGGCCCGCGCCCAGCGCCGCCGCGATGGTGCGGTCCAGCAGCTGCGTGCGGCGCATGCCCGCGTCAAACATGGTGGAGATGATGGAGCGCTTCTCCATCTCGTTTACGCCGGTGGGCAGCGCCAGAATGGCGCGCGGCCGCGCGAACATGTGCTTGCCGATGGCCTTGAGCACAAAGCCCTTGAGCATGAAGCTGACCAGCTCGTAATCCGAAATCACGCCTTCGCGCAGGGGGCGCAGCGCCAAGATGTTGCTGGGCGTGCGGCCGATCATGCGGCGGGCTTCCTCGCCAAAGGCCATCACATCGCGGGTATCGCGGTCGATGGCGACCACCGTGGGCTCCCGCAGGATGATGCCCTTGCCCTTCATGTAGATCAGGATGTTGGATGTGCCCAGATCAATCGCAATATCGTTGACGCTTGCCATGCTAAACCCCTTTGTGTCATTTCGGCGGCGAAACAGACCGCCATGCGGCCGGTTGCGGCAAAACGGATGCTGTCATTGGAATGTTCGCCACACGGCGCGGAAATCCTGCCCGCGCGGCTCAGGGTACGCTTTTGTACGCCACGCGCATGAGCGTCAGCCCCCGGGCGGGGGCGGTGGAGCCGAGGGTCAGGCGGTCGCCGGTGCGCAGCGCGCGGGCAAAACAGTCCGCGGGCAGTTTGCCCCTGCCCACCTCCACCAGCGACCCGGCGATGATGCGCACCATGTTGTATAAAAACGCGTTGCCTTCCACCGTGAGCGTCAGCTCCGGGCCACACGCCTCCAGTGTGGCCTGCCGCAGCGTGCGTACGGTAGTTTTAGCCGTGCCGCCGCTGGCCTGAAAGGCGGCAAAATCGTGCGTGCCCAGCAGCACGGGCAGGGCCCGGCGCATGGCCTCTACATCCAGCGGCACAGGCACGTGCGCCGTCAGGTTGCGGTACAGGGCGCTGGCGTGCGGCGCATTGTGGATGCGGTAGCTATACTGCTTGCCCTGTGCGTCGAACCGGGCGTGAAAATGCGCGTCTACCTCCAGGCCGCAAAGCACCCGGATATCCGGGGGCAGGAAGGTGTTCAGCGCATAGGGGAACCGTTCGGCCGGAATGCGGCAGGCGGTATCGAAATGCGCGCGCTGGCCCAGCGCATGCACGCCCGCGTCGGTACGGCTGGCGCCGGAAACGCGCACGGGGCCGCCCGTCAGTTTGGCGAGGGCCTCCTCCAGCCGCTGCTGCACGCTCACGGCGTTTGCCTGCCACTGCCAGCCCGCGTAGGCGGTGCCGTCGTAGCTCAGGGTCAGCAGCACCCGGCGCGTGCCCGCAGGCGCGGTCAGCCCCTCGCGCGCCACCCAGTCGGCCTCGTTCGCCTCCGGCTGCGGGGGCGATGCGGCTCCGGTGTCTTCCGGCCTGAGGGTCATGGTTGCGCCTCCCTGTGCGTGCGTTAAGTGTAAAATTAAAACCCGCTGGGCAGCAACGCCTGCCCGGCGATAATCACTGCCAGCGCCGCCGCCGTAAGCAGGAAGGCAAGCCCGTCCTCCCGGGTCATGCGCAGCACGCGCAGGCGGGTGCGGCCTTCGCCGCCGTGGTAGCACCGCGCCTCCATGGCCATCGCCAGCTCGCCCGCACGGCGGAAAGCGCTCACAAACAGCGGCACCAGCAGCGGCACCATGGCTTTGGCGCGCGCCAGCAGGTTGCCGGTTTCAAAATCCGCGCCGCGCGCCTGCTGGGCTTTCATGATCTTGTCGGTTTCCTCAATCAGCGTGGGAATAAAACGCAGGGCGATGGTCATCATCATCGCCAGCTCATGGGCGGGGAAGTGGAACACCCGCAGGGGCTTGAGCAGCATCTCGATGCCGTCGCTCAGCGCCACGGGCGAGGTGGTGAGCGTCAGCACGGACGTGCCCACCACCAGAAACACCAGCCGCATGCAAAAGTGCACCGCCAGCAGCACGCCCTCGCGCGTAACGGTGACAATGCCCCAGCGCAGCCATACGGTGCTGCCGCCCGAAAAGAACAGGTTCAGCACAAACGTAAGGATCAGCAGCACCCGCAGGGGCTTGACCGACTTGAGCAGCTGCCGCAGCGACAGCCCCGCCAGCCGCGCCGCCAGCGCCACGTACAGCGTGGGCACCACATACCAAGCCGGGCTGGTGACCAGAAAGATCATCACAATGTAAGCGGTGGTCAGCGCGATTTTGGTGCGCGGGTCCAGCCGGTGCACCACGGTGTTGCCGGGCATGTACTGGCCCAGCGTAATATCCTTAAGCATCGGCGGCGCCCCCCTTCTGCGGCAACCGGGGCAACATAAGCAGCGCGTCGCGCACGGCGGGCAGCGTATACAGCCCCTCGGGCACGGCGTAGCCTTCGGCGCGCAGGCGGTAGCAAAGCTCCGCCGCCTGGGGCACGCCCAGCCCGATGGCGCGCAGATCGTCCCGGCGGGCGAACACCTCCTGCGGGGTGCCGCTCATGGCAAGCTCGCCCCGGCACATCACCAGCAGGCGCGTGGCAAGGGTGGCGATATCGTCCATGCTGTGGCTGACCATGACCACCGTCATGCCCGTATCCGCGTGCAGGCGGCGGATCATCTCCAGCACGGCGCGGCGGCCGCGCGGGTCCAGCCCGGCGGTCGGCTCGTCCAGAATCAGGGTTTTGGGCTGCATGGCCAGCACGCCCGCGATGGCGACGCGCCGCATCTGCCCGCCGGACAGCTCAAAGGGCGAGCTTTCGGCAATCGCGCCGTATTCCAGCCCCACCTGCTCCAGCGCCCAGTGCACGCGCCGGTCGATTTCCGCCTTGTCCAGCCCCATGTTTTTGGGGCCGAACGCCACGTCCTTAGCCACGGTTTCTTCAAACAGCTGGTATTCCGGGTACTGGAACACCAGCCCCACGCGCTTGCGCACGTCCAGCAGGCTTACGTTTTTCTGGGTAATGTCCTTGCCGTCCACCCAGACGCGACCCTCGGTGGGCTTGAGCAGCCCGTTCAGGTGCTGCACAAAGGTGGTCTTGCCCGAGCCCGTATGCCCCAGCACGCCGATAAACTCGCCGTCCTCAATGGTCAGGTTCAGGTCGTGGATGGCCGTGGCGGAAAACGGGCTGCCCGGCAGGTAGGTGTGCGTCAGGTGCTCGACTTGGATAGGCATGCCTTCAGCTCCTTTACCATATCGTCCACGGTCAGCACGCCGGAGGGCAGGGGCAGGCCCGCGTCGGCCAGCATCTGCGCCAGCTCCGCCATGGGGGGCACATCAAGCCCCAGCTTTTTAAGCGGCTCCACCTGGCTAAACACCTCGCGGGGGGTGCCGTCCATGGCGATGCCGCCCTTATGCAGCACCACCACGCGGTCGGCCAGCGCGGCCTCCTCCATAAAATGCGTAATCCACACCACGGTGATGCCCTTTTCCCGGTTCAGCTTGCGCACGGTGCCCAGCACCTCTTCGCGGCCGGAAGGGTCCAGCATGGCGGTGGCTTCGTCCAAAATCATCACATCGGGCTGCATGGCCAGCACCCCGGCCACGGCCACGCGCTGCTTCTGCCCGCCGGACAGCATGTGCGGCGCGGCGGCGGCGTACTCGGTCATGCGCACGGCGGCCAGCGCCTCGTCGATGCGCGGGCCCATCTCCGGCTGGGGCACGCCCAGGTTTTCCAGCCCGAAGGCCACATCCTCCCGCACAACGGTGGCGACGATCTGGTTGTCCGGGTTCTGGAACACCATGCCGGCATGGCGGCGCACATCCCAGAGGTGCTCCTCCTGCGCGGTATCCAGCCCGCACACCAGCACCCGCCCGTCGGTGGGCAGGTAGAGGGCGTTCATCAGCTTGGCCAGCGTGCTCTTGCCGGAGCCGTTATGCCCCAGCACCGCCACAAACGCGCCCCGCGGTACGGATAAGGTGACATGATCCACGGCGGGGCGGCCGTCCTCCTCATAGCGGTACACGGCGTCCTGGGTTTCGATCGGGTTTTGGAACTCCATAAGGGGTCTCCTTTTCGGGCAGGTGTGGGTAAAGTCACGGCGCGGGCTGCGCGGCAAACCACGCGGCGGCCTGCGCCTCGTCGGCGGCCAGCTGGGCGCGCAGCGCGGCCAGCGTGCCAAAGCGCTGCTCGGGCCGCAGGTAATGCAGGTAGGTAAGCGTCAGGGGCTTGCCGTACAGATCGCCGCCGGGGTAGCCCAGCAGGTGGGTTTCCACGGTCGGGCTGCCTTCGGGCGCGGTCGGGTGCCGCCCCTGGTTGAGCACCGCCGGGTAGCGGCGGCCGTCGACCTCCGCCAGGGCGACGTACACCCCGTCGGCAGGCAGCGTTTCAGTGGGCGGGTACTTCAGGTTGGCGGTGGGGTACCCCAGCCGGGTGCCCAGCCGCTTGCCGCGCACCGTAACCCCTTCCAGGCGGAAAGGCAGCGGCGCGGTCATCCCTGCAGCGCGGCCAGCAGCGCGTCGGCGCAGGCGTCCACCCGCTCCGGCAGGATGCCCGGGGTATCCATCTCAGCAGTGGCGGGGCTTTTCTGGATCATGCGCACCACAAACCGGTCCAGCCCGCGCTGTTTGCACAGTTCCATTTCGCCGCCCAGCGAATCGGCAAAAACGGCATGCATGCACAGCGGTTGCCCGATCTGCTTTTCCAAAAGGGGGCGCAGCGGGTCGCGCCCGCAGCGCACGGCAAACAGCGCCAGCGGCTTTGCCCTAAGCGCGGCCTCGTTGCGCTTCGCAAAATTGCGCGCCTTCCGGTGCCACATCCCGATGCGGATGCTGCCGCCCAGCGCCACGGCGTCGGCGGAAAGGTCGGGGGTTTGTTTGGCCAGATCATAAAGCGTAACGGTGGCGCCGCGCGCTTCCAGCGCGGCCTGCAACGCCTGCGCGGCTTTGCGGGCGGTGCCCGTTTTGGTGGCGTAGAGAACGGCAATGTGCATACGCGAACCTCCTTCAGTCGTTGGGGGGCGCACGGGCGGAATACCCGACCGTAAGAATAGATTATAGCGCAGCGGCGCGCGCGCGTCAAACCGGATTACGCGGCGCGCCGACAGGCCCAACCGCACCCTGTGGAAAAAATTGTACGCGGGGGCTTGACAAGCGCGCCGGATTTGCGTATCATGAGCGGCATAAACCGGTGACGCGGAGGAGTAAACGCTCAGCCTGCTTTGCAGAGAGCCGCCGTTGGTGCGAGTGCGGTAAAAGGGCTTGCGTTGAATGGACCGCCGAGGGCGGAGCGAACGGCCTTGCCGCTAGCGACCGACGGGAGCTTCAGCCGTTATCAACGAAGCGCATATGCTGGTATGCGAAAGCGAGCGGCCGGTTTAACCGGCAATACGGGTGGCACCGCAGACATCACAAGGTCTGTCCCAGGGAGTACTGGGGCAGGCCTTTTTTGTTGCTTGCAACCGGCGAAAAAATTGAAGGAGGGGTTCCACATGAAAACCATTCCCTACCGGTACTATCTGCCCGAGGAGAAAATGCCCAAAGCGTGGTACAACCTTCGCGCCGCGATGCCTGAAAAGCCCGACCCGCTGATCAACCCCGGCACCGGCAACCCCGTGACCCCCGCCGACCTGGCCCCCGTGTTCTGCGACGAGCTGATCCGCCAGGAGCTGGATAACGACACCGCGGAGTTCCCGATTCCCCAGCCGATTCTGGACATGTACCGCATCTACCGCCCCTCGCCGATGATCCGCGCCTATCGGCTGGAGGAGGCGCTGCAGACGCCCGCGCATATCTACTACAAGTTCGAGGGCAACAATACCTCCGGCAGCCATAAGCTCAACTCGGCGCTGGCGCAGGCCTATTACGCCAAGGCGCAGGGCATGAAGGCTCTGACCACCGAAACGGGCGCGGGCCAGTGGGGCACGGCGCTGGCCGAATCCTGCGCGGCGTTCGGGCTGGATTTGACGGTGTTCATGGTCAAGGGCAGTTATAACCAGAAGCCCTACCGCAAGGACGTGATGCGTACCTTCGGCGCCAAGGTGCTGGCCAGCCCCAGCGATACCACCAACGCCGGGCGCGCCATCCTCGCCAATGACCCCAACACCACCGGCAGCCTCGGCTGCGCCATCTCTGAGGCGGTGGAAAAGGCCGTAACCACCCCCGACTGCCGCTATGTGCTGGGCTCGGTGCTCAATCAGGTGCTGCTGCACCAGTCCATCATCGGGCTGGAAAGCTACGAGGCGATGGCCGCGTTTGACGAGTACCCCGACGTGATTATCGGCTGCGCGGGCGGCGGCAGCAACCTGGGCGGGCTGATTGCCCCGTTCATGCGGGATACGCTTACCGGCGCACGCAAGGGCACCCGCTACGTGGCGGTGGAGCCTGCCAGCTGCCCCTCGCTGACCCGCGGCCGCTATGAGTACGATTTCTGCGATACCGGCAAAATCACCCCGATGGCGAAGATGTACACGCTGGGTTCCGGGTTCATTCCCTCGCCCAACCACGCGGGCGGGCTCCGGTACCACGGCATGTCGCCGATCCTCTCCAAGCTGTACCACGACGGCTACATGGAGGCCGTGGCCTATGAGCAGACGCAGGTGTTCGACGCAGCGGTGCAGTTTGCGCGGCTGGAAACCATCCTGCCCGCGCCGGAAAGCGCGCACGCCATCCGCGCCGCGGTGGACGAAGCCATCCGCTGCCGTGAAAGCGGCGAGGCCAAAACCATCCTGTTCGGCCTCACGGGCACGGGCTACTTCGATATGGCGGCCTATTCCAGCTATCTGGACGGCACCATGACGGATTCCATCCCCACGGACAGCGACATTACCGCGCGCTGAACCCATCCCCTTTCATGAAACAGCCGCCGAAGCGTTCGATCAACACGCTCCGGCGGCTGTTTTCATTCCATCCATAAAGAAGGGTCAAGGGCGACAGCCCTTGTCGGGGTGCAGGGGTGAAACCCCTGCGCGTACCACGTGCCCCCCAACCCAAAAACCGGGCTTTAGCTTTAGCGACCAACCCCCGGCAATTCTCTAAAGAAGGGTCAAGGGCGACAGCCCCTGTCGGGGTGCAGGGGTGAAACCCCTGCGCGTCCCTCCGCGCAGCCCCCCAACATAAAAACCGGGCGTCGGCCTTCGCGGCCAACCCCCGGCAATCCTCTAAAGAAGGGTCAAGGGCGACAGCCCTTGTCGGGGTGCAGGGGTGAAACCCCTGCGCGTCCCCCACGTGTCCCCGCGCGGCCCCGCTCCGTCACGCCTGCGCGGCCCGCGCGGCGTCCAGCTCGGTGCGCACGAAGCATTGCTGCTCGTGGTCGTCGATGATGCCGATGCTTTCCAGAAAGCTGTAGATGGTCACGGTGCCGACGAATTTCATACCGCGCTTTTTGAGGTCGGCGGAAACGGCGTCGCTCAGGGGGCTGCTGGTGGGGAACACGTCCTCCCGGCAGATCACGGGGCCGTCGGGCACAAAGCCCCACAGGTAACGGTCAAAGCTGCCAAACTCCTGTTGGATGGCCAGAAAGACCTGCGCGTTGGTGATCGCGCCCAGAATTTTAAGCCGGTTGCGCACAATGCCTTCCGCCTGCATCAGGCGGGCCACATCCGCCTCGCCGTAGGCGGCCACGGCCTGCGGGTTAAAGTCGGAAAACGCGCGGCGAAAGGCTTCGCGCTTGCTGAGCACAATGTACCAGGAAAGCCCCGCCTGAAAGCCCTCCAGAAAGAGCATTTCGTAGAGCCGGGCATCGTCGTGCAGGGGGCGGCCCCACTCCTGATCGTGGTAGGCTTCCATCAGCGCGCCGCGCACCCAGCCGCAGCGGCGGCAGGCCGGTTCGGCCATGGGCGAACCCTCCTTGCGGGTAAAACCCGGTTATTTTTCCACGTTCGAGGCCATTGGCTCGCGGCCGCGCTTCCAGCGCTCTTTGAGGAATGTGGCCAGCGTGCCGCAATCATGTAGCCCGCAGGGTGCCGTCGAAAATCTTGGCCCGCACGGCGCTCACCACCACCACCATGGCGATGGGGCCGAGAATCAGCCCGATCACGCCGCCCAGCCGCATGCCCATGAACATGCCCACCAAGGAAAGCAGGGGGGACATGCCCAGGTTGTCGCCCAGGAGTTTAGGGTCCAGCAGGCGGCGCAGCATGCTGTAGCCGAGGTAAAAACCGGTGACCATCCAGCCGCCGTGCGCATCGCCGATCACGAAGGCCACAATGGCCCAGGGGATGTACAATACGCCGCAGCCAAATTGCGGGATCATCTCCAGCAGCGCCGCCAGCACGCCGATCAGCGCCGCGTAGGGGAAGCCCGTCAGCTGGAAAAACAGGGTGGAGAGCACCCACAGCAGCACAAACCACAGCAGCTGTACCCGCACATAGCCCAGCGCGCCCTTGACGGCCGAGCGCCGCAGCATGGTCAGGCTGCTCTGCTCCACCTGCCGGGGGCGCAGCACGCGCGCGCGCAACTCCGGGTAACGCCCGGTAATAAAGTAGATGGCCAGCAGCAGAAAGTTGCCGTAGATTAGCGCATACGGCAGGCTGGAAGCGAACCCCACCAGCCCGTTGAGCGACGCGCCCGCCAGCGTCGTGGCCTTCTCGCCCAGCCACTTGAAGGCCGAGTTGAGCGAATCCCGCAGGGTTTCGCTGACCGTGCCGGATACGGACTCGGCAGCGGAAAGCAGGCGGTCGCTGGCCTCGCGCAACACGCCGATGGTGCCGTTGACGATGGTGGGCGCGTTGTTGGCGGCGCTCACGATCTGCCCCACGGCAAAGCTGACGAACCAGTACACCACAAACAGCGCCGCGGCGCTGAACAACGCCACCCAGAACGCCACGGCAAAGCCGCGGTGCAGGTGCAGTTTCTTTTCAAAAAAGCCGATCAGCGGCTGCAGCGCGGCGGCAATCGGAATGGCGATCAGGAACGGGGACAGTGTGTCCCACACCAGCGGCACCGCGAACGCCAAAAGCAGCGCCGCAACCACGCACGCCAGCAGTCGCAGGGCGAGCCTTTCCAGGGCGTAGTGGACGGGATGCTCCATCATGCACACCTCAAAGGGGGTTGTTCGGCACGCCCGACCGGGCGGCCGTCAGGAACAAAGGAAAAACGAACCCGGCCCACAGGCCGTGGCGCGGCTTAAAAACCGCGCCCGCCGCCGCCGTGGCTCATGCCGCCGCCGCCCATGTGCACGCCGCTGCCGCCGCTGCCGCCAAAGCCGCCGCGCCCGCCGCTGCCCGGCGGGGGCGCTTTGCGGGTGCGCGTTACGGTGGTGCGCAGGTAGTCGTCACGGCTCTCAGTCAAATCCACCTCGGCGTTGGCGGTATAATCGTAATGGTAGGTGCTGCCCTTGAGGCGGTAACGGCCCTTGACCGCGCCGATGTAGATCAGCCCGATCACCAGGCACAGCACGCCGCCCACCAGCATTTCGGTGGAGGTAAGCACCTTATGCCGGGCGGTCAGCATCTGCCCGGTTACCACATCGTAACGGTACTGCCCCTCGGGGATGCCCGCCTTCACAAACCCGCGCACAGCGGCCAGCATCGCTTGCGCGGCGTCGGCATAGCGCCCCGCGCGCAGGTTGGGGTTGCTCTGGTCCAGCGCCTTCTCGATGCGCTCGTCGGTCATGTAGTCGATCATCGCGCCGGTGGTGGACAGGTACTCCTGCCGGCCGTACATATCGATGTAGTACAGCGCGCCGCTGTGATCCGCGTCCAGGCCGAAGCCGCCCTTTTCGTAAAACGCGTCGGCAATCTGCTGCTGGGAGCTGTCGCCGTGGGCTTCGCTGCTGGTCACGACCACAAAATCCTGCCCGGTGGCTTTCTGGAAATCGGCAATGGCCGTGCGCAGGGCCTGCGCCTCCTCGGCGGTAAACAGAGCGGCGCGGTCAAACACGCGCTCCTCCGTAACGGCGGCCAGCGCGGGCGCGGCGGCAAGCACAAGCCACGCCGCCAGCAGGAGGGCAAGGAACCGCAGTTTTCCGTGTTTCATTGAAAATGCCCTCCTTTCTTAAAACAGGAAGTAAGCCGCCACGCAGTACACGGCAAAACACAGCGCCGCCAGCAGGAACCCGTGCAGCCGCAGCTTGCCGCGGTTGATGGGCAGCTTGCCGCACACCTCGCCGGTGTGGCCGTTCATAACATAGTAATAAGGTTCCTTTTCGCCGGGCTTGGGGTAGGTAAGCACCCAGGTGGGCAGCAGCACGTAGCGGCTGTCGCGCTGCTTGAGGGCGGCGGTAGAGCCGCCGGTGTAGGTGGGGTAGCTGATGGACTGGGTCAGCAGCGGCGTCACATAGCCGTCCAGCTCCTGCTCCACATCGGCGGTGGCTTCCTCGGCGGTCAGGTCGCGGCGCTCCGCCAGAAAACCGGACAGGTACGCCCCGGAAAACGGCTTGCAAGCCTCCAGCGGAAAGGGGTGGATGCCGTCGCTCAGCTTGCGGTTTGTGCTTTTGAGGGCCGGGCGCATCACGTTCTGAAAGGTCAGCTTGCCGCGGCGCTTGATGGCGTAGTGCTCGGTGGTGGTCACGATGTACTGGCCCTGATCCATCACGGTGGAGCGCAGGCCCTCGCCCTCGTAGCTGCCGTCCACCACGGCGCGGGTTACAAAATGCGGGTAGTAGACGCCCTGCATCTGGCGCACCTGCTCGCGCGCAAAAAAGCCCTTGGGCACGTAACGCTTCTTTTCCACCCACTGCATAAAGCGCTCGATGGCCTTGTCCTTGCTGACGGCAAAGGGCAGCACGTCGTCGGGCTTCATGTCGGCGGTCAGCTTGCCCTGCAGCACCACGGGGTTGTGGCAGTAGTAGCAGTGCGTGGCCACGGTGGTTTCGTCCGTCATGATTTCGCTGCCGCAACTGGGGCAGTGGTACACCACCTGCGCGCCGCCCTCCGCTTCGGGCTGCGCTTCGGCAGCGGGCTGGGCCTCGGCGGCCGCATCCGGCGCGGCGTGGGTGTGCCCAGCCTCGTCGTGCGCGTGCGCAGCTTCGTCATGCGCGTGCTCCGCCTCGTCGTGCGCGTGTTCCGCCTCCGCCTGCGCCTGATACTCCGCAGCCTTGGCCAGCAAGGTTTTTTCGTCATACACCGAGCCGCAGAAATCGCATTTCCATTTCTGGTTATCGGGGTTAAAAGCGATATAGGAGCCGCAGTTAGGGCATTTATACGTGACGCCTGCCATGCTCTCACCTCTCGGGCGGGGTTGCCGCCTGATTTTGTTTCCGTTGGCAGAATTATACCATCCCCGCGGGTAAAACACAACGGTTCCGCGCTTTGGGCGGGCCGGGGGAATTCGGGTTACGTTTAATTTTCGCCATGTAACCGCGCGTAACCGCGTGCCCGGTGCCGATCCGTCCATTGACGGGCGCAACCCATTTTGATACAATAATGGAAAATTCAGGCGCGTTCTGCGCGGAGGAGCAACTTCATGCGCAACCCGAAATGCAAAGAGCGGCTTTCCTACCGGTTTGATCAGTTGATGTCCAAAGGTACAGTCGCGCTGGTGGCGCTGCTGTTTGCCGTTACTGTGGTTGTGGCGCTGCTGGTGGCGGCGCTGGCCTGCCTGTTTACCCCGGCATCGGCCAAGTGCATGGGGGATACGGTGTGGAACAGCTTCATGCGCATTCTGGATGCGGGCAACGTCATGGGCGATTATGAAACCGGCGAACCGCTGTACGTGCTGTTCATGATAATCGCGGCGGTATGCGGGCTGTTTGTGACCTCGATCCTGATCGGCATCATCAACACGGCATTCCAGAAAAAGCTGGAATCGCTGCGCCGGGGCAACAGCCGGGTACTGGAAAAAGGGCATACCGTGATTCTGGGGTATGACGAGCACCTTTCCACCATTCTGAGCGAGCTGATTACCGCCAACGAAAACGAGAAAAACGCCGCCGTGGTGATCCTCTGCGAGCGGGAAAAGCCCGCCCTGGAGGAGGAGCTGGCCGCGCAGGTCGGCGATTTTCGCAATACGCGCGTCATCTGCCGCTGTGGCGACCCCACCTCCTTCCCGGCGCTGCGCAACGTGTCGCTGCTTGCCTGCGCCCGCGTGATCGCCCTTGGCGTGGACGATTTTACCGTCATTCAGGAGATTCTGGCCGCCAACACCCTTTTGGAGGATCAGAATGTGCCGCCGGATGTGACCGTGAGCGCGGTCATCACCCAGGAGCAGAATCTGGACGCGGCGCGCATCGCGGGCGGCGCGCGGGCGGAAATCCTGTATTTTGAGAAGGTGATCAGCCGCATCTTTGCCCAAACCTGCCGAAAGGCGGGGCTTTCGCAGGTGTATCAGGAGCTGTTCGATTTTCAGGGCGACGAAATCTACATGGAGCCTGCCGACGCGCTGGTGGGCGTACCGTTTATCCAGCTTTCGCGCTACTACTTTAACGCATCCATCATGGGCCTGCGGCGGGAGGGGCGGGTGCTGCTGAACCCGCCGGGGGAGACCCCGGTGCAGCCGGGCGATGCCGTGATCCTGATCGCCGCGGACAACGGCGTGGCTGTGCCGGGCGCCGCGCCCGCGCCGGTGGATGCAGCGCTGTTCCGCCCGCAGCCGGAAGCCGCCTCCGGCCCGCGCTCGCTGCTGGTGCTTGGCCAGAATCCGCTGACGGAGGACATCGTCCGGGAGATTTCCCTGTACGCCGCGCCTGGCGCTACGCTGACCGTTGCCTCAGCTTCGGCCGCACCTGGCGAAACACGGCTGCGGGAGCTTGCGGTGCGCGCGGTCAGGTGCGATGTGCTCAACCGCGAGGCATTGTGGGCGCTGCTTGCGCAAAAACCGGATTGCGTGATCGTGCTGGCGGAGGACGGCGAGGGCGACGCCGACGCGCGCACCCTGACGGTGCTTTTGCAGCTGAGCCACTACTACCGCGACCGGCCCGACGCGCCCGTGGTGGTAAGCGAGATGCGTTCCAAAAAGAATCAGGCACTGGCTTCGGTGGCGCGCGTGAACGATTTTGTGGTCGGCAGCAATCTGGCTTCGCTGGTGCTGACGCAGATTTCCCTGAACCGCTCGCTCAACGCCCTGTTTGACGAGCTGCTGACCAACGAGGGCAACGAGATTTACATCAAGCCTTTGCGGCAGTTTGTGGACCCCGCCGTACCGGTGGATTTGTACACGCTGGCGGCGGCTACTGCGCAGACCGGGCAGCAGTTGCTGGGGCTGCGGTTGCAGCAGCCGGACGGGCGATTTGCTGTGCTGCTGAATCCGGATAAGGGGCGGCACTTTGATTTTGGCCCGGAGGATTGTGTGATTGTGCTTGCGGAATCGTAAGGGGAGGGGTAAGGCAGGGGGAGAAACCCAACCCCCCGCCGCAGCGGAGAAGGGTCAAGGGCGAAGCCCTTGTCAGGGTGCAGGGGTGAAACCCCTGCCTGGGCTTGGTGTAGAACCTCAACCCCCCCGCAGCGAAACAGGCAGCGAGCGAACAGCGCCGCAGGCGCTATGAGGCGAGCGGATCAAGCGCTTTGCCGGGAACATTTCCAAAGTGAAACAGCACAGGCCGGGGCGATCGCCCCGGCCTTGCTTGGTTGCATTCAAGTGGCTTGTTCCGGATAACGTGGAAGGGCTTCGCCCTTGACCCGTTTTTATGCTTACATGCGGCTAGTAACCATCCCCCGCGCGCCTCATAGCGCCTGCGGCGCTGTTCGCGCGCTGCGCCACCCTCGCTGCGGCTGGGGGCTTGGGCTTTGCTCAAACCCACCAAAGGGTTTCACCCTTTGGAAACCCGACAAGGGCTATGCCCTTGACCCTTTTTTGTGCTTACATGCGGCTGGTGTCTACCCCCGCGCGCCTCATAGCGCCTGCGGCGCTGTTCGCGCGCTTGTGTGTTACGCTGCGGCGGGGGGCTTTGGGGCCCTGCCCCAAACCCCGGCAGGGGTTTCACCCCTGCACCCTGACAAGGGCTTCGCCCTTGACCCTTTTCCGCTGCGGCGGGGGGTTCTTGGTGCTTCTGCTTCCTTTATACCTGCAACTCGGCTTTCTCCCCCAGCTCCTGCACATGGGCCGCCAGCACCGGGTCGATACACTCCGTCACAAACTCCGTCACCTGCTCGGCACTGCGCCCAATATACCGCTTCGGCTCCAACACCGTTTCCAGCTGCGCCCGGCTGACGCCAAACACCGGGTCCGCCGCAATGCGATCCAGCAGATCGTTGGCGCCGCCTTCTTCCTTAACCACGCGGGCCGCCTCCTGACTGTGCTCGCGCAAACGCTCGTGCAGGGCCTGCCGGTCGCCACCGCGCTTGACCGCGTCCATCAGGATGTTCTCAGTCGCCATGAAGGGCAGCTCCGCCATCACACGCGCGTGCACCACCCTGGGGTAAACCACCAGCCCGTCGCAGACGTTCATCATCAGGTTTAGGATCGCGTCCACCGCGAGGAACGCCTCGCTGACCGCGATGCGGCGGTTGGCGCTATCGTCCAGCGTGCGCTCGAACCACTGCGAACCCGCCGTGAGCGCCGTGTTGAGCGAATCGACCATCACATACCGGCTCAGCCCGCTGATGCGCTCGCAGCGCATGGGGTTACGCTTATACGGCATGGCGGAGGAGCCGATCTGGTGCTTTTCGAAGGGTTCCTCCATCTCCTTATAGCTTTGCAAAAGCCGCAGGTCGTAGCTGAACTTGCTGGCCGTCTGCGCGATGCCCGACAGCGCCGCCACCACCTGATAATCCATCTTGCGGCTATACGTCTGCCCGCTTACGGGCACCACCCGGGGGATGCCCAGATCGGCGGCGATATCCTGCTCAATCTGCCGCACCTTGCGGCTATCGCCGCCCAGCAGCTCCATAAAGCTGGCCTGCGTGCCCGTGGTGCCCTTGCTGCCCAGCAGCGCCAGGCTGTCCAGCCGGTGCTGCAGCTCTTCATAATCCATCAGCAGCTCGTTCAGCCACAGGGTGGCGCGCTTGCCCACGGTGGTCAGCTGGGCGGGCTGCAGGTGCGTGTACGCCAGCGCGGGAAGCTCGCGGTGCTCCACGGCAAAGTCGCGCAGCAGCTTCATGACGTTTACCAGCTTGCGGCGCAAAAGCATCAGGCCTTCGCGCATCACCAGCACGTCGGTGTTATCCCCCACGTAGCAGCTGGTCGCCCCCAGGTGGATGATGCCGCGCGCCGTGGGGCACTGCTCGCCAAAGGCGTACACGTGGCTCATCACATCGTGGCGCACCTCGCGCTCCCGGCGGATGGCGACGTCGTAGTTCACATCGTCGCGGTGGGCTTCCATCTCAGCAATCTGTGCGTCGGTAATGGGCAGGCCCTGCCGCTGCTCCGCTTTGGCAAGGCTGATCCACAGCCGGCGCCAGGTGCGGAATTTATGGTTGTCCGAAAAGATAAACTGCATCTCCGGGCTGGCGTACCGGGTGGAAAAAGGGCTTACATACCCGTCATGTTCGGCCATAAGCGTCTCCTTTGTCGTGTTGGCGGCGCGCCTACCGGAAGTAGGCGACCCCGGCCTCCAGAATCGGCTGGAATGTATTGCCTTCGACATTCAGGTACAAATTCCTGCCGCTGCGCTCGGTGTGGCCCATCTTGCCCAGCACCCGGCCGTCCGGCGAGGTGATGCCCTCTACCGCCCAGACGCTGCCGTTGGGGTTATAGCGCAGGTCCATGGTGGGCAGGCCGTCCGGCCCCACATACTGGGTGGCGATCTGCCCGGCCGCCGCCAGCGCGTTGAGCGTATCCGCCCCGCAGACGAAGCGCCCCTCCCCGTGGCTTACGGGCACGGTGTACGTTTCGCCCACACGGCACCGGCGCAGCCACGGGCTGCGTGTGGAAGCCACGCGGATGCGCGTGAGCATGCTCTGGTGCCGCCCCAGCGTGTTAAACGTAAGGGTGGGGCTGGCCGCGTCCGGCTCGGTGATGCGCCCAAACGGCAGCAGCCCCAGCTTGATGAGCGCCTGAAACCCGTTGCAGATGCCCAGCATCAGGCCGTCGCGCCCGTCCAGCAGCGCCTGCGCGGCCTCGCGCACCGCGGGGTTGCGGAAGAACGCGGCAATCAGCTTGGCGCTGCCGTCCGGCTCGTCCCCGCCGGAGAAGCCGCCGGGGAACACCACCATCTGCGCCGCGCGGATGGCGGCCGCCATTTCTTCCACGCTGCGGGCCACGTGCGCGGGGGTCAGGTTGCGCACGGGCACAATGCGCGGCTCCGCGCCCGCCCGTTCCAGCGCGCGGGCGGTATCCACCTCGCAGTTGGTGCCCGGGAACATCGGGATGACCGCCACGGGCCGCGCGGTGCGCAGCGCGGGCGCGGGCCATGCTTCGGCCGCGAAGGACAAGGCGGGCACAGGGGCCGCCGCCGTTTCGGCATCGGGCACGGCGCGGTAGGGGAACACCTTTTCCAGCCTGCTTTCCCACGTTTCCTGCACGGCGTCCAGCGGGCAGGTTTCCGTGGCGGTGCACAGCGCGTACTCTGCCATGGTCTCCCCCAGCGGCACGCCCGCCGCCGCCAGCGCCGGATCCGCCGGGCCTGCGGCAAGCTCCAGAATAAAGCCGCCTACAGCCGGGGCGAACAGGTCCTTGGTAAAGCCTTGCGCCACGCGCACGCCCACGGCGTTGCCCAGCGCCATTTTAAGCAGCCCTTCCGCCACGCCGCCCTCGCCCGCGGCCCACGCCGCCAGTACCCGGCCCGCCGCGATCTGCCCGTGCAGCAAATCCAGCGCGCGCAGGAAGGCGGGCGCGTCAAACGGATCGGCCTCCAGCCAGTACAGCGCATGCCCCGGGCCCTTGAACTCCGGCGAAATCACGCCCCCCGCATCGCCCGGGGCCACGGCAAAGCTGACCAGTGTCGGGGGCACGTCCAGCGTTTCAAAGGTGCCGCTCATGCTGTCCTTGCCGCCGATGGCCGCCACGCCGAAGTTCAGCTGCGCGTCCAGCGCGCCCAGCAGCGCCGCCGCAGGCAGGCCCCAGCGCTCCGGCGCGCCGGTCATGCGGCAGAAATATTCCTGCAGCGAAAGCGTTGCGCGCGTACGGTCAAACCCGGCGGCTGCCAGCTTGCACAGGCTTTCCGCCACGTTCAGGTATGCGCCCGCGTAGGGGCTGCGTTCCATGCGCGCCGGGTGGAAGCCGAACGCCATGCCGCTGCAGGCGGTCGTTTCGCCGTGCAGCACCGGGAGCTTGGCTACCATCGCCTGCACGGGGGTCAGCTGCCGACGGCCGCCGTAGGGCATCAGCACCGTGGCCGCACCGATGGTGGAATCGAACCGCTCCGCCAGCCCCTTGCGGGAGCACAGGTTCAAATCGCCCGCCAAACGCGTGAGGCGCTCGGCCAGCGTGCCGCCGGAGCGGGCCGAGCCGGGCGCGGCTATATCGTCGTCAATCACGGCGGTCGCGTGTTTCTCGGCGCCGTTGGTATCCAAAAACGCGCGGCGCAGGTTTACAATTTCGCGCCCCTGCCAGACCATGCGCAGGCGCGGCTCCTCAGTAACGGTCGCCACCGGGGTGGCCTCCAGATTTTCCGCGTCGGCCAGCGCCATCAGGGCGGCGGCGTCCTCGGGGGCCACCACCACGGCCATGCGCTCCTGACTTTCGGATATGGCAAGCTCGGTGCCGTCCAGCCCCTCATACTTGCGGGGCACGCGGTCCAGCTCGATCAGCAGGCCGTCGGCCAGCTCGCCGATAGCCACGCTTACACCGCCCGCGCCAAAATCGTTGCAGCGCTTGATCAGCCGCGTGGCGCGCGGGTCGCGGAACAGCCGCTGCAGCTTGCGCTCCACCACGGGGTTGCCCTTCTGCACCTCGGCGCCGCAGGTTTCCAGACTGCTCAAACTGTGGCTTTTGCTGGAGCCGGTGGCCCCGCCGCAGCCGTCGCGCCCGGTGCGCCCGCCCAGCAGCACCACCACATCGCCGGGCACGGGCCGCTCCCGGCGGATGTTGGCCAGCGGCGCCGCGCCCAGCACCGCGCCGATTTCCATACGTTTGGCGGCGTAGCCGGGGTGGTAGAACTCCTCCACCTGCCCGGTCGCCAGCCCGATCTGGTTGCCGTAGGCGCTGTACCCGGCGGCGGCGGTGGTGGTCAGCTTGCGCTGGGGCAGCTTGCCGGGCAGGGTGTCGGCCACGGGGGCCAGCGGATCGGCCGCGCCGGTTACGCGCATGGCCTGATACACATACGTGCGCCCCGACAGCGGATCGCGGATCGCCCCGCCGATGCAGGTGGCCGCGCCGCCGAAGGGTTCGATCTCGGTGGGGTGGTTATGGGTTTCGTTTTTAAACTGCAACAGCCACGGTTCGGGCTTGCCGTCTACCGGCACCTCCACGCGCACCGAGCAGGCGTTGATCTCCTCACTCTCGTCCAGAAAGGGCAGCAGCCCGCGCGCCCGCAGCGCCCGTGCGCCGAGGGTAGCCATATCCATCAGGGTAACGGGGCGGTCGTCGCGGCCCAGCTCCCGGCGCAGCGCGCGGTAGCGCCCGTAAGCGGCCGCCGCCGCGGGCTGGTTGCAGGTGACGCTGTCCAGCACCGTGCCAAAGGTGGTGTGGCGGCAGTGGTCGCTCCAGTAGGTGTCCAGCACGCGCAACTCCGTAAGCGTGGGGTCGCGCCCCTCCCGGGCAAAGTAGGCCCGGCAGCAGGCCAGATCGTCCGCGTCCATGGCAAGGCCGTAGCGGCGCACCCACGTTTCGGGGGCGGGGCCGTCCGGCGCGGTAAAGCCGGTCAGGGTTTCCACGGGGGCGGGGGCCGGGTAGGCCTGCGCAAGGGTGTCGCGCGGGGCCAGACTCGCCTCGCGGCTTTCCACGGGGTTAATCAGGTGGCGGCGGATGCGCGCCAGCTCCTCCGGGGTGGGGTCGCCGCCAAACAGGTACACGCGCGCCGCGCGCACCGTGGGGCGCTCGCCTTGGCAGAGCAGCTGCACGCACTCCTCACAGGAGGCCGCGCGCGCATCGTACTGGCCGGGCAGCGCCTCGGCCGCCAGCACCGCGCCCGCCCCTTCCGGCAGGTCGAACAGGCACACATCCACCTGCGGCTCAAAAAAAACGACGGGCAGGCAGCGTTCAAACTGCGCCCGCGTAAGGCCTTCCACATCGTAACGGTTGAGCACCCGCACGCTTTGCACGCTGGGGATGCGCAAAATATGGCGAATCTCATAGCGCAGCGCGCGGGCCTCCACGGCATAGTCCGGCTTTTTTTCGGTGTAGACGCGGTAAACGGCCATGTTTGCCTCCTTTAAAAATCCCCGGCGGGGATGTCCGGGGCGCGGCCCGGCGGTCGGGTTCAGCCCCGGGGCGCGGCCATGGCCCGCGCGCCGATATCCCGGCGCAGGCTCGCCCCTTCAAACGTGATGCCATCGGCCGCCGCGTAAGCGCGCGCCACCGCCTCGGGCAGGGTATCCGCCACGGCGGTTACGCCCAGCACCCGGCCCCCGGCCGTCAGCAGCCGCCCGTCCGGCGCGCGCCGCGTGCCCGCGTGGAACACGCTCACCCCCGGCAGGGCTTCCGCCCCGGCAAGCCCGCCGATGGGCCGATCCACCGCGTAGGCGGCGGGGTAACCGCCGGAGGCGAGCACCACGCAGCAGCTCGCCCCGGGGGCGATGCGCACGTCCGCCTGATCCAGCGTGCCCGCCGTGATGTGGCGGAAAATCGCAAACAGATCGCTTTGCAAAAGCGGCAGCATCGCCTGCGCCTCGGGGTCGCCAAAGCGGCAGTTGTACTCAATCACGCGCGGGCCGTCCGGGGTGAGCATCAGGCCAAAATACAGGCAGCCCTGAAACGGCGCGCCCTCGGCGCGCAGCGCCGCCAGCGTGGGCAGGAAGATGGTACGCATACACTCCTCGGCGATGGCGGGCGTATAGTACGGGTTGGGAGCAATGACCCCCATGCCGCCGGTGTTCTGCCCCTGATCGCCGTCCAGCGCGCGCTTGTGATCCATGCCGGAAGGCAACGCCCGCAGGGTGACGCCGTCGGTCAGGGCCAGCACGCTCACCTCAGGCCCGGTCAGGCACTCCTCCACCACCACGCGCGCGCCGGACGCGCCAAAGCGCCCGCGCTCCATGCAATCCCGCACGGCCTCCTCGGCCTGCTCCCGATCCTGACAGACGGTCACGCCCTTGCCCAGGGCCAGCCCGTCCGCCTTGACCACCACGGGGTAGGGCGCAATGCGCAGGTAGCGCAGCGCCAGCTCCAGATCGCTGAAAATTTCGCAGGACGCGGTGGGGATGCCGTACTTGCGCATGAGCTTTTTGGCGTACACCTTGCTGCCCTCGATGCGCGCGGCGGCCTTCGACGGCCCGAAGGCCGGGATGCCGCGCTGCAAAAGCAGATCTGCAAGGCCCAGACACAGCGGATCGTCCGGGCCGATCACCACATAATCCATGGCATTGGCGGCGGCCCAGTCGGCCAGCGCCTCCACCTCGGTGGCGCGCAGCGGCACGCAGGTTGCCTCCGCCTCGATGCCGCCGTTGCCGGGCGCGCAGTAGAGGCGGTCGATCAGCGGACTTTCCGCCAGTTTGCGGATCAGGGCATGTTCGCGGCCGCCGCCGCCCACGACGAGTACCTTCACGGGGGCATCCTCTCCTTTGTGGGGCGCTGGCGTTGCCGCCGGCCGCTTAATGGTGGAACAGCCGCGCGCCGGTCATGGCCATGACCACGCCGTAACGGTCGCAGGCGGCCACCACCTCGGCGTCGCGCTTGCTGCCGCCGGGCTGGGCGATGTAGCGCACGCCGCTTTGCACCGCGCGGTCGATGTTGTCGCTGAACGGGAAAAACGCATCGCTGCCAAGGCTTACGCCCGTAAGCCCGGCGAGCCACTCCCGCTTTTCCGCCTCGGTAAGCGGTTCGGGGCGGGCGGTAAACAGCGTCTGCCACACGCCGTCTTTAAGCACCGTGGTTTCGCTCTCCCGGCTTACATAGCGGTCGATGGCGTTATCCCGGTCGGGGTTTTTAAGCGTGGGCAGGAAGGGCAGCGCCAGCGTTTTTGCGTGCTGGCGCAGCCGCCACACGTCCGCCTTGTCGCCCGCCAGCCGCGTGCAGTGGATGCGGCTCTGCTGCCCCGCGCCGATGCCGATGCACTGGCCGTCCAGCGCGTAGCACACGGAGTTGGATTGCGTGTATTTGAGCGTCGCCAGCGTTACCAGCAGATCCCGCCGGGCGCCCTCGGGCAGGGCGGTTGCCCGCGTGGCGACGGTTTGCAAAAGCCGCGCGTCGATGGGCAGGTCGTTGCGGTTCTGC
The DNA here is from genome assembly GCA_963666755.2 of Candidatus Limiplasma sp. Taxonomy (GTDB): domain Bacteria; phylum Bacillota; class Clostridia; order Christensenellales; family Aristaeellaceae; genus CAXXOK01. The sequence goes on from CAXXGW010000002.1 coordinate 189,930, forward strand.
TCAAACGTAACGCCGAACACCTCGCGCCGTTCCAGCGCGGGCGGCTCATAGGCCGCGTCGATAGCCACGATGTTGTAATTACCCTGCCGCTTGGTTTTCAGGATGGCAAGCGCCTCGGGCGTATAGCCGGGGGCGAGGATGCCGTCGCTCACCTCCGGGCGGATCAGCTGCGCCGTCGCTTCGTCGCAGGGGTCGCTCAGGCTGATCCAATCCCCAAAGCTGCTCATGCGGTCGGCGCCCCGTGCGCGGGCATAGGCGCAGGCCAGCGGGCTTAACACCGCGTCGGCCGGGACGAAATACGCGCGCCGCAACGCTTCCGGCAGCGGCAGCCCCAGCGACGCGCCCGCGGGGCTTACATGCTTAAAGGATGCGGCGGCGGGCAGCCCCGTGGCACGGCGCAGTTCCCGCACCAGCTGCCAGCCGTTAAGCGCGTCCAGAAAGTTGATGTAGCCCGGGTTGCCGTTTAGCACCCTCAGGGGCAGCTCGCCCTGCGCGGCGTAAATGCGCGCGGGTTTCTGGTTGGGGTTGCAGCCGTATTTCAGTTCCAGCGTTTGCATGGATGACCCTCCTCAGCCTCGTTGGTTCAGGATGCGCGTGTCGGCATGCCCGTCCGCCAGATCAATGGCGCGCACGAACAGGCTCACGCGGTTTTGCAGGTCCAGCGCGTTCCATACCGAGGCAGCAAACGTGTCCAGATCGTCCACCGGCAGGCAGACGCTCACGGGCTCGCCCGCAAAGCTCGGCAGCGGATCGCCCGGCCCGGCATAGGTGTGCAGCAGGTGGCCCTCGCCCGCGCACGGCTGCGGGTATTCAAAGAAGAAGCGCTGCACGCTCTCCCCCAGCCCGTCGCCGCATTTCAGGATGGACAGCGCGTACGCCATCGCCCCGTCGCGCACGGTCATCACGCCGGATACGCGGGGCGTCCAGTGCGGAGCGTCCGGCTCAAAGGCGCGGGTGCGCAGGGCCTGTTCAAACGTGCCGCCCGCAAGCAGGGTTTCGGCCACGGTGTCGGTCTGATCGCCATTGGTCACCACGGTGGTAAACGCGTCCGTGACGCGCACCGGCGTGTAGAGGATCAGCCGGGGGTCGGTTACCTTGGACGGATCGGCCGCCTCCGATCGCACACCCCCTTCGAACGGGGTAAACACGCGGTTACGGCTGTTTTCGCTGCGGCCCATGATAAAATAGGCCATCACGGCGCGCAGGCCATCGGCGCTGCGGCCCAGCAGCACCCCCCGGCCGGGGTAGGCATTGTGGGCCAGGTACTCGCAAAGATCAGTCGGTTGCATTTCCGGTTCGCCTCCTTTGGCTTAGGGCCCCCGGACGCTGCCGGTGCGGCCCTCATGCCGCTATTGTAGCACGTTTGCCCTCCGGGGGACAGTCCGCGCCCCCCTTTGCCGCGCTACAGCGCAAGCCCCGCGTTCAGCCGCGCGGCCGCCCACTGCACGGTTTCGGGCAAGAGCGTCCACTCGGCCTGCTCCATCACGCGGCGCTGCAGGGTTTCCGGGGTATCGCCCGGCTCCACGGCCACGGCGCGCTGCGCGAGGATGCGCCCGCCGTCGGGCACCTCGTTTACCAGATGCACGGTCGCGCCCGTCAGGCGCACGCCCCGGGCCAGCGCCGCCGCGTGCACGCGCAGGCCGTAGTACCCCTCCCCGCAAAAGCTGGGGATCAGGCTGGGGTGGATGTTCAAAATCCGGTCGCGGTACGCGGCAATCACGTTGGGGGCCAGAATCGGCAAAAACCCGGCCAGCACCACCAGCTGCGCCCCGTGAGCGTGCAGCACGGCCAGCAGCCTTTCGCCGTAGGCTTCGGGGGTTTCGCCGGGCTGCCGGGGCAGGGCGACGGCCTCGATCCCCGCCTGCCGCGCGCGGGTCAGGGCGTAGGCTTCGGGCTTGTTGCTGACCACCAGCGAAAGCATTGCGCTGGGCAAGGCCCCGCGGGCCGCCGCATCCAGCAGCGCCTGCAGGTTGGTGCCCCCGCCGCTGACCAGCACGGCCACCCTCAGCACAGCACCACGCCCCCTTCGCCGGGCTCCACATGGCCCAGCGCGTAGGCGTCCACCCCGTTTGCGCGCAGGATGGCCAGCGCCCCGTCCGCCTGTTCGGCGGGCACCACGGCGGTCATCCCCACGCCCATGTTGAAGGTGTTGAACATATCCCGCTCCGGCACGTCGCCCGCACGGGCGATCAGCTCAAACACCGGGGGCACGCGCACGGCCTCGCGCCGCAGGCGGGCGGTAAAGCCCGGCGCCAGCGAGCGCGGAATGTTTTCGTAAAACCCGCCGCCCGTGATGTGCGAAAGCGAGCGCACGTCAATTTTCTCCAGCAGCGCCAGCACGGGCTTCACGTAAATGCGCGTGGGGGTAAGCAGCGTTTCGCCCAGCGTCCGCCCGTCCAGCGCATCCAGCGGGCGATCCAGCCCGCCTTCTTCCACGCGCAGGGCCTTGCGCACCAGCGAGAAGCCGTTGGAGTGCACCCCGCTGGAAGGCAGGGCCAGCACCGCGTCGCCCGCACGCATGGCATTACGGTCCAGAATTTTGGAGCGATCCACCGCGCCCACGGCAAAGCCCGCCAGATCATACTCATCGGCCGGGTAAAAGCCGGGCATTTCGGCGGTTTCGCCGCCGATCAGCGCGCAGCCCGCCTGCACGCAGCCCTCCGCCACGCCCGCCACAATCGCGGCGATGCGCTCTGGCACGTTTTTGCCACAGGCGATGTAATCCAGAAAAAACAGCGGCTTGGCGCCGCAACAGAGCACGTCGTTTACGCACATGGCCACGCAGTCGATGCCCACGGTATCGTGCTTATCCAGCAAAAAGGCCAGCTTGAGCTTGGTGCCCACGCCATCGGTGCCGCTTACCAGCACGGGGTTAGGCATGCCGCTCACATCCAGCTGGAACAGCCCGCCGAAGCCGCCGACCTCGCCCAGCGCGCCGGGCACCAGCGTGCGGGCAATGTGGGGCTTCATCAAATCCACGGCGCGGTAGCCGGCGGTAATATCCACGCCCGCGGCGCGGTAGCTGGGGCTTTCACTCTTGGGTGCCATCATTGCAGACCCTCCCCTGCGGTGTGCGGGCGCGCCGCGCACGCCTCAAACTGGTTGCGGGCCGCGTCATGGGGCGGCTCCACGGGGTACAGGCCGGTAAAACAGCCCTTGCAGAAGCCGCAATCGCTGTGGTCGGCCAGCTTGTCTAGACATTCCACGGGCAGGTAGCCCAGGCTGTCCGCGCCGATCAGGCGGCGGATTTCCTCCACGCTGTGCTGCGCGGCGATCAGGTTGTCGGTGGAGTCGATATCGGTGCCGAAATAGCACGGATGCCGGAAGGGCGGCGCGCTCAGGCGCATGTGCACCTCGGCGGCCCCCGCCTCGCGCAGCAGGCTTACGATGCGCGCGCTGGTGGTGCCCCGGACGATGGAATCGTCAATCAGCACCACGCGCTTGCCGCGCACGGTCGCGCCCACGGCGTTCAGCTTGATGCGCACGGCGCTCTGCCGCTGCGCCTGCCCCGGCTGGATAAACGTGCGGCCCACATAACGGTTTTTAATGAACCCCACACCGTAGGGGATGCCACTCTGCCGGGCGTAGCCGATGGCCGCGTCGATGCCGCTGTCGGGCACGCCCACCACCACATCCGCCTGCACGGGATGCTCCAGCGCCAGAAACGCGCCCGCCCGCAGCCGCGCCGTGTGTACGGCGCTGCCGTCGATCACGCTGTCCGGCCGGGCAAAGTAGATAAACTCGAACACGCACAACGCGCTGTGCCCGGGCGCGTCCGACCGGAGAGAACGCACGCCCTGCTGGTCGACCACCACCACCTCGCCGGGCTGCACATCGCGCACAAAGGTAGCGCCGACGGCGTCCAGCGCGCAGCTTTCGCTGGCGAACACCGTGCCGCCGTTGTCCAGCGTGCCCATGCACAGCGGGCGGAAGCCGTGCGGGTCGCGCACGGCCAGCAGGCGGCCCTGGCTGAGCACCGTAAGCGAGTACGCGCCGCGGATGCGCCCCATCACGCGCAGCGCCGCCTGCTCCAGACTGTCGCAGGCAAGCCGTTCCTGCGTCAGCACATAGGCGATCACTTCGCTGTCGCTGGTGGTGTGGAAAATCGCGCCGTTCTGTTCCAGCGTCTGGCGCAGCTCCTGCGCGTTTACAAGGTTGCCGTTGTGGCAAAGCGCCATGCCGCCGCCCAGCCGGTTAACCAGCAGGGGCTGGGCGTTTTCGCGGTTTTGCGCGCCGGTGGTGCCGTAGCGGCAGTGCCCCACGGCGGCGGAGCCTTCCGGCATGGCCGCGAGCGTCTGTGCGGTAAACACGTCGCCCACCAGCCCCACGTCCTTATGGCAGGTCAGGGTGCCTTCGCACTCCACGGCGATGCCGCAGCTTTCCTGCCCGCGGTGTTGCAGGGCGTACAGCCCCTGATAGGCGGGCTGTACCACGCCCTGTTGCCCGTCGGGCAGAAAGATGCCAAAAACCCCGCATTCCTCGTGCAGTTTGCTCATGTACAGGGCCGTTCCTTTCGGGGCGGGGCGGGTCATTCGCCCAGCAGCCGCTTGAGTATCTCGTGGTAGGCGTTTTCCACGCCCCCCAGATCGCGGCGGAAGCGATCCTTATCCAGCTTTTCGTGGGTGGCGGTATCCCAGAAACGGCAGGTGTCGGGGCTGATTTCGTCGGCCAGCACCACGGTGCCGTCCGGCGTGCGGCCAAACTCGAGCTTAAAATCGATCAGCTCCACCCCCAGGTCGGCCAGATAATCGGTCAGCACCTGATTCACGCGCAGGGAGTAGGCGCGCAGGGTTTCCATCTCCGCCTCGGTGGCCCAGCCCATGGCGGCAATGTGGGTGGAGTTGACCATCGGATCGCCCAGCGCATCGTCCTTATAGCAGGTTTCCAGCACGGTTTTGGCCAGCTTGGTGCCCTCCGGCAGGCCCAGACGCTTGGAAAGCGAGCCTGCCGCCACGTTGCGCACGATCACCTCCAGCGGGATGATCTGCACCTTTTTCACCAGCGTTTCCGTAGGGGAAAGCTCGCGCACGAAATGCGTGGGCACGCCCTTGCTTTCCAGAAGCCGCATCAGGTGGTTGGTCACCCGGTTGTTGATGGCGCCCTTGCCCTCGATGGTGCCCTTTTTCTGGCCATTAAAGGCGGTCGCGTCGTCTTTATAGGAAACCAGCACCAGCATGGGGTCGTCTGTGGCGAATACCTTCTTGGCCTTGCCTTCGTAAAGCTGTTCGCGTTTTTCCATGGGGAAACGCCTCCTTATAAAATCAATCCGGCTTAAGGGTGAGCCCCGCGCGGGGCGAGGAAAAGCCCGCCGCGGGTCAGTCCACGGCGAGCTTTGCGTCTTTATCCAGCACGGCGTCGTGCTGCGCCTTGCGCAGGGCGCACAGGCGCGCGGTAAGCGCCTCGTCCCCCACGGCGAGAATCTGCGCCGCCAGCAGCGCGGCGTTGGCCGCCCCATCCAGCGCGACGGTGGCCACCGGTACGCCGGAGGGCATCTGCACGGTGGCCAGCAGCGCGGCCAGACCGTCCAGCGGGCTACCCTGCACGGGCAGGCCGATTACGGGCAGCACGGTGCGCGCCGCCAGCGCGCCCGCCAGATGGGCCGCCTTGCCCGCCGCCGCGATCAGCACCCCGAAGCCCTGCGCCGCCGCGCCGCAAGCAAAGGCAGCCGCCTCGTCGGGCGTGCGGTGGGCGCTGAGCACATGCGCCTCAAAGGGCACCTGCAGCGCCTTGAGCTGGGTAAAACACGGTTGGAGGATGGGCAGATCGCTGTCCGAGCCCAGAATCACGGCTACCTTTTTCATGGGGCCTGCTCTTCCCGCCTCCGGCAAACATCCCGGTTAACCAAGGAGGCTAATGTTCGTCTTTTTTGGGCTATCCAATCACGGCAGCCCGTTTCCGCCAAGGGTGACGGCCGCTTACAATCAAATAAAAAGCGGCAGCCATCCGCATGCGAACACTCCGCATTATACCGGATGGCAGCCGCCATTGTCAAGGTAAATTCCGAACTATTTATTTATGCTACGATTATTCGTTAGTGATTTGTATCCGGCTCCTCCCCCGTGTCGGGCAGGGGCGGGTAAGCGCGCAGGTATACCTGTGCCGAGCGGGACATCTCCCGTGAAAAATCGGACTCATACTTGCGCCGCCAGAACGCCGTGAGCCACGCCTCGTACGTTTGCCCGGCGGGCACGCGCGGCTCCAGCATGGCGCGCAGCTGCGCGCCGTCCATGCGCCGGTAAGCGTTGCGCTGCACAATGCTTTCCAGCGGCGCGCGCTCCGGCTTGGGCCGCGCCAGCTGCTGGGCGGTGGGGTAACCCAGCACCAGCATCGCGGCAGGCACCACGGCGTCCGGCAAATGCAAAAGCGCGCGGTGCTCCTCCACGTTTTCCAGAATATCCCCAATATAGCAGGAGCCTACGCCCAGACTCCACGCGGCGGTTACGGCGTTTTGCGCGGCAATGGCCGCGTCCGCCAGCGCCAGCAGCAGATCACCCGCGCCCAGCGGCCGGGGGTTACAGCCCACGGCGGCGTAAGCGTCGCGCCATTTGAGGGGGTCGGCGCAGAAGATCAGCACCAGCGGCGCCGTGGCAATGAAGGGCTGGTGGTCGCACGTTTCGGCCAGCCGCGCCTTGAGCGCGGGGTCGTCGATGTCCAGCACGGTATACAGCTGCTGGTTTCCGGCGGTGGGGGCCTGCGCGGCGGCCAGCAGAATCGCCTCCCGCACCTCGGCGGGGATGGGTTGCCCGGTAAAAACGCGCACTGATTTGCGCGTGTGCAGGCTTTGCAGAATCGGGTTCATGGCGGGGCCTCCTTCCGGCCCGCGGCGCGGGCTTGTGCCCAGAGCATACCGCGTGCCCGCACGGCTGTCAACACAGGGGTAAAAAGAGGGTTTCCCGCGTGCGTGTGGAAAGCATACACCGATTGCGGTTCTACCGACCACGGAGGTTTTCTATGCAGAACGCTATACTGGTGCTGGACCACGACCCCGGCCTCGCCGGACTGATCGCCCGTACGCTGCGCAACATGCAGGTGTACTGCGTGCCTGTGCCCTTTGATATCACGCTTGCGCAGGCGCAGGCGCTTGAGGCCCGGGGGCTGATTGTAGCCGCCGCAAACGGGGAGGAGCTTTCCCTTGCGGGGTTTGATCCGGCGCTGCTGACCGGGGCGCTGCCGCTGCTGGCGCTGGGCGCCATGGTGCCCGCGCTGTGCGCCCATCTGGGCGGCGCGGTGCTGCCGCGTGAGGCCGAAAGCGAGAGCGTGACCCTCGGCCTTGCGGAGGATCCGCTGTTTGCGGGCATTACCGGCGGCGAGCGAGTGCTGGCGGCGCTGCGGGATTTGACCCCGCCTGCCGGGTACGCGTGTCTGGCGACCGCCACCGAGCGCTGCGTGGGGTTTTACAGCCCGCAGAACCGCCTGTACGCGGTGCAGTACCCCATTGAGCGCAACGACCCGGATTCGGTGTCGCTGCTGAGCAATTTTGCTCTGAACGTGTGCGGCATGGAGCCGGACTGGACGGAGGACCGGATCATCACCCAGACGGTGGAGAGCATCCGGGCCGCCGCGGGCGAGGGGCGCGTGCTGTGCGCCGTGTCCGGCGGGGTGGATAGCGCCGTGTGCGCGCGTCTGGCCCAGATGGCGGTGGATAAGCGCCTGATGTGCGTGTTTGTGGACACCGGGCTTTTCCGCCGGGACGAGCCGGAAGCGGTGCTGAACACTTATATGGAAACGCTGGGCATCGTGGTGGCGCACGTGGATGCGCAGGACGGTTTCCACCGCGCGCTGCGCGGGGTGCGCCGCGCGCTGGAAAAGGAGCGGGTCGCCACCTCGCTTTTACGGCTGGTGCTGGAACGCCAGCTGGATTTTGACCCCGAAATTCACACGCTGGTGCTGGGCACCAATTACAACGACACCCTCTATGGCCGCGTTCAGGCGGAAGACCCGCCCAGAACCGACGATGCGCGGCCCATCACGGTGCTGGAGCCGATTCACGGGCTGTTTAAGGAGGAGGTGCGCCGTCTGGCGCGCGCGCTGTCGCTGCCTTCCAGCATTGCGGAGCGGCAACCCTTCCCCGCAAGCGGGCTGGCGCTGCGCATTTTTGGCGAAGTGACCGACGAAAAGCTGGAAACCCTGCGCAAGGCGGATGCGTTTTTCAGCGAGGAAATTCAATCCGGCGGGCACGAGCGCAAGCTCTGGCAGTATTACGCCTCCATGGCCGAAAACCCGGACGAGTTCGGCGGCTGGGCCGTGGTGCTGCGCGCCTGTCAGGCCTGCAGCGGCGAAGCCTGTGCCAGCCGCCTGCCTTACGATTTGCTGGAGCGCGTGGGCGCGCGCATCCTGCGCGAGCTGCCGCGCGTGCGCCGCGTGCTATACGACCTGACCCCCAGCCAGCATTACGCGCAGGTGGAGTAACCGCGCGCCCGCGCAACGGTTCAGGCAGTAAATAAACCTCTTACAGGCTTCCAGCCACAGCATGCTTAAAAAGGTTCAGATGCGCGAAGGCAAACCGGATAAGGGCGGGAGCGTACACGGACGTACGGAACCGCCCTTATCCGGTGCCGGCGACAAAGCAGATGGGCCTTTTTCAGCAGGCTGAACCGCCGCTTTTCAAACCGGCGGTTTTTTGTTATACTGGGGCGCAGGAAAGCAGGTGATCTGTTTGCTCCATTTTACGAAAATGCACGGCATCGGGAACGATTACCTCTATGTGAACGGCTTTACGGAAACCCTCCCGGACGATCTGCCCGGGCTGGCGGTGCGTATGAGCCGCCGCCGTTTCGGTTGCGGCAGCGACGGGCTGATCCTGATCCTGCCGGGCGAGCGCGCGCCCTTCCGGATGCGCATGTTCAACAACGACGGCTCCGAAAGCGAAATGTGCGGCAACGGCATCCGCTGCGTGGCCGCCTACTGCCACGACCGGGGCCTGACCGACCAGACGGCGTTTGACATCGAAAGCGGCGGGCAGGTTAAGCACATGCTGCTCACGCTGGACGCAAAAGGCCGCACCGCCGCCGTGCGTGTGGATATGGGCGTGCCTGTGACCGACGGTGCGCACATCCCCAGCACGCTAGCCGGCGATCCGGTGCTGGGCGCGCCGCTGACCGCGTGCGGCCAAAGCTGGCCCGTCACGCTGGTCAATATGGGCAACCCCCACGCCATCACCTTTGTGGACGATCCCGACACCGCGCCCGTGACCACCGTGGGCCCGGTGCTGGAATGCGATCCCGTTTTCCCGCGCAAGTGCAACATCGAGTTTGTGCGCGTGGTGGATCGGGAGCACCTGTACATGCGCGTCTGGGAGCGCGGCGCGGGCGAGACGCTCGCCTGCGGCACCGGCGCGTGCGCCTCGGCGGTGGCCGCCATGCTCAACGGGCTGACCGAGCGCGATGTAGAGGTGCGCCTGCGCGGCGGCACGCTGCGCATCGCCTGGAACCCGGCGGACGGGCACGTGGCCATGACCGGCCCGGCGACCTTTGTGTACGACGGCGTCTGGCTGAGCGACGAGGCGTAGGCGCGCCCCGGCGGCGCACATTTGCGCCCGCCCCTGCGGCGGGCCTTTGAAGGAGGTTGACCCCATTGCGCGTAAACCCCAACTTTGAAAAACTGCCGGGCCAATACCTGTTTGCCGAGGTGGCGCGCCGCGTTAAGGACTATGCCGCCGCCCACCCGCAGGCGGAGCTGATCCGTCTGGGCATCGGCGATGTAACCCGCCCGCTTGCCCCTGCGGTGGTAGAGGCCCTCAAGGCTGCCGCCGACGAGATGCTCTCGGCCGCCACCTTCCACGGCTACGGGCCGGATTTCGGCTACGATTTTCTGATTGACGCCATCCGTGAGCAGGATTACGCGCCGCGCGGCGTTTCGCTGGCGTTTGACGAGGTGTTCATCTCCGACGGGGCCAAGTCCGATACCTCCGCCCTGCAGGAGCTGTTTTCGCCGGATGCGCGTATCGCCGTAACCGACCCGGTCTACCCCGTGTATGTGGATAGCAACGCCATGGCCGGCCGCCTGGGCGATTTTGCCGACGGTCGCTGGAGCAACCTGACCTACCTGCCCTGCAACGCGGAAAACGGCTTTGTGCCCCCGCTGCCCGCCGAGCCGGTGGATGTGATCTACCTCTGCTACCCCAACAACCCCACCGGCACCACCCTCACACGCGAGCAGCTCAAGCCCTTTGTGGACTATGCGCGCAAGCACGGCACGGTGCTGGTGTACGACGCGGCCTACAAGGCCTTTATCACCTCCGACGTGCCCCACAGCATCTACGAGGTGGAAGGCGCGCGCGAGGTGGCGGTGGAATGCTGCTCCTTCAGCAAAACCGCGGGTTTTACGGGCACGCGCTGCGCGTATACCGTCATCCCCCACGAGGTGACGGGCCTCAACGGCCGGGGCGAGCGGGTAGAGCTGAACGCCCTGTGGAAGCGCCGCATGGGCACCAAGTTTAATGGCGTCAGCTACCCCATCCAGCGCGCGGCGGCGGCGGTGTTCAGCCCCGCCGGGCAGGCCCAGTGCATGGAAACCGTCGAATATTACCGCCGCAACGCCCGGTTGATCCGCGAAGGGTTGCAGGCGGCGGGCTACACGGTATTCGGTGGGGTGGACGCGCCCTATGTGTGGCTCAAGACGCCGGTGGGCAGCTGGCAGTTTTTCGATACCCTGCTGGATCAGGCGCACGTGGTCGGCACGCCGGGCGCGGGCTTCGGGCCCAGCGGGGAAGGCTACTTCCGCCTGACCGCCTTCAACACCTACGAAAAAACCGCCGAGGCGCTGGAGCGCATCCGCGCGCTGTGAGCGCCCCCCTCGGGCGCGGCAGAGGGGCGGGGCGCAGGCCGGCAGGGCCGCCCCCGCCCTTTTCGCCCCGCGCGCACTTTTCTTCCCACGCGGCTTGGAAAAGGATTCCTCCCCGCGCGGCGCGAATGTTGTAAAGATCAACCTGTGTTCGGATCGGAAAGGAGCGACCGCCATGCCTTCCGGAACCCCACGCCCCGGGCGGCGGCTTGCGCTGGCCGCCGCGCTGCTGCTGGCGCTTGCGGCCCTGACCGCCTGCGACCGGGTGCAGACGCTGCTGCACGAAACCCCCGCCGCGCAGCAGACCACCGGCCCCAACCTGGGGCTTTTATCCCTGCCCGCGTATGACGATCCCGAAGCCGACGCGACCCAAACCGCCGCCGACGCTGCGGATTATATGCCCGTGGACCTCTGGCTGGACGGCACCCAGACCATGGGCGGCATCAATACCAACGAGCAGAGCATGTACCCCCACACCGGCAAAAAATACCGCGAGGGCGGCTTCCACTACCATTACGGGGCGCAGGCGGGCTGGTACGAAAGCCTGCTGCGCGATTTTCTGGCTGCTGCGGGCGATACCCGCGTGCGCGCCCTGCGCTACGGCAACGAAACCGTGCCCGACGGCTTTTTTCGCACCTATGGGCTGGACCGTACCGACGCGGCGCAGGCCGCCTCGGTGTGGCGCGACCTGCACACCGTTTCCGTCGATGCGGACGCGCGGTTTTTCGCGTCCTTCTCCGCCGAGGAGATGGCGGGCAGCTTTTACGCACTGGGCGCGCCCGCGTGGCTGAACCGCGCCGCCGGGCTGCCTGTGGATGCGCTGGAAAACCCCGACCTGGCCGCCGGGCTTGCCGCCGCGCAGGGCGCGCAGGCGCAGGCGCTGGCGGAAGGGCAGGCGGGCTTTACCCTTGCGCCCGGAACGGACGGCGAAGGCTGCGCGCTGCTGGCGGCGCTGCCTAATCTGGATACCAGCCGCCTGAACGTGATGACCGTGGACCCCGCGGCGCTGGGCAAACTGACCGGCGCGGACGCGGCAGGCAAGCCCCTCGCGTTTTATGAGGCTGTGCTGCGCGCGCTGGGCGTGTTCGATCAGGGGCTGTGCGTCGGGGTGCTGGATTTTCAGCTGGACTACATGGGGCAGATGGCCTCCTTTACCACCGCGCGGCTCAGCGAGCCGCTGGTGTGGGGCCGCGTGATTCTGGACGAGAAGAAGCAAACCTACGACCATCTGGGCGTGATGCCCCGCAGGCTTTTAACGCTGGTGATCGGCACGCGCGCGCGGGTAAACGGCTTTATCGAGCGGCTGGGCGAGGCCATCGACGCGGATCGCGCCCTCACGGGCACGCGCGGCCCCCGTAACGGGGAGCTGACCTACACCGCCGATGGGCAGACCGTGGTGCAGGAGCCGTTCTCCTTTGCATGGAACCATACCGTGATCGCCCGCCCCGGTATGGGCACCTACACCCAGCATACCCCGGGCGCAACCCTGAGCGCGCAGACCGCCGACGGCGCCGCGCTGCAGGCCGATGCTCCGGCCGACGCGCCTCCCAGCCTGACCCTGACCGCCGCAGCCGACGGCACCTTTGCCGACGCCACCCTGACCCTGCGCCTGCCCGTAACCCCCAATGCCGACGGGGCCACGCTGGATGTGCGCACCCTGACCGGCGCCACGGTGCAACCGCTGGCCTCACTGCTGCTGGGCGGCACGCTGCCCAACACCCCGCAAAACGCCGCCGCGGCCGACGGCGCGCAGTGGATCGCCTACCGGGATACGCTCTACCGCTTTGACGCGGGCGCGGACGCGTCCGCCTTCCGCCTGGGCGAAATCCGCCGCGACGGCGATTTTCTGGTCTGTACATTACAGGTGTCGGGCGCAAGCCTCAAAACGGGGCTGTACCGCCTGCGGCTGGCCGCTGATGTAACCGGCGATCAGGTCGCCTGGGAATCCGTGCCCTGGATCGACGGCGACCAGAGCGTCGGCGCGACCGTGACCGATGCCGAGGTTTACGCCTGGGAAACCTTTACCGCCGCCATGACCGCCTACGACCGCGACGCCAAGGGCCTGCCCAAGATGTTCGCCCACGCGTGGGGCGGCGCGACCGACAAGCTTTACCACGGGCTGCGCGTGCCCGATTTCCCGCCGGTGTACCGCTCCGTGGGCCTTGCGGAGCTGGCCGCGCAGGTGCGCGCCGCCGCAGCCTCCGATACCCGGCCGCTGATCCGCTTCACCTTCGAGGTGCGTACCGACGGGGGCTGACCCTCCGGCCCTGCGCCCTGTTTGCAGAAAGGATGCCCGCCATGCGCAAAGCCTTCGGAGTCAAGTACAGCAACCGCACCAAAGTTTTGCTCTGCTACGCGCTGGCGTGGGGG
>CAXXGW010000003.1:0-198624 GCA_963666755.2 Candidatus Limiplasma sp.
GCAGGCAGCGATCAAATCCGGATGGTCGAACAGCTCCCGGCGCATGGCGTCGCGCTTTTCCGGCGAAACCGCAGTCGGCTCCAGATAGGGGTTGAGCAGGTAGCACTTAATCACGGAAAAATCCGCCGCGTGGGGGTTGCGCTCATACAGCCGCCCCAGATACAAAAGCTGTTCCGCCACAGCCAGACTTTCCGGGTCCAGGGCGAGGGCTTCGGTCAGCAGCGCGTGTTTTTTAACCGGATCATCGGCCGCTTCGGCGCGGGTCAGCAGGGCTTGCACGGCCGCGTTGTCGGGTTTAACCTCGGGCGCCTGCAGGGAACCCCCGCAGTAAGGGCAGAAGGCCGCGCCGGATTCCACCGTCAAGGTGCGGCCACACTTTGGGCATTGCATCTCGCTCATGGGTTTACCTCCTTATTCGGGCGTCGGGGCAGGCGGTCAGGCACGCCAGAGCACGCCGCTCATATCCGAGGGCATACGCAGGTCGCCGCGCGGCGAAAGGCTGATGCTGCCCACCTTGGGGCCGTCGGGTACGCAGTTGCGCTTGTACTGCTGCTGGAAAAAACGCTTGAGGAAGGTTTGCAGCTGCCGCTCGATCTGATCCGAGTCGTACACGCCGGCAAACGCCTGACGCGCGAGCAGGCGCAGGCGGTCGGGGCCGCTGCCGCTGTCCAGCAGGTGGTAAAGGAAAAAGTCATGCAGCGCATAGTCCCCGAGGATATCCTCGGTGCGCTGGTTCAGTTCCCCGTCGGTCACAGGCAGCAGCTCGGGGCTGATGGGGGTGTCGATCACATCGCGGCACACATCGCGCACCGCGCCGTCGAAATCCTGCTCGCTCAGGTAGCGCACCAGACTTTTCACCAGCGTTTTGGGCACCGAGCAGTTGACGTTGTACATGCTCATATGATCCCCGTTATAGGTGCTGAAGCCCAGCGCCGCCTCGCTCATATCCCCCGTGCCCAGCACGATGCCGCCCACCTTGTTGGCGTAGTCCATCAAAATCTGGGTGCGTTCGCGGGCCTGACAGTTTTCATAGGTTACGTCGTGGGTGTTTTCATCCTGCCCGATGTCGGCAAAGTGCTGGCGCACCGCCTTTTCGATGCCGATCTCCAGCGCGCTTACGCCCAGCGCCTCCATCAGCCGGTCGGCGTTGGATTTGGTACGCTTGCCCGTGCCCATGCCCGGCATGGTCAGGGCGTGCACGCCGGTGCGCGGCAGGCCCAGCAGATCAAACGCGCGCACCCCCACCAACAGGGCCAGGGTGCTATCCAGCCCGCCGGAGACGCCCACCACCAGATGCTGGCAGCCAATGGCCGTCAGCCGTGTGGCCAGCCCCGTGCACTGGATGCGCACGATCTCCTCCAGATGCTCGTCCATCTCGGGGCCGCCCGGCACAAAGGGCAGGGGGCTGATCGGGCGCAGGAGCGTATCCTTGACCGGCTCGGCCGCCGTGGGCAGCAGGATGCGCGTCATGGGCCGTGCGCTGCGCTCCCCCTGATGGAAGCTGCCGTTGCGCTGGCGCTGGTAGCGCAGGCGCTGCACGTCGATATCGGCCACAGCCGCATCGCCGGTCAGGGTAAAGCGTTTGCCCTCCTGCAGCACCCGGCCGTTTTCAAACACGCCGGTATAGCCGCAGAAAACCAGATCGCTGGTGCTTTCGCCAAAGCCGGAGCAGGCGTAGGCATAGCCCGCGTACAGGCGGCCGCTCTGCTGGCGCAGCAGCTCCCGGCGGTAGTTCTGTTTGCTGACCAGCGCATTGCTGGCGCTGGGGTTTACAATCACGTCGGTCCCCTCGACGGCGTACCGGCAGCTGGGGGGGATCGGCGTCCACAAATCCTCGCAGATTTCCACCGCAAAGGCGAAGGTGCCCATGTCAAACAGCAAATCCGGCGCAAAGGGGCAGGCGACACCATCCTGATCGAAATCGTTACGGGCCTGCTCGGCGCTTACAAACCAGCGGGTTTCGTAAAACTCGTTGCCGTTGGGCAGGTAGGTTTTGGGCACCAGCCCACGCACAACACCGCCCTGCAGCACCGCCGCGCAGTTGAACAGACGGCTGCGCTGGTTGACCGGCAGGCCCACCACCACAGCCATATCCCCCGTTTCGGCCGCCAGCGCGCGCATCGCGGCAAACGCGGCCCGCTGCAGGGGTTCGTGGGCCAGCAGATCGCCCAGGGTATAGCCGGTCAGGCACAGCTCGGGGAACACCGCCACCTGCACGCCCTGTGCGGCCAGCTCCCGCATGCGCGCGGCAATCTCGCGCCGGTTGGCCTCCACATCCCCCAGATGTACCCGGACGCTCACGGCGGCCACGCGCGCAAAATCACTCGCCAAAAAGGGTCCCTCCTTCAAAAGTGCCGTTTGCGCGGTGCAAGTCAGGGCACCTTGATGAGCATGGTTTTCTGCTCGTCCATCTCCACGGTCAGGAGCTGATCCTTCTCCAGCGCCTTGAGCACGTCGCTGAAGCGCTTGAAGCCCAGCGCCCGCTCCGAAAAATCGGGGTAGGCGGCCTGCACATCCGCCTTGAGGATGCTGGGGTTGATGCGGTCGAAGCCCCCGTCCTTGTAGCGCTGCAGCTGGTCGCGGAAGGCGTCCTTCCAGTTGTCCTTGGTCAGCTGGGGGGTGCTGTCCTTGGCGGGCTGGCCCAGCGAAACCATGACGTTGAAGTTATCGTTGCGGATGCGCAGGTTGCCATACTTGTGGGCCAGCTTGTCCAGCAGCTTGAGGAACGTGGCGCAGCCAAAGGCGCGCTCGTTAAAATCCGGCCGCAGGCGCAGCAGGATGCCCTTGAGCTCGCTGGCGTACAGCTCATCCTGATCGGTCTGCTCGTCCAGTATGCTTTCGATCAGCTTGTTCAGTTCCTGCTCGTCCAGCGGTTCCTTTTCGGAAGCGGCGGTTTTCTTCTTATCCTCAGGCTTGCGGATGCGCCCGCCGACGTTTTCCAAAAATTGAAACTCATTGCAGGCGTTGATGAAGATGTTGCTGGCGGCCTCGCTGCGGCTGATGCCCAGCACAAACTTGCCCATGCTCTTGAGGCGGCCGACCAACGGCGTGTAGTCGCTGTCGCCGGACACAATACAGAAGCTGTTGATCAGCGGGTTGGTGTAAGCCACCTCCAGCGCGTCGATCACCAGCAGGATATCGGCGTTGTTTTTCTGGCTGATGCCGTAGCGCAGGCTGGGCACCACGGTAAAGGTGTTGCTCAGCAGCACCTCCTTGAGGTCGCTGTACTGGTCGGTGTAGCCGTACACCTTGCCCAGCAGGATATCGCCGCGGATTTTGACTTTTTCAAGCACGCTCAGGAGCGTGGCAACCTTGGCGCCGCAGTTTTCCAAATCGACAAACAGGGCAAATTTTGCGGTTTCCAGGCGGATCTCTTCTTTCTATGCTGCGTCGGGCGGCCCGTAAGGCCGCGGGGCGGTTCAGATGCGGAAAATGTAACGGTCGCCGCGTATCCATTGGCGGCTGGTGTGCAGGGGGCGATCCTGCTGGTCGAACACGGTTTCATCCAGCAGCATGAGCGCCTCGCCCGCGGCGGTACCCAGATGCCGGCTCATGTTTGGGGTAGCGTGCCCCAGGGCGATATCGTGTGTCGCGCGGCTGGGGATGTACCCGTGCGCGCGCAGCACCTCATACAGGGAGCCGGTCAGCGGTTCGGCTTCCAGAAAGGTAAACGTGCCCGGAAAGCGGTTGTACTCCAGCATGACCGGTTCGCCGTCGCACAGGCGCAGGCGGCAGACCTCCAGCACCTCGCCCTCCGGCGGTACGTGCAGGCGTTCCACATCCTCGGGGTGCGCGGTTTCCCGGCGAATTTCCAGCACGCGGCTGGTCGCGGTGCGCCCGGTGCCGCCACATGCGTCCGAAAAGCTGGTTACATGCTGCAAATCGCGCTTCAGGCGCGCTTCGGCCACAAACGTGCCCTTGCCCTGCCTGCGCACCAGCAGCCCTTCCTGCACCAGATCCAGCATCGCCTTGCGCACCGTGACCCGGCTCACGCCGTAGGTTTCGCACAGCACCTGCTCGCTGGGTATGCGGCCGCCCGCGGGGTAAGCGCCCGCGACGACGTCGTTTTTCAGCCTGCGCATCAACTGTTGGTATAATGGGTTCTGGCTCTTCTTTTCCAAAGGCGCGTCCGGCATCGGCCCACCTCCCCCCAGACTGGTAACAGTATACTCTAAATGCGCGCAAACGGCAACCGCCATTCCGCATGGGATTGCAGCCCTTTAGCAGCCCCCGGCGGCCGGGGGTGAAAAAGCCGGGCCGCCCAGCGCACGCAGCGCGAACGGCCCGGCCCGGGCGTTTGAAACAGGGATGGTGCGGGCGATGGCTCGGAACCGATTCAGGAAGGGTCTCTTGGCGCCGCCACCTGCCGGGGTTTTATGCCGCAGGGCGGCTCTCTGACAGCAGCCGCTATGCCGTGAGCGACAGCCAATCACAGGCCAAGCATGAACCGGGCCAGCCCACAGAAGGGCAGCCTGCGGAGCTTGACCGCCCGGATCGGCATGCTTAAGCGCAAGCCTCAGCGCCGGTCTGGGGCGGGCAGCCTGCCTGCTGACTGATAGGGCAGGCGTGGGTACTGCATCCGTTCCATCCGGCGAAGGCCGGAGCGCACGTTGCGCCCATACTACTCCAGCAGCGAAACCAGAATATCGGTGCGATCCATAAACTGGAACACATCGTCCAGCACACCGGCTGGCATTTCCAGCGCGATGGGGGCCAGCGCCAGCAGCAGGGTCTTGGTCATGCGCTCCTTATACTCGTTCAGGAACGACTCGTTCAGGTTGAAAAAGTCGTTCTGCGGGTATTGGCCTTCCACAAACACGCTGCGATCCACATTCTTCAGGGCGCCGTTAAAATGCAGCGACAGCGCGGGCTTGAACGTTTCCGGGTGGATCCAGTCCACCTTCACGTCCAGCGTGCAGGGCAGGGTCGCGGCATCACGTACCCAGTCGAAATCCAGGATCACCGGCGCTACGGGGCTTGTAAAGGTGTAACCCTCGGCGCTGAAGCGCAGGCGACCCTTGCCGCTCACATCGCCTTCGCGGGGCAGCTGCGTACCCTCGGCCTTCAGGCACAGCGCCTGTTCGCCGTCCTGCGTAACGGTCAGCGTCGCGTTCAGGTTTCCGCCCACGGGTTGGGGCGTCCACGCATAGTCAAACACGATGGTATAGCCTTCGGTGGTGGGCAGGGTCAGGGTAAAGGCGTTGGCGTCGCCATCCGTGCGCCTGGTAAAAAGCGTGGTATCGCCAAGGGTGCAGGTCAAGGTATCGGCAGTTTCCACCACCTGCAGGCCCTGCTGGTCGGGGTCGAGCGCGTCCAGCTGCGCCTCAAGGTTGCCCAGCAAATCCAGGGCCATGTCGCTTGCGTACATCTCGGTCAGCAGGCAGGTAAAGTAGAAGTACGCGCGGTACAAATCGTCGCTTTCGTCGGTCACGATCAGGTCCAGCGTTTCGCAAAGCTCGTACAGATCCTCATAGGGCACGGTATAGGCCAGCGTGCCGCTTTCCGGCGCGGCCAGCCCGGCCGAGGCGGCGAGGGTCGTATCGGCGGCGGCGTCCGTCTGGGCGGCGGCAGGCTGCGCGGTTGCGGCAGCCGCCTGCGCTTCCAGCGCCGCCTCGCGGGCGTTTGCGATCATTTCCGCCACGGGGGTGTAATAGCTGTCGCCAATGTAGTAGCTAGCCTCGGGGTACAGCAGCAGCCCCAGATACTGGGTGGGCAGCTCCATATAGTAATAGGGCTTGAGCATGAACTCCAGAAAGTTGTGCATCTGGAAGAACAGCACCTCGTTATCAAACGCCGGGGAGATCAGGTAGCGGTAGCTGTGATAGCCGTCGTACACGAAGGGTATCTGATCCTTGCCGTTCAGGCGCAGCGCGCCGTTGAGGTAAACGCGGCTTTCCGGGTTGAGCAGCGCCAGCTCGTCCATGGAGCCGCGCACATCCAGCTTGTTAAGGAAGGTTTCCCAATCGGCCAGATGTGCCGTGCTCGCGGGGAAGCCATCCGCATGGAGCTTCAAATCCACGGTGAAGTCCGCATGGGTCACATCGCCGTTGGGCAGGTACGTGTCCGCAAGGGAAAGCGCGGGCAGGGTCAGCAGGCACAGGGCCATTGCAAGCGCCAACAACCGGCGGGGGAACGGATGCTTCATAGAAACCCTCCTTAGTCGAAAAGTCCGCATTGCCATTCATGTTTACCAAACGCAGGCGCAGGGCAAATCCCTGCCGCTCAGCCCAATTTGGCGCGGCTGGCGGCGCGCGCCCGGTCGGCGTGGCTCAGCTCCCGCTTGCGCATGCGCAGGTTCTGGGGCGTCACTTCCAGCAGCTCGTCGTCGTCGATAAATTCCAGACATTCTTCCAGCGTCATGGGGTGCACGCCCACCAGCTTGAGGCTGTCCTCGCTGGCACTGGCGTTACGCATGTTGGTGACGTGCTTCTGTTTGCACACGTTTACCACCAGATCGTCGGGGCGGGCGTTCTGGCCGCAGATCATGCCCTTATAGACCTGCGTCTGCGCGGTGATGAACAGCGTGCCCCGCTCCTGCGTGTTAAACAGGCCGTAGCTGGTGGCCTCGCCGGTTTCAAAGCACACCAGCGCCCCCACGTTGCGGTGGGGGATATCGCCCTTAACCGGCTCATATTTTTCAAACACAGAGCTCATGATGCCCTCGCCGCGCGTGTCGGTCATAAACTCGCTGCGGTAGCCAAACAGCCCGCGCGAAGGGATCAGGAACTCCAACCGCACCCGATCCAGCCCGTGCATGCTTTCCAGCGTGCCGCGGCGGCGGCCGATCTTCTCAATCACGGCGCCCGCGTAAGCCTGGGGCACATCGGCCACCATCCGCTCAATCGGCTCACACTTGCGGCCGTCGATCTCCTTGTAGATCACCTGCGGTTTGCTGACCTGAAACTCGTAGCCCTGACGGCGCATGTTTTCGATCAGGATGCTCAGGTGCAGTTCGCCGCGGCCGCGCACCTCAAAGGCGTCGGGGCTGTCGGTTTCGTTCACGCGCAGGCTCACGTCGGTTTGCAATTCCTTAAACAGCCGGGCGCGCAGGTGGCGGCTGGTCACGTAGGTGCCCTCGCGGCCCGCGAAGGGGCTGTTGTTTACACTAAAGGTCATGACCACCGTCGGCTCGGTGATGCTGACAAACGGCAGTGCCTCTACCGCGGCGGGGTCGCACACCGTATCGCCGATGCCGATATCCTCCAGGCCGCTCATGGCCACGATGTCGCCCATCGCTGCGGATTCAGCGGGCAGGCGCTTGAGGCCGTCGAAGGTGTACAGGCTGGTCAGGCGCAGCGGCTGGCTGACCGCGCCGGTATCGTAGTTGGTTTTGACCACGTTGGCCCCCGAGACCAGCGTGCCGCGGTTGATGCGCCCGATGCCGATGCGGCCGACGTATTCGTTGTAGTCGATGGTGGAAATGAGCACCTGCGCGGGGCCTTCCATCTCGCCCACGGGCGCGGGGATGTACTCCAGAATCGTTTCAAACAGCGGGCGCAGGTCCTCGCCGCGATCCTCGGCGGTCAGCGAGGCGGTGCCTTCGCGGGCCGAGGCGTACACGATGGGCTTGTCCAGCGCGGTTTCGTCCGCACCCAGCTCGATAAACAGGTCGAGCACCTCGTCCACCACCTCGGCGCAACGCGCGTCGGGGCGATCCACCTTGTTAATGACCACAATGACCGGCAGCTTGAGGCTGAGTGCCTTACGCAGCACGAAGCGCGTCTGCGGCATGGGGCCTTCGAAGCTGTCCACCAGCAGGAGCACGCCGTCTACCATTTTCAGCACACGCTCTACCTCGCCGCCAAAATCGGCGTGGCCCGGCGTATCCACAATGTTAATCTTGGTGCCCTTATAATGCACGGCGGTGTTCTTGGCCAAAATGGTGATGCCGCGCTCGCGCTCGATGTCGTTGGAATCCATGACGCGCTCGGCTACCTGCTGGTTTTCCCGGTACACGCCACCCTGCTTGAGCATCTCGTCCACGAGGGTGGTCTTGCCGTGATCGACGTGGGCGATGATGGCAATGTTGCGGATATCGTTACGAAGCATAGTTCGGTTCTTCCTTTCTGTGGGGCGCAAAAGCCCCGGTGGGTTATTCGTAGGTAACGCGGGTGGCGGTTTCGGCCAGGGTCAGGCCGGGGTTATTTTCCACGGCCAGGCGGATGGACCACTCGTTTTCAAACAGCAGCACAGGGCGGGCATCCCCGTCCACGGCGCGGCCGCTGGTGGAGGTCAGCTTGAGCGCGTCGATCGCCTTGGGCGCCTGCGTAACCCAGCGCACATAGCGGAAAGGCAGCGAATCCATCAGCATGCTGACCCCGTACTCGGTGCGCAGGCGGTGCTCCAGCACCTCAAACTGCAGCATGCCCACAACGCCCACCAAAAGCTCCTCAAAGCCCGTTTCGTTGCGGTTGAAAAGCTGGATGGCGCCTTCTTCGGCCAGTTGGGTGAGGCCCTTGAGGAACTGCTTGCGCTTCATGCTGTCCTCCGGGCGCACGCGGGCGAAGTGTTCCGGCGCAAAAATCGGGATGGAGCTGAACCGCAGGTGCGGCCCGTCGCTCAGGGTATCGCCCAGATGGAACACCCCGGGGTCAAACAGGCCGACGATATCGCCGGGGTAGGCGGTTTCCACCGCCTCGCGCTCATTGGCCATGAACTGCTGGGGTTGCTTGAGCTGCACGGTTTTTTCGTCCCCGCTGAGCCAGACGGCCATATCCTTGCGGAACTCGCCGCTCACCACGCGCACGAATGCCAGACGGTCGCGGTGGGCAGGGTTCATGTTGGCCTGAATCTTAAACACGAAACCGCTGAAAAACGAGGCTTCCGGCCGCACCTCGCCCTGATCGCTCATGCGGGACAGGGGCGGCGGCGTCACATCCAGAAAGGCTTCCAAAAAAGGCTCCACGCCAAAGTTGGTGATGGCCGAGCCGAAGAACAGCGGCGTAAGCTGCCCCTTGAGCACGCTAGGCTTGTCAAACGCGTCGCCCGCCACGTCCAGCAGTTCGATTTCATTTCGCAATCGGTCGAGGTAATGCCCGGCGATCAGCGCTTTCGCCTCGGGAGCGTCCAGCCGCACCTGCGTTTCCTCCACCATGCTGGCGCCGTGGTTGCCGCCGCTGTAGAGGCTGATCAGCCCGGTATCGCGGATGTACACGCCCTGAAAATCGCCGTCCACGCCGATGGGCCAGTTCATCGGGCAGGTGCGGATGCCCAGCACGTTCTCGATCTCCTCCATCAGGGCGAAGGGATCCTTGGCGGCGCGATCCATTTTGTTGACAAACGTGAAAATCGGGATGCCGCGCATCCGGCACACCTTGAAGAGCTTGATGGTCTGCGCCTCGACGCCCTTGGCCGCGTCGATCAACATCACGGCCGCGTCCGCGGCGACCAGCACGCGGTACGTATCCTCGCTGAAATCCTGATGGCCCGGCGTATCCAGAATATTGATGCGGAAGCCGTCAAACTCAAACTGCATGGCGCTGGACGTCACGCTGATGCCGCGCTGTTTTTCGATGTCCATCCAGTCGCTGGTGGCGTGTCGCTCGGCCTTGCGCGCCTTGACGCTGCCCGCCTGCCGGATGGCCCCGCCGTAGAGCAGCAGTTTTTCGGTAAGCGTGGTCTTGCCCGCGTCGGGGTGGCTGATGATGGCAAACGTCCTGCGTTTCTCAATCTGGGTCCGATTCGCATCCGTGGTGGGGAGTTGCGTCATGTAGGTGCGTGCCTCCGCTTCGGTTGGTTGGTTTTGCGTCCAAACAAAATATTGTACAATGGCAACGCCCCGAATGTCAAGCAATCCCGTAGAGTTGTGCATTGCCTGTGCCCGGCAGGCAAAGTAGCCTTTGGGTGCGCCCGCAGGCGCAACCCCCCGTTCGTCCCCGAAGGTTCCCCAAGGGCGAGCGGAAAGCCCTTGGGTGCGCCCGCAGGCGCAACCCCTCTTTCTTGTACACACAAAAACTCAAGAAAAAAGACCCTCCGCAGAAACCCGCGGAAGGCCCATCCAGTACGGGATCAGCGAGGGACTCCCCCTCGCAAATTTTCACTTTTTCCCCAGACGGAAGGTGTCGCTCAGCCACGCCTGCACCCTGAAGCCCAGTTGCCGACTTTTTTTAACAGCCAGCGCCGCCTCCAGCGCCCCGGCGCGGTAGCGGTTGTTGTCCGGCTCCAGCCGCACCGCCTCGCGGTAGCTCTGGTGCGCGGTGCGGTATTGCCGCATGCCCATCAGGATGTTGCCCTGCATAAAGTACCAGTCCGCATCCTTGGTATCGGCGCGGTTCAGCTGGCGCAGCGCGCTTTCCAGATTGCCCTGCTCCACCAGCCGGGCGGCGAAGTGCTTGGCCTCCTCCTGCCCGATCAGGTTAAAGCCCACGCGCCGCTGGCTGCAAACCTTCAGCGCCTCCTCATAGGCCAGGTTCAGCTCGATCAGCTGCTCCTGCGCGGCCTTCTGGCGCTCCGGGTCCTGATACTGGTCGGGGTGGCATGCCTTGACGCTCTGGCGGTACGCAGCGCGTACCTGCGCCGCCTCCGCCCCGGGAGGCAGGCCCAGCACCTCGAAAGGATTCTTGTCAAACAGCAGGCTCACCCCCCGCGACAGGATGCCCGCCGCTCCGCGCCGCACGCGGCGGCACGGTGTCGGCGCGCTTTACAGCTTCTCCCGCCGGATATCGGCGCCCAGCGAGCGCAGTTTCTGCTCGATGCGCTCATACCCGCGGTCAATATAGCCGGTTTCGTAAATTTCCGTGACGCCGGTCGCCATCAGCCCGGCCACAATCAGCGCCGCGCCTGCGCGCAGGTCGGTCACGGTTACGGGTGCGCCGTACATTTCCTTCACGCCCTCGATCAGCACGGTGCGATCCACCAGCTTGATGCGCGCGCCCATGCGGCGCAGCTCGTCCAGATGCTTGAAGCGCTGCTCAAAGATCGTTTCACACACAGTGGAGGTGCCGTTGGCCATGCACAGCAAGGCCGTCATCGGCTGCTGCAAATCGGTGGGAAACCCTGGGTATACCTGGGTTTTAATGTTGATAGCCCGCTGCTCGTTGTGCGGCCGCACATGGATGGAATCGTCGCTTTCGGTCACGCGCACGCCCATTTCCAGCAGTTTGGCGGTCAGGGATTCCATATGCGTGGGGATGCAGCCGTGGATCACCACATCGCCGCGCGTGGCGGCGGCGGCGATCATCAGCGTGCCGGTTTCAATCTGGTCGGGGATCACGGTGTAGGTCGTGCCGTGCAGCACGGGCCGCCCGGTAATGCGGATCACGTCCGTACCGGCGCCCTTGATGCGCGCGCCCATGGAGTTGAGGCAGTTGGCCAGATCGACAATATGCGGCTCCTTGGCGGCATTGTAAATGACCGTGGAGCCCTGCGCCTTGGCGGCGGCCAGCATCACGTTGATGGTCGCCCCCACGGTGACCATGTCGAAAAATACGTCCGCGCCGGTCAGCACATCGGCGGTGGCGCACACCAGACCGCCCCGGTCCTCAATGGTCGCGCCCAGCGCCTGAAAGCCCTTCAGGTGCTGGTCAATCGGGCGGCTGCCAATGTCGCAGCCGCCGGGGTAGGCCACCTCGGCCCGGCCCCCGCGCCCCAGCAGCGCCCCCAGCAGATAATAGCTGGCGCGCAGACGTTTGGTATACTCAAACGGCACATTGCAACTGACCACCCCCTGCGGGTACACCCGCAGGTACTGGTCGGGCACATATTCGGTTTTGGCACCGAGCAGCTGCAAAATCTCGATCAGCGCGTGTACATCCTCTATATCGGGCAGGTTTTCAATCGTGCTGGGCTCGTCGCTCAGCAGCGTCGCCGGGATTACGGCCACCGCCGTATTTTTACCGCCGCTGACGGAAATCTCGCCCTCCAGAGGTTTTCCGCCCCGGATGAGCATCTTGTCTTTGCCGGACATGGTTGTCCACCACCACCTAGAAAACGAATCGGGTCGAGCGTCACCATTCTTTATTATACACGACCCGCGCCCCCTTGACAAGCCGCCCGTCCGGCGCGTCCCCGCGCGCCTTGCGGCACACGAAAAAGGAACCGCGCCGTATGGCGCGCGGCTCCTTTTTCCGTTGACGGCGCCGTGGCGGCGCGGGCGCGGCCCGCAGCGTCAGACGGAGCGTTCCTTGCCCATGAAACAGCTGGCGACGGTGCCCGGCCCGCAGTGCGCGCCGATCACCGGCCCAATGTAATACTGGGTGATGCTGCCGATGTCGGGCACGCGCTCACGGATGAGCGCCTCCAGACGGTCGGCGTCTTCCTTGGCGTCCGCCTGCAGGATAATCAGCTCCTGTTCGGCGGGGTTTTCAATCAGCTCGGCGGTTTTGTCGGCCACATAGCGCAGGGCGGCTTTGCGGCCGCGAATCTTATCCACGGCGGCCATGGAGCCATCACGGGTCAGGGTGATGACGGGTTTCAAATCCAGCATCGTGCCCATGGTGGCGGCAATGGCGCTGATGCGCCCGCCGCGCTTGAGGTACTTGAGGTCGTCCACGGTCAGCCAGGCGTGGCTGCGCAGCTTGTTGGCCTCCACCCACGCGGCGATCTCCTCCATGGGTTTGCCCTCGGTGTAGAGCTTGTAGGCCCGGTGCAGCAGCAGCGACATCGGCGCGGAGATGCTCAGCGTATCCACCACCAGGATGCTGCGCTCGGGATACTTCTCCAGCAGCTCCTCCCGCGCGGCGTAGATGTTCTGAATCGTGGAGGACATGTGGCTGGAAAACGCGATGAACAGGATGTCCTTGCCCTCGGCCAGGATGGGTTCGAAGTATTCCAGATACGCCGCCGTGGGCAGCAGCGACGTTACGGGGGATACGCCGTTGCGCATGGCTTCGAAGTATTCCCGCTGCTTGCCGTTGCGGCCCAGATCGTCAAAATACTCTACGCCGTCCACGATGTAGGGCATGTAAACCATCTTCAGGTCGTACTGATCGACAAACGAATAGGGCAGGTCGGAATCCGAATCGGTCATGAATACGTAAGAATTCACAGGAATCCCCCTTTGCGGCATCGATGATGAAACAAGAATAATATGAAGCGCCTATCAACCGCTTTATTGTACCTTGTCCGCACCATTTTTGCAAGCGCCGCCCGCCGCGCCGTGTAACTGTTACAGCCCGGCCTGCCGCGCCTGCCTGCGCCGCCGGAGTAGCACCACCGCCACCATCATGACCACCGTAACCAGATAGGGGGCCGTGCTGGTCAGGTCGGAAGGGATATACTTCTGCAATCGCATGCCCAGCGCGTCGATAAAGCCGAACAGCAGCGCCGCCAGAAACACGCGCGGCGGATTGCCGCCGCCGAAGATCACGCACGCCACCGCCACATACCCGCGCGAGGCGCTCATATTCTCGGAAAACATGGTCAGGTAGCCCAGGCTCAGGTGCGCGCCGGATAACGTTGCCAACGCCCCGCACAGCACCGAGGCAAGGCGCTTCATCCGTTCCGGGCTTTTGCCGCTGGCGCGCAGCGCTTCCGGTGCCTCGCCGCTGGCGCGCAGATGGAAACCCAGCGGCGTACGGTATAAAAGCACCCAGCACAGCAGCACCAGCAGCCAGCTGGCGTACACCAGCAGCGTGTTGCCGCTCAGGATCGGCCCCAGCACCGGAATCTGTTCCAGCCACGGGATGCGCAGCGTCGGCAGCGGTACGATGCCCGGGCCGCTGAACGAGCCCTTGACCCCGAACAGCGTACGCAGCAGGAACACCGTAAGCCCGCCCGCCAGAATGTTGAGCGCCACGCCGATGATAAACTCGTCACTCTTGAGGCGCACCGAAAACAGGTAATAGAAATACCCCAGCCCGACGCCCAGCACCAGCGCGAACACCAGCCCCATGGCCCAGCTGGCAAACAGATAGCTGCCCAGCACCGCGAAAAACGCGCCCATCAGCATCATGCCGTCCACGCCGATGTTCATAAACCCTGCCTGATCCGTCATCAGGCAGCCCAGCGCGCACAGCACCACCGGGGTGGAGGTGCGCAGCGTGTTTTGTAAAAGCAGCAGGTTAAAAATCTCGCTCATGCCTGCGCCCCCTTCTGCGCCGCGCGGCGTGCCCGCCTGGCCGCCGCCGCCGCGCGCATCTGCTCCCGGATGCCGCCCTCCGCCGCCATAAAGAAGATGATGATGGACTGCACGATCAGCATCACCTCGCTGCTGATGCCCGCCGACAGCTCCATCGCGGAGCCGCCGATGTTGAGCACCGCGAAAAAGAAGCTCATCAGGATCACGCCCACAGGCTGGTAGCGCATAATCATGGCCACGAGCATGCCGTCGAAATAGAACTCGCTGCTGATGGTGGTCAGGAACCGGTGGTGCAGCCCGAATACTTCCAAAAGCCCCACCACGCCGCAGATCATGCCGCTGAGCACCATGCCCCACAGCGCCAGCCGATCCGCGCGGATGCCGCCGTAGCGCGCAAAGCGCGGGTTGGTGCCGGTCATTTTCATTTCAAACCCGACGGTGGAGCGCGTCATTAAATACCAGACGAACAGCGCGATCACTGCGGCGTAAAACACGCCGGAAGTCAGGTTGCTTAAGCGGATAAGCGGCGTAAACCACGCGTTGCGGGCAATGGCGTCGGTGCCGCTGGCAATGCCGCGTTCGGCCGTCTTGAGCGGGCCGTTGGCCATGTAGCTGCAAAAGTAGATGGCCGCGGAGTTAAGCAGGATGGTGGTCACGACCTCGTTTACCTTGAGCTTGACCTTGAGCACCCCGGGCACCCACGCGTACGCGCCGCCCGCCGCCATGGCCGCCAGCAGCGCGCAGGCCACCACCAGCCAGCCGGGCGCGCCCTGCATGCGCGCGCCTACCACCGCGGCGGCCAGCCCGCCCAGATACAGCTGCCCCTCGCCGCCCACATTAAAGATGCCCGCCTTGGCCGCCACACTCATGGCAAGGCCCGTCAGGCACAGGGTTACGGTCTTGGCAAGGGTGTTGCCCAGCGCGCGGGGCTTGCCCAGCGCGCCCTTGACCATCGCGGCATAGCAGGTGAGCGGATCATACCCGCAGGCCAGCATGATGCCCGCGCCCAGCAGAAACGCAAGCGCCACCGCAACAGCCAGCGACAGCAGGTACTGCGCCGTCAGGCGTTGCTTGGGTTTGAGCGCAAACAGCGCGAACAGCGGTTGCAGAAAGCCCGTTTTCATGCCTGTGCCGCCTCCTCCTGCCGCCCGCCGGTCATATAATAGCCCACGCCCTGCTTATCGATCGTGCCCGCGTCAAACCGGCCTGTGATGCGCCCTTCGTAAAGGGTCACCAGCCGGTCGCTCAGGCGGAACAGCTCGTCCAGATCGGCGCTGACCAGCAGGATGGCACAGCCCGCGCTGCGCTTTTCCAGAATTTTTTCATGAATGAACTCAATCGCGCCGATATCCACGCCGCGCGTCGGCTGGCTGACCACCAGCACAGGCGTATCAAAGCTGAACTCGCGCGCGAGAATCGCCTTTTGCATGTTGCCGCCGCTGAGCGACCCGGCCGGTAAATCCAGCCCGCCGGAGCGGATGTCGAACGCCTCCGCCAGCGTGGCGGCATAGCGGCGGGCGTTGCGGGCGCGGTAGTGGATGCCCAGGGCGCTGAACTCCGGGCGCCGCTGCTTGCCCACCAATAGGTTTTCCGTGACGGTCGCGGCGGCGCTCAGCCCCGTGCGCAGCCGATCTTCCGGAATCCAGCTGACCCCCAGCGCGCGGATGGCGCGCGGGTCCAGGTTGCTGATGTCCCGGCCGTTCAGGGTTACCTGCCCGCCCGTCTGCGGCCGCATGCCCATGATGCACTCCGTCAGCTCCGTCTGGCCGTTGCCCTCCACGCCGCATACGCCCACAATCTCCCCGGCGTGCACGGTAATATCCACCCCGCGCAGGGCAGGCAGGCCCCGGTCGTCCCGCGCGGTCAGGCCCTGTACGCACAGCACGGGCTCGGTGCCGGGCGCGCCCTCGCGCAGCTCGTCAAACAGCACGTCGCGCCCCACCATCAGGGCGGCCAAAGCGCGCTCGTTGGTTTCGGTGGTGGGCAGGACGTTGAGCAGCTTGCCGCGGCGCATCACGCCTACACGGTCGCTCAGGGCCATGACCTCGCCCAGTTTGTGGGTAATCAGGATCACCGTCATGCCCTCGTCCGCCACGATGCGGCGGATGACCGTAAACAGCTCGTCGGTTTCCTGCGGGGTCAGCACGGCGGTGGGCTCGTCCAGAATCAGCACCTCGGCGCCACGGTGCAGCGCCTTGAGAATTTCCACCCGCTGCTGCAGGCCCACGCTCAGCTCGCCCACCACGTCGCCCGGCTCCACCGGCAGGCCGAAACGCTCGCCCAGCGCGCGCACGTCGGCCTCGCCCCGCGCCTGATCGTACAGCACGCCGTGCCTGCGCGGCTCGCGCCCCAGAAAGATGTTCTGCGCCACGGTAAAGCTGGGCACCAGCTTAAAATGCTGGTGCACCATGCCGACCCCCAGCGCCATGGCGCGCTGCGGATCGTGCCGGGGGCCGGTTTTGTGGCCCCGAATCCAGATTTCGCCCAGCGTGGGTTTTTGCAGGCCGTAGAGCAGGTTCATGAGCGTGGTTTTACCCGCGCCGTTTTCGCCCACCAGCGCGAACACCTCGCCCCTGCGCACGTCCAGACTGACATCGTCGTTGGCCAACACCCCCGGAAACTGCATGCTCACATGCGAAAAGCGGACAATCGCCTCGGCCTGATTCATGCTCACACCCCGTTCCATCCCTTGCAGACATCAATCCAGCCGGTCGCGCGGCTGGCGGTTTCCAGCTCGGCGGGGGTCAGGCGCACGGCGCTGTGGTCGTCGCCCGCGGCAGGGTAGACGGTTTCAAAGCGACGCAGCGAATCGTCCAGATAGACGGGCACCTGCGCGCCGAAGGGGCAAACACCGCCCACTTTGAGGCCGATCAGGCTTTCCACCTCGTCATGGCTTAGCATGGCGGCCTTCTGGTGAAACTGCGCCTTGTACTTTGCGTTATCAATTTTTGCGTCGCCGGCCGCCACAATCAGCATGGCGCCTTCGGCAGTGCGGAAGGACAGGGTTTTGGCAATCTGCGCGGGCTGGCAGCCAACGCACTGGGCGGCCAGCTCCACGGTGGCGCTGCTGTTTTGGAAGGTCATCACACGGTCGGCAAAGCCAAAGGCGGCAAGATGCGGCAGAACAGATTCCAAGCCCATGGGCGGCATCCTTCTTTCCGGTCAGGTTGGTATCATTATACGCAAAAACACAGGAAAAGCAAACGCGCGGGGGTGCCCCGCGCGCAGCCAATTTCAATAGCATAACTGGAGGTGCAGGAGGCACTGCCTCCTGCCGGGGTTTGGGCGCCCAAGGGAAGCGTGCGGCCAGTGGCCGCTTCGCCGCAGGCGAAAGCGACCCGCAGGCGGGGTGTGAAACGAGCAGGCAAACGATAGTGCAGCCTGCGAAGATTGAACACCCGGGATCTAACCCCAAAGCCTAGCCGCAGCGCACTCCTAGCAGCGAGCGAACAGCCCGAAGGGCTATGAGGCGAGCGGTGGCAGTGCATAAGCGGAGGTATAGCCGGCACTGCCTCCCGTTGGTCATTACAGGCATTTTATACCCGAACAGGAGGGGATTTCTGCCTGTTGGGAATGCCGTTGCCTACATCGAACTGCGCCCGGCTTTATACGGGGATGGCTCCCACGTCCATCTGCTAAAACCGGCAATACGCTGCCTCCGCTCGCCTCATAGCCCTTCGGGCTGTTCGCTCGCTGCTGGAAAAGCGCTGCGGCGCGGGTTTGGGGCGCTGCCCCAAGCCCCGGCAGGAGGCAGTGCCTCCTGCACCTCCATTTTTATGCGATATCCGGATTTACGCTTCCTCCACGGCATACCCCGCATCCCGGAGCGCCCGCAGCGCCTCGGGCAGCCGGTCGGCCTTCACCAGCAGATAATCCGTATCAAACGTGCTCACGGCAAACACAGGCACCTCCGCCGCCGCCAGCGCGCCCGTAAGTCCCGCCAGAATCCCCACCAGCGAAAAGGCCATCGACCCCGCCACCCGCAGGGCGCGAAACCCGTCCTCCCGGGCGAGCGTATCAGGCGGTACCTGCGCGGTGGCGCACACCAGCGAAAGCTCGCCCTCGGTGCGCGCGGCAAAATAGAACGGCGCATCCGGCGCGAGCGCCTCCGGTTGCGCCACTTTGCAGACGGTCAGCGCCTGCGGCAACAGTTGCAGGGTCATGGGGTGCCTCCCTCTGTGCGGCGGACAACCGCCCGCCGCGTGTCATTCCAGTTCCGGAACAGTTTCAGCGCAGCACACGCACGCGGCTCGCGTCGTAAAACCCGCGCTGTGCGGGCGTTTCCGCCGCTACCCCTACCAGAATCAGCGACAGGGGCATGCTGTCCACCCCGAGCAGACCGGCAATCGCGGCGGCCCGCTTACGGTCGGGGTACACGCCGCACCAGCAGGTGCCGTAGCCCAGCTCCGTCGCTTCCAGCAGGATGTTCTGGGTAGCCGCGGCGCAATCCTGCGGCCAGAATCCCTCGGTCGGCGCGGTGGGCAACGCCTCCGGCACCCCGCAAACCACAATGGCCAGCGCCGCGTCGGGCAGCGAGCGGCAGTAGGGGTGCACCTCCGTGATCTGTTTGCGCAGCGCGGGGTTGACGACCACTACAAACTCCCACGGGCGGCTGTTGCAGGCACTGGGCGCGCACATGGCGGCCTCCAGCAGGCGGTCGATATGCTCCTGCGGAATTTCGCGGCCGGGCTGATACTTGCGCACGCTGCGGCGCGCGCGGATGGCTTCGTGTACGGTCATGGGCATGACTCCTTTCAGACGATCCGGATTTCTACCCTGAGCATACCACTCTTGTCAAGCGGGTACGCAAAGGCGGCGGAAGCCTTCGCTCCCGCCGCCGACTGTGTGCTGTTATTTAGTCGCCAGAATCCGGTCGGCAATCTGGTCGGAGCACAGGCCGTACTCGCGCAGCACGTCCATGGGCTTGCCAGACTGGCCGAACCGATCCTGCACGCCGATTTTATCAAACAGGAACGTGCCCTTGCCCGCCAGCAGCGCGCCCGCCGCGTCGCCCAGGCCGCCGATTACGCTGTGCTCTTCCACCGTAAAGATGCGGGGGTAACGCTTGGCGGCGTCCAGCACCAGCGCCTCGTCCAGAGGCTTCAGGGTGTGCATGTTCACGACCGTCACTTCCAT
This sequence comes from Candidatus Limiplasma sp., assembly GCA_963666755.2. Lineage (GTDB taxonomy): Bacteria > Bacillota > Clostridia > Christensenellales > Aristaeellaceae > CAXXOK01. The sequence continues at coordinate 19,154 of CAXXGW010000003.1, forward strand.
GCCCTTGGCAGCCAGCATTTCGGCAGCCTCCAGGCACACCTCCACCATCGCGCCGTAGGTGAAGATTACCGCGTCCTTGCCCTCGCGCATGGCGTACCCCTTGCCCACGGTAAAGGGATGCTCCGGGAAAATTGCGGTGGGCATGCGCGCAAGGCGCAGGTACACGGGGCCGTCGATGGCGGCGGCCGCTTCCACGGCCTGGCGGGTTTCGTTGGCGTCGCAGGGGGCAATCACGGTCATGCCGGGCAACACACGCATCAGCGCCACATCCTCGATGGCCTGATGGCTGCCGCCATCCTCGCCCACGGTCAGGCCCGCGTGCGTGAAGGCGAACTTGACGTTGTTGTGCGGGTAGCACACAGAGTTGCGAATCTGCTCAAAGCAGCGGCCCGCAAACACCGCAAAGGTGGAGCAGAAGGGGATCAGCCCCATTGTGCTCATGCCGTTGCTCATGGTAACCAGATCGCTCTCGGCAATGCCGCACTCAAAATGCCGGTCGGGGAATTCCTTTTTGAACATGTTAGTCATGGTGGCGGAGGCGAGGTCCGCGTCCAGCACCACGATGCGGTCATCCTTCTTGCCCAGTTCGACAAGCGCCTCGCCATAGGCGACACGGGTGGCTTTCTTTTCACTCATGGGTTACGCCTCCAATTCCTTGAGCGCCTGCTCGCGCTGTTCGCTGTTCGGGGCTTTGCCGTGCCAGCCGACCTGGTTTTCCATAAAGGAAATGCCCTTGCCCTTGACGGTGTGGCAGAGGATCAGCGTCGGCTTGCCTGCTTCGGCCGTCTGGTCGAGGGCGGCCAGCACCTGCGCGATGTCGTTGCCGTCGGCCACTTCGATCACATGGAAGCCGAACGCGGCAAACTTGGCGTTCAGGTCGCCCAGGCTCATCACCTGGCAGTTGCTGCCGTCAATCTGCAGGCCGTTGTTGTCCAGAATAAAGGTCAGGTTATCCAGCCCATAGTGCGCGGCGGCCATCGAAGCCTCCCAGATGAGGCCTTCCTGGCACTCGCCATCGCCCAGCACGGCATACACGTGGCAGGGGTTGCCGGTATGCCGGGCGCCCAGCGCCATGCCTACCGCGATGGACGCGCCCTGCCCCAGCGAGCCGGTGGAAGCGTCCACGCCGGGGCACTTTTTCATATCGGGGTGGCCCTGCAGGATGCTGTGCAACTGCCGGAAATGCGGAAACTCCGAAACCGGGAAAAAGCCCCGACGGCCCAGCACCGCGTACAGCGCGGGCGACGCATGGCCCTTGGACAGCACCATCCGGTCGCGCTCGGGTGCCTTGGGGTTGGCGGGGTCAATTTTCAGTTTGGAAAAGTAAAGGGCCACAAGGATCTCCGTTACGGACAGCGATCCGCCGGGATGGCCCGAGCCGGCGTCGGCGGTCATGTTGATGATGTCGCGCCGCACCTGCTTGCACATGGCTTGAAGCTCCTGGATGGTCATGCTGATCTCTCCTTATCTGATTTGCCGCGCGGCCGGGTCGGCCGTCCGCCGCACACTGCCCGCTCGGGGCGGAAAAGCCGCTGCCGCGCGCGGTGGCAATGGCGGGAATCCTTGCGGCGCATGCGGTTGCAAACGTACTTTTTCATTATAGAAGCACGGCGGAGCGATGTCAAGCCAAAGCGCGCGGCGCAAGGGCCGCGGGTTCCGCGGGCCGTGCGGGCCGGAGCCCCGCGCGGGGAGTACGCTGGTGCCGCCCCCACCCCTGCGTAAAAAACCGCAAACTCTTGTCCCCCTTGCGCCCGGCCCGCCGTGCCCTTGACAAGCGGCGGGGAAAACGGTATGATGCTCAGGTCAAACGTTTGCACGACCGACACCCCCAACCGGGTACCCCGCTAAGGAGGCGCTCGCATGGCATCCAAAGCCACCATCAAGGATGTTGCCAAAGCCGCCGGCGTATCGGCGTCCACGGTCAGCCGCGCCCTGCGCGACCACCCCCGCATTTCCGAAGAGGTACGCCAGCGCGTGCGCAAAGTGGCCCGGGAAATGGATTTCCACCCCAACCTGGTGGCGCGCAGTCTGGTGAAGCGGGAAACGCGCATCGTGGGCGTGCTGTTTGCCGAAAGCGCGTCGCTAAGCATGGGGCACCCCTTTTACCCGGCGGCGCTGCAGGGCATCGGGCAGGTGGCGGGCGAAAACCGTTACCACATGCTGCTGAGCACCGGCGCCGAAAACATTGGCGAACTGGAAGCCATGCGCAGCATGGCCGACAGCGGTTTTGCCTCGGGGCTGATCTGCCTGAGCACCCTGACCGAGCCCCCGGCGGGCGACGACGGGCTGGGCGTGCCCATGGTGGAAATCGGCCACCCGCAGGGCAACCGCAGCAGCTACTATGTAGATAACGACAACACGCTGGCGGCCTATCAAGCCACACGCTACCTGCTGGATCAGGGCCACCGGCGCATCCTGTTTCTGGGGTTTGACAAGCGTTTTGTGATGATGAACCACCGCCTGGCGGGTTTCCGCAAGGCGATGGCGGAGGCGGACGCCCCCGTGATGGAGGATTGGATCGTGCCCGTGCGCATGATCGAGAACGCGCCGGACTTTACGCACCTGCAATCCATCTTTCGCCAGCCGGAGCACCCCACCGCCGTGGTGAGCATGGATGATCCGCTCTCCATCGGCCTGAGCGGCTTTTTAAGCACGCTGGGGCTAGGCGTGCCCGCCGATGTGAGCGTCATCAGCTTTAACAACACCCCGGCCGGGCAATACCACACCCCGGCCCTTACCTCGGTGGATGTGCACCCCCGGGAACTGGGCATGCGGGCCATGTCACTGCTGCTTCGCATCTTGGACGGCAGCGTAACCGAACCCACCCATGAGGATGTGCCCTTTACCCTGGTGGAGCGCGATTCCGTCGCGCCCCCGCCGCGCCCCTGAGGGCTTGCGCCCCACCCTGAACCCCTTGCCAAAGGAGGCACCTTTTTGCGACAGCTTTCACTCGGTTCCCTTTACCATATGCCCTGGCTGGAATACCGCCACGCCACGCCGGACGGGCGCGTCGCGCTGCGGCTGCGCACCGGACGCGGCGATTTTGAGCGTGTGCAGGTGCGCGTAGCCAATCCCTACGATTTTCCTGACCCGTTTGCCAAGAGCCAGACCTACGCCATGGCCGTCGCCTACCGGGACGATCTGTTTGATTTTTACGAGGTCGTTTTTACCCCGCAGGACCCGCGCTTCAAGTACCTGTTCCTGCTGGAGGCCGACGGCGGCCGCGGCTTCAAGCTGGATGCCAGCGGCCTGCGCGTCGGGCTGGACGGGTTTGACGATATCAGCGAATGTTTTACCTTCGCCTATGCCTACCCCGCCGACCCCATGCCAGCGTGGGCGCGCGGCGCGGTCGGGTACCAGATTTTCCCCGACCGGTTCCGCCGCGAAGGCCCGGCTGAGGACGGACTGGAACCCTGGAACAGCAACCGCGTGCAAAGCGAGTTCCGCTTCGGCGGCAACCTGCAGGGCATCCGCGCGGCGGTGCCATACCTGAAGGAGCTGGGCGTGCAGTTTATCTACACCACCCCCATTTTCCTGAGCGACAGCGCCCACCGCTACAACACCTTCGACTATTACAAAATCGACCCCCTGCTGGGCACCGAGGCCGATCTGAAAGCCCTGTGCGACGATCTGCACCAAAACGGCATGCGCCTTGTGCTGGACGGCGTTTTCAACCACAGCGGGCTTGGCTTTGCCCCCTTTGTGGACGCGCAGGCCAACGGCGCGAAAAGCGCGTACGCGGACTGGTTTTTCTTCGACGGCTCCGAGGAGTGCGGCTACCGCACCTTCAGCCATGAGCGCTACATGCCCAAGCTGAACCTGCGCAACGACGCGTGCGCCGAGTACTTTTTGCAGGTGGGCCAGTACTGGATGGAGCACTGCGGCATCGACGGCTGGCGGCTGGACGTAAGCCCCGAAGTCTGGCCGGATTTCTGGCGCCGCTACCATGCCATGATGAAGCGTGTAAACCCCGACAGTCTGATGATTGCCGAGTGCTGGGACGACAGCCGCGAGTGGCTGACCCAGGGGGACGCGTTCGACTCCACCATGCACTACGTGCTCAGCCGTAACCTCTGGAAGCGTTTCTGCCACCAGAGCCTTACGCTGCCCGCCTTTGATGCGGCCGTGAACGACGCCGCCATGCTCTACCCCCAGCGCACGCAGGATGTGCTCTGGACTTTCCTCGGCTCGCACGATACCCAGCGCATGCTGACCCGTGCCGGCGGGGATGTGCGCATGCTGCACGCCGCGTCGTTCTTCCAGTTCACCTTCATGGGCGCGCCCATCATCTATTACGGCGACGAGCTGGCCATGGAAGGCGGCGCCGACCCGGACAACCGCCGCCCCATGCGCTGGGATACCGTCGAGGGCAACCCAACGCGCGCTCATTTTCAGCGGCTGGCTGCCCTGCGCGCCGCGCACGAGGCCCTGCGCATCGGCGTATTCCGCACCTGGCGGGCTGAGGCGGACGGGTTGTACGCCTACGAGCGCTTTACCGACGACGAGCATCTACTGTGCGTGCTGAACACCGGCAAAGAGCCCCTCGCCGCGCAGGTCGCGCTGCCCGAAGCCCTGAAAGGCAAGGCTGCCGTGCATGATCTATACGGCGAGCGCACCCTGCCCGTGTGGTGCGGGCTTGTGGAAGTCAAGCTCGAGCCCGGGGAAGGGCTGATCCTCGAATAACAGGGAACACAGGCCAAACGTTACCCTTTGGCGCCTGCACTCCGCAAGAACGATCCGCTTAACCCCCGGCTCTGCCATAACGGAGAAAAGGCGAAACAAGCCCCGGACTTCCGTCCGGGGCTTCAGCCTGCTGAAAAGGCCCATCTGCTTTGTCGCCTGCACCGGATAAGGGCGGTCACGTACGTCCGTGTACGCTCCCGCCCTTATCCGGTTTGGCTTCGCGCATCTGAACCTTTTTGAGCAGACTGCTTTTTGGCATCTTTATGGGGTTTGTCAACGGTCTGGAGCCCCGGACTTCCGTCCGGGGCTCCAATCTGTCTAAAAGGTGGGTCAAGGGATGAAATTCCTTGTCAGGTTCCAAGGGTGAAACCCTTGGCGGGGCTTGGGCACCCAAAGCCCGTATAGCCCATCAACCCCTGCCGCTTTGCCTTACTCCTTCAGGCGGCGCATGGCCTCGCTCATCAGTTTGGCCGTGCCTTCCCCATATCCGTCCAGCGTTTTGGTAAAACGCTCATCCGCCAGGTACATCGCTCCCAGGTTGGCAAGCATCGCATCGTCACAGGCGTAGAACCGGCTGGCAATCACGGCCCGCCAGCGTTCCACCTGCGCGCGCACCGCCGGGCTGGTCGGGTCCTGCCCCACCAGCGCGGCAAAGCCGCCAAACACCTCGTCCATCTCCTTGCGGATCGTTTCCCAATCCTTCGCCCCATAGCCCGCGGCGCGGCGTTCGCTCTCCTTGTAGGCTTCGGTCTGCCCCCAGCGCTCGCGCGCCTCCTGCGCGTACGCGTTGCGCTTTTCTTCCAGTTCCCGGTTATCAAACCCATGCAGGTTCATTTCGTCTTCCCCTTTCAACAGCCGTCCGCACAGGTCGATCAAGCCCTGCAGGCGGCGCACCTTAATGCGGAGCAGTTCGCGGTGCCGCTCCACGGCCAGCTGGTTGTCCTTTTCCTCCGCCGTGAGCATGGTTGCGATGTCCTTGAGCGGAAATTCCAGCTCCCGCAGGAACAGAATCCGCTGCAGGCGCTTCAGGTCCGCCTCGTCGTACAGCCGATAACCGGCTTCGCTGGCGGCCGTTGGCGGCAGCAGGCCCAGCCGGTCGTAGTAACGCAGCGTGCGCTCGCTTACGCCCGCAAGCTGTGCTACGGCGTGCACCGTCATCATCGCAACCCCTCCCCTTTGGCCGTTTTTTCCAACCGCAAGCCTATCGTAAACCATGACGTAACGTCAATGTCAAGCGCTTTCATAAACTTTTTGATACAAAACAGCGAGGCTCCTGCCGGAACCCCGCCGCAATTTTCATCTGATTTGCACCCTGCCCTACAACAGGCTGCCCATGGTGCCGATCAGCCCCGATACGGTGTTGATGGCCGCGCTCATCAGCGCGCCGCCGATCAGCTGAATAAACAGAATCTTGAGCAGCTCCGACGTACAGACCACGGCGATCTTTACCGGCACGCCCTGCGCTTCCGGCTTCCCGGTGATGCAGGCGATCAGCGTACACAGAAGCACGTAGCTGGCGATCAGCCCCGCCAGCAGCACCGCCAGCCCTATAAAGGGAGACAGGAGGCTCCCCAGCATGCACAGGAGCGACGCGGCCAGGCTGGGCAGCGTCACAATCGCCACCACATTGGATAAAAGCGCGAAGGAGAAGCGTACCTTGCGCATCACGCACAGGTACACCATCGACACCGCCGCCGGAAACCCCAGCGCAAACAGCTGGCAGAGCGCCGCGATGCCGCCTAGCGACCCCGCGATCTTGCCCGCGATGTAGTTCACGCCCTGGTTCATGCTGGCCGCGTCGGCCGCCAGCGGCGCGCTCAGCATGCCGGACAGCCCGCCGAACGCAAGCGAGATCACGCTGCGGGTCATCAGCATCGCGCACAGAAACGTGAGCAGCAGCGACAACCCCGCCACCACGCCGCCGGTATACACATCGTTGCGCTCCAGCATACCCTGCAGGGTTTCCATCGGGTCGCGGAACAGCCCCACGATCACCCGCGGCAGGTAGGCCAGCGCGTTCAGCAGCGCCCCATGCTCGCCGGACGGGGCGCGGTAGTTGCCGTATACCGGCTGATAGCCCTGCGGGTAGCCGTAGGCGGTCGGGTCGTACCCCTGCCCGTAGTTGGCCCCGCCATATGCTCCGGTATCGTAGCCGGTCGGGTAGCCCGTTTGCGGGTATCCGTTTACCGGCGGATAGCCGCCCGTGTTATACCCGCCTTGCCCATAGGTGGGGTCAAAGCCCTGATTGTACGCCGTCGGGTCGAAGCCCTGATTATAACCGCCGTACTGAGGAGCATAGCCGCCGTAGCCCTGCGCGCCCGCAAGCGGCGCACCGCAAGCGGGGCAGCTCTGCGCGCCCTGCGGCAAAATCGCTCCGCAGCTGGGACAGTTCATAGGCGACCTCCTTCCGGCGAATCCTGAGAGAATCGTTGTAAGATGTATCATACCATGGGGCGGGTCGCCACGCAAGACGTGCGGCCAGTAGCGAACCATTGCGCCGGGCCATGGCGCGGGGGTACCGTCCTTCCGGATTTTTACCACGGAGGTGTGCATCGCGGGCCCGGTTTGCCCCCTCGCGCCGCCGTCCGCTCAGCCTGGGGTTACGTCCCCGTTTCGGCTTTGGGCATCGACTGCCTCAGCGCTGCCGCCAGCGACGCGTCCAGCAGGTACACGCGCATATGCCCGTCCGAAAGGATTTGCTCCGGCGGCAGGCTGTTTAAGTACTCGCTCAGCGTGGACAGGGCGTAATACCGCTCATCCCAGAAATCCGGCTCGGTGCAGAGGGCGACCACATTGTCGGCCGCCAGCGCCGGGCCCACCTCCGCAAGGGGCAGGTTCATCAACGGCACGATGGGGTTGCTGGTCAGGATATAGCCCCGCGCATGCAGCGCGTACTGGTAGCCCGGCCGCGTGACCAGAATTTTACGGCCGTCCGTGACCAGCGCGTCCAATTTCATCAGCAGCTCGTACCGCTCCTGAAAGCTCTGATCCAGCGCCGTGGCCGGGTCGGTCAGGAACGGGCGGCCGTAACGGTAGAAGCTGTTGGCATAGCCGCTTTCCTGCGTGCCCTGCGCGAAGGCCAGCACGCACAGCAACGCGCCCAGCAGCGCCGGGATGCGCCGTGCCCACAGCCCTGCGCCCTGCCAGCGCTTTTGCAGCGCCGCGCGGAAGCGGTGCAGCCGATCGCCCGCCCAGGCCAGCAGCGCGGGCCATTCGGCTTCCAGCGCCGCCAGCACCGCCGCAAGCGCCCCGCCCGCGAACAGGTACCATTGCAGCGTATACCGCTGCATGGTTAAAAACGACCCGGAAAAGCTGTACATCGGCGTGTCCAGCAGGCCGGACATCGGCGCCAGCGTAAGCAGCGTGAGCAGCGCCGCCGAAACCACCATGCGGAACCGCGCTGTGCGCTCCGCGCCCTGCGGCCCCTCGGTTACATACACACGCACCGGCCCGTCGGCGTGCGACGCGGCCGCTTCCAACCGCCGCTGCTCGCCACTCACCCGCACACGCCGCACCACAAGGGCGGCCAGCGCGCCCAGCAGCCCCGCCAGCGCCAGCCGCAGCCCCCACAGGCCCAGCGGGGTGGCGTACGCCATCACGATATCGTAACGCGCCTGCCAGAAGTTCAGGTGCGTGGTCGTTTCTTCCAGCTTATACTCCCCTTGCAGGTACAGGGCGTACCACGGCGCGTCGGTGTAGGTGGTCATCAGCCGCCAGGGGCTCATCTCGCCCCACTTGAAATAACACCAAAGGTTGCCCGCGTAGGCCGTCAGCGTGCCCGCCGCAGCCCCCAGCGATAACCCCGCCGCCCGCAACAGCGCGCGCCCGCCGCCGCCCGCGCCGCGCCGCAAGGTCCACAGCCATTGCGCAAGCGCCCAGGCCAGTACCATAAAGGGCCACACCACAAAGCAAACCACATGCGCGCTCATCACGGCAAAGCCAAGCAGCCCCATCCACAGAAGCTTGCCCAAATAGCGCCGTAAGCCGCCGCCCGGCGTCAGCCCGAGCAGCGCCACCGCGCCCAGCATCAGCGCCAGACAACGCCACGCGTCCCGCGAGGCGCCGGAGAGGGAGTACACGTAGTTGGGCACCAGATTGAACAGCAGTAGCCCCAGCAGGATCCAGCGGCGGTTACCGCGCGTCAGGCGGATCAGCAGCGCCGCATAGGCCGCCAGCAGGTACAGCGTCAACAGCCCCAGCCCCGTAAACATGGGCTTATCGTAGGGGTAGCCGATCGTTTCGCCGGTGTGGAACAGTCCGTAAGCCATGTAGAGTTCCAGCGACGGAAAGTGCGAGTTGCCGCGGAAGTGCCCGGTCGCGTCATCCTTGTCCAGCAGCTCCGGCAGGCTGCGATCCTCACAGAATCGCTGCCCCAGTGCCATGTATTCGCCCGCGTCCGCCTGTGCGGGGTAGGTGCTGGTGGTCAGCCGCACGCAGATGGGCGCCAGCAGCAGCGCCATGGCCAGCGCAAAGCAAAGCGAAACCAGCGCGGGCCTGTCCAGCCGGCACAGGCGCGTAAGCCAGTCCCACGCGGCGCGCAGCCGGCCGCCCAGCCCCCGCAGGTTGCGCAGCAGCGTAACCAGCAGGTATGCGCCCGCCGCCGCCGGCAAAACGCCGATGTACACGGCCTTGGGCGCGTGCGGCCACACCAGGGCCAGCAGGAGCGTCCACAGATACTGCACAAACGGCGTAGCCGCCACGCCCCACAGGAACGCCGACAGCCGCCCGCAGCCCAGCCACGCGCGCCGCTTCAGCAGCAGCACCCCCAGCGCCGCCGCCTGCAGCGCCACGCTCAGCAGGTACAGGTTGCGCCAACCGTTGCCCACCGCAAGCCAGTCCAGCATCAGCCCTTCCTCCCGACTTTCGTGAGGCGGTCCGCCTCGGCGATGTAATAATCGTTAATGTCCACCTTCTCGGCCAGCAGCTTTGCGCGTCCGGCACGCGCGCTTTCTTCCAGCGCAGGGTCGGCCAGCAGCTCCAGCGCCCGCGCAAGCGCGCGCTCGTAGCGATCCTCCCCGTCGTGGAAACAATCCAGCAGGCCGTAGCGCTCGCTCTGCTCGTGGGTGCTGCCGCTGCGGATCACGTTCACATACAGCGCGTGCACGCCCAGCACAACCGCCTCGCTGGCCATGGTCGCGCCCTCGCTGTACACCAGCCGGGCAAACGCCAGCACATGGTGCGCCAGCGCGAAGGGCGTGCGCAAGCGGTAGGGTTCCAGCGCCGGGCTCAGCGGCTTCTCGCTGCTGACCCACACGCGGTTGCCTGTCGCCTCCAACCGTTTTACCAGCGAAAGCTGCCCCGCGTCGTCCAGCCCGTGTTTGCCCACATCGTGGCTGGCGTTCCATGCGACAAACCGTACCAGCACGTAAGGCTCATCCGGGTTAAAGCCCGTATCCCGCAACACCTGCCGGTCGGGGGTAAACACGCTGGGGTGCAGGTAGAAAAGCTCCTTGTACGTATCCACCCGTTCCTGCCGGGGGCCCAGATCGGTCAGGAAGGTGCGCGGCGTAAGCAGCTTGGTGCTCAGGCGTTTGCAGATGCGCAGGCTGAACTTGCTGACCTCCGTATCCTCATACAAAAGATGCGGCTTGCGGCATACCCACGCGGCGATCGCCAGCATCGGCGAGGCGCGGCCGATGCAGATGTCCGGCTTAAAACGCAGCGCGCGCACAGTAAATTCCACCGTCAGGCGCACAAAAAGCCAGCCCTTCTGGAAAAAGTTATGCCCTGTGCCGCGCGCGCACAGCACGTAAGGCAGGCCGTAGCTCTGCAGGAGGCTCTCTGCGCCGTCCTTATCCACCGCGAGGATGAGCACCTCGTCCCCCCGCGCGCGCATCCGCTCCACAATGTGGTGAAACTGGTGCACCCACGCGGGATGCACCACCGAGAGGATTGCCCTCATGCCAACCGTCCTTTCGGCCCCGGCACAGCCGCGGCCCCCTAAGTGAAATTGCGCCGCCTTAGCGGCCGCCGCCCGGCCGGGGCGGCCGGAGCGACTGCGCGGCCATCGCCAGCAGCGCCGGGGCCATGCAATACAGCGGCAGCGCATAGCGGAAATAGCCGTTTACCGCCGATACCAGACACCCCAGCAGCGTCAGCAGCGCCGGAAGCGCCGCGATGGCGTTACGCCAGCGCCGCCCGATCAAGATGGCTGTGAATGCGAACAGCGTAATCCACCCGTACGCGCCCGGCCCGACCAACAGCCGGAACGGCGCCGCCCCGTACAGGGATTGGAGTGTTTTCTTGAGCGCGTCGGCATTCGGGTTTACGGTAAAGTCGAACGCCCCGTCGATCAGCGTGGTGCGCCCTTCCATGCCCAGCAGGAACGTGGGCTTGATGGTGCTGATAAACCCGGGCAGCAGGTACCCGTACCCGTTGTGGAACGTCGCGCTCAGGTACGTGGCCGGGTGCTTGAGCCCCAGCCGCAGCCACGCCTGAAAGAACGCCGACCGCGCGGCGGCATCCGCATCGGCGCGCCACAGGTCCTTAACCGGGTCGGAAAGCTCGCCCTCATAGGCCGCTTTAAGCTCGTCCACCGGCAGCACGGGGTCGATGGCTGCGCGCTCCTCCGGGGTCAGCGCTTCACTGGCTACCGTACGCGCCACCTGCTGCAGCGGCACCGACCAGTTTTCGGTGGCGGGGGTCGCGGCCGCCTGCAGGCGCGGGATTGCCACGCCGTACAACAGCGCGAGGGTCGTGCCCATGGTGAGCAGCGCCAGCAGGGGCGCGCGCCACCGCCGGGTGTGCGTGCCCATCGCAAAGCCGAGCAGCGCAAGCAGCGTCAGTGCCGCGACGGCTGCCCCGGCATTACGCAGCAGCGCGCACAGCGCCGCGCTCAGGCACAACCCCACGGTGGTGCGCATCGGCGGCCACTTGCTGCGCACCACGCGCCAGACCATCAGCGAAAACCACAGCACCGCCATCGCAAAGGCGGTGTCCTTGCCCATACAGAACGCAAACGTCGGAAAAATCGGGCACAGCGCGTAAAACGCCGTGGCGAGCGCACGCAGCCACAGCGGCATGCGCGTTTCTTCCAGCCGTTTGAGGGTATAGCCCAGCAGGCACGCAAGCAGCGCGCCCTGTACGCAAACATAGCTTGCCACAGCCGCGTCGGCCGAGCCAAGCAGCGTCTGCCCCGCCTGCACGGCCAGCCACACCAGCCCCGTCTGAAACAGCGGGTTGCCGTTGCTGAGCGCCTTGCGGCCAAAAACCTCCGCCAGCTGGGTAATGCTGTCGTTGCTCACGGTGCCGGGCCAAACGGTAATGAGGTACGGGAGCCAGCACAGCGCCAGCAGCAGCGCGTACCCCCACGCGGGCAGCCCCATGCGCACTACAGGCGCATTCTCCCGGGGGCGGTACGCGGGGTAGGCCTGCGCCGCCTGCAAAGCGGCTGCAGCTCTGGCGTCGGAAGCCGCCGCGGCATACGGCGCGCCGTACCCGGCCGCTTCCGGCTGCCAGGGCGCGGGCTGCGGCGCTACGCCGCCGGAGGCCGTGGGGTATGGGGTTGGCGCATCGGCGGCAAACGCCAGCGGCGGTTCGGCCGCGGGCGCTGCCAGCGCCTGCACAAGCAGCGCCATGCCCGCATAATAGGCGCAAGCGCGGCCCGCAAAATAGATAAACGATATTCCCGGGCGCGCCGTCGCCAGCGCGGCTGTGCCGGTCTGGGCGAAGCTCTCGCCCAGAGTGGCAACCGTCGCGAACAGCACCGCCAGCACCCACAGCCGGATGTTGCCAAAGGCGCGCTCCAGTCGGGCAAGGTACGCATACCCCAGCCCAAGCGCCACCGCCAGCGCAAACCAGGCGCCTGTGGCGGGCAGCGTGCGCGTCCACGCCACGCCGGTTTGCGCGGCCTCCGGTACCGGCGCGGCCAGCGGCAGGCAGAAGGCCGCCAGTGAAAGCGCCCACAGCAGCGCGGCAAGCACTCCGTTGCGGACGGTGTGGGTCTGCGGCACGGCAAATCCCCCTTCCCGGCTGTCCAATTTCAATGAAAATAACGAAGTCGATCGATGGTATCTTAGCTTTTTTTAGCAGGGCTGTCAAGGCGCAGCAAGGCGCGCGCGGGCAGCAAAAGAGGGCCGCCGGCACTGCCGGCCGCCCCCCTGTGCGTGTTTCCCTTCCGGCCTATGCGCCGGGTTGCCCGTCGCGGTCGCGTTTGGCGCGATCGTCGCTGTAATCCAGCTTGCGCACGCGGTACTGGATATCCTCCAGCAGCTTGCGGTTGGCGGCGGTAATGTCCGCCAGCATGCCGACCACCCAGGTGAGCACGCCCATCAGCAGCAGGATGCTGGTCAGGATCAGCGATTGCACATGCCCGGCGCCGCTGCCCTGCAGTACAAACACCAGAAACCGCAGCCCCAGCAGGAACCCGGCCCCGAACAGCACGCCGCCCACAATGCCGAAAAACCGCAGCGGGTTGTACATCATAAACGCGCGCAGGATGGTTACAATGGAGCGCTTCACATAGGCGAACATGCTGTTGAACAGCCGGGATTTGCGCAGCTCCGGGTTGGTGCGCACCGGCACCGAGCGCACGGCCATGCGGCTGTTGCCCGCCTGCACGATGGTTTCCAGCGTGTAGGTGTAGTTGTTGATGACGTTGATGCCCATCGCCGCCTCGCGCGTGTAGGCGCGAAAGCCGCTGGGCGCGTCCACCACGTCGGTGCCGGACGCCTTGCGCACAATGTAGCTGCCGAAGTGCTGCAGCTTTTTCTTCATCGGGGAAAAGTGCTCCGTCTGGTCGATGGGGCGCTCGCCGATCACGATATCCGCCTCGCCGCGCAGGATGGGCTGGAGCAGCGTTTCAATATCCTGACCACAGTACTGGTTATCCGCATCGGTGTTGACGATCAAATCCGCCCCGTTGCGCAGGCAGGCGTCCAGCCCCGCCATGAAGCCGCGAGCCAGCCCGCGGTTGCGGCGGAAGCTCACGATATGGTTCACACCCCATTCGCGTGCCACGCGCACGGTATCGTCACGGCTGCCGTCGTTGATGATCAGCGTCTCAATCTCATCCACGCCGTCGATGTGGCGGGGCAGGTCGTTCAGCGCGATGGTCAGGGTTTCGGCCTCGTTATAACAGGGAATCTGGATGATGAGCTTCACGGTTGTTCTCCTTTGCCGCCGCCGTTGTGCGGGGATTTCAGTCCCGGTAGTACAGATCGCGGGTATAGAGCTTATGCTTCACATCCGCCAGATCGTCGGCATAGCGGTTGGTCACGATCACGTCGCTCATGCGCTTGAACGTTTCCAGATCGCGGATCACACGGCTGTTGAAAAACCGGTCCTCCGTAAGCGTCGGCTCGTACACCACCACTTCGATGCCCCGGCCCTTGATGCGCTTCATGACCCCCTGAATGGAGGATTCGCGGAAGTTGTCGGAGCGGCTCTTCATGGTCAGGCGGTACACGCCCACCACTTTGGGGTTGCGCGCGATAATCTGCCCGGCGATAAAATCCTTGCGGGTGCTGTTGGCGTCCACAATCGCGCGGATGATGTTGTTGGGCACATCGTCAAAGTTAGCCAGCAGCTGCTTTGTATCCTTGGGCAGGCAGTAGCCGCCGTAGCCGAAGGAGGGGTTGTTGTAAAACGCGCCGATGCGGGGATCCAGGCAGACCCCTTCGATAATGCTGCGGGAGTTCAGCCCCCGCACCTCGGCATAGGTGTCCAGCTCATTAAAAAAGCTCACCCGCAGCGCCAGATAGGTGTTGGCAAACAGCTTGACGGCCTCGGCCTCGGTGGGCTCCATCAGCAGGGTGGGCACGTCCTGCCTGAGCGCACCTTCGCGCAGCAGAGCGGCAAACTGCTCCGCTTTGGCGTGCAGCGCCTCGTCGCCCGGCGGCGTACCGATGACGATGCGACTGGGGTAGAGGCAATCGTAAAGCGCCTGCCCCTCACGCAAAAACTCAGGCGAAAACAGAAACCGGTTTACGCCGTACCGCTGCGCAAGCCCCTGCGTATACCCCACCGGCACGGTGGATTTGATCACCAGCGTGGCATGGGGGTTGACGGACAGCGCCAGCTCGATCACCGATTCGACGGAGGTTGTATTGAAGTAATTCTGATGCGGGTCATAATTGGTGGGGGTGGAAATCAGGATAAAATCGGCGTCGCGGTAGGCGGCGGCCGCGTCGGTGGTCGCAGTCAGCTGCAGGGGGCGGTCGCGCAGGTAGGCTTCGATTTCCGGATCCACAATCGGGGATTGCCGACGGTTGATCTGCGCCACTTTTTCCGGCAGGATATCCACAGCCGTAACCGGATGGCGCTGCGCCAGCAGCACGGCGTTGGAAAGGCCCACATAGCCCGTGCCGGCCACGGCGATGCGAACGCTGGTATCAGGAATAAGGCATCCTTCTTTCGCCGCGGAGCGCGGCCGGTGTTGGGGATTTGCGCTTGCGCCGTACAAATTATTATAGCACAGGGGTTTGGGCTTGACAATCCCGGCTGCCGTGGGGCTGCGCACAGGGTATAACCCGGTTTAACGGCAGGCGGAAAAGCCCGTGCATCCGCAACAGGCGCAGGCAGCATCTGATTCGGTACGGCAGTAAACGCGCGCTGTTGCGGGTCGGTTGCGGCGCTGTAAGCATTAGTCCTAAATCGTTCTTTTCGGCCATAAAATACATCAATAAGACGCATTTGCTACTTCCAATTCCCCCCAAAGCATGCTATACTGCAACTGTAACCCGCATTTGCGCGTTGTTTTCCTGTGCGGGGGTTTTCGCCGCCTCACTCCGAATCGGTATACATCTAACGGCCGGATTCCGACCGGTGTGTTTTTTGTTTCCCTTTTTAGAAGCCGTTTCTCCCCCCTGTCGCAACCTGCGCAGCCTGCTTCTCCGCCGCCCCGTATGGGAACCTTCAACGGCCGCAATCGGATAGCCCCGTCAAGTTTCAGTAGAGGTGCGCCTATGAACTACACGTTCTTTATCGGAAACGGTTTCGATCTGGGGATGGGACTTAAAACGAGTTACTCTGATTTTATCCAGTACTATCTGACAACCCCCGCGCTCACCATAACGTTGCAGCAGAGCCGCGAGTATCTGGTTAAGCATATGCAATCCATTCCGTCCCCCCTCTGGATGGATCTGGAGGTAGCTCTTGGGATTTTAACTGGTTACTATCCCCCAACGGAGGACGGGTTCCGGGATTTCATTGAATTACACGATGATATTACCATCAAACTGCATGATTTTGTTGTTAAAAAAAACAAGACGTTTTCTCCGGGAACCAGAGCTACAAGAATCTGTCGTTGTTTTCAGACTGCGATCACCTCGCCGTTTACACATCTGAGCAACATACCCCGCAACAACATCCTCTCCTGGCTGCAGAACAACAAGTCGGCTGAAAATCATTATGCTTTCGTTTCTTTTAACTTTACCGATGTGTTTGATCGTTGCCTTTCCTATGCCTACAGTCCCAGCCATGGCGCAAGGCAAAACCCTTACCGTCTGGACACTATCCTGGGGAATAATCCTGAAGTGGTTCACATTCACGGCAATGCCATTGCTGCAGATCATAACAGACATCTGTTACTGGGGATCAACGATATTTCGCAGGCTGTCAACAATTTTGGTCGTCCGGATGATTTAACAGAGTGTCTGGTTAAGCCATATGTTAATTCGTTATTACAGAATGGCTACCCGCAGCAAATCGCTAATCTGATTGAGAACAGTCATTTTATCATCGTGTGCGGCTCTTCTCTGGGTGAGACAGACAAGGTCTGGTGGCAAATGATCGGCGAGTGGTTAAATTTTAATACAAATCGCCATCTGATTATTCATGCCTATCTCGAAACGGCAATCTATAATCAACATAATTGTCTTTCTATGGAGAGAAGAATGCTCAGAAAATTTCTATCCTATCAGGATCAAGTCTTTCACATGAATCTGGAAAGAAGAATCCACGTTGTGGTCAACAACAACGGTTTTCCCACTATATAAGCACACTGGCGCCGATGTACAACGTAGATTGAGGTACATGGTTATGAATTACACCTTTCTTCTGGGCAACGGGTTTGACCTGAGCATGGGGTTGCGCACAAGCTACCGCGACTTTTTAAGAGTGTATCAAGCCGCGCCAAGCAACAGCGAATCCATCCGGCAAGCCAAGACTGCGCTCTTTGACCAATTAGGCCCAAGAGCAGAGCTTTGGGCGGATTTGGAACGCGCATTAGGCATGCTTTCCAGCCGATTCCCTCACAACAACGAGGGATTGCATCAGTTTTACAGTTTACAGAATGATTTGGTAGAACACCTGCACCAGTACTTCCTGACGGAAAACAGCCGTGCGCAGGTTGCAGCGCATCAAGAGGAGATACTGCAAGCCTTTGTCAATCTGCGAGCAACGTTGCGTGAACACCTGACGCCCGAGGGACGACAGTCGCTGGAAACGCTCAGGCACACCCTCCCCGTCCGGCAGAACAACCATGATGCTTTTCGTTTTGTGACCTTCAACTACACAACCGTACTGGACCAGTGCCTTGCTCTGGTCCTTCGTGCGAGAAGAGAACTGAACTTGCCGGGTCAAATCGATTGGGGCTACGTGCAGGATGTGCTGCATATCCATGGCACGATGGGCCAGCGAATCATTTTAGGGGTTGATAACCTCGGGCAGATCCCCAATGATTTCGGAAAGTCGGAGGAATTGAAGCTTGGCTTCTGTAAGCCTTCCACCAACGACATGCTGCACACCGGCAACAATGCAAAGTTTCTGGACAGGATCAACTGGAGCCATGTGATGGTTCTATATGGCCTTTCTCTGGGGGATACCGACCGCACCTGGTGGATAGCCCTGTGCCAGTGGCTTCGCGCCAACGCGCTGCACCAGATTATTATTTATACCCGCTGCGAGGAGAACGCAGAAATTCTGCCCCGGATATACCTCAGCCACCTGCAGGCGATCGAAAGACGCATTTCTCAGTTTGATGCTGAATGCACGAAGGGAAATGTGCTCCCGATCAGTTCCAGCCAGATTCACGTGATCGTAAACCGCAATCTGTTTCCCTTCCGGCTGGTATAACCCTCCGTCCCCCTGCCACAAAAAGCGCCCCCTGCGCGGATGCCGTTTCTCCGCACAGGGGGCGCTTTCTTTCACTTGCTATCCGTTTCGGGCTCAATCCCTTACGATATCGTACGGCCAGTTCAGGATGCCGCCGATGTCGATCACCTGGGTATAGCCCAGCCCCGCCAGCGTGCGCGCGGCCATGCGGCTGCGGCTGCCGCTGCGGCAGTACACCATGATTTTGGCGTTCTTATCCGGCAGCTCGTCGGCGGCCAGCCCGGACAGCGACCCCAGCGGCAGCAATTTCGCGTTGGGGATGTGCCCCTGCTCGTATTCCGAGAGTTCCCGCACGTCCACCAGGGTGACGTCGGTTTCCGTATCCAGAACCTGTTTGGCTTCTTTCGCACTCATCGTCTGATAATCCTCCGATGGATCTGTTGTAGTTTGGGCCGCGGCAGGGGCCGCGGAGGGGGTGGATGTCGCAGCGGGGGCGCTGCAGGAGGCCGCGGTCAGAGCCACGGCCAACAGCATCGCGCCCAGCGAGGCTGCTTTTCGGGTTCGGGAAACCTTCACGGGCATCCGTCCTTTCGGCCGGTGCCGACGGGCTTGCCGTTTGCACCGGGATCTTACAATGACATTGTACCCATGCCCGCACGGTTTGACACCGTTTTCTGTAGGTTGCCAGATAACCCGCGCCGTGTCGGTTGGACGGGAAAAATGCGCCCCGCAAACAGCATGGCGCGGTCTTGCGCGGCAAGCCCTTGCCGACGGTATGCCACCCGTTTATACTGGAATGGTAACAAACGCCATCCGGGAAAGGAGTCTTCTGCATGTGGGAAAACGATGACAAGCGGTTTGAAAAAGTATACCGTCAGGGGGCGATGACCACCACCGAGGTTTGGGTTGACCGGGAAACGGGTATCCTTTACCTGTTCCACCAATCCGGCTACGCAGGCGGCCTGACCCCGCTGCTGGACCGGGACGGCAAACCCACGGTGGACCCGCGTTACGGACGCTGATCCGCCCCCTCCGCTCCGACAGAAGGCCGTGAAGGCCGAAAGGAGTGCTTATGACGCAAACCCCCGAAACCGACCCCCGCGTGGATGCCTGGTTCGCGCAGGCGCCCGCCTGGCAGGATATCCTGACGGCGCTGCGTGCCCTGGTGCGTAAGGCCGGCCTGCAGGAAACCCTCAAATGGGGCAAGCCCTGCTACGTACACAACGGCGCCAACATCGCCATCCTCTACCACTTTAAGGAGAGCGCCGCGCTCGGGTTTTTCAAGGGCGCGCTGCTGCAAAGTCCCACGGGGCTGCTGGCAGCCCCCGGCGAAAACTCGCAGGCCATGCGCATGGCCCGCTTTACCACAGTGCAGGCCGTAGAGCAGGTCTCCGCAGCGTTGTCGGCCCTGTTGCGGGATGCCGTCGCGCTGGAGGATGCAGGCATCGACGTTCCCTTCGCCCCGCCCGCCGCGCAGCCGATGCCGCAGGAACTGACCAACCGGCTGGCTGCCGACGCGGTGCTGCGCACGGCGTTTGAGTCGCTCACCCCCGGCCGCAGGCGCGCCTATGCGCTATACCTGGGGCAGGCGAAGCAATCCGCCACACGGCTGGCACGGCTGGAACGCTGTGTGCCGCTCATTCTGGAGGGGCTTGGCCCCAACGAGCGCGGCTGATGGCGGTTTTCCTTTTCGAATGACACATAAAGCCGGCCGGAGTAGCATCCCTTCTCCAGCCGGTTAGCTTATTAAAAGTGGGTCAAGGGATGAAATCCCTTGTCAGGTTCCAAGGGTGAAACCCTTGGTGGGGTTTGGGGCAAAGCCCCAAAGTCTTTTGTCGCAACCTCCAGTGCAAGCGAGCGAGCAGCCCGCAGGGCTATCAGGCGTGCAGCAACAGCGTTTTGCTGAGATTCTTTGACAGGCAGTCCGGCCGGAGAAGCATTTCCTCTCCGGCCGGTTCGCTATCTTCTTTGGTGTAATTCCGGCGGCATATTACCTGCGGGGTCTGCCTATCGCTTAACCCCCCCGGCACACGAAACGAAGTGTCCTCCTGGGCACGCAACTGTCGGCACACGGCTCCGTTCCCCTCCGCCGTATTGCCCTTGCAGTTCCTGCGCGATCGGCACCTCCGCCAGCATTGCGGCAGCCGCCCGGCAGGGCAGGCGGGAAATCCCTTGCTTTTGCGCGCCTTACAGCGCTGCGATAATGCGCGCGGTCATTTTCGCACCCGGCAGATACGCGCCGCCCGCGGCGATATCCCGGGTGCGCGCGCCGGAGCGCAACACCGCCTGCACCGCGTTTTCAACGGTGCGGGCCGCCTCCGCCTGCCCGAAGGACAAATCCAGCATCATCGCGGCGGAAAGGATGGTTGCAATCGGGTTGGCAATGCCCTGCCCGGCGATATCCGGTGCGGAGCCGTGAATCGGCTCGTACATGCCGCGCGTGCCGTCCCCCAGCGATGCGGAGGCAAGCAGCCCGATGGAACCCGTCAGCTGCGAAGCCTCGTCGGAGAGGATATCCCCAAACAGGTTGCTGGTTACGATCACGTCAAACTGCGCCGGGTTTTGGATCAGCTGCATGGCGGCGTTATCCACCAGCATATCGCTGTACGCCACATCCGGGTAGGCGGCGGCCAGCGCGTGCATCGTTTCCCGCCACAGGCGCGAACTTTCCAGCACATTGGCCTTATCCACGCTGCATACTTTACTGCCCCTTTTGCGGGCGGTGTCGAAGGCTACGCGGCCGATGCGCTCAATTTCCCCGCGGCTGTAGATTTCTGTGTCAAAGGCGTTCTCGCCCATGTCCCCCTGTCCACGCCCACGTGGGCCGAAGTACATGCCGCCGGTCAGCTCGCGCACAATCAGCAAATCCACGCCCCGGGCGGCGATATCCGCGCGCAGGGGCGAGGCGGCGGCCAGCTCCGGCATCAGCTTTGCGGGCCGCAGGTTTGCGTACAGGTTCAGCTCCTTGCGGATGCCCAGCAGCGCGCGCTCCGGCCGCAGGTGGCCGGGCAGCGTTTCCCACTGCGGGCCGCCGACCGCGCCCAGCAGCACACTGTCGCTGTCAAGGCAGCGGCGCAGGCTGTCGGCGGGCAGCGGTTCGCCCGTCCGGTCGATGGCGCAGCCCCCGGCAAGCACCGTATCAAAGGCAAAGGTCAGACCGAATTTCACGCCCACGGCCTCCAGCACGGCCACTGCGCTTTGCACAATTTCCGGGCCGATGCCGTCGCCGGGCACCAGCGCAACACGGTAGGTCATTGCATATCGCCTCCCGCCATGGCGTTCATCAGCCCGCCCGCTTCAATAATCTTTTGCAGGAACGGCGGAAACGGCGGAAACGTATACCGCTCGCCGGTGGTTCTGTTTTCCAGCACCCCGGCGGTCAGGTCCACAGACAACGCGTCGCCGTCGTGAAAAACGCCGTCGCACACCACAATCGGCAGGCCGATGTTGATGGCGTTGCGGTAAAAAATGCGCGCGAAGCTCTTTGCCACCACACAGCTGATGCCCGCCGTGCGGATGGCCAGCGGCGCGTGCTCCCGCGAGGAGCCGCAACCGAAGTTGCGCCCCGCCACCAGAATATCCCCAGGCTTGCGTTTTTTCAGGAAGTCGGGGTCGATGTCCTCCATGCAATGGGCTGCCAGTTCCGCCGGATCGGAGGTGTTCAGGTACCGCGCGGGGATGATGACGTCTGTATCCACGTTATCGCCATAACAAAGGGCGTTGCCTTGAATCTGCATCGGGATGCTCCTTTCTTTGGGCGACGGTCACAACATGTCCGGCGAGGCGATGCGGCCCAGCACCGCCGAAGCCGCGGCCACCGCGGGCCCGGCCAGATACACCTCGCTTTGCGGATCGCCCATGCGCCCCACAAAGTTGCGGTTAGTGGTGGCCACGCAGCGCTCCCCCTTGGCAAGGATGCCCATGTGGCCGCCCAGGCAGGGGCCGCACGTGGGGGTGGATACCGCGCAGCCCGCCTCGATAAAAATATCCATCAGCCCTTCGCGCACCGCCTGCAGCCAGATGGCCTGCGTCGCGGGGATGATGAGCGCGCGCACGCCCGGCGCCACCTTGCGCCCCTTGAGCAGGGCCGCCGCCGTGCGCAGGTCGCTGATGCGCCCGTTGGTGCAGGAGCCGACCACCACCTGATCGATGCGGATATCGCCAATCTGGTCAAACGTGCGACCGTTTTCCGGCAGGTGCGGGAAGGCGACCATCGGGGTGAGGGTGCTCAGATTGATGCGCAGGGTACTGTCGTACACCGCGTCCGCGTCGGCTGCAAACACACGGGGCGGCTTGGCGCCGTGCTCGGTCAGGTAGGCGAGGGTCTGTTCGTCCACAGGGAAGATGCCGTTTTTCGCCCCCGCCTCAATCGCCATGTTGCAGATGCACAGGCGGTCGTCCATGCTCAGGGCGGCCACGCCCTCACCGGCAAATTCCAGCGACTGGTACAGCGCCCCGTCCACGCCGATGGTGTGGATCAGGTGCAAAACCACATCCTTGCCGGACACATACGGCCGGAGCCTGCCCGTCAGCTCCACCCGGATGGCGGAGGGCACCCGCAGCCACACCTTGCCGTAAGCCATCGCGGCCGCCAGATCGGTGGAACCCACGCCTGTGGAAAATGCGCCCAGCGCGCCGTAGGTGCAGGTGTGGCTGTCCGCGCCGATCACCAGATCACCGGCGGTCACCATGCCCTTTTCCGGCAGCAGCGCGTGCTCCACGCCCATTTCCCCCACGTCAAAGAAACGGCTGATCTGCTTTTCGGCGGCAAACTCCCGCACCTGCTTGGTCTGCTCAGCCGCCTTGATATCCTTGTTGGGGGCAAAGTGATCCATCACCAGCGCGATGCGCGAGGCGTCGCACACGCCGCCGCAGCCCGCCTTGCGGAACTCGTTGATGGCTACCGGCGCGGTGATGTCGTTGCCCAGCGACAGATCCACGTCCGCCAGGATCATGTCCCCCGGGGCGAGGGTTTCGCGGCCGCAGTGCGCGGCCAGGATTTTCTGGGTCATCGTCATGGACACAGGGGTTTCGCCTCCTTCTGGTGCAGTCGGTACTCGATGGAATCCGTCAGCGCCTGCCAGCTGGCGGCAATGATGTCCGTGGATGCGCCCACGGTGGTCCAGCTATCGTCGCCGTCGCTGCTCTCAATCAGCACGCGCACGGTGGAGGCCGTGGCCGCCTGCCCGGTCAGCACGCGCACCTTGTAATCCGTCAGGCGGATGCGCGCCACCTCGGGGTAAAATACCGACAGGGCTTTGCGCAGCGCCGTATCCAGCGCGTGCACAGGGCCGTTGCCCATGGCGGCGGTGGTTTCCTGCTGCCCGTCCACCTGCACGGAGAGCATGGCCGAGGCGCTCTGATCCCCGTCGGGGCAGGGGTACTCGCCGCTGATGCGGTACATGCTCAGCGAAAAGTGCGGGGTAAAGCGGTTGAGCGCCTTGAGCACCATCAATTCGAAGCTGGCGTCCGCCGCCTCAAACTGAAAGCCCTCATGCTCCAGCTCTTTGAGGCGCGCCACGATCTGCGCCACCTCCGGCGAGCTTTTATGCAGCTCCGGCGCGACCGTCGCCAGCTTTGCCAGCACCGTGGTGCGGCCGGAAACCTCGCTCATCAGGAAGCGGCGCTCGTTGCCCACCGCCTCGGGGGGCACGTGCTCAAAGGAGCGGCTCACCTTGCTGACGCCGTCAATGTGCATGCCGCCCTTGTGCGCAAAGGCGCTCACCCCCACGTAGGGCTTGCCGGAAAACAGCGTCATGTTGCACAGCTCCGAAATCCGGGCAGCCGTATGGCGCAGGTTGGGCAGGTCGCCCTTACAGTTCAGGCCCATTTTAAGCCGCAGGTTGGGCAGGATGGCGCTCAGGTCGGCATTGCCGCAGCGCTCGCCGATGCCGGTAAACGTGCCCTGCACGTGCGTGGCGCCTGCCCGCACCGCCAGCAGCGACGAGGCCACGGCGCAGCCGCTGTCGTTATGGCAGTGGATGCCCACCCGTACCTGCGGGAAGGCCTCGCACACCTTGCCGACCACCGCGCGCAATTCATCGGGCAGGGTGCCGCCGTTGGTATCGCACAGGCAGAGCACATCCGCCCCCGCTTCCTGCGCGGCATGCAGCACGCGCATGGCGTAGCCGGGGTTATTACGGTAGCCGTCAAAGAAGTGCTCCGCGTCGAAAATCACTTCCTTGCCCGCCTGTTTGCAAAAACGCACGGTTTCCCCCACCAGGCGCAGGTTTTCCGTAAGCGTGGTGCCCAGCACCTGGGATACGTGCAAATCCCAGCACTTGCCGAAAATCGCCACGGCCGGGGTGCCCGCCGCTACCAGCGAGAGGACGTTGGCATCCTCGCCGGGCTGCGTCTCCTTGCGGCAGGTGCTGCCAAAGGCGCACAGGCGCGCGTTTTGCAGCTTCAGCTCGGCCGCGCGGCGGAAAAACTCAATATCCTTGGGGTTGGAGCCGGGGTTGCCCGCCTCGATGTAATCCACCCCGAACGCGTCCAGCGCACGCAGGATGCCCAGCTTGTCGCTCACGGAAAAGGAGATGCCCTCCCCCTGCGCACCGTCGCGCAGCGTGCTGTCGAAGATTTCGATGGTCGTCATGCGTCACCTCATGGCGCGGGGGTGCGGCGGGGTTGCCCCCGCCGCGTCCGCCCGCGCGTCACAGCTTGTTCATCCCGTTGATGTAGGCCAGGATGCTGGCCTCCACCACGTCGGTGGAAAGCCCGCGGCCCGTAACCACCCGATCGCCGCTGCGAATCTTGACGATCGCCTCGCCCTGCGCGTCCTTGCCTTCGGAAATGGTTTGGATGGTGTAATCCTCCAGCGAATGTTCCGCCGTGGGGATCAGCTTATCCACTGCATTGAAGGCCGCGTCGATGGGGCCGTCGCCCAAAGCGACCTCCTCATGCCGCTCGCCCTCGTGCAGGACGCTGATGACGGCGTTGCTGGTAACATAGTTGCCGCTGTTGACGGTAAAGCGTTCCAGCTTGTAGCCGCCGCCTGTGGTCAGCCCGCTCAGGCGGTGCAGGGCCAGCGCCTCCAGATCATGGTCGCTGATGACCTTCTTGCGGTCGCACAGCTCCTTGAAGCGGGCAAACAGCGTGTCCAGCTCCTCCTTGCCCAGGGTGTAGCCCATGGCGCTGAGGCGCTCCTCCACGGCGTGGCGGCCGCTGTGCTTGCCCAGCACCATGCGGTTTTGCATCAGGCCGATGCTTTCGGGGGTCATGATCTCATAGGTGGCGCGGTTAGCCATCACGCCGTGCTGGTGGATGCCCGCCTCGTGCGCGAAGGCGTTTTGCCCTACAATCGCCTTGTTGATGGGCGCGTTCACGCCCAGAATGCTGTACACCAACCGGCTGGTGGGCGAAATGCGGGTGGTATCCACCCCCACGCCCATCGGGTAGAGGTCGGGCCGCGTATGGATGGCCATAACCAGCTCTTCCAGCGCGGCGTTGCCCGCGCGCTCGCCGATGCCGTTCACGGTGCACTCCACCTGCCCGGCACCCGCCGCCACCGCCGCCAGCGAATTGGCGACCGCCATCCCCAGATCGTCATGGCAGTGCACCGACAGGGTCACGGTGTCGATGTTTTCCACATTGGTTTTCAGGTACGCAATCGTCTGTGCCATTTCAGCCGGGGTGGCGTAGCCGACCGTATCGGGGATGTTGATCACCTGCGCGCCCGCACGCAGCGCCGTGTCCACCGCCTTAGCCAGAAACACCGGGTCGGAGCGCATCGCATCCTCGGCGGAAAACTCCACCTGCGGGCAGAGGTTGCGCGCATAGGCTACCATCCGGGCAATGGTGTCCAGCACTTCTTCCTCGCTCATTTTGAGCTTGTACTGCATGTGCGTGGGCGACGTAGCCAGAAACGTGTGGATCAGCGGCATCTTCGCGCCCTTGACGGCCTCCCAGGCCGCGTCGATATCCTTGGCAGTCGCGCGGGAAAGACTGGCTACCGTGCAGTTGCGCACCGCCCCCGCAATGGCGCGCACCGATTCGAAATCCCCCTGCGAGGCGATGGCAAAGCCCGCCTCAATCACGTCCACCTTCATGCGTTCCAGCGCCTGGGCAACCTCGATCTTTTCCGCCAGATCCATGCTGCAGCCGGGGGCCTGTTCTCCGTCACGCAGGGTGGTATCGAAAATTCGTACCTGTGACATCCTGATCCGCTCCTTTGCTCCTCATGCCCGCCGGGCTTTACCGGTCGGGCACGGGTTTGAATACCGCTCCCTGATCCGCTGAGGAGACGGCCGCGGCGTAGCGCCTGAGGTACCCCGTGACCGCCGGGCGTACCGGCGGCGTAAAGTCGGCGCGCCGCGCAGCCAGCTCCTCCTCGGATAGTCGCAGGGAGAGCCGCTTGGCGGGGATGTCGATCTCAATGGGGTCGTTTTCCTGAATCAGGGCGATCAGCCCCCCGGCGGCGGCTTCGGGGCTGATGTGCCCGATGGCCGCGCCACGCGTAGCGCCCGAGAAGCGCCCGTCGGTAATGAGCGCCACCTGCCTGTCCAGCCCCATGCCCGCGATGGCGCTGGTCGGCGAAAGCATTTCCCGCATGCCGGGGCCGCCCGCGGGGCCTTCGTAACGGATCACCACCACATCGCCCGGGCGGATTTGCCCGGCGTAGATGGCGGCCACGGCGGCCTCCTCGCCTTCAAACACGCGCGCGGGGCCAGTATGGCGCAGCATCTCCGGAGCCACGGCGCTTTGCTTGACCACCGCGCCGCCCTCGCAGAGGTTGCCGAACAGCACCGCCAGCCCGCCCTGCGGCGCGTAGGCGGTTTGCGCCGTGCGAATCACCTCGGGGTTCTGGTTGCGGGCGCTTTGCAGGTTTTCGCCCACGGTGCGGCCGGTCGCGGTGGGGCAATCCTCATGCAGCAGCCCCAGCGTGCGCAGTTCCGCCATCACGGCGGGCACGCCGCCCGCGGCGTGCAAATCCTGCATGTGGTGCTTGCCTGCGGGCGCCAGTTTGCAGAGGTTGGGGGTCTTTTCGCTCACCTCATTGATCCAGCGGGGGCTGAAAGGCACGCCCGCCTCGTGGGCGACGGCGGCCAGGTGCAGCGCGGTGTTGGTGGAGCAGCCCAGCGCCATATCCACCGTGAGCGCGTTTTCCACCGCTTCGGGGGTCAGCACATCCAGCGCGCGCAGGTTGCGGCGATACAGCTCCATCACCTGCACCCCGGCCTCCTTGGCCAGCCGCACCCGCGCGGCGTAGGGCGCGGGCAGGGTGCCGTTGCCCGGCAGCGCCAGCCCGACGGCCTCAGTCAGGCAGTTCATGGAGTTGGCGGTAAACATGCCCGAGCAGGAGCCGCAGGTGGGGCAGGCTTCGTTTTCCACACAGGCGAGGGCCTGCGCATCCAGCTTGCCGGCCATGTACGCGCCCACGGCTTCGAAGGCGCTGTTCAGGTCGCGCCCGTCCAGCGAAAGCATGGGCCCGCCGGATACGAAGATGCACGGCAGGTTGAGCCGCGCGGCGGCCATGAGCATCCCCGGCACGATTTTATCGCAGTTGGGGATGAACACCAGCGCGTCAAACGCGTGGGCGCGGGCCATGCACTCCACCGTATCGGCGATCAGCTCGCGGGTGCAAAGCGAGTAGCGCATGCCTTCGTGCCCCATGGCGATGCCGTCGCACACGGCGATGGTGTTAAACTCAAACGGCGTCCCGCCCGCCGACAGCACCCCGTCCTTCACGGCGCGGGCGATCTGTGCCAGATGGATGTGCCCGGGCACCACTTCGCTGTAGGAGTTGACAATGCCCACAAAGGGCCTGTCCATCTGCGCGTCGGTAATGCCGCAGGCCTTGAGCAGCGCGCGGTGAGGGGTGCGCTCCGGCCCGCGCTTGACAGCGTCGGAACGGCTCATGCCCGATCCCCCTTATCGGCGGGCTTCTGCCAGCTCATCTTGGCGCGCAGCTCCGCGCCGGTCTTTTCCAGCAGGCAGTTCTGCGCGGCGGTACGCATGGCGTTAAAGCTGGGGCGGTTCGCCTGATTTTCCAAAATCCAGTTGCGGGCGAATACGCCGTTTTGAATCTCGGTAAGGACTTTCTTCATTTCCTTGCGGGTTTCCTCCGTAATGATGCGCGGGCCGGTGGTGTAATCGCCATATTCCGCAGTGTCGGAAATGGAGTAGCGCATGAAGTTCATGCCGCCCGCCACCACCAGGTCGATGATGAGCTTCATTTCGTGCACGCACTCAAAGTAGGCGCTTTCCGGCTGGTAGCCCGCCTCCACAAGGGTGTCGAAGCCCGCCTTCATCAGCGCGGTCACGCCGCCGCAGAGCACGGCCTGCTCGCCAAAGAGGTCGGTTTCCGTCTCCTCGCGGAAGGTGGTTTCCAGCACGCCCGCGCGCGCGCCGCCGATGCCCGCCGCCCACGCCAGCGCGATGCCCTTGGCATCCCCGCGCGGGTCCTGATGCACAGCGATCAGGCAGGGCACGCCCTTGCCTTCCTGAAACTGGCTGCGTACGGTGTGCCCCGGCCCCTTGGGGGCAATCATGATGACCGCCACATCCGACGGCACCACAATCTGCCCGAAATGGATGTTAAACCCGTGGGCAAAGGCGAGGGTCTTGCCGGCGCTCAGCGCGGGGGCGATATCCTGCCTGTAGAGGGCGGCCTGCTTTTCGTCATTCACCAGCACCATGATTACATCGCACGCGGCCACAGCCTCGCGCGTGGGCAGCACGGGCAGGCCCGCGGCGCGCGCCGCCTCGGCGGATTTGCTGCCCGCGTACAGGCCGACGGTCACATCAAAGCCGCTGTCGCGCAGGTTCAAGGCGTGGGCGTGGCCCTGGCTGCCGTAGCCGATCACCGCGATTTTTTTGCCCGTGAGGTAGGTCCGGTCACAATCTTTTTCGTAATACATGGTTGCCATGGTTATTCCTCCTCTTTTTGGGTCAGCACGGATTCGCCCCGGCCGATGGCCGTTACGCCCGTGCGGCACACCTCGATGATGCCCATCGGTTCCAGAAAGTCGATAAAGGCGTCCAGTTTTCCCTTTTCCCCGGTCAGTTCCATGGTCATGGCGGTAGGGGTCAGGTCCACCACCTTGGCGCGGAACACCGTAACCGCGTCCAGCGCCTGGGCGCGGGTGTCGGGCGCGGCGCGCACCTTAACCAGCAGCAGCTCCCGCAGCACCGTGCGCTCCGGCGCCATCTGCTCCACCACCTGCACATCGTGCAGTTTTTCCAACTGGTGCACCAGCTGGTCGCGCACATAATCGTCACCCGCCGCCTGCACGGTAATGCGCGACACCCGCGGGTCCTGCGTTTCGCCCACGGAGAGGCTGTCGATGTTGAAACCCCGGCGGGCAAACAGCCCCGAGATGCGCGTGAGCACGCCGGATTCGTTGCGCACCAGCAGCGCGAGGGTCAGCCGTTCCGCTTGCATGTGGTTACCCCCTTAAAATCATGTCCTGAATGGTTCCGTTGGGCGGGATCATTGGCAGCACCATCTCGTCGCGGTGGATGCGCACATCCACCACCACGGGGCCGGGCGTGGCGAAAGCTTTGTCCAGCACGGCGTCGAGCTTGTCCAGCGTTTCCAGCCTGAGCCCCTTGGCCCCGAACGCCTGCGCCAGCAGGCAGAAGTCCGTGGGCCGGTTCAGGGTGGTATTGGAGTAGCGCTTGCCAAAGAACATCGTCTGCCATTGCCGCACCATGCCCAGAACGCTGTTGTTGAGCACCAGCACCAGCAGCGGCAGGCGGTTTGCCACGGCGGTCGCCAGCTCGTTCATGTTCATGTGGAAGCTGCCGTCGCTGGTTACCAGCACGGTTTTTTTCAACCCCGTGCCGATGCAGGCGCCCATGGCCGCCCCCATGCCGAAGCCCATCGTGCCCAGCCCGCCGGAGGTGATGAACGTGCGCGGCTTTTCAAACCGGTAATACTGCGCTACCCACATCTGGTGCTGGCCCACGTCGGTCGCCACGGGGCTATCGGCGGGCAGCCGGGCGTTCAGGGCATTGAGCACCAGCTGCGGGTTCAGGCGCTCGGGGTCCATGGTCAGGTGGTTGTCGGGCGCGGCCATCAGCGCGCGCACCTCCTCCAGCCACGCGGGGTCGGAGTGGGGCAGGCCCGCGCCGTTCAGCGCATCCAGCGCCAGCCGCACATCCCCCACCAGCGCCACATAGGCGGGAATGTTCTTGCTGATCTCGGCGGGGTCGATGTCGATGTGCAGCACCCGCCGATCCTTGGAAAACGCCTGCTTGTTGCCCGTAGCCCGGTCGGAAAAGCGCGTGCCCACCGCGATAATCAAATCCGACCGATCCAGCGCCTTGCTGGCGGCGTAGCGCCCGTGCATGCCCGTCATGCCCAGGAACAGCGGGTGGCTGTTGGGCACGGCCGAAAGCCCCATCATGCTGGCGCCGATCGGCGCACCCAGCGTTTCCGCCAGCTGCAGCAGGGCCTCGCCCGCGCCCGCCGAAACCACGCCGCCCCCCGCGTACAGGAAGGGGCGCCGCGCCTCGCGGATCAGCGCAGCGGCGCGCTCCACCGCCCCGGGGTCAAGGGCTCTAGTTTTGGCGGCGTCATGCGGCGCGGCGGGGGTAAACTCACAGGCGGCGGTTTGCACATCCTTGGGGATATCCACCAGCACCGGGCCGGGGCGGCCGCCCGCGGCAATGCGGAAGGCATCGCGCAGGGTATCGGCCAGCCGGGTTACATCCTTAACCATGAAGTTATGCTTGGTAATCGGCATCGTGATGCCGGTAATGTCCACTTCCTGAAAGCTGTCCCGGCCGATCAGCGGGCAGGCCACGTTGCCGGTGATCGCCACCATCGGGGTGGAATCCAGGTAGGCGGTGGCGATGCCGGTTACCAGATTGGTCGCGCCGGGGCCGGAGGTAGCCAGCACCACGCCGGTTTTGCCCGTGGCGCGGGCATAGCCGTCGGCCGCGTGCGCGGCCGCCTGCTCATGGCAGGTGATGATGTGCGAAAGCCAGCCGGAGGCTTTGTAAATCTCATCATAAAGAGTAAGCACCGCTCCGCCGGGATAGCCAAACACCGTATCCACCCCGTGCTCCCGGAAAATCTCCATCAGTATCTGCGCGCCGCTGAGCTTCATGCTTTCCGCCTCCCGATAAAAAAATCCCCCCGAACCGTATTCCACGGTTCGGGGGGTACGATCAAGCCGTTAAGGCTATGCCGCCACCTGTGCCCAATCCCTTGGCATACGCAAAATTACGTTGTCACCCCGTACGATAACCCGTACTAGGACGACAACGGTAATAATGATAATGCTTAGGGTCAGACTAAAGTGGTTCATAGTCGGCTCCTTTCGCGAATTTTGTATACAGTAGCATATACGGGGAGCGTTGTCAACGGAAAACATGCGTTTGCTTTGTACTGCGTTTGTTTTTCAGGCGTGCTCCTCCCCGCAGACGTTCACCATCAGCCGCAGGAAAAACCGTACCGTGTCGGCAAGCGTACTTTCGGAAATGCGCTCGTCCACGCCGTGGATCATGCGACGCTCCTCCGCCGAAAGCGGCATGCCGGAGAAGCGGAACACGTGCCCGCACAGCCCCTCGTAGTGCCGCGCGTCGCTGCAGGCAATCATCAGGTACGGGGAGATCAGCACCCCGGGGTACACCTGCTGCACGGCGCGCCGCAGGGCTGCGTAGCCCTCGCCGTCGGTACCGGAGCAGGCGGAGGGCGCAAGCCCCTTGAGCAGGCTTACCTCCACACGCGGGTCACGCACGCGGCGGCGCAGGGCCGCCAGCGTCCCTTCGATGGTTTCGCCGGGCAGCATGCGGGCGTTCAGGCGCAGTTCCGCGCCGGTGGGCAGCACATTCACTGCCTCGCCCGCGCGCAACACGGTAAAGGCCGTGGTGGTGCGAAACAGCGCGTTCAGTTCGCCGCCCATACGGCGGCAGAGCAAATCCAGCAAAGGCCTGAACACGCCCAGATTGGCAAACACCAGCCGGTAGGCAAAGGTGCTGTGCCGCGCCAGCCCGTCAATCAGCTGCCGCGCGGGCGGCGTAACCCGGAACGGGAAGGGTTTGCGCCAGATGGCCACACAGGCGCGGGCCAGAAGATCCACCGGGGTATTGCGCAGCGGGGCGGAACTGTGCCCGCCCTTGGCCGTTACCTGCAACCGGTAGTTGACGCTGCCCTTTTCCGCTACGCCCACCAGCGCGCAGGGCGTTTGCACGCCCGGGAACACGCGGGTCACGATCGCGCCGCCCTCGTCCACCACACACAGCGGCCGCACGCCGCGCGCCTGCAGCGCCTCGGCGATGCGTCCGGCGCTGCCGCCCATCACTTCCTCATCGCCGGCAAAGCCGAAATACACATCCCGCGCCGGGGTGTAGCCCCCGGCCAGCAGCGTTTCCGCCGCGCTGAGGATGGCCGTAAACGTCCCCTTGGTATCCAGCGTGCCGCGCCCGCGCACCATGCCGTCGCGCCGCTCGCCGCCAAACGGGTCAAACGACCACTCGGCCGCGTCGGCGGGTACCACGTCGTAATGGGCGGTCAGCAGCAGCGGCGCGGCGTCGCTCAACCCCTTCCACCGGTACAACAACGCCCGGTCGCCAAGGACATCGCACGTGCAGGCCGCGTGTACGCGCGGGAACAGCGTTTTCAGCAGCGCCGTCAGCCGGTCAAATGCCGCCGGATCGTCGCCCTCACGGTCGGGGTGGGACACCGTGGGGCATTGCACCAGCGCACTCAGCGCGCGCGCCGCAGCCTCCCCGTCCACCTCCGGGCGCAGGGGGGCGGCGGCGGTTTCCCGCGCGGGCCGGAAGCGCAGGGCATTCACGCACAGCGCAGCCAAAAACGCCGCCAGTGCCAGCAGAATCCAACCCCATACGCTCATAGCGACACCTCGTCGGAAGGCTTTTCCTGTGCGGCGTCCAGCCAGCCGCGTTTATACATCCACCGCGCCACTGCAATGGCGATGCCCGCCGCCACCGGCACGAAAATCGCGCCGCTCTTGGCCAGCCCGGGCATCAGCACAAACAGCGCCACCATGGCGACGATGGGAGCCGCCGCGATTTTCAGGTTGCGGCCGATCAGCGCCACGCCCAGACCGCCGAACAGCGCGGGCAGCAGCTGGTCAAACGCCGGGGCCAGCGTGGGGCTTTCCAGAATGGGCGTCAGGGGCACAATCAGCAGCACGCCCAGGAACAGAATCAGCAGCGTAACCAGGCTGGATACCGCCACCGCGATGGTGCCCACGGCTTCGCCCTCGGGCGTGCCGCTCTTGACCTTGGCGCGGTCCAGCGCCGCCAGCGTGCAGGGCACCTTGAGCATCGTCAGGCTGCCGGTAATAAAGCCCAGATAGCTGCCCCCCGCGCCCAGCATCGGCACATAGGTCAGCACCTCGATAATACCCACCGCCCAGTACATGGGCGCGATGGACAGCAGCCCCTTCAGCAGCCCCGCGCCATCCGGCCAGGCGTTGTAATACAGGCATACCCCCAGCGGGAACAGCAGCAGCACCAGCCCCATGCCCCAAACCCAGATTTTACCCAGACGATGGGTTGCCTCGTCGTACGTACGCAGCGTGCGTTCCGTCATACCGCCACCCCCGTAACCCATTGCGTAATCGGGATGGCCAGCGCCATCGCGCCCACCATGGAAAGCGGCAGGGCGTAGTCGGTCAGCCAGTCCCAGTGCAGGAGCTTAATACACGCGCCCGCCAGCAGCATGATAGCCGCCGACGCCAGCATCACAAACACGGGGATCCACCCGACCAGCCCCTCGGTAACCCGGCCGAAGATCATCCCCAAAAAGGCCGCGATCATGCCCATGAACAGCGCGTTCATGAAAATGTCGCTCCAGCGGCGGTCGCGTTTTTCCAACCGATCCACCCCGCTGAGCAGGCGCTTGCACAGGATGGGCGTAAACACCACCCCGGCCATGATGCCCAGCGTCATGACCCACGCGATGGCGGAAAACTGCGAAGCCGTAAGCGCCGTGGCCGTATCGCCGATGGTGGTGCCCACGGCGCGCGCGGCCGCCTCGGCGGCAGGGGTTTCGTAGGTGATGGCGCCGATGACCGACAGGCGCAGCCACGGCAGCGGCAGCCCCAGCTTGCGGGAAAGGGCCACCACGCCGATCAGGATGGAGAACGCGGGCACCAGCGTAAACGTGACGCTGGTTTTAACCACCTTATGTAAAGTACCTTTGGACAGGCCCAGCGCCAGCGCGCGCCGCCACGCGCGCACCAGAAAAAACACGGATTGGCAGACGACCAGCAGCAGGATGACCGCCACCAGCCCGAACAGGAACGGATCATTGACCGAAAACGCCCGTTGCAAGCCGTTTCCCCCTCCTTTTTTCGCCGACGGCACAGCAGGGCGCCGGGCCACAGCCCGGGCCGCGCACCGTATGGATGGATTGAATCATTCGGCAATCACGTCGGCGAGTCCTCCATCCGGGGATAAACCGGGGTGTGTTTCCGCTGTACGCGCGGGGTAGCCGCGCTTGCAGGCCGGGGGGCATCTTGCCGCAACCGGGGCACGCAAAAGCCGGAGGGAAATGCCCCTCCGGCCAGACTGTCAGAAATGTGGAGGTGCAGGAGGCATTGCCTCCTGCCGGGGTTTGGGGTGGAACCCCAAAGCCTTACGCCGCAGCGCATTTGCGAAAGTGAGCGAACAGTGCCGCAGGCGCTATGAGGCGAACGGCGGTGTCACATTGCCGGTTTTTTGACAGTCCCACCGGAAGGGTGTTCCCCTCCGGCGTTCAAGGCACCATCGCGGTCAATCGACCCGTTGGCACGGTTTATTGCGTAAGCGCAACCCATTGCCGCGCACACGCAAATCCGGGTTTCGGGCTTTCGGCCACATCCCCATTCCGTTTGGCACGGAAGGTCGTGTGCCGCCGCCACCCGCGCAGGCCCTTCCGTTTACACCCGGAAGATGCCCACCGTCAGGCAGCCGTCGCTCATGAAATAGTTAAAGCGCACCGCATAGGGCAGCTCGTTGGTAAAGATCATCGTAATATCGCCGCCGCCCACCGCCGCGTCAAACCCCACGGGGCAGTAGTAGATGCCCACCTCGGCGTGCACCTTGCGCCAGTTCACCAGAATAGGCACCTGAATCAAGGCGTTGTAGAGGGTGGTGTTCACCTGACAAGTGCCGCCGCCGTACCCCCACAACGCACCCGCGCTCATGATGGGGGCGCGGTGGTAACCGGTGGATTTGCGGTACGGGCCCATAATGTCGTAGATGTTCACGGTTTCGCCCGGCTGCATCACCAGCCCGGAAATGAAGCTGGAGCCGAGGTAGATGTTCCAGTTGCGGCCCTGATAGTTAATCGTGTGGATGCCCACGGCATAGAAGGTGCTCATGCAGCTGATCAGATCGCCGCTCTGCGCATCCTCCCACGGCACAACGGGGATCACATACCCCACGTCGCTCTGCTGTACATAGCCGGTGGTGCGCCAGTACGGCAGCGGGTAGCGCCCCTGATCGTCCAGCGCGTCCACCGAAAGGGCGGAGCCTGGGTTAATGGTCTTGAGCACTTCCTTGCCGTTGTTGGCATAGGAGCGGATTTCGGTGGAGTGGTTCACAAACGCCAGCCCCACATGCTTGACGCACCCGGGGATATCCCCGGCATAGGCGTCGATCCGATCCCACTTGAACAGCGAGTCGGTGGGCACGTACCCGTAGGAATTTTTATAGCGGATGTAGCTCCACCCGTTCTGGTTGGCGCTGACGGTTACGCCCTCGTACTTGTTCACCCGGAAGGTCGAGGCGCTTTTCTCGCTCATTTCCTTGCGGGCCACCACGGATTTGTAGGCATAGGCCTTGAACAGGTCCCGGAACCCTTCCGGCGTATTGGCGGATACGTCGGGCGCGGGCGTGGTGGTGGGCAGGGCGGTCAGGGTAACGTCCGTTCCGCCGGATTCGCTCACCTGCCGGATATCAGTCAGGTATTTTGTCTGCACATAGCCCTGGTTGCGGCCGAGGTCCACCTTGGTCCACTCGTTGCCCAGTTCCAGTATGGATACGGTTTCGCCCTGCGCAACGCTGCCGTTGCCAAACGCATCAGTTGCAGGCTCGCGGCGCACCTTGAGCGCCACGGTCGCGGTGGCCACATAGCGCGCGGTATCCGCCTGCGTGCCATCGTCGGTGCCGACGGTGGCCTGCGGATCCTCCAGCATGTCGGGGGCGGCGGTTTCCTCCCCGCGCGCGGCGGTCGGTATACTCAGGCCCGGCGCTGTCCATAAAAGCGCCAGGCACAGCGTCCCGGCGCACAGCCGGGCAGCCCAAAGATGTTTCATGTGCGCACTCCTGTCAGTTCCAATAAAAATCGGGGGTCGCGTCCATTATATCGGGCGGCGGCCCCCGCGTCAAGCGGAGCTCAGGGCAGGCGCGGCGGGGCGACGCTGCCGCGCTCCACCAGGCTTACGCTCATTTCGGTCTTGAGGGTGCAGTATTTCAGGCGTCCCACCAGCGACAGCAGCGTGCGCACCGCAATGGTGCCCATATCCTGCCGGTACACGCGGATGGTGCTCAGCGGCGGGGTGCAGAACTGGCAGATGGACACGTCGTCCATGCCAATCAGGGATACGTCCTGCGGCACGACATACCCTTTCTCCGACAGGGCGCGCATGCAGCCCACGGCCATGATGTCGTTGCCTGCAAAAAAACCGGTGGGGGGCACGCGCCCGCCGTCCAGCAGCGCGCGCATATCGCGGTAAGCGCCGTCCAGCGTGGGGGTCACGCGCCACAGGCTTTCGTCGTCCACGGCCAAATCGTGCTCGCGCAGGGCGGCTTCAAAGCCCTTGCGGCGGTAGCGCATGTTGCTGAACTCCACCTTGCTGGTGATGTGCCCGATGCGCCGGTGCCCGGCCGCGTACAGGGCGTTGGTGGCCTGATAGCCCGCGTCGTAGTTGTTCATAACCACGGCGTGCACCTGCTCGTGGCGGAACAGGTTATCCAGCGCCACCAGCGGCGAGGCGCAGTGGGAGAACAGCTCCAGATCCTCGGTGTACATTTCGGTGCCCAGCAGCAGGATGCCCGCGCACTGTTCCGCGCAGATGGCGCGGATGCGCTCGCGGTAGTCGCTCTCCATCGCCGTGTGGATGTGCGTGATAATCAGTTCATGCCCTTCGGCCTGGCACTCGCGCTCCACCGCCTCGACCAGCTCCATAAAAAACTGGGTGTCCATCACCACCAGCCCGTGGCGCTTGAACATCACCAGGCGGATATAGCTCTTTTCCGGCGCATTCTTGCCCGCCTTGCTGGCGACGTAGCCCATCTCCTCCGCCAGCTTCAGGATGTGGCGGGTGTTCTCCTTGCTGACGCCGGGTCTGCCGTTGAGCGCGTTGCTGACCGTCGCGGGCGATACCCCCGCGCGCGCGGCGATATCGCGTACCCTGACCTTCATGCGTTGTTCCATCCTCTCCGGAAACCCGACCCGTGGGCGGTTACACCTGTGTGCCCGCCGACGGGCTTTCCTTGTTTCTATGATATCACAAGACTAAACAAATGCAAGCGTTTGCTGAATATTTTGCAAACAAACCCCGGCTGTGTTTACGTAGCATGGGTGCGGAATGCCACAAAATACGTCATTTTGGGAATAAACCGCCGCTGAACGTTTGTTGACACCGCCCTCGCCCGCATGGTATACTGTGGTCAAAATCGGCCCGGCAGCCCCGTGGGCGCGCGGGCGCAAGGAGCGCGAAACCCTAGATGAAAATCCTGAATTACGGCTCCATGAACATCGACCGTGTTTATGCCGTGGAGCACACCGTACGGCCGGGCGAAACCATTCTGGCCGACGGCATGACCCTCTACTGCGGCGGGAAGGGCCTTAACCAGTCCATCGCCATTGCCAAGGCGGGCGGCGAAATTTACCACGCGGGCCTGCTGGGCGAGGATGGGGACATGCTTTTGGACGCCCTGACCCGCTACGGGGTGGACACCCGTTACATCCGCCACGTGCCGGGCGCAAGCTCGCACACCGTCATTCAGGTGGACGCAAACGGGCAGAACTGCATTATCGTCTGCCCGGGGGAAAACGTGCGCGTGACCGACGAGGCCATCGACCAGACGCTGGAAGGCTTTGCGGCGGGCGATCTGCTGGTGCTGCAAAACGAGCTGGACAACATCCCCTCGCTGCTGGGCAAGGCGGCCGCCAAAGGGCTTACGGTGGTCTTCAACCCCTCGCCCGTCAATGCCGCGCTGGCCGATTACCCGCTGGAACACGTCGGCTGGTTCCTGATGAACGAGCTGGAAGGCGAAGCCCTGACCGGCGAAACCGACCCCGAGCGTATTCTGGCTGTGATGGCGGAGCGTTACCCCACCGCAAGCGTGGTGCTCACGCTGGGCGCGCAGGGGGCCTACTGTGTGCACGCGGGCAACACCTACTACCAGCCCGCCTTCCCCGTCAAGGCGGTGGATACGACCGCCGCGGGCGATACCTTTACCGGATACCTTGTGGCGGGGCTGGCCCGCGGCGAAGCGCTGCCCACGGTGCTGGAGCGCGCGGCCCGCGCCAGCAGCATCACCGTAAGCCGCAAAGGCGCGGCGGATTCCATCCCCGGCTGGCAGGAGCTGGAAGCCTGAGCCACAGCGTGCAAGGCAGTTTCCGCCTGTACGCCAAAGGGGAAGCGAACCTCTGGCAAGCGCCCTGAAAATGCGTCCTGAAAACTGCATACCCTCCACTATCCAAAACGGCGGACCGCGCCGGGGCAATGTCCCCGGTGGCGGTCCGCCGCTTTCGCAGGTTTATGCAGGTGCCCCTGCCCCAGCACGGCGCGGCGGCAACGGGGCACATCCGCCGCCGCCGCACCGGCTTGACTGGGTGGGGTTCGGGGCCTGCACGCCCCGTTTCAGGCCCGCCGAGGCCGGGCCGGATCAGCTGTGACGGTATACATCCCAACCCATGTAGTTGCCCAGCGCCTCTTCCAGCACATCGGCGCACTGCGCCTGCGCCAGCGCCACATGGTGCTCGTAGCCGTTTTTCGTCAGGTGGCGCATCAGGCCGTTCAGGTCGGGCACTTCGCACACGGCCACGCCGCCGAAGGTGGGCAACGGGTCGGCGGTAAAGGTGCCTTCACCCAGATAGCACTTGATTTTGCCGTTGCGATCGTCGGTGCTCACCTTGAGATACGTCATCGCGGACGGGCGCACGCGGCCCTTGAGCGCCCCGAAGCTCACGTCGGTGCCCAGCGTGGTGGCCAGAATGTCCAGATTGCCGATGACCGGCTTTTCCTGAAACGCGCAAGCCGGGTAGTTGCTGCAATGGACGTTGATGCACTTGTTGGGCTCGTTTTTGTAGTTGTTGTTCCAATCCTGATAGATGGGCGGCACGCCGCCCGCCTTCAGCAGGGCCAGCATGCTTACCGCGCCCATCACGTCGGTCTCGCAGGCGCTGGGCATGCCCTTTTCGCCCATCATGCTCATGACCAGGCACATGGCGCAGCCATAGTTGGCCTCCACACTGTCCCAGCACTGGATGGCGCTGGCTTCGCAATGGTGGTCGCGCATCCAGTTTTCAATGGCGATGCACAGCTTGGCCTGCCGCACCAGCTTTTCGTTTTCGGTACCGGGCTGCACCTCGCCGTAGCCGGTAATCTCCGCGATTTTCGCACTCACCTGCGCCGGATCGTCCAGCGCGGCGATGTCCGCCAGTATCTCGCTGAAATCCTCCGTCTCTACGGTAATGCCGCACTGTTGCAACAGCTTTTCGGAGTAGCGCACCGTGCGGAAGGGCATTACGCGCGCGCCGATCTGCGCAATGCGTGCGCTGCGCAGGGTCTTGACCACCGCGCACACGGCGGCAAAGCGCGTCACGTCGGCGTGGAACTCCTCGCCGTCCACCGGGCAGGTGTGCCGGGCGGTGAGCGTATACCTGATGCCGTACTGGTAGAGGTTGTTGCACAGGCTCAGCTTGCCGCAGAACGCGTCACGGCGGTTTTCCAGCTGCAGCTTGTCAAAATCGTCGTCGCAGGCCTGGATCAGGATGGGGCAGGTGAGGCCGCTCCAGCGCAGCGCGTCGGCAATGCCGGTTTCTTCGCCAAAGTTGGGCAGGCTCACAATCACGCCGTCGATTTCGTCGGCATGGGCCTTGAACAGTGCCGCGCAGCGTTTGGCCTCGTCGAAGGTCATGGTTTCGCCCATGAACGTATCCTCGGGCGTCAGGGTAATCACCTGATGTCCCCAGGCCTGCAGCGACGCGAGGAGCTTTTCGCGCGCGGTCGCCACCAGATGGTCGGGGAAGAAGCTGCGGTTGCTGATGAGTACGCCGAATGTTGCCATGGTGTTTCCTCCTTACAGCGGGCGACGCGCGCCCGCGTTGCTTTGTCAGGTACGGCAGCGCGCCACCGCGCCCTGCCAGCCGGCCAGCAGCGATGCGCGCGCGGCGGGGTCGAGGGTCGGCGTATACACAGCGCCCCCCTGCGCCCGCGCGGGGATTTGATCCAATGCCGCGTACAGCCCGGCGCTCAGCCCGGCCATGTAGCCCGCGCCCAGCGCGCTCAGCTCACTGTGGGCGGCGCAGCGCACGGTGCAGCCCAGCAGGTCGGCCAGAAACTGCATCAGCAGGCGGTTGCGGGTCGGCCCGCCGTCCACACGCAGCTCGGCCGGGGTTGCGCCGCTGTCGCGCCCCATGGCGGCGATCACGTCCGCATCCTGATAGGCGATGCTTTCCAGCGCGGCGCGCACCAGATGCGCCCGCCGGGTGCCGCGGTTCATGCCCACAACGGCGGCACGGGCCGCGCCGTCAAAGTAGGGCGCGCCCAGCCCCGAAAAGGCGGGCACCAGATAAACGCCCTCGGTATCGGGCACGGTCGCGGCCAGCGCCTCCACCTCGTCGATGTCGCGCACCAGCTCCGCCTCGTCGCGCAGCCAGCACAGCGTATCCGCCGAGCAGGTGATGTTGCCTTCCAGCACATAGCAGGTGCTGCCCTGAAACCCGAAGCCCA
Source organism: Candidatus Limiplasma sp. (assembly GCA_963666755.2). Lineage (GTDB taxonomy): Bacteria > Bacillota > Clostridia > Christensenellales > Aristaeellaceae > CAXXOK01. The sequence continues at coordinate 59,698 of CAXXGW010000003.1, forward strand.
CCGAGGCGGACAGGCCGTTCTGGGAAAACGCGGGCTGCGCGCCTACATTCAGCATCACGCTGCTGCCGGTGCCGAAGGTGGCTTTGGCCATGCCCGGCGCGGTGCACCCCTGCCCGAACAGCGAGGCGTGGCTGTCCCCCATCACGCCGGTGATGCGGATGCCCGCCGGAAGGCCTTCGCAGGCGGTCAGGCCGAAATCCCCGTCCGAGGGGAGGATGCGGGGCAGGCAATCCATGGGGATGCCGAACAGCGCGCACAGCTGCGTATCCCACCGGAGCGTGCGCAAATCGCAAAGCGCGGTGCGGCTGGCGTTGCTTACATCGGTGGCAAACATGGCCCCGCCGGTCAGGCGGTAGATGAGGTAACTGTCCACCGTGCCGATGCAAAGCTCCCCCGCCGCGGCGCGCGCGCACAGTTCCGGCCGGGCGCGCAGGACGCTTGCCGCCTTGGCCGCCGGGTAATACGGCGAAAGCGCCAGCCCCGTGCGGGCCCGCACCTCGGGCGCGTGGGCGGAAAGCTCCTCGCAGAGCGCCTCGCCGCGCACATCCTGCCAGACCACCGCCGGGCAGACCGGCTCGCCGGTCGCGCGATCCCACAGGACAGTCGTTTCGCGCTGGTTGCTGATGCCCAAAGCCGCGATCTGCGCCGGTTCCAGCCCTGCCGTGACGGCGGCGACGCCTTCGCGCACGTTTTGCCAGATTTCCGCCGCGTCATGCTCCACATGGCCGGGGGCGGGGTAGGTTTGCCGGTGGTTTTTGGAAAACCGGCGCACGATTTCGCCCTGCGCGTCCAGCAGGAACACCTTGCTGGCCGACGTGCTCTGGTCGACGGCTACCGCATATCGCTGCACGCTGTTCACCGCCCCTGCCGTACGGTCGCCGCGATGCCTTGGGGTGTGAGGCCATAATGGGCAAACACCTCGGCGCTGGTGCCGGAGTAGAGCTTTTCGTCCGGCAGGCCCAGAATGCGCATACGCGTGGGTTTCCGCTGGCAGAGCACCTCGGCCACCGCCGCGCCCAGCCCGCCGTGCACGCTGTGCTCCTCCACGGTGGCCACAAAGCCGGTTTCGGCGGCTTCCAGAATGGCGGCTTCGTCCAGCGGGCGCAGGGTGTGCATATCGTACACCGAAACCTGCACGCCTTCGGCGGCCAGCAGTTCCGCAGCCATCAGCGAGGGGTACACCATCTCCCCGCAGGCGATCAGCGCCGCCTGCGTGCCGCGCCGCAGCACGTTGGCCTTGCCGGGCACAAACGGCACCTCGTTTTCATACACCACGGGCACGGCGCCGCGGCCCATGCGCACATACGCCGGTTCGCCGGACGCAGCCAGATAGCGCGTAAGCGCCGCCGTCTGCGGGCCGTCGCAGGGCAGGTAGATTTCCAGCCCCGGGATGGCGCGCAGCAGCGCGATATCCTGCGTGGCGTGGTGGGTAGAGCCCAGCGCGCCGTAGCTGACCCCGCCGGACACCCCGATGATCTTGACATTCATGTGGCTGTACGCCACATCCACCTTCACCTGCTCGGCGGAGCGCAACGAGTAAAAGCACGCCGGGCCGCACACAAAGGGGCGCGCGCCGCCGTTGGCCAGCCCCGCCGAAATGCCGATGGCATCCTGCTCGGCAATGCCGCACTCCACAAACTGCGCGGGCAGCTCGTCGGCAAAACGGGTCAGGGTCACGCTGCCACGGCTGTCGGTCGCCACGGCAAACAGCTTCGGGTCCTGCCGGGCCAGCGCCAGAATCGTATCGGTAAAAGCCTCGCGGGCCGTTTCCATCCTCATGCCCAATCCACCCCCTGTACGCCCAGCGCGGCATAGCCTTCGGCCAGCTGCTCGGCGGTGGGCACCTTATGGTGCCATTCCTTGCGGTTTTCAGCAAAGGGCAGGCCCTTGCCCTTGACGGTGTGCGCAATCAGGCAGTGCGGTTTCCCTTCCGGGTGCGCGCCGTGGAAGTAAGCCTGCAGCGCCGCCGGATCGTTGCCGTCGGCCTCGGCCACATCCCAGCCGAAAGCTTCCCATTTGGCGCGGAAGTTCTCCAGCGCCATTACGCTTTCCGTTCCACCGCTGATTTGCAGGCCGTTGCGGTCGATCACGGCATACAGGTTATCCAGCTTGAAGTTGGCGGCCGCCATGGCGGCTTCCCAGACGCTGCCTTCCGCCTGCTCGCCGTCGCCCATCAGCACAAACACGCGGTAGGGCTGCATAAGCCGCTTGGCGGCCAGCGCGCTGCCCACGCCTACCGGCAAGCCGTGCCCCAGCGCGCCGGTGCAGACCTCCACGCCGGGCACGGCGTTGTTGGGGTGGCCGATCAGGCGGCTACCCTCCTGCGAAAATGTGCGCAGCTCCGATTTTTCGATAAAGCCGCGGTCGGCCAGCACGGCCAGATACCCTTCCACGCTGTGCCCCTTGCTCAGCAAAAAGCGGTCGCGGTCGGGCCAGCGGGGTTCCCGCGGGCGTACGTTCAGCACATCATAATACAGCACCGTAAGGATATCCAGCGAGCTCATGGAGCCGCCGGTATGGCCGGTGCCCGCGCGGTGGATCATCGTGATCGCGTCGGCGCGGCGTTGGTTGGCGATGGTTTGCAGGGTTTTGGCGTCCATTGCGGAGCCTCCTTTATTCAGGGGGTTGCGGCGCGCCGCGTAAAAATGGCGCGCCGCGGGAGGTGCGGCGTTTACCGAAGCGGGGCGAGCCGCCGTTTTCCGGTTGCGGCACGCCCCGCGCGTGAGGTTACTTGAGGCGCGCGGCCAGCGCGGCCTTCTTTTGCAGGTCTTTCTGCACCAGGTCGATCACCACGGCGACGATAATCACCACGCCCTTGATGACCATTTGCCAGAAGGAGCTGACCCCCATCATAATCATGCCGTCGTTGAGCACCGTAATCACCAGCACGCCGATGATGGTACCGCCGATGGTGCCCACGCCGCCGCTCATGGAGGTACCGCCCAGCACCACCGAGGCGATGGCGTTCATCTCCCACGATTCGCCGTTGGCGGGGTGCGCCGCGCGCAGCTGGCTGGTCATGATGATGCCGCTCATCGCCGCCAGCACGGCGGAGAAGATGTACACAAACACCTTGACCTTGTGGATTTTGATGCCGGAGAGCTGCGCGGCCCGCTCGTTGCCGCCCACGGCGTAAATCTGGTTGCCCAGAGGCGTCTTTTTCATGATAAAGGCGGAAATAAGCGCCATGGCCGCGAAAATCAGAATCGAGTAGGGAACGTCCACCCCGGGGATACTGCCCGCGCCGATCAGGTCAAAGCCCAGGTTGCCCTTGGCCGCATCGCCAAACAGATTGGGGAAGGTCGCGCCCCCGCTGCGAAGCATCGCCGCACCCCGGCAGATGTACATCGCGCCCAGCGTGGCAATGAAGGCCGGCACCTTGAGTCGCGCAATCAGCTGGCCGGAGCACAGGCCGATCAGGATGGCCAGCGCAAAGTCAATCAGCAGGATCAGCGGCACGTTGGGGTAGATCGTGGCGGCCATCCACGGCAGGCGGATGCCCTCAATCAGCAGCCCGCCGGTAACCATGCCCGTAAGCCCGACGATGGAGCCGACGCTCAGGTCAATACCGCCGGTGATGATAACCATCGTCATGCCCAGCGCCAGCAACCCGTAAATGGACGCGTGCTTGACCATCAGCACCACGCTGCCCCATTCGGTAAAGTTGGGCGCGCGCAGCGAGAAGTAAAGCAGTAAAGTCGCCAGCGCGATAAACGTGCGGCCCTTGAGCAGGAGCATCCCCAGGGAGGTTTGCCCCCGCTGCCTTTGGCTTGTGGTCCTGTTCATTGTACGACGCTCCCTTCGATATTGGCGGCCTTGCCGGTATGGAGGTTCGCGGCCGAAGCGGCCACCAGCGCGGCCTCGGTGATGTCGGCGCCGCTCAGGTCGGCAGTCACTTTGCCGTTGCTCATCACCAGCACGCGGTCGCAGACGGACATGATCTCCTTAAGTTCGCTGCCCACAAAGATGACGCCGTTGCCCTGCGCGGCAAAGCGGCGCATCAGGATAAAGATATCCGTTTTCGCGCCCACGTCGATCCCGCGGGAAGGCTCATCCATCATGAACACGCGCGCGTTGGCCATTACGCACTTGCCGATAACCACCTTCTGCTGGTTGCCACCGGACAGGCTGGAAATCAGGTGCCGCACGTCGGCCACCTTGATCTGCATATCCTTAACGGCATCGTCCACCGCGCGCCTGCACTGGTCTTTGCGCACCACGCCGTTTTTGGTGAACTGCGGGATGCTGGTCAGCAGCAGGTTGTTGGCGATGGACATGGTCTGCACCAGCCCGTCGCGCTGCCGATCCTCCGGCACAAGCACCATGCCGCGCTCAATCTGCTGGGTGATGGTTGGCCGCACGATGCGCTCGCCGCCCAGCTCCATCTCCCCGCTGGATTCCGGGTGCAGGCCCATCAGGCTCTCCACCAGCTCGGTGCGGCCCGCGCCCATCAGGCCGTAGATGCCCAGCACCTCGCCGCGGTGCAGGGTAAAGCTCACATGGTCCACCGACCAGCCGCCGCCCAGCCGGGGCAGGCAGTAGTCCTTGACTGTCATGATGGGCTCCGGCGCGCCCTCGTAGGGGATTTTATCAATCGTCAGGTTGGAGTGGCCTACCATGTGCTGGATAATCCAGCCCACGTCGATATCCTTGACCTCCGCGTTGGCTACGCGGTGGCCGTCGCGCAGGATGGTCACCAGATCGCCGATGCGGATAATCTCCTCCAGCCGGTGGGAAATGTAGATGATGGCGATGCCCTGCGCCTTCAAATCGTCGATGAGCTTGAAAAGCACCTCGACCTCGGCGTTGGAAAGCGAGCTGGTCGGCTCGTCCATGATGAGCACGCGCAGGTTCTGCTCCAGCATGGTCTTGGCAATTTCCACAATCTGCTGCTGGCCCACGCGCAGGTTGAGCATCAGCTCATTGGGATTGATGCCGGGCTGCAGCCGATCCAGCACGCGCGTAGCCATTTTGGCCTGCGCCCGGCGGTCGATCACGCCCAGGTTGGCAATCTCCTTACCGGCAAACATGTTGTCCGCCACGCGCATCTCCGGGAACAGGTTCAGCTCCTGGTGGATAATGCCCACGCCGTGTGCGGTGGCCTCGCGGGTGTTGGCGAAATGCACCTCCTGCCCCTCCAGAAACACATGCCCTTCGGTGGGGTGCTCGATGCCTGCCAGAATCTTCATCAGCGTGGATTTACCCGCGCCGTTTTCCCCGATCAGCACATTCACCTTGCCGGGGTACACGGCAAAATCCACGTCCTTCAGGGCGACGGTGCCGGGGTAGAGCTTGGTAATACCCACGGCCTCCATCACGGGGGTCTGCGCCGACATGACCGGCACCGGCTCCCGGGTCGGGTTCTGCGTTGTTTCCATCATTTCAGCCCCCTGCCACTGTCAGCTCTACGGGCACCACCACAAGGTTTTCGTAGGCCGCGTCGGTCAGCGAAATGCAGCCGTAATACGTCAGCTCCTTGCCCACGAGCGCGGTCGCCTCGTGCTGGCTGAGCACGTCGTTTTTCACTTTGTTGTTAAACGCGGTGGTCAGGTCGGCAAACTCCACCTGATTTTCAAAATCATCCAGATGCAGGAAGCCCACGCCGTCGCGGATGGCGTTTTTTATGTTGGAGGAAAAGACCTTGCCGTAGAACAGCTTGCAGTCCGCCTGGCCGTCATAGGGGGCCAGATCCAAAATCAGCAGCATCTTGTTGGGCTTTTCCGGGTTTTCAACGTCCAGCACCTTCACATCGCCCTTGACGCAGAAGCTCCACGCACTGGTTTCATTGGCGCGGCTTCCGTACTTGAGCCCCGTGGCGTTCAAATCGGCCTTCACATCGGCAACGAAGGTCGGCATGTCCACGGCGCGTTCCTTAATGGTGGGCACCACCTTCGTTTCCCAGTTATCCACGCAGTACTGCTCCGCCACGGAGAGTTTCTGCACCGTCACGGTCTCCCCCTGGGCATTCACTTCGGTCACGGGCGCTTCGTCCGGGATCACCGTCACGCGGCAGGTGAGCGCGACCAGCGCGACCAGCGCGAGCACGCCCGCCCCTTTGAGGATGGTTGCCTTCTTGTTTTTCATAAACCTGCGCCCCTTCATTCACAAAGAAGGGCGGCGCGCGGCCAAACCGCGCGCCGCCCCCGGTAGGGTGTGTCGAGGATAGCTTACTCGGACAGAGCGAAATTGTCCAGCTTGGCGGCGTTGTCCATGGTGATGAGCACGCAGTCCATCAGCTGTTTCTCTTCCTTGTCGGTCTTGCCGTTCTTGATGTACTCGTCGGCCTGCACAACCGCCTGCTCGGCGATGTAGGCGATGGGCTGGAGGCCCGTGGCCTTGATCTCGCCGCGGAGGATGGAGTCACGCACGTCGTTGCTGCCGTCAAAGCCGCACACGATGACGTCTTTCATACCGGCCTTCAGGCAAGCTTCGATTACGCCCATGGCCATGGTGTCGTTGCCGCAGATGACGCCCTTGATGTTTTCGGCGCCCTGAGCCTGGATGATGCTCTCCATCTTGGAGTAGGCTTCGGTCTGGCTCCAGTTGGCGGTCTGCTGCTCGACCATCTTCATGTCGGTGTACTGATCGATCACGTCGTGGAAGCCCTTGGAGCGCACACCGGCGTTGGTGTCGGACTCTTTGCCGGTCAGTTCCACATAGTTGCCGGCTTCGCCCATCTGCTCGACGAAGTACTCAGCCACGAGGCTGGCGCCCTGGTAGTTGTTGGAAACCATCTGGGCCACGGCATCGCCGGTGGAGTTGATTTCACGGTCAACCAGGAAGGTGGGGATGCCGGCCTTCTTGGCGCGCTGTACGGGCTCAATGGACGCATCCGCGCCGGCGTTGTCGCAGATGATGGCGGCGGCCTTGCGGGCGATGGCGGTATCAAACGCCTCGGACTGCTTGGTCACATCGTCGTCATGCTGGATCACGAGGCTGTCGTAGCCCAGTTCGGTCGCCTTGGCGCTCGCGGCGTCGGCAACGGTCTTAAAGTAGGGGTTGGAGTGGCTGGGCGTGATGATCACGATCAGCGGTTTGTCTTCCGCCATCGCCGCAACGCTGAACGTGGACAGCACCAGCAGGGCGGCCAGAACAAGAGCGAAGATCTTTTTCATGTGGGGTACCTCCTTGTTTTATTGGGGTCTATTTCCGTGCGCATTTCCTTTGCGCATGAAATCAAACAAACCGACCGGATGCGGCTCCGGGCCGTGCGGCAGGGTCGGGCGGGGTCTCCCTTGAACGTTCCCTCAATTCGAGCTCATTATAGCCGAACGTTTTAGTTTTGTCAACTGATTCGTCAGATATTTTTACAGGAACGTTTTGGTGTTTGTTTAGTTTTTGTTCATATCCCCTGAAAACAACGCCGCACATTTACCCATAATTGTTTTCATCCGCCCAAAAGGGTTATGGGCGAGGGTTTATGCGGCCCGCGCGCAGCTGAACCGTCTGCAAAACTGTTTGGCTGTCCTGTTGGGGAAGGAATTGTGCGGGAAGGGAAAGGAGTCTTACAGATACAAACAGGCACAGGCACGGCAAGGGGTTACGGTGCGATTCGCGCGCTACGGATTTACAGGGGGGACGCTGGGGCGCCGCCCCAGACCCCGCAAGGGCCAGCGGCCCTTGACCCTTCATGACGATCTTTATCCAATGATAAAAGCGGCAGGGGTTTGCCTGCCGCGCTTTGGATGGATTCCATATTTCACTTGTGCGTTGCCACCGCTCGCCTCATAGCGCCTGCGACGCTGTTCGCTCGCTATGCGTTTACAAGGGGAAACGCTGGGGCGCCGCCCCAGACCCCGCAAGGGCCAGCGGCCCTTGACCCTTCGTGCGTGATTATCATGATCCCATCATAAAAAGCGGCAGGGATTTGCCTGCCGCGCTGTGGACGGATTCCATATTTCACTTGTGTATTGGCACCGCTCGCCTCATAGCGCCTGCGGCGCTGTTCGCTCGCTACGGGTATGTCGGGGGAGGGACGCTGGGGCGCTGCCCCAGGCCCCGCAAGGGCCGGCGGCCCTTGACCCTTTTCCGCTGCGGCGGGGGTTCCCTTGCCTGTTTCAGGCGCGGATAACACCCTTCTTTAGTATTACACACGCATACAGTGCCGATTCCCCCGTCTGTACCGTCGCAAACGCCTTCCGGCTCCGCTCGTAAAACGCAAAGCGCTCCTCAAACCCAATCTTCGCATTCGGCTCCCTGCGCGCAAGCGTCGCCCGGAAATCCGCCCAGATCGGCGGTTCGCCGTCCGGTATCGACCCCGGCACCACCTCCATCAGCGTCACCGGCGCATCCACAAAATCATCCAGCGGCAACAGGCTTAATACCGCGTCCAGCACCGCGTTGGCTCCGTGTCCGTCCATGCGCACGCAGCGCTTGCCCATCGTTACCGCGGGAAAGTTCCCATCGCCGATCACCAGCTCATCCCCATGGCCCATCTCCGCCAAAATCTTAAGCAACTCCGGCGACAGCAGGGGCGAAATACCCTTTAACATAAAATTCCTCCCGTCTGTTAGGCTAACGTTTGTAAAAACGTTTAGTTTACCGCTACAGTTCTCGCTGAAGCACGCCGATTCCTGCCGGGCCTCGGCGGAAATTGCGCCCTTGCGCAACCGTCCCCTAGCGCGTACAATACGGATGTGCCCCCGCAAACCCGTCCAACGAAAGGAACCCCCATGACCGAAACGCTGCAGCACAAAATCCGCACCCTGCCCGACAGCCCCGGCTGCTACCTGATGAAAAGCAAGGGCGAGATTATTTACGTCGGCAAGGCGAAAAACCTGAAAAACCGCGTACGGCAATACTTTCACGCCTTCGAGGCGCACACCCCCAAGGTGCGCGCCATGGTTTCACGCGTGGATGATTTTGATATTCTGCTCTGCCGCACCAACTTTGAGGCGCTCACGCTGGAGTGCAACCTCATCAAACTGCACCGCCCTTTTTACAACATCCTTTTAAAGGACGACAAGCATTACCCCTACCTGCGCTATGACCCTTCCGAGCCCTTCCCCCGGCTGACCGTCGCCCGCACTCTGGACCCCCACGACGGCTACCGCTACCTTGGCCCCTACATCGGCGCAACGGCGGTGCGGCAGGTGCTCAACGAGCTGAGCCGCTACTTTCCCCTGCGCCGCTGCGCGCTCAAGCTGCCCCTCAGCCGCCCGCACCGCCCCTGCGTGTACCATTCCACCGGGCAATGCAAGGCCCCCTGCGCCGGGTACATCACGCAGGAGGCGTATCAAGCTATCTTCCACAGCGCCATTGATTTTTTAAACGGCGACGCCCGCGAGATTCTCCGCGAGCTGAACGAGCAGATGAACGCCGCCGCCGGGCGCATGGAGTACGAGCAGGCCGCCGTGTTGCGCGACAAGATTGCCGACGTGCGCTCCATTACCGAGCGGCAGCTCGCCATCCAGACCCGCGATGTGCAGCAGGATGTGCTGGCCGTCGCCACCGACCAGACCGATGCGGTGGTGCAAGTGATGCACATCCGCGGCGGACGCATCGAGGGCGGGCAGGCCTTTGTGCTGGAAGGCGAGGGTGGCGACGATCCGGCCGCGCTGCTGGAAAGCTTCCTGCCCCAGCATTATGAGGATGGGCGCTCCATCCCCCGCGAGATTCTGGTGGAAGCCGTCGGCGAGGATCGGGAAACGCTGGAGCTGTGGCTGCGCGAGCGGCGCGGCGCGGCCGTAACCCTGCTGTGCCCGCAGCGCGGCGAAAAGGCGGCGCTGGTCGGCATCTGCCGCAAAAACGCGCAGGACGCGCTGGCTAAACGCCAGACAGACGAGCGTGTGCGCCGCGCCCAGACCGTTCTTGCGATGGAGGAGTTGCAGGCCGCGCTGCATTTGCCCACCCTGCCGGAGCGTATCGAGGGGTACGATATCTCCAACACGCAGGGCGTGCTGTCCGTCGCCTCCATGGTGGTGTTTCACGGCGGCATGCCCGCCAAAAAGCAGTATCGGCACTTTCGCATCAAGACCGTGGAGGGCGCCAACGATTTTGCCTCCATGGCCGAGGTGATCGGGCGGCGCTTTACCCACGGTTTGCAGGAAAAGCATGACCGCGAGCAGGCTGGGTTACCTGTTGAGGAAGGGCGTTTCAGCCTTTTCCCGGATGTGATTTTGATTGACGGCGGGCCGCAGCAGCTGGCCTTTGCCCACCGCGCCATGCAGGACGCGGGGGTGGATTTGCCCATGTTCGGCCTTGCCAAACGCTTTGAGGAAATCTATCTACCCGGCGTGGAGCTGCCCGTTGTGCTGGACAAGCGCAGCAACGCCCTGCATCTGGTGCAGCGAGTGCGCGACGAGGCGCACCGGTTCGGCATCACCCAGCACCGCGCGCTGCGCGGCAAGGCGGGGCTGGCCAGCGAGCTATCCAGCGTGCCGGGCGTGGGCGAAAAGCGCAAGGTTGCCCTGCTGCGCGCGTTTCGCAGCCTTCCGGCCATCTTTGCCGCCACGGTGGACGAGCTGGCCGCCGTGCCGGGCATGAACCGCGCCGCCGCTGAGGCCGTGCACGCCCACGCCGTGCAGCGCGCGCAGGGCACGGACGCCGCCCCGCCGCAAAGCCCCGCCGCCGAGCCCTGAGCCCGGCGGTCAGACTGTCGAAAAAGGGAAGGTGCAGGAGGCAATGCCTCCTGCCGGGGTTTGGGTTCCAAAGGGAAGCATGCGGCCAGTGGCCGCTTCGCCGCAGGCGAAAGCGACCCGTAAGCGGGGCGTGAAACGAGCAGGCAAACATCAGTGCAGCATGCGAACCTTGGACTCCCGAGTCATACCCCAAAGCCTTATGCAGCAGCGCACTTGCGAAAGTGAGCGAACAGCACCGCAGGCGCTATGAGGCGAACGGCGGCGTCACATGGCCGTTTTTTCGACAGTCCCCCCGCCGAGCCCTGAGCCCGGCGGTGTTTATGTCCTAACTGCAAATTCTGTAGCCCTCGCCTTTTGCATCGGCCCATTTCGTGCTATACTCAAACTGTATACATCCATACCGCATTCATCCCCGCGCACCACACGCCCCGCGGGCCGTCGGCACCGGGGCGCGCCGTGGTCGCTTGGCGCGCCCGCGCCGGAAAGGAACCCCTTGGCCAAAGAAAAAACCGTATTCGTCTGCGCCTCCTGCGGGTACGAAACACCCCGCTGGCTTGGCTGCTGCCCGGATTGCGGCGAGTGGAACACGTTTGAGGAGCAGCACCACGCGCCGGCTGCCCCCGCGGGCAAGGGCACGCCCAAGCCTGTTGCGGCAAGCAAAACAGCCGCGCCCCAGCCGCTTGGCAGCATAACCGACACCGGCGAAACCCGCGTGACCACCGGCAATGAAGAGCTGGACCGGGTGCTGGGTGGCGGGCTGGTGGAAGGGAGCGTCACCCCTGCTGGGCGGCGACCCCGGCGTGGGCAAAAGCACGCTGCTTTTACAGGTGGCGGCGGAACTGAGCCAGACGCGCCGCGTACTGTACGTAAGCGGCGAAGAAAGCCTGCGCCAGATCAAGATGCGCGCCGGTCGCCTGGACGTGGCGCAGGATCGCCTGTACGCGCTGGCCGAAACCTCCGTGGAAACCATCCTCGCGCACTGCGAAACCCTCCAGCCCGACGTGCTGGTGATCGACAGCATCCAGACCATGGTCAGTGAAGAAAGCTCCGGCTCGCCGGGCAGCGTGTCGCAGGTGCGGCAGAGCGCCTCCGCGCTGATCCGCTACGCCAAAACCACCGGCACCTCAACCTTTCTGGTGGGGCACGTAACCAAGGAAGGCAGTCTGGCTGGCCCGCGGGTGCTGGAGCACATGGTGGATACCGTGCTCAGCTTCGAGGGCGACCGCCAGCATGAGTACCGGCTGCTGCGCGCGGTCAAGAACCGTTTCGGCAGTGTGAACGAGCTGGGCGTGTTCGAGATGCGGCAAAAGGGCGTTTTCCCCGTGCCCAACCCCAGCGAAACACTGCTTTCGCAGCGCGCGCGGGGGGCCAGCGGCAGCGTGGTGTTTTGCGCCCTGCAGGGCAGCCGCCCCATCCTGTGCGATTTGCAGGCCTTGGCCGCGCACAGCTTTTACAACATGCCCCGCCGCACCGTCGGCGGGGTGGACAGCGGCCGCGTGGCGCTGCTGCTGGCCGTAATGGAAAAACGCGCGGGCAAGAAGCTGTTCGATCAGGACGTGTATGTGAGCGTCGCGGGAGGGCTGGAATTGGATGACCCCGCCGCCGATCTGGCGGTGTGCATGGCCGTTGCCAGCAGCCTGGAAGGCTTTACGCTGGCCGCGGGGCTGTGCGTGATGGGCGAGGTCGGGCTGTGCGGCGAGGTGCGGCCCATCGCCCAGGCGGAGCGCCGCGTGGCGGAGTGCGTGCGCCTCGGCTTTACCGAAATCCTCCTGCCGCGGCAAAACTGCAAGGGGCTGGCTGCCATCAACGGCGCGCAAATCACCGGGGTGGATACCCTGCAACAGGCGCTGGCCGTGGTGCGCTGAGCCCTCAAGAAAGGAAGAATCGAATGCTGAAGAATAGAACGCTGGAACGCCTGCTCCGGCTGCTGATTACGCTGGTCGGGGTCGGGGTAGGCGCGGGTATCGCGGCGCTGCTGCTGCCGCTGCTTTCGCGGCTTTACCCCGAGCCGTTTGCCCGGATGTATGGGGTCATTGGGATATATGTCCTGCTTTGTGCGGGTTTCGGCCTCATCTTATTTATTTTTTCCCGTTCCATTATCACAAAGGTCATGCAGTTGAGCGCGGCCGTCGAGCGCCGCTGGTCCAGCATGCCTACACAACAGATTGTGCTGTCCAGCATCGGGCTGATCGCGGGGCTTGCGGTGGCGGCGCTGGTTAACCAGTTGGTGCTTAGCGCCGGGGCCAGCCTGCTCAGCATCAGCGTAAGTGCGCTGGGGTATGTGCTGCTCGGCACGCTGGGGATGCAGATCGGCTACCGCCGCTACCACGAAAGCCGCAAGGAGCACCGCCGTTTTCGCCTGCGCCGCAAGGATGCGGACGGGTTCGACGGCATTCTGGACGACGCGGCCCGCATGCTTGCCGACGACGAGGATCTGCCCGAGGGCGAATCCGACACGGAGGAGCCCTGCCAGTCGCTGCCGCCCAAGCTGCTGGATACGTCGGTCATTATCGACGGGCGCATTTTCGACATTGCCAAGACCGGCTTTCTGGAGGGCGATCTGATCATCCCCCAGTTTGTGCTGGCGGAGCTGCGCCACATTGCCGACAGCGGGGATGCGCTGCGCCGTGCGCGCGGCCGCCGCGGGCTGGATGTGCTGGGCAAGCTGCAAAACGAACTCAAGCGCAACGTCGTGGTGGATGAAACCGACTACCCCGACGTAGCCGAGGTGGATGTCAAGCTCCTGCGCCTGTGCCGCGACCGGAGCGGCGTCGTGGTGACCAACGATTACAACCTCAATAAAGTGGCGGCCGTCAGCGGCATCCCGGTGCTCAACATCAACGATCTGGCCAACGCCATCAAGCCCATGCTGATGGCGGGTGAGGAGCTGACCATGCAGATTGTGCGCGAGGGCAAGGAGCCGGGGCAGGGCGTGGCCTACCTGGACGACGGCACTATGATTGTGGTGGATAACGGCCGCCGCTACGTAGGCGAAAGTGTGACCGCCGTTGTGACCACGGTATTGCAGACCAGCGCGGGCCGGATGATCTTTACCCGGCTAAAAACCGACGAAAACGCGCCCCACGGCGCCTGAACCTTCCGCGTGACGGTGGGGTCAAGTTGCGAATCCAAAAGGCCCCCTTCCCGACACACGCGCGCCGGGAAGGGGGCTTTTACTATGCACGGATATCCATACCGGCTAAGCCGGCAAGGCTCAGGCTATGCCTGCCACATAGGCCAGCACACAGGCAGCCAGCGCCTCGGAGGTCACGCCGGTGCTATTGAGCATCAAGCGGTAGTTGCTGCGATGCCCCCAGTTACCGTCGGCAAAGAAGTTGTAGTAGCTCTGGCGCTGCTTGTCCACCTTGTGCACACGCTCCTTCGCCTGGGCAAAGGTCAGGCCTTCCAGCCGCTGGATGCGCTCGATGCGGGCCTGCAGATCGCCGTAGATGAACACGCTCACGGCGTTGGGCTGCTCCTTGAGCACGTAGTTGGCACAGCGCCCCACAATCACACACGGGCCCTGTGCCGCCACGTGGCGGATAGCCTCGAACTGTGCCATGAAGATGCGGTGGTTGAGCGGCATTTCGTTCACACCTGAAAGCGAGGGTGTTTCACCCGTTTCGGTCACGAGGGAGAACAGGTAGCTGGGGGATGCCTTTTCGTCATGGCTGACGAACAGCTCCTCACTGATACCGCTTTTCCGCGCCGCCAGGGTCAGGATTTCCCGGTCGTAGAAAGGTACGCCCAGTTGCCGGGCCACAAGCGTGCCAACCTCGTGTCCGCCGCTGCCGTATTCGCGTCCGATGGTAATGACGGCCTGTTTCGCCTCCATAGCGATGCCTCCTTTGCCCTGTGCAGTTGTTGTGCGATCGTTTCCGTATGCTCAGTATACCGCAAATATACAGCAAACGCAATGTGCGTACGGTATCGGGTCAGGCTGAATCCCCCGCCGCAGCGGAGAAGGGTCAAGGGCGTAGCCCTTGTCAGGGTGCAGGGGTGAAACCCCTGCCGGGGCTCTGTCGGCACTTCGCCCCCCGCCGCAGCGCAAAGGCACAAGCGCGCGAACAGCGCCGCAGGCGCTATGAGGCGCGCGGCAACAGCCCACCGGCCCCATGAAACGAACCAAAGCCAGAGGCACCCACGGCCCCGTTTATCAAAGCTTCACTCCAACACCCCGGCACCGCCCGCCCTCAGCCCGCCTTGGGCGTGATACGCGCCGCGACGGGGTAAAGCTCGCCCAGCGCAATCTGGATTGCCTCGGCGTTCAGGTAGTGCATGGCGACCCCGTCCACCGTGAGCACATCGCTGAAGGCGTCCATCGGATAGGCCGCAAGGGTGCGGGTCGCGCCGCCGACGGTGGTCAGGGTCATCTGCCAGCGCGGCGTGCCGGTCGGGGTCACGGGCTCGGTTAACCGGCCGGATACCGTCATTTGCTGCAGGCGCCCCACCAGCGCCTCAAACGCGTCGGTCTGGATGGCTTTGCCGTTCAGGGTCACGCTCACATCGTAGACGGTGTTGCCCTCCGCGTCGGTTTCAATCTGGTTGTTCTCCTGCACATGCTCGGTGTAGGCGGCGCGCAGGTCCAGCGCGCCCTCCCCCAGCTGCACGGCAATGGAGGCGATGCGCGCCGTGCCCAGATCGGCGGGCGCACGGCTTAAATAATCCTCCGCATTTGCCTGCACAAACGCCGTCACCAGAAAACTGCTGACGCGGTAACACTCGCCCGCGTATTCACAGAAGTAGAAAAACTCCCCATCCTTGGCGCCAAAACGCAGGCGGATGGTCTCCTCCCCGGTCTGCCGGGTTTCCAGCACGCCGTCGGCCCCGATCACGCTGTGCAGCCCCTTCTGCTGGTGAATGTCCAGCACCGCAGCGGGCGTATCCAGCCCATACTCGGCGCTGTTTGCGGCGGTAACCGGCCCCCACCTTGGCCCCCAGACGGAAATTGCGGAACGCCTCCATCAGTTTGGTGGTCGCCTGCGCGTCCATGGGGTAGTGGTAGGGCTGGCGCAGGGTACCCAGCCACGCGTCCGTGCTGTCGGCGGTAAAAGTGGCCTCGATGGTTTCGCCGCCCGCCATACGCAGCGTGGCATGGTCAATCAGCGCGGGCACAAGGGTCGGCTGCTCCACGGGCAGCAGGGTTTGGGGCGTGTAGTCAAACGCGTCGTGGATGCCGGTGTCGCACATGTACACACCCTGATCGCCCGACCAGCGATAATAGAAATACGTCGTACCCGGCACCGAAGCGCCGATTTGCAGCGTGACCTCACGGCCGTTCAGGTAATCCACCTGTACGGTAATCTGCGGCGGCTCCAGCCCCATATCCCCCAGATGTTCGGCCACTTCGGCAACATCTTCGGTTACGGTATCCTCCACGGCAATCTCCGTAGCGGCCTTGACAATCTGGTCGGAGTAGCTTTCGTTAATCAGGGTAAGCGAGCCGTCCGCCCCGCGCAGGTACAGGGCCTGGTCGCGGTACACCAGCGTGTAGCGCTCGCCGTCGGTCGGCGTGACGGTAATGCTCTCCAGCACCTTGGCATCGCCCACCTCCAGCGTGCGGAAGGTGAGCTTGGCGCGCAGCTGCTCGTCCATCACACCGGGGAAGCGCGCCCGGAGCGTCGGCAGCAGCACCACCAGCGCCGCGGCGGCCGCGACGGCGACCAGCAGCCAGAGCATGCGCCGCGCGCGTGTCGGCAGGCGATGCACGCGGGCAGGTTTATCGGGTTTCTTCGCGGGGTGCTCCAATCCATGCGCCTCCTGTATACATTTTTAGCGGTTGCGGCGGGGGCCCAGCACCAGCACGGCAGCCAGCAGCACCAGCAGCGGCAGGGCCGTCAGCAGCGCGATGCCCATGGTCTGGCTGCCCGCCACCAGCCCGGGGTGGAACGCCGCCTTGGCGATAATATCCAGCGATACGGTTTTCTGCGGCAGCAGCTCGCCCATCACCTGCAACAGGAACTCCTGATTAAAGGTGCGCTGGTACAGATACTCGTCCGTAAAGACGGTGCTGTTGCCGATGGCAAACATCCGGCTCACGTTGCCGTTGGGGTGCATGCGCCCCGCGAGGATGGCCAGCGTCAGCTCCCCCTTGCGATCCCCCGGCTGATAATCCAGCGTGCCGTCGCTTGCGCCGGGGCCGCGCACATACGCGTTGGGACCGGATTTGAGCACCGTGGCGGCGGAAAGCGCGCTGTCGGTCTGGGTGGGGGTCTCAAAAGCACAGGCGCCCGCCAGCAAAAGTACGTCCATCTTGCCGCTGATGAGCGGCTGGGTCAGCTCCATCTGGTTAAAGTAGGGCAGCAGGTAGATACGCTCGCCGTAATAACTGCCCTGATCCTGCTCGCCGGCCACCACCACACCCTGAATGGGCGTCACGCCGTAGTTGGTCAGCAGGCTGCGGTAGTTGGGCAGGTCGAGGGGGTCGGTATAATCCCGCAGCACAAACAGGCTGCCCCCCGCCTCGGCAAAGGCCTTGATCTGCGCCAGCTCGTTTTCGGTCAGGTCAAGCTGCGGGTCGGCAATCAGCAGCAAATCCACATCGGCCAGCGTATCCCCGTCGCGCAGGCTCAGGGTGCGGGTTTCATAATTGTTGGAGGTCAGGAAGTCCGTCATGTTCTGAAGCGTATCCGCGGTCAGTTCGCCGTGGCCCTGCAGTACGCCCACCACCGGCACATCCGTCTGGGTTACGTACACCAGCGCCTCGGTCAGGCGTTTTTCGTAAGCCAGCCCGGCAATTTCGAAGGTGCCTTTTTCCACATTGTAGCCCTGGGTTACAAAATCGTCGTAGCTCAGCACCTTATAACGGCCGGTCGCATCGCAGCTGACCACAACGCTGTCCGCCTGCAGGGTGGTTTTCAGGTTGCCCTGAAAGCGCGTCAGGAAACCCGGGTCCTGCGCCAGATCGGTCGGCTGCACATGCACCCGGTCGCTCAGGCGGGCGTAACGCTCCAGCACTTCGTACAGCTGGCTGTCCATTTCCCCACTCTGGTAAAGCAAATACAGGTTTACATCCTGGGTGAGGGTATCCAGCGCCTTTTGGGTTTCCGCGCCGGTGGTGGCATAGCCGTTAAAGCTGAAATCCTTCCGCCAGCCGTAGGTATCTTCCAGACTGTCCACCGCGATGTTTAGCAGGATGCCCGCGGCCACGGCCGCCGCCAGCAGTGCAAACCCGTACCCGCCGTGCCGCCATTTGGGCTTGCGCAGCGTTTGCCACAGCCCGCGCCAACGCGCCGCGATCCGGCGGCCCCCCGCGCGCGCCGCGCGGCCAACGGCTTGTCCGATTTTGCTCATGCGGCACCTCCCTGCGAGAAGCGCCTCGCGTCCATCACGCGCACGGTGGCCGTCAGGCACAGCGCGATCAGCGTCACAAAATACAGCAGGCTGGCAAAGCTCAGCTGCCCGAGGATGAACGGCTCGTACCGCTTATACAGGCTTAAGAACCGCAGCGCCGAAGCCGCCGCCGGCAGGGAAACCTTATCGGCCAGCAAATCCAGCATCCACACCAGAAAATTGGTGGCGAACGCCACAATGGCCGCGGACACCTGATTGCGGGTGAAGCCCGTCACAAACAAATCCATTGCCAGAAACGCGAGGCTTTGCAGCGTAAAGCCCAGATACCCCACAAACCATTCCCCCGGGTACACGGTGCCGTACAGCCCCAGCAGCAGGGTTGCCACGTTGGTCAGCGCCACGCCCATCAGCAGCACCGCCGCCGCCGCCAGATACTTGCCCAGAACAATACGCGTAAGCGATACGGGGCTGGTCAGCAGCAGCTGGTCGGTGCGGCGCTGCCGCTCCTCGCACAGCAGGCGCATGGTCAGCACCGGGGTCAGCAGCATGGTCAGCATCGTCAGCTGCGAAAGGTAAATCAGCAGCTCGCCCGAAAGCGTGGCCAGATTGCCCAGATAGAAAATCACGCCGGACAGCGCGGTAAACACGCCCAAAAAAACATACCCGACCGGCGTGCGGAAATACGCCAGAAACTCGCGCTTGAAAATGGTGAACAAATTGAACCTCCCCCCGGCAATCTGTGCCGCTACTCGGATATGGCCCTGAGGAACACCTGCTCCAGATCATCCTCACGGCGGGCTATGCGCAGGATGGGGGCACCCAGCGCGCAGCAGAGGGTGAACACCTGCTTTTCCGGCAGCGCCGCCTGCCGGAAGGTGAGGGTAAAGGTAGTCGCGTCCTGCGCGGGGTCGGGCTCGGAGCGCACATCGCAAACGCCGTCCAGATGGCACAGCGCCGCCAGCAGCCGCTTTTCGCTGCCCTGCACGGTGCAGCGCAGGGTTGTAAGCCCGTCCTGCGCCAGCTCGCCGATGGGCGCGTCCAGCTTGACCTCGCCGCGGTGCAAAATGACCACATGGTCGCACAGCTGGCGTACCTCGCTCAGGTTATGGGAGGAGAACACGATCGTCCGCCCTTCGCTGAGCTTGCGAATCAGCGCACGGATTTCGGTAATCTGCTTGGGGTCGAGCCCCGCGGTCGGCTCGTCCAGCACCAGCGCGTCCGGATCGCCGCACAGCGCCTGCGCCAGCCCCACGCGCTGCCGGTAGCCCTTGCTCAGGTGCCCCAGCAGGCGGTCGCGCATTTCCATAAGCCCTGTTTTGCGGATGATCTCCCCCACATGCGCCGCGACGGCAGGCCCCTGCACGCGCTTGAGCGCCGCCGCAAAGCGGAGGTATTCCTCCACGGTCATTTCGTCATACAGCGGGGGCTGTTCGGGCAGGTAGCCCAGCTCCCGCTTGGCCAGTTCCGGCGAAAGCAGCGGATCGTTGCCGTCGATCAGCACCCGGCCTGCGGTGGGAGCCAGATAGCCGGTCACGATGTTTAAAAGCGTGGTTTTGCCCGCGCCGTTTTGCCCCAGCAGCCCCAGAATCTTGCCGCGCGGCGCTTTGAGCGACACATTGCGCAGCGCTTCGACGCTGCCGTAGCGTTTGCTGACGCCCTGTACCTCGATCATACGCGCCCCCCTTTCAGCGGAATCTCCGTTCCATTATAGCAAAGGCAGGGAGGCGGGAATGTAAATAGTTTGTGAACAACGCCGCCGTGCCATGCAAAACCGCCTTGGCACAAGGCTTTGGCGGCTTGCAGAAATGCAATTTTTCACAGCATGGGCGCGGGGTTGCCGCCGGGGCGGCGGCAGGCTCCCTTAGACCCGGAACCCCGGAACGATGGGCAGCGTCCGCCTCTCCCTCCGGCACAGGAACGCCTCCAACCACCCCGCCTGCGCGGGTTACGCGCTCCGCTCTACACTCGCTGCCACCGGGGGCGATTGCAGGGTCAGGGTGAGCTGATGATCGGGCTGGTTACCCACCGTCAGGCAGATCGGCTGATCCGGTTTCAGGAGGACGCCATGCCGCCGCAGACGCCTGCCGTCCTCCGCAAGCAGCCGTTTGCGGGCGCGCCCTTTCAACCGAAGCTTTGGTTCGCCTTTCACCGTCGGCCGGAGGGATGCCTGTTGCGCCAGCGGGTCCAGCCAGCGTAGAGCGGGGATCGCGCCGTTCAGCAGCAAAGCCCGCAGCGTCACAGGCTGAATTTTCCACCCGCGCAGAGGGATCGTGGCCGTAAGCGGTGTGTCCAGATGCGGGTCTTCCACCTTCAGCACCAGCGTATGAGCCCCGTAGGGTTTGAGTCGTTTGCGGTGCCGGCGGCGCGCAAGGATCGCAACCGTTGCGGCTGCCGTCAAAAGCAACGCCGCCGCGAACAGATACAGGTGCAGCAGGCGCAGCACGCGCACCGGCTCCTGATACAGCGCCGGTTCGGAATCGATGTTGACGGCGCGCAGCGAAACGGTATACGCCTCCGCATCGCAAAACTCCAGCGTAAGCACATCCGCAACCGTGAGCCAGCCGTCCTGCGATGCGGGCTCTGCCTGCCGCAGCGCGTTTCCGCTCGCCTGCGCCCTGCGCTCGGCCATCGCCTGCGAACCGCCCGCCACGGCATAGGCCACCGCGCCCTGCGCGTCCAACAGACAGTGCAGCGCCACCGGTTGCCCCTGCGCGTCGGTTACGCGCAGGGTGTAGCGCAGCTTGCGGTTCGGGATTTCTTCAAACAAACCGGGCAGGGTGTAGGTGCGCGTCGGCGCGCCGTCCTCCCCTTCGTGCAGGAGCAGCCATTGTGCCGTGGGTGCGGCATCGGCGCTCAGGCGGGGGGTGGCATTCTCCACCTGAATGGGATGCTGTGTGTCGATTGTCTGCCAGTCGTCTGCCTGCCAGGTGCCCGCCGACCCATCGTCCATCACCAGCCGGGCCTCGACCGCCGGTTGGTAGCTCCCCTTATCATACGGCTCGGCAAGCATGCCCTGCCAGCTCCAGCCGCCGGTATGCGTCAAAGGAGCCACATCCGCCATTGCGGTCGATGCGTCCCCCGCGATAAACGTACCGTGCAGCTGCAGGCGCTCCTGCACCGCCTGCCGGAGCGCCTCCGGCCAGGACGGGGCTTCCCCCGCGGCATCGCCCGTGCCCAGCAGTACCGTAACCTTGCGCATGGCCCGCCCATCCGCATTGGGGATGGGGGCGTCCAATGCCGCCACGCGCAGCGCCGTTGCCTGCAGGGCGCGTGTCACATCCGTGAGCGTCACGGTGATGCGCACGGTGGCCGTCGCGCCTTCGGGGTCAACCGCCGTCAGCAGGAAGGTTTCCTGTGCCGAAGGCGTGTCCAGCGCCGCTGTGGCAGCCCGGAGGTGCAGCGCCAGCTGACCCGGCTGAATTTCCGCATGCAGCCGCGCCGTGTCCAGCGTATCGGCGGCGGCTGCGTCCGGCTGTGCCCCGCTCAGATGATAGCGCAGGGTTTCCACGGGATCATCCGCGTCGGTAAACAGGGTGCGCAGGTCGAGCGTTTGCTCCTGTACGCCCACCTTGACCAGTTCCTGCGGGGGGTTCAGCAGCAGATCCACAGATTTCGCCCCGTTTGGCGCCATGGTTTTTTCGTTGATAATATTCAGCGTGGCGCTGGTTTCCTGCGCGTTCAGGCACTCGCCGATGCCGCCCAGCGACCAGCGCACGCTGCTGCGCAGTGTGTAACGCCCGGAAACAGGCAGGTTGATACCAGCCGTATAGCCCGCGTCCCCGGCATCCGGCTGTGCGATGCAATCAAACGGCGCGGCGCTTACATCCTCCGGTATGCAGCGCACAAACACCTGATATACCCCGGCGTTCTGCCGGAGCAGTTCGCCCACCTGCGGGCTGTCAAACTGCACGCCCACCGCATGCGCGGCGTTGCGCCCGTGGCCCGCATCCAGAAGAACCGGCGTTGTGGCGATCTGCGGCCGGAAGCGGAACACAAAGCGCGCACGCAGCGCGGCGGGGTTCTCCTCTGCGGAAGGTTCTGCAGCGCCTACCAAAACCGCCTGCGGCTGTGTGGAGGCTGCCGCATCCGCCGGTTCAGCCTGCGCGGGTTCCGGGGAGGCTGTCGCCCCCGAAACGTCGGTTTGCATGGAGGTCGGGGAGGGTTCTGCACTTTCGCTCTGGGTAATGAACACCTGTGGGGTGAACGGTTCCTCCGTCACGCCCGGCTCCGTTGCCTCCGCAGGGATATCCGTAGCTTGTATGGCGGGGTTTTCCGCTGCGGCTTCCTGCGCCACATCGGCCGTAAGCGCATAGCGTGCCTGCGCCCCCAGCCACGGGGCGGAAAGCGTATACACACGAGTCTGCGTGCCGCCTTCCGCTGCCGTAAGCACGGCGATCGGCTCGGGTTCGGCAACCGTCCCATCAGCGCCGGTGATGCGCAGCTTTCGGTCAGTGGGTACATTTTCCAATAACAGCCGCACATCCGACGCCCCCAGCGTCGGCACGGCAGCTGCCGTAAACGCGCCGTCTGCCTCCGGTGCGGCACCGGCGCACAGCAAGCCGAACATGCGCGATGCGCAGGCGCAGACCGAATCCATCGCCTGCGTCGGGGAGAGCCCTACCTCGCCGCCGCTCAGCAGCGAGCGGTTGAGCGTCTGTTTCTGCTCCGCCGCCGGATCGCCGGTCGTTCCGAACAGCGTTTTAAGCGCGTCTTCATTCTCCTTCTGGTTTTGGGGGTTGTCGGCATAGTCCGCCAGCCAGAAGCTGCCGCCGGGCCCCATGGCCGTTGCCGCCTGTTTCCAGTTGTCTGTGTTCAGCCGTACGCCCAACCCGTTCAGGATTACCAGATCGGTCGGCGCGCCGCCATCCACTTCCGACAGCGCGGCGACGGCATCCTTCAGCTTGCCGTTGGTTCGGTTCGCGTTCAGCTTCCCGGTCTGCAAATCGACCGGCACAAGGTTCAGCGATGTTTGGGTATCGTCCTGCCCACGCACCTGCCACTGCAGCGGCGGCGGGCCGTCCTGCACGGACGTGGTGGCGGCGAAGCGGGTTCCGTCCGGCAGAAGGGCAAACAGCACCCGATAGGCGTTGGGCAGCGCCAGCGTCCGGTCGTAGGTCGCCATGGCGTTATTATTGTTGATAAACAGCAGCACACGCGCCTCCGCCGTCGAGCCCGGCGCCTCCAACGTTTCCGCGCGGGCCGCAGCCCCCGTTACGCCGCATGCTGCCGCCAGCAACCCCAGTGCAACGCACACAACCGTCAGGAGGCACAGCGCCTTTCGCAGGCAAGCCATCCCCTTCACCCAACTTTCCCGAGCTGCGCATGGCAACCCGTCCGTATCCTCCGGCATCTCAGCCGGTGTCCCATTTTATAACCGCCGTACGCTGCGGAACAGATCGTTCACGGTGGCATGCATGCTCCGCGTACATCAAGGGATACACTTCATTTCGACACGTTCAGCATCGCGGGCAGGGTCTTGTTTTGCCGGTTCAGGTCGGTCTGTCAAAGCACCCCCGCTGGGGCAACTCCGTTCGCCTCCTTGCCCCTCGGGCTGTTCTCCCTTTCAGGAGAAGCCGCGTTGTAAGGCTCTGAGGCACTGTTCCGGGTGTTATGCGTCGCAAGCCGCACTCTCGTTTGCCTGCTCGTTGCACGCGCCGTTTGCAGGTCGTTTTCGTTTGCGGCGAAGTGTCTGCTGGCCGCGCGCTTCCCTCCGGTGCCCAAACCCGACGGGAGGCGTTGCCTCCTGCACCCACACCTTTTCGACCGTCTGCCCCCTGCTTACAGGTACAGGTTTTTGCGCCGCTCCAGATTGTCCTTTGCGGCCTGCTGGCGATGCCTGCTGCTACCGCCGTACGTGACGGGCGTTTTCCCCTCCGCCTCGGTGCCGAACCGCACAAAACCCAGATACGCCAGCGCCAGCGTTACATTCAGGTAAAAACCGAAATCCGGCCGCAGCAGCATGGTCGAAACGGCGTTCAGCACCTGCGAAAGGTCAATTTGCAGCTGAAATTGCCGTAAAATCAGGTTGGCAAACTGTGTCAGGTTGCTGCCGGCCACCAGCGCGTTCGCCGCCAGTCCCAGCACCAAATACCCAACCAGCGCGGCGGCACCCGCCACATACTGGATTGTGCGGTTCCGCATCAGCACCGCCGCCAGCATCAGCAGGGCCAGGATCAGCGTGACCCCCATCCAGCCGTTGATGCTGTTGGCAAACACCCATACAGTCAGCGGAAAGCCCGGGAACAGCGGCACCGGAATCTGAATCCGCAGGAACGGCAAAACCAGAAGCAGGAGCAGCGACAGCACTGCGCATACCGCGCAGGGAATGTTCCACTTGTTTTGCATGGGTATCCCTCCTCAATGTGTTTGGGTAAACAGCCAATCGGCGGCGCTCGACCCCAGCAAAGCCCGCGCGGCGGCCAAATCAGGCGTGCCGTCCGCCCCGGTAAGCCCCGGCAGGTACTTACGCTGCGCACGCGTATGCCGCACCGCAGTCGTCAGGCGCGGGCATTGCTCCACCAAATACAGAAGCGGCGGTGCCTCGGCGGGGTTCTGCCACGAAGCGTTGTTGCCCAGCGCCGCGTTATCCCAGAGGCGCAGGCAGTACCAAAGGGTGCGCAGCGCCGGTTGCCCTTTGGGGCTCCATGGTTTCAGGCGGTTGAGCCGAACCGCAGCAAGGGCCGGTTCGACCAGGGGCAGCGCACGCGCCCATGCCACACACGCGGGGTCATCCTCCGCGTAGAGCAGGCAGACAGCCCAGAAACGGAAGGGCTCGGGCGTTGTGTCCATCCATTGCAGCAAGGGGCGCGAGGGATCCGCAACGGCGTTGTCGGGCAGGGCATCCTCCTCAAAGCGGACAACCCATTCGGGAGCCTTGCTTTCCACGGTTCCCCGCGATGCGGCGGTTGCGCCATCCCCGCCATACGGAGCAAGCCGCTCCACCGTCTCTGCATGAAGCATGCCCGGGCCTTCCGGAGAAGCGCTTTCCGGATGCTGTATCTCCGGTGCCTGCGGCAGAGGCTCTGTTGCGATCGCCGGTTGTGAGCCGCCATGCCCGCCATATTCGGCAGTCCCTCTGCCCTCCGTCACGCCGGATGGGCCGGCTGCCGACTGTGTCCAGCGGACGCTGCGCTCCCGCAGCCGTTGCGCTACCTCCGCCGCATGGCCGGTTTGCCGGAGCAACCCCAACGTGCGCCACGCCTGCGCAATGCTGTCCGGTTCCCTGTTCAGCAGCGCCAGCAGCGCGGTACCGGCCTGCCGGTATCCCTGCATTGCCGGATAAAGCGCTTCAGCCTCAGAGCCGGCCGGCGGATTGCCCAAACGCGCCTTGTTCGCCTCCAGCAACGCCTCCAGCGCCGCCATTTCCTGCCGCTGCTCCGCAGCCTGCCACAGGTTTGCCGCGGCATCCCACGCATCTTTTACAATATGGGGTCGCAGGGTTTCCGTCAGCCAGTCCGAACGATCCAGCAAAGCCAGCCGGGCCTGCGTCGTTGCCAGCAGCCCCTCCCGTGCTCTCGGAATGCTTTGATACGCTTCCAGCGCAAGCCTTTGCAGACGATCCACGCCCAAACGTCCGGGCAGCGCATCCCAGCCGGCTAGCGCAGTCCCCGGCTGCTTGGCCCAGTCCGCGGAAAGCGATTGCAGCGAAGGCAAACCCTGCGATTGAATCTGGTTGATCAGTCCGTCCAACTGGCTCATCAGCTGTTGGTTCTGGTACGCAAGCCACAGTCCGCCATCGGCGCGCCGTGTGCTTAGGGAAGGGAAAGCTTTGCAGATTTCCTGCAGCGCGGTTTTCGATTCCGTATCCGGATCGCCCTTGGCATCGGCAGGCAACGCCCCGCCGTAGGCCCAGATCAGCTCGGCTGCCCGGGCTTGATCGGGCAGTTGGCGCAGCAGGGTAAGCAAGGTTTTAAGCCAATCCCCGGCAAGCGGAGGTGCCGTGTGAAACGCCTGCAGATGGGCCATCACAGTTTCCGCCGCCGCCGGGTTCCAATGGTTCAAACGCTTGCAGAGGCGCAGGTAAAGCATCCAGTTCGCATCCTGTGCAGCGCTTACGTCGGCAAACCAGGCATCCAGCGTGCTCAGCAACACCGTTTGAGGATCGTCCGTGCCTGTGCCGCCGCCGGGTTCCGCGTTGCCGCCCATGGTCTGCACCGACTGGAACAGCCTGTCCACTTCGGCATCGACTGTCTGCCCCCGGTACAGCAGTTCGTTCAGCCGCACCCTGAGCATCGGCGTCATATTGCGGCTGTCCAGTCCAAACGCCTCGCTCAGGCCGACGATTTCGGCCAGCCCGCACTGCGCACGGCTGCGCCGGTTCAGGTGGTCTATCACCGCGCCGGTTCGCAGCGAGGCGGAAGCGGAATCGTCTACTTTGGAAAGCCAGCGGCGGCAGCCTTGCAGAACCTCTGCCGGGATGGCGCGGGTTTTCGGCAGTTCCGACAGGTAGCGATGCAAAGCCTGCGCCAATACGGCGGGGTTCGCGTCGGCAACGGGCAAATCCGGATTTGCCAGCAACACTTCCACCGGCAGGGGAGCCCCTCCCTCCACCGGCAGGGGCAGCGTCAGGCAACGGGCGTAAACGTCGGCAGGGGGTAAATCAGGCACGGGGTTGTGGGGCAGGGTCTGCGCACGGTTCGCCATCCAAGCCAGCACAACTTTCGGTATGGGCTGCTGGTTTAACGCAGTTGCATTCAGCGTAAGCCAATGGCGCACCACGTCCCTTTCGACGGGGGCTAACAGCCTGCGGCGGAGCGAACGGTCTGCAACGGCCGGGTAGGCGTGCGCCAATCGCCCGTCCAGTTCCTGCCAGAGCCGGATACAGGTCAACAGCCGATCCGCCTCCAGCCGCTCCATGGTCAGGTTGCGGCAAAGCGCCGTCAGCTGTACCGCAAACGTATAGTCGGCGCAAGGCGGACTGACTCCCAGAATCGACTCCATATGTCGGTAGTATTGCAAATTCTGCCCCGTGCGCAGCGCGTGCCCCAGTTCCAATTCTGCTGTGGACAGGGTCGTAACAAAGCGGCCGATCGGCACCTCATAGGCGGCCCGCTGGTCGGTGGCGTGCATCTGTGCAATGCAGCAGGCTGTGCCCGGGTAACGGTTGACCAGCTGCCACCCGGCCCCCACCGTGACCGACAGAATCGCCCGCACCGAAAGCGGCAGGTGCGGCATCACCGTTTTAGCCAGAAACAAAAGCCCAAGCGGGAGCGTGTCCTGCGCCTGCTCCGGGGCGCAGACCTGCACACAGAAGGGGGGGAGCGTTTCGCCCCGCAAGCGAGCGTCGCAGTTCTTCCACAGCTGGGCCAGCAGGGCTTCCAGCAGTGCATCGTTACAGGGCGGGGGCGCCGCGTCCGGCAGGGGCGGAGGCGTAAAGTGCGTTTCCGGCAGGATTTTTTGCTGCACATGGAGATCGTCATCCAGGCGCAGGAAGGCTTCCGTCGTTAAAAAGTCCGGATAAAACAAAAGCCTGTCCGCCTGCGAAGCCAACGCTTCGGCGGCTTGGCCCGGCGCAGCTCCCGCCGTTTCCGGCACCGGGTGCAGGTACTGCGTATACATGATGCCGCGCCTGATTTCCGGCACGTTTTGCGAACGGATGAACAGCAGCTCGCCAAAGCGGGCGGCCTGCACCTCCACCACCGGAGTGTTGCCCCTGGTTTCGGCCGCGCGCAGGTCGGCGGACCAGGGCGCCGCGTAGGGCTGGCGCGCCGTCGCGGCGCTAAAGTTGTAGGCATGCAGCGATCCGCTGCCCTTCACAAAGGTGTAGGCGATCATTCCGCGACCTCCTTCCCGCCCGTCTGATCAGTTACGCTGCTTTTTCGCGCCCGCGCGCTTTCCGAACGGTGTCCGGGTCTCCGCTGCGTTCGGATCCCAGCTGGGCAGCAGCCTTGCGTCGGCCAACAGCTCCAAAAGCGGTTCCAACAGCCGATGGCCAGGTACCGGCTGATTGCTCACAAACTGTACATACTCCATTCTTGCATCATCCCAGGTATAGCAGGATACCGCTTTGAGGGTCACAAGAGGCTTGCCCTCCCCTTCGCAGCCAAGCATATCGATCAGGTTTGCATAATCCCGCTCCGGATTGCCGAGACTGCGCTCAAACGTGGAGAGAACCTGCGTCATAATCATGTTCAAATTATCCAATACACTCAGGTTGATGCAATCACGATGATCCTGTCGCAGGTTTCCATTTTCCAGAAGCGGATACTGACCCTTTTGCAGAACGCTGTAATTTTTCTTATTACTCGGGTAAAGGCAATCCAGTTTGCTCAGGGTAACCACGATTCTTTGTAGATGGAAGAACCGGTTAATATTCGCGCTCATGATCCGCGCCGTCTGAGGTAAGTCATCAATACAATGATGCTCCTCCTCCGGCTGTGTATCCGTCTTTTCAGAAGCGGTCTGTGCGGCAAGGGTTGTGACGATGTTTTCCGGTGCAGAAGCCGTGAGCCGTACAGGGGAGCCATCCATAACCTCCGGCTGTTGTACAGAAACACCCTCGTACTCTGACTGTTTTTGAATCACGCTCGTACTATCCATCAGCTGTTCGGGGTCCACCAGCAAGATCACGCCGTCAGCCGCAAGGGTGTTGGGGGAGTTAATGAAGTGATCGCTTCTCACCATCCCTTCCCCTGGATAATCCTGCAAGGTCAGGAAAAATGACTCGCTTCCGTTGCGGGGGGTCATACGGAACACCAGCGGAAACACGGGCTTGGGAATATATTCTGCAATAGGAGTCCCTTGTAACTTATGATGGATATATAAATCATGTATTTTGCGGAAGTACGCATCGCTCTCCCCAATCAG
This sequence comes from Candidatus Limiplasma sp., assembly GCA_963666755.2. Taxonomy (GTDB): domain Bacteria; phylum Bacillota; class Clostridia; order Christensenellales; family Aristaeellaceae; genus CAXXOK01. The sequence goes on from CAXXGW010000003.1 coordinate 88,377, forward strand.
CTCTCCATTCGCCAGATTAAGCGCATTATTGAGCACGTTTCCCCCTGGGTACAAGGTCGTCATTTGCCGTGCAGCCAACACCATATAGGTCGTTTTCCCGCTGGAGGTGCCGCCTAGCATCGATACCCGGTAGGTTCGCAACTGCTCCAATCCTACGGGTACCGTACAATGGCAGCGTGGGCAGATGCGCTTGTCGATTTCCCTGTACGTATCCTCCGGCACGCCGCGCAGGAGTTCCTTTTGTATCTTCTGTAATTGTCCAGCCGTATTGCCCTGTTCCCCATCTCCCGCAAGGTTCTCCAAAAGCGCGGCACCTACGTCGGCCTGTGCCTGGACTGCATCAGGCTCATCCAATTTCAGCTGACCGTCATAACAGCGCACATTAATTGAATCCGGTATCTCTTCCCCGCTTGAAAATTTCAAGTTTTGTGGGGGCAAACCATCCCAGCGGTGCAGCAGTTGGGTGGGGATTGTATCCGGCGCGCTGATGAATTTTTCATATTGTCGAACCAATACCGGATCAGGATACGCCTGGCTTGCCTTTTTAATTTCATCGGCAAACAGCACCTCTCTGGCGTGAAAGGTTTCCCCGCAAAACAGGCATCGGTACAATTTGGGTTCCACAGGCAGATTCCTGGGCATGGGTTTGCCTCCCTATTGATAGTTTTCGGCGCGGAAGAGTTTATCCGGATCAGGAAAGAATATCAGTTGGCATCATTTGCACCTGGGGCTCATATGCGGAGATGCACGCCAGTTCCACTCTGGCTGCAGGAGTGTATAGCGTGCAGGTATACAGATTCGGATCCGAGGCACTGGTATCGGCAGGCAGGGTGCAAAGCATCGGGATATTCCCCGGCGTATACAGTTTCACCAGCAGTTGATCTAGCTGTGGGTTGCTTTCCTGCCGAATCTGCAGCTCATAGCGCATCAGCGGAACCGGATTGCCGTCCAGAGCAACCGTCTGCGGCCGCCCCTTTTGCTGTAAGGCATAACGCACCAGTGTGCGGCAGCCGATGATATCCGCTTCCGTATTGCAGTTGTCGTAACGGATGCTGACATGGTTCCACCCAATGCCCAGTTTATCTACCCCTATGGGGCGACCCATCTCCTGCGCGTAAAGCTCGTGAGAGCAGGATACTGTGGTACTGCGCCCGTCCGCATGCCGGAATTGTATGATCGCTATTCCTCGTACATAATCCGGCTCTACCCACTTCAGCATAAAATCTTGTTCCCGCTTCTCAAGGCGCACATTCCATGGGTTTTGTTCCTCCGGTTTTGGTACGGCTGCCTCTGCACCGGACGGTATAACGGATTCCGTCTCTCGCACCGCCTGCGGTGGATCGATCTGCCTGTTGCCGCCGCCGGAACGTTGTACGCTGGGGTGGATATCAAACGGCGCTTTTTTGGCAAAGGAAGGCGATGTGCTCAAATCGCGCAGTGTGTCGGTAACGTTGCCAAAGCGGATACATTCCACCAAATCGCCGGGAATGGTGCGGATCGGATACAGTTGCAGTGTTCCGGACGGCAGTTTCCCGTTCAGCACTGCATTGGCAAAGTAAACGGTTTCATCCGTATCCTGAACAGAGGCGCCCGCCATTTGCCAGGCGTGCGCATCCAGCATCTGCGACAGTTCCCGTTCCAGTTGCGCCCCGGTTCTTTCCTGCACAAACGTGCTCACAAACGAGTTTTGAAGCGAATCCTTTTTATTGCGCGTCGCGGCCAGTAACCGCTGTTGGTATCCCTTCCAGACCCGGTTGAGCTCGGCCTCCTCCGCAGGGTAATACAGGCCGGATTCGCCCAGCACATCGCGGTGCAGCGGCGCGATCTCCCTGACGGTCGACTGCGCAAGGCTGTCAAACTGAGGCGCAAAGGCACTGTATAGCTCCGCCGTTTCTTCCGACAGGCGATACCCTTTGAGCGAACGCGCGGAAGCCTCGAGCAAACCCTCGATAAAAGCGCACAGCTGCGGCAACGTTTCGCAAAGTAGGTGCAAGCGTTTCAGCAGCACCTCACAGGCAAGCGATCTGCGGCTGTGATCCACAGCCTGCAGAAACGCGTCGATTTCCGTTTTTTTTCGTCCAAACAAGCCCGAAGCGTTCGCCGGGTACGTATTTGCATACTGTTGCGCCTTCCGTTCGACATCCAGCCATTCCTGCAATACGGTCAGACGATCCAGCAGAACCCCCTGCGGCTGGATAAACTCCAACGCCGTGCGCAGGGGAAAATAGCCGCGCAGGTGCTTTTCCACCGTATGTTGCCATCCGGCCAGCCACGCTTTCCCCGCCAGGCTTTCCAAAATTGCGTCGCGGCTGTGTACGGAAAGGTTTTCTGCATTTGCGGCAGCCTCCTTCCAACGGTTGGGCGCGAGCATCAGCAGATAATCTACCCTTTGCGGCAGGTCGGCCTGCGTCGCCTGCAGCAGGATGCGCGCCGTATCCTCCACCGATTGCTGCACTCCCGCAGCCAGCGGCAACGTGCCGTCGCTGAACAGCTCCCACAGCGGAATAAACCCGTCCGCATTGGATTGCCAGTGCATAAGCTGTTCCTGCACACGGTGTGCCAGCAGCTGCCGCAGCTCGTGGGCGGTACAGTTCAGCTTCCGATAGGCCACCGTCTGTACCTTTAAGCCGGTCAGCTGCGGGGCGTTGGCGGTTTCCAGCATGCAGGGCACCAGCGCATCCAGCCGCTCCTGCCGCGTGGCAAACGTATTGACGCTGTTGTTCTGCACGCCGGACAGCACCGTTATCCGGTGGAAATCGCTCAGATTTACGTTTTTACGCTCGATATCCTCCGCCAGCATGCTGTAATTTTCTGCGGTACGTCCCATTTCATCTTCAATCAGCCAGAGCAGATGGGTGCGCACCCCCATATTCTTTTGATCCAGCAGATTTTGTATGCGCCGGCGCACATTGCCGATCAGCGCGGCGGGGGTATCGCCGCCCCACGCCAGTGCGCACAGGTACCAGTAATGCAGCTGCCCCGAGCCGGTGTGCAAGCCGGTCAGCCTGCCGGTTATCTCTTCGTAGTCATAAGCGAAAGCCGTTTCGATATAGTTCGGCTCCCGCAGGTTTTCCAGCGTAAATTCCCGCCCCGGCAACGCCTGGGTGGCAGTGTCCGGCTCCGCCACACCTACGCGCCAGAAATGTACGGCGCGCAACTCGGCCGGCGTCAGATGCTCCCGCAGGGAAAAGGTCAGGCGCTCTTCCTGCTCGCAAGCTCTGTCGCCAAACAGCACAATCAGGGTTGGCATCATCAATGGCACGTTCATCCCTCCCAGGGTTGCTGCCGCGCGGCCGGGCATGCCGGCCGCGCGGGCGCGGGTCTAGAAATGCAGATATTGCCGGGCGGTGCTGAGCATCTGGTTCAGCAGCAGGGTCTGCCACTCCCGCTGCTGCACGCTCAGACTGCGGTTGTAGCGCAGCTGTTCGGGTATCTCGCTGTAGGTATCCAGAAAGATTTGGGCGTTCTTCTTGAAATCTTCCTGTTCCTGCGGGGTGCTCTTATCAAGCCTTTCGATGCGCTGGGTGGCCGTCTGCTCCAGATAGCGGCGCTTCATCGGCTCGATCCGCTGATCCTGCAGGTTGGCCAGCACGCCCAGCAGTACCAGGATCAACGGCGTGGCGCTTTCTTCGGGCCTGACCTGATCGAAGGCGAACAGCACATCGTCCGGTCGGCTGTTCATGTCGAACTGGAACGCGCCAAACCCCCGGCGGATCAGGTTGAGGAACAGCATCAGCGAGAAGCGCGTCGCGTACTGCAGCAGCCGCTGGAACTCCTCCTCCCGGGCGGTAATCTCATCAATGGCCGCCTGATAACGGTCAAACATGTTCAGCTGGCTTTCGATCTGCTCAAACAGCAGCGGCTTGAGCGCCACCATGTAACCCGCGATGTAGCGCCGGGTTTCCTCCCGGTTTTTGGCGGCCTCGACGCGCGCCGCGTCGGTGTTGACGGTCGCCCGCACCGAGAGCTTCAGGTTCTTGGCAAACTCATCCACATAGTTGTCGTAGCGGATCACCTGCGGCTGCAGCCCCTCGCACAGCGTCTTGAGCTGGGCGCGTTTGTCCGCGTAGGTAAGCTCATGATCGTGCATGACGCCGTCCACCAGGTTACAGAAAGTGTCGTTCTCCATCAGGTACCCGTTGGGCTCGCGTTTCAGGTAGATGTCCACCCCGTCGGGCGTGGCGTCCGTCGGCAGGCGCATCACGCCCAGTGCAAAGGCTTTGCGCGTGATCTCGATACGGTGGGTTTCAAACGCCTGCAGACGGGGGCTCAGGGGTTCGCCTAACAGCAGATGGGGCACCGGCGAGGGCAGCATTTTCCAGCTGCCACGCAAAAGATCGCGGGCGCTGGTATCCTCAATGTTGTATAACAGATGCAGCCCCTGTACGCCGGGCTTGGTCAGGCTCTCCTCATAATCCGCCTCCAAGGTGCTCAGCATCGCAAACCGGCACAGCGGCAGGCAGTTGTAAGTGCGCAGCCAGTAGAGCCGGTCGGTAATTTCGCTCTCCTTGGGGGTGATGGGCTCGCCTGCGCTGCGATATTTTTCCAGCCCTTTTTTCATGATGTCCGCATCAAACGGCACGGATACATAGCTGTAGTCAATATAGCTGTTGGCCACACCCTGCATGGCGGGGTGCGTCTGGTACATGGTGCGGGCGCTGTTGCGCAGGCGCGGCAGCAGCGTGGAGGCCACGTAGTTGACGCGTTCGGTTTCAGAGGCCGTTGGCATGGTCATATCCAGCACGCCGTCCAGCCGCACGCGGTTCACAGCGCGGAAGGTTTCCCCCACAAACTGGCTGACCAGCGCCACAAACTCCTGCTGCTTTGCATCCAGCTCGGCCACGCTGCCGGTGCTGCTGTCGATTTGCAGCGCGAAGCTCATTTCTGCCATCCGGGCCAGCACCTGCGCGGTCGTTTCGTTCAGGCCGCCCTTGAGCTTGGAAAACTCCGCGTCCACATAGGCTTTGAGGCGTTCGAAAGAAATCAGCTGCGTATCGTTGGTGCGCACAGCGCTGTTCATGCGCCCCACGCTTTCGGTCAGCTCCCGCTGGAGGTTGCCCAGCATCCGGTTGAAGCTGGTCAGGTTCAGCCGCGTATAGTTGCGCACGCGCTCATACAGGGTTTGGAACACCCCCAGCATGGCCTCGGCCACAATCTGGTTACGCGCGTTGGAATACAGCACGGCGACCTCGTCCACATACTTGCTCGCCTTATGCTTGGTCAACAGCCATTCCAGCACGGGCACGTTCACCAGGTCCGGGTACAGGGTGTTCTCCGTCTGGCTGCGCTGGGCGGCAATCATGGAGCGCAGGGTGTCCGCCTCGTTCTGCCAGAACTGCACCCATTTTTCCAGCTTGGCGACCATGCCCTGATCGGCATCCTTCAGGTACTCCTCAAACCGGAAGGGCCCCTGTTGCGGGTTGCGGATCGCCTCGATGCTGCGGTCGCGGAATCGGCCCCACAGGCGTTGCAGATAATCCTTGGCAAACGGCTGCACCGCAATGGACGCGCCGCGCAGGTACGAGGCCATCGGGCTCATATGCAGCGCCGCATCCCCATGCATCGTGCGGATGGTATCAAACTCATACCCGGGCTCCTGATGGAAACAGCCGGGCAAAGGGCACACCGCGTCAAACAGCATGTAGGGGTCCTCGTTTTCCGGCAGCACCGCGCGCAGGAAGGTATCCGGAAAGAAGGTTTTCAGCAGATCGTCATTCTTTTGCAGGGTCATCAGGGTATCCAGGGTCAGTTTCGCCTCGTAGGCGACCATGCTGTTCTGCTGGCTTTCGGTGCTGGCCGCGCCAATGGCCATATAGCTGTACTGCACAGGGTAGGTTTTGCTCAGGTGCGCCATCGCACCCTGCACGTTCACCCGATGGCTCTGGTAGGTGAAGCCGTCGGTGGTGCGGTTGCGCTCCTCGGCCATAAAGTGCATCAGCGTTTCGGAAATGGTGTCCATCACCACGTCGTAGGCGTTGCGGATGATGACGCCGTCCTCATTCTTTTCCCCCAGCAGCACCACATCGTTAAACGGCTGGGTCCAGGTAACTTCCACCCCTTCGGTATACTTGTGGGTGTAGGCGTAATGATGGGTGTCGTAGCCCATCCAGAAGTCCAGCTCCTTAAGCGCGGCAAAGGCGTTGGTGCGCAGCACCTTGCGGTACGCCTCGCTCAGGTTGGCATGGCTCATGTTCACATCCGGCAGCACGAAAAAGCCCATCAGCGAAAGCCGAATGCCGCGGAACTGCTCCCCCATCACATAGCGGATCAGGTAGGCCATATCCAGAAAAATGCCGGAGCCCGTGCCGCCGCCCAGCCCCGCCAGCAGCACCACCGTGATGCTCTGCTTATCGTCCGCGCCGCTTACCACTTCCATCAGCGCATGGATAACCGTGCTCAGCTTGCGTACGATCTGCTCTGTTTTCTTGCAAAGCATGAGGCGACCGCACTGGCGTACCCCGCCCGCGCCAAACGCCGCGTTAAGGGATTGCAAATCCCGGTCCAGCCAGGAAAGCTCGTAGTTTTTTAGCAGCGAGCGGGAACGGCGCGGGTCCAGCAGCGCCGCCATGTTGGGCAGCGACAGGTCCACAAACTCATTCACGTTCAGCACCGTGTCATTGCATTTTTTTTGGGTTAGCACGGTGGTGTCGGTGTCGATGGCCAGGTAGGCGGTGCGGGCGGGCGCGTCCTGCATCTCCCCTTCCACCATGGGCAGGTTGAAGCGGCGCTTGAACTTGTCCATCACATTCAGAAGCGCGTCCGTGCCCGTGCCGCCCAGACCGATCACCAGCAGCGGCTCGTTGATTTTGTTGACCCGTTGTTCCGGGATGTGGAAAGTATCCATGTTTCAGGCTCCTTTCCGGCTGCAGGCCGGGCGTTTTGGGGGGCGCGCTTCGCCTGCGCGCGCGTATCACGCGGTTCAGTAGGGGCGGGCGTTGTTCGTCGGCGTTGCGCCGCCCATCGGGGGGGTTGGCCTGTACGGGGATGGCCCCGCACCCGGTGTTCCGGGGCCCTGCGGTCTGCGTGCCGCAGTAGTAGGTTTGCTTTGAATCAGTTTCCAGCCGAAAAGGAGACTCCCCAAGGGTGTCTGCCCTGCCTCCAGGGTCAGCAGTTCATTTAAATCCCAGGGATTCCAACCGCCCACCTTGAGCACCTTCCCGTTCAGCTTGGCCACAACACCGCCACGCAAAGGAGCTGTCAGTTTCACCCGGACGGGGTGCCTCCTGCCCGGCTTGATGCACAGGGAAGCGCTGGCAGCGCTGATGGCGCTTCCAACCGGCCCGCTCATTTCCCCATTGGCAAAGGGAGCCGGGGAGGAGGACAGCATCAATTTTCCTTTGGTGTTTTGCAGATTCCGGACAGCCTGCGACTTCCCGCCGCGCTGCAGTTCAAAGGCCTTCCCGCCAAAGCTGGGTCTGGTCACGAACACAATCCCCAGCGCCAGCGCGGCCAGAACCCCCAGAATGAGGGAGATGATCTGTATGGTTTTGTTCTCATTCGCCAGGCGGGATTGGACAGTGACCCTGCGGGTAAACAGGGCGGTTTGCCCCGCGGCGTCGGTTGCGCCGACTGCCAGCAGGTAGGTTCCGGGCTGCCGTGGGTTGAGGGTCAGGGTTCCGTCCTCCGCCACGGTCAGGGCAAACGCGCTATCATCGGCGCGGGTCTGCGCCGCCGCGTCAGCCAGCGTCGCTGGGATGGGCGCATCGCCGGGCAGCACATAGGCGGCGTAGGTCAGCCGGTCGCCCGGAACGTCCGTAAAACTGTTTGCCAGCGCAGCAGTCCGGCCTTCGTCAATCGGGCCCTTCATCACGCGCGCCTGTTCGATCCACAGCGTTTCGGGGATGGCCTCCGCCGCGTCCGGCGCGGGCACGGGGGGCGGGTTGCCCACCTGCAGCACCGTCGCCTGTTGCGCCGTCAGCCGGAACTGGTTTTGCGCAAGCCCCACGCGCACGCTCGCGTTCAGCTGTACGCTGCGGCTGGTCATGCCGCTGTCCAGCACGGCGGTCCAACCGTTGCCGTTGGGGGCGGGCGCGCAGGCAAGGGTCTGGGTCTCGCCGTCGTCCCAGACGGCGGTCAGGGAAGGCTCCAGATCATAAGCGGACAGTTCATCCTTCAGGGCCGGTTGCAGGTCCGTCATATGCAGCGCCAGTGGCACCGCGGTTTGAATGGGGTAAGTACCATCGCTCCCGGCAGCCGACGCGGGCGACACGGCCGGCACGTAACGGCCGCGCAGCACCGCGCACTGATCCACCACGGTTACGGGCAGGTCAAACTGTGTTCTGCCTTCCGGCGCGCCTTCATTGTCGGTAGCGGTCATGCGCACGGCGCCGGTTCCCCCGCCGACAGCCACCAGCGTGACGTTCTGGTCGGGCTGCGGATCATCCTCCACGCGCACCAGCGCTTCATTCAGGCTCATCGCCGTCAGGATGGTTGCATCGCAGTCCCCATCCGCATCGTAGCAGACGCCCTGTTTACCCTCCGCGGTCAGCACCTCGCTTACGGTGCCGCCCATGGACTCGCGGCCGGGGTCGTTCATCCGCAGCGTAAGGGTCAGCCCTTCCGGAAAAACGGGTTTCCGGTTCACGACCGTGATTGCAATCGGCTCCGCCAGATCGCGCAGCAGCCCGTCGCCGTCGGCGCGCAGGTACAGCTTGTACGCCCCCGCCTTAGTGATGCCCAGATCGGCCGGCCGGAAGGTCAGGGTAAACCCGCCGCCACCCTGCGTGCCCGCCGTAAGCGCCACGCTCTGGGAGGCGAACAGCTCGTCACTGACCGCCTGATCCGCCTCCACAGCGCAAACCTTCACACCGATGCCCTGCGGGTTGCCCTGTGCGTCGGTCGTTGTCGCCTGATACAGCAGGGGATCGCGGCTGCGCTGGTGCGCGCCGTCCTCAAACCAGGCGTTCAGGGTCAGTTGGTCGTTTTTATGGACCTGGGTCAAATCCTCCTGCGGGGCGGTTAACGCGGCCGTCAGGTTCAGATCATAGCTGAACACCACCGTCAGGCTGCGGGCAGGCAACTCCTGCGGGGCGGCGCTTTTCGCAGTGTTCGCGGCGCTCAGGGGCCGATAGACCAGCCACCAGTTGCCAAACACCTTGGGTTTGGCAATCTTATACTGCACGAAATTGTTCGTGCTGTTGTACAGCAGGGTTCTCCCGTCGGGCCATGCCGCCTCGCCGATCTCCTGCCCATCCGCGGCGGGCATGCAAAGCTGCACCGACTCAGGTTGGATGGTGGAGGTGCTCAGCAGCAGGTTCACTTCCTGCACCGATTGGTTAGGGATGCGAATGCTCAGCCCGATACGGCCGTCGTCCAGCGAAACGGGCTTCACCTGATCCGACAGCGGACGGCTGCCAATCTGCCTGGCCAGAAGATCGGTAAAGGCGGCAGGCAGCGCGTCCGCTTCATCCACGGTCAGCACCGCTCCGCCGGTCTGTTCCGCAAGCGTGGTATAGACGTTGGACTCTACATTGCCCTGTTTTTTCTCCTTAACATCCAGCACCACGGTATACACGCGGATGCCGTTTTCGGCTCCCTTCTGCAGCAGGGGTTCCTGCTGGATGTACTCCATCGCCTCGTCTTCGCCCCGTGTATAGGAAATCTTACTGGACTCCGATTCATTCAGTTGGCGGAACGGCCGGCCGTCGGTCAGCAGCAGGATTACGCGCTGGTTGCCTTCCAGCGTGGGGGTGCGGGTAAACAGCTCCACCGCGTGTTTCAGCGCTGCCCGCACGTCGGTGTCCGTATGATCTTTTTTATACCCTTTAATCGCCGCGGTCAGCTTGGCGCGGTTGGCATACGCGGCCCCGGAAATGGAGATCAGCCCGTTTTCGTAATCCATCGAGGCTGGTTTGATGTCCTGCGGTTTGGAGCCAAAGGACACCACCGCCACGCGCGAGGTGCTCATTTCGCACATGTTAAGCATGATCGCGGCAGCTTCCTTGCGGTATTGGTCCGGGTCGCTTCCGGGTTCGCCGGAATGGTCGGCCTTGTCGAACATGGAATTGCTGTCGTCGATCAGGATCACCAGATCCATCGCGGGGGTGATGTTCCCCGTTTCGGCTTGCGCCACGCGGCCCAGCGGCAGCCCCGCAAACGCCAGCATGCACGCCAGTGCGACCCCCAGAGCGGCTTGGCAGACAGACCCGAAATGTTTCATGCTATAAGCATCCTTTCCTGACGAAAAGTAGGATTCAAAGGCGAAAAAGCCCCCGAAACCGTGAGCGAAACCCATTTTGATTCCTGCAGAGGGGCCGTGCGCACCTTCCCCACCGTGCAGCCCGGACGGCGGGTGCTACGGTAGGAATGGCTTTTTGTCCCAAAACGATCTATTTGTACGATGGATTGTAGAAATTTGGACTTTCAGTCTATTTCCCGCCCATTTTACTGCGGAAACCCATTTTCGTCAAGGCGAAACGCCTGAAAAAACAACCGGAAAACGGGCTTTTCGGCAGGCATACTCAATGCGTCTGTCAGGCATGCGCTGCGCGGGAGTTCCGCCGACGCAACCCGGAAGTTTGACGCGGGGTGCGAGTGTTTTCCCTTAGCGGTTGCTGTTTCCATCAAAAAAAGAGCCCCGATACGGGGCTCCTTGCAGACTTCGGTTGTTGGCAGCGTTGTGTGCGGATCGGGGGGCTATGCTCCCTCCGTGCCGCAGGTACCGGTTCATCCGGCAAAACGGCCAGCACCCAGACCCATAAGGGGTCAGGCCGCATTCAGGCACGGCACCAGAACGGTTTCCTGCGGCCTGCGCCCGTCTATGCCCTACCGCGCTCCGAAAACGACCGGAAGGGGCTTATACGCGCTCCGTCCGTCCTGCCTGCCCGCTAAGGCAGGCTCAGCCTTCCAGTGCGGCCAGTTCTTCCTCGACCGGGGTTTCGCAGGCCTGCATCGCCTGCAGGGTTTTGCCGAACAGGGTGTCCATCTCCCACCCCAGCGCCTCCGCGCCCTGCCGGATCACATCGCGGGAGCAGCCGGCGGCAAACGCCTTGTCCTTGAACTTCTTCCTGACGCTGGAGACTTCCATATCCGATACGCTTCTGGAAGGGCGCATCAGCGCCGCGGCGCCGATCAGGCCGGTCAGCTCGTCCACGGCGAAAAGCACCTTCTCCATCGGGTGCTCGGGTTGCACATCGCAGCACAGGCCGTAGCCGTGCGAGCAAACCGCGTGGATCAGCGCTTCCTCCGCGCCGCCCTTCCGCAGCAGTTCCGGGGCCTTGCGGCAGTGCTCCTCCGGGTAAAGCTCAAAATCAACATCGTGCAGAAGGCCGACCGTGGCCCAGAAATCGGCGTCGTCGCCGTAGCCCTGGTCGGCGGCCATCCAGCGCATCACGCCTTCGACGGTCAGCGCATGGCGCAGGTGGAAGGGTTCGCGGTTGTAGCGGCGCAGCAGCGCCAGAGCATCGGGGCGCGTCAGTCGGGTTTGCATGGGCGGTTCCTCCCTTGAAGATCGTTTGCGGGCGTGTTTCCAGGCCATCATACCACAGTCGGGCAGCGCTGGCAAACGCCCGCGCCGCACGCTTGCGGTTTACCCGCGCCCGTGGTACCATAACAGGGAAAAACGCGGGCAAAAAATCTGCGCGCCATGCAAGAAACAGCTCCGCCCGCGCGTTAAAAAGGGTGGAGCGTAAATTGGCCGCCGCACCGGGCGGCGCTGGAGGCTCTGGCATGCCGAACTACGAGGAGCTGTACGAACAATACGCCACCGATGTGCTGCGCGTGTGCTACTTTTACCTGGGGGATCGGCAAAAGGCCGAGGATGTGTGCCAGGATGTGTTTGTGCGCCTGATGGTGAACGCCCCCGTGCTGGAAGACGGGCGGGAGAAAGCGTGGCTGTTCAAGGTGGCGCTTAACCGCTGCCGCGATTTATGGCGCGGGTCCTGGACGCGGCGCGTGGTGCTGGGCAGCCCGATGTTCGAGCTGATCCCCGCGCCGGACGACACCGACCGCCGGGACGACGAAGAGGCGCTGATGACCGCCGTGCACCACCTGCCCACCGCGTTTCGCGAGGTGATCCTGCTGCATTATTACCAGAACTTCGGCATCAGCGAGATCGCGCAGATCACGGGGCTGCCGGAGGGCACCATATCCAGCCGGCTGTCGCGCGGCCGCAAGAAACTCGAAATGATTTTACAGGGAGGGGATGCGCAATGACCCGTCTGGATCGGCTTGCGGAAATTGCCGAACACAGCCTGGGCGGTTTGAAGGCCGACACGGCGCTGCTCGCACGGATTCGCCAGGCAGCGGCGCAGGAGCATCCCGCCTCGCGGCGCCCCACGTGGCAAACCGCGCTCGCGGGCGGGCTGGCTGTCGTTTGCCTGTGTGCGGGCCTTTGGCTGGCCATACCGCAACTGTTGAACCCCCTGCGAACGGAGGAAGCGTCCTCCACGCTTTTGGGCAGCAAGGCGGCCGGCGGCCCTGCCGTTGCGGTGGATGCGCCGGTTGTGCAGCCGACGGATGCGTCGGTCGGCACCATCAGCGTAGGCGGCGCGGGTGCGGGCAGCAGCGATTACCGCAACCTGTTTGCCACGGAAAAAAGCGGCAACTTCCCCGTGCTGCTGCTGGATAACGCCGCCTATCGCATGCTGCTCAGCCCCACCCGTCTGGACAGCGCCCTGCAGGGCGACAGCCTGGGCGAGGTCAGCGAATACACGCTGGAGCCAGCGCTGAGCAGCGGTGGGATCGTCAGCAATATCGTGAACGCCGGCACGCCCGTCTATGCCGTCAAGGATATGACCGGCGCGATGGTCGCCGCGACCGTGCAGGGCAACCTGCGCGTGTTCCAGCGCGTCAGTTTCGCGGGCAAAGCCGTGCTGGGGCAGGAAACCCTCAAGGATACCCTCGCCCCTGCGCAGAACGTGATCGCCATGGAGCTGACGGGGCAGGGTGTGGTGGACGACCCCGACACCGCGCAGGCGCTGATGCAAACACTGTTAGACAACGCCACCTTCCAAAGCGCGTCCGTTGGCGCGGACGATACCCGCAGCCTGCTGCTGGCGCTGGATAACGGCCTGCTGATGCAGCTGATGGTTGGGAAGGACACCCTCAGCGCCTGCGGCACATGGAGCTGCCCTGAATTTTTCGAAGCCTACGCTCAGGCCGTGCAGGGGAAATAACCACCAGCACCGGCCCTGCAAACCCACCTGCAAAGCGCCGCCCCGATAGGGGCGGCGCTTCAGTCTGCTGAAAAAGGCCCAGCAGCTTTGTCGCCTGACCGGATAAGGACGGTCACGTACGTCCGTGTACGCTCCCGCCCTTATCCGGTTTGGCTTCGCGCATCTGTACCTTTTTGAGCAGGCTGTATCCCAGTGCCTTTATAGGGTTTGTCAACGGTCTGAAGCGCCGCCCCTGCCGGGGCGGCGCATTTTGTTGCAGACGCGCCCATGCAGGGTCAATTCAACCGGTTACATGAGGGTTACGTTTTGCGGGAAGCGCTTAAACGCCTTCCTGTAAAGCCTTTTCTGCATTCAGGGAAAAGGGCGCAACCTTGTCCGTGTACGGTGCGCCGAGCACATGTTTTCAGGAACATCGTTAGATTTCCTTGCAAATAGCCATTTTCACCGGGTTCGGCTCCAACCGCACGTGCGAGTGTCTCCGTCGGATACGCCCATGGCGGCATCGTGGAGGCATTTTCAAACAGTCTCTATTCCGCTGTAGATGTAACCCATCCCGTAACCGTCGATCCGTATACTGAACTCGTAAACAGCAAAGGAGTCCATGATGATGTGGAACGGAATTCTGGTTTTCCTTCTGTCCGTCCTGTTCGGGTTTCAACCGGCGCCCGCCAACCTCCCGAACACCCCTGATGTGCTTGCGTGGCTGCAAAACCCCGGCACGGTGGAAATCACCGATAACGCCATCCCGCTGGCCGGCCCGACCGCTCCGGTTACGCGTAACCGCACGGCGCGCACCGACGGCGGCGTCACGGCAGACGGTGGCTTCGAAAGCGAAGCCCCCGCGCAATCCAGCGCCCCGACCGGCACTGGCGAAACCGGCAGCGGCACTGGCGAAACCGGCAGCGGCAGCGATACGCCGGTCGCAACCCCCAACGTAGCGCAGCGTCTGCTGGCACGCGTACAGGAACTGCTCACCTCCTACAACGCCTGCACCACCGCCAACGAAAAAAAGACGCTGTTGGATGCGAGCAACTATTCTCTGGGCAACGACGCGTTCCGCACCAAGCTGCTCAGCGATATGGGCGGCAGCTGGGAGCAGGTCGAAACCGAAGTGGTGGACGCCACCCAGTACCAACAGGACAAGACCCTCTACGCGCAGGTGTACATGTCCGGCTCCTCCAAGGACTTTCAGCCCGTCGTGTACGCCACCGGCAATGCGGATCGCTCCGGCAACCAGTGGTCCACCAACCTGGTGTACGACGAGGCCACCCAAACCTGGATGGAGTACGTGCTCAAGCACCCCTACAACGACAGCCGCGTCGGGTACTACATGACCAATCTGGCCGCGCCCGACTCGCTGGAGGCGCTGCAGGAAACCATGGAAACCAGCGACCTGTGGCAGCCCGTGGTTATCGATACGCCGGAAGAAGCGCCTGCCGTAGCGGCCTTCACAGCCGCACCACCCGCGACGGATTCCAGCGACGAAACGCCGGCGGACGAACCCGAGGGCTCTCCCGCACCCGAGGGGGAGGGCACGCCTGAAGCTCCTGCCGATGAAGCCCCTGCCGACAGCGGTTCCGGCGAAGGCGGCTCCACGGACGGAGCGCCCACCGATGCCGGCTCCGCCCCCACGGACGGAACCCCCGCGCCCCTTGGCGAATAAACCTGCCGTTTCCGATTGGGGAAGCGTACCCAAACGCCTGCCCGGCACTGTCAGCCGTCCCGCCCGTCGGGACGGCGTTTTTTATTTTTACGAGTTTCTGCGCCAAAGGACAAAGGCTCTGTTTGCTAAAATTTAATTACGTTTATGTTACGTCCATCATGGCATGGCCTTAATCCTCCATCCCCTTACGTCGCTTAGAAAGTTCACCCAACCGTCACCTGCAATGCACACCATGCGCAAAAAGCGTTGCTACAATGCAATTACACCGCAAGTTGAAGCATCGCAACGGATCGGAGTGGTTCCCTCCAATGCGGCGCATCCAGCGTTAGCGGCAGGCTGAAAGCCTCATTTGTTACGTAAGTTAGTCTATTGTATGAAGTACCTGCATCGGCGAACACGCAACACAAGAAAGGTGGAATTTCGATGAAAAAGGTATTCTCCTGGATGGTAGCCGTTCTGTTGGTTCTCAGTCTATTGGCCGGTTCCGCGCTGGCGCAGGGCGGCGGGCAAAACGGTGGCTCCGGTGCACCCGCGGCACAGGGTGGCCCCGGTGGGCAGGGCGGCCCCGGCGGCTCCGGCAAGCAGAACAACCCCGGCGGGCAGAGCAGCGGCGCGCCTGACGGCGGGCAGAACGGCAACGCCCCTGCCGGCGATCAGAACGCGCCTGACGGCGGCAACGGCCGCAACAACCCCGGCGGTGCAAACGGGCAAGGCGGCCCCGGTGTGAACACCGACGCGATCACCACCGCCATCGCGGGCCTGAGCGACGCCGATACCGCCGCCAGCCTGACCGCGCTGCTGGAAGCCTACCAGACCGCTGCCGCAGGCACCGATCCGGCCGCCACCCAGACGGCCATGACCGCCCTGATGGACGGCCTGAAAACCGCCGGTGTAGAAACGAAAACCGCCCCTGACGGCAACGGGATACCCGGCGGCGGCAACGGCCCGGTGAACACTGACGCAATCACCACTGCCATTGCGGGCCTGAGCGACGCCGATACAGCCGCCAGCCTGACCGCGCTGCTGGAAGCCTACCAGACCGCTGCCGCAGGCACCGATCCGGCCGCCACCCAGACGGCCATGACCGCCCTGATGGACGGCCTGAAAACCGCCGGTGTAGAAACGCAAACCGCCCCTGACGGCAACGGGATACCCGGCGGCGGCAACGGCCCGGTGAACACTGACGCAATCACCACTGCCATTGCGGGCCTGAGCGACGCCGATACCGCCGCCAGCCTGACCGCACTGCTGGAAGCCTACCAGACTGCTGCCGCGGGCACCGATCCGACCGCCACCCAGACGGCCATGACCGCCCTGATGGACGGCCTGAAGGCCGCCGGGCTTGAAACCGCCTCGCAGCCCAACCCCGGCCGCGGGGGGCAGGGTTACGGCCGTTTCCTGAATACCGAAAAGGTCGCCTCCGCCATTGCCACACTCACGGATACGGATACCGCCGCCAGCCTGACCACCTTGCTGGAAGCCTACCAGACCGCTGCTGCAGGTACGGATCAGACCGCCACCCAAACGGCCCTGACCGCTCTACTGGACGCGATGCAGCAGGCGGATCTCAAGCTTGCGCCCAGCGATGGCAAGAACGGCGACGGCGCGCATCCCTTCAATCCGGATAGCGGTAAATACCTCGACACCGAAAAGCTGACCACGGCCATTGCCGCCCTGAGCGACACCGGCGTTGCCTCGAACCTGACCACACTGTTGGCCACGTACCAGACCGCGCTGGCCGCCGATGACGATACCGCCACGCAGACCGCGTTCCAGGCGCTTGTCGAAGCCATGGTCGCGGCGGGTATCAGCCCGGCCACAACGCGATAACGCACTATCCGCACACCCTGCGCACAACGCCCGCCCCCGATTGCACGGAGGCGGGCGTTGCCCGAGGAAACCCCGCGGCGCTCCGGCCGCATATTCAAACCCACGCGGCGGCGCATTGCGCCGCCGCCAGACTGTCAAAAAGTGGAGGTGCAGGAGGCATTGCCTCCTGCCGGGGTTTGGGGTGGAACCCCAAAGCCTTACGCCGCAGCGCATTTGCGATAGTGAGCGAACAGCGCCGCAGGCGCTATGAGGCGAACGGCGGTTTTACATTGCCGTTTTTTTGACAGTCCCGCGGCGGCGCATTGCGCCGCCGCTTTCCGGCGCGGGTGTCGTGCTGCCGCCGCACGTTCCGGGGCGCGACCGCCGGGGCTTGCGCCCGCTCCGCTAAAAACCGCTCTGCCTGTGCAGGAACGCCGCCCCCACAATGCCCGCGTCGTTGCCAAGCTTGGCGGGCACAATCGAGGGGCAGCCCATGATCTCCACGCCGTAGGTCATTTCGCACACCAGCTGCCGCAGCGGCGCAAACAGCGCCCTGCCCGCATTGCTGATGCCGCCGCCCAGCACAATCACCTGCGGCCGAAACAGCGTCACAAAATTGCTCACGCCCACGGCCAGCGAGTGCAGGTAGGCATCCAGAATGCGCCCGGCGGTCACGTCGCCGCCCTCGGCGGCCTCAAACACCATGCGGGCGTTGGGCTGGCCGCCGTTTTGGCGCAGCCGCTCGCGCAGCGCGTCGGAGCGCGCCTCCTGCGCCGCCAGCAGGATTTCACGGTTGAGCGCCGTGGCGGACGCGTAGCACTCCAGACAGCCGTTGCGGCCGCAGGTGCAGCGCAGCCCGTTTTCGACGATGGTCATATGCCCCGGCTCGATACCGCAGCCGTTGCCGCCCAGAAAGATGCGCCCGTGGTCGATAATGCCGCCGCCCACGCCCGTGCCCAGCGTCAGCATCAGCAAATAATCATACCCCACGCCCCCGCCGGCCAGCGATTCGCCGTAAGCGGCGCAATCCGCATCGTTGGCGATGGCAATGGGCTGGTCAAACCAACGTTTCAGCTCCCCAACCGCATCGACGTTGCGCCAGTTCAGGTTGTTGGCGTGCACCACCACGCGGGTATCGCGTACAATGCTGCTGGGCACGCCGATGCCGATGTGCTCCACGCTTTGCAGCAGCGGCGCGGGGAACGCCCGGATGGCCTCCGCCAGCGCGCCGACCATCATCCCAAACGGGATGTTTGCCCCGGAGGGAACCTCCTTGCGCGCCACTACGGCATACGCGTCGTCCACCACGCCGATTTTGGCGCTGGTGCCGCCCAGATCAATCCCGATTTGCAAAGCAACGGCCTCCGTTTCTCCGCATTTTGGCCCGAAAGCGCGGGCCGTCAGTGTACGGTCAGCCCCATCGACGCGCCCAGCGCGCGGTCGGGGGCGAGATCCTCCCAGCGCAGCGGCGTGCGTTCCGGGTAGGGGTAAATTAGCCCAAGCTGCGCGTACTTGCCCACGCCCAGCGTATGGTAGGGCAGCAGATCAACCCGGCGTATCCCGGCGCGCACCGCCAGCGCAAAAATGCTGCGCAGCGTTTCCGCATCCCGGTTGAAGCCGGGGATCACCGGCACGCGAAGCACTACCTTGTGCGGCGGCAACAGCGACAGGTTATGCAGCACCAGCGCCAGATCGCCCCTGGTCACCTGCGCAAACACCTGTGCGTCGGTGTGTTTGAGGTCGAACAGAAACAGGTCGATCAGCGGTTCGCAGGCCAGCAGCGCGGCGGTCGGCACATTGCCGGTCGTCTCCACCGCAGTGTGCAGGCCCTCTGCCTTGCACAGGGTCAGCAGCTCCCGCAGGCCTTCGGCCTGCACAAAGGGTTCGCCGCCGGAAATCGTGATTCCTCCGCCGGTGTGGCGGTAATAGCTCGCATCGCGTTTGAGCACGGCCAGCACATCGCGCGGGGTCATGGCTTTGCCGCTCAGGCGCAGCGCGTGCGTGGGACACGCGGCGGCGCAGCGGCCGCAGCCCACGCAGCAGGCACGGTCAAATTGCGGCACGCCTTCCTGCATGCGGATGCATCCGTGCGTGCATGCCGCGGCGCAGCTGCCGCAGCCCACGCACCGTTTTTGCAGGTACATCAGCTGCCGGGCGATGTGCTGGCTTTCCGGGTTGGCGCACCACGGGCAGCGCAGGGGGCACCCCTGCAGGAACACCGTCGTGCGGATGCCGGGGCCGTCGTGCAGGGCAAAGCGCTCAATCTCCATCACGTGCAGGGTCATGCGTCTTCCTCACCGTAGAGCACGCGGCTGAGCAGCTCTTCCTGAATGGCGCGGTCCAGATTCACAAACACGGCGGAAAACCCGCTGACGCGCACAATCAAATCCTGATGGTTTTCCGGGTGCGCCATCGCATCCTCCAGCTCGCCCCGGTTGACGACCGTCACCATCAGGTGGCAGCCGCCGTCGTCAAAGTAGGTTTTCATCAGCCCTTTGACCATGTCGCGGTTTTCGTTGAACAGCTGGGGGGTAAACTTGATGTTTTGCACCGAGCCCGCGTGGTAGCGGGGGTCGAACTTGCGCAGGGAGTTGAGCATGGCGGTCGGCCCGTTTACGTTGGCGCCGCCCTGCGGGTTGTTGGCGGGGTTCAGGTATACGCCGCGCAGGCGCCCGTCCGGCGAGGCGCCGGTGCGCAGGCCCCACTCGGTGTTCAGCTGGTTGTTGCTGATCACGATCAGGAAATACTGCAGCCCCGCCGCGATGCCGCGATCCCGCGTGCCTTTGGCGACCAGCTCGTACACATCGTTGGCCACGGCGTCGCAGGCGTCCATATCGTTGCCGTACTTATCGCAGGCAAGGCAATCCCGGCGCAGCGCCTCGTGCCCCACAAAGTTGTCGCGCAGCGCCTGCGCAATCTGCGGCAGGGTGTAGCGGCCCTGCTCGTATACCAGCGTGCGGATGGCAAACAGCGAATCGGAGGTGTTGATGTTGCCGTAGGTTTCGTTGGTAGCGCCCAGGTAGCGCACGCCGCCGTCCAGAATGGCGCGGCCGCGGGCGATGCAATCGTCGGTGAGCATGCTCATCATCAGGAAAGACACATGCTCGTTCATGATCCGGAAGGAAGCCACCTGCCGGTCGATGGCCAGATCCAGGTATGCCTCCACCAGCCGGGCATAGCCGTCAAAGAGTGCCCCGTAGGTCGTGAGCGTTTCCAGCGGCGGGATGGGCACGCCCGCGTCCTTGCGCTTGCCGTCCATCGGATCAACGCCGTCATTCAGGTACACCGTGAGCAGCTTCAGGAGGTTGATGCAGATGTTGGGCGTGCCGGTGCTCTGCCCCTGAATCACAAACTCCGTGCAGCCGAAAGGCACGTACTGCTTTGCCGTTTCCGGGTCCACCCGCATGCCGTAGGCCACGGCGGGCACGTTCACCTCGTCGTTATACAGCGTGGGGTAGGTCGCGCCCGCGCCCAGCGCGTCCATGGCCTCATCCCACACGGTTTCGGGGGTGGTACGGTCAAAGCGCAGGGTAAACTGCGGCTCCACATAGCGGCAATGGCGCGCCACCCGCATGGCGTAGTGCAGAAACACATCCGCCTCCTCCGGGTGCCTGCGGCCCTGCCCCCCGACAATGATGCGCCCGTTCACGGTGGTGCGGCGGTTCTCGATCATCGTCCACAGGGATTTGACCAGCGCAAACGCATCGGCATCGGCCAGCGTTCCGTTGCGCAGGTCGCGCGCCAGATAGGGCCCCAGCACATCGTCCAGGCGGCCGTAGTTAATCACGCCCGCCAGCAGCGCGTACAGCCAGAACAGCTGCAGCGCCTGATGGAAGGTTTTGGGCGGGTCGGTCTGCACCTTGCGCAGGCTGTCGCGCATGCGCGCCAGCGCGTCGCGGCGCTCGCCCTGCGTGTCGGGCAGCATCGTTTCTGCCATGCGGGCGTAGGTTTCGGCGCATTCCACAAACAAATCCAGCCCGCCCAGCGAGCAGCGCAGAAACGCGTTTTGCGGCTCCTGCATAAGCCGCGCCTCAATTTCTGCGCGCAGCCCGCCGATGCCCAGATCCACCAGCTTTTGATAATCCAGCATCATGCCGGAAAGCCGGGCCGTGGCGATCAGCGGATATTCGGTGTCGATAAACCGGCCGACAGTCGTCTCCGTCAGGGCCTCGCGGCAGTAGAGGGTTTTCAGGTCATGCTCGGCCCAGTAGTCGTACAGCGCGTCCACACGCGCCCGGTCGGCCGTGTTTTCCAGCGTTTTCTGGAACGCGCGCAGCTTGTTGAACACGCAAAAGTGCCCCACCCCGCCCAGCGACGTGACGCAGCCAAAACCGATAGGCAACACGTCTATGCGCCCCGCGAACAAATCCTCCGGCTCGATGCGCCGCAGCAGCGCCGGGTACTGTACCCGGAGGCACGCCAGTTCCCGCTGCTCGCGGCCGCTGCCGCTGTGCGCCCGGTGGCTGTCGGTATAGCGCTCCATCAGCGCAAGCTGCTCCGCCGGAGTTTTCTGGCAGGGCAGTTTTTTGCTCACTTCCACATTTTGCACGCCGTCCAGATTAAAGTTAACCATGGTACCTCCCATGCCGCCGCGCGGCGTTCAGTGCTTGCTCTTTTCCGCGTCACGCCAGTTGTTCTGGTAGCCGGAGAGCAAGTCCACAAAGCGGCGCGCCGTCAGGTGCGGCCGCGTGATGGCGCTGCCCACCACCACGGCGTGCGCGCCCAGGAAGATGCACTTCATGGCATCCTCCGGGGTATAGAGGTGCCCTTCCATGATCACGTAAGCCTCATCCTTCAGGTCGCGGCACATGCGCGCAAACTCCCGCAGGTCAGGGCTTTCAATGCTCTCGGTATCCCGGGTGTAGCCGTACAGGGTGGGGCCGACAATGTCCGCGCCGTGCTCCACGGCCCACACCGCCTCGTCATAGGTGGATACATCCGCAAACAGGATCGCTTCCGGAATGGCCTGCTTGACCACCGGCAGCAGCTCGCGGGCCACCGTGCCCTCGTGGGTGATCTGTGTGGTGCAGTCCAGCGCGATCACCTCCGCGCCCGCATCCCACACGGCGCGTGCCGCCTCCAGCGTGGGCGTGATGAACACGTCCGTATCGTCATGCCAGATTTTATACAGCCCGATCATCGGCAGCGCCACTTCGGCCTTGATGGCGCGAATCTGCTCCGGCGAGTTGGCGCGGATGCCTACCGCGCCCGCCCACTGAGCCGCCAGCGCCATTTTGACCACGATATCCTCCGCGTAGATGGGGTCGTCGCGCTGCACCTGGCAGGATACGATCAACCCTCCCGCTACGGATTCCAAAAGCGCTTTTTTGCGCGGGTCTGTCGTCTTCATGAACCTGGCCCTTCTTTCTGCCCATCGAGGCGATTGGCTTGCTTTGTTTGTATCGTAACACAAAGCGCCCGCTCAGTCAACATATTTTATCATATTTTCTCTTTTTATATCATCCAAGAAAGCCTGATCCATGCCCGCACGCCAAGGCGGTAAGGGCTGTCTATTCTAAGCGCAAACTGCATAGCGCAAAGGGCAGGCTCCCATCCTCAACCTGCCGGGGTCAGTCTGCACCCTATGCGCCTGTCAAGCCTGTGCGGGAAACGATCTTCCCCGTGCAAATCGAAACATTCTGAAACAACGCCTTCGGGCGGCTGTTCAGATAAAGCGGAAGTTCTCCGGGAACGCTTTCGCGTCCACCGTGCCGTCCTGATCGCAGATGACCAGATCAAAATCGTTGGTGGAGGCAAACCGCAAAAATGAGCGGCGCTCCAGCTTGCTCACATCCAACAGCAGATAGCGGTGCGCGGCGTTTTCCATGGCAATCTTCTTCATGGCAAGGCTGTCGGCATCGGTGGCGTAGGAGGTGCGATCCTTCACATCCACGCTGGTGCAGCCCATAAAAGCATGGTCAAAATGGTACTCGCGCAGCGCGTCCTGCGCCACGGTGCCCACAAACATCGAAAAACCCGGCACATACTTGCCGCCCACCATGTAGATATCCGCCAGGATGGGCTTGGCGAGCTTTTTCACGACCAGCTCGTTATACGTCACGATATTGATGCGCTTCTTGGCCAGATATTCCACCATATGCGCCGCGCTGGTGCCCGCGTCGATAAACACGCAATCCCCGTTTTTCACCAGGCCGGCGGCATATTCGGCCACTTTAGCTTTGGCGGCGTTGTTAATGGTGCCCTTGCGCTCCATGGTCAGCTCGGCAGTTTCGGTAACCTCTTCCAGCATGGCGCCACCCTGCACGCGCTTGAGCAGCCCGTCCTCTTCCATCTTTTCAAAATCGCGGCGTACGGTAATTTCCGCGATGTTCAGCTCGCGCGCGATTTCCTTGAGGCTGATAATGCCCTTTTCCTCCAGGCTGCGCCGGATGTATAACCTGCGTTCAGAAGCGATCATGGGCATTCTCCTTCTCGGCTTACGCGCCTTGGCAATCCTGCGCAAAGTATACCATAACCTGCCGTTTTGTTCAATTCCCGATCATTCCCGTGCAAAAGTGCTCACCGCGCCTCCTGCGGGCGGAACAGGATGCCGTTATCCCAGCGGATGCGATCCATCACCCGCAGGGCTTTGAGCGACAGCTGCTGGTAAGGCGCCGCCGCCGCAGGGTCGGCGCAAAGGCGCTGGAAGGCTTCGATTTCGCAGACCATGTCCTGCTGCGGGGTGTTGAGCTCGATGGTGCGCGGTTCGCCGCCGCGGGGGTAAAGCGTCGCGCTGCGCGGGATCGGGAACGGTTCCAGCGTAAGGCTGCCGCGTTCGCCTTCCAGCACGCAGGGGCTTACGCTGTCGTGTACCTTGGAATAGCGCAGATGCGCCTGCAGCCCGGGGTACGCGCACAGCGCCGACCCCGTGATGTCGATGCTGCCCTCCAGAAATGTCGCGCGGGAGAGCACGTCCGTCGGCTCGCCCAGCAGCAGCAGCATCCAATGCACGCAATATACGCCGATATCCATCAGCGCGCCGTTGCAGAGGGTGGGGTCAAACGCGTTTTCCCGCACGCCCGCCTGCACCCGGTCATACCGGGAGGAATACTGGCAGTACGGAAACACCGCGTGGCGCAGCGTGCCCAGCTCCGGCAGCAGCGCGCGTACGGCTGCCACCGCGGGCAGGTGCGCGGGGCGCATCGCCTCCAAAAGCAGTGTGTCGTGGCTTTCCGCCGTGCGCAGCAGCGCCGCCAGCGAGGCCGCGTCCGGCACAATGGGCTTTTCGCACAGCACATGCTTGCCCGCCGTGAGCAGGTGTTCGCATTGCGCGGCATGGTAGCTGTTGGGGCTGGCAATATACACGGCCTGCACGTCGGGGTCGGCCGCCAGCGCCTCCAGCGTATGATAGGCTTTTACGGCGCCCCACTTGACGCGGTTCGCCTCCGCCTGCGCGGCGCTGCGCGAGTATACGGCCTCAAGCGTAAAGCCATCGCACAGCCGCGCCGCCGCCATAAACCGGTCGGCAATAAAGTTGGACCCGATTACGGCAAAACGCATTGGCAGCCCTCCTGTCCGGGTTTGGGAGTTATGCAAACGGTTCGCCCTGCGGCTGCACGTTTCCTGCCTGCGCGCCGGATTGCCGCGCCGCGTTACGCCTGCGCCAGCACCTCGGCCAGCGTAACGGTGCGTTTTTCCTGAATGGAGCGGTAACAGGCCTCCACACAGCCGATGGTACCCAGATTGTCCTGCGCGCTGATCTCCGGCGTTTGCCCGCTTTCCAGCGCGCACAGCAGGCTGGTCATGGTGCCGCCGAACGCATCGGGGAACCACACGGTATCCCACGTGGGGGTCAGCCATTGGTGCGGGTAGCTTTTACAGGTGAGCGTGAGCGTGCTGGGCGCGTGAACCGGGTACTGCGGCCAGCCGACAGTGCCCTTGGCCATACCCTCGGTGCCCTCCACCCGCCAGCGGATGTAGGTATCCTTCTCGCAGGGTTCCTCCGGCCAGGCCCACACATCGTCCAGCGCGGTGGCCATCAGCCCCCCGGCATACTGGTAGGTGTGCTGGGTGATGCCGTCCACATGCGCAAAACGGGTGCGCGGGTCGGTGCGGCATACGGCCGTTACAGACTGCGGATCGCCAAACAGGTAGCGGAAGATGTCCGTATGGTGGATGCCCATGCCGAACAGCTCCAGCTTGTCGTATTGGCGCAGGAACGTCTGCCAGTGCGGGATGGCGCGCATCTCGATGGTAGCCAGCACCGGCTCGCCCAGCAGGCGCAAATCCAGCAGCTTTTTAAGCGCGCGCATGGACTGGTCGTAGCGCATGTTGCTGTTCACCGCGATGGCAATGCCGCTTTCCCGGCCCAGGCGCACAATCTCCCGCGCTTCGGGCAGGCTCATGGTCAGGGGTTTCTGGCACAGGATGCCGCGGATACGCTTCTGTTTGCAGGCTTCGCGTACCACGGCCAGCTGCTCGTGCGGGGGGATGGCAATATCCAGCACCTCCACGGCTTCGTCGGCCAGCAGCTCCTGCCAGCGGTCGTACACCTGCGGGATGCGGTACTGCGCGGCCACGGCCTCGCTTTCCTCCCGCCGGAGCGAGGTAATCGCATATGCCTGCAGCGACAGGTCGCGGTAGGCGGCCAGCTGGCAATCCCGCATGATAAACCCCGCGCCGATGCAGCCGATGCGCCAGTCCCGGCGCTTTGGCAAAGGCGGCAGGGTCGCGGCTTGCAGCGTGCTCAGTAACGTAAGTGCGTCCATCGTGTTCCCTCTCCTCTCGGGGGCAGGCGCTGCGCCGCGCCCCGGCCATACAGGTAAAACCGGAAAGCGGTCCGAGGTGCCGCCGCTTTCCGGTTTGCTGTTTCAGCTTGCGGTTTCCCTTACCACTTGGTGGGATCGCGCATATCGGTGTTGTAGGTTTCGATGTTGTCCAGCGTGACCACCATGGTGCCGGAATCGTTCACGACGTTGGCGGGGCGCTCGCCCTTGGTGGCGAAGTTGTTCAGCCACATCACCGGCTCATAGCCCATGCGGTAGAAGTTCTGCGTCATGGTGGCGAAGATCGTGCCGTCACGGATGCCGTCCATCGTTTCCTGAATATCGTCGATGCCCATGATGAGCACGTCCTTGAGGCCGGCTTCCTTCACAGCCTTGGCGGCCGCGGGGGCGCCGAAACCGCACACGTTGATGCAGACGTTGATGTCCGGGTTGGTGGCAAACGCGTTCTGATAATCGCTGGTAGCCTTGAGCTGATCGGACTGCGTGTCGATCACGACCATTTCCTTATAGCCGCCGGGATTCTTGGCAAACTCGCTGTAATAGGCTTCCTTGATGGCGATGGCCAGCACCGCGGAGGGGGCCCACAGAGCCGTCGCCACGCGGATTTCCTTGCCGCCCATGGCCTTGACAATCGCTTCGCCGGCTACGCGGCCCAGCTCCGCGCCGGTGCCGATAAAGCCCAGGCGGTTGGAGTCCGGCGCATCGGAGTTGACCAGGCAGTAGGGGATGCCGGCCGCGTCGAGCTTGTCAAACGCGGGGGCCTGGCCCTGCGGGTTCACGGCCTGGGTAATCACGCCGTCCACGCCCTCGGCAATGGCGGTTTCCACAAGCGCGTTCATTTCGTTGATGTCGTTGGGCTTCATCGGGGCCACCACAGCCGCTTCGATGCCGTACGCCTTGCACGCATCCTCGAAGCCTTCCTTGGCAACACCCCAGATTTCGTTAGCCGCCTGCGGCAGCACGAAGGTCAGGTGCAACGTTTTGGTTTCGGCAATCGCCGCCGAAGCTGTGAACAGGGTTAAAAGCATCGCCAGGGCCAGTACCAGAGATGTCATCCTTTTCATACTTGTTCTCCTACGCTTATTTTAAAGCAGGCGTCGCCATGCTTTAATTCACTGCACCATGGAAGCAAGCTTCATCAGCGTGCTTTCAGTGGCCTCGGATTTATCCAGTTCCTTCACCACACGGCCATTGCCGATCACCACAAAGCGGTCGCACATCGCCAGCAGTTCCGGGTACTCCGAGGAGATCATCACAATGCTGAGGCCCTTATCCGCCAAATCCTTGATGATCTTATAAATTTCCGACTTCGCGCCCACGTCGATGCCGCGTGTCGGTTCGTCCAAAAACAGCACCTTCATATCCGTCATCAGCGATTTGGCGAGCACCACCTTCTGCTGGTTGCCGCCGCTCAGGCTGGTTACGGCTGTGCGGCAGGAAGGGGCCTTGATCGCCAGGCTCTTGAAATAGCGCTGGATGGCGCTGCTTTCCAGCTTGCGGTCGAACAGCCCGTGGCGCGAAATCTTGGGGAAAATCGACAGCGTCATGTTTTCGCCGATGTTCATCGTGCCGATGATGCCGTCCTTCTTGCGCTCCTCGGTCAGCAGCCCCAGCCCGTGGTGGATGGCGCTTGCAGGCGAGGTGATGTGCACCTCTTTACCCTCCATATACACCTTGCCCGCCAGCTTTGGCATGGCGCCGAACACCGCGCGCAGCAGCTCGCTGCGGCCCGAGCCCACCAGCCCCGCCAGCCCCAGCACCTCGCCGCGGCGGAGGGTAAAGCCGATATCCTCAATGATATTCTTGGCCGCCGAGGAGGGATGCTGCACCTTGAAATGCTCGATGCGCAGCACCTCGTCCTGCAGGGCGCGGCCGCCCATATCGGGGTACATGGCCTCCAGCTTGCGGCCGATCATATCCTCAATCACGCGGTCGGCCTGAATAGCCTCCCTTGCGTATTCGCACACCACCCGGCCGTCGCGCATGGTCACCAGCCGGTCGGAAATGCGGAACACCTCGTCCAGCTTATGGGAAATATAGATGCACGAGATGCCGCTCTGTTTCAGCTGCTGGATCACCTGCATCAGGGTTTCGGTTTCCGTTTCGGTCAGCGCCGCGGTCGGCTCGTCCAGGATCAGGATTTTGGGGTCGCGCACCAGCGCGCGGGCGATGCACACCAGCTGTTGCACGCTTGCGCTCAGGTTGCGCACCGGCATGTTCACATCCAGTGAAAGTTTGAGCCGTTCCAGCGCTTCGGCGGCCCTGCGGCGCGCCTTTTTCCAGTCGATAAAGCCGGTGCGCGTTCTGGGCAGGATGCCCAGCAGGATGTTTTCCGCTACGGACAGATCCAGCTCCACGCTGATCTCCTGATAGATCATCGCAATGCCGGCCTTTTCGGCGGCGGCGGTATCCATCAGGCGCTGCCGCACGCCGTCGATGTAGATTTCCCCCTCGTACATGCCGCAGGGATAATCGCCCGCCAGAATTTTCATCAGCGTGGATTTGCCCGCGCCGTTCTCCCCGCAAATGGAGAGGATTTCGCCGCGCCCGAGCGTGACGGACACATCGTTGAGCGCGGTTACGCCCGCGAAACGCTTGACGATGTTTCGGGTTTCCAGAATTGTTTCGTTCATGCCGGACCCTCCGATTGCCCCCGCGGCTTACTTGATGCGTTTTTTATCCATCTCGCGCTTGTACTGATCCAGTATGACCGCGGCAATCAGCACCGCGCCGATCACGAGTTTCTGGTAATACACGTCCACCTTCATCAGCGTCATGCTGTTGGACAGCACGCTCATGAACAGCGCGCCGATCGTGGTGCCCAGCACCGTGCCGCGGCCGCCGAAGGTGCTTGTGCCGCCGATGATGCACGCGGCGATGACGTTCATTTCGTACCCTTCCCCGGCGGAAGGCTGGGCGGAACCGAGGCGCGCGCTCATCAGCACGCCGGCCATGGCAGCCATCAGCCCGCAAATGGCGTACACCCGGACGGTCACCCGCCTGGTGCTGATGCCCGACAGCTTGGCCGCGTCGCTGTTGCCGCCGATGGCGTACACTGAGCGCCCGAAGGTGGTGCGCGTTAACACGATGTGGAACAGTACGCACAGCACCAGGCTGATGGTAATGATCGTGGGCATGCCCAGGAAGGTGCTCTGCTCAATCGCCTGAAACTCCTTGGGGATGGGGTAAATCGGCAGGCCCTTGGTGGCGACGAACACCGCGCCGCGCGCAATGTACATCATGCCCAGCGTCATAATCATCGGCGGGATGCTGAACCGCACAATGAACGCGCCGTTGATGTAGCCGATCAGCAGCCCGCACACCAGCGTAATCAAGATGCTCAGCCAGATGGGCAGCCCGAAGTTGACCATGCAGAACCCCGCCACCACGCCGCCGAAGCCCATCAGCGACCCCACGGACAGGTCGATGCCCGCGGCGATGAGCACGAACGTCATCCCCAGCGCGGGGATCAGCACAAAACCGGTCTGCCGGAGCAGGTTGGCCAGGTTGATCGGCGTAAAAAAGACGGGGTTGATGATCTGCACGATGATGCCGTATACCAGCGTCGGCACGATGATGCCGATCTCCTTGATGTTCCAGATTTTGCTCAGCCCCGACCTGAAAACCGACGCATGCCGGACCGTTTGCTGTTGCATTTCATTCACCTCTGCGCGTATTGCGAACCTATGGGTAGAGCATAGCAAATTGTGTGGCACTTGTCAATCATAAAATATCATTTTTTATCATCTAGTTTCTATTCGTTACATCCACGTGAACAAAACCGAACGCAACGAAGGGTTTGAACTGGGTACGGGAAGGTTTGCGGGGGATTGGGGAGGAGGGGTTAAGGCGACAGTCCGGGCACTCCGGCTTTGCAGGCAGCGCTATTCGGTCGCTCCGTGTTAAGGGTTACGAGGGGGGTCGTTGGGGTTCCGATCCGGGCGTTCAACCGTCGCAGGCTACGCTATTCGCTTGCCTACTCACTTCATACCCCGCCTGCGGGTCGCTTTCGCCTATGGCGAAGCGGCCACTGGCCGCACGCTTCCCTCCGGCGCCCCAAACCACGCAAGGGCCAGCGGCCCTTGACCCTTTTCGCTTCGGCGGGGTACGGAGAAGCGTGTCTATAAACCAGCAAACCGCTTTCCCCGCTCGCCTCATAGCGCCTTCGGCGCTGTTCGCTCGCTTCGCTTTTAGGTTGGGGACGTGGGGAACGCTGGGGTTCCACCCCAAACCCCGCAAGGGCCAGCGGCCCTTGACCCTTTTCGCTGCGGCGGGGTACGGAGAGTTACCCTGCACCTCCGCTTTTACCACAGACAAAGCGGGGCGGCCCTGAACCTTCCTGATTCAGGGCCGCCCCGCTCAGATCATTGACAAACCCATAAAAAATGTCCGGAAGCAGCCTGCTCAAAAAGGTTCAGATGCGCGAAGCCAAACCGGATCAGGGCGGGAGCGTACACGGACGTACGTGACCGCCCTGATCCGGTGCAGGCGACAAAGCAGATGGGCCTTTTTCAGCAGGCTGAGCAGGGCGGCCCTGAACCTTCCTGGTTCAGAGCCGCCCCGCTTCAATACTCCTATGATCGCATCCGCTCATTCCCGATCAGAGTTTACCATATTTTTCCTTACACCTTGATAACCCGGATCAGGCTCCAGCTCAGCGGCGGCAGCGTGACCTCCAGCTTCCCGTTTTCCAGCGTTCCGCCCGGCCCGGGCATCGGCCGAACCACATCGGGCGCGGCTTCGATATTCACGGCATGCACATCCGCATGGTGCAGCACCGTATGCTCCATGCATGCAAGCCCCGCAAAGCCGCGCAAATCACAGCTGAGCTGCGCCGGTTCCGTCAGGCTGCGGTTAAGCGCAAACAGGCTTACCGAGCCGTCCGTGTCCAGCGTGGCGGTCGCGTCCACCTCCGGCACGGCTTCCAGATCGTCACAGTCGTACACAGGGGCGTTCACCACGGCCCGCAGTGCCGTGCCGCGCCCATAACGGGACGCAAGCTGAAACGGCCAGTAAATCGTCTGTTTCCACGCGCCGCCGCCGGTGCGGGTACAGATGGGCGCGATCACGTTCACCAGCTGCGCAAGGCAGGCGATTTTCACCCGATCCGCGTTTTTCAGCAGGGTAATCAGCATGCCGCCCACCAGCAGCGCGTCCTCAAAGGTGTACACATCTTCCAGCAGGGGCAGCGCGCGGCCCCAACGGTCGCGTTCCCACGCCTC
This sequence comes from Candidatus Limiplasma sp., assembly GCA_963666755.2. Taxonomy (GTDB): domain Bacteria; phylum Bacillota; class Clostridia; order Christensenellales; family Aristaeellaceae; genus CAXXOK01. The sequence goes on from CAXXGW010000003.1 coordinate 118,912, forward strand.
CTGATCCTTTTGTGCGCTGTGGAACCACACGTTCCATTCGTCAAACGACAGATTCAGCCGCTTACGCAGATGTTTTTTCCCGCCCACCGCGTCACACACCGATGTTACGGTGTGGATCAGCTGCCCCATCTCCTCCGACCGCGCCAGAAAGCGGCGCGTATCCCCGGCTTTGTTTTCGTAGTAGCGGTGCAGCGACACATAGTCGACGTTCTCGTAGCAGGCGTCCAGCATCGTCAGCTCCCAATCCCCGAAGGTGTGCATTTCCGGGAAAGAGCTGCCGCAGGCCACCACCTCGATGGTGGGATCCACCCATTTCATAACCTTGGCGCTTTCATTGGCAAGGCGGCCGTACTCCAACGCCGTGCGATGCCCAATCTGCCACGGGCCATCCATTTCGTTGCCCAGGCACCACAGCTTGATGCCGAAAGGATCCCGCGCGCCGTTGGCGATGCGCCGGTCGGCCCAGATGCTTCCGCCCGGATGGTTGGCGTATTCCACCACCGCGCGCGCCGCGTCTATCCCCCGGGTGCCGAGGTTCACGGCATACATCGGCTGCGCGCCTGCCCGGGCGCACCAGCGCATAAACTCATGCAGGCCCACCTCGTTGGTTTCGGTGCTCTGCCACGCCAGTTCCAGCCTGCGGGGGCGGTCGGCCTGCGGGCCGACGGAATCTTCCCAGTCAAACCCGGACACAAAATTACCGCCCGGGTAGCGCACCGTCGTCACGCCCAAATCACGCGTCAGCGCCAGCACATCGCCCCGGAAGCTGTCCGCGTCGGCGGTCGGGTGGCCGGGTTCATACAGGCCGCCGTACACGGCCCGCCCCAGATGCTCCACCAGCGAGCCGAAAAGCCGGGGGTCCACCGGCCCCACCGTAAACTCCCTGTCCAAAACCATGGTCGCGCGCATCGGTTCCGCACGCCCCTTTCCCGTGCGTGGCCTGGCATGGGCGGGCTCAGTTCTTCATGCCCGTCATCACAATGCCTTCCACAAAATACTTCTGGCAAACCAGATACACAACGATTCCGGGGATGATGCTCAGGCACGTGGATGCCATAGCCAGCTTCCAGTCCGTGCCGTAGCTGCCGGAGAAGCGTTTCAGCCCCAGCGCGATGGTGAACATATCCGGCTTGGTGATGTAGACCGTCTGTTGCAGCACATCATTCCAGATGCCCACAAAGATGAACAGCGCCACCACAATGATCGCCGGCTTGATGCTGGGCACCAGGATCTGCGTCAGAATCCGCATATGGCCCGCGCCGTCGATCTTGGCGGCCTCGTCCAGCTCCCGCGGCACCGTCATGATAAACTGACGGATCAGGAAAATGTTAAACGCGCCGCCGCCCGTCAGGTATGGCAGGATCATCGGCCAGTAAGTGCCGCCCAGCCCCAGAAAGCGAATCCACCCGATGTACAGGGGGATCAGCGTAACCACGGGGGGCAGGAGCAGCGAGGCAATGCACAGCCCAAACACAAAATTGCGCCCCCGGAAATACAGCCGCGCAAACGAGTAGCCGCAGAATACCGCTGTGATCGTGCCGAACACCACGCAGGGCAGCACGATGGTCATGGTGTTGGCAAAGTACGTAAAGAAGGTGAACACCTTGAGCGCTTCCGGATAATTGCCAAACAGCCACCGGCTGGGGAAAAGCTGCAGCGAGCCGATTTCCGGATTGGTCATCAGCGAGGAGCGGAGGATCCACCATAGCGGGAACATCACCAGCAGCGCCAGAACAATTACCGCCACCAGCGCCAGCGCGCCGGTGATCCGCTCCCGCCGCCGCTTGCTTTGCAGGCCGCCGCGCATCAGCGGTCCCCCCCTTCGTAAAACAGCCAGCTCTTGGAGGTGGCAAACAGAATCAGGGTAAAGAAGCCGATCACGATAAAGAAGATGAAGGAAATCGTGCTGGCATAGCTCAGGTCGTTATTGATAAACCCTGTGCGGTACATCAGAAACGACATGAACGTATACTCCGGGTACGTGGTGCGGTTGCTGCCCGCGTAAATCAGGGACGGCACCACCACCTGCATGTTGGCGATCAGGCACATCAGCAGGTTATAAAACACGATGGGCGTCATGCAGGGGAAGGTGATGTGCAGCAGGCGCTGCCAGCCGTTGGCGCCGTCAATTTCCGCAGCCTCGTGGTACACGCGCGGCACGTTGCCCAGCCCCGCCAGAAAGATCACAATCAGGTTGCCGCTGCCCCATACCGCAATGACCGACAGCGACGGGATAATGTAACGCGAATCCGACAGGAAACCGATCTTGGTGATGCCGCTGCTGGCCAGCAGGGCGTTAAAAACCCCGAAATCCGGGTTGTACAGGAGTGCCCAGCTGGTGTACACCGCCATGGCCGGGATGATGTAGGGCACATAGAAAAGCGCACGGAAAAACCCGCGCGCGGGCATCTTACGGTTGAGCAGCATGGCGACGGTCAGCGAGTAGAGCATGCTCAGCCCCACCGACAGCACCGCGTACTGTAGCGTAACCTTGATCGAGGTCCAGAAAAACACATCCCGGGTAAAGAGCTTGGTATAGTTGCTCAGCCCCACAAAAATCGGATGGGGCATGATGGCCGTCCATTTGAAAAACGAAAGGCCGAACACAGCCAGCAACGGCAGGTAGGTGATGAATGTAAGCCCCAGAAACGCGGGTATCAGAAACAGCTTGGCCGTGCGCGCTTCCTGCCGTGCCATCCGGGAACCTGATTTGCGGTTGCGGATCATCAAAACACCCCATCCCAATGGGCAGCGCCCGCGCAAGCGCGGGCGCTGCCGCAGGTATCCGGTTGATACGATTTCAAAAACCTTAACGCCTCTATCCCGCGGCGTTTTTGCCCTCTGCCTTTGTCACGAAGGCTCGACGCAGTTCCGCGATCCCAGTCGCTCAGTCGTCGCAGGCTTCGCTTCTGCTTGCCTGCTCGCTTCACTCCTCACCTGCGGGTCGCTCACGGCTATGCCGTGGTGCCCACTGGGTACACGCTTCCCTTCGGTGCCTGCGCCTCCGTACCTCGCCATAGGGTAAAACCGCTCGCGAGCCATGACGTATGCAGGATTTGAAAACGTATTACATGCCTTCGTGCGCAGCCTTGAGCACGTCGATGTTCTGGGTAATCACGTCGGCCACCTTGGCGTTGCCGCTCCAGCAGGGGGCAAGCAGGGTGCTGAGCGTGTCGTTAAAGAGGTTGGTGTTGTTAACCCAGTACCAGGAGGCGGGCTTGGCATTCTGCATGGCGTAATCCACCACGGCCGACTTATATTCATCATACGGCGGGAAGTTCGGATTGTCCACCCATTTGTGCGTGAGCGCCTCGTCGGTGTAGTAGCTGGAGAGCACGGGCATCCAGATGCCGCTCTCGATCAGGCCCCAGGCGTTTTCTTCCTTGGCGTACCACTTGAGCCAGGTCATGGCCTCTTCGGGGTGCTTGGTGCTGGCGAAAGCCACGTTCACACCGCCGGTGTTCAGGGTTACCTTGTCCTTCATGTAAGGCAGCACGCCCACGCCGTAATCCAGGCCGTCGCTCTTGCGGGCCGGGCCCAGGAACACGCCGACGCACCACTGGCCATTCAGGTACATGGCGGCATTGCCGGACACCAGATCCTGGTCGATGCCGGTAGCGGTGTTGGTGCCGTACTGCGGCGCCACATGGTCCACCAGCGCCAGGTCGGCCACGCGCTGCAGGCCTTCCATGGCCTCGGGGCTGTTGATGGTCACGTTGCCGTCGGCGTCATACCAGGCGCCGCCGTTCATCACGGAGTAGAGCTCCAGCTGCCAGAAGTCCGGGCTGAGCATCACGCCGTAACGCTTGATGTTGTTGGGGTCGAAGTCGGGCGATTTGGCGTTGTTGCCGTTGGCGTCCAGCGTCATCTGCTTGGCGACGTCCACAAAGGTATCCCAATCCCACGCGTCCGCGGCTTTGGCGGGGGGCGGGGTCACGCCGGCATCGGCAAAGGCTTTGCGGTTGTAGAACAGCAGCAGAATCTCATCGGCCACGGAGTAGCCCACCGGCTTGCCCTCGTAGGTAAAGGCAAGGCTGTCCAGGGGCTTGGCTTCCTCGGCGCCGTACATGTTGCTGACGTCCGCCAGCATCCCCTGCGACGCCCACATCAGCACGGCGTCCTCCGCCATGATGCCGGTGTCGGGCAGGTCGTTGCCCGCAGCGCGGGTGTTGAGGGTGCCCACATAGTCGGCACGGTCGATCTGGATGGCCTCCACATGGATTTTGTCCTGCTCGCTCTCAAACTTGGCGATAGCCGCGTTGAGCACGCTCAGCTCCTCATCGTTGCCCCACATGGAGTAGGTGATGGTGACGCGGTCCTCGGCCAGCGCCGTCAGGCCGGTGCACAGTGACAGCAGCATGGCAAGCGCCAACGTCAGGCTGAGAAAACGGAAACCCTTTTTCATGTCGCTTCCTCCCTTATTATTACATGCACCCCGGTGCATGGTGGTAACTGTCTGTTGGAACGGTTTCCCGCTCAGCGCACGTTCAGGTACACGCGCATTTCGCCCTCGCCCCGGTTGGCCCACAGGTAGTAGGGGATCAGCCGCACCTCGCAGGCCTGCCAGTCAAAACTGCCGTTGCAGTACAGCGCATCGCCGCCCGGGTAGACGGCCTTTGTGCCGTGCGCGCGCAGCGCCACCGCACCGTCGCCGGTAAAGGCAGCTTCTTCCTCAAACGCCGGGTACGCGGGCAGCGCGAGCGACGCCACGCCGGCTCCGTTATCCGCCTGCTCGGCGCAGTACACAATCGGCCCGCGCATCGCGGTGGCCTTGCCCGCATCGGCGGTAACCCGCGCGTGCGCCACCACCGGGTGCACCGTTATATCCAGCTCCGCCTCCACACAGTCGCCGCGCTGCAGCGTCGGCAGGCGCAGGTATCCGTCCTGCGGGGCCAGAGTCAGGGGTTCGCCGTTCAGGCGCAGGGCGCGCACCGGCGCCAGCGCGCCGCTGCGCAGGCGCACCTGCTGCCCGTCGGCCAGCGCCGTAAGGGTTACGCGATTGCCAAACGGGTATGCGCTTTCTACCCGCAGGGCGTGCGGGCCTTCGCGCACCTCGCCCGCCAACGGAATGTGGATGTAAAGCGCCTCGCCGTCCTGCCCAAAGGCGTAGCCGCCGATGCTCATAATGGTGCGGGCGATGTTGGTGGGGCAGCAGGCCACGTCAAACCAGCGCTGGCGCACAGGCTTGACGTGCTCCAGCCCCGGGTTCTCACGGCAGAAGTCAGGATCCACCGCCAGCGGGCTTACGTAGAAAAACTCCGTGCCCGTCTGCGAAATCCCGGCCAGCACCCGGTTGAAAAAAGCGCGCTCCACCGTGTCGTAATATGCGCCCTGACCGGTCAGGGCCGTCATACGGCTGGCAAACATCATCAGTGCCACGGAGGCGCAGCTTTCGCTGTACACCGTATCGTTGGGCAGGTCAAAATCCCCGGTAAAGCTCTCCCCCACCGCCGTGCTGCCCACGCCGCCGGTTACGTACATGCGGCGGTTGGTTACGCTGCGGTACAGCACGCCGCAGGCTCGCGCCAGCGCCTCGTCCTGATCCAGTGCGGCCAGATCGGCCATGGAGCTGTACATATACAGGGCGCGCACCGCATGTCCTACGGCCTCGGTCTGCTGCACCGGCTCGGCATGGGTTTGCGCATAGGTCGGCAGGTCGAGCACCGGCTGGCCGAAAAAGTCCCTGAACTCCGGCCTGCGCCGCTCCGCCTCAAAATAGAGGGGGCGCTTGCCGCGCTGGTCGATAAAATAGCGGGCCAGCTTCAGGTAGTCTTCGCGGCCGGTGGCCTCGTAGAGCTTCACCAGCCCGACTTCGACCTCCTGATGGCCCGGGTAGCCGGGGTTGCGCCCGTCGCCTTCGCCGAAGGTGCGCGTCAGGCAATCGGCAAAGCGGCACGCGGTATCCAGCACATCCCGCTTGCCGGTGGCGTGGGCATAGGCGACGGCCGCCTCAAAGAAGTGCCCGGCACAGTAGAGCTCATGCCCCTGCTGCAGGTTGGTAAAGCGCTTGCCCGGCTCGCAGACGGTGTAGTAGGTGTTCAGGTACCCATCCGGCTGCTGCGCGCTGCGAATGAGCGCGCACGCGCCGTCGGCCATGGCCTCCAGCGCCGGGTCGGGGTAAATTTCCAGACTGTAGGCAACCGCCTCCAGCCACTTGTACAGGTCGCTGTCCAGAAACACCATGCCGGTGCGCTCGCCCTGGCTCAGCCCCGCAGCAATGCGAAAGTTTTCGATGCAGTGGCTCATAAACACATCGGGAAGCCGATCGTTTAAAATTTCCCACTGGTAGGGGATCACTTTTTCCCGGACGAGGCGCTGCATCCTGAGCGCGAGCCCGTCGGACAGGCGCACGCTGCGCAGCGGAAGGGGAGTAATCTGTTTCATGTGTTTTGCCACCTTGCCGTTTTAAAAATTCAACATGCAACCGCCGCAGGGGTCGGAAGGCGGATGCTTGTGTTTGATATTTAATCGATTCACTTTCTACGCGCTCATTATAGCATGTGGTTAATGGGATGTCAACAGCAGAATCGCACATCTTTTTGCTTCCTTATATACGGCGGCGATACGACGGAAAAAGGCCGCTAAATCCTTGCTTAATAAGGTTATCGTTGACATTGGCGCCGATCTTTGTTATGATGTTTCGTAAGTAATCGTTTCAATGTTGCAAACGCCGCCCGCAGCGCGGCGATGGAGGGGATCAGCTTGGCTACCATGAAGGAGATCGCCGATCTGGCCAATGTTTCCGTTGCCACGGTTTCCTATGTGCTCAGCGGCAAAAAAAACGTAAACGCCGATAAGCGGGAGCGCGTGCTCAAGGCCGTCGAGCTGACCAATTACAAGCTCAACACCATCGCCAAATCGCTGCGCACCAGCAAGACCCAGATCATCGGCGTGCTGGTGGAGGATATCTGCGGCCTGCCCGTACCCGAAATTGTGGACGGCATCAACCAGGTGCTGGTCAGCGGCGGGTATCAGGTGCTTTTAAACAACTTGCAGCTGCTCAAACAGCTGTATAACCAGTATGACCAGCTGAGCCAGTACATCGGCACCGTCAACCGCGGCATCCAGCTGCTGGAGGAAGCCCGGGTGGACGGGATGATCTACATCGCCATGCACGACCGCCGCATCGACGGCATCCACCAGCCCGCCGATATCCCGCTGGTGTTCGCCTATGCCGACAGCGACGATCCGGCCAGTATTTCCGTATCCTACGACAACCGTTTCAGCGCCTACGAAATTACCCGCCACCTGATTGCGCAAAAGCACCAGCGCATTGCGCTGATCGCCGGGCACGCCAACAGCCCGGCCACCAAGCTACGGCTGGCGGGCTACCGCGCCGCGATGGACGAGGCCGGGCTGCATGTGCCCGCCGAATACATCCGCTGGGGGGATTGGGAGTACCATAGCGGCACCGAGCAGACGGAGGCGCTGCTGTCGCTCACGATCCCGCCGACCGCCATCGTCGCCATGAACGACGTGATGGCCGCGGGCTGCTATGCCGTAGCGCGCCGCCGTAACCTGCGCATCCCGGAGGATCTGTCCGTTGTGGGGTTCGACAACCAGAATTTTGCCGCCTACCTGTGCCCGGGGCTGACCACCGTGGCCCTGCCCAACCGGCAGATCGGCGTTACGGCGGCGCAATACCTGCTTAAGCGGCTGGAAAGCGACGCGGATATTCCCGCGCACACGACGCTGCCGTGCAGCCTGGTGCTGCGCGACAGCGCCGCCGCCTGTCCGGGCGGGCCGCATCCGTCGTGGATTCCGGAAGTTGGCCGCACGGCAAGGCCCGCGCAGGAGTGAATCGGTTCAACCCATCCGTTCTGTTTCCCCAGCCACATAGGTTTGTCAAAGGCTTGAACGGGGCAGGGGCTGTCGCCCCTGCCCCGTTCCGCCTGCCGAAAAAGGCCTATCTGCTTTGTCGCCGGCACCGGATAAGGGCAGTCACGTACGTCCGTGTACGCTCCCGCCCTTATCCGATTTGGCTTCGCACATCTGTACCTTTTTGAGCAGGCTGTATCCCAACGTCTTTATAGGCTTGTCAAAGGCCTGAATGGGGCAGGGGCTGTCGCCCCTGCCCCGTTGTTCTAAGCAAGGCCCCCGCATCGCGCGCAGGCGCACAGCGCATCGTAAAACCGGCACATTGCGGGGGGCACAGGCCGTATTCCTCCAGAACAGTCGCACCCCTCGCCCCTCCTTACGGTACCCTTTTGGGTACTAAGGTACTTAAAGGTGTATACTTGCAACTTTTGGATTGTCGGCTACAATGGAACTGGGAGTACGCAACGCCGCCCGCACGGGCGCGACGCTCCCGGACCCGAAAGGAGCCGACTTTAGTTGGATAAAAAAATGTGGGAGCTGCAGGGCATGACCTGCGCCGCCTGTGCCCAGCGCATCGAAAAAACGGTAAGTAAGCTCCCGGGCGTGGAGCAGGCCAACGTAAACCTCGCCAGCGAAAAGCTGTTTGTGGAATATGACCCCAACACCCTCACGGCGGACGATATCCGCGCCGCCGTGGAAAAAATCGGCTATGGCGCCACCGAGAAAACAAGCGCGCAGACCGTGACCCTCCCCATCGGGGGCATGACCTGCGCGGCCTGCGCCCAGCGCATCGAAAAAACGCTGCGCAAGCTGCCCGGCGTGGAGCAGGCCGGGGTCAACCTCGCCACCGAAAAGGCGACGGTCACCTACCAGCCGCAGCAGGTGCGGTTTTCTGCCATCCGCGAAGCGATCGAGAAAATCGGCTATCAGGTGCTGCGCACCACCCGCGCCAACGCCGCCGAGGAAGACCGCGCGCGGCGGCAAAAGCAGATTCGCACCCTGTGGACCAAGTTTATTTTCGCGGCGGCGTTCTCGCTCCCGCTTTTGTACATCGCCATGGCGCCGATGCTCACGGGCGTGGCGCTGCCTTTCCCCGAGGCGCTGCACCCGATGCACCACCCGCTGCGCTACGCGCTTACGGAGCTGCTGCTGGTGCTGCCGGTGATCGGCGTGGGCTACCGGTTTTACACGGTGGGCTACCGCGCGCTGTGGCAGCGCAGCCCCAACATGGACAGCCTGATTGCCGTGGGCACCACGGCGGCGTTTGGCTACAGCCTTTACAACGTGTTCCAGATCGCCATGGGCAACCATGCCGCGGTGGACGCGCTCTACTTTGAAACCGCGGGCGTCATCATCACGCTGATCCTGCTGGGCAAATCGCTGGAGGCCATGTCCAAGGGCCGCACGGGCGAGGCCATCAAAAAGCTGATGGGTCTTGCGCCTAAGACCGCCACCGTGCTGCAAAACGGGCAGGAGCAGGAAATCCCCATTGACGAGGTGGAAATCGGCGATACCGTGGTGGTGCGCCCCGGCGCGAGCATCCCCGTGGACGGCACGGTGCTGGACGGCCACACCGCCATTGACGAATCCATGCTGACCGGCGAGAGCATGCCCGTGGATAAGCAGGCAGGCGATCCGGTGTACGCCGCCTCGCTCAACACCACCGGGGCCATCCGCTTCCGCGCCGAAAAGGTGGGCGGCGATACGGCGCTGGGGCAGATCATCCGCCTGGTGGAGGATGCGCAGGGCTCCAAAGCCCCGATTGCGCAGCTGGCCGACGTGGTCAGCGGTTACTTTGTGCCCGCCGTGGTGGGCATCGCCATTCTGGCGGGGCTGGCCTGGTTTTTCGGCACCGGCGGCGATGTGCGCTTCGCGCTGACCATCTTCATTTCCGTATTGGTGATCGCCTGCCCCTGCGCGCTGGGGCTGGCTACGCCCACGGCCATCATGGTGGGCACCGGCAAAGGGGCTGAGCACGGCATCCTGATTAAGGGCGGCGAGGTGCTGGAAACGGCCCACACCGTCAATACCATCGTGTTTGACAAAACCGGCACGCTGACCGCCGGCAAGCCGACCGTGACCGATGTGCTGCCTCTGGATGACCGGGACGCGGACGCGCTGCTGACGCTGGCCGCCGCTGCTGAAACCGCCTCCGAGCATCCGCTGGGGCAGGCCATCGTGCAGGCGGCCAGGGCCAAGGGGCTGTCGCTGCCGAATGTGGAGCAGTTCCAATCCATCACCGGCATGGGCATCGAGGCCATGCTGGACGGCCGACGCGTGTTGGCCGGCAGCCGCAAGCTGATGGAAACGCGGGGCGTGCCCCTTGCGCAGGCCGAGGCCGAGGCCGACCGGCTGGCCGACGAAGGCAAAACCCCCATGTACATTGCCGCGGATGGGCAACTGGCGGGCCTTGTGGCCGTGGCCGACGTGCTCAAGCCCAGCAGCCGCGAGGCTGTAGCCAGCCTGCACGCGCTGGGCATTCAGGTGGTCATGCTGACCGGCGACAACCGTAAAACCGCGCAGGCCATCGCCCGGCAGGCGGGCATCGACCGCGTGCTGGCCGAGGTGCTGCCGCAGGACAAGGCCAACGAGGTCAAAGCCCTGCAGGCCGAGGGCCGCAAGGTTGCCATGGTGGGCGACGGCATCAACGACGCGCCTGCCCTGGTGCAGGCGGATATCGGCATCGCCATCGGCTCCGGCACCGACGTAGCCATGGAGAGCGCGGACATTGTGCTGATGCGCTCCGACCTGCGGGATGTGCCCACCGCCATCGAGCTGAGCAAGCGCACCATCCGCAACATCAAGCAGAACCTGTTCTGGGCGTTTGGGTACAACGTGATCGGCATCCCGATCGCGGCAGGCGTGCTGCACCTGTTCGGCGGCCCGCTGCTCAACCCCATCTTTGCGGCGGCGGCCATGTCGCTCAGCTCCGTATCGGTGCTGACCAACGCGCTGCGCCTGAAGCGTTTCCGCCCCAGCACAGGCCGCAAGGCGCCGCAATAAGCGGTTCGCATGCCATCGGCGGGCACAGCGCGGGCTGAGCTCCAAACCGGTTCATGATTGTAAAAGTTTCCCTGTTTTATAAGAGGTTGGGAAGGATCGAGCGGTCTTACCAGACTGCCGAAAACGGGAAGGAGCAAGCGGCAATGCCGCCTGCTCCTTCCCGTTTGGCCGTCCGAAAAATCCCCGCAGTCGCGGGGCAGGGGCTATCCTGCAACGCTCGGAGATACAGGGCGCGACGCTCCTTGCACGCCGGAGGCCTTGCGCAATCCGCCTTGCCGCGAACACTGCAGGCGCAATGGCGTGCGGCTGTCGGACTCCCATTGGTTGATCGACGGCCCAAAGCGGAGGTGCAGGAACCAATGCCGCTTGCGTCTCTTTTTTTGCCCTTCTGCGTTGGCATGAGCCTATGAGCAGCCTTCGCCCATGCAGGGAATGGCAATCCCAATGGCGAATGCCCCATCGAATCCCTCTTTCCGTTCCCGTGCCCCTCTTTGGCACGTAAAAACACCATCGGAGGTTTTCCTATGCAAAACCGAAAAATGCTGCCCCTGTTCTGTCTGTTTACGGCGCTTCTGCTGGGCTGTACCCCCTTTGCCGCCCTTGCGCAAGCCAAGCAACCGCAGCCCTTCCACACCTTCGCGGGGGTATCGTTCGATACCGTAACCCCGGATGCGTTCGCCCAGGCGCTGCTGGAGCAGACCGGCGCGGTGTTCGAGCCGGACAAGGCAAAGCTGACCGGTACTGCCGAGGGCATTCAGGCCTTTGGCGCAACGCTGCACCTGTATGCGGAGTTTAACGGCCGCAACCCGGGCCTGCGCCGCATCCTGCTGGATCGGGCGGGCAGCGGCCGGGCGAGCGGCGATGCGTACCGCACACTGGTGCAAAGCGATCTGGCCCTGTATGTGGCAATGGAACAGCAGATCACTGCGGCGTACGGCGAGCCGGACTACCGCTTCTTCCGCACGGTTGGCGGCAACTACGGGCAAAAGCCCAACACCTGCTTCATGTTCCCCACCGGCGTGTGGGATGCCGACGCGCTCATGGAAATCTGTGAAAAAGACCGATTTTTATACACATGGACGGTCTGGGGCAACGTAACGCTGGAAGCGCGCGTCGATTGGCTGAAGGAAGCCCCGGCCGGCTACCTGAGCCGTGTGGTGCTGACCTATACCGACGCGTTGCTGAGCGCTCCCAAGGATGGCATTGTGGAATTTAACCCTGCCAACAACGGTTAATGCCGTTCCCGGCCGACCTGCAAGGAGGTTCCCATGAAAAGAACGCTGCTGTTTGTGCTGACCCTCAGTTTGCTGTTCCCCACCGTAGCGCTGGCGAAAGACAACGCGCCGGTTTACACCCTGCCCACGAAAGGCGTTACGGTGCTGCAAAGCGAAGCCGCGCGCGCCCCGGGCACAGCTTCCGACGCCGCCCCCCGCACGGCGATTCCCGGCGAAAGCCCGATCACCGGCCTGCCCTGGCAGGGCGATTACCGGCCGATGCTTGCGCACATTAACCACAGCGAAGGCAGCGAAAAAGTCGGCAAAACCACCGTCAAGGCCTTTGGCATCGGCAAAGCCACGCCCTGGGGGCTGCAGTATGCCGATATCCTGTATGAGGAGCTGCTCTTTGTCGGCGGGTATACGCGCATCACAGCCTTGTTCAGCGATTGCTTTGCACAGGGGCAGCCCGCGGGCGGCGTGGGGCCGGTGCGTTCCTGCCGCATCGGGCCGCTGCTGTTGCGCAGCGAGTGGCAGGCCGGGGTGGTGTACGCGGGCGGCGAGGGGTCTTTCTGGCTGCGGGACGGCATCGCCGTGCCGACCCCCGAAGAGGATGCCGCCGTCGCGCAGGGCGCGTTTATGAACCTCTTTTCCGCAAAGTACGAGACCTTACGCTACCGCGTGCGCGGCGTCAAAGCGCCCGCGAACCTGAACATCGACCTGCCGGGCCTGCGCGCGACCCTCGACCCGGCGTTTACTTCCACGCCGCACCCGTTCCTGTTTACCGATCAGGCGGAGCGGGGCGATGCCTACGCGCCCGCGCGCACCGTCCATCTGGATTGGGGCAGGGATGAGTCTGTAACCCATTTTGTGTACGACGCGGCCTCCGGCGGCTACCTGCGTTACTGCGGCCCCGGCCTGAATGCCGCCAAGTGGGCGAAGTACGCCCCCTACGCAGGCGCGGAAGCGCGCGACGAGGCCGACCGCGTGCAATCGGCCTATGCCAACCTGATTGTGCAGCGCGTGGATTACACGCTTGAAAACAACAGCAAGCTGCGCCCCATCGTGCAAAGCGTGGGCAGCGGCAATGCCGATCTCTTTATCGGCGGGCGCTACATTCCGGGTACGTGGACGCGCCCCTCGCTGGATGCGCCTACCGTGTTTTACGACGATCAGGGCAACGAGCTGCGCCTGAACCGGGGCAAGACGTACATCGCGCATTTCCCGACGGATGCGCTGTGCGCCTACGCCGCCGACTGAACAGTGCGAACAGTCCGATGTCGAAAAACCGCCCGCAATGGCATTATTGCCATTGCGGGCGGTTTGCCTTACGGTTGTGCTTCCTTTCAACTTTCCTCTCATTTTCCGATGGGGGATGTCCTAGCCCTGTGCCGGGCAAAACAGCAGTCAGCGGACGGCGCGGCTGGTGCAGGCACCCTGCGCCTCAGACCGTTGACAAACCCCTTAAAGATGTCTGGAAGCAGCCTGCTCAAAAGGTTCAGATGCACGAAGCCAAACCGGATAAGGGCGGGAGCGTACACCGACGTACGTGACCGCCCTTATCCGGTGCTGGCGACAAAGCAGATGGGCCTTTTTCAGCAGGCTGAGGCGCAGGCACCCTGCGCCATTGCCGTTACTGCATCCGCACCTCGTCCTTCTGGTAGTAGGCCGCGGCGGCTTCGTTCACCCAGCCGTGCGGGTCGCTCAGAAAATCGCTGATGTATAGCGCATCCGGGAAGCTGTCCAGCCATGGGAGGGTCACCACACGGTCGCTCCCCAGCAGCAGCGCCTCCCGCTCAAGCATCACCTCATGGTAGCGCTGCGCCTCACCCTTGACCAGCGAACGCAGGCAGGAGGTGCTGGTAAACACATTGGTGTGGTCGGTGCCCACATGGTAGCCCAGCAGGCCGATTTCACACACCAGCAGGCAGAGGAAATAAGCAGGCGCCTTTGCGTCGAAAATCGAGCACCCCACCGCGCTCAGCCGCCGCGGCGTAACGCCATGCGCCTGCAGCAGGGTGCGCGCGTACTGGATCAGCGTCAAATCCGCGCTCAGCAACAGCAAAATCCACAGGAACAGCCGCACATTCTGGATGCGGCCCACATCCTTGTAGTACACATAAGCCGTCGGCGCAAACGAGGAGGCAAACACGGCAAACAGCGCAAGCAGCACCCCAAACAGCGGAAGCTTCGCCTTGGGCAGCGCTTCCGCAGGGATCATCACCAGAAACGGCGTCATGAACAGGATGCCGACCGTCAGGATGGGGTCGGTCCACTGCGCGCCATAACGAATGGCCTCCAAAAACGCTTTATAAATGGTTTCCGGTACGGTCAGCATTTCCAGCCGCGTAGCAAGCCGCACGTGAGTACCCGGCGCGTTCACATTCAGGAAGAAGCCGCCCAGATACACCGCCAGCACCAGCCCCAGCGCGACCGACACCTTCCGCCTGCGCAGGAGGCTGACCAGAAACCCGAGGGCCAGCAGCTCCGCCGCCACAAGCCCGGTTACCAGATTGCCGCCTGCCACGCAAACCGCCAGCACCAGCATGCCGGCCAGCCGCGCGCCCCCGCACCGGTTCTGGGCAAGGCTCACGATAGCGTTGGCTAGCAGCGGGAGCATCAGCGAGTAGAAAATCACATAATACGCGGAGCCATTCCACCAGAAAAACGCATCCGACGGCAGCACCGCCAGCTGGATGCAGAAAAACGCCGTCAGGTTGGATACCACGCCGGCCAGCTTCGGCTCCGCCACATGGAGCGCATCCCGAAAGATTTTGCGAAAGAAATAGGCGTTGCACACAAGGAAAACGCCCAGCATCACAAACGTCGTCAGGAAATACAGCGATTCCCCCCAGATGCCCGGGTGCAGCGCAAACAGGAAGTTGGCCGCGTAGGAGCCTTGCCACTCCTGATAGTAGGTGGCCGCAAACTGCGCGGCCGCGCCGAGCACCGCCAGCGGGTTATGCGTCTGCACCCACGCCTGATGCGTTTCCACCGAGCTTGCGTAATCATCCGCCACGATGTGGGTATCCAGCGAAATCCACACCATGGGGATCAGGCTCACCACCAGCACGATCAGGGTAACCCACCACCAGAAGCGAACCGACCGTAACGCTGCCATAACGTATCTGATTCCTTTCCATCCCTCTGCCGGGGCCCGCGTACGCAGGTTGGGGCTTTCGCTCTGCCCCCCGGTTGTTTGCGTGGAATAAAACCGTGCCGCGCAGTCTGTCGGCAACCGTTGCCATTGGGTACACCACCCCACCGGCATTAGGCCGGAGCCGTCACGGGCATTTCGGGCGATCAGGCCCTGCATCGCCGCACAGACGCAACCAAAATAATACAGTCGCACCGCTTGAAAGTCAAGCATGATAACCGTCTGACCTGTAAAAACCCTACCGGCTCAACCACCGGCATTATGGGCTGCGATCCCGGAGGCTAACTTAATCTTTGTGGGGCTGATGACGCGATTCAAACGCGTAACCTCCTCCATGCCAAGGCGCAGGAAACCCTTGCTATCCTCATGCACAGGGCATGGAGATTATCGGCACAGGCCGCATCACAATCCGCTTCTGCACAATGTAAATCATCCGCACAGGCTGTGCTTTTTCGTTGTTTTGTGGTTGACAGGCACTCCGCCCAGCTGATACACTGCCAAGGTTGTCCATTGCAGAATTTATGTGTTAAGGAAGTCCGTCATGATGCAGAAGCTCCAACCCAAGCTGATTCACACCTTGAAAGGGTACTCCAAAGCGCAGTTGATCAAGGATGTTTCCGCAGGCATTATTGTAGCCATTATCGCGCTCCCTCTTTCCATCGCGCTTGCGCTTGCATCGGGCGTCAAACCCGAGCAGGGTATCTATACGGCCGTCTTTGCCGGTTTCATCATCTCTCTGCTGGGCGGCAGTCGGGTCCAAATTGCGGGGCCGACAGCCGCTTTTGCAACGATTGTCGCAGGCATTGTTGCACAAAGCGGGACCGATGGGCTCATCATCGCCACGATTCTGGCCGGGCTGCTCCTGATCCTCATGGGCTTTTTCAGATTGGGCTCGCTGATCCGCTTCATCCCCTTTACGATTACCATTGGGTTTACGGCAGGCATTGCCGTAAGCATCCTGGTCGGGCAGATCAGGGATTTTTTAGGCATAACCTACCTGAACGGGTTATCGACGGTTGATACGCTGGATAAGCTGCACGCCATTGTGCTTAGCTTTGGCACCGTCAATGTGCAGGCGCTGCTGGTGGGCGCGATTGCGCTGGCTGTGCTGCTGCTTTGGCCGAAAATCAGCAAGCGGATTCCGGCCTCGCTGGTTGCCGTGCTGGTGGGGGTGCTGATGGTGCAGGGGCTGGGGCTGCGCGTAAACACCATTGGGGATCTGTACACCGTTGCGCAGGGACTGCCCGCGTTCCACCTTCCGGCGCTCAGCTACGGCCGAATTGCCGCGATGTTTCCCGATGCCGTTACCATCGCGCTGCTGGCCGCCATTGAATCGCTGCTTTCCTGCGTGGTCGCGGACGGGATGATCAACAGCCACCACAATTCCAATATGGAGTTGATTGCGCAGGGTTTGGGCAATATTGTGTCGGTGCTCTTTGGCGGTATTCCGGCAACCGGGGCCATTGCGCGCACGGCGGCCAATGTCAAAAACGGGGGCCGCACGCCTGTGGCGGGGATGGTACACGCCGTGGTGCTGCTGGTGGTGCTGCTTTCGCTCATGTCCTATGCCGCGCTGATTCCGATGCCCGTAATTGCCGCGATTCTGTTCGTGGTCGCCTATAACATGAGTGCATGGCGGACGTTTGCCAAGCTGTGCAAAACCGCGCCAAAGAGCGATATTCTGGTGCTGGTAACCACTTTTGTACTTACGGTTGTGTTTGATCTGGTCGTGGCCATTGGTGTGGGCATGGTGCTGGTATGCATCCTGTTTGTGAAGCGCATGACGGAGGAAACAGGCGTGCGCGCGTGGGTGGATGCGGATGAGCTGGACACGGGAAGCGGCGTGGATGTACCGCCCCGCACGCGGGTTTACGAGCTGGACGGCCCCCTGTTTTTCGGTGTGGCCGATAAGCTGACCACTCACCTGACAACCGCGGATTGCCGGTGCATCATCCTGCGCATGCGCAGCGTCAACTGCATTGACATTACCGCACTTAACGCGCTGGAGCAAATTTTAAAGAGTTGCCGTAAAAAGGGAATCACCCTGATCCTTTCGCACCTGAACACGCAGCCGGAGAGCATGTTGACCAAAGCGGGCTTTTTGGAAAAACTGGGCGTGGATAACTGCTGCGAGCATTTGCAAAAGGCGCTGGAGCGCGCACAGGCGGTTGCCGGCGCGTAAGCGTCGCATGCGCGCGAACTGCATCGGGCCGGGTACACCGTTGCAGGGGATTTGCCGCCTAGGGATATATACTTTTTTCTCATTTTCATAAAACAACCCTGGGATCGGCACAGCGATGAAAAACCGTCTCTTGTAAAAGCAATCCGTTTCTTGAAATGGAAGCGGCGCAGCATTGTGAAGCACGGGTACGGCAGCAAAGGCCGTGCAACGAAAGCACGGTGCTATGATCATTCCCATGATACCATGGTTTGCGTGTGATGGTGTGCTAAAAAAATGATGGTTTTTATGAACAGGCAGCCGTTTAGGCAGCATGAAAACGTAACGGCAGCCTGAGGTACGCAAACGAAAACCCCCAAACCATTACGGCGTGGGGGTTTTACGTTGGAGCTGATGACGCGATTCGAACGCGTGACCTCATCCTTACCAAGGATGTGCTCTACCGACTGAGCTACATCAGCATCGTTTTTTGGGCAACGGTGATATCATACACGAACCCGGCCCAAAAAGCAATAGTTTAGAGCAAATTTGTGATGAAAAATGGCATGGCGCCTTGCCTTGCTGCATAGTCTCCGCATCGGCGCTACAGGAGCGACGCCAAAGGCACCTGCGCGGGCATGCCATCCTCCCCCAGCACCACCACGGGCAGCGTGGGCACGTTTGGCGGCGCATCCGGCGCCGGAGGCACCGCGCCAGCGGGGGTGATGGCCGCGTGTTCGCGCACGCGGCGGGCCAGGTCCGCCTCATCTACGAGGGGTTCGGGCAGGTCGATGCCGCCGTGCTGTGGCCAGGGAATGTCGTGGATGTCGCTGCCCGCAAACATCGTCAGTTCCAGCCGTTGGGCATAGCGGTAAGCCAGCGCGTTCTCCGCGGCGCTGTTGGCGGCGTTGTAAACCTCCACGCCATCCACCAGGCGGGGGTTGAGGCGCACGCGGTGGATGTAGCTGCGCTCGCGGAAAGGGTGCGCCTGCACCACACAGCCGCCGTAACGGTGCGCCTGCGCAAACTGCTCGGGCAGGGTCCACTGCTTCACTTCGGGGTGTTCCAGCAACCAGGCTTTGGAAAGCCCGTACACCAGGTACTCATCCCCGCGGTAGCCCTGCTCCCAGCCGAAAAGCACCTGCAGGCCGCGCTTTTCCCCTTCGTCGCGGGCGGCTTCGTAGCCCGCGCAAAACCGGTTTACCTGTTCCGGCCAGGGCAGGGAGCGATCCACGGCCGTGTTGCCGCCAAAAAAGTGATCGGTCACGATGATGCCGGTATAGCCAAGGTCCTGATAGTAGCGGATATATTCCCGCCCGCCGACCAGCCCGCAGGCGCTGGCCTCGCGGGTGTGCAGGTGGGTTTCGTAACGGTAGAGCATGCGATGTGTTCCTTTCCTCCCGGGGTTTGCATTTGCCTGACGGCGAACCCGCCGGGCGTGGGGGCGGTGTTTATTTCCCTTTGCGGGGCGCGTCGTGGCCGCTCGGCTGCCGGGGCGCGCCGGTGCCCGCCGGGTGTGTATCCAGCCCCTTGGGCGGGGTCGAGTTGCGTGGGGGCTGCGCCTGCAATGGCGCTTCCGCGTGGGCATTCGGCTGCCTGGGCGCGCCGTTGCCTGCCGGGCGCGTATCCAATCCCTTGGGCGGGGCCGGGTTGCGCGGGGGCTGCGCCTGCAAGGGCGCATCCGCGTGGGCATTCGGCTGCCTGGGCGCGCCGGTACCCGCCGGGCGTGTATCCAGCCCCTTGGGCGGGGCCGGGTTGCGCGGGGGCTGCGCCTGCAAGGGCGCATCCGCGTGGGCATTCGGCTGGCGGGGCGCGACGGTACCCGCCGGGCGTGTATCCAGCCCCTTGGGCGGGGTCGGGTTGCGCGGGGACTGCGCCTGCAAGGGCGCATCCGCGTGGGCATTCGGCTGCCTGGGCGCGCTGCCCTCCCGGGCAGGGGCACGCTCCGTATCCCGGGCAGGGGCACGGTCGGCGGGTTGGGTCGGCGGCAGCTGGGCGCTTCCGCTCCGGCGCACTGGCATCGGTTTGCGCGCGGGTTTATGCCGGGGGCGGCGCGGTTCGGGCGCGGCAGCTTTGCCGGCAGGGCCGTCCGGCGTGGCGGGCTGCTTGCCTTCGGCAGGCGGCGCGGCATCCGGCCGGGATTGCGGTTTGCCAGCGGCATACCCAGCCTTGCTACCCTTGCCGCCGCCCGGCACGCGGATGGTCGGCAGCTTCGGGGGCGGGGTGTGGGGCGCAGGCGTATCCAGCGCGCGGTAGAAACGAGGGTCAAACGCCGCGCCCAGCAGGAAGCGCAGCTTGCGCAGCAGGTGGGAGCCCTTGAACACCGCGCTGTAAATCTCCTGTGCCTTGGCGGTCTGCTCCGGCCCGGGCTGCAGGCGGCTGTAGTTGCTCAGCGCCAGCATCCGCCACAGCGGCGCGATGGGCGTGGGGAACACCCGCACGCCGTCGATGCGCCGGGCATAAACCAGCGGCGTTTCGCCGTTGTGCGGCTCGCGGTGGGCATAGCCCAGGAGCTTGCGTACCGCTGCGCCGTAGATAAAGATGCGCTCTTTTTCCGTGGGCAGGCGGCTCGCTACGTGCGAGGGCATGCGCAGCGTGATGCGCACGCCCAGCGCCGTAAGCGCCGCCGCCACCAGCAGGATCACCCAGGGGAAATCCGGGGGCGTGCTGGGGTCGGCATCAGGGGTCTGCTGCTCGTCGGGCTGATCCGGCTCCTCCGAGGGCTGCGGCGAAGGCTGATCCTGCTGCTGCTCGGGGTCAGGGGTCGGGGTGGGCTGATCCTCCGGCGAAGGCTCGGGCGAAGGCTCCGGCTCCGAAGCCCCCTGCGGCGGCGTGTCGGAGTTGCCTTGCTGCAGCGGGGTCGGGTCGAACGCCACCCAGCCGAAGCCCTCAAAATAGACCTCTGTCCAGGCATGAGCGTCCTTGCCTGTGACATAGGCCAGTCCGTCAGCGCCCGGCTGTGCCAGAAACCCTTCCACATAGCGGGAGGGGAGGTTCGCCATGCGGCACAGCACCGTCATGGCGGAGGCGTAGTAGGTGCAGTAGCCCTCCTTGCCCACATAGAGGAAGTACGTCACAAAATCGTTGTTCTGCGGCGGCGTATCGGGTTTTAAGGTATAGCGGTAATATTTTTGCAGGTGGCGCATGATGGCCATGGCCTTGCCGTAGGGGGTGTTTTCGCCGCGCACAATGTTTTGCGCATCGTCAAACACCTTCTGTTCCAAGTGGCTGGGCAGCTGGGTGTAAGCGTTGTAGATGTCCTGATAATTGTCGTCGCTCTTGAGGCTGGCGTTTACCAGCGCTTCCAGCCCCGCGTCGCCGCCCTCGAACACCGGCGCGAAAATGGTGTAACGGTCGTCGCGCTCCAAATCCCGGGTGATGAACAGCTCGCTGGCGTCGTTAAAATAGGGCACCATGTTGCCGGCCATGTTCAGCTTGCGCACAAACAGCGGAGTAAACACGGTGGAGGCCGCACGGTTTTGCATCTGCACAGTCACGGCCTTTTCGTCCAGCAGTGCGGACGATTTACGGATGGCTTCGGGGGGCAGGTTTTCCATGAACACGCGCACGCGCTGCGCCTGCCAGCGGGGGTTAATGTAGAGGTAGCGCTTGGCACTGGAGGTATCGGTAAAGCTGCGGCCGTTGTACTGATCCTTGGCGACGGCGCGCAGCAGGGTCTTGCGGTCGGTTTTGACCGTCATGACCGGGAACTCCGTCGGCTCGGCCTCGCCGCCCAGCTGGCCGTTGCCCATGGGGTAAAAGCCGTAGGTGCCCAGCGTGAACACGTTGCGCGGCTCGGTAAAAAACAGGTAATCGCTGATGGCCTGTTTCAGGTCGCTGGCGGCCTTGGCCAGCGGCTCGATGGTCAGGCGCCCCGCGGGCAGCAAAAGCAACGCCAGCAGCACCGTCGCCACCGCCATGGGCAGCACGTGCAGCACGTTGATGCGCTCGTGTGCGGCCTGCGCCATCTGCAACAGCAGCGCAACCAGCGCGGGCGCCACATACCACAGCAGGTCGGCCTTGCCCAGGCTCCACAGCCCAAACATCACCAGTACCACCACCAGCGCCGCGGGCAGGAACCCGACCCCGCGCTTGGCAAAAACGTAGCTGAGCACCGCCAGCAGCGTCGCCAGCAGCCCCGCCACCTGCGCGCCAAATAGCGGCAGCGCCACCGTGTAGCTGGAAAAATACAGCGCCAGCGCTTTGAAGGCTTCCAACGCGCCGCCCAGCAGCCCCATGCCCGGCAGCACAAACTGCACCACCAGCGCCACAGCCAGCCCGATCCACAACAGCCTGCGGGACTTCGCGCTTGTGCCCAGCGCCGTAAGCACCCCCAGAAGCAGCGCCGCCGCCAGCAGCGCGCCCGGGGCATACGCGCCCAGGTCCAGCGCCAGCAGCAGCGGCAGCGTCACGCCCACGCACAGCAAAAGCGCCACGGCCAGACGGCTGAGCGGCTCCTTCTGCAAAAACGCGAGTTTGCGCAAGCGGTTCATCTCCTTTGTGTGCAATGCCGGGGCCTTAGCCCTGCGGGGTTACGAAGTTCACCTCGACGCCCTGCTGCTGCAAGCGCCCCACCGGGCTTTGCAGGGTGGGGTCCTTGGGCTGGAAGGTAACCAGATACACGCGTACGTTCGGCCCCATGCGCTTCATGCGGCCGATCAAATCCACCAGCACGCCGGTCAGGCGGGTGGTCACCATCACCACGGCGCCGGTCTTGCGCAGGTCGTTCATCTGCATCAGGATCACACGCTCAAACTGCTCGGTTTCGTTAAAGGTGCAGCGCGCCAGCTCCTCCAGCAGGATGGGCAGGCCCATGGAGCCGTGGTACTCCATCGGGCGGTCGCCCACCAGCGGCAGGCGTACCGGGTTTTCGTGGCTGATCTGGCAACTGACCACCGAGGCGGCGGTTTCCAGCACGGCGTCCTGCAGGTAGCTGATTTTGCCGGGGTCCATCCCCTCGGGCGCATACGGGGGCGAGGTGTCCAAAAGCACCAGCGCATCAGGCAGGGCGGGCTCCTCAAACTGGCGGATCATGATCTCCCGCTTGCGGGCGCTCATTTTCCAATGGATGCGCTTCAGCGGGTCGCCCGGCTGGTAGCTGCGGAAATCGCTGGGGCTGGAGGGGTCCTCCATGGCGCGCTTCATGGTTTCCACCCCCATATCGCCGGGGGCGAAGGTCAGCGGTTCCACATCGAAAGGCACGGGCAGCACCAGCAGCTCGTGCCCCGTGCCGTCCGGCGTATGTTCCATTTTGAATAACCCGAATACATCGCTTACGGTAAAGCTTTCCACGCCGGGGAACATCGCGCCCACATGCTCGGCCGTAAAGCGATAGCCTACCTTTTGCATGCGGCGGCCCAGCTCCGTCAGGTAGATGGTGCCGGCGGGGGTGTTGCTGGTGGCGCGCATCTTCAGCCGGATGGGCGCGATGGGCAATATCCCCTTGTGGCTGACAAACACATCCATCGTGACGGTATCCCCGCGGTTGATGCGGGTGTTGTCCAGGCTGTGGTTCACCTGCACGCTTTTTTCGGCCATGCGCACGCTGGCGTAGGCCAGCGCCCACGCGATGGCAATCATCAGCGACAGCACCAGGTACATCCGGTTGCCCATGGACAGTGCGCACAGCAATAAAAAGCCGAAGCATATGCCCAGGGTGATGAGCGTCGATTTCATGGCATCGTCCTTTGCGGCGGTTCAGGAGGCGGCTGCGTGCCCCCGGTCAGGAAAGGCGGATGGGCACGGGCACGTTCTCCATGATCGCCACCAAAATGCGCTCGGCGGAGATGCCCTTCATTTTCGCCTCGGGGTTGGGCAGGATGCGGTGCGCCAGCACCGGCAGCGCCATGCGCTGCACATCCTCCGGTAAAATGTAGTCGCGGTCGTTCAGCAGCGCGCACGCCTGCGCCCCGCGGATAAGCGCGATGGCGCCGCGCGTGGACACACCCAGCTGCAGCGACGGATGCGTGCGCGACATGGCCGCGATGTTGGCAATATAGTGGCGCACTTCCTTGCTGCAATACACCGCGCCGATCATGTTCTGCATCTCCACCACATCGGCGGCGGAGCACACGGGCTGCAGGGTCGTCTGGGGCTTGACCGTGCCGCTGAAGCGCTCCAGCACGGCCATCTCCTCCTCCAGCGTCGGGTAGCCCATCGAAATGCGCAGGAAAAACCGGTCCATCTGCGCCTCGGGCAGCGGGTAGGTTCCCACAAACTCGCCGGGGTTCTGCGTTGCCAGCACCATGAAGGGCTTTGGCAGCGGATGGGTAACGCCGTCCACCGTCACCTGATACTCCTCCATGATTTCCAAAAGCGAGCTCTGGGTTTTAGGCGAGGTACGGTTAATTTCGTCGGCCAGCACAATCTGGCACATCACCGCCCCGGCGTGAAACTCCAGCTCCCCGGTTTTGAAGTTGACCATGGTAAAGCCTGTAACGTCGCTGGGCACCACGTCCGGCGTAAACTGGATGCGGTTAAAGCTGCAATCCAGCGATTTGGCCAGAGAGCTGACCATGGTGGTCTTGCCGGTGCCCGGCACGTCCTCGATCAGCACGTGGCCCTTGCACAGCATGGCGATCAGCGCAAGCTCGATCACCTCGTCCTTGCCGACGATCACCTTGGCGATATTCTGCTTCAGCGCGCCTATCACGCGGCGGGGATTGAGCATATGGACGGCTCCTTTACCAGCGTATTGGGGAGGACAACCGCTTTCAGTATAACGGATCAGGCATCATTTTACAAGTCTGTGACGAATGTTTTACGGCTCCTGTGCGTGCCCTGCGCAAGCGCGGCGTTACACCCGCCGCCAAACGGGGTATACAGCCCCCGAAGCCTACAGGAAAACACCGCCCGCGCGCCGAATGCTTTCCCTATGCTTCGGTACAAACGCTCGCAACCGCGCCCCGCGCGAAAGGAGAATCCCCCGCATGCACACGCAAACCGACACGCCCCGCTGGCAGGGCCGCGCCGCGCTGTTCCTTGTCAGCCAGAATTTATCGCTGTTTGGTTCCTCCGTGGCGGCCTACGCCATCATCTGGCACATTACCATGACCACCTCCTCCGGGCTGTGGATGATGCTTTCCACCCTGTGCGCCATGGTGCCGCAAGTGCTGGTATCGCTGTTTGGCGGCGTGCTGGCCGACCGCTACAACCGCAAGGTGCTGGTGATGCTGTCCGACGGGTTTATCGCGCTGGTCACGCTGGGGCTGGCGCTGGCGCTTCGCAGCGGCTATGCAGGGCTGGAGCTTTTGCTGGTGGTATCGGCGGTGCGCTCGCTGGGCGCGGGGGTGCAGACCCCGGCGGTCAACGCCCTGTACCCGCAGCTGGTGCCTAGCGAAAAACTGACCAAGGTGCAGGGCCTGAACCAGACGGTCGGCTCGGTGCTCATGCTGCTGGCGCCGCCGGTCAGCGGGGTGCTGCTGGCCACGGCGGGCCTCGCCTCCGCCTTTCTGGTGGACGTGGGCACCGCAGCCCTCGCCATCGCCGTAATGAGCCGCATCCGTGTGGAAAAACCCGTGCGCACCGTCGCGCCCGGCACCGTGTGGCAGGATATGCGCGCGGGGCTGCGCTACACCCTGTGCCACCCCGCGCTCAGCCGCATCATCATCTGCTTTGCCTGTTCGTTTTTCCTCATTACCCCGGCGGCGGTGCTTTCGCCCCTGCTGGTGCAGCGCACGTTCGGCAACGACGTGTGGCGGCTGACGGCCAATGAGGTCGCCTGGACGCTGGGCACGCTGGTGGGCGGCATCTTTGTGTCGCTCAAGGGCGAGTTCCGCGACAAGGTGCGCACCGTGGCGGTGGGCCTGCTGGCCTTTGGCGTGCTGTTCGCGCTGCTGGGGCTGGCATGGGATTTTGTCAGCTACCTGCTGTTTATGGGCATTGCAGGGTTCTTCCTGCCGGCGGTTTCCACGGCGCAGACGGTGCACATCCAGCAATCCACCGAGCCGGAAATGCTGGGCCGGGTGTTCTCGATTGTGCAGATCATCACCGCCAGCGCGATGCCGGTGGCGATTCTGGTGTTCGGGCCGCTGGCCGATGTGGTGAGCGTGCAGTGGCTGCTGATAGTCAGCGGCGTGCTGCTGGCGCTGGTGGGCCTGTGGTACGGCTGGCTGGGTAACCGCAACGGCAGCCACGGTTTGCTGCAAGGGGCCGCCTGCCCCACGGATGCCAAAGCAGAATAAGGCTCGACGTTTTCCCACTGAAAGTGTATGCTATAAGAAGCGGCAGTGCGCCGCATCCCCGGCGGTTGTACCGCCGTCCCCCCGGAAAGGAAATAACCATGCAACGCAGCCCCGTGTTTTTTATCGGCCATGGCAGTCCCATGAACGCCATGGAAGACAACGCCTTTACCCGCGAGTGGCGGCGCATTGGCGCGTCGCTGCCCCGCCCCAAAGCCATCCTCTCGGTTTCGGCCCACTGGTTTACCGAGGGCACGCGCGTATCCACCGCGCCGGAAAACCGCATGATTTACGATATGTACGGCTTCCCCGAGGCGCTGTACCGCATTGCCTACCCCGCGCCGGGCGCCCCCGCCACAGCCGCCCGGGCGTTGCAGCTGTTGGACGGCCGTGCCAGAGCCGATTCCTCCTGGGGACTGGACCACGGCAGCTGGTCGGTGCTCAGGCACCTGTACCCCACAGCGGATGTGCCCGTGTTTCAGGTGAGCGTCAACTATGCCCTGACCCCGGAGGAGCACTTCGCGGTGGGCCGCGCCCTGCAACCCCTGCGGGAGGAGGGCGTGCTGATCCTGGCCAGCGGCAACGTGGTGCACAACCTCGGCCGGGTCGGCTGGGATCAGGCAGGCGGTTACCCGTGGGCGGACACGTTTGACGCAACCATCCGCGATGCGGTGCGCACAGGCGACTTTGCCCGCGCCGTGCATTACGCCGATCTGGGCGAGCCCGCGCGGCTTTCGGTGCCCACCCCCGACCACTACGTGCCGCTGCTGGTGGCGCTGGGCGCGGCCGACCCCGCCGACGCGCTGCAGGTGAGCAACGACGCGCGCACCATGGGTTCCCTTTCCATGACCAGCTACCTGTTTACCGAAACCTGACCCCGTTTGAGCCAGAAAGAAGGCGTTTTTCATGACTTTGCGAACCGTTACCGCCACCCACCGCGGCTCCCGCACCGTAGACGGCGCGGGCGTGCATCTGGTGCGCGTGCTCTCCGCCGGCGAAGCCCGCGCGTATGACCCGTTCCTGATGCTGGATTCGTTCGATTCCACCAACCCCGACGATTATCTGGCCGGGTTCCCGATGCACCCGCACCGGGGCATCGAAACCATTACCTATCTGATTTCCGGGTGCATCGCCCATGAGGACAGTCTGGGCAACCGCGGCGAAATCCGCCCCGGCGAAAGCCAGTGGATGTGCGCGGGCAGCGGCATCCTGCATCAGGAGATGCCGCAGGCCAGCGACCGGATGCTGGGGTTCCAACTGTGGCTGAACCTGCCCGCCGCCGAAAAAATGTGCGACCCCACCTACCAGAGCCTCGGGCAAGCGCAAATCCCTGTTATACAGGAAGATGGCGCGCGCGTGCACGTAATCGGCGGCCGGTATGGCGACGCTTCGGGCGCCAAGCCCGGGCACGTGCAGGCAACCCTGCTGGATGTGGAGCTGGAACCCGGCGCAACGTTCACCCTGCCCGTTGCTGCGGGTGACACGGCCTTCGCCTTTACCCTGCTGGGCGCGGCACAGGTCGGCGGCACCGCCGTATCGGAAAAAACGGCCGCCCTGCTCGGCCCGGGCGACGCCGTTACGCTCGCCGCGCCGCCGGACGCCCCCGCAAGGGTGATCTTCTACGCGGGCAAACCGCTGGACGAGCCCATCGCCTGGGGTGGCCCCATCGTGATGAACACGCAGGCAGAACTGTGGCAGGCGTTTGACGAGCTGCGCGCGGGCACCTTCATCCGCCACAACGCAGGCCGGCCCTGAATTTCACCCCGCAACGGCCCGCGCCGGGCCGAATCTACCGATAAAGGAAGGCATTCCGATGCTGGAACAACAACCCCTCAACATCCTGGCGATCGTCGGATCGCTGCGCAAGGATTCCTTCAACCGCCAGCTGGCCGAAGCCGCCCGCGACGCGCTGGGCGACCGGGCCAAGCTGCAAATCCTCAGCTTCGACGAGGTGCCGCTGTTTAATCAGGACATCGAGTACCCCGCGCCCGAGGCCGTCAGCCGTGCGCGCGCCGCTGTGCGGGAAGCCGACGGGCTGTGGTTTTTTACCCCGGAATATAACCATAGCTTTCCCGGCGTGCTCAAGAATCTGATTGACTGGCTCAGCCGCCCCGTGAGCGAAACCGAGCGGCAGGTGCTCTACGGCAAAGCCGCGGCCCTGGCCGGCATCTCGGGGGGCATGAGCGGCACGCTGGTGGCGCAGGATCAACTGGCCATGCTGCTCAGCTACCTGAACCTGCGGCTGATGAACGTGCCGCGCGTGGCCGTGCCCAATGCCCGGACGCTGGCCGACGCGCAGGGCCGCCTGACGCTGCCGGATAAAAACCGCGCGTTTTTACAGAAGGAAGCCGACGCGTTGATCGCCTTCCTGCGCCCCTGAAAAGCACGGAAAACCCGCAAACGCGCCGCTTGCAAACCCTGCCGCCCCGTGTTACCATAGGGCCGCAGATCCGTTTGCCAAATCCATACCGGGAGGGATTGCCCATGTACCAACCCAACCCTGACCGTTACAGCGCGCAGCGCTACGTGCGCCTGGGCCGCAGCGGCGTGCGCATCGCGCCCATCGCGCTGGGCCTGTGGCAGAACTTCGGCGAGGATTTCCGCTTTGACGTGTGCCGCGATACATTGTGCGCGGCGTTCGACGCGGGGCTGAACCACTTCGACCTGGCCAATAACTACGGCAACCCTCCCGGCGCGGCGGAGCGCACCTTCGGGCGCGTGCTGCATCAGGAACTGGCCGCCCACCGGGATGAGCTGTTCATCTCCACCAAGGCGGGCTATACCATGTGGGAAGGCCCCTTTGGCGACCACGGCAGCAAGAAGTACCTGATTTCCAGTTTAGACCAGAGCCTGCAGCGCATGGGGCTGGACTATGTGGACCTGTTTTACCACCACCGGCCCGACCCCGATACGCCCATCGCCGAAACCGCCGAGGCGCTGGAGCAGATTGTCAGGCAGGGCAAGGCGCTCTACATCGGCCTTTCCAACTATAACGCGGCGCAGACCCGCGCGATGCTGGCGGAGTTGAGCCGCCGCGGCCTGCATTGCCTGATCCACCAGATGCGCTACTCCATGCTGGCGCGCGAGCCGGAGCGGGAATTGTTTGTCACCTTACGGGAGGCAGGCGTGGCGAGCATCGCGTTTTCGCCGCTGGCGCAGGGGCTGCTCACGGATAAGTACCTGCACGGCATCCCGGAAGATAGCCGCATGACGCAAAACCGTTTCCTGCGTAAAACGGATTTGACCGACGAGCGCCTGCACCAGCTGGAAGCGCTCAACAAGCTTGCCAAAGGCCGAGGGCAGACGCTGGCGCAGATGGCGCTGCAGTGGGTATTGCGTGAAGGCGGTGCCGATACGCTGATTGTGGGCGCACGCAACCCCGCGCAGTTGACGGACAGCCTTCGTTCGTTAAAAGCCCCCGATTGGGCGGCGGGCGAGCTGGACGCCATCGAAGCCATTCTGGCTAAAGACTAAACCGGGTCAAGGGCCGCTGGCCCTTGTCAGGTTTCCAAAGGGTGAAACCCTTTGGCGGGCCTGTGCAAAGCCCAAGCCCCGCCGCAGCACAACCGCACAAGCGCGCGAACAGCGCCAAAGGCGCTATGAGGCGCGCGGGGCCAGATACCAGCCGCATACAAGTGCCAAAAGGGGTCAAGGGCCAGCGGCCCTTGTCAGGATTCCAAAGGGTGAAACCCTTTGGTGGGTTTGGGCAAAGCCCAACCCCCACGCGCCGCAGCGCAACCGCATAAGCGCGCGAACAGCGCCAAAGGCGCTATGAGGCGCGCGGGGCCAGACACCAGTTGCATGCAAGTGCCAAAAGGGGTCAAGGGCCGCTGGCCCATGTCAGGTTTCCAAAGGGTGAAACCCTTTAGCGTGCCCGCGCAACCCCCGCGCCGCAGCGATGCGCGGCGGCACCCAAAACACAGCAAAGAGGCGAAGACCATACCCCCTCGCCTCTTTACTGTGCTGGAAACAGCGCGCCATGCGCCGCCCCCTTTTTACATTTTACAGGCTTGCCTCAATCCCCCTGTCACTACCACACCAGGTTGCCGGTCGTCAGCTCCCGCACGGACAGGAACATCGCGTACAGCCGGTTGTCCAGCGGCGCGTCCATGTGCAGGTGGCCGAAGTACCAGCGCTTGTAGGTAACGTTGTCCATCACCCACTGTAAAAACTCGTTCAGGTCCTTTTCCCCTTCATGAAAGCCAAAAATCTGCTTCATGACGGTTTCAGGCGCGGCATGGGTAACGATGTAATCCACGTCACGGCCGCAATCTTCCAGCGTGCGGCGCGCGGTGGCATACTCCTGCGCGGAGGGCATCTCGGCCTTCCACCAGTCTACCCCTTCGTAGCGGCGCGACTGATCGATGGAGTACCCGCCCCCCATGGTAAAGATCGAGTGCCCCTCCAGCTCGTAGCGCTGGCCGCGCAGCAGCTGGTACACATTGCGGCGGATGCGCCGCGCCTTGCCGCCCTTCCAGTTTACAGACGGGTAGGCGGACAGCAAATCGAAATTCTCGTGATTGCCGTCAATAAACAGAATGTTGTAGGGGCGGAAGCTCAATTCCCGCAGGGCGAGCTCCTCCTTGGGGCCGCCGGTAAACAGGTAGCCGAAATCCCCGCAGATAATCAGCGAATCCCGCTTGGTCCAACGATCCGCAAAAGGCATGGTTTCCCGGCTCAGGCGTGCGGCGCTGCCGTGGGTATCGCCGGTGATATAGATCATGGTGCTCCCCCTGTTCGCTTAATGTAGGCGCCATCCGGTGTGCGCCGCGAAAAGAAACGCGGCTACCGGGGGATGGCGGCGTCCAGTGCCTGGGCGATGCTGTCGCGCACAATCAGGTCGGCCCGCTGGTCAAATGGCGTTTCGTCCCGGTTGAGCAACGCCAGGCGCGCTTCGCGCCGGTACCCCAGCAACCCTGCCGCCGGGTAAACAGTGAGCGACGTGCCGCCCACAATCAGTAAATCACACTTCATGACCACGCGCACAGCCTCGTCCATCACGTCGGGGTTGAGCGGCTCGCCGTAGAACACGATGTCTGGGCGCAGGGTGCCGCCGCACGCGCAGCGGGGCGTGCCCGGCTGATCCAGCACGGCCTGCAGGTCCATGACGCGGTTGCAGGCCAGGCAAAGGTTGCGGCGCACGGTGCCGTGCAGCTCCAGCACGTTGCGGCTGCCCGCGTCCTGATGCAGACCGTCGATGTTCTGGGTCACCACGGCTTTGAGCCTACCCTGTTTTTCCAGCCGCGCCAGCGCGTAGTGGCCGGCGTTGGGTTTGGCCTCGGGGTGCAGGATCACCTGTTTGTAAAATGTCCAGAACGCGTCGGTGTGATTCAAAAAATAGCGGATGGAAAGCATTTCTTCAAAGCTTTTCCCCTGCGCGCCGCTGTACAGCCCATGCGCCCCGCGAAAATCTGGGATGCCGCTCTCCGTGCTCATGCCCGCGCCGCCGAAGAACACGATGTTGCGGCTCTTCTCGATCATGCGCGCCAGCTCCGCAATCGCAGGCGAAAGCTCCCCCATTGGATTTCCCCTCCCAACAGACGCCGCGTCGGCGCGCACACGATGGCGCACCGCACATGTTTAGTGGTTTTCGACACTTGCGTTTGAAAATCCTATCCGTGACAGCCAAATCTTTGAAAAGGTTGTCATTATTTTCCATTCCACAGGTTTACGCCGTGTTTACGTACCCCTTGACATGGGGCCGGGGTCGTGCTATCCTAGCCCCATCATCGGATGACGCGGAACGCGCCGCCCCTTCAGGCAACGCCCCAGAGATCGCCGCCCCGGCTGTAAGCGGCGAGCGGTGCCAGGCGCGGACACCATCCGCCGACGATGCGCGCGGTGCGCGTTACAGCGCCTCCAAATGAGTGGGAGCAGGGTCTGCCTGTTTCCAAGCAGGGTGGAACCACGAACGAGCTATATCGTCCGTCCCCGCAGGCTACAAGCGCGGGGGCGGGCGTTTTCCGTTTCCCCGGAACATCAGAAAGGATGGTTTTGCATGAAACTGACCCTGTTTGGCACGGTGCATGAGGTGCCCGATCACAGCTCCGCCGGCGATCTGCTCAAGGCCGTAAGCCCGGAGGATTTGAAAAAGTACTATGCCGTCCGTCTGCCCGATGGCAAGCTGACGGACCTGTTCGCCCCGCTGGACGCGGATGGGGAGATCGTTCCCCTGACGTTTGCCGACGAGGATGGGCGCAAGGTGTTCCGGCATTCGTGCTCGCACGTGCTGGCCATCGCGGTCAAGAACCTGTACCCCGAGGCGAAGCTGGCCATCGGCCCGGCCATTGAGAACGGCTTCTACTACGATTTTGACCTGCCCACCCCCTTCACCCCGGACGATCTGCCCAAGATCGAAAAGGAAATGGATCGCGTGGCGCGCAAGTCCATCCGCCCGCACCGCTACACCCTGCCGCGCAGCGAGGCCATCGCCCTGATGAAGGATCGCGGCGAGCCCTACAAGGTACAGCTGATTGAGGATTTGCCCGAGGGCGAAACCCTGAGCTTTTATGAAATGGGCGATTTTGTGGACCTGTGCGTCGGCCCGCACCTGCCCAACCTGAATGTGCTCAAGGCTTTTAAGCTGACGCAGATTGCCGGGGCCTACTGGCGCGGCGACGAGCACAACAAGATGCTCTGCCGCGTCTACGGCACCTGCTTCCCCACCCGGGAGGAGCTGGACGAGTACATCCGCCAGCTGGAGGAGGCCAAGAAACGCGACCACCGCAAGCTGGGTCGTGATCTGGATTTGTTCGACATCCGCGACGAAGGCCCCGGCTTCCCGTTCTTCTACCCCAAGGGCATGGTGCTGCGCAATATTCTGGAAGATTTCTGGCGTGAAATCCACCGCAAAGCGGGCTATGAGGAAATCAAAACCCCCATCATGCTCAACCGCGCCCTGTGGGAGCGCAGCGGCCACTGGGCCAAGTACCGCGAAAACATGTACACCACCAAAATCGACGATACGGATTTTGCCATCAAGCCCATGAACTGCCCCGGCGGCATCCTGGTGTACGAGCGCAAGCTCTGGAGCTACCGCGACCTGCCCTGCCGCAGCGGCGAGCTGGGGCTGGTGCACCGCCATGAAAAGAGCGGCGCGCTGCACGGCCTGATGCGCGTGCGTTGCTTTACCCAGGATGATGCGCACATCTTCATGACCCCGGAGCAGATCAAGGACGAAATCAAGGGTGTGTACCACCTGATCGATCAGGTGTATTCGCTGTTTGGCTTCCCCTACACGGTAGAGCTGTCCACCCGGCCGGAAAACTCCATCGGCACCGACGAAATGTGGCAGTTGGCCACCGAGGGCCTGCAGGGCGCGCTGGACGAGCTGGGCGTGCCTTACACCGTCAACGAGGGCGACGGCGCCTTCTACGGCCCCAAGATCGACTTCCACCTGCGCGATTGCATCGGGCGCACGTGGCAGTGCGGCACCATCCAGCTGGACATGAACCTGCCGGAGCGCTTCGACCTGAGCTATGTGGGTGCGGATGGCGAAAAGCACCGCCCCGTGATGATCCACCGCGTGGTGTTCGGCTCCATCGAGCGGTTTATCGGCATCCTGACGGAGCAGTTCGGCGGCGCGTTCCCCACGTGGCTGGCACCCGTGCAGGTTAAGATCATGACCATTACCGACCGCAGCGACGATGCGGCCAAGGAGCTGCGCGATCTGCTGCTGGCCGCCGACCTGCGCCCCGAGCTGGACCTGCGCAACGAGAAAATCGGCTTCAAGGTGCGCGAAGCCCAGATGATGAAGATTCCCTACATGTTTGTGCTGGGCGACCGCGAGGCGGCCGACCGCACCGTGACCATCCGCAACCGCAAGGGCGACAATCTGGGCACCTTCCCCTTCGCCGAA
Source organism: Candidatus Limiplasma sp. (assembly GCA_963666755.2). GTDB lineage: Bacteria > Bacillota > Clostridia > Christensenellales > Aristaeellaceae > CAXXOK01. The sequence goes on from CAXXGW010000003.1 coordinate 152,300, forward strand.
GCAGTCGCGATGATCCGCAAGCTGGACGACGATCGCACGCTGGACTGACGATTCACGGCGAGGCGAGGGTTGCAGCCCGAACGGGTACGAGCCCCGCGAAGTCCGGCGACCGCTACCGGGGTTTGGGTTCTAGAAAGTAACTGATGCGCACACCCGTCCGGGGCTTAGCCCCGGACGGGTGTTATTTGTGTTGGGGCTGGCCGCACGGGTATGCGTCTGGGGTAGTGTGCATCGTTACAGTGCAAGGGGGATGGGGCTGCGAACAGGCCCGCCAAATGGTTTCACCCTTTGGAAACCTGACAAGGGCCAATAGCCCTTGACCCGGTTTGATCGCTTGCATGGGACTGGTGTCTACCCCCGCGCGCCTCATAGCGCCTTTGGCGCTGTTCGTGCGCTTCGCACTCTCGCTGCGGCCGGGGGCTTGGGCTTCGCCCAAACCCACCAAAGGGTTTCACCCTTTGGAAACCTGACAAGGGCCAGCGGCCCTTGACCCGGTTTTACCGCTTGCAAGCGGCTGGTGATTGCCCCCGCGCGCCTCATAGCGCCTGTGGCGCTGTTCGCGCGCTTCGCACTCTCGCTGCGGCTGGGCACTTGGGCTTCGCCCAAACCTACCAAAGGGTTTCACCCTTTGGAAACCTGACAAGGGCCATCGGCCCTTGACCCGGTTGGATTGCTTGCATGGGACTGGTGTCTACCCCCGCGCGCCTCATAGCGCCTGTGGCGCTGTTCGCGCGCTTCGCACTCTCGCTGCGGCTGGGCACTTGGGCTTCGCCCAAACCTACCAAAGGGTTTCACCCTTTGGAAACCTGATAAGGGCCAACAGCCCTTGACCCGGTTTTTTACATCATTCCTGCCTAGAGGTTTGCGCCGTTGGATGCCATCACATCCCGGTACCAGAGGGCGCTATCCTTGACCGTACGCTTAAACGTATCGTAATCCACATGCACCAGCCCGAAGCGCTCCTCATACCCCTGATGCCACTCAAAGTTATCCAGCAGCGACCATGCCAGGTAGCCGTATACCTCTACCCCATCGTCCGCCGCCCGCCGCAGGGCGCGCAGATAGCGCTGCATATAGTCGATGCGGTACGGGTCATGCACCTTGCCGTCCAGTGCGACCGCATCATGCCCGCTCATGCCGTTTTCCGTAATGAACACGGGCTTACGGTAACGCTCCCACAGGAAGCGCGGGCCCCAGTAGAGCGTATCCGGGGTGATGGGCCAATCGCACGACGTGCGCGGCGCTCCGGGCGGGAAGGGAACCTCCTCAGCCGCGCCGTCTTCGCCTGCGCGCACCAACCGGCCCTCGTACAGGTTCTGGGCCAGATAATCCACCGGCTGGGCGATCGTCTCCAGCCGTTTTTCAAACCCTTTGGGCAAGAACTGCCCGTACAGGCTTAGCCCTTCCTCAGGGTACTGCCCCAGCAGTACCGGATCATGCCACCATGCGGCACTGAAGGCCCAGTTGTCGTCCTCCCGGCCGGGTACAGAGAACATCATCCGCCGGGCGGCTTCCTGATCGGCCGGGGCGTCCGTTGCGGGCAATGGCACCGGCCCACAGCCCACAAACCCGATGCGCACGCCGGGCACCAGCGCCCGCAGCCGCTGCGCAGCCAGCCCGTGCGCCACGTGGATGTGGTGGCTCATCGGGATGGTATCCACCACCCCCATGCGCAGGCCGGGCGCCATATCCCCCAGCACATAGCCCAGCCCGATCACGCACTGCGGCTCGTTAAACGTGAAGAAATCCTGCACCCGATCGCCATAGCGGCGGGCGACCAGCTCGGCGTACTGTGCAAACCATTCAGGCGATTTGGGGTTGAGCCAGCCGCCACGGCGGTGCAGGGCGCTGGGCAAATCCCAATGGTACAGCGTGCCCAGTGGTTGGATGCCGTTTTCCAGCAGGCAATCGATCAGGGCATCGTAAAAGCGCAAGCCCGCCTCGTTGGGCTGACCCGTGCCCTCGGGCAGCAGCCGCGGCCAGGAAAAGGAAAAGCGATAGTGCTTCACCCCCAGCGCGCGCATCAGCGCTACATCCTCACGGAAACGGTGGTAGTGGTCACAGGCCGTATCGCCGGTATGGCCAAGCCTCACCCGGCCCGGCGTGTGGCTGAAATCATCCCAGATCGAGGAGCCGCGGCCATCCTCCCGCACGGCTCCTTCCACCTGATACGCAGCGGTGGCGACCCCCCAGACAAAATCTTTGCGAAACCCCATGCGCGCCCTCCCTGTAAAGCGCGGGCCGACTGACGCCCGCGCCGTTTGGCAGCATCATACCGGAAACGCGGCGTTTTTGCAACGGGGGTGCTAAAACAGGCCCGGGGTTTTACCCACGGGCCATCAACCTGTTACGAAATAGAATGGAAGCCATGCGCCGCACATCCTTGCGCCTACAGCGTCCGTGGTGTACCCATGGTAAGGGTAAGGGCGCGTGGGGTTTTCCTACACCCCGCCAAGGAATCGACCTTACCCTTCCCCAATACTGCATGCGTGTTCAGCAACAGGAAAAGCCGGGAGCCATCCGCTCCCAGCCTGTTATTCTTTGCCGCTTAGGTATGGACTCAGTCCGTTGCCGGGATCGCCGCGGCTTTCTTTCGCGGTTCGGCTTGCAGCGGGCGGCTCATCTGGTACTGCTTGGGGCTGACCCCCACCTTGCTCTTAAACGCGCGGCTGAAGTGCGACAGGTTACGGTACCCTACACGCCCGCACACTTCCTCTACCGCCATGCCGTTTAAAAGCAGTTCCCGCGCCTTCATCAACCGGCAGTTAATCAGGTACTGCAACGGCGAAAGGCCCGTAATCTCCCGGAAAAGCGCGCACAGCGACGATTTGTTCATGTAAAACAGCCTTGACAGGCTTTCCAGACTGATCTCCTCGCCATAGTTGCGGTGCAGGTGGTTGAGGATCGCGTACACCGTGCGGTAGGCGCTGTCCGTAGCCGTTGCCTCGATGCGGTGCGCCTCGCGGTACAGGCGGTTTACCCGCAGCAGAAAATCCGCCAGCAGCAGCTTTTGCTCCAGATCGTCGCCAAAGCCGGGGGCCGACTGCTCCGTATGCAGCGACAGCATCCGATCCAGCGCGGCTGCCAGCTCCCGCGCGGTGGCGGCATCCAGCGGCAGCACGTTCGCATCCGGGAAGGGGCGCAGCATGAAGCATTCCAGCAGATCGGTGTTCTCCGTCGAAAGGCCGTTCACATACGCGGGCTTGAAATACACCACGTAGCGATCGTTCTCCTCACCCGGGGTCATGAGGCTTAACAGGTGCAAATCCATGTTGTTGAACAGCAGCAGCGTATACTGCGGCAGAAAGTATGTCTTGCTGCCGGTATCCAGACGCAGCCCGGGGCTTAACGAAAGCAGCACCTCAAACTCGTCATGGATATGGTAACGTGATTTTTCCGTGCTGTAGGTGCGCTTGTGCTGCACCGACGCATCGCCGGCCAGCGCCTCGCGGTACGTCTGGTATGGGTTGGGCTTGCCCTGCGCCATGCCGATGCCGCCCTCCTTCGCTGCGTTTGCAGCAGCCTTACAGCGCCACCGGCTCCCCCGCGATCCACACGGCGCGCACGTTCACCTCATCGTCAAAGAAAACCAGATCGGCATCCATGCCGGGGGCCAGCGTGCCGCGGCGGTGGGCCAGCCCCATCACGCGGCAGGGGTTCACGCTCATCAGCGCGACGGCCTGCGCAAGCGGCAACCCGACCTGCTTATACAGGGTGCGCACGCATTGCGCGGCGTTTACAACGCTGCCCGCAAAGCAGCTGTGGTCGGGCATATAGGCAACGCCCCCCTCCACCACGGCCCAGCGGTCTGCATCGCCCATGCGGATACGGCTGCCCTCCGGCAGGCCCGCGCCGCGCAGCGCATCGGTAATCAGGCTGACGGAAGCGTTCGGCTTGCATTTGAGGATCAGCCGCAGCAGTTCCGGCGGCAGGTGGTGCCCATCGGCAATCACCTCCACCGTCAGCTCGTCCAGCAGGTAGGCGCTTTCCAGCACGCCCAGCACGCGGTGCGCGTGTTCCCGCCGGAGGGTGGACATGCCGCTGTACAGATGCGTTACATGCGTATAGCCGTGCGCGACGGCGGCCAGCACCTCCGGGTAGCGCGCGTCACTGTGGCCGATGGCCGCCACGATGCCCAGCGCCCGCAGGCGGTCGCCCAGCGCCAGCGCGCCCTCCAGCTCGCAGGCCACGGAGATGCGCGCCAGCAGCGCGTGCCGCTCCAGCAGCGGCCCATAATGCGCGGGCAGCGGCAGCCGAAGCGCGTCCGGGTCCTGCGCGCCGGCTTGCGCGGCCGCAAAATACGGCCCTTCCAGATGCAAACCCGGCATGCGCGGCAGGCCCGGCCGATCCCGCACGGCCTCGAACACATCCAGCGTGCGGTACAGCGCCGCGTCGGGCGCACACAGGGTAGTGGGATAAATAGTGGTGGCACCGCCCCGCAGGCTGTTGCGGGCCGCAGTACAGAACGCCTCGGGGGTGCCGTCCATAAAATCGGCCCCGCCGCCGCCGTGCACATGCATATCCACAAAGCCGGGGCTTACAATCAGGCCCTGCGCGTCCACCACGCGCGCGCCCTCCGGCGGCGCAGCGGCCGTGCCCAGCACGCGCGTCCCTTCCAGTAAAAGCGCGCCGCCTGCGGCCAGCCCGTCGGGCAGCAGCAGGCGGCCGTTCACAATCGCGGTAATCATAGTTTGGAAGCGGAATCCGCGTCCAGGTACAGGCGCGCGGACGGATGGTTGCGCAGCACCGAGGCGGGGCACGCCTCCCCCACGGGGTCGTTTAGCATCCGGCGCACAGCCTCAGCCTTGGGCAGCGCGGGCACCACGCAGAACACCTCGCGCGCCGCAAACAGCGCCGGGATGGTGGCGGTCAGCGCCGTACAGGGCACCTGCGCCAGCGTGGCAAAGCAGCCGTCGTGCACCTGCTGGGTGCGGCAAACCTCGTCCAGCGTGACGGATTTGACCAGCTCCGGATCGTGAAAATCCGCCACATGCGGGTCGTTAAAAGCCAGATGCCCATTCTCGCCCACGCCCATGAAGCACACATCCAACGGATATTTGCGCAGCAGCGCGGCGTAGCGGGGCGCATCCGCCTCGGCGTTACCCATCAGGAACACCTGCCCGATGGGCACGCGGCCGAACAGCGCGCTTGTCAGGAAGCTGGAAAACTGCTGCGGCGCGTCCATGGGCAAGCCGATGTAGTTGTCCATATGGAAGGCGTTCACGCGCGACCAGTCCAGTTCCGCCTGCGCCAGCCCTTCCAGCAACTCGTTCTGGGAGGCGGCGGCGGCGAACATGGCGTTCACGCGGCCCTTATCGGCAATCAGGCGGCGCAGCAGCGCCACGGCCTCCGCCGCGGCGGCGGCGCCCATCTGCTGCCGGGTATCATAACGTTTTACCTGTAAACGGTCCACGGTATATTCCATCATGCCCATCATGCCTCGAATCGCACAGTTTTTCCCGTCCGGGAAGATTCGTATACCGCCAGGATGATTTCCAGCGGCGGGCGGCCGCTTGCCGCGTCGGCCAGCAGCGGTTCGCCGTGGAGGATCGCCTCCACAAAATTACGGAACTGACGCACGTGCCCGTCCACCTGAATGGCTTTGGGGTCGGCGCTGGCCACGTTGCGGGCGGCCACGCCCACGGGCAGCTCGCTTGGCAAATCGCAATCCCAGCGGAGGATAGCGTCCTCCTCCAGCACTACGGAGCCGTGATCGCCGCAGATTTCGATGCGGCGGGGATAGCCGGGGTAGCAGGTGGTGGAGCCTTCCAGCGTGCCCACCGCGCCGCTTTGGAACTCCAGCACCGCCACGGCGCTGTCCTCCACCTCGATGGGGCGGGTCAGCGTCCGGGCATAGCCGTTCAGCTGGCGCACGGGGCCCATCAGGTACCGGAACACGTCGATGCCGTGGATGCCCTGGTTCATCAGTGCGCCGCCGCCGTCCATAGCCCAGGTGCCGCGCCAGCTGGCCTGCGCGTAGTAGGCCTCGGTACGGAAATACTTCATTTGCAGACTGCCGGACACAATGCGCCCCAGCGCGCCTGCCTCGATGGCGCGGCGCAGCTGCTGCACCGCCGGCGTAAAGCGGAACTGGGAAATGATGCAGGTTTTGACCCCCGTTTCCCGGGCGGTGGCGATCAGCGCATCCGCGTCGGCAAGAGTCAGGCTCATGGGCTTTTCGCACACAATGTGCTTGCCCGCGCGCATGGCGGCAATCGCCTGCGCGGTGTGCAGGCCGCTGGGGGTGCATATGCACACGGCGTCCACATCCGGGGCGGCCAGCAGTTCCTCCTGCGTAGCGTAGGCGGGAATGCCGTGCTTCTGGGCAAAGGCCTCCGCGCCGGGCGCGTAGGGGTCGTAGCAGCCGCTGAGCACCGCGCCCTCCACCGCCGCGATGGCGGCGGCGTGGAAATTGGCAATCATGCCGCAGCCGATCACCCCAAAACGGACTTCTTTCATACGGTAGCCTCCATCCAATGGTAACGGTCGCGCAGGGTGTTCAGGTACTGGCGCGTCGCCTCGTACCCGCCCTCCGAGAAGCTCGAACCCTGCGGGTGTACCAGGTCTTCCTCGCTCATGCGGGTTACGCGGTAGTGCGTTTCCACCGACACCCAGCCGTCAAACTCACGCTTGAGCCGGGGGAACAGGCCGTCGAAATCCACATTGCCCTCGCCCAGCTTTGCGGGCAGAAACGCGTCGGGGCTGCGCAGGATATCCTTGACGTGCACATGGCGCAGCCAGGGCTTGAGCAGCGCGTACCCGTCGGGGTAAGGCGGCGGCGCGGCAGGGTCGCCGATTTCGTTGCCGGGGTCGAACACCGCCCCCACGGCGGGATCGTCCATCTGTTTGAGGAACGCCACCAGCGCGCCGATGTTGGCGGCATACACCGTGGGTTCCGATTCCAGCACCATGGTCACGCCCGCGTCCCGCGCGATGGCCACAGCCGGGCGCATCGCGTCGGCCACCTCGGCAAAGCGCGCGCCGCCGTCGTGCAGGTTGTTAAAGTTAAAACAGCGCACCAGCCGCGCACCCCACAGGTGCATGGTATCCATCGTGCGGCGGAAGGCTTCCAAATGCGTCTGGCGGGTTTGCAGATCGTCAAAGGCGCACTTGAACAGCGGCGAGCTGACACAGCAGATCGGCAGCCCCTCGCCGGTAGCGATGGCGTGAATCTCCCGCACGTCGGCATCGCTCATCTGGAAAGGGTTTTTCTCCCCTACGGAGCGGATTTCCAGCCCGTTGAGGCCGTACTCCCGCGCCAGAGCGGTCGCCACACGCAGGTCCTGTGAAATTTCATCGGTAATCACAGCGGTTTTATACATACGTTACTCCTCGTACTCCATCAGCTCGACCACGGCGCCGTCGGGGGTTTCGTAAAACCCCACCACATGCCCCGCCACCGAGGCGAAGGGGGCGATCAGTTCCCGGAGGCCCTGTGCCTCCGCCTGAATGGCGTCCACCCGGTAGGCGATATGCGGGCGGTCGCGCAGCGCGTCCGGCACACAGCTTTCGGGGGTGTACCGCAGCCACTCCACCCGAAACGGGTGGAGGGCCGGGTCGGTCACCCATACGCGGGTTTTGGCTACAAAGCGTTCGCCGGGCTGCGGCGTTTCCGTACGCAGCCCCACGTGGTCGAATTGCTTCATCAGGCGGCCTTGCCGCGCTTGAACAGCCGCGCCTTGAACTTGGCGTACCCCGGAATTTGCGGGATCACCAGCACCAGAATGAACAGCAGGAAGAAGATGCACAGCGGCCGCGTGAAGAACGGCAGGATGCTGCCGTCGCTCAGGATCAGCCCGCGGCGCAGGTTTTCGTCCGCCATGTTGCCCAGGATCACGCCCAGCAGGAACGGGGCGGCGGGGTATTTCATGTACTTCATGGCCACACCCAGCAGGCCGAACACGAACATCAGCTTGACGTCAAACAGGCGGTTGTTGACCACAAACGCGCCGATTACGCAGCAGATGAACACCACGGGCATCAGCGTGCGCTGGTCTACCTGCAATACGCGCACCGTCAGCCGCGACATGTTGGAGGCGATCACCCACATGATAATGGCGGAAAACACCATGAATACCACCACGTAGTAAAGGAACTCCGGCGTTTCGCTCATCAGCAGCGGGCCGGGGCGGTAGCCGTGCATCCAGAAGGCCGCCAGCAGCACCGCCGCCGGGGCGCTGCCCGGGATGGCCAGCGAAAGCACCGGAATAATGGCGCCGCCGACCGCCGCGTTGTTGCCGGCTTCGGCCGACACCACGCCGTCGATTTCGCCGCGGCCCCAGAGCTTGGACTTGCTGGATTTTTTCTCGCTCCAGTAGCTCAGCCACCCGCCCGTATCCTCGCCCACGCCGGGGATGGCGCCCATGCTCATGCCCAGCACGCCGCTGCGCAGGATGTTTTTCCAGTTGCGCCGCACGATGGCGAACCCTTCACGCGAGCTGAACTTGGAAACCTGTACCAGATCGCGCTTGTCGGGCACAAAGGCATTTACGATTTCCGGAAAGCCGAACAGCCCGATCATGACCGGCAGCAGCGAAATGCCCGCCGACAGGTTGAGGCTGCCAAACGTAAACCGGGGGAAGGACTGTACCGTATCGCGCCCCACCTGGGAGATCAGCAGCCCCACAAACCCAGCGATCCAGCCCTTGACGGGGCGGCCATTGGAGGTCAGGTTGCCGCAGATGATAATGCCGAACACCGCCAGCAGGAACATCTCATAGCTTTGAAACTTGAGCGCCACGCTGGTAATCAGCGGGGTGGCCAGCGCCACGAAGAAGACGCCGATCAGCGTGCCGAAGAAGGACGCGGCGTTCGCCACAAAAATGGCCAGACCGCCCTTGCCCTGCAGCGCCAGCGGGTAGCCTTCCATGGCCGTGGCAGCCGAGGCGGGCGTGCCCGGGATGTTCAGCAATATGGCGGACTGGCACCCGCCGGAAATGGAACCGATGTAAACCCCGATCAGCACCAGCACAGCCAGCGGGCCGCTGAAGGAATAGGTAAGCCCCGTGAGCAGCGCCACCGCCATGGTGGCGGTCAGCCCCGGCAGCATTCCGAAGATCAGCCCCAGCAGCACCGCCAGCACCAGCGCGATGAAGCCGAAGGGCGAAAAGACGACCTGCAGGGCGTCCATAACATATTGGATAGCCATGTGCAACAGCTCCTTACGGCATGGGTACCGAGAATGCGTACTGGAACAGCGCGACAATGCCCGCCACCGCCAGCACGGAAATCAGGGTGGATTTGAGCAGCACCTTGGGCAGGTTTTTCCGGTCAAAATAGCTGTACAAAAGCGTCGCAAACAGGATCAGCACCGAGGCAAGCCAGAACGGCAGCTTGCCCAGCAGCACGTAGATGTACAATGCAAACATGGCAAGCCCGCCCAGGGTTTTATAGACCGCCTTGCTGCGCACCGTACGCCCGAAGGCCTGCTTAAGCTCCGTGAGGCGCGTTTTCACGTCGGCGCGCCGCAGGGATTGCACCAGCAGCGCCACGCTCATCACCAGCAGAAAGCCGGCAAACACCGTGGGCATGAACCCGGTCGACTCATAAAACACCGAGCAGATTTTACGCTTGATCTGCTGCTGGTAGTAACTTTGCGAAGTCACGATCACCGCGATCGAAATCCCGATCAGCACCAGCGCCGTCAGAAAATCCAGATGTTCCTTCTCATGCGTCGCGCCAACCTGGCCCAGCGCGGAGAGTTCTTCCTGCGGTTCTGCGGCGGTTACGTCGGCCGTCTGCTCCGGCGTCATGGCGTTTTCCTTTTCCGTAGACAAGATGGGTCCCGCCTTTCGAATCCTAAAATGCACGGGAGGACGCGGCGCGTCCTCCCGTTTGCGCGACAGGGAGCTTACTCGGCCTTCGGGTAGCCGTAATCCGCGGGGGAGTTGACCGCGACGCCGGTATCATACAGAATCCAGCCGACCTTCTGGGCGGTCTGATCCTTCAGGGCGTTGGAAGCGGCCAGATCGTCGCCCAGGAGCATGACGCCCTTCTGGCTGGCAAAGTTCTTGGCGGTATCGGACTGGGCGGCCTTGAGGTAAGCGGCCTCGATCACGGCGGCATTCTCATCGGGCACGTCGGAGGGGAACATCAGGCCGAACGCGTCGCCGCAGGGCAGCACTTTCTCGGTATCGGCCAGGAAGGTCTTGATGGAGGGGATGGCGTAGCTCACGCCGTCCAGCTGCAAATCCTCAGCGGTCAGGGCAGCCAGGGCGATCATATCGCCGGAGCGGAGGTAGTCGATCATTTCGTTGGACAGCTGCGGGGTGAAATCCACTTCGCCGGAGATCACAGCCGTGATGGCCGCGGCGCCGCCGGAGTAGGCGATGTGCTTGAAGTTGCCCATGCCCGCATCCGCCGCGGACAGCAGGCTCATGTTGGTGTAGCCGGAGGAGCCGACGCCCGCGGTGCCGCAGGTGACGTCCTTGGTCTGCATGGCATCGTACAGCTCCTGGAAGGTCTTATAGGGGCTGTTCTTGGACACGGCGATGATGCCGGGCACATAGTAGGCGGCCAGGAAATCCCAATCCGCGGGCTTCCAGTCGGCCAGGCCCATGATGCCGTGGCTGTACGGGGTGGCGTTGGCAATCAGGGTATAGCCGTCGTGCGGGGCCAGCATGCAGTCGTTCATGCCCACGGTGCCGGTGGCGCCGGGAGTGTTCACAACCGAGATGGTCACGCCCAGAGTCTGCTCCATTTCGGCGCACAGCAGGCGGCCGATCAGGTCGGAAGAGCCGCCGGCGTTCCACGGAACGATCAGCGTCATGTTTTTGTCGGGGAAACCGGCGGCCAGCGCCGTCACGGACAGGCTCAGCACCAGCGCTAGAGCCAGCAGGGTCGCAAGAACCTTCTTCATCATTTGGGTTGCCTCCTCAAATTGTCGCGGGAGCACTTGCCCCTCGTATGGGTTTATTATGGACTAAAAAAGCCCCGGGCACAAAGCAAAAGCGCGGGGCTTTTTCGGTTCGATTTTTATATTGTTGGCCCGCAAAGCCTATGATAGACTGAATAAATCATGGGGGTCACGGCCCGGCGCGGTATCGTCCAGACTGCTCAGGTTGGTCAGGTACGGCGTGACCATCTGCAAAAACGCCTGCCGGTTGGGCACGCCCAGCCGCTGGTACAGCTTCTTGGCCCGGTAGCTGACGGTGCCGTGCGCCACGAACAGCTCCGCGGCGATGGTGTCGGCGCTGTGCCCCATCAGCATCCCGCGCAGGATGCCAAAATCCAGCGCGTCGCACCGCAGGAGGCAGTTTTCGATGCGGTCGAGGTGCTCAAAATCGCTGTCGGCAGGCAGGGCCACAGGCGCCGGATGGCTACGGCCTGCGTCCAGCCCGTCCTCCCCCACATAGGCGGTGCTGCCGCGGCAGATCAGCTGGCAGGGCAGGGTGACGCACACGGCGTTGATGTCGGGATTGCGCTCCAGATAGTGGCAGACGTTGACCGCCTGCAGCCCCATCTGGTAATAATCAAGCGTCGAAGTGGTGAGCGTCGGGGTGGTCAGCGAACCGATAATGCAGCTGCCCGAGCCCGCCACAAACAAATCCTCCGGCACGCGCACGCCGCGCCGCGTCGCTTCCGCCATCAGGTGCACGGCAACCTGATCGTTCACGCACAGCGCGCCGTCGTACTCCGCCGCGTGGTCCAGAAAGCGGTTCACGATGGCCGCCATGGGGCCGCGGCCGCCGAAAACATCCTTATCGCCCGCGGGCAGGCCCAGCTTCTGCGCGCCGCTCAGGAAGGCCAGCTTGCGCAACTCGTCGTTGGCGTCCTGCCACTTGTTGCCCACGCAGGCCAGCCGTTTGCGCCCCGCCTGCACAAAGTAGGCGACCATCCGCTCCACCAGGGCGTGCCGGTCAAAGACCGGGCCGCTCACATCGTCGCCAAAATCCTGCGGCGAGCAGCCCAGCAGCACGGGTTTAACCCCCTGCAGGCGCAAGCCCTGAATCATCGCGCGGGTCCAGTTCTGGCTGGCCCCGATCAGCACGGCGCTGTGCGCCTGCGGGTACTGTTTCAGCTCTGTAAGCTGGCGCAGCTGCTCCAGCGTCATTTCCCGCCGGGCCACGCCCGCACGCAGGCCCGCCGAGCTTTTGGCAAACCAGGTGGAACTGCCGTAGCCGGGCTCCACAAACATCAGCAGTTCACTTCTGGGCATGCCGCAGACCCCCTTTACCGCAAGTGCGGTGTTGCTTACTCTGATTATAACATACGCAACCGCCCTGAGGGAACGGTTCGTATCGGGAGGGATTCAACCCATGCGTTACGGATTTTGCACCGGGTTTGCCACGCTGCTCAAGAATCGCATCGACTACACCCTGTTGGATGCCGTGCGGCAGACAGGGTACGACTTTGTGGAACTGCCGCTGATGCAGACCGCCGCGCTGCCGGAGGCGGCGTTCACAGCGCTGGCCGCCGTGCTGCGCGCGTCGGGGCTGGCGGCCGATTCCAGCTGCAACCTGTTCCCGCCCACCCTGCGGCTGACCGGCCCGGACGCGCGGCGCGAGCCGGTGCGCGCCTACCTGCGCCCCGCCTTCGACCGGCTGAGCGCGCTGGGTACCCGCACGCTGGTGTTTGGCAGCTCCGGCGCGCGCAATTTGCCGCAGGGCGTAAACGCGGAGGAGGGCTACCGTCAGCTTTCCGCGCTGGTCGCCGAGGAGCTGGTGCCCCTGCTGGAGGCGCACGACATCACCCTTGTGATGGAACCCATCGGCGGGTACGAGGCCAACTTTATCCGCACCCTGCCGGAGGGCATGGAGATCGTGCGGCGCGTAAACCACCCGCGTGTGCGCCTGCTGGCCGACAGCGTACATTTGCTGTGGGAAAAGGAGGACCCCGCCGACCTGACACGCTTTGCCCCGTACCTGACGCACGTGCACGTGTGTGAAAACCAGCGTGTGCTGCCTGTGGACGCCTACTCGCCGGAGCTGGCGGCCTTCCTGCAAACGCTCAAGGCAACCGGCTATGACCGGACGCTGAGCTTCGAGCCCATGCCCTACCCGCCCGAGGCCATGGCGCAGGCGCTGCGCACGCTTAAATCCTTCTGGGAAAGCTGACCCCCTGAGGAGCCTCCCTTGCTCAAACTGCCGTGAAACCTCGACGCAGCGCTAATGGGTCAAGGGTTTCACCCTTGGAACCTGACAAGGGATTTCATCCCCCGTCCATACTGTTCACAAACCTCTTTACAGGCTTCCAACTACAGCCTGCTCAAAAAGGTTCAGATGCGCGAAGCCAAACCGGATCAGGGCGGGAGCGTACACGGACGTACGTGACCGCCCTGATCCGGTGCAGGCGACAAAGCAGATGGGCCTTTTTCAGCAGGCTGGGGGGCCGCCGGTTCCGACAGCCCCCGAGCCTTTGACAAACCTATAAAGACGCTGGGATACAGCCTGCTCAAAAAGGTTCAGATGCGCGAAGCCAAACCGGATCAGGGCGGGAGCGTACACGGACGTACGTGACCGCCCTGATCCGGTGCAGGCGACAAAGCAGATGGGCCTTTTTCAGCAGGCTGGGGGGCCGCCGTTTCCGGCGACCCCCCTTTGGGTTGTTCGTTTGTCTGGCTTACAGGCTGGAAGCGTCGATCACTTTCACGCCGGTATCCACGTTCTGCTCGGTCAGGGTCTCGCCCGCCAGCACCTTGGCAGCGGACATCATGCCCTCGTAGCCCATCTTGTAGGGATCCTGCGCCATGGTGCACAGGAGGCTGCCGTCCTTGATCAGGCCCAGGATCGCGTCGCTCTTGTCAAAGCCTACGCCCACCACGGTGCCGCCGGCTTCTTTGATGGCGTTGCCCACGCCCACGGTGCCGCCTTCGTTGGTGCCGAAGATGCCCACGCAGCCCGCGGTGATGTAGTTGGCGGCAATCTCCTGGCTCTTGGTGGCGTTGCCTTCGCCGTACTGGGTCTCCAGCAGCTCGAACTTGCTGCCTTCAAACGCCTTGCGGAAGCCCGCTTCGCGCTGCACGGTAGAGGTGGTGGCGGCATTTACGTTCACGATGCCGATCTTGCCTTCGCTTACGCCGTTGGCGGTCAGCTTGGCCAGCAGTTGCTCACCGGCGATCTGGCCGGCGTTGGTGTTGTTGGTCGCCAGGGTCTGCAGCGCGGGGTAGTTGGCGGCAGAGTCCACATAGATGAACTTCACGCCGTCTTTGGTCAGCTGCTCGATGGTGGCTACCTGAGTGTCCGGGCCGTTGGAGGCCAGCAGGATCACTTCGGCATTGTTGGCGTACGCGTTGTTGATGCACTCGATCTGCGCGGCGTCGTCCTTGCCGCTGGTGGGAGCGTCCCATTTGTACTCGATGTCGATCCCCTTGGCTTTGAGTTCGGCAACGGCGTCCTGGCAGCCCTTATCCACGTTTACCCAATGCTGATCCATCAGGTCCATGGTAATCAGGGTGACCTTCGACGCGGCCATCGCCATCGAAGTGGCCGAGAGCGTGAGCACCAGACACAGTACCAGCGCGAATACCTTTTTCATGTGGGGTCCCTCCATTCATTATTCTTAAAACGTCCGTTCACTCCGGGCGCTTTAATTCTGCGGGGTCTGCGCCGCCGCTTCCGGCGCGGTTTCACGGGGTTTGCGGTTCCATTTGCCGCTGCGCACGATCACGTCCGCCAGCACGGAAATGACCACGATGATGCCGATGATGATGTTACGCAGCGCCACCGGCGCGCCCGCAAGCGACAGGCCGTTCTGCATCACGCCCCATACGCTGGCGCCGACCACCGTGCCCAGCAGGATGCCCTGCCCGCCCAGCGTGCTCACGCCGCCGATCACGGATGCGGCCACGGCGTACAGCTCGTAGGTGTTGCCCGCGTCCATGGTGCCCAGACCGCCGGTCGCGCAGGTGATAAGGCCCGCCACACCCGCGCAGAACGCGCTGACCATGTAGGCCTTGATGACCACCTTGGACACGTTCACGCCCGAAAGCTTGGCAGCTTCCAGATTGCTGCCCACGGCGTAGATGTGGCTGCCCGTGCGGGTTTTGCTTAACAGGAAGTTAAAGATAATCCACAGCACAATGGCGATGTAGACCGTGGAGTAAACGCCCAGAAACTTGCCGTAGTAGAAGAAATCCCGGAAGCCCATCGCCGCCTCGCCGATGGAGTCGGTGTTCATGTTGTTGTTCACAATCTGGGCTATGCCGCGCGCGATGGTCATGGTGCCCAGCGTGGCGATGAAGGGCGGCAGCTTGCAGTTGGCCACCAGCACGCCGTTGACCACACCCACCAGCAGGCAGCTGATCAGGGTAATCAGGCTGGACGTCCACGGATCGACCCCCTTGGTCATGAGCGTGGCGGAGATCATGCAGCTCATGCCCAGCACCGACCCGATGGACAGGTCGATGTTGCCGGTAATCAGCACGTAGCTCTGCGCAATGCCCACGATCAGGAACGGCGCAATCTGCCTGAGCAGGTTATTCAGGTTGCGCTGGGAGGTGAAGTTCGGGTTGAGGAGCGCGAACACCACACACAGGATAATCAGGCCAATCGTAACGGTGATTACCTGTCCGATGCCGCGGACGGAAGCAAGGCGCTTGCGGGGTTTGCGGTTCTGGGCGGTTTGCATGGCTGTCCTCTCCTATTCGTTCAGGCCGTGGCCTGGTTGATCTTGTTTTCAAAGCGGGTGGCCAAATCCATAATCTTCTCCTGCGTCGCCTCGGCAATGGGCAGCTCGCCGGTTACCCGGCCGTCGCACATCACCACAATGCGGTCGCTGATGCCCAGAATCTCCGGCATTTCGGAGGAGACGAACAGCACGCCGATGCCCTGCCTTTTCAGCTCGTTCATCAGGTTATAGATTTCCACCTTGGCGGCCACGTCGATGCCGCGGGTCGGCTCGTCAAACAGCACCATTTTGGAATGGCGGGCCAGCCACTTGCCCACGACCACCTTCTGCTGGTTGCCGCCGGAAAGGCTGGCGGCGTCCACATCGGCGTTGGGCAGCTTGATGCGCAGGTCGTGCACCGCCTGCTCGGTCATATCGCTCTTGCGGCGGCGGTTGACCACCGTCAGTTTGTTGCACAGAATATCCAGATTCGGCAGCGCGATGTTGTCGCGGATGCTCAGCTTGACGCACAGGCCGTCGCGCTTGCGGTCTTCCGGCACCAGCACGATGCCCGCGCGGATGGAATCCTCCGGCCGCCGGATTTCCACGCGCTTGCCCTGCAGCCAGATTTCGCCGCTCTCCTTGGGGTCCACCCCAAAGATGGCGCGCGTGGTTTCGGTGCGTCCGGCGCCCATCAGCCCGGCGATGCCGACGATTTCGCCCTGCCGCACGCTCAGGCTCACATCGCGCACCAGCCGCCCGGCGTTCAGGTGTTTGACTTCAAAAATCACATCCCCGACGGGGCACTCCACACGGGGGAATTTTTCCTTGATTTCACGGCCCACCATGTAGCTGATAATCTCCCGCAGGGACGTATCGGCGTAGCGCATGGTGGTGATGTACTGGCCGTCGCGCAGGATGGTTACGCGGTCGGCGATGTACTGCAGCTCCTCCAGCCGGTGGGAAATATAGATGATGCCGTGCCCTTCGGCGCGCAGCTTCTTAATAATGCCGAACAGATCGTTGATTTCCTTGGATGTGAGCGCGCTGGTAGGCTCGTCCATAATCAGCACCTTGGCATTGGTGGACAGCGCCTTGGCGATTTCCACCATCTGCTGCTTGGAAAGCTGGAGCTTGCCCACGATGGTTTCCGGGTCGATGTCGATGTTCAGGCGCTTGAGGATATCGCGGGCGGCCTGGTTCATCTCCCGGCGGCACAGGCGGCCGCCACGCACAATTTCACGGCCCAGAAAGATGTTTTCCGTCACGGACAGGTGCTGGCACATGTTCAGCTCCTGATGGATGATGGCGATGCCCAGCTCCCGCGCCTTTTGGGGCGTCATGCCTTCCACCGCGTTTCCGTACACCCGGATGGTGCCCGAATCCTTGGTGTATACGCCACTGAGGATTTTCATGAGCGTGGATTTGCCCGCGCCGTTTTCGCCCAGCAGCGCGTGCACTTCGCCCGCCCTCAGGTTGAACTCCACATTGTCCAGCGCTTTCACGCCGGGAAAGCTCTTGTTGACACCCTGCAGTTCCACAAGATACTCCTGCATGCCGCCATCCCCTCTGATTCTCAATCGTCGGTCGGTGCTATTTCATTTTTTAAACGACACATTTGTCAACCGTTTTAATTAACTTATTATAAGTTGCCTAAGCCGTATTGTCAAGTTAGCCTGTCAAAACCGCGCGCGGTGGATACAACGTCTTGTCCGGCCGGAAGGCCGCCGCTCAGGCCGGTGAGCGCTCCGGCGGCAGGCAGCAGACGGCCTCCAGCCGCCCCTGTGTAAGCAGCGCCGCCTTGCCCCGCAGGCTGTACGGCAGGAAGAAGTACGCGCCCCGCTGCACGGGCCGCACGCCGCCTTCCCAGCGCAGCTCGCCCTCGCCCTCGGTAATTACATACAGCGCGGGCGCCTGATCCAGCGCGCAGCGCGCGCCGGACAGTGTGATGCGCCGCACCCCGAAGCACGGGGTATCGCGCCCGTCGATCAGGCTTTCCACCCGGCAGCCGTCCGCCTCCCACAAAAGCCGGGGCTCGCGGCGGGTCAGGCGCTCCGCCTCGACCCCGAAAACGTCATAGTCAAAACAGTCCAGCGCCGTATCCGGGTCAAGGCCCAGGTACATTTCCTGTGCGTTCAGTCGGTAATCGCCGCACCAGTGTTCCGGCTGGATGGTAAAATCCGTCGGCTCCTGCACCTCCAGCATCAGGCAGCCCGCGCCGATGGCGTGCACGCACCGGGAGGGGATCAGGTACACCTCGCCGGGCCTCACCGGGATGCGGTTCAGGAGCGGCTCCAGCGCGTCGCGGTCGGTTTCGCTGCGGGCGACGGCCGCGGCAAACGCCGCCTTGGTCATCCGCTCGTGAAAGCCGAAATAGATGCACGCGTCCGGCCGGGTTTGCAGCACCAGCCACATCTCGGTTTTGCCGAAGGGGCTGTGGAAATGCTTCCGGGAGAACGCCGGGTCGGGGTGCGTCTGCACCGGCAGGCGGATGGCGCTGTCCAGTGCCTTGACCAGCACCTCAAACCCTTCGCGGGGGCCGAGCAGCGCGTCCTTCTGCTGTGCAAGCAAATCGCGGAAGGTCAGGTTTGACCCCTCCAAACGGCTGAGGCCCTCGTCGGGGTCGGCGCTGTCGCGGTTGAGCGCCCGCACGGTGGAGGCGATCCACTCCTCGGGCTGCTTTCCGTCCACCGGCGCGTCGCCGAAGAAATCAGCAAACAGCTTACCGCCGTCATACACGCGCGCCACGCGGTTGCGGGCAAAGAACAGGGGCTGTGCGCCCGGGATATCTGCATTCGTCGGCATAGGGTTCCCCTTTCAACGCTCCGCGCTCTGGTATGGAATCAATGCCTGCGCCTGCCGCAGGGTGGGGTGCACGCCCAGCGTGTGCGTCAGCAGCAGCGCCACGCCGTAGGCGGCTTCCTCCTCATAGAGGGGCACCTGCAGGGGCATGCCGAACGCATCGCTGAAGATGCGCCTGAGCAGCGGGTTTTTCCGCAGGCCGTTGCCCGAGCCGATCAGCCTGCGGGCGCCGTCGTGCCCGGGCATCTGCCGCCAGTAGCCGTACAGCTCCTCGCAGACGCCGCAGAGCACCCCCAGCGCGAGGTGCGCGGGCGTAAAGGTTTCCAGCCCCAGCCCGGTGATGCTCGCGCGCAGGCCCGCATCGGCGCGCGTACCGCAAAACCGGGTATCCACCGCCAGCCCGCCCAGGCGTTCCGGCGTGGCGTACAGGGCTTCGGCCGCCGCATTGAGGATCGGGTACAGGGGTTCCGGTTCCCTGCCCAGCAGCGCGGCCGTCTGTTCCATAAAGCGTTTGAGCGCCGCATAGGCTTCGCCGCCGCAAAGGGAGCAGCCCGCCGCCAGCCGCATGCCGCCCAGATAAGGGCGCAGGTCGATGCCGGGGGCTTCCCCGCTGCCGTCGGTCAGCATAGAAACCTGCCCGCTGGTGCCTACGTTCACAGCTACCGCGCCCTCCGCGCCGCCGCAGCCAAAGAAACCCGCCTGATTATCCCCGATGGCCAGCGCCACCGCCAGCCCGTCCGGGGTCGTGCCCGCCAGACCCGCCCCGGCCTGCACCGGGGGCAGCCATTGCGGCGCGATGTCCGCCGCACGCAGCGCCGCGGGGTCAAACCCGCCGGTTTGCAGGTTAAAAAGCCCGAAGCCCGCGGCGTTGGTCGCGTGCATGCGCGGTTCGGTGGCGTCGGTCAGCCGCATGGCCAGATAATCGCCAATGGTGCAAAGTTTGCACGCGCCCGGCGGCACTTGTCCCGTCTGTTGGTTTACCCAATGGGTGGTCAGCCCGTAGCCGGTAGCCATGGGGTAACCGGTGCGCGCGCTCAGCTGCGCCGCGCAGGAAACGCCGCCCTCGCCGGGCCGGTTGCCGCGCCCGTCCTGCCATGTGGCCAGCGGGCTTACGGCCTCGCCCTTCGCGTTTACGTACACCACCCCGTGCATCTGGTTGGACAGGCCCACACCCGCCACATCCGGGTACTGCCCTGCCCATCCGTCGATCAGCGCACGGCAGAGCTGTTCCAGCCGGGCGGGGTTTTGCAGGCGTTCCCAGGGGTGCGCGCCGGGCACCGCCGCATCGTTGGACAGGGTGCGGGCTTCCAGCATCCGCCCGGACTGCGCGTCGATCAGCACGCCGCAAACCGTGGTGGTGCCGATGTCCAGACCGATGGTTTTCATGCGCCGCCCCCCTATCCTATTGCAAATCCTGAATACATCATAGCTCGCGAGCGGTTTTGTTCTATGACGAGGAACGGAGGCGAAGTCGCAACGGGGCTGCGTCGAGCCTTTGTGACAAAGGCAGAGGGCACAAACGCCGCGGGATAGAGGCGTTACGGTTTTAAAACAGGATTAGCAGGTGGTGGACTGCAGATCCAGCCGGGTAATGATATCCTGCTGAATCTCCGGCGAAAGGTCGAGGAAATTGACGAACGTACCGTGGATGCGCATGATGTAAACGCCGTTGGGGGCGTATTTTTTGGGCTGTTTGAGCACGGCGCGCAGCATGTCGGGGGTGGTTACGTTCAAATAAAGGTAGAACGGCGCCACCTGCCCCGCTTCCATGCTGTAAAACAGCGGGTTCATGATCTTGCGGCGGAACTCCAGCCCCTTCTCCTCCATGGTGGCGCCGCGGAAGTACGCGGGGTCCAGCCCCAGGTGGGAGGCATAGCCGCCGTTAAAGCGGGCGTAGGGCAGCTTGCGCGCGCTGAGCACCCGCAGGCCGAGGCCGTTTTGCGCCTCGCCGTACAGCGGATCAACCCCGTAGCCCAGCATATCGCGGGCCTTGCGCCCGTCGGGGGTCGCGCCCACCCAGTAGCCGTACAGCAGATGCGTGGAGGGGGTGGACCAGTCCGGCCGGAAGGGGTTGCCTAAATAGTTGCGCAGCCCCGCCACGGTGTCGGATACGCGGGCGGCCACCTCGGCGGCCTCGCGATCCACCACATCAATGTTGTTGCCGAATTTCGGGGCGGCGCTCAGGAAGGCGCGCAGCCCGTCCGCACCGTCGAAGTTATCACGCAGCGCGTCCAGCAGCCGCTGGGCGTCCTGCGGGCGCTCTGCCAGCAGCCGATCCACCGCGATCAGGCTGTCCGCCACCACCGACAGGCCGTGGATCAGGCAGCCGCTGCCGTTGTAGCGGTGGCCCTGCAGCTTGGGGTCGCGCACATCCACCGCGGTTTCCATGCCGCCCATAAAGGCGGACAGCAGCGGCACCGGCAGGTTGCTCAGCGCCAGCGACGCGCCGTTGGCGGCTTGCGCCATGCGGGCCGTGTAACGCTCCACGTTGCGGTAAAACAGGGTGCGCAGGGCGCGCAGCCGCGCCTCGGCGGGCATGCCGTCGGCAATGTCGTCGCCCAGCGTTTCGCCGGTAATCAGCGAGCGGCCCCCGGTCAGGGTCAGTTCCAGAATTTTGCCGAGGTTCAGCCAGCTGTTGGTGGTGTTGCCGTTATCCTTGCCCATAATCAGGGGTTCCTGACAGCCGGCCACGGCGTAATCGGGTAAATCTTCCTCGCGCACGCCGTGCGCAGCCAGCACGGGGAACAGCGCATCGTCATTGAACAGCGAGGGCGTCAGCACCCCGGGGGAGAAGAAGAAGCGGCCCATTTCGGCATACAGCGCGTCCGGGGTGTGCGCGTGCAGCTTGACCGACAAAATCGGCTGGGGCATGTTCATGGCAAAGTAGGCATCCAGCAGGGCGTAGCTGGTGGGGTTGGTCAGGTCGTTGCCCTGCGCGTCGCGCCCGCCGATCAGGATATTCTGCGAAATGGCCCAGCTGCGGTCGCCCACGTTAAAGAACACCAGAAAGTGCGCCATCAGCGCCGCCGTCTCCTCCCGGGAGAGGGCTTCCATGGCGCGGTACGGCTCAAAAATCCGATCTGCATTGCCCACGGAAAACGCGAAGGGGTTGGGCGCCTGTTCCAGACACATGGTTTGCCACAGGAGCACATACACCTGTATGGCCGCGCGCAGGCTGTGCGCGCCCTGCCGGGGCGCGGTTTCCAGAATCGAAATCAGCTCCGTAAGCTGGGCCCGGCGCGGCGCATCCGCCAGGGTATACTGGGCGCGCGCCAGCTGGGCGTAGCGGTCGGCAAGGGTCAGCACGGCTTCCAGCGCCAGCCGCATGGCGGCGCACTGGTCGCGCTTGCCGGGGTCGGCCTCCACGGCCAGCCGCGCGTCCAGCGCGGCCAGCATCGGCTCCAGCCCGGTGCGCAGCGCGGGCCGGAAATCCGGTATCAGGTGGCCCGTGACCTGCTCCACAAAGTACGCCACCTCGGCGGTGTCGCGCTCGGCGGCGGCGTACACGCGGCTCAGCTGCGTCACGTACGGGGTGGTTTTGGACCATTCCCGCACGCGCTCAATGCGCTCGGCCGGAAACTCCGCGTTGGGCTCGATATCGTTAAACACCGCGGTAGGGTCGCAGTAGCCGTTAAAGGTGCTTACACGGAAGTTCGGGTTGATGAGCGCGTAGCTTTTGGCAAACGCGTCGCGCTGGGTGCCGGCAAACACGGCATTCTCGCTCAGCGACAGGGGCAGCTGCTCCACAATGCGCTTGAGCGCGTGCCCCGCCTGCAGCACGGCGGATTCCGCCGGGGTGTCCAAATGGGCGCGCATGGCGATTTCCCGCGCCAGAAACCAGCCGTCCAGCCGGTGGATGGCACGCTCCTCGGCAAACAGCGCCTTGGCCTGTTCCAGAATCGAAGCGGGGGTTTCATGAACGGGTGTCATGGGGCAAACCTCCTTACACAGGGCGGGTCAGGTGCGTACGACCGTATGGCCGTCGGCACGCAGGGCAGTTTCGAAGCGCAGGCGCGTTTCCTCGGGCACATCCGCGTCGCGCACGGTATAGGGCATGCCGCAGTGCTTCCACTTGACCGCGCCGTAGGCGTGGTAGCGTAAAAACTCAAACTGGGCGTTGCGGGTATCAAACCGGCGGTAGAAGCGGCGGAAGCCTTCCAGCGCCGCGTCGTCGTCATTAAAGCCGTGAATCAGCGGGGTGCGCACCAGCAGGTCGGGGTGGCGGGCAAAGGCAAGCTCCAGATTGAGGAGCGTCTGGGTGTTCGGGCCGCCGGTGACCGACTGATGGATCGCCGGGTCGGTCTGCTTGCAGTCCATAATCAGCTGGTCGATCTGCCCAAACAGCTCCGGCAGGCGCGGGTGGGAGCCGTTGGTTTCGATGGCGGTGTGGATGTTTTCCCGCCTGAGCCCTTCCAGCAGCGCACGCACAGCCTCAAATTGGAGCGTCGGTTCGCCGCCGCTGAGCGTGACGCCGCCGCCGTCAAAAAACAGGGGCTTGGCCTGCACGCACTCCGCAAGCAGCGCCTCTACCGCCACCGGGGCGCAGGAGAGCGTCAGCTCCACCCGATCCGGGTGGGTCAGGCAGGGGTGATCGGTGCAACCGTCGCAAACGTTGCGCCGCAGGCGGCCTTCCGCAATGCCCCCGTAAGGGCAAAGGAGATCAGGCACGGGTTTATCGGTTTCCAGCACCGTACCCCGCAGGGAGATGCCTTCCGGGTTGCTGCACCACGGGCAGCGGAGGTTGCACCCCTGCAGGTGCACCACAAGGCGGTTGCCCCGGCCATCCTGCGCATAATCAAAGCCACGCCGCAGCACGGCCAGTTCCATGGGCACGACCCCCTTTAATCTGTGCCCAGTATAACGCAACCAAAATCATTTGTCAATCGGTTTGACAATTAACCGCAAAAAAAATATGCTATACTGAACGCACCGGAAACGAAAAGAGGTTGAACCCCCATGCAGCCAGCCACCCTGAACGCCTCCGAGATGAAGCGCCGCAACCGCAGCCTGGTGCTCCGCCACATCCGCGAGCGGGGTTGCAGCCGCGTGGAAATCGCCCGCCGCACGGGGCTGACCCGCGCCGCCATCAGCGTTCTGGTCGATGAGCTTTTACAGGAAGGCATCCTGCTGGAAGGCGCCGCCGAGGCCAACGGCGCCGTCGGCCGCCGCGCCACGCGCCTGAGCCTGAACCCGGACGCCTTTTACATTCTGGGCCTGAGCCTGACGCGCGGCGTTTCCACGCTGGGGCTGACGGACTTTCGCGGCACGGTGCTGCGCGAGGCGGATGTGACCGTTGCGGGCCGCGATACGCAGGAGGTGCTGGACGGCATTGACCGGGCGGTGCGCGCCATGCTGCAAACACCCCCGCCCGGGCGGCTGCTGGGCATGGGCATCCTGGCCCCCGGCCCGCTGGACACACGGCGCGGGCTGCTGCTGAACCCCCCGAACTTTCACGGCTGGCGCGATATCCCGCTGGGGGAGCATTACCGCACGCTGCTGGGCGCGCCCGCCCTGCTGGAAAACAACGCCGCCGCGCTGGCTCTGGCGGAAAAATCCTGCGGGCTGGGGCACCGCTTTCCGCGCTTTCTGGCGGTGGTGGTGGATACGGGCGTGGGCGGCGGGTTTGTAACCCCGGAGGGCCTTTACAAGGGCAGCGCCGGTTTCGGCACCGAAATCGGGCATACCTCCATCTGCTTTGACGGCCCGCTGTGCACCTGCGGCAACCGGGGCTGCGCGGAGCTGTACGCCTCCATCCCCAACATTCTGCGCTATGCCGCGCACCTTTGCCCCGACCTGACCACGTGGCCCGCGCTGGTGGATGCCGCCGCCGAGGGCCGCACCGACGCGCAGGCCGTGCTGGACCGCGAAGCGGATTACCTCGCCTGCATGATGACCAACGCCGTACAGCTGCTGGATGTGCCCACCGTGGTGTTTTTCGGGGATGTGTGCTACCGCTTTGAGGTGCTTTCCCCCCGGCTGGAAGCGCGCATCAACGGCCGGGGCATGGGCCATGCCATCCGGCGCGTACGGGTGTACCCCTCGGCGCTGGCCGCGCCCGCGACGTTCGCGGCTGCCAATCTGGTGCTGGAAGCCTATATTCAGGCGGATTTGGAGCGCGCCGAAGCGTAGAGCGAACGCCCCCTAAAGGACAACGCCCGGCAAAAACCGCAAACATGGGCAACGGCTGCCGTATTATCAAGCCTTGGCCGTCAGGGGATCGCGGTTGGCCGACAGCCGCTTGACCGCACGGAAAGTGCTCCGCTCCCATGGTACGGAACAGGCAGGCAAGCGGCTGAGCGGGCTGCGAAGCTCAAAGCTACGCATCGGCAGCAAGGCGCGCCCTCCCCGAAAGTATAAACACGCGAGCAATGATACGGGCATTGTGTAGCGAGCAGGCAAGTTCTTTGCATTGGATCGAAAAACAGGCGAGGATTCTTCCTTGCCTGTTTTTAATGGACTTGATGAAAGCCATAACGGCTGTACCACCGCAAGGGAATGCCGCATGCAATAGCCGGATGTTAGGCGCCCTGTTCCGTAACGCCTGTTTTGCAGCACACTTGCTTTTCCGCTCGCCTCATAGCGCCTGCGGCGCTGTTCGCTCGCTTGCCGCAATGCGCTGCGGCGGGGGGCTTGGGCTTGCCCAAACCCGCCAAAGGGTTTCACCCTTTGGAATCCCGACAAGGGCTTTCGCCCTTGACCCTCCTCCGCTGCGGCGGCGGCTTGGGTTTTACGCAAACCCGCCAAAGGGTTTCACCCTTTGGAATCCCGACAAGGGCTTTCGCCCTTGACCCTTCACCGCTGCGGCGGGGGGGGCTTGGGCTTGCCCAAACCTACCAAAGGGTTTCCCCCTTTGGAATCCCGACAAGGGCTTTCGCCCTTGACCCTTCTCCGCTGCGGCGGGGGCTTCTCCCGCCTGCTCAGATCACAAACTGCTCCATATACCGCTTGGAAATCTTCAGCGAACTTAATACCCGCGCCCGGCTTCCCTCAAACGCCCTGTCCTCCACCTCAATGCAGGCCGGCCCCTCATATCCGATATCCGTTAACGCCGAAACGAAGCGCCCCCAGTCCACATCCCCCAGCCCGGGCAGCTTGGGGGTCATGTATTCCAGCGGGTACGCCATCACGCCCACCTCCCGCAGCTTGTCGGGAAAGAGCTTGATATCCTTGAAATGCACGTGGTAAATCCGATCCTTGAACGCATACAGCGGCTTCAGGTAATCAATCCCCTGCCAGACAAAATGGCTCGGGTCGTAATTGATGCCCAGATTTTTCGAGGGCAGAATGTCAAACACCCGCTGCCAGATGGCCGGGGTGGTCATCAGATTCTGGCCGCCAGGCCACTGGCTGCGGTCAAACAGCATCGGACAGTTTTCGATGGCGAGCTGCACATTGTGTTCCTCCGCCAGTTTGACAATCGGCGGCCACACCGCGCGCACCTCGTCCAGATTTTCTTCGACGGTTTTCAATTGGTCGCGGCCGATGAAGGTCGTCACCCGGTTTACGCCCAGCCGGGCGCTGGCGACGATCACCTTGCGCAGGTGCCGTATGGCGGCGTCCCGGCGCTCCACATCGCCGTCCAGCGGGTTGGGGTAGTACGCCAAAGCGCTGATCTCCACACCCGCCTTGTGGCAGTATTCACGGATGGAGGCAATCTTCGCGTCGGTCAGCGCGTCCACATCAATATGGCTGACGCCCGCATAACGCCGCTCCGCCTTGCCGGCGGGCCAGCAGGCTACCTCTACACACTGGTACCCCATCGACGCCGCAGTGTCGATCATATCCTCAAACGTCCAGCCATCCAGAATCGCGCTGACAAATCCAAGCTTCATAAACCCTCATCCTTTCACCGCCGCACAAACCCCGGCGGCCTATCGTTTTCTCCCTCCAACCGGAAGCAAACAGCCCGTTACCCCATCCCCCAGCACAACAGCACCCGTCCGTCCCCCGTCCCCCTCGTCCCACCCATGGGGGCGGTTGGGAGGGGGATCTCAATCCCCATCCCAAAGGCGCGGAAAGCGCCGTCCCAAGGGGGCGGTTGGGAGGGGGACCTCAGTCCCCATCCCAAAGGCGCGGAAAGCGCCCTCATACCGAGTCCCGCAGCACCAGCTCCGTTTTCAGCAGCACGTGGCGCGGCTCCCCGGCGGGGTTCTGCATCCGGTCGGCCAGCACCTCGCAGGCCATGTAACCCAGCTGGAACTGCGGCATGTTCACGGCGGCCACGCTGGGGTGGCTCACCATGGAGATGTAGGTGTTGTCAAAGCCGATCAGCGAGCAGTCGGCGGGGATGGCCACGCCCTCGGTGCTGGCGGCCTTGACCACGGCGGCGGCAAACATGTCGCTGGCGGCCAGAATGGCGTCGGGCCGCTCGTGCGCGGTCAGCAGCTGGCGGGCTACGGCAAAGGAGCTGTCAAAGCCCATCTCGGTCACACGGCAGACCAGCGCGGGGTCTACGGCCAGCCCGGCCTCGCGCAGGGCTTCGGCATAGCCCAGATAACGCTGGCGGGCGTACTTGTACTTGTCCGGCCCGTTAATCAGGGCCACACGGCGGCGGCCGCGCTGCAACAGGGTGTGCACAGCGTTGCGCGCGGCGGCAAAATCATCCACGCTCACGTAGGGCAAGGGGCTGCGCTCGTTGTATTCGGCGCACTGTACCAGCGGGGCGGCCCGGTCGATGGCGTTCAGGGCGGCCTCGTCGTTCACGGGGGAAAGCAGGATGCTGCCGCCTGCGTTTATCATATGCAGCAAATCCACCAGACGGTCGGCATGGTCGTCCAGGCTGCTCTCGGCATACACCAGCGTTTCCAGCCCCCGGTTTTTGGCGCAAACCTGAATGCCCTTGACAATCTTGGCGTAAAACGGGTTGTCCAGGTTGGGCAGCACCACCACCACCAGCCCCTTGCGCGGCGGGGCGGAAGCTTCGGCGCGCGGGTAGCCCAGTGCCTCCACGGCGGCGCTCACGCGCTCCACGGTGGAGGGGCGCACGTTGCCCTTGTCGTTCAGCACGCGGGATACTGTGGCGATGGAGACCCCCGCGTGCTCGGCAACCTGCGTGATGGTCGGCTCCGCGCTCTTTTTTTTCATAGGTGGATAGCGCCCCCTCTGCGATACGGCCTGTCCGGATGGCTGATTATACCACAGCCGCGCAATGGATGTAAAGAACGCACCTTAAAATGTAACCTTTACATTGCACTTCTGCTGTACATCAGCACAAAATGGTTATATCAGCTTGTATTGTGTTGTCTTTTTCGATGTTGAAAACTTATGTAAATTTACGGCCTTCCGTTGACAGATGTAAAAAGCTATGCTATCCTTTGGGCAAGCAAAAGGAACAGGAAACCGCGGGGAGCCATGCGGAAACCCCTGTTCTTCCTGCGCAACCGCCCCCCGCACCGCGCGGGGGAGCATTCTGAACAATGCGAAACGGAGGCAAACAATCATGAAAAAGATTCTGGCCATCGTCCTCGCGCTGACGCTCTGCCTGGGCGTTTTCACGCTCACCGCGTCCGCCGAAACCGCGAAGTTTAAAATCGGCATCCTGGCGCCGGCCGTCACCCACGGCTGGGTAGCCGGCGTGGCTTACAACGCCGAGGCCCGCTGCAAGGAACTGGCGGACACCGTGGAGTACAAGCTCTACACCTCCAACAATGCCGAGGAAATGACCACCCAGCTGGACGACCTCAAAACCTGGGGCGCGCAGGCCGTTGTGGCTTTCCCGCAGTGGGAAGGCATGGAAGTACCCATTCAGGCCGCGATTGACGAAGGCATCACCGTGGTGAACTTCGACATCGCCATCGACGCCAAGGGCGTGTACCGTGTTACCGGCGACAACGAGAGCATGGGCATCGAAAGCGCCAAGTACATCGTCAGCAAGATCGGCACCACCGGCACCGTCGTGGCGCTGCCCGTACCGACCAGCGGCTCCGTGTCCGAACTGCGCATGAAGGGCTTCAACGACACCATGAAGCAGATCGCTCCGGACATCAAGATCGTCGAATACGCCACCAAGTTCACCCGTGAAGACGGCCTGAAAGACTTTACCGACATCCTGGCCGCCAACCCGCAGATCGACGCGGTGTACAGCCTGGACGACGAAACCTCCATCGGCTGCCTGCAGGCGATTTCCGACGCGGGCCGCACGGATATCAAAGTGATCACCGGTGGCGGCGGCATGCAGGAATACTTCAAGATGATGCCCGAAAATAAGGACATCTGGATCTGCTCCGCCCTCTACAGCCCCATGATGGTGCGCGACGCCGTGGATATGGCCGTGAGCGTGCTCAAGGGCGAGACCGTGGACGCCGTGAAGGTGATCCCCACCACGATCGTGGATCGTGACAACTGCGACCAGTACATCGATCCCAACAACACCGTGTATTAATGTGCGCCTTCGCCGTCGATTTGCACCCGTGCAGCGGCGGCATGGGAACGGGGGGCCGTGGCCGACGCCATGGCCCCTTTTCCTAAGGCCGCGCGCCCGGCGGTTTTTTTGCCTTCCGGGCAGGATTCGGCGGTTTCGGCGCATAATGCTATGGTAAACCCTCTGCGGCGCCGCGGTCGCCGGACAACCGAATTCTAGCGGGTGCGCGCCTGCAAACGCGCTCCCGCCCCCCAAGCGATACAGAACGGATGTGAGCATCGCATGCAACTAACCATGCAGGGAATCTGCAAGGCCTTTGCTGCCAACCAGGTGCTGCGGTCGGTCGATTTCCACCTGGACGGCGGCGAAATCTGCGCGCTGCTGGGTGAAAACGGCGCGGGCAAATCCACCCTGATGAATATTCTGGGCGGGGTGCTGCCCCCCGACGAAGGCGTGATTGCGCTGGACGGCAAGCCCGTCGCCTTCCACACCCCCACGCAGTCGCTGGATGCGGGCATCGCCTTTATCCATCAGGAACTGAACCTGATTAACGATCTGCCCATATATGAAAACATGTTTATCGGCCGGGAGCTCAAACGCCCGAACGGCCTTTTGGATCACGCGCGCATGATTGCCGAAACGCGCACGGTGTTCGACCGCATGGGGCTGGAAATCGACCCCCGGACCATGGTGTGCGATCTGGACGCCAGCTATAAGCAAATTGTGGAGATCAGCCGCGCGCTGCTGATGAACGCCCGGCTGATTATCATGGACGAACCGACCACGTCGCTGACCGACCCGGAGATCGAGCGCGTGTTTGCCATGCTGCGCACGCTGCGCGAGCAGGGCGTGGGCATCGTGTTCATATCGCACAAACTGCGCGAGGTAATGGTCATCTGCGACCGTTACACCGTGCTGCGCGACGGCGTAATGGTGGCCGAGGGCGCGGTGGCGCAAACCAGCGTAAGCGAGCTGGCCCGTTTTATGGTGGGCCATGAGGTGCGCACCGACAGCCACGGCCGCGACGTGCGGCGCGGCGAAGAGCGCCTGCGCCTGACCGACCTGACGCTGGAGCCCTACTTCCGCCATGTAAACCTGTCGGCCTATGCCGGCGAGGTGCTGGGCGTGACCGGCCTGCTGGGCGACGGCCGCAGCGAGCTGTTCCGCACCGTGTTTGGGGATTTGACCCCGGAGCAGGGCGAAATCCGGGTGGACGGCAAGGCCGTGCGCATCCGCACCACCGGACGGGCCGTCGGGCTTGGGTTGGGCTACGTGCCCCGCAACCGCAAGGAAAACGGCATTGTAAAGGATATGACCATTCTGGAAAACGGCTCCATCGTGCTGTGGCCGCGCCTGACCCGCTTTGGCCTGCTGGACCACCGCCGCGAGGCGGCGCTGTTTGACCGCCAGCGGCAGGCCCTGCGCATCAAGCTGGATCGCACCCGCGACCTCATTACCAGCCTCTCCGGCGGCAACCAGCAGAAGGTAGTGCTGGCCAAGTGGCTCAGCGCCAACCCGCACCTGCTGATACTGGACAACCCCACCCAGGGCGTGGACGTGGGCGCCAAGGAAGATATTTACGACATCATCCGCCGTCTGGCGGATCAGGGTGTGGCTGTGATTGTGCTCACCAGCGAGGCGCAGGAAGTGATCCGTGTCTGCGACCGTGCGCTGGTGCTCTACCACGGCCAGGTACGCGACGAGGTCGCCGGCGAGCGCATGACCGAGCACGAAATGATGCGCCTGGCCACCGGCGGCTGAGCGCGCCCGCACCCCGGCAACGCCAAACGCGAAGGGAGTTACACCTATGGAACAGACCCGCAGGGACACTAACCCGCTTAGTTGGCTACGGCACAGCTGGAAAACCAAACCCCTGTTTTCCACCACGTGCGCGCTTTTATTGATGGTCGTGCTGCAAACGCTGGCGCTGGGTTTCCATTACCCCACCTTCGGGGATTGGTTCACCGCCTGGGGCAAGAACTGGATTAACCTGCTGCGCAACAACGCGGGCGTCGGCATCATTTCGCTGGGCATGACGTTCGTCATTATCTCCGGCGGCATCGACCTGGCCGTGGGCTCCACCCTGGTGGCCATCGGCGCGGTGATGATGGTGCTGATCGACGGCAATGCCAACGGCGTGCTGACCAGGCTGGGCATCACCGGCCCGCTGGCCTACGTCATCGCCATCGCGGCGGGCCTGTTGGTGGGCCTGCTGCTCGGCGAATGCTCCGGCCTGCTGATCGCCCACCGCGGAATGCCCCCGTTCATCGCCACGCTGGGCATGATGAAGATCGCCCGCAGCGTGACCCAACAGTTCATGCAAAGCACCAGCCCCGCCGTACCCAAGGATTTTCTGGCCATCGCCAACACCCGCATCGGCGGGGAGATTATCCTGCCCATCCTGTACTGGATGCTGCTGGCGGCGGTGCTCTATGTGGTCAGCAAGCACACGGCCTTCGGCCGGCAGGTGTTTGCCGTGGGCAGCAGCGAGCGCACCAGCAAGCTGAGCGGCGTAAACGTGAAAAAGGTCAAGCGCCGGGTGTACGCCCTCATGGGCGTGCTTGTGGCTGTGACCGCCGTGATCCAGATTGCCCGCATCGGCAGCATGGACTACGCCAACGCGGGCAGTGGCTACGAAATGGACGCGATTGCCGCGGTCATCATCGGCGGAACCAGCATGAGCGGCGGCCGCGGCTCGGTCATCGGCAGCGTTCTGGGTATGCTGATCCTGGCCGTGATGAACAACCTGCTCAACCTGATCGGCGTACCGCCGTTCCTGCGTGAAGCCTTCAAGGGCGTGATCGTGGTGGCGGCTGTGCTGCTGCAAAAGAAGGACAGCGGCAACTAGCACCGCTGCCCGCGTAAAGGAGGCAACCCCATGCTGCACGTAGGCATCATCGGCTGCGGCAAGATCGCGCAAGTGCGCCATCTGCCGGAGTACGCCCATAGCCCGGGGGCCCGGATCGTATCCCTGTTTGATTTGAACGCCGAGCGCGCACAGGCGCTGGCCGCCCAGTACGGCGCGACCGCCGCCCCCGGCTGGCAGGCGATTTTGCAAAACCCCGAGGTCGACGCCGTGAGCGTGTGCACCTCCAACGATACCCATGCCGACATCGCCTGCGCGGCGCTGGCCGCGGGCAAGCACGTGCTGTGCGAAAAGCCCATGGCTACCACGCTTGAGGATTGCGAGCGCATGGTGGCGCTGGCACGGCAGACCGGCAAAATGCTGATGATCGGCCAGAACCAGCGTCTGGCGGGCGCGCACCGCAAAGCCCGGGCGCTGATCGCAGACGGCGTTCTTGGCACGCCGCTCACCTTCCGCACCTCCTTCCGCCATGGGGGGCCGGAAACCTGGTCCATCGACCCGGGCGCAAGCACCTGGTTTTTCGACAGCAAGCGCGCCGTCATGGGCGCGATGGCGGATCTGGGCATCCACAAAACCGACCTGATCCAGTACCTGCTGGGGCAGACCATTGTGGAAACCAAAGCCACCCTGACCACGCTGGATAAGCGGCTGGCAGATGGCAGCCTGATCGGTGTGGACGACAACGCCCTGTGCCTGTACACCCTGAGCGGCGGCGCGGTGGGCACCATGTGCGCCTCCTGGACCGATTACGGCCGCGAGGATAATTCCACCGTGATCTACGGCACCAAGGGCGTGCTGCGCATCTATGACGATCCGCTTCACTCGCTGGTGCTGGAGCCCAAGGGCGGCCCCGTGGAAACCATCGAGGCCGACGCGATCCAGACCAACGACACCCAGACCAGCTCCGGCGTGATCGACCTGTTTGTGCAAAGCATCGCCGACCCGTCGGTGGAGGGCATCACCGGGGAAAGCGTCCTGACCGCCATGCGCGCAGTGTTTGCCAGCATCGAAAGCTCCCGCACGGGCAAGGCCGTGCACATCAACGGATAACCGGCGCGGGGTTCCGGGCGGCACAGCCTCCCCGGGGCCCCGCGTTGCTTAACCTTCCAAAGGAGGTCGCACCCATGGATCGCATCATCGCTGCCAACTCCAACTGTTACCACGGTTTTACCATCGAGCAGGCCATCGACGGCATCCGCCGCGCCGGGTTCCGCTACATCGAGCTGACCGCCACCAAGGGCTGGACGGAGCATGTGTTCCCCGATATGCCGTTCAAGCGCCTGCTGGCCGTGCAGGACGCGCTGGCCGCCGCGGGGCTGACGCCGTTTTCCCTGAGCGGGCACTGTAACCTGATGGATACCGCCCGCATTGGCGATTTTCTGGACAACATCCGGCTGGCCGCGTTTTTTGGCTGCACCTACATCGTCAGCTCCATCGGCGAGGCGCATCTGAAGGATCAGGCCGTGGCGGGGCTGGACGAGGTGGCCGCGCACGTGGCGGCGCTGGTGCCCGCGCTGGAACGGTACGGCCTTACGCTGGTGCTGGAAACCCACGGCTACGAGCACGGCACCGGCGCGGTGCTGGCCGATGTGGTACACCGCGTGGGCAGCGGGCGCGTCAAAATCAACTACGATACTGCCAACGTGATCTTCTACGGCGGGGTGGACCCCGTAATCGATCTGGCGGGCTGCGTGGCGGACGTGGGCTACCTGCATTTGAAGGACAAGGCCGGCGCGCGCGGGGAGTGGAACTTCCCGGCGCTGGGGCAGGGCGCGGTGGATTTTCCCGCGCTGTTTAACATTCTGCGCAAGACGGACAACCAAAGCCCGCTGAGCGTGGAAATCGAGTTTACCCAGGCGGGCCCCGCCGACGTGGGCGAGGTGGATCGCGCCATGGCTGCCAGCGCCGCCTACCTGCGCGCGCAGGGCTTTACACTGTAAGCACAAAGGGGGATGCACCGCATGAATATCGCATTGGTCGGCCTGGGCGGCATGGGTACCGTCCACTATATGAACTATCAGCACATCCCGGACGTCCGGGTGGTGGGCGTGGTCGGCGCGACCGAGGCGGATCAGCGCAAGGCCGCGGAGTGGGGCGTGCCCATGTACCCGACCCTCACAGCGCTGTGCGCCGCCCAGCCGGTGGATTTGACCGACATCTGCGCCCCGACCTTCCTGCACAAGCAGCTGGTGCTGGAAAGCCTGTCGCTGGGCAAGCACACCCTTACGGAAAAGCCCGTGGCCCTGAGCCTGGCCGACGCGCGCGCCATGTTCGCGGCCGCCGATCAGGCCGGGCGACAGCTGTACGTGGCGCAGGTGCTGCAGTTTACCCGCGAGGTGGAGGCCCTGCGCACGGTGCTTGCCGACGGCCGGTACGGCAAGCCGCTGGACGCGTGCTTTGAGCGCCTGAGCGCCAGCCCCAAATGGTCGCAAGGCAACTGGCTGTTTGACGTGCGCAAGAGCGGGCTGATCCCCTTTGATTTGCACATTCACGATCTGGATGTGATCATCAGCCTGTTCGGCGCGCCGCAGACGGTAGCCTGCACCAGCGCGGGCGCGGCGGATAAGGCGTACCGCGAGCAGTACCGCTTCCAGTACGGCTACCCCAACCTGACGGTGTGCGCCGAGGCGGCGTGGTTTAACGCAGCCATCCCGTTCACGGCGCGCTGGCGGGTGTACTTCGAGCGCGGGATGCTGGTATGCGACGCGGCGGGCGTTAACGGCTACGCCGCCGACGGCGCCGTGACCCCCTTTGACGTGGAGGATCCGGTCAAAATCCCCACAGGCATCAACCTGCCGCCGACCGGCTGGTTCCTGCGGGAGCTGACCCACTTTACCCAATGCGCGGCGGAAAACCGCCCCTCCGAGCGGGTGCCCCGCGCGCAGGTGCTGACCGTGCTGGAAACGCTGGAACGGCTGGGCGTCGCCTGAACCGGATAACGCTGTTTATGGAAAGGAGTGAACGGCCATGGATGAACAACGGCAGCAGCTGGAACCGCTCGCCTATCAGGATGATATCCCCGACCCCGAGGAGGAAGCCCCGCCCCGGGACGATGAGGCCGACGCGCTCCTGCACGCGGCGCGCCGCCGCCTTGTGCCCTCGGATGAGCACGTGCCGCAGGAATGCTTTGACGAACGGCTGCTGTAAGCCGCCGCAGGACAACGGCTGCATCGTATGGCCGTCTGCCTGAAAGGGCAAACACATTTCAAACTGATTCCTGTCACGCTCATTCCGCCTGTACAGGCACCAAGCAGCCCGTCCCCTGTATCAGGGAACGGGCTGCTTCTATACTCCCGGAGTGTAAGGCTTCCTATGCAGGGACGCCTCTTATTAGCCTCGGAGCAACGGCAATTTCAAAGAACGGGAGTTTGATCTTGAGGCTCACAGACAGCTTCTTTACTTGCACCCTGAGCCATTGAAGGAACCAAGTCAAACCATTTCTCATACTGCACATCGCCTCCCTTACACTATGCGTTGCCGTTGCCGCTTTCCCCGATGGGACCATCCGGTCTGGTGCATGGAATGGAGGCGATCACACCACGCAGGGATCATTTATCATATTATGGGATTCCTATCAACTCTCGATCCCCCGCCGCCTGCCGCATGCCTCGACCCCCGGTTCCTTTTTCCCCCTGATTGTGTTATGATACACCCATTCAACCCCCCGAAAGGAGAGCCGCCATGCTCCGCTTTGTCCGCCGCGATGCCCGCCCCTTTGACGATGCCGCGCAGCGTGCGCTGCACCCCTACGCGGGGCCGCTGGCGGCGCTTTTGTACGCGCGGGGCGTGCCCACGGCCGCCGAGGCGGAGGTTTTTTTGCACCCGCAGCTGGCCACGCTGCGCGACCCCCTGCTGCTCAGCGGTATGGCGCAGGCCGTGGCGCTGCTTGGGCAGGCGCGCGACGAGGGCTGGCCCACCGTGGTGTACGGCGATTATGATGCCGACGGCGTCTGCGCTGCGGTGATCGCCACCGAAGCCCTGCGCCGTTACGGCATCGCGGCCGAGCCGCACGTGCCGCTGCGCGCCGAGGGCTACGGCCTGAACCGCAAGGCCGTCGAGGCGCTCAGCACACAGTATCGGCTGCTGCTCACGGTGGATTTGGGCATGACCAACGCCGAGGAGGTCGCCCTTGCCAAAGAGCTGGGCATGCGCGTGATCGTGACCGACCACCACCAGCCGGGGCTGTTGCCCTGCCCGGCCGATGCGGTGGTCAACCCCGTGCTGGACGGCTATCCCTTCCCGCGCCTGTGCGGCGCGGGGGTCGCCTATAAACTGGCCGTAGCCCTGCTGGGCGCCGACGAGGCCGCCCAATGGCTGGATTTGGCCGCGCTGGCCACCGTGGCGGATATTGTGCCCCTGCTGGATGAAAACCGCGTGCTTGTCGCCCACGGGCTGCCGCGCATCGGCGAGCGCCCGGGGCTGGACGCGTTGCTTACGGTGGCGGGCTGCCGCCGCCCGGTGCAGGCCGAAACCGTCGCTTACCAGCTGGCCCCGCGGTTAAACGCCGCCGGGCGCATTGCCGACGCGGCGCTGGGCGTGCGCCTGCTATTGACCCGCGACCCCGCCGAGGCCGCTGCGCTGGCCGCCCAGCTGGACGCGGCCAACGCCCAGCGCAAGCGGCTGGAGGCCGATACCACCAAAGAGGCCGAGGCGCAGGCCGCCGGGCATGATTTTGTACGCCAACGCGTGCTGTTTGTACAGGGCACGGGCTGGCACACCGGCGTGGTGGGGCTGGTCGCCGGGCGGCTGAACCACAGGCTGGGCGTGCCCGTGTGCGCCCTGAGCGAAACCGACGGCCTGCTGCACGGCAGCCTGCGCGGCGTGGAGGGAGTCAACCTTGCGCGTTGCCTGCAAACCTGTGACGATCTGCTGCTGCGCTACGGCGGGCATGAGCTGGCCGCGGGCGTGACCTTGCACGCGGCGCAGGGCGAGGCCTTCCGCGCCCGGCTGGAAACCGCCGTGCGCGACAGCGCCGCCCCGGAAGCCTTTGTGCCCGCGCAGACCTATGACCTGTCCCTGAACCTGTCTCAGGCGGACGATGCCCTGCTGGACGCGCTCGCCCTGCTGGAGCCCTTTGGCAACGGCAACCCCGCGCCGGTTTTCTACACGCCGCAGGCCCGGCTTGCCCGCCGCCGCGCGTGCGGGGCGCAGGGCGCGCACCTGCAGCTGACGCTTGGGCAGGGCGGCGGCCTGCTGGACGGCGTCGCCTTCGGCAAGGGCGCGGAAGCCGCGCGCCTGCCCGACACGGTAGATGTGGCCTATACCCTCGCGCGGGAGACCTTTAACGGCCGCACCGCCATCCAATGCCATGTGGAAGCCCTGACCCCCTCCGCCGAGGCGCAGCGGGCCGCGCTGGCCGCCGAGCCGGACGCGGGGTTCGATCTGGCGTTCCTGCGCGCGCTGCTGGACGCCGCCGCGGCGCAGCCGGTGCCCGCAGCAGGAAACCACCCCCCCGATGCAGAAACTCTTAAGGCTGCGACCGCCGGGCCGGAAGCCCCGCAACCCGCGCCCTCCGATACGGACGAAGGGGCGATTCCGCCGCCTTTGGAAACACTGCTTGCCGGGCGGCAGGGCACCCTCTGGGTCGCCTGGACGCGGGAGACGGCTGTCGCCTTTCTGGCGGCCCACGGCACGCAGGTGGATCTGGCGCGCGGCACGACCGCCGATCCGCGCTGTTTCCACACCTTGCTGCTCGCGCCCGATCCGCAGGCGCTCACCGGCCGGTGGCGTACCATCGTCCTGCTGGACGGCGCGCCTGCCCCGCTGGACGCGGCGTACTGGAAACGCTTTGCGGGCGACGCGACCGTCTGCCTTTACCCGGTTACCCCGGCGCTTAAGGCCCGCGCCGCCGCCATCGACGCGGGGAACGAAGCCTACCGCGCGCTCTACCGCGTGCTCCGGCGCACCGCCTGCGGCAGCCTCCGCGAGGCCGCGCAGGCCGCGGGCCTTACCGAGGCGCAGACGCTGGCCGGCCTTTCCGCCTTTGCGGCGCTCGGCCTGCTCACCCTCAGCGAGGCGCCGTTTCACTACACCTTTTGCCAGCCGCGCAAGTGTTCGCTGGCCGACAGCCCGGCGCTGGGCGCGCTGCGCGCCCTGACCGCCCGAGAGGAGGCGCGGGAATGCTGACCTACATCACCAACGAGTGCATGCCGTTGGAAAAAATCCTTGCCCGCGTACAGAAACAGCACCCGGGCGACAGTTATCTGCTGGTAAAAAAAGCGTATGAGTTTGCCGAAAACGCCCACCGCGGCCAGGTGCGCAAGAGCGGGGAGCCGTATTTCATCCACCCCGCGTCGGTGGCCAGCATCCTGACCGATCTGATGATCGACGCGCCCACCATCGCCGCGGGCCTCCTGCACGATACCGTGGAGGATTGCAAGTGCGTAACGCTGGAAGAAATCCAGAAAAACTTCGGCGATGAGGTCGCCCTGCTGGTAGACGGCGTGACCAAGCTGGACAAGCTCGATTTTACCGACCGGGAGGAACAGAAGGCCGAAAGCCTGCGCAAGATGATCCTGGCCATGAGCAAGGACATCCGCGTGGTCATTATCAAACTGGCGGATCGCCTGCACAACATGCGCACCCTGCGCTTCCAGCCGGAAGACCGCCAGCGCGCCATCGCCGGGGAAACGCTGGATATTTTCGCCCCGCTGGCACACCGGCTGGGCATGAACGCCATCAAGCAGGAGCTGGAAGACCTTTCCTTTAAGTACATCAACCCCGATGCGTACCATGAGATCGCCCAGAAGGTGGGCCTGCGCCGCGCCGAGCGGGAGGATAACATCCGCATGGTGGTGCGCGAGCTTTCCGAAAAGCTGGACGCGCAAGGCATCCATTACGAAATCGACGGCCGCCCCAAGCACCTGTATTCCATCTACAAAAAAATGAAGGAACAGGGCAAAACCTTCGACCAGATTTACGACCTGATCGCCGTGCGGGTGATTGTGGATAGCGTGCAGGACTGCTATACGGTGCTTGGCATCGTGCACACGCTGTGGAACCAGATTCCCGGCCGGTTTAAGGACTACATCAGCGTGCCCAAGAGCAACATGTACCAGAGCCTGCACACCACGCTCATCGGAGGGCGCAAGATGCCCTTCCCGTTTGAAATCCAGATTCGCACGTGGGATATGCACCGCGTGGCCGAGTTTGGCGTGGCCGCCCACTGGCGCTACAAGGAAGGCGGCGGCCCCGAGGGCGATCTGGACAACAAGCTCTACTGGCTGCGCCAGATTCTGGATTGGCAAAACGAAACGCGGGACAGCAAGGAGTTTATCGACTCCCTGAAAACCGACCTGTTCAGCGACGAGGTGCTGCTGTTTACCCCCAAGGGGGATATCGTGAGCATGCAGCGCGGCTCCACCCCCATCGACTTTGCCTACCGCATCCACAGCGGCGTGGGCAACCACTGTGCCGGTGCCAAGGTCAACGGCCGCATTGTGCCGCTGGATACCCCGCTGGAAACCGGCGACCGGGTGGAAATCATCACCAACGCCAACTCCAAGGGCCCGAGCCTGGACTGGCTCAAGGTAGTTAAAACCCAGCAGGCCAAGGCGAAAATCCGCCAGTTCTTCAAGCGCGAGCTGCACGGCGAAAACGTGGCCCGCGGCCGGGATATGCTGGAGCACGAGGCCAAGCGGCGCGGCGTATCGCTGCCCGCGCTCACCAAACCCGAATACTACGACCCGATCCTGAAAAAATACGCCTTTCAGGAGCTGGACGATATTTACGGTGCCGTGGGTTACGGCGGCATCGCCAGCGCCTATGTGGTCGGCCGCCTGCTGGACGAGCAGCGCAAGGACGAGGCGCAGGCGCTGCCCAAGGTGGTCGAATCCACCCCGCAGGATTTGCAAAAACAGCTTGGCAAGCCCACCCACGGCGTGTACGTCAAGGGCGAAAGCGGCATGCTGGTGCGCTTTGCCAAGTGCTGCAACCCCGTGCCGGGGGATGAGATTGTCGGCTACATCACCCGCGGTCGCGGCGTGACCGTGCACAAGGCGGATTGCCCCAACATGAGCGCCAGCGAACGGGAGCGCATGGTGGAGGTCAGCTGGGCCAACACCGAGGGCGGGGCGTTCAACGCCACGGTCAACATTATCGCCTACGATCACGTGAGCCTGCTGGGCGAGCTGGCCCTCTCCATCGGCAACATGGGGGTGCCCATCATGGCCGTTTCCGCCAAGCGGGATGAGAAGCGCAAAACCAGCGTCATTACCCTTGTGTTGCAGGTAACCAGCCGCGAGCAGCTGGATAAGGTCATCAAAGCCCTGCAGCGGCGCACCGACATCGCGGAGGTGTACCGCGGCATTTCCTGAATTTGGCAAACGGAAAGGGAGGGTTCCATGCGGGCGGTAGTGCAGCGGGTCACCGAAGCCTCGGTTACGGTGCAGGGCGCGGTGGTCGGCGCGATCCAGCGCGGGTTTCTGGTACTGGTCGGGGTGGAAACCGGCGACGGCGAGCGCGACGCGGCCTACATTGCCGATAAGGTGGCGGGTCTGCGCGTGTTTGAGGATGCCGCCGGTAAAATGAACCTCGCCTTGGCCGATGTGGGCGGCAGCATTCTGGCGGTCAGCCAGTTTACGTTGCTGGGCGACGCGCGCGAAGGGCGTCGGCCCAGCTTTATCCTGGCCGCGCGCCCCGAGGAAGCCGACGCGCTGTACCGCCGGGTGGTGGAGCGCTGGCGTGCCCACGACCTGACCGTCGAAACCGGGGTGTTCCGCGCGGATATGGCGGTACGGCTGCTCAACGACGGGCCGGTTACGCTGCTGCTGGATTCCCGCAAGCTTTTCTGACCGTCTGGCGGGCATACGCCCTGCCGGCGGGATTCCTTTTTTTGAGGTGATTGCTTTGTCCATTCTTGTTGAGACCCTGCGTGTAGGCGAATACGCAATGAACTGCTACCTGGTGGAAAACACCGATACCCGCGGCGTGGTGCTGGTGGACCCCGGCGCCGATGCGCCGCGCATCCGCGTGGCGCTGGCGGGGCGCACGCCCGTGGCCGTGCTTTTAACCCACGGGCATTACGACCACATCGGCGCGGTGGACGCGATTTGCGACGCGTACCGCATCCCGCTGTACATCCACCCCGGCGATATCCCCAAGCTGACCGACCCGCACCTGAACGTGGGCGACGAGTTTGCCCACGATACCACCGTGCACACCACCCCCACCCCGGTTGCGGATAACCAGACGCTTGTGCTCGCGGGCATGCCCATCACGGTGCTGCACACCCCCGGCCACAGCAAGGGCAGCGTTTGCTACCTGCTGCCGGACAACGCAGGCCTGCTGTGCGGCGATACGCTGTTTGACGGCGGCTACGGCCGCTATGATTTTATCGACGGCGATTTTGGCGAATTGAAAAACAGCCTGCGCCGCATCCTGTACATGCACCCGCGCATGGTCGCCTACCCGGGGCATGGCGGCACCACCTTTGCCGGACGGGATGTTCCATGAAAATACTACTCTATACCCCGCTGCCCCGGCTGGCCAACGAGCTGTGCGATGTGCTGCGGCTTTTTGCGCCGCTGGAAGCCTTCGCCGTGCAGGCGACCGCGCCCCTGAGCGCGCGCGACGCGGCCAAGGCCCAGTTTACCGCCGCCACCCCCACCCCGGATATGGAGCCGCTGCGCCATACCTTTACGGAAGTGGACGGCCTGTGGCGCTGCACCTTCACGCTGCGCGGACACACGGCCGAGCGCACCCTGCCCATCCCGGCGGATGCCGACACAGGCGATAGCGCGGTATCCGACGAAACCCCGGCTGAAACCACAGCCGAAACCCCGGAGGCGCTGCTGCGCCGTCGGCTGCAAAAACGGCTGTGCAAGCTCACGCTGTACGATCTCTGTAAAGAGCTGACCGGCCACCGGCCGCCGTGGGGTTCGCTCACGGGCATCCGCCCCACGCGGCTGGTGTATGAGGGGCTGGCCCGGGGCCTGACGCTTGCGCAAAGCACGCAGGCGCTGACCGATGTGTTTGACGTATCGCAGGGCAGGGCGGCGCTGCTCGGGCGCATTGTGGCCGTGCAGCAAACCCTGCCCGCGCCCTGCGCCGACGAGGCGGACGTGTATGTATCCATCCCGTTTTGCCGCACGCGGTGCGCGTACTGCTCCTTCCCCGGCGAGGCGCTGGGGCGGGGCCAGCGCGTAACGCCCTATCTGGACGCGCTTTTGTGGGAGATGGAACAGACCGCAGGCCTCATGGCCGCGCACGGCCTGCGCCTGCGGGCGCTCTACATCGGCGGAGGCACGCCCACCGCCCTGCCGCCCGATGCGTTTGCGAAGCTGCTGAACCACACGGCGCTGTGCTTTGCCGCCCCGCGGGAGTTTACGGTGGAGGCAGGCCGCCCGGATACGATCACCCCGGCGCACCTGCGCACCCTGCGGGAGCACGGGGTTACGCGCATCAGCGTCAACCCCCAGACCATGAACGACGATACCCTGCGCCGCATCGGCCGCGACCATACCGCCGCCCAGACGGAGGAAGCCTTCGCTTTGGCGCGCGCGCACGGCTTTACGCATATCAACATGGATGTGATTGCCGGGCTGCCCGGCGAGACCCCCGCCGATTTTGACCGTACACTGGCCCGCGTGCGCGCGCTGGGCCCGGACAGCCTGACCGTGCACACGCTGGCCATCAAGCGTTCCAGCCGCCTGCACCTGGAGGGCGCGACCCTGCCGGACGCCGCCGCCGTAGCCGCCATGGTGGAGGCGGGCGAGGCCGCCGCCGCCGCGCTGGGGCTGGAGCCTTACTACCTGTACCGGCAAAAATACATGGCCGGGCAACAGCAGAATGTCGGCTACGCCCGGCCGGGCTTTGCCTGCCTGTATAACGTGGATATCATGGAGGAGAATACCTCCATCCTCGCCTGCGGGGCGGGGGCCATCAGCAAGCGGGTGTTTGCCGACCGGGAGCTGCGCATCGAGCGCGCCCCCAACGTGAGCGATGTGGACACCTACCTTGCCCGCGTCGCGGAGATGGCGGCGCGCAAGCAGGCGCTGTTCGCCTGACGCCCGCGCCTAAAACCGATGCCATGCCTGACGCGCTCAGGCTCAAGCCTATCCAAATCCACCGCTTGCCCGTAAGGAGGAACCCGCACGATGAACAAACCCATCCTGATCGCCCTGGACCAGGGCACCACCTCCAGCCGCGCCGTCGTGTTCGATACGCAGGGTCACGCGCTGGCCACCCACGCCATCGAGTTTGCCCAGCATTACCCCAAACCCGGCTGGGTGGAGCATGACCCTGAGGATCTGCTCAACAGCCAGATTACCGCGCTGCAGACCGCCGTCAAGCTCAGCGGCGTCGATGTGGCGGATATCGCGGCCATCGGCATCACCAACCAGCGCGAAACCACCCTGCTGTGGGATAAGGACACCGGCGCCTGCGTGCACAACGCCATCGTCTGGCAATGCCGCCGCACCGCCCCCTATGTGGAAAAACTGGTAGCCGCCGGGCATGCCCCGATGATCCGCGAAAAGACCGGGCTGGTGCCGGACGCGTACTTTAGCGGCACAAAGCTGGCCTACCTGCTGGATACGCTGCACCTGCGCGAGCGCGCCCGCCGGGGCGAGTTGTGCTTTGGCACAGTGGACAGCTTCCTGGCCTGGCACCTGGTGGAGGGCCGCCCGCACGTGACCGACGCGACCAACGCCGCGCGCACCATGCTTTATAACATCCACACCCAGCAGTGGGACGACGAACTGCTCGCCATGCTGGACATCCCCAGGGAGCTTCTGCCCCACGTGGCGGACAGCGCCGAGGTGATCGGCAACCTGCGCGCCGATATTCTGGGCCGCCCCATCCCCGTGGCGGCGCTGGCGGGCGATCAGCACGCCTCGCTGTTCGGGCAGGGCTGCTTTACCCGCGGCGCGGTCAAGAACACTTACGGCACCGGCTGTTTCATGCTCATGAACACCGGCGATACCCCTGCCCGCAGCGAAAACGGCCTGCTGACCACCATGGCCTGGCGGCTGAACGGCCAGCCCACCTACGCGCTGGAGGGCAGCGTGTTTATGGGCGGGGCCACCATCCAGTGGCTGCGTGACGAGCTGCACCTGATCCAGAGCAGCGCGGAAACCGAGCAGATCGCCCAGAGCGTTTCGGACACGGCGGGCGTGTTCCTCGTGCCCGCGTTTACAGGGCTGGGCGCGCCCTACTGGGATATGTACAGCCGCGGCACCATCGTGGGCATGACGCGCGGCACCGGCCGGGCGCACATTGTGCGCGCCGCGCTGGAGGCCATCGCCTACCAAAGCGCCGATCTGTTTAACGCCATGGCGGCCGATTGTGGCAGCCGCCCCCCGCAGATGCAGGTGGACGGCGGCGCAAGCGCCAACAGCTTCCTGATGCAGTTCCAGAGCGATATTCTGGGCGTGCCGGTGGTGCGCCCCACGGTGCTGGAAACCACAGCGCTGGGCGCCGCGCTGCTGGCCGGGCTTGCCGTGGGCGTTTTTGCCAATAAGGAAGAAGCCGCCGCGATGGTCAAGCCGGATTTGATTTTCACCCCCACCATGAGCGAGTATAACCGGGGGCTGGCGCTGTACGGCTGGCATCGCGCTGTGGAGCGCGCCAAGGGCTGGATTGAGCCTGCGGGCCGCGAAACCCTGTAAGACAAACCCCCGCCGCAGCGGAGAAGGGTCAAGGGACACTGTCCCTTGCGGGGTTTGGGGCGGCGCCCCAAGGCCCCC
Organism: Candidatus Limiplasma sp.; assembly: GCA_963666755.2. GTDB lineage: Bacteria > Bacillota > Clostridia > Christensenellales > Aristaeellaceae > CAXXOK01. Next base: position 196,560 of record CAXXGW010000003.1, read on the forward strand.
GTGCCGCAGCACCTCCCCCGCCGCTCAACCCTCAAACTCTAAAAGAACGCAGCGACGAGCGAACAGCGCCGAAGGATAATGCTATGAGGCGAGCGACATAGGGCTATGACCCTCAAACTCTAACCGCCTTCTAATAACGCAGCGACGGAGCGAAAGCTTCGCCGCCGTTTTGGAGGGGGTTTTCAACCCCGCCTAAGCGCCTGCGGCCGCATCGACCCCGGCTTGGGGGCGCCGCCGCAGCGAAACCCCGTCAAGGGACATCGTCCCTTGACCCTTTTCCGCTGCGGCGGGGGAATGTTTTTCCCCTATCCTCAGCGCACGCCGAACCGATACTCCGTACGCGTATGGTACACTTCCTGCGGGTTCAGCACCACGCTGGGAAACTCCGCCTGATGGATCGCATCCGGGTACCGCTGCGTTTCCAGACAGACCCCCTGATACGGCTTATACTGCAAGCCGCCTTTGCCCATCTGGTGCAATCCCTGCCCCGTATACACCTGCACGCCGGGCATATCCGTCATCACGCGCATCTCCCGGCCGGTGGCGGGGGAGTAAAGGGTCGCCATATGCTTCCACACGCGGTCAAACCCCGCGCAATAGTTAAAGTCCACCCCGCCTGCCGCCTTCATGGCGGGGTGGGTGTCGGTGTGCGCCAGCACATCGCCCAGCTTGCGGGGCGTGGCAAAATCGTACGGCACCTCCGCCTGCGGGATCAGCTTACCCGTGGGGATCAGCCCCAGGCCCGCCTCGCACACCGCGTCGGCCAGCACCTGCAATTCCAGGTTGCGGATATCCGGCCCGTCGCATCCGTCCAGATTAAAATACGCATGGTTGGTCAGGTTTACCAGCGTGGCTTTGGTGGTGGTTGCATGATAATCAATGCCCAGCGCGTTATGTTCGTCGAAGGTATAGGTAACCCGTACCGTCAGCTCGCCGGGAAAAACCCTGATCCCCATCGGGGCTGACCAGCGTCAGGTGCAGCGCAATCCACGCCGTCGCCCCTGCACAGGGGCCACCTGCCACATGCGCAGGTTGAACCCCTCCGGCCCGCCATGCAGGTTATTGGGGCCGTTATTGGGGGTCAGCGGGTAGGTTTGCCCGTTGAGCGTAAACTGGGAGCCACCGATGCGGTTGCCCACGCGCCCGATCAGCGCGCCCATGCTGGCCGCTGTCGGCGGTGTAGGCCATCGCATCGTCAAAGCCGAGGCACACGTCGCCGAGCTTCCCGCCGCGATCCGGCACCTGTATCCGGGTAATGATGCCCGCCCGAAATCCAGAATCGAAACCGACGCGCCGCTCTGGTTGGTCAGCGTGTATTCGGTTACGGGGTAGCCGTGCTGTTCCTTGCCGTAGGGTCGGGTGGTGATGCTCATTGGGGTCAGGGCCTCCTTAACGCTTCACGGTTGCGCCGCCCGCAGGGGGGCATGGCGCCGTACGCACAGTATAGCGCAACCCGGGGCGGGGGTCAAGCCGCAAACCCATGGCGCGGGCAGGGTTTGCCCTGCGGCGGCACGGCTTGTGCGGCGCGGGGCGGTTTGTGGTATACTGGGCCAACCCGTTACCCCGCGCCCGGCGGCAATCGCCGCCTCGCTTACCGCAAAGGAGGATGGCATGAACCGGATGCCGCTGACCGCCCTGCCCGGGCAAATCCCCTTTTACAGATGCCGAAGGGCGCGGCGTGTTAACCGGCGCACCCCTCGGGGATGTGCGCCGCCTCTGCCTGCCGCCCGCGCCCGGCCCTTTCGGCGTGCTGCGCCCCCCGCTGGACGCCACCGCCCTGCGCCTGTCGCTGGAGCTGGCTTACATGACCTATACGCTGGATCTGGAGCCGTGGATGCGCGCCGGCTGGCGGGATATTTCCATTCAGGTGGACAACCGGCTGGAAAGCGGCGTAACCGTAGGCGAAAGCGAAAAGCGCGACCAGCGAGCGCATCCGCGGGCTGATGAACGGCTGGAAGGTGGCGCGCGCCCGCATGGCGCTCAAAGCCTATAACCCCCTCTCCCAGCTGACCGCCGCCCTGCGCCAGCGGGAGCGCAGCGATACCATCAAAGCCGTGACCATGCT
>CAXXGW010000004.1:0-34330 GCA_963666755.2 Candidatus Limiplasma sp.
CTACGAGGTGCCCCCCGCCACCGCCGACGAAACGCTGGAGATCGTCGTCAAATCCTCCACGTTTTTGGACAAGGCGCGCACCGCGCTGCAATATTACGGCATGGAGGGCATGATCCGCTCCGGCGAGGACGATCCGCGCGGCGTGTACGACGCGCTCTACCTGCTGGGCCTCCCGCGCGAGGCGTTTGTGACGGCGCGCCTCTACTCCACCGGCAGCCAGAGTCAGGAAAACGACGCCCACCTGCTGGAATGGCTGGCCGTGCGCTGCGCGGCGCAGTTTTACCGCACCGGCTTTCGGGGCGCGCAGGCGCACAACATCGACTGCTATTATTACCAGTGGCACAGCCACGAGGTTTCGTGGGATTGTTTTGAGCCGGAGGGCGCGTTCTACCGCACGGCGTTCGGCGGGCTGCTCAAGGCGGCGGCGCTGTTTTTTGCCGAGTGCTACCCCACGCTGCGCGCCTGCGTGCAGGAGGATGCCCGGCGCGAGGTGCGGGTGGTCAACTACGTAAGTCCCTATTTTTACGATTTGCCCCGCTGGAACGCCGCGCAGCGCGCGCAGCTGGAAAAGCGGCTGGACGCGCTGTACCGCCTGCTGGCGTTTTACACCAACTGGATGTGGCAGGTGCTCAGAACCCTGCCCCCCACCCTGCGCCCGGAAAGTGCCGACGAGGCGGGCGCGCGGGAGCTGGCCGAGGTTTACCGCAACCTGGTGGATGTGCGCGCCATGGCCCAGGCGCTGGACGCGGCCGCCGCGCCCGACGCGGCGCAGACCGCGCGCCGGGAGGAGCTGCACGCCCAGTACCGTGAACTGAGCGACCGGCTGACGGCGCTCATTACCGCGCTGGGGGGGCACGCGTTCCTGCGCGCGCTGGACGCGGAGCGCGCCTTCCGCACCGAGCGGGCGGAAACCCAGCGTTTGGCGCTGGAGGAGCAGACCGCGCAGATCGCCCTGTGGGAGGGGGAGGACGCCGACCGCGTCGACCCCGCGACCCTCCGCCAGGAAAAGACACGGCTGGCCGCGATGGATAGGGCTTTGCAGGGCTTTGAGGAACGGCTGGCGCTGGTGCAGGCCGATACCGTGCGTGCCGTGGAAGACCGCGTCGCCGCCGCGCCGCCGCAGGCGCCCGCCGACGCGCTGCCCCCCCCCACAACCAGCTGTTTAACGCCGCGGCGCTGGAAACGCTGCACACCCTTTTAACCCTCTACGGCGGCGATGCGGAAACCCGCGACCCGCGCGCCGTGGAGGCCTGCCGCCGCGCCCTGTGGGGGCGGGCTGCAACAGCTGGTTTGCCAGCGAGTGCCGGATCACGTGGGCGCGGTGCAGGCTGTGGCAGGCCTGGGCGGCGGCGCGCGCGTGGGCGAGGGGGCCGGAGGCCGCCTTCGCCAGCTTTACGGCGGCGCTCCTGAGTGCCGTGGTAGAGGAGGAGAACCTATGAAGCGCAACCGAAGCGACGCGCACAAGCAGGCGCTTGACCGCAAAACCTCCTACCTGACCCTGCTGCCCCGCCATGGACGAGGGCTTCCACACCGGGTACCAGAGCCGCGCCGGGGTGGTGAGCGACGGCAACCAGAAACCCCATGAATGGCTGGAAAGCCTCGCCCGCAACATGCTCACCCCGGGGGAGGATGTTGGCTACTCCATCCCCGACGTGCTGGCCGGTGAGGCCCAGCTGCGCCGCCTGATGCGCCTGCCCTATGAGGACGCGATGCGCCATCAGGAGATGATCGACTGGCGGGGCACGCTGGCCCTGCTGCTTTTGTGGGATGGCTGGCCCAAAACCGAGGCCTGGCCAGAACTGATCTGTGAAAACATGCTGGAGGGCGAGGGCGGCGCGTTTCTGCAAAGCGTCAAAGCCGCTTTGCCGCCCGCCCGCGCGGCGTTCGGCCTGTGGCTGTACAGCCTGACCCTGCGGCGCGACGGCATCCCCCAGCGCAAGGCGCTGGGCCTGCTCTCGCCCACGGTGGCGGCCGCGCCCGCAGCCAACCCGGGCGATCTGAGCGCCTACCTGCCGGAGCGCGTGCGCTGGTATAACCGCGCCCGCCGCCGTTTTGAGGATCCCTGCGATACGCTGGACGAAACCGACCGCGCGCGCCTTTTGCAGCGCCTGCGTTTTTTGCAGGCCCTGAACGAGCGCGCGGAGCTGAAAAGCCCGCTGTATGCCGCCGACGCGGCCCTGTGCGGGCTGATCGACCGCTTTATTGGCGATTTGCAGGCCCGCCGCGGCTCCTGGCGGGAGCGGATGGAAGCCGGGGATAAGCGCGCCGAGCGGGAGCTGTTCATCCGCGCGCTGGCGGTATACGGCCTGCGGGAGGTAAGCGCCCTGCCCGCGCTGGAGCGCCGGGAGGACCCGCTGGCCCTGACGGAGCTGCACAACAACCCGCTGCTCAGCCGTCTGGTTCCCGACGGCGTAAACGCCCCCGCCGAGCTCACGGGCGCGAGCGTAGTCACGTACGCCTTCCATGGGCGCGCGTTCGCGGTGGAATCGCCCCTGTACCTGCTGGAACCTGCCAACACCCCGGACGAGGCGGACACCCTGCGCCAGCTCTGGCAGGAAATTTCGCTGCCCGCGCAGTTCGACGGGGATTGGAACCGCGCGGTGGCCAAGCGTTTTGTGGAGCTGGCCAACCGCCTGACCGGCCGGTTGGGCGCCAGCCGCCGGGTAATCGCCCTGCTGCGGGAATGGAGCGTGCAGCGCTCCAACTACCGCGAGTCCGGCGATCGGGCCGTCGCCTTCCAGCTGCCGTTTGTGGAAACGCCCGCCACGCTGGCCGCCCTTGCGGAGGAGATGGCCGGCATCCGTGATCTGGATGTGCTTACCGGCGCGTTTTCGGATTGCCTTGTGCTGTGCGAGGGCGTGCCCCCCTACCCCGACCCGGAGCTGAACGAGGCCTGCGCCGTGCAGGGCACGGAAAACCTGTACGCCGTGCCGCCCGTGGGCGCCGCACTTTCGCTGTGGCTCACCCGCGCCGCCGAGGAGGCGGATAACGAGCTTGACCGCCCCTGGCTGGCGCTGGACGCGATGGCCTTTGAAGCGTTTGAGGATGCCGAGGGCCGCAAGGTGCGCGCGCGCCTGCGCCTGATGCGCCGCCGCCGCGAGGCCGGGGCCACCTACCAGAACCGGGTGGATTTAACCCGCGTGTACCGTTTGGGCGCGGAGTTTACGCAGGGCGCGGCGGTGCTGGTCGCCACGCGGGAGCTGCCCACCGTGCGTCTGTGGCCCGCCGTGCGCCTGCCGCGCGGCCAGTGGACGGCTTATTATGTGCTGACCCAGCGCCCCGCGCTGTTGGATGTGGGGGTGCCCGGCCCCGAAGGGTATCGGGTAGGCGAACCGCGCCGCGCCGCGCAGGAGGCGGGGCAGGGCGAGCGCCACTGGCAGGTGGCGCGCACCAGCGTGTGGCCACTGTTTGTGGGCCTGATGCGCGGCAAGCTGAGCCTTGGCGCGCTGCCCAACGACCAGCCGCCCCTGCAACGCAAACGGGAGGGCCCCGCCGCCGTGTCGGTAGATTTCGGCTCCAACGCCACCACCGTGATGCTGCGGCAGGGCGAGCACATCCGCCCCGCGGCGCTCAGCCCGCAATGGCTGAAAACCCTGCTGCATGCACGCGCGGCGGACGATCTGTACCTGCCGGATGAGTTTCTGCCCGCCCAGCCCTGGCCCGACGAGCAGCGCCCCTCCACCTTCGCCAGCGTTATGGATTTGTTTGACGATGACGAGCATCATTGGATCGCCCCGCTGGTGGACGGGCACATCTACTACCCGCCCGATCTGGCGGCGCTCTTGCGCAAAAACCCCAACACGCTGTATTACGACCTCAAATGGGGCGAAGAATCCTATCAGGTGCAATGCCTGCGCCTGTTCCTGAAACAGACGCTCCTGCAGGCCGCGCTGGCCGCGCGGCTGGCGGGTTCGCCCTCACTCAGCTGGCGGGTGTCCATGCCCAACGCCATGCCCCTGCCCCGGCAGGAGGGCTATCTGGAAACCGTGCGCGCGCTGGGCCGCGAAGTAGCGCAGGAAACCGGCGTGCCCCTGACGGCCGATGTGCCCTCCGTGCTGTTTGCCGACGAAAATCAGGCCGACGGCCTGTACTTCCGCAGCCGCAACGAGGTGAACGCCCGCAGCGGCTACCTGAACATGGATGTCGGCGGCGGCACCACCGACCTGAGCGTGTGGCTGGGCGGCGCGGCCGTGCCCGCGGCCGAGGCCTCGCTGCTGCTGGGCTGTCGGCAGATTTTGTTCGACTCGCTTTCCGGCCGCCGCCGGGAGGCATTTGAGGCGGATTTCGCCGAGGCGGACGACAGCCTGCGCGCGCTGGTGCGCGAGTTGAGCCGCGCCTTTGCCGGCGGCGAAAACGCCCTGCGCGTGCGCCAGAAGAACGTCTACCTGATGGACGCGTTTTTCGCCGGGCATAGCGAAGGGGTGCGCGCCGCCATGGAGGCCGCCCGCGCCCACGGCCGCGTGAGCACGCTGGAAAGCCTGCTGCTGCTCAACTTCGGCTTCCTCTTCCGCCTGTGCGGGGAGCTTTTGGAGCGCTGCAACCGCACAGAGGAAACGCGCGCCCTGCTGCACCCGCGCATGGAAATCTGCGTGGCGGGCAACGGCGGCCGGTTTTTGAACTACTTCGACGCGCAAACGCGCGATAAGCTCTTTACCCTCACCCTTTCGGCGCTGGATGCCGACCACCCGGTACGCGATCTGCTGCTGGTGCAAAGCCGCCACCCCAAGCAGGAGGTGGCCATTGGCCTGCTGAGCGACGACCGCAGCCTGCGCAGCACCGTGCAGGGCGGCGACCCGCCCGGCCCGGCCCAGCAGGCAGAACCGCCCGCCGAGCGGCGGCGCAGCCTGCTCAAGCAGTACGTGCTGGCGTTCTACGCGGCTTTCCCGCAGGCGGGCGAGCTGCTGATGGGCAAAGCCTTTACCCGGGAAGCGGGCACGCGCACCGTGCGCCTGACCCCCTCCGCCGAAATCGAGCTGGAAGCCATCCTCGACAACGAAATGAGCGAAAAGGACGAGTTTGCCGGTTATGTGCGCGCCTTCGACGCGATGAAACGCCTCTGGAAAATCTGAGCACTCTCCATAGAAAACCCCCGGCTCTAATGGAAAGGCAAACGCCTTTCCCTGCGGCCGGGGGTTTTGTGCTTGTTGCTGGAAACCGGCAACAGCTGCATTGTGGAAAGCTTGTGGGTCGCCCCCGCAAAGGAAAAGGGCAAGTTTGTCGGTTGGGGTCGACCCGAAAACATCCCTGCGTGTTCGGCCGCATAAGCCGAAACCCGTCCCACGCCTCAGGCGTCCGGCAGCTCCGCGCCGTGCGTCTGCGGCTCCGTCTCGCCCGGCTCTCCGCACAGCACGTCCGACAGGGTGAGCAGCACGCGGTGGATGTCGATGGGCTTGGAGATGTGGCCGTTCATGCCCGCTTCCTTCGCCATGAGAATGTCGCTGGCAAAGGCGTCCGCCGTCATTGCCAGGATGGGGATCGATGCCGCGTCCGCCCTGTCGCTGGCGCGGATGGCGCGGGTAGCCTCGTAGCCGTCCATCACGGGCATGCGCACATCCATCAGGATCGCATCAAACGTTCCGGCCGGCGCGGCGGTAAACCTGTCCACCGCCTCGCGCCCGTTGGCGGCGGTTTCGATCAGGAAACCGCCTGCCTGCTTGAGCAGCTCGGAGGCGATCTCCATGTTCATGTCGTTATCCTCCACCAGCAACAGCCGCATGCCCTGAAAATAGGCGCGTGCGTCGGGCTGGCGCTCAGTCAGCTCCCGCTTGGTGGCGTCCACCGGCAGCGTGAGCGCCACGGTAAAGGTCGAGCCCTGGCCCGGGGCCGAAACCACAGTGATGGTACCGCCCATCAGATCGGTCAGGTGCTTGGCGATGTTCAGGCCCAGCCCGCTGCCGCCGTAGCGCGCGGCCACGTTGGCATCCTGCTGTGTAAAGGGCTGGAACAGCTGCTTTTGGAAGCTCTCCGTCATACCCGCGCCCGTATCCGCCACGGAAAACAGCATGCGCACCCGCCCCTCGCCCGCTGTTTCCTGCCGGGCGCGCAGCGTAACCGTGCCGCCGCGGGGGGTAAACTTCATGGCGTTGGAGAGCAGGTTGGCCAGCACCTGCTTGAGGCGCAGATCATCGCCGATCAGGTAACGTTCGGGCTGTTCGGGCTGTTCGGCCCCTTCCACGCTGTAGAGCAGGCCGCGGTTGCGCGCCTGCGCGTTGTAGATGGCCGCGAGGGTTTCCAGTAGCGTTTCCAGATCGAAACGGTTGGCGGCAATCTGCAGCTTACCGCTCTCGATGGCGCCCATATCCAGCACGTCGTTAATCAGCTGCAAAAGGTGGTTGGCGGCGTATTCGCTTTTCACAAAGCAGTCCGACAGCTGTTGCGCATCGCCAATGTAGCTGCGCGCCAGCGTCAGGTAGCCCAGCAGGGCATTGAGCGGCGAGCGGATCTCGTGGCTGATGTAGGCGGTAAACTCGCCCTTGGCTTCGCTGGCGGCGCGGGCCACGGCCAGCGCCTCGCGCAGCTGGCGGCTTTTCTCCTCCTCAGCGCGGATGGCGTCGTCCACGTCCATCACGTACACCATGATGCTGTTGGGGTGCTCCCGGTTGGGCTGGATGCGCTGGAACACAATGCGTTCCCATTTATAGCGGTCGCCCTCGTCGGTCAGCAGCCGGCACTCGAAGTGCTCCTTCCACAGCGGGGCGTTGGGCGGGGTTTGCGCATAGGTCTGCACGCGCCGCAGCACCAGGGCAAGGTCGTCCGGGTGCGTATAGCGGCGGATCACGTCTTCGGTCAGCGGGGGCATGGGGATGCGCTCGATTTTATTCTTTTCCACCCCATAGCGCCAGCGGCGGCGGGTGTCCAGATCAACCTCCCACACATCCTCATTGGCGCGGTTGGCATAATCCAGAAACGCGGTAATTTCCGACGTGCGCGCGCGCTCCCGCCGGGTATGCACGCCGCGCACCGTTAAAAGCAGCAGCAGCGCCGCCACCACCGCGAGCGTCGCACCCAGCGCCAGCGCCACATCCGGCTGCAGGTGGCCCGCGATGGCGCCCAGATCAATGGGATTGCCCGTAAGCACCGCCGTAATCAGCAGGTCGTTGCGTTCGGCCGTATCCAGCGCGGCAATCCAGGTGTTCAGGATGCTGTCCAACATCGGGTCCGCGGTAACGGGCGTGGCCATGCACAACGAAACCGAAAGCCCCGTCGGTTGCGCCTGCAGGCCGTTGTAACGCACTGATTCCAGTACCTCATACGCCGCGTAGCTGTTTAGCAGCGCAGCAGGCTGCTCGCCCGCGAGCACCGCATCCAGGCAGGCATCCACCCCCGGGTAGGAGTGCAGCTCGCCTGCCGCCAGCCCCCGCAGGGCGTTCAGGTTCATCCCCCCGCACACCGCGGCGGAGGCGGGGGCCTGCGCCAGCTTAGCCGGGGCGATCCACAAAAGCGGCAAGGTTAACACCGGCTGGGTCAGGCGCACCTGCGCGCGTGCCGCCATAGCCGCATCCGCCGGGACACAGCAGAGCACGTCGTAACGGTCTGCGGTTTCCAGCGGCACATACTGCAGGGTCAGGCCCAGCGCCTGCGCCATACGGGTCAGCAACAGCGCCGCGTAGCCGGAGGGCATCCCCCGGGAATTGATCCAGAAAGCCGGTTCCCAATCCTTGCCGTAGGCGATGGTCAGGCTGGGGTGCGCATGCAGGTAGGCGGTCTGCGCCTCGGTAAGCGCCACCTGCGGGCCGCCCGTGGGGGCAAGGTTTGCCCCTTCGGCGCGCGCGGCATATGCGCCGCCCACCAGCAGGCACAGCGCCACCATAACCGCCGCCAGACGCAAGAGGTTTTTCAGCATTCGTTTTCGCCCTCCTCCGCCAGCAGTTGGTACGTCAGCAGGAACAGCGCCCTGTCCTCCGGGCCGCAGAGGTAGCGCACGTGCAGCTTCATCTTGTGCCAGCGGCCGTCCTCCCCCTTGCGTTCGTATTCGCCCTCGGCCGGCTGCTGCCTTTCAAAGGCCTGCACAAACAGGCTGTGCAGTGCCCGATAGCATTTTTCGTTGGTAAAATCGCGCATGTGGGTGCCGTAGGTATAGATATATTCCTCGGAATCGCCGGTCAAACGCAGATACTCGGCATTGGTGCGCAGCATCTCGATGTTATCGACGTTCAGCTCGCACAGCGACGCGGCGCAGGGCATGGCCGAAAGCATCATCCCGAAATCTCCGTCGATACTCCACACGCGCCTGAGCGACATGTCCGGCCCCCCGGCATCCGGCGCGGGCTCGCCGCGCAGCGGGTTTTCCGCCAGAAGCGCCTCAAAATCGCCCACCGGCATCGGCCGGTAAAAATAGTAGCCCTGCCCCACCATGCACCCGATGGAGGAGAGGAACCTTGCCTGCGCGGCGGTTTCCACACCCTCGGCCACAATGGGCAGCGAAAGGAAGCGCGCCATGCGCACCACGCTGCTCAGGATGATGCCGCCGCGGCCGTCCTCATCCTTGCCGAAAAGGAAGCGCATATCCAGCTTGAGCATGTCTACCGGCAGCTCCTTGAGCATGTTCAGGCTGGAGTAGGCGCTGCCGAAATCGTCCATCTCCACGGGAAAGCCTTCGGCCCGCAGCTCCGCCACCAGCCCGGACAGCTGGCGGGGGTCCTGCGCATACACGCTTTCGGTAATTTCCAGCTCCAGCATCCGGCGGGGCACGCCGTAGCGATCCGCCAGCCCGCACAGCGTAGCCACCAGCGTGGGGTTGTACAGGTTCACGCGCGATACGTTCATGCTCACGGGGCAGGGGGCGCGGCCGCCCTGTGCGTCCATCCACCGGCGCTGCAGGGCGCAGACCCGCTCCCACACATACGCGTCCAGCTTGAGGATGTAGCCGTTTTTTTCAAAGATCGGCACAAACTCGCCCGGGGCAAGCAGCCCGCGGGTGGGGTGGTTCCAGCGCACCAGCGCCTCCGCGCCGACCACGGCGCCGTCGCGCAGCCTGCACTTGGGCTGGAGGTAGATTTCAAACTGTTCGTTTTGCAGCGCCGCCTGCATGCCGTTGATGATTTCCATCTCGTTATTCAGGGTCTGGCGCAGCGCATCGTCGTAATAGGCATAATGGCAGCGGAAATCCCCCTTGATGGTGCGCTTGGCCGTCAGGGCGCGGTCGTACATCACGCTGGCCTGCGCGCTTCGGTCGTCAATCACGTACAGGCCGTAGGAAAGCGTCACGTCAAAGGCCAGATCGTAGCTGTCCAGCTCCTGATCGGCCTGCGCCAGATAGGCTTTCAGTTCGGAAGGGTTGTAAGGCAGGCAGATGGCAAAATGGTCGGTGTCCAGGCGGCTGTAGGTGGCGCGCCCGGCCAGCACCGCGCGCAGGCGCTCCGCAATGTGGCACAGCAGCCGGTCGCCCTCGCCGTAGCCGAACGTTTCGTTGATGACGCGGAACTTTTCGATATCAAACGCCACCATCACAAACGGCTGGTCGGGATGCTGGTCCAGCATCTGCCGGGTTTTGCGGAAGAACGCCGCCTCGTTGCACAGGCCGGTCAGGGCGTCGTGCTCCGCCTGATAGCGCAGCTCGTTCTGGTGGCGGCTCTCGTCGCTTTTTTGCACCAGCAGGAAGCGGTTCTGGGCGCGCAGTTCCTCGGTTTCCCGCTTCTGGATTGCGTTGTGCACGCGCAGCCGCACCAGCCGGGGGTCAAAGGGCTTGCTTACAAAATCGGTCGCGCCCAGCTCGATGGCGCGCAGGCTGAACTCCGCCTCCTCCGCGGCGGAAATCACAATCACGGGGATGGAGGCCATATACGCATCCCGCTGCACGCGGCGCAACACCTCAAGCCCGTCCATTTCCGGCATTAGCAGATCCAGAAGCACCGCCGATACGCCCGCCTCGCTGTTGCCCATCCATTCCAGGCACGTTTGCCCGCTTTCCGCCATCAGCAGCTTGTACTCGTCTTTAAAAATTTCGCGCAGGATTTCCCGGTTCAGTTCCACATCGTCCACAATCAGCAGGGTGCGCTCGGGGCGCACCTCGGCCTGCATCAGCGCTTCCGGCTCGGCGGGCGCGTCAAAGGGCGTATGGGCGGAAGGGGCGGTGCCGTCGCTGTCCATCAGCTCTTCATGGTAAACCACATAGCGGTTTTTACCGTGATGCTTGGCATAGTACAGGGCTTTGTCGGCCCGGTTATAAAGCTCCTCAAAGGTTTTGCCGTCGCGCGGGTACAGCGCCACCCCGACGCTGCCGGAGATGGCCGTTTCACTGCCGAACTGCCGATCCAGCGCGCGGCAGATGCCGCCGGCCTTCTTTTCCAGAAAGCCAGCCCCGTCACGCACGTTTTTCAGGCAGATCATGTATTCGTCGCCGCCAATGCGGCCGATCAGGTCGTCGGAGCGCATCATGGTGCGCAGGCTGGCCGCGATGTCGATCAGCACCCGGTCGCCAAACTGGTGGCCAAAGGTGTCGTTTACGCGCTTGAAGCCGTCCACGTCCAGCATCATCAGCGCGTGCATGCCGTCGGACTCGCCCCGCTGTAAAAACGCGTTCAGCTGCTCCTCAAAGGCGGTGCGGTTGAGCAGCCCCGTGAGCGGGTCGGTATAGGAGCGGGCGCGCACGGTCATTTCATCACGCTTTTGCGCGTCCACATCCTTGAGCAGTAAAAACGCCTGCACATCGCTGGAGTAGGGGTCGGCAATCAGCTGTACCGTGGCGACCGTCCACAGCGGGTGGTCGGCCGCGTCCAGCCGCCGGAATTCCAGACGGTCGCTGCGGATGCCGTGCCCGTAGGCCTCCAGCAGGCGGTTGCGCTGGAAAAACGCGCGGAAGCGCTGCTCGTCCAGCGGGGAAACATAGCGCTCCGTCAGATAGTTAACCATCTGGCTAAGCGAGCGGCGCGCCCCCTCGGGCAGCGTGGGCAGCATCCGCCCGGTTTCGCTGTCCAGTGTATCGCGGGTCAGATTGTATTCGTAGTAGTTCATGCCCGTGGGCGCCATTTCGGCATAGCTTTGCTTCCATTTCTGGTAGGCGAGCTCCTTTTCGCGCTGCTCGGACACGTCAAAGAAGGAGATGACCGCCTGCAGCGGCTCATGCGCGGCGGAAAAGATCATCGTAAACTCGCCGCGGTACCACACGCCCGTGCCGCCCGCGCCGCGCAGGCGCAGCGTGCAGCTTCCGGCAGGCTTGCCGATCAGCATCGCGTCAAAAAACGCGCGAAAATCCGCCGCGCTCTCCTCCGCGACCAGCCCGGCCGTAACCGCCCGTTCGGGCATGCCGGGCACCTCCCGCGCATCGCCGAACAGCCGGTGGTCCTCCTCCCCCTGCAGCAGGGTGCGGCGGGCCACGTCAAAGCGCATCACATGCTTATCACTCTGGCGCGCCGCAATGCGGTACTCCTCCTCATGCACGCGCAGCTGTTCCACGGTCTGGGCCTCCAAAAGCCGATCCGCGTTGGAGCGGAGGAAGCCGGCGGTAAGCGCAATCACCAGCCCCAGCGCCCCCAGGCGGAACACCGAGGCGTTGTCGGGCAGCGGGGTCAGGTAAAACAGCACCGTGGTCACAAGCCCCGAGACCGCCGTAATCACCACACCGGCACGCAGCTCGCCGTTCATGGCCTCCAGCTGCCGGTTTTCCAGCACCCCGCTTAAAAGCAGCAGGCAGCACAGCGTCAGCAGCACGTGGGATACGGTTACCGCAACCCGGTAGGATAATGCCCCGGTTAACAGCAGCACCGCCTGCATCCCGATGTGCAGCAAAATCAGCACCAGCAGCGCCACAACCCAGCGCCGCAGGTTGGAAATGCGCCGCCGCGCAAACAGCAGGAACGGCAACGGCATAACCATATAGCTGCACACATTCAACAGCAGAAACGCCTCGCTGCCCATGTTGGACACCGCCACGATATCCGTGTCGGTTAAAAACCACACGCCCGCGCACACCACCAGCCACAGCAGGTAGGCATACCCGTCGGATACCCGCTCCCGGAGCCTGACCGACTGCGCCAGCGAAAAGGAGAGCACCGCCAGTGAAAACAGGAGGATCAGCACGCTCAGGACCAGCTTGGGCAGGGATTCGTTCGTCAGCACCAGTTGCACATCGGCAGCCGTGCCCAGGCGCGCGGTGTACACCTCCACCATGGGCTTGCTGCCGGTACCGCTAAAGTGCAGGCGCAGGGTCTGCCCTGCCTTGGAGGGGGTTAGCCGCACCATCGACCAGGGCAGGTCGAAAGGCACCGTATGCCCGACCGTGCTGCCAACGCCCACCACCGTAAGCGGGCGGCCGTCCGCCTCGGCCGTGATTTGTTGATTGTTACATTTAATATAGACGCAAGCGCCCAGCGGCAAAACCCTGGGCAAAGTTTTTACAAGATCGTTTTCCCCCGCGCGCAGGCGCGCGGGCAAAGCCACGGCGCGCACCGCGTCCCCCCCGGCGGCGGCATACCAGCCGCTATCCCAACGGGTAGAGTCGCCGGACACGTTGCTCAACCGAAGCGCGCCGCCGCTAAAAGCAAGCCAGATCAGCCCCAACAGGAGAAGAGTGGATACCACCGGCAAAAGCCAGGTTTTCCATTTCATGCGTTTTGCTCCGTGCCGAACAGTCGGGTAAGGATGGCCGCGGCCTCCGTCCGGGGTGCCCGCAGCCGGGGTCGGCGCCGCGGAAGGGAACCGATCTGCCTGCCAATGATTATAGCAGAACCACAGGCTACAGGCAAGCTGTACGGACAATCCCGGGCCTGCGGAGGCTTGACAGGCGTGCCCGAGCGGGGCATACTGAGGGCAAATGACACAGGCAGGCAAGCGTGCGCGGAGCACGGGGGCTACCCCCGATGCGCCGCGCCTGAAGCGGACGCTCTTTCTCCGCGCGCGGTGCGGGGTTTGCGGTGCTGGCCGGGCGCCTGCCCGCGGCGCTGTAAAACAGCATGCGAACAGCAGCGCCTGCGCCTGGGCCGCGCCTTAAACTGTGGTTTGACTTCCGCAACGCCGCATGGTATAGTGCTGTTTATGCCCGGAGCGGTCTGCGTTTACCGCACGGTATGGGGAGGGAAGGCTGTTTTATGCTTAAGCTCGTCAATCAAATCCTGCGCGGGGTCGTGATCGGGATTGCCAACATCATCCCGGGGGTCAGCGGCGGCACGATGATGGTTTCCATGGGCATCTACGATACGCTGATTTACTGCATTACGCACCTGTTCAGCGAGTTCAAAAAGAGCGTGCTTACGCTGCTGCCGTACCTGATCGGGATGCTGCTGGGCATCTTCGCGCTGGCAAGCGTGCTTACGTGGTGCTTTACGTATTACCCGCTGCCGACCTCCACCTGCTTTATCGGGCTGATCCTGGGCGGGCTTGCGCCGCTGATCCACAAGATCGACAAAAAGCGGATGAATGCCTGGGCGGTGCTGGTGTTTGTGCTGTTTTTCGCGCTGATTATCGGCATGGCGCTGTCCAACCCCGCCGAGACGGACGGCCGCCTGCAGGCAAGCCCGCTGGAGATGCTCACGTTGCTGGCGATGGGCGCGATTGCCAGCGCCACAATGCTGATCCCGGGGGTCAGCGGCTCGATGGTGCTGATGCTGCTGGGTTATTACCGCCCGGTGCTGGCGGCTGTGAACGATTTTAAGGACGGGCTGCTGGGCGGCAACCTGGCCATGGCGGCGCAGCAGTTGCTGTTTTTGGTGCCGTTCGGCATCGGGGTGCTGCTGGGCATCTACTTTGTGGCCAAGGGCATCGCGTGGCTGTTGCAGCGCTTCCCCACGCACACGTACTGCGCGGTGCTGGGGCTGGTGCTTGCCTCGCCCATCGCGCTGCTGCTGCGCACCGATATGTCGGGCATTACGGCACTGCTGATTCTGGGCAGCATCGCGACGTTCGCGGCCGGGTTCGCGCTGGCGGCGTGGCTTGCGCGCGGCGGCGATACCCCCGCCCCGGCCGTGCCGCAGGAAGGCGACCGCTCCTAAATGGGGGCTTGCCAAACCCTGCCGCTTCTGCTATACTCACGGGGACAACCGAATACCTTATAAAGAGTGGTGGAGGGACGGGCCCGATGATACCCGCCAACCTTCGGCTGGACCGAAAGGTGGCAAAGCCCGCAGCGCGGCAGCGCTGGCAGATAAGGTCGAAAACGTACCTCTCGCGCCTGCATTGCCCGCAGGCGCGTTTTTTGTTGGACGGAAACGCCCTGCCCCGGCCGCCGAGGCGGCCGGAACCCCTGCGTCCTGCCGGTTGTCCGACCGAATAAAAGGAGGTTCCCCATGCGCAGCGTATTTACTTCCGAATCCGTAACCGAAGGCCACCCGGATAAACTCTGCGACCAGATCAGCGATGCGGTGCTGGACGCAATCCTTACCGACGACCCGGACGCGCGCGTTGCCTGCGAAACCTGCGCCACCACGGGCCTTGTGATGGTGATGGGCGAGATTACGACCAGCGCCTACGTGGCTATTGACGACATTGCCCGGCAGGTGGTCAAGGACATCGGCTACACCTCCAGCGACCTATGCTTTGACGGCAACAGCTGCGCGGTGATTACCGCGGTGCACGCGCAAAGCCCGGATATCGCCATGGGGGTGGACAGCGCTCTGGAAACCCGCGGCGCGGGTCTGCCCGCCGATACAAACCTGGGCGCGGGCGATCAGGGCATGATGTTCGGCTTTGCGTGCGACGAAACGCCGGAGCTGATGCCCTTGCCCATCAGCCTGGCGCACCGGCTGACCCTGCGGCTGACCGAGGCGCGTAAAACCGGCGTGCTGCCGTGGCTGCGGCCGGACGGTAAAAGCCAGGTGACCGTCGTGTATGAGGACGACCGTCCCGTAGCGGTGGACACGGTGGTGCTTTCCACCCAGCACGCGCCGGACATCGACGCGGCCACCCTGCGCGCGGAGATTGAGCGCGAAGTGATCCGCAAGGTGATCCCGCCGGAACTTTGGACGGAAGAAACGAAGCTTTACATCAACCCCAC
Source organism: Candidatus Limiplasma sp. (assembly GCA_963666755.2). Classification (GTDB taxonomy): domain Bacteria; phylum Bacillota; class Clostridia; order Christensenellales; family Aristaeellaceae; genus CAXXOK01. The sequence continues at coordinate 14,927 of CAXXGW010000004.1, forward strand.
GGGCCGGTTTGTGCTGGGCGGCCCGGCGGGCGATACGGGGCTTACGGGCCGCAAGATCATTGTGGATACGTACGGCGGGTATGCGCGCCACGGCGGCGGCGCCTTCAGCGGCAAGGACCCGACGAAGGTGGACCGGTCCGCGTGCTACGCGGCGCGGTATGTGGCAAAGAACATTGTGGCGGCGGGGCTGGCGGCGCGCTGCGAGGTGGCGGTGGCGTATGCCATCGGGGTGGCGCATCCGGTGAGCGTGCAGGTGAACACCTTTGGCACGGGCAAGCTGAGCGACGAGGTGTTAAGCCAGAAGGCGCATGAGCTGTTTGATTTGAGCCCGTCTGGCATTATCCGCACGCTCAAGCTGCGGCGGCCGATTTACAGGCAGGTTGCGGCATATGGGCATTTTGGCCGGCCGGATCTGGATTTGCCGTGGGAGCGGACGGATCGGGTGCAGGATTTAAAGAAGCTGCTGTAAATAGTGGAAGGGGAAAGGGTTCCCTCCCCCCGCCGCAGCGGAGAAGGGTCAAGGGCGAAGCCCTTGTCAGGGTGCAGGGGTGAAACCCCTGCCGGGCCCCGGGTCAGCGCCCCACCCCCCCGCCGCAGCGAAAAGCGTAGCGCGCGAACAGCGCCGCAGGCGCTATGAGGCGCGCGGGTTAAGCGGTTTGCCGGGAGACATGCAAAGTAAAACAGCTCAGGTCGGGGCATTCGCCCCGGCCTTCGGCTTGCATAGGGGTTGCGCTTGCAGACAAAACACGCCCGCTATCACGGGGCGTGCAGACAGGCGCTTGCGTGAAAAGCTGCTCGGCGCTGGCACGCGCAGGGCCGGGGCGAGCGCCCCCGGCTCAGGATGTCACAAAAGGTGGGCCAAGGGCGAAGCCCTTGTCAGGGTGCAGGGGTAAAACCCCTGCCGGGCCCCGGATCAGCGCCCCAACCCCCCGCCGCAGCGAGAAATGTAGCGCGCGAACAGCGCCGCAGGCGCTATGAGGCGCGCGGGTTAAGCGGTTTGCCGGGAGGCCCCTCAATAACAATAGCACAGGCCGGGGCGAACGCCCCGGCCCTGTTCTTTCGAAGGGACTATGCTTGCAGACAAAGCACTTGACCCGCTCGCCTCATAGCGCCTACGGCGCTGTTCGCTCGCTACGCATTTCACTAACCACGGTGGAGGGGGACGCTGGGGTTCCACCCCAGCCCCCGGCAGGGGTTTCACCCCTGCACCCTGCCCAGGGCTTCGCCCTGGACCCTTCTCCGCTGCGGCGGGGGATGTGGTTGCCCTTTCTATATAAAAGCAGGCTGTATCGCTACAGCCTGCCTGTCAATTCCTGCCCTTACGGTTGCGCCGCTACCGCCGCGCCCGCCAGATTCACCGCTTTGGTGACGGCCGTACTCGTGATCGTCGCACCGCTGATGGCATCGACATCCTTTTTCAGCGTCAGCGGCGTTTTCTTGCCCTTGAACTGATCCGTAAAGCCCGGCTCCTTGGCCTTGGTGCCTAAGCCCGCGGTTTCGGCAAACTTACTGCCGCCCACGTTCATCCCCGTAATGGCGCCCTGCATATCCATGCCGACCGTCACCTCAATGGGGCCGCCAAAGCCCGTAACCGTAACCGTAACGGCATACCCAACCGGCTGGCCTGCGGCGTCGCCCCGGTACAGCGCATCCACCGTGCCGTCGTTGGGCAGGGCTTCAAAATTGTCCGCCGTGGGCAGCACCACCCGGCGCGCCGCGTTGGCCGCGTTCTCCGCAGCGCTGGCAATGGGGCCGACCGTTACATTGTTGGTCAGCGCAAGCATCAGCGCCGCCACCAGCGTGATAATCGTTAAAATCGCAAACGGGGGCATCTTTTTCATGGCCGATATTCTCTCCTTTGGCAGTCCGTCGAAAGCCATCTTACCATCGGGGACGGCAAAAGTCAACGATTGCGGGCAAATTTTGTCCCGCAATCAAGGCCTTGGCTCATCGGCATTTGCGCGCCTGCAACGAGCGCCATCGGCGTTTTCGATGCTGCATTACAGCTCCGGCGCGCGCATGCCCCGATGGATGCCGTCGGGTTTACCCCTGTGGCGGTGCCGATACCGCGCTTCTGTCAGGCACGCTGGGCGGCGCGGCCGCCAGCGCCAACAGCGGCGGGCACATGGCCACAATCGGCAGGAAATAGCGGAAGTAGTCGTTCACCGGCGACAGCAGGCACACCCCAAAGCTGAGCGCCGCGCCCCCGAAGGCCAGCAGCTCGCCCCAGCGCCTGCGCCGCCCCAACGACAGCCCCGCACCTATCAGCAGCCACGTATACACCGGGCAAAACAGGAACAGCTCCAGCACCGGCACGCGCCGCCAGCCGCGCGCATAGGCCGCCAGCAGCGTGCGCGCCCCTTCCAGCGCCGGGATGTGCTCCGTATGCAGGTAGCGCGGGTCGGCCCCCAGATCATACGTTTCAAACACAAAACGGATGCCGCCCTGATTGTTGAACGTGCGCGACGCGTCAATTTTGGGCGTAAAGGCGTAGTAGCCGCTGTTGCAGGCCACGAACGCCTCCAGATACGTAACCGGGTACTTGCGCAGCATCGACAGCCACGCGGCCCGGTAGCGCGCCAGCGCCGCGTTCACGGTATTCGCGTCCAGCGCGTACTGCTTGAATGTGTACTTGACCGGGTCGGTTACAATGCGGTCGTACAGCGTCGGCAGGTTCGGCGCGTCCAGCACGAGGTCGATCGCGGCGTACTCCTCCGGGGTTACGGACCCGGCATGGTCGCGCAGCGTGCGCGCGCTTTGCTGGAACGGCACCGCGTACAGCCCCGACGCGGAGGTGCTGGGGATGCCCAGCGCCGGGATCAGCGCCTGATTAAACGCCACCGCCGCCAGCACCACGGCCAGCGCCCCCGCGCTCAGCCGCAGGGCGTGTTTGCCGTACCGGTACAGCGTCACGCCCGCCAGCAGCACAAGCATGCCCGCCACCACCAGCATGCCGTTGGTGCGCAGCAGCGACGCCAGCAGCGCCCACGCGAGGAAGGCCGCCAGCCTGCGGCCGCGCGGCAGGCCGAAGCGCACCGTTTCCACAATGCGCAGGCCAGTAACCAGCAGCGCCGCCGTGTAGAGTGTATCCTTGCCGATGGCCTGTGCAAACGCGCCGAATATGGGCGTCAGCCCAAAGAAAGCCAGCGCCGCCAGCTGCACCCCGCGCCCCAGCCCCAGGTTGCGGATCAGCCGCACCGCCTCGGCCAGCGCGTAGGCCAGCGCCGCCGTTTGCAACAGCATGAACAGGCACGCGCCCAGATTATCGCCGGAAAGCTGCCGCCCCAGCCACACACAGCCGCCGAACAGCCAGCTGGTCAGCAACGGGTGCCAGTCGGTCAGCGGCCGCAAGCCCTGCAACTGCGCCAGCATTTCGCCCATATCCCAGATCACGGTGCCGGGGTAGAACACCACCAGATACGGCAGCCAGCAAACCACCAGATAGAGCATGACCGTGCGCGTGGGGTGGCTGCGGTACGCCGCCGCCATGCCCCGCAGCGGGCCTTGCACAAGCTGCGTGACCCACCGGGAGAGCCGCCCGGGCGCACCGCCCGGCACAGGCCGGTTTTCCAGCACCGCGCACAGCTGCGCAAGCGCCAGCGACATGAGCGTGCTTTGTAAAAGGATGCGCACGGCGGCCTCCGCCCACGCGACGGCACTGTGCAGAAAAGACCATGTGTCGTAGGCGAACAGGGTTGTGGCAAAGTAATTGACGGTGCCAAAGGCAAGCCCCAGCATCGCCGTGCCGACCGTCAGCCTTGCGCCGCGCGGGAGGGTCGCCCACCACAAAAACGCCGCCAGCAGCGCCGCGTCCACCAGCCAGACGGGGCTGCCCAGCCTGAGCGGCGGGTCGCTCACCCCTACGTACCCTTGCGGCGAAAGCGTGAACGCCGCCATCGCCAGCGCCCCGCCCGCCGCGCACAGCAAAGCGCGCGCCACGGCGCGCAAGGGGAGCAGCGTTGTTTTACGGATAACGATTCCCCCTTAGCCGCCGCGCGGGGGTTACGGTTCCCGGTCGCGGTCGTGCAGAATTTGAAGCAGGTTCAGGTTCACCTCAAACAGCTGCCGGTGCTTTTTAGCAACGGTGTCCAAAATCAGCCCGCACACCAGCATGAGGATGGCCAGCGTCATCATCACGCCGGAAACGATCAGCGTGGGGAAGCGCGGCACCAGCCCGGTGCGGATGTACTCCAGCAGCACAGGCAGGAACATCCCCAGCCCCACAAGGCCGAACACCAGCGTAAACAGCCCGTAAAACGACAGCGGCCGGTACTCCTTGTACAGGCGCGCCACCGTGCGCAGCACGCGCAGGCCGTCGGTATAGGTGTTCAGCTTGCTGGGGTTGCCGGCGGCGCGGTCGCGGTAGGCCACCGGCACGCTCTGGATGGACAGGTTCTTGTCCAGCGCGTGGATGCTCATTTCCGTTTCGATTTCAAACCCCTGCGACAGCACGGGGAAGGATTTGACAAACTGGTAGCTGAAGGCGCGGTAGCCGGTCATCAGGTCTTTAATGTGGCCGTGGAAAATGCGGTTCACCAGCCCGCGTACCACCCGGTTGCCCAGGTTGTGGAAGGGGCGTTTGTTCTCCGTAAAATAGGTGGAGCTGAGCCGGTCGCCCACCACCATATCCACTTTGCGCTCCAGCACTGGGGCAAGCATTGCGCGGGCGTATTCCAGGGGATAGGTATCGTCGCCGTCGAGCATCAGGTACGCGTCGGCCTCGATTTCCCGGAACATGGTGCGGATCACGTTGCCCTTGCCCTGCCGGTGCTCGTAGCGCACTTCGGCGCCCGCCTCGCGGGCCAGCGCGTCGGTGCCGTCGGTGGAGTTGTTGTCGTACACGTAAACGGTGGCTTCCGGCAGGGCGGCGCGACAATCCGCAACGACCCTGGCAATGGATTTCGCCTCGTTGTAGCAGGGGATGAGCACGGCAATCTTCATCGGCGACGCCTCCGCAAACCCGCGATTTTTGGTTGGATTCCATATGCCAAAGGATAGCATGCGGGCGCGGGTTTGTCAAACCGCGCTTGACGTGCAGCGCCCGCGCGCGGTACAATCCGGGCAAGGTTTTTTCCAATACGGAGGGAGGCACGCCTGTGCAAACCATCGGTCTGATCGGCGGCATGAGCTGGGAGAGCACCGTGACCTATTACCAGATCCTCAACGAGCGGGTGAACGCGGCGCTGGGCGGATACCACAGCGCGAAGATTCTGCTGCACAGCGTCGATTTTGCCGAGGTGGAAGCCCCGCAACGCATCGGCGACTGGGCGCGGGTGGGCACGCTGCTGGCTGAGGCGGCAAGGCGGCTGGAGCGCGGCGGGGCCGATGTGCTGCTGCTGGGCACCAACACCATGCACCTGGCGTGCGAGGCCATTGAGGGCGCGGTGTCGATTCCGTTTTTGCATATTGCCGACGCCACGGCCGATGCGCTGGTGGCGCAGGGGCATACGCGCGCGGCGCTGCTGGGTACGCGGGTCACGATGGAGCAGCCCTTTTACAGAGAGCGGCTGGAGCGCAGAGGGATTGAGGTGCTGCTGCCCAACGCAGAGGAGCGGGCGCTGCTGCATCGGGTGATTTTTGAGGAGCTGTGTTTTGGCAAGGTGTTGCCGGAAAGCCGGGAGAGCTTTGTGCGGATCATTGAGCGATTGGCCGCGGAGGGTGCGCAGGCGGCGATCCTCGGGTGTACGGAGATAGGCATGCTGGTAAGGCAAAGCGATACGGCGGTGCCGCTGGTGGATACGACGGTGGCGCATGCCGAAAGGGCGGCAAGGTGGATCCTGAAAGGGGAGAAATAAACCCCATCCCCCGCCGCAGCGGAGAAGGGTCAAGGGCATAGCCCTTGTCAGGGTGCAGGGGTGAAACCCCTGCCGGGGTTTGGGGCTGCGCCCCAAGCCCCCAGCCGCAGCGGAACAGGTAGCGAGCGAACAGCGCCGCAGGCGCTATGATGCGAGCGGGTCAAGCGCTCTGCCGGGAGTATTCACAATCCCAACAGCACAGGCCGGGGCGATCGCCCCGGCCTGTTTGGCTACGTGCAAGCGGCTTATTTCAGAAAACGCGGTAAGGGCACGGTTCCTGACTCGCTTTTGTTGTTAGTATGGAGTTGGTGTCTACCCCCGCGCGCCTCATAGCGCCTGCGGCGCTGTTCGCGCGCTTGTGCGATTACGCTGCGGCTGGGGCCAAAGGGTTTCACCCTTTGGAAACCTGACAAGGGCCAGCGGCCCTTGACCCGTTTTTCCACTTCCATTTTGCGGATTGTTACCCCCGCGCGCCTCATAGCGCCTGCGGCGCTGTTCGCGCGCTTGTGCGATTACGCTGTGGCTGGGGCCAAAGGGTTTCACCCTTTGGAAACCTGACAAGGGCCAGCAGCCCTTGACCCGTTTTTCCACTTCCATTTTGCGGATTGTTACCCCCGCGCGCCTCATAGCGCCTGCGGCGCTGTTCGCGCGCTTGTGCGATTACGCTGCGGCTGGGGCCAAAGGGTTTCACCCAAACCCACCAAAGGGTTTCACCCTTTGGAAACCTGCCAAGGGCATAGCCCTTGACCCTTCTCCGCTGCGGCGGGGGAAACGGGAAAGCTTCTATTTTAGAGGGTTTCGTTCAGGCGCGGCCACGCCGGATCCACATCCAGCGTCGCAAAATAATCCCGCGGCGTTTCGGCACGGCGGATCAGCCGGAAACCCCCGTCCTCCTGCAAAAGCACTTCCTTACAGCGCAGCTTCCCATTATAGTTATACCCCATACTCAGCCCGTGCGCGCCCGTATCGTGGATCACCAGAATATCGCCGATCTCCGTTTTGGGCAGCATCCGATCCACCGCGAACTTATCGTTGTTTTCACACAGGCTGCCGGTCACATCCACCTGCTGGTCATGGGGGAGCGCTTCCCGCCCGACCACGGTAATATGGTGGTACGCCCCGTACATGGCCGGGCGCAGCAGGTCGCACGCGGAGGCGTCCAGCCCCAGGTAATGCTTGTGAATGTACTTTTCGTGCAGAACATGCGTAACCAGCCAGCCGTGCGGGGCCGTCATGTAACGGCCCAGCTCCGTCTTGATCGCCACATCCCGGATGTCCGTACCGGCGAAGGTTTCTTCATACGCCTGCCGCACGCCCTCGCCGATGGCCTCGATATCCGCCTCCGGCTCGTCCGGGCGGTACGGCACGCCGATGCCGCCGCTCAAATTCACAAACGCCAGCGACAGGCCGCTTTCGCCCACCAGCTCGCGCCCGGTTTCAAACAGCAGGCGCGCCAGCGCCGGGTAATAGCTGGGGTCGGTGGTATTGCTGCTTAAAAAAGCGTGCAGGCCGAAGCGCTTCGCGCCCAGCGCCTTAAGCGCCAGCAGCGCCTCGCTCAGCTGCGGGCGGGTCATGCCGTACTTGGCATCCCCGGGGTCGCCCATGATGGCGTTCCCCACGCGGAAATGCCCGCCCGGGTTAAACCGCAGGCACACCGTTTCGGGGATGCCGCCGTTTTGCCGGAGCGTCTGCACGTGGGTCACATCATCCAGGTTGATAATCGCGTCCAGCTTTCGGGCCAGCGCGAACTCCTCCGCCGGCACGTCGTTGGCGCTGAACATAATGCGATCGCCCGCAAACCCACAGGCATCAGCCAGGCGCAGCTCGGTATAGCTGGCGCAATCCAGCCCGCACCCCTCCTCGCCCAGGATGCGCAGCACCGCCGGCGTAGGCAGCGCCTTAACCGCGAAATACTCCCGGAAATCCGGCGCCCACGCAAACGCTTTACGCAGCCGCCGCGCGGTGGCGCGCAGCCCGCGCTCGTCATACAGGTGGAAGGGGGTGGCAAAGGCGTCGCAGGCGGCCTGAAACACCGCATCCGGGAGCGAAAAATTGGGCATGGGGGCAACCTCCTTGCGGTTGTTGCCGCCGCCGGTTAAAAAGGCGCACGTTGGGCGCAGCCCGGCGGTTCGGCTTGTGTGTTAAGGTAACATATTTCCGCCCTGAAAACAAGGCTTGCGGCAATGCCGGGGTGCTTTTCGGTCGTTTTTTTTGCATGGTGGGGCAATGACTGGAAACCACTCCACAAGTGAATGCTCGCAGGGGGCAAAAGGACGGAATTGCTAATTCAAATAATCTGGGTGAGCATTGTTATATCATTTGGCTTCTGTTATACTAAAAGGAAATTATGTCCAGACAATCAACACGAATCGACCTTTCCTTCAGATTCCCGTTCTTTTCACCGTAATAACTGACATATCTTTGGCAACAGGTAGTAATCAATTTATGATTAAAATCTAAGGAAAGCGAGAACTGGTTTATTATGAAGGCAACGATTTTTGAAGCAACCTATTTTGCGACACAGCAAATCACAGCAACATTTGATATCGTCTGGGCTCTGGATGCTGGTTTATGGAATTTCAGAAAGATGGCCGCACATTTATACGAAGAATATCCAGATATTAGCGATCCAGAAGCAATAGCTACTTTGGTAAAAGGTTTATATATCCACGGACTAAACCCAAAGAGAATTGCCATGAAATTGACTTGGGAGTATGAAGAGCATTACATAGCTCAGATACTACTCACATATGCTTTTGCCATTTTTGATTCTTGGGTTAATTCATTTGTTGATGCTGTAATTCTTAATAAATCGAATACTCGAAGAGATGATATTAAGAAAGATTTAAAACAAGGAAAGTTTGATACGCTGGATGCTGCTTTAGCACAAGAACCAGCTTCTATTATTGCCGGTTTCTTTTATATCTCTGCGGTTAAACAGGATGCATACATTGATAAGCTCAGACTTGTATACAAGTATTTTAAAAGTTGTAGAAACTGCTGCGCTCATGGGGATGGCAAATTCAGCAAGAAAGCCGAAGAAAATTACAATGCTATTAAAGTGTTCACAAAGGACGATTGTGGAGTAAAGGAAATGCCTAAAATCGTGGAGACAAAGGAGGGGCAGCCCTTGCAGTTGATACTTCGAGGCGTTGTCGGCTTTTTTGATATTCTAATCAGAATTATTAAACACTACGACACAATTAGTGCGGATAAATACGCCATAGAAGCTGAACTGATAAGACGGTGGAAAACTATCCCGTCAGTAACACTGTCTGTGGATGTTCACAAACGGAACAGATCTATCAGGAACTATTTCAAGAGCATTAATATGTTTCCTCCTTATGCTGAGAAAACGAACGACATTTTTAATTTTCTAGTGACTAATGGGATGATTAAATAGGTAAAGAGCTAACTGAGAATTGAAATCAGTTAGCTCTATTCCTACTCACAAAGTGTGCTGCTAGAAGTGAATGCACAATTATCAAAGGCATCCATTTGAGCAGCATACCTATTTATGCCAACATTATTCCCACTCAATGCTCGCCGGGGGCTTGGTCGTGATATCATACAGCACGCGGTTGACGCCCTTGACCTCGCCCACGATGCGGCCCGCGATGTGGTTGAGCAGCGGGTAGGGCAGTTGCGCCACGTCGGCGGTCATAAAATCGTCGGTGGTTACGGCGCGCACGGCCACGGCATAGGCGTAGGTGCGCTCGTCGCCCATCACGCCCACGCTGCGCGCGCCGGTCAGCACCGTAAAGTACTGCGAAACGCTGCCCGCCAGCCCGGCATTTTGAATCTCCTGCCGGAGGATCAGGTCGCTTTCGCGCACGATGCGCACCTTTTCGGGCGTCAGCTCGCCAATCACGCGGATGGCCAGCCCCGGGCCGGGGAAGGGCTGGCGGTATACCAGGCTTTCCGGCAGGCCGAGGGTCAGGCCCAGCTTGCGCACCTCGTCCTTAAAGAGCATGCGCAGGGGCTCCACAAGGCTTTCAAAGCCCAGCTCGCGGGGCAGGCCGCCCACGTTGTGGTGGCTCTTGATCACCGCGCTGCCCTTGACGTTGCCGCTCTCGATCACGTCGGGGTAGATGGTTCCCTGCGCGAAGTGGTCGCGCTTGCCCAGCTTGGCGGCCTCCTGCTTGAACACCTCCACAAAATCGCGGCCGATGATCTTGCGCTTCTGCTCCGGGTCAGTCACCCCCGCCAGATCGTGGAAGAACCGCTCCGACGCGTCCGCATGGATCAGCTCCACCGGGAACGTACGGGTGAAGATTTCCACCACCTGATCGCTCTCGCCCGCGCGCATGAAGCCGTGATCCACATACACGCAGGTCAGGCGGTTGCCCACCGCCCGGTAGAGGAGCGCCGCGGCCACGGCGCTGTCCACCCCGCCGCTCAGGCCCAGCAGCACCGTGCCGTTGCCCACCTGCTCGCGGATTTGGCGCACCGCCATCTCCGCGTAGGCTTCCATGTTCCAATCCCCCTGCAGGCCGCAGATCTTTTTAAGGAAGTTATCCAGAATTTTGCGGCCCTCTTCGGTGTGGGTCACCTCGGGGTGGAATTGCACGCCATAGATGCGGCGCGCGTCGTCCGCCATGGCGGCCACGGGGCAGTTGTCGGTGTGGGCGATGGCGTGGAAGCCCTCCGGCAGCGTCAGCACCTGATAGGTGTGGCTCATCCAGCAGTAGCTCTGCTCGTTTACGCCTTCCAGTAGGCCCGTGTCACGGGCGTCCGCCGTCATCAGGATGCGGCCGTATTCCCGCAGGGAGCAGGCGCCCGCCTCGCCGCCCAGCAGCACGGCGGTCAGCTGCATGCCGTAGCAGATGCCCAAAATCGGCACGCCCAGGCTGTAAATACCGGCGTCCACACGGGGGGCGTCCGCGTCCAGCACGCAGGAAGGGCCGCCGGAAAGGATCAGCGCATGGGGCTTTTGGGCGCGAATCTCCTCCAGCGTCGCGCTGTAGGGCAGCACGGCCGAAAACACGCCGCATTCGCGGACGCGGCGCGCGATCAGCTGCGTGTACTGACCGCCAAAATCCAGGATAACCACACACTGCGGGTTTTGCATGAGTGCCTCCTTGCCTTTCGTTGGGAAACGCGCCCCGGGTTTTCCGAACAATAACCGGAAGCGCGGGGTAAACGCTCGCCCTGTATTGTGCCATAAACCGCGCATAACCGCAAGGGGGATGGCCGTAAAAATGGAAACGGGCCCATCCTGTGCAGTTCGGGGCAAAGGACAGGGCACTTACCGCAAACCCGGGCGGGACTTCGCACCCCATGCATCAGGGCCGCCGAAGTGGAACTGCAAGCCGGGTACGCACGCCGGACAGGCCAATGCGGCGCCGCGTGTTCTGTCCGGCTCCCGCCAATCGAGGGCCGCCCCCCGCCGCATGTTCTGTCCGACTCCCGTCAATCGAGGGCCGCCCTCCGTCGCATGTTCTGTCCTGCTCCCGCCAATCGAGAGCCGCTCTCCGGCCCCGCCGCTTTTGCTTGACGCGGCGCGGCGGGCACGGTATAATAGCCACAGTCCGGCGCGTCTGAGGCGCCGCAGTCCGTTACATAAGGCCCGGCACAGCCGGTTTGGGGAGGAGGGGTTTGTATGCGCAGGCGCAGCCGTTTGGGCATGGTAGTGCTGGTCGCCCTGTGCCTGCTGGCGCTGGCACTGCTGCTGCGCGGCCTGGTGGAAACCCCTGCCCAGCCGCAGGCGGATGAACCCCAGCCCATGGCGGCCGCCGCGCAGTTCCTGCCCGCGCCGCCCCCCAACAACGAAACCCCAACCGACGCGCGCGGCCTCTGGGCCGCCTTTGCGCTGGCGATGCTGTGCCCCGTGTGCACGGCGGCGCTGCCGCTGCGCGTATCGGGCGTGGACGCCAATGGCCGGGTGCTCCGCCGCAGGCGTTACGCGCGCTGTTTTTACCCGGTGTTCCGGCAGGAGCTTGCCTGCGGCTGAACTTCAAAACCGACTCCCGCCCGCGTGCATGCCGGGCTGTGTCCGCGTCCCCTGACGCGGGCCTGCGGCGTGCCGTGCGGCGGGGTTTGCGTTGACATCCCCACCCCACACAACATGCAGGAAGGACGGTTGACATGCAATGAAGGTCAACAATCGTCGGAAATCCAAGCTGAGCAAGCGCACCGGCGCGATTATCGCGCTGAGCCTCGCGCTGGTGTTCACCATCCTGATCGGGTACGCAAGCCTCAACGGCGCGTGGCTGGACAGCCGCGGGCTTTACAAACTGCTGCCCTGGGTCCCCAGCGCGCACGTAACCAAGGAAACCTGGCCCAAGCCCATCGCGCTGGGTCTGGACCTGAAGGGCGGCGTATTTGTCGAGTACGAAGCCACCATGAGTCAGGATTTGGTGAACGATGGCTATAACTTCGATACGCTGCTGGACAACACTATGGATATCATCGGCCGCCGCCTGAACGATAAGGGCTTTACCGAAGCCACGGTCAGCAAGGTCGGCGCGACCGGCATCCGCGTGGAAATCCCGGACGTCACGGACCCATCCGCCGTGCTGGACCTGATCGGTTCGCCCGCGAAGCTGGAGTTCCTCGATCCGGACGGCAACGTGTTTATGGAAGGCCGCCAGCTCAAGACCGCCACGCGCACCGTGGATGAGAACGGCAAGCCCGCCATCAGCTTCGCGCTGACCACCGAGGGCGCGCAGCTCTTTGGCGATATGACGGCCAAAAACGTGGGCAAGAAAATCACCATCCAGCTGGATGGCAAAGAGCTGATGAGCCCCACCGTGAACGAGGCCATCTACGGCGGCAACATTCTGGTGACCGGCTCCTTTACCGAGGACGAGGCCGACACCTACGCCCTGCAGCTGCAAAGCGGCGCGCTGCCGCTGGATTTGCGGCAGGATAAGCTGGACACCATCTCCGCCACGCTGGGCGACAACGCGCTGACCACCTCCGTAAACGCCGCCATCATCGGCATCCTGCTGGTCATGCTCATCATGATTACCCGCTACCGTCTGGCGGGCGTGCTGGCCAGCTGGGCGCTGTGCCTGTACATCGTGATGGTATTCCTGTTCATTGCGGTGGTGCCGGGCATCCAGCTGACGCTGCCGGGCATCGCGGGTATTATCCTTGGTATCGGCATGGCGGTAGACGCAAACGTCGTCATTTTCGAGCGTGTGAAGGAAGAGGCCCGCGCAGGCCGGCCCATGGCGCACGCGGTGCGTATCGGCTTCCATAACGCCATGAGCGCCGTGCTGGACGCGAACGTGACCACCATCATCGCCTCCATCGTGCTGCTGTTCTTCGGCACGGGCTCGGTGCAAGGCTTCGCCACGACGCTGCTGCTGAGCGTAATCGCCAGCATGATTACCGCCATCGGCATCACGCGCTTCCTGCTGAGCAACACTGTAAAGCTGTGGAAAGACCCCGCCCTGTACGTAACCCATATGAAGGACGCCGCGACGGCGACCGCCGAAATCGGGGAGGCGAAGTAACATGAAACTACAAATCAAGAACCACGCGAAAATTTTCATCCTGATCTCCGCGTCGATTCTGCTGCTGGCGCTGCTGCTGTCCGTGTTCGGGCTGGGCGTCAACTACGGTCTGGATTTTACCGGCGGTCTGAACATTGAGTACAACATGAACGCGACCTTCCAGCAGTCGGATGTGGAAACCGCGCTGCAAAACCAGGGCATCAAGGATTTTAAGGTGACCACCACCGGCGCCGCGGGCACGACGCTGAACATCCGCATCCCGCAGCTGAACAGCCAGGACGAAATCCAGACCCTGCAGGGCGGGCTGGAAGCCGAACTGCTGACCAAGTACCCGGATATGGACGTAACCAACGCGACCGCCAGCTACGTGGGCCCCACCGCCGGCGCGACGCTGGTGAAAAACGCCATCCTGAGCGTGGTGCTCGCCTCGGCGATGATGCTGTTGTACATCGCGCTGCGCTTCGACCTGTACAGCGGCATGGCCGCGGTGCTGGGCCTGCTGCACGATGTGCTGATTATGTTCAGCTTCATGGTGCTGCTGCGCAACTTCATCCAGATGAACAGCTCCTTTATCGCCGCAATGCTGACCATCGTGGGCTACTCCATCAACAACACGATCGTGATTTTCGACCGTATCCGCGAGAACAACCGCAAGGCGGAGTACTCCAAATTGCCGCGCGCGGAGGTGGTTAACATCTCCATCGGCCAGAGCCTGGGCCGTACCATCAACACGACGCTGACCACCCTGGTCACCATCGTATCGCTGTATGTGCTGGGCGTGCCGTCCATCCGCGAGTTCAGCCTGCCGATCATCATCGGCATTCTGGCGGGCCTGTACAGCGCCAACCTGATTAACGGCTATGTGTGGGCCTTCCTGGAGGATAAGCACAAGGAGCGCCGCGCCGCGCTGAAAGCCAAGAAAGCGTAACGCGCCGGTAAGCGGTCGCGTAAAGGGCCCGGGGCAAGCGGATTACCCTGAAAATCAGGATTCCAAAGGGTGAAACCCTTTGGTGGGTTTGGGTGAAACCCAAGGCCCAGCCGCAGCGAGGGTGCGCAGCGCGCGAACAGCGCCAAAGGCGCTATGAGGCGCGCGGGTATCGCAACCAGCCACAAGTTAGCTCAAGGGCCGCTGGCCCTTGTCAGGTTTCCAAAGGGTGAAACCCTTTGGTGGGTTTGGGTGAAACCCAAGGCCCAGCCGCAGCGCGCGTGCGCAGCGCGCGAACAGCGCCAAAGGCGCTATGAGGCGTGCGGGGGCAGCTGCCAGCCACAAATTAACACAAAAACGGGGTCAAGGGCCGCTGGCCCTTGACCCGTTTCCAAAGGGTGAAACCCTTTGGGTGGTTTGCGCAACCCCAAGGCCCCCCGTGCTCCCTTAATACGCGTAAATCCGGAAGAAGTTCATGTAGCCGTAGCTGTCGGCATACTCCCAATCCACAGCTTGCCCGGTCTGCTGGCCTTTATAGGCCGCAGGCTGCGGGGTCGGTGCTGGCGACCAGCCATCCTGTAAAAACGCGGGCCGTACTTGGCCAGCATCGCGTACCCATCAGAACAGCACACAACGTATCCGGGAACAGCCGCCGGTCGCACACCAGCGACAGGTCGTAGATGAACAGCGTATCCGGGTTTTCCAGCGCGTACTCGTCCAGATTCGGGATCATCCGGCCCGGCGGGCGCAGGCGCGGCCGCCTGCCAGGAAAGCGCGGTCGCCTCCAGGCAGAGCAGCGCCGCCAGCAAGTGCCAGCAATTGGCAGCGGAGCGCGCGCATGGGCAACCGCCCTCCCAAAGGTAGCCCAACAGCGCCAGCGCCAGCAGCGGCGCACCCAGCGCGCCCAGCCAGCCCCACGGCGATGAAGGGCGCAGCAGCAACGCCAGCAGCAGGCACAGCGCCGCGGCCCCCAGCGATAGAGGCCTGCGGCGGGTTTTCCTGCAGGGCGAAGCCAACGGTGTGCAACGACGCGACCAGCCGCTCGCCCAACGGTTTGGCGGGGGTCTGGAAGGTTGTTGTATAAAGGGTGTGCAGCCAGTCCATGAAATACCAATAAGTAAACAGGGTGTACTCCTCACGGTACCAGCCGATGGGCAAGCGTATCAACGCTCGGGCTGAGGTTGTCCAGATCGGCGTAGTGAGCTCGCCGCTGGCACCCTGCTCCAACCCCAGTCACGCGCGTTTCGACCAGCCGTATCGCTGTGAGCAGCAGCAGCGACCCAAGGCACACGGCCAGCCCCACCATGTGCTGGGCGCACCGTCGCGTTTACCGCGCCGTTCAGCCAAAATAGCTGCCACCCAATGCCGCAGGAAATAGCACAGCACCAGCAGCAACACACTCAGCAGTAAACCCCGGCGGACAGCCTTGTCGGTATCCCCCGCCCAGCGATGGAAACCAGCTCTGTGGTAAAGCTCACGCGGCAGCTGATCCACAGCGCGCCCGCCCTGCCCCACGCCAAACAGCGCGCCCAGCCACACCGGCAGGCCGCGCCGCTGCGCCCCGCGCGCAAAGCTCTTGACCACCACCGCCGTGGCAAGCCACAGAAATGCCAGCTGGAAGATGGAAAACCACGCCACTCCGGGGAACCCTTTTGCCAGCCCCCTGCACCGTATGCACCAGCGGCTGAGCGGGCTCGCCGCCCTCATAGTGAAGCTGCGCAGGATGGGGGCATTCCGTGCCCGCGTATTCGAAGGGGGTATAGGCCACCAGCGCGGCACAGCAGCGTAGCGGCCAGCGCGCCGAGGATCCAGGGCAAAGCTTGGCGAAAACGGGTCATAAACGCAGCGCCTCCCAATGTAACGGTACTACCGACGGACAGTGCAGGGCAACCCGCAATGCCCCCGCGCGCGATCCGCGGTCCAAAGCATACACATCCCCCCAGAAAAAGTCAAGCGGGGGCGGCGTTTCGAAGGATGTTGAGCTTGTGGAAAAGGGAACCGGAAGCAAGGGCTGATTGGATGAGCGAGGGGCGTGTATCATGATCGGATGAGAGAAGGGGAATGCGCCGGGCAGGCAATCGAAGAAAACAAGGCTGAGCACATCGCTCCGGCCTCATTGTGATGCTCCTGCCTGCCGCCGCGCGCCTCATAGCGCCTGCGGCGCTGTTCGCGCGCTGCGCATTTTCGCTGCGGCTGAGTTTTGGGCTTTATACTGGCCCGCCAAAGGGTTTCACCCTTTGGAATCCTGACAAGGGCCAGTGGCCCTTGACCCATTTTTTTGTGCTAATCTGTGACTGTTACCTGCCGCCGCGCGCCTTATAGCGCCTGCGACGCTGTTCGCGCGCTACAGATTCTCGCTGCGGCTGGAGTTTTGGGTTTCACGCATACCCACCAAAGGGTTTCACCCTTTGGAATCCTGACAAGTGATTTCATCCCTTGACCCATTTTTTATGCTAACTTGTGGCTGATGCCTACCGCCGCGCGCCTCATAGCGCCTGCGGCACTGTTCGCGCGCTACGTATTCTCGCTGCGGCTGGGGCCAAAGGGTTTCACCCTTTGGAATCCTGACAAGGGATTTAATCCCTTGACCCCTTTTTTGTGCCCATCCCTACTGTGCGTCCCAGGTGTCCAGCGCGTCCCATTCCGCCTGCGGGATTCGCCCCGGCCCATACCGGTCCAGCAGCGGCTGCAGCGCGTAAACCCTATGCGTAACGGCGGTCACAGCCTCCCGCTGTAATGACATGCCGTCCGGCCGGAACAGGTTGGGCCGCTCCTCCAAATCTACTGCCTGCACAAGTGCCTCCGCCGGAGTGGGCGCGGCCGCGATGGCCTCGTCCCGCGCGGTCATGGCCGCCCGGTAGCGCGCGGCCTGCCCGGTCAGCAGGCTGACCGTCGCCGAAACCGACGGCGTGGTTAAGATCGCCTGCGAAAACAACCCCCAAACGATCAGCACGGCGCACAGTGCCAGCTTCCAGCCCGGCAACCCGGTCTGCGCCGCGGGGGTACGCCCGGCCCACCACGCAAGCCAGACCGTGCCTGCAAACGCTGTATACACCACAAACCCCAGATAGAGCGTCGCCTGAATGCGGTCAATCTGCCCGCCTTCGACCCCGGTGGCATAGATGGCGGGCACAAACGCCGCCGCCAGCGCCCCAAAGCCCAGCACCGACAGCCAGACCGGGTGGCGCGGCCGCAGCTCTGCCGCACGCAGGCCGGGCAGGAGCAGCGAAGCAGCGACCAGCCCTATGCCCAGCCATTGCGGCGTCAGCCAGCCGCCGGTTGTTTGCAAACATTCCGCCACGCTTTGCAGCACCGCGGGCAGCGGCGCCATCGCCGCCCCGACCCGCTCCTGCCGCACGCCGTTGCCGGGCGCCATCAGCACCAGCGCAAGCGCCGCGCCCGTGGTCAGCAGCGCGATCAGCGCGCCCCAGCGGGCTTGCGACCGGGCGCGGAACGCCCACACGCACACCAGCAGCAGCCCCACAGCCCCGCCCAGCGCCAGCGGGTACGGGCAACCGCCCAGCACCACGCCCAGCACCGCGAGTGAGAGCATCCGCCGCACGCGCCGCACCGGCTGCCGCAGGCGCAACAGCAGCCCCGCTATGCCCAGCAGCGCCGCGCCGCTCACGGCATACGGTATGCCGGATTGCCAGTACACCGCCTCGCGCGCGCCGGGCAGAAACCCAAGCCAAAGGGTCAGGAACGCCGCGTAGGCAAGCAGCATATCGCTCCAAGGCAGATGCAGCGTGAAGCGCGTAAGCGAGCGCACCGCGTACCATGCCGCGCCCGCCAGCAGCAGCACCGTGCACAGCGGCGCCAGAAAAAACCAGCGCGTGCCGAACACCATCGGCGTAAAAACGGACAGCGCCATCGCCACAAAGGTGCCCTGCCAGTTTCGGTACAGCCATAGCAGGCGCGTCCAGGCCGCCGCCAGCGTCTGCGGCAGCGAGCCGGTGCGCGCCCAGGCCTCGGCGGCAGGCAGGGTATGGAAAAAATCATCGTAAAGCGGATGGGCGTAAAAACAGAGTGCCAGCAGCGGCACCAGCACCGCCGCAATCCAAAGCCCCGCCACGGCGTACAGCAGCCGGGGCGGCAAGGTGCGCAAAAGAAAGCGGTTCGGCTGCGGTTGCGCAGCGGTGCGAGGCGTACGGTTCATCGGCTCATCCCCTTGCATTGGTAAGCCCATCATACCATAACTGCCGCAGGGCCACAACGGCCGCCTGCAACCGCGGAAGAAGGCAGGGGCTTTCCGCTCGCCCCTGCACCCTTCGGGGTTTGCGGCGCGGTTCGGCTGACAATGTGCCCACAGGGCAAGCCAACCGTGAGCGAAAACGCCGCGCTACAGACACGGCAGGGGCTTTCCGCTCGCCCCTGCACCCTTCGGGGTTTGCGGCGCGGTTCGGCTGACAATGTGCCCGCGCGGCAAGCCCTCTGTGAGCGAAAGCGCCGCGCTACAGACACGGCAGGGGCTTTCCGCTCGCCCCTGCACCCTTCGGGGTTTGTGGGCAGATCGGTTGAAGATGTGCCAACGCGGCAAGCCCTCTGTGAGCGAAAACGCCGCGCTACAGACACAGCAGGGGCTTTCCGCTCGCTCCTGCACCCTTCGGGGCATTCGGGACGATTCGGCTGAAGCTGCGCCCGCGCGGCAAGCCATCTTTGAGGGAAAGCGCCGCGCTACAGACACGGCAGAGGCTTTCCGCTCGCCCCTGCACCCTTCGGGGTTTGCGAGCAGATCGGCTGATGATGTGCCCGCGCGGCAAGCCATCTGTGAGCGAAAACGCCGCGCTACAGACACGTGTATGCCTCACCCCCCCTGTATTAAAAAAAGCACAGTCCCGCAGACGCTGTGTCCGGCGGGGCTATGCGGTTTGATTTTTTGGTTGTCGGCAGGGCTTGCGCTGTTGTTTTTTCGCAACCCGCCCGGCTGGTCGCCGTCAGGCCTGTTCGCGGATCATGTTAATCAGCCCGCCCGCGAGGATCATCGCGCGCTGGCGGTCGCTCAGGGGCAACAGCATCTGGCAGACGAAGCCCTGCGTCATGTTGCGCACGGGGATGCGCTCCTCGCCGCGCATAATGCGTTCGCGCACAAAATCCAGCGCCAGCACATCGCCCTGGGCAAAACGGTCGTAATCCGCCTCGTCGGCAAAGGTCAGGGGCAGGATGCCGTTGTTGATGAGGTTCGCCGCGTGGATGCGCGCAAAGCTCTTGGCTAGCACGCCGC
>CAXXGW010000005.1:0-150973 GCA_963666755.2 Candidatus Limiplasma sp.
GCAACGGCTACCCCACGGCGCGGCTGGCACGCCGCGTGCAGCGCAAAGCCCGCCGCGCCCGCAGCGAAGGTTACAAAGCTCAACTCCGCCAGATAGTAAAAATCCGCCGAGGCAAACAGCAGCAGCGCGCCGTCCGCAAACACCGCCGTAACACAGCACAGCGCCACGGCCAGTACACTTGCGCCCTGCGCGTAGCGGCGGGCCAGCCCGCACACCGCCCAGCCCGTAAAGCCGATGGCCAGCAGCGCCATCCACAGCGACGCATCGCGCGCGTTGGGCACGCGGCCGGTCAGCAAATGGTAGGGGGCGTAGACCGTCAGCACCGGTGCGGGGCCGTAATACAGATAGAAGCGCCCGTTGTACAGCGCGTAATCAAAGGGGAAGTTCGTGCCGTTCTGGGTGCGTTCGCTGGCGTCGTACGGGTTTTTAAGCGCGAGCAACCCGGGGTCGGGCGTGCGATCCACATCCAGCCGCCCGGCGCGCAGGGTTTCAAACAGCACGGCATAGGCGTCGGTGTGGCTTTCGGCAGCCTCGGCGTCGGACAAATCCTTGCCCAGCGGCTGGTCCGGAGCGATCCAGCCGCCCAGCACCACAGCAAAGGCCATCAGCCCCACCAGCGGCAGCACCACCCACAGCCGGTGCGTCCAACGGTTGGGCACATACGGCGTGTGCACCTCGCGCAGGCACAGCACGCACAACGCGAACAGCCACGCGCCAAAGGCAAGCCCCATCCGCACCGGCTGCCACACAAAGGGCAGCGGCGCGTTGAGGGTCACGGTGCGCAGGGTGAGCGCGCCGTCGCCCGCGGGCTTCAGGCGCACGCGAAACAGCCCGACGCTCCCGGCGCTGTGCAGCGCGGCGCGGCTCACGCAAAGCGCCGGGTCGGAAGCCACGCAAGGCTCGCTGTACACTTGCAGCGGCACAGCGGTGTTGGCCTGATCGGCGGTCAGCAGCGCGACGGTTACCACGCCTTCGCCCGCCAGTTCCACCGTTACGCTGCGCAGGGCCACACCCAGCGAATCGCACACCAGATCCACGGAGCGCCCGGCGGCTTTTGTCAGGTGGAAGCCCTCGGCATCCTGCGTTACAGGCACATCCGCCTCCGCGCGCAGGCGGCTGAGGGGCAGCGCCTCGGGGGTCAGGCCCATGGTCGCCAGCGCGGGCAGGTTGTGCAGCGCCTCGCCGCCCAGCGCGAGCAATGCCGACGCCAGCAGCAAAAGCAAAAGGCGACGCCACAGACGCATGCCCGCCCAGCGGCCACGCACGCGGGCGCGCAGGGTTGCGCGCTGCATGGGCCTCGCCTCCTTTGTAAACGGATTTTGCTGAAATCGCAAGGATTGTCGCCGGGCAGGAAAAGGGGCGGGGCTTCGCCCCGCCCCAGCTGTCAATAAACTCCGGCAAAGCGCGGTCGTCATACGCCCCACAGCGCCTGCGGCACTGTTCGCTCGCTTACACAGATGCGCTGCGGCGTAAGGCTTTTGGGGTTTTGACCCGGGCGTTCAAGCTTCGCAGGCTGCACTACCGTTTGCCTGCTCGTTTCACGCCCCGCCTGCGGGTCGCTTTCGCCTGCGGCGAAGCGGCCACTGGCCGCACGCTTCCCTTTGGCGCTAAAGCCCGCCAAGGGTTACCCCCTTGGAACCCGACAAGGGATTGCATCCCTTGACCCGCTTATTCCGGCTTATCGGTTTCAACGTCGGGCTTTGCCTTATGGCTGCGGAACGCCCAGTACTTATTCAGCACAAAATTGAGCGGGATGGTCACCAGCAGGCACACCAGCGGCGCGATGCCGGCGGGGATGCCGCAAGCCTCCACCAGCACGGTCAGCAGCGCGGTGCTCAGCAGAAAGGTGCTGCCGTAGGAAACGAACGCCTTCAGGTAGGCGCGCACGTGCGCCGCCGGGGTGCGCCGCTCGCCGCTGCGGAACACGTAACGGCTGTTCCAGAAATAGGCGTTGGAAACGCTCACCACAAAGCTGAGCACATTGCTGAGCTGGTAATGCCAGCCAAACCCGTAAAAGCAGAGCCAGTAAACCCCCAGCGAAATGAGCGTATTGCTGACGCCCACCAGCCCAAACTTGATAAACTGCACAAGCGCCGCGCCGCGCGGGCTGCCCTCCACCCGGCCAGCCAAGCCTTGCATTTTTGGATCATGCCTTCTCCTCCGGCGCGGAGGCGGGCGCGCCGGTGTACCGCTCCTCAATAATATAGGGCGGGCGGCGGCGCGAGGCATCAAACGTGCGCCACAGGTAGCCGCCCAGCAGGCCCAGCGTGAGCATGATCACCCCAAAGCTCATCAGGTTAAAGATGAACAGCATCGTCCAGCCTTCCACATGGGTCTGGTTGGTCAGCTTGGAAATGAGCGCGTCCAGCGCCCCACAGCACCGAGCCGACCACCGACAGCCCGCCCAGCACCGACACCATCGTAATGGGCACGGTGGAAAAGCTGAACAGCGTATCCGACACCAGCCGCAGCTTTTTACGCAGCGTCCAGCGGCTTTTGCCAATTTTACGGGCGCGGCGCAGGTACGTGACGGTGCCGGTTTGAAAGCCGCTCCACAGCACCTGCCCAGACAGCGCGGAGTTGGCCTCGTTCAGCCCCGCGAGCACGCCGATCACGCTGCGGTCCAGCAGAAACACGTCAAAACCCGTGCGCGGCATGGTGGGCAGGGCCACGCGGCGCGTAAGCCGGTAGTAGAGGTTGGCAAACCACTCCTGCGAGCGGCTTTCCTCCCGGCCCTCGCGCACCGCCAGCACAACGCGGTCGCCCGCAAGCCATTTTTGGTACATTTCCAGCAGCATCTCGGTCGGCTCCTGCAAATCGGCAGCCTTAACCACCGCGCAATCCCCGGTGGATTGGGTCAGCCCGCACAGCACGGCCGCGTCGCTGCCGAAATTGCGGCTCAGCCGGAACACCCGCACATGCGGGTCCTTGTCCGCCAGCCCGCGCAGGACTTCATAACTGTTATCGCCGGAGCCGTCGTCCACAAACACCAGCTCGTAGGTAAAATCCGGGCCTTCGACGATTTTTTCGCGCAGATCGGCATACAGCGGGGGCAGGTTCTCGGCGTTATAGTACACCGGGATCACGATGGACAGTTTAGGCATCGGCGTTGACCTCCCGCTCGAACTGCGTATAATCGCGGATGTATTCCGCCGCATCGTAATGCTCGCTGGCCAGCACCAGCAGCACCGAATCGGCGGAAAAATCGTACATGTCCTTCCAGACCATGCGGGGCAGGTAGATGCCCGTATGCGGGCGGTTGAGGGCGAAGGTGGCCTCGTTGCCCCGCCCGTCGCGCACGCGCACCTTGCTGCGCCCCGCCACGTTGATCAGCACGAACGCCGTACGCCGGTTGGCGTGCTGCCCGCGCACCACGTCGGGGTCGGAGCCGTAACATATAAAAAACGCGCTGGATGGCAAACGGCACGCCGCCTTCGCCCTCCACCACCACCAGGTGGCCGCGCTCGTCCCCATGCTGGGCAAACTCCAGCATCCGCACGCCGTCCAGTTCCATGGTCGGTTTCCTCCCTTGCCCGCGCAGCCCTGCCCGCGGGGGGTCAGCGGTAGCGTTTGGTAAACAGCCGGTTGAGCGAGTGCTCGCAGCCGAAGCCTTCCTTGTTCTGGATCAGGCCGATGTTAAGCACATGCCCGTGGCGGAAGGTGCTGGTGCCCAGCGACACCTGCGAAGCGTGCAGCTCCAGCCCCGCGCGCAGCACCTGATCGTACAGGAAGGCCGAGGGGGAATAGCCGCCCAGCCGCGTATCCGAAGCCAGATACTGCGTGTGCAGCGTACGGGTCTGCGCAAAGTAAAACAAGCACGCCCCCGCCACCAGCGCGCCCGACGCGTCGCGCACGCCCAGAAAGCGGATTTCCTCCCGCAGGCGGGCGCAGGCAAAGTCGGTCAGCTCCGCAAGCGTATGCACCGGCACGGTGTTAAACTTTTGCATGTTCAGCGACAGCAGTTCGTAAAACGCCGTAAGCTCGGCCTCGCCGTTCAGCCACGCGGCAGTCAGCCCCTGCGCCTCGGCGCGCTTGAGCTCGTAACGCTTGGTGGCGGAGTAACGCGCGCGCAGCGTTTCCGGCGTTTGCCCGGCCATGGGCACATAGGCGGAAATTTCGGTTTCCTGCGCGTAATCGCAGTAAAAAAGCGCGTACTCCAACAATTCCGTGGGGCGCGCGGCAAACAGCGCGGGCGTGATTTTCAGCTCGCAGGCACGGTAGCGCTGGCAGAGCCGCCCGTCCAGCGCCTGCACCAGCGCGATCACCTTATCGGCCTGCACCAGCCGTTTGGAAAGCACAATCCCCCCGAAGGTGCTGCCGGGGTGCGCGCGGTACCACAGCTCGCCCTCCACCTCGCACTCGGCGGCGGGCACCACGGCCACCAGCTCGCCGTTGTCCATGGCTACCATCAGCGACGCGTCCTGAAAGCGCCCCTCGGGGTGGTAGCTTAAAAAGCGGCGCGTCTGTAAAAATGTGCCGTTCTGGGATTCCTGCATTACAAAGCGATCCCAGCGCTCGGCCCATTCCGGCGTGTAAGGCACCAGGTTCAGCGCGGCCATCGGTTCACCCCTTAAAGGCGTTGATGCGCTCGATCACATACGCCTGTTCGGCATCGGTCATGCCGTTGTACATGGGCAGGCTGAGCACCTCGGCGGCGTAGCGCTCCGCAATGGGGAATGCGCCCGGCGCGTAGCCCAGGTACGCGTACGCCTCGCTCAGATGCGGCGGGATGGGGTAATGGATGCCCGTATCCACCCCGTCCTGCTTCAGGGCGGCGGCCAGCGCGTCCCGCCGGTCACAGTGCACCACAAACTGGTGCCAGGTGCTATCGGCCCCGGGGCGCAGACGCGGCAGCGCAAGCCCGGGCAGGCGCAGCTCCCGCAGGTAGCGGTCGGCCAGACGGCAGCGCTCGGCGTTCAGTGCCTCCAAATGGCGCAGGCGCACGCGCAACAGCGCCGCCTGCAACTCGTCCAGGCGGCTGTTGGTGCCCACGGTTTCAAAGTGATAGTGCACACGGCTGCCGTAGTTGCGGAAGGTGCGGAATTTTTCCGCCAGCGCCGGATCATCGGTCACAATGGCGCCCGCATCGCCAAAGGCGCCCAGCCCCTTGGTGGGGTAAAAGCTGAAGCAGCCCACTGTGCCAAACGTGCCCAGCCGCCTGCCGTGAAAGGTGCTGCCGTGGCTTTGGGCGCAATCTTCCACCACAAGCAGGTTGTGGCGGCGCGCCACATCCATGATCGTATCCATATCGCAGGCGGTGCCGTACAGATGCACCGCGAGGATGGCCCTGGTGCGCGGGGTCACGGCGGCTTCCAGCCGGGAAGCGTCGATGTTGTCAAACGCATCCGGCTCGACAAACACGGGGGTCGCGCCGTTCATGGTAATGCCCATCACGCAGGCGATGTACGCGTTGGAGCTGACCAGCACTTCGTCGCCCGGGCCGACGCCCAGCAGGCGGAAGGCGATCCACAGCGCGTCCAGCCCGTTACCCAGGCCCACGCACTGCGCCGCGCCGATATAGCGGGCAAATTCTTCCTCAAAGGCGGAAACCTCGCGGCCCAGCACATACCAGCCGCTGCGCAGCGCCTCCAGCGCGGCCTGCTCGTACTCCGGGGCGTACAGGTCGTATTGCCGTTTCAGGTTGCAAGCCATCACTTTCAAACGGGAAGGCCTTCTTTCGTCGGGGTGGAATACCCTATTATACCCAGCGCGCCTGTTTTTGTAAAGCCGCGGGGGCGCGGCGCGTTGCCAGCATAGCGGCCCCATGCTATAATGGGCCTGACAACCCCAAAGGAGTACGGCATGAAAACACTCGACGGCCTGAACCGCCAGGGCGAGCGCACCCGCTGGCTGCTGGCGGCCGCGCTGGCGCTGCTGTCGATGGGCGTAACGCTCGCGGTCAGCCGGCTGACGTTTGAAACCAACGACGATTGTTCCATTATCACGGTGGCGGCGGGGCTGCTGACCGGCAAACCCAGCCCAGCCACGGTGAGCACCGGCTACGGCTACGGCGCGCTGCTGGCGGCGCTGTACGGGCTGTGCGGCGCGGTTCCGTGGCATACGGTGCTGCTGCTCGCCTGTCAGTATGGCGCGCTGACCGCGCTTGCCATGGGCGCGCTGACCCTGTGCGCCGAAGCCGGCTTTGCCGCGTGGGTGGGGATTGCCGCTTACGCAAGCCTGTATATCGGTGTGCTTTTACCCTTTACGGCACAACTGCAATTTTCGGCGGTATCGGGGTTCGCGGCCACGGGGGCGCTGCTGCTGCTGGCCACGCTGCCAAATGACGCAGGCACGCGCGCGCGTGCGGCGCGTATCACGGCAGCCGCGCTGCTGTGGCTCGCGGCTTTTGGGCTGCGGCCCAACGTCGCGCTGATGCTCTGCCCGCTTTGGGCCCTGTGGGGCCTCGGCGCGCTAGTGCGCCGCGTGCCGCGCTGCCGGGCGCAGGCGCTGCTGGCCGTGGGCGCGCTGGCGATCACCGGCGCGCTTGCACTGACGGATCAGTCGCTATACGCGGCCGAGCCCGGCTGGGCCGCCTATACCGCCTTCGACCGCGAAGCGACTGCGCTGCTGGATTATCACACCGCGCCCCTCCCGGCGGAAGCGCTGCACACCGCCGCGCAGGCGGCAGGCTGGTCGGACGGGCTGTTGGGGCTGGCGCGCAACTGGTATTTCCTCGATGCCCGCATCCAGACCGATTCGCTGGCCCGCCTGAACGGGGCGCTGGCCGCGGCGCAGGCAACGGGCGGCGGGCTGGGCGCGGTGCTCAAGGCCACGGGCAGCGTGGCACGGCGTTACCCCATGTTCGGCTGGAATCTGCTGGGCTGGGGGCTGGCGGCGCTCGCGGCCTGCGGCGTAGCGCTCAGGCGCAGGCAAGGCTGGCTCGCGGCGGAGCTGTTGGCTCGGCTGGGGTACGCGGTGCTGCTGATTGCCTATTTTTACGGAGTGCTGGGGCGTTTCCCGCTGCGGCTGGCCGTCGCAGTCGCAGCCCCGACCTACGCGCTGCTGTGGCCGGGCCTGGCCGCGGCACTTGCCCCCGGAGCGCAGGCGCTGCCGGAGGCATCGGCACAATTCAGGCCCCTTTCGGCCAACCTTGTTGCCAAATGGAGCGAATCCCGCAAAGCGCCGACCCTGCGCCGCACGGCCGCACTGGCGCTTGCGGCGGCTCTGCTGGGCGGCGCGCTGACGTTCGCGCTCGACCCCGGGCACGGGCTGGCGCCCCGCTGGGCCACGGCACCCGATCAGACCAACGCAGCGCTGGCGGATGCAGTAAACACCTATGTGGCCGCGCACCCGGATACGGTGTTTGTAACCGACTATTGCCAGAACTTTGCGCCGACGGCGATCTATGCGCCGGGGCAGCTGCGCAATTTGCTATACTGGGGCAGCGGCATCAGCCGTTCGCCGGTGTGGCAGGCACAGCTTGCAGGGCTGGGAATGGAACAGTGGGATACGCAGGCGTATTTTGCGGCGGATACGCGGGTATTGCTGGTGGGGGGCGAAGGGCCGAGGTCGGCGCTGGAGCAGTATCTCAGGGCGGATTATGGCTTGACGAAATTGGCCGAAGTAGAGAAAACAGCGGCGTTTACGGTGTATCAGGCCATACGGTAGCAATGCAAAGAGGGGCAGGGGATGAAATCTCCTGCCCCCTCTTTGCGCGATCTTGCGGCTGGAGGTTTGAGTGCCGAAAGGGAGCAGTGCCTCCTGCACTGCCGCCAATTTCGACAGAAAAAGCGGGAATGCGCATCGCATCCCCGCCGGGGCTGTCGAAAAACCGGCAAAGTCACACCGCCATTCGCCTCAGAACGCCTGTGGCGGTGTTCACTCACTTTCGTTAAAACGCTGCGGTATAAAGCTTTGAGGTTCTATTTGGGAGGTCATGCTTCACAGGCTGCACTGCCGTTTGCCAACTCGTTTCACGCCCTGCCTTCGGGTCGCTTTCGCCTGCGGCGAAGCGACAGGAAAAGCGGGGGTGCGCATCGCATCCCCGCCCAGACCGTTGACAAACCCCTTAAAGATACCAGGAAGCAGCCTGCTCAAAAAGGTTCAGATGCGCGAAGCCAAACCGGATCAGGGCGGGAGCGTACACGGACGTACGTGACCGCCCTGATCCGGTGCAGGCGACAAAGCAGATGGGCCTTTTTCAGCAGGCTGAACGGGGGTGCGCATCGCATCCCCGCCGTGTTGATGAATCCTGTGGCTGGGCAGCCCCGGCGTGCGCCGATTACTCGTGCTGGCCGCGCCCGACGTGCTTTAAGTAGGCGGTGGGGCTCATGCCCACCACGTGCTTGAACTGCTTGCTGAAATGGTAGGGGTCCGGCATGCCGATTTCAACCCCGGTCTGCTTCACGTTCAGGCCGCCGCGCAGCAGGGTTTTGGCCCGCTCCATCTTGAGGAACTGCAGGTACGCCAGCGGGGGAATGCCCAGCTCCGCGGAAAAGCGCTTGCGGAAGGTTTCCACCGGCATGCGGCTGATGGCCGCCATATCCGCCAGCGAAAAGGCGTCGCGGTACTGGCAGGCGCGCAGGGTATCCACCACGCGGGCGATTTCGTGGCTCAGGGTGGCGCTCATGGCCACGCTCTGGCCGCTGTGCGCGGCCAGCAGGCCCCAAAGCAGCTGGCAAAGCTGGTAGCTGGCATCCCCGCTGCCGGTGTGGCGCACCAGCACCTGCACAATCTGCCGCGTTAAAAGCACCTGCGAAGGCAGGGTGCCCTGCTTGGCAGGCACATCGCTCAGGGCGTTCATCTGGCGCAAAAAATCAGCGCTCAGCGGCCCGTCGATGGTCAGCCAGAGCACGCGCGCATCCTTGGCGTTTTTCAGGCCGCACCCGTCTACGCTGGGGGGGATGACCACGCACTCGCCCTTGCCGAGGGTAAACTCATCCTCTTTGCAGGTGAAGGTAATGCCCCCGTCGTCCACGATCATCCACATCCACTTATCGCAGGTGTAGATGCGGTAATTCTGTTGCTGCAGCATCGCGCTGCCCGCGCTGTGTATCCAAACGCCGCTGGCCTCCACCAGTTGCACCGGGGTATGGGTGCCCTGCACGAACACACCCGGGTCTCCACCGTCGATCACAGGCGGCTTAGGTATAAACTGTACGTAGGCCACGCCGTTCCCTCGCTTCCCTGTCTAACCGGGCTGCCGCACCGTGGCGGGCGCCCTGCCTGCCACCGTATGCGCGGAATTGCGCACAAAATGACAATTACGGTTATTATACGAGGCAGTTTTTCAATTGTCAATCTTTCAATGGGAGTGAACACGTGTTAATTATCCGAATCTTACAATACGCCACATTTTCAACTTTCACCGCAAACCGCCCGGATAAAACCCTTTGCGGAAAGAGGCCTCAAATCGGCTCGCGGAAGTGGGCGCTAACCCGTTAAAATGTGACATTCATTACAGGCGTTTCCCAGCGACCATAAGCCCTTATTTCAGGATACGATTCTGTATACAAGTTTACACCCCCAAAGACGATTTGCAAAGTCCTTTTCCATCCAATTGCTGAAAAAATGCACAATTTGGTACTCACGCCTGCAGACAGAAGGGTTGAACCACACCCCCCACCCAATGCGGCTGGCGCGGCACAAAGCTGCACACAGGCGGCTTTTCCCTTATGGGAACAGCGCACAACCTGTCTTGAAACCGAGAAACGGATTGCGCCAGAGAATCACGCTTACGGGTTGGGTTGCAGATTTACAAAATGTAGCTTACCCCAGTACTTTTGAGCTGCGCAATGGAATTGCGGCTGGCGAGGCACAAAGCTGCACACAAGCGGTTTTTCCCATATAGAAACAGCGCACGACCTGTCTTGAAACCGAAAACCCGATTGCGCCAGAGAATCACGCTTACGGGTTGGGTTGCAGATCATCAAGGTTGTTTCTTACCCCAGTGCTTTTTAACCTGCGCAACAGAATTGCGGCTGGCGAGGCACAAAGCTGCACACAAGCGGCTTTTCCCTCATAGGGACAGCGCACAACCTGTCTTGAAACCGAAAACCCGATTGCGCCAGAGAATCACGCTTACGGGTTGGGTTGCAGATTTACAAAATGTAGCTTACCCCAGTGCTTCTAAACTGCGCAACGGAATTGCGGCTGGCACGGCACAACGCTGCACATAGGCGGCATTTCTTTATGGGAACAGCACACAACCTGTCTTGAAACCGAAAACCTGATTGCGCCAGAGAATCACGCTCACGGGTTGGGCTACAGATCATATTGGTTGTTGCTAAACCCGCATACTTCTAACCCACGCTATTGCATTGCAGAAGATTGTCTTCCCTCTTTATGAGCAAAGGGTTTGCGATCAAAGCAACAACTGTACGGCGACCCATATCGCCGTATCCCTTAAACCCTGCGGCTATTCCGTTCCAGCCCCATCGCCCCGTTTACGACTCCACCAGCCACGGTTCGGCCCGGACGGCATCGGCCTGCGCCAGCAGCGTATAGCACAGCCGGGTAACCGCCACCGTGAGCGAGCCGACCGAGCCGTAGGTGGCACGGCGGTCGCAGCCGTTGGTCAGCATCACCACGCCGGTGCGATCCGTCGGGTCGAAATACGCAGCGCAGAGCATCCCGTTGGCTTTGCCGCCATGCCCCCACAGCGTACGGCCGCGCACCAGCGTGTTTTCCTGCGGGATCAGGCACAGCCCCCGGTTGCTGCGGCCGGTTACCGAGCCAATCCCGTTTTGCAGCGTGCGCATGGCCAGCACCGAATCCTCCCGCAGGATTCGCTTGCCGCCGCACACGCCGCCGTCGCACAGGGTCACCAGCAGGCGGCTCAGGTCGGGGGCCGACAGGGTCAGCTTGCCCGCCGTCCAGGTATAGTGCGTTTGCGGGTCCGGCTCGGTTACGGCGGCCGCTCCGTCACGCACGGCTTCGCCCAGCGTGCGCCCGGGCATCTGGTACTGATCGCTGACCGGCGCATCCGCAGGGAGCAGCGCGCTCTGGTAGGCGGCGGTCAACCCCAGCGGGACGAATACCTCCGCCTGCATCCACGCATCCACGGTGGTGCCGGATGCCGCCTCCAGCACACACCCCAGCAGCCCGCCGCCAAAATTGGAATACCGCGACCGTGTACCGGGCTTTGTGTAGCTAAGAAACTGCTCCGGCAGGAGCTTGCCTGTAAACAGCTGTGAAAGGGGCGTGACCTCGCCCGCCAGCGCGCGGTTGTAGGCGTCGCTGTCCCGCAGGGCGGCTGTGTGCGTCATCAGCTGGCGCAGGGTGACGGCCGTATCCGGGTAACGCGGGTGGCGCAGAGCCACCCCAAGCAGCGGCGACAGGTCCTCGTCCAGCGAGAGCCGTCCCTCCTCCACCAGCCGCATCAGCCCGATGCCGGTCACCATCTTGCTGATGGAGCCGACGCGAAACAGCGTATCCGCCGTCATGGGCGCGCCGTCCAAATCGCGCGCCCCGTAGCATGCCGTATAGGCGACCGCGCCGTTTTGGATCACGCACACCACCGCGCCCAGCGTGTGGTACTTTTGAAACACCGCCGCCAGATCAGCACGCCACATGGTTTCCGCCGCGGTGGCAATCGCCGCGGGCGTATTGGCGGGGGTACCGTCCGTACCCTCCGGCGCGCCGGGGGTTTCGGTGGGGGTCGGCGTCACGGTACGCGCGGCTACGACGGGGGTTGCCGTCGCAAGGCCAACCGTCGCTACTGGGCGCACGGGGCCGGTCGCGCTCGACGTGGCAGGCTCCGGAGTGCTCCCGGTTGCGGGGGATACGAAAGGGGATGCCGTTGCGGCATTCGCAGCCCGTTCCGTTGTCGTGAGTCCGGTGGTGGCAACCGGTGCGCCCGTCGGCAAAGCTGCAGAAACCGCCTGCGCGGCATATGGCGCAGACGGTGTGCTTCCCCATAAAGTGAGTGCAACGGCGATTGCGACCCCCCGTTTCCAGCGCATAAACCGTCGCTCCCTTTCCATTTTACGGTTTTCCAAGGCCGGCAAACGCGGCTCGATGCGCATCGGCGTGGAGGCGACCGACCGCCCGCAAGCCCCGGGCCTGCCGCCGTACCATACGCAATCGTGTAGTTTGTCTACACCGGGCAGGGCAACCGACAGCCTGCGCCATGCGCCGCATCGATGGAGCAAACTGCCAAACGCCCTTGCCGGAGGCGTGCGGCAAGCTGTACCACGGGCAGCCCGTCCGGCTCCATCAACGGGGCAGACGGTACGGGCAGCGAAGGGATTCTTGTGCGATTCGGCAAACGCACGACGACAAGCTCTTTCGGCTCTGCCGCAGCCGGAGAGCGCCGCGCCGTTGGTTCTATTCTGCTTGCCGGAGAAGGTTTCCTGCATAAAGGGGCGGCGTTGCTGATTCCGATGGCCGGACTACACCCTGCACATCCCCACCCCGGCGGTTATCCCGAACCGGAACGTAGCATTACGCCGATCACGCAACACAGCGCTGTTATCACTTTGCCTTCAATGGTTTCCTGCATAAAGGTGCGGTGTTGCTGATCTCAATGGCCGGATTACCCCCCTGCGCATCCCCACCCCTGCGGATAATCCGAACCGGAACATGGCATTTGCGCCACTCCCGCAACACAGCGCCGTTACCACAGTTTCAGCTGCACCGGCGCGCCCTCCGCGGCAAGGCGGTTCACGGCGGCAAAATCGTGCACAAGGCCCAACCGATCGCATTCCGCTGTAAAGAAGGCCAAAAGCGCGGCCGCCTGCGGCGATGCGCACAGGTACGCAAGCCCGAATGCCTGCGTGTAGCGGGCGCGCAGCGGCGCAAAACGGGCATCCCACTCCAGCGCCTGGTAGAAATACTCCCGGTCGCCCTCGCGCAGCGTCACGCCGAAGTGGCACAGCGCAAACCGACCCCCGGCAGCGGCGGTTTGCGTCAGTACCGCGCGCATGGTGTCCTGATCGTCGGTCAGGAAGGGCAGCATGGGGTTCATCCACACACCGGTAACCACGCCCGCCTGCGCCAGCGTGCGCATCGCGGCAAAGCGCGCGGCCGGGGGCGGCGCGTGCGGCTCCAGAAACGCCGCCAGCCCGGCATCCGCCGTGGTGATGCTGAAAGCCGCGCAGGCATACGCCTTGCGGCCAATGGCGGCAAGCAGATCGGCATCCCGCGCAATCAGCGCCGCCTTGGTGGCCAGCGCCACGCCAAACCCGTACCGTTGCAGGAGCAGCAGCGCACCGCGCGTAACCTGCAAACGGCTTTCCAGCGCATTGTAGGGGTCGCTGGCCGCCCCCATGCCCACCACGCCGGGCTGTTTTTTGGCGCGCAGCTCGGTTTCCAGCGCGGGCAGGCAATCGCGCTTGACGCGCACGCGGTCGAAATGCTCCATATGATAACAAACACTGCGCGAATCGCAATAGATGCAGCCGTGGTTGCAGCCGCGGTACAGGTTAAGCGTATAATCCGTGCGGAAATACTGGCCGTCCGGCGCGCGGGCGGGCATGAGCAACCGCTTAAACTCCAAATCCGGCATAGGCCCTCCGGTTCCGGGCGGCACACGCGCCGCGTGGGCGCTGCCACCGAAACAGCGCGCGGGCCGGGGCGCCTGCCCCGGCCCGCGCGCCGTAAGGTTTGTTAACCGTTAAATGTTGCAGGGTTTCGCAACGCTGCTGTAAAGCACCTGCTGCGTCTGCTGGCCGGCCACGCCGTCCACCGCGAGGCCGTTCACCTGCTGGAACAGCATCACGGCGTTGACCGTCGCCTGGTCGTACGTGCCGGTGATCTTGCCATCGTAATACTGAAGCTCATACAGGGTGTACTGCAGATTCTTAACCGCCGTGCCGGTTGAGCCCTGCTCCAGCTTGCTGTAGCTGCCGGTGGCCGCTGTGCCGCCGTACAGCAGGCGCTGGGTGGTGGGGCCGGCCACGCCGGTAGTGCGCAGCCCCTTGGCCGCCTGGAAGGCCTTGACCGCATCGGTGGTGCGGGTGCCGTAATCGCCGTCCAGCGAGCCGGAGTAATACCCGCTGCTGGAAAGCACGCTTTGCAGCGCCGTCACGTTGGCGGTGGAGCCGGGCTTGGCGCTGGAAATGGAGGTGTAGCCGTTGGTGGTTACGGTGGTGCCGTAGGAGGAGGGGTCGGTGCCGCCGCTGGAGCCGCCGGTACCGGTGGTGCCGTACAGCGCGTTGAGCGTCGCCTTGCCGGCCACGCCGTCGGCCGTCAGCCCGTTATCCGATTGGAAAGCCACCACGGCCGCCATGGTGCCGTCGCCGTAATCGCCATCCACCGAGCCGGTGTAATATCCCAGCTCCTTAAGCCTGCTTTGCAGGGCGCGCACGCCGCTGCCGTTCATGCCCAGCTTAAGGGAGCCGAGATTGGCCACCACGGAGCTGGCCTTCTTGGCCGAGGAGGAATAGAGCTTGGTAAGCGTCGTCGGCCCGGCCACGCCGTCGGCGTAAATGGAGTTGCGTTTCTGGAACGCCACCACCGCGGCTTCGGTCGTTTCGGCAAAGGTCCCGTCAGCCGTGCCGCTCATATACCCCAGCACGATCAGGCGGTTTTGCAGGATTTTTACCTGCGAGCCGCTGGAACCGAGCTTGAGGTAGATGTCGGTCTTGCCGTTGGTGTACTTGCTGGCGGACGAAGAGCTGCTGGAGCTGCTGGAACTGCTCGTGTGGCTGGAGCTGCTCGAGCTGGACGTGGAGGAGCTCTTCTTGGCCACGGCGTAGTAGCTGTAGATAGCATCCTGCGTTTTGGTGCCGGCCACGCCGTCGGCCGTCAGGTTATTGGCGCTCTGAAACGATTTTACAGCGCTGGCGGTGCCCGCGCCGTAGTTGCCGTCCACCGAGCCGGTGTAATACCCCAGCTCTTTCAAACGCTGCTGCAGCTTTTTAACCGCATCGCCGGAGGCGCCGCTTTTAAGCGTGGTGCCGCTGGAGGTGCCGGTCGTGGGCGTGGGGGATGGCGTGCTCAGCCCCACCGTCTGCCCGGTGGTGGCGCCGTTGTTATTGCCGATGGGGATCACGTTGCTGGGCGGGTTGGTGGCGGTATCGTTGCCAAAATCCCAGCTGGACCAATCCACCTGCTGGTTGTCCGACGTGGCGGACGGCACCGGCGTAGCCGTTACCACGGGGGTAGGCGTAATCACGCTTTGGAACTGCTGCCCGCCGGTAGCGACGGTCAGTCCGTTGGTGTCATCCACAATACGGTCCGGCTCCATATAGCAGCCGGTCATCACCAAAGCGGCCGCCAGCAATGCCGTCAGCAGCACGATTTTGCGCGTGTGGCGCGTCTGGTTCTGCCGGAGGCGAACATTCTTCACAGGCAATACACTCCCTCATACGGTGCGGGCGGTTGCGGCCCGCGGGTCCAGCCGCCAAAGCGGGCGACACCGTTATTGTACTCAGAAACCCCGGCAAACGCAAGCGATATTTCCGCCTGGCGCGGGCACACGGGCTTCGACACCCATAGGACGAACCGGCGGCGGCGTTTGTTCCCATCGGGCGAACAAAATGTTACGCTTTGATTGCGTACCCTTTCAGGATGACCATCGAAGTGTTGTCGGTTGTGGACGGGACGGGGCAGCATCTGCGCATGTACAATGTTTGCATGGTTTCCGGGATGTTTTCCGTCCCGCTCGCGGTATGGGCAGCGCACAGGCACAAATTATCAGGCGCGGTACACAGCGCAGTGCAGAATGCACTTCAGGGTGAGGGCTGCACATGCACACGGATTTAGCGGGTCGCGCTCTGTCGTCCGATGGATTCTCATCCATGTAAGGATCCGCCCACTGCTCAGCAGCACCCATCGGATTGCTTCCAATTATATAAGCATTCAAGGGGATCGGCCAAAGAACATCGGTATCCTTTGGCATATGGGTTTGCCGACCATCTCGACAGCACTTGGGTAAATAGGTAGCGGCGATACGGGCTCCTCTGCTTTACTGCATGGCGGGGCACGACCCGCGCACTTCGCACGTACAGTTCAGCTGCGCGTCGCCCCTTCCCCCAGCGCCAGCGCGTACAGCGTGGCGCTGCGCACCGGCATGCCCGTCGCCTCCCGCAGGGCGCGGCGGTACAGGTCGATCTGCGCGCCGTACAGCGGCCAGAGCGCCTCGGCGTCGGGCACCGCGTCGGTTTTATAATCCACCAGCGTCCATTGCCCCTGCCGGAGGGTGCACAGGTCGATCACGCCCTGCACCAGCAGCCCGTCGCGCTCCGGCAGGCGCAGGTTGAAGCTCCACTCCCGCCGCACGGTGTCGGCGGTGAGCGCCTCCCGCCCCCACGGGCTTTGCAGGAAGCGCAACACGGCCTGCGTATCCACCAGCGCGGCCTCCTCGGCAGTCAGCTGCCGATGGGCGACCATCGCCTCCAGCTGCGCCTGCACGGCGGCGCGCAGGGCTGCAGATTCATCCGCCACGGGGCGCAGGGTCGCAAAAGGCAGCAGGCTTAATACCCGGTGCGTCGCCACGCCGCGGCGCAGGCCGGTCTGCTCCGGTGGCGGCTGTAAAAACGCAGGCAAATCCGGCAAATCGGCCATACGGCGCGGGCGCGTGAGCGGCAGGGGCAGGCGCTTGCACTCGGTCGGCTCCGCCTCTGCCGGATCGACGTCGGCCTCTGCGGCTAACAACACCCCGGCAGCGGCCTCCTGCTCAGCCCGCACCAGCGCGGTGGCGCCCACCTTGTAAGGGGTACTCACAAAGCGCAGCGGCGGTGCGAGCGGATCGACCCCCTGCGCCGGCGTGCCCCAGCCGGTTGGCGCAGGGGTCACGCCTACCTGCGTATGTTCCGCGCCCGTAGCCGCGTCGCTTGCGGCGGGCTGGAAAGGCGCATGTGTAAAGAGGGCAGGTGTAGTTTGCACGGTTGCGCCTTGCTCACGCGCTGCTAAGCCTTGGTTACTGCCTTCCGGAGGCTCGGCCTGCGGTTCCAGCCGCAGGGTGTGGGCCAGCGCGCGGGCCTCCTGCGCCAGCGCGGCCAGCCGGGCACGGCGTTTGTCCAGCGCGCTCAGCTCTTTCTGGCCGCGCGCGTAGCGCTGGGCGGCCGCGACTTCCGCCGGGTCAATGTGGAAAACGACGTTCCAGCCCCCGGTTTTCTGTGGATTGTCTGTGGATTGTGTGGAAAAACCCTCCTGAGAGGGAGTTATCCACCCCTCGCTGTCGGAAACTGCCGGTTCGGCAATGGACACCGAATCCCGCGCGTCCAGACACTGGCACAGCCAGTCCAGCATGCTGCCCGCGCTGAACACCGCGTATGCCGTGCCACCCCGCATGCGGGTAAAACCGTCGGCGGCATCCTCCGGGTGCACAGCGTTACCGCAGCCCAGCAGGATCAGCTCCTCCCGGGCACGCGTCATGGCCACGTATAAGAGCCTCGCCCGCTCAGCGCGTTCTTCCGCCTGCGCGCGCAGCTCGATGGCGCTTTGCAGCAACGTCGCCCCGGTGGTGCGGGTCTGCTCGTTTACATACGGCAGGGCCACGCCCAGCCGCGCATGCCGCGCGGGTGCGCCGCCGCGCTTCTGGCTGAAGGGCTGCTCCAGCCCCATCACAAACACCACGGGGAACTCCAGCCCTTTGGACTTGTGGATGGTCATGGCGCGCACCACGTCCTCCCAAGGGCTGAGCACCGTGGGGCTGCCGCCGTCGCGCACATCCGCGCGCGCTTCCACAGTGTTTAAAAAATCGCGCAGATCGCCGCCGCGCTGGCGCACATGGTCGCCCGCTTTCTGGCAGAGCATGCGAAGGTTCGCCTGCCGCAGCTGGCCGTTGGGCTGGCAGCCGTAAAACGCGTACAGCCCCGAGCGATGCAGCCAACCCCATAGGTAGCGGTCCAGCGGCATCTCCCGCGCGAGGAATCGCTCCTGCGCAAGCATGGCAAGCGCGGCGGCGCAACGCCGGCCCAGCGGGCCGGGCGCGTCGGCTTCGGCACGCAGCGCGTCCAGATAAGAACCCTCGGGCGTGCGCAGGCGGATGGCCGTCAGCTCCCGCTCGTCCAACCCCACGGCGGGGCTTTTCAGGCAGGCGATCAGCGACAGGTCATCCGCCAGATTATCCAGAAGCCGCAGGTGGTTCAGGGCCTGCGCAATCTCCTCGCTGTGCAGGGCGGAGCGCCGATCCTCACAGTACAGAGGGATGCCCAGCTCGCCGAACACCCGCTCCAGCACGGCGGAAACATCCTTCATCTTCGGGCTTAAAATGGCAAAATCCCGGTAACTGAGGGCAGGGCCGGGGTTGCCGTCCCGGTCGAGGGTCGGCTGCCCCACGCGGCGGCGGATTTCCATGCCGATGGCGTACGCCTGCAGGCGGGCGCGGTCGGCGGCACGCACCGGCTGGGCAAACAGGTGCAGGCTCACCGGCGGATCGCCCCGGCTCGGCAAGCCGGGGTACAGCCGGGCCTCGGCATCGTAGTCGATTTCTGTCACATCGGCGCGCATCACCTGCTCAAACACACGGTTGACGCCAGCCAGCACCGCCTCGCGCGAGCGAAAGTTAGCGTTGAGCGTGATCCGGCGGCAGGGCGCATCCGCCTCGGCGCCGAAGGCGCGCGCCTTGTCCATAAACAGCGTCGGGTCCGCCTGCCGGAAACGGTAAATGCTCTGCTTGACATCCCCCACATAAAACACGCGCTGGGGGCTGCCGATTGTTTCACGTGAAACATCGCGCTTGACGGCGTTCAGGATCGCCTCCTGCACACCGCTGATATCCTGATACTCATCCACAAACACGCCGTCGTAACGCGCGGCTACTTCCTCACGGATGGCCGGCTGCGCAAGGATGCGCAAGGCGAAGCGTTCCAGATCATGAAAATCCATCAGCGTCCGCTCGCGCTTGCGGGCGGCATAGCGCGCGTCCATCTCCTGCGCGGTGCGCCCCAGCGCGCGCAACGCGGGCTGCATGGCGTTCAGCCGGGCCAGCGCCGGTTCCGGATCGGCGGGCAAGCGCTGCCCCACAGCCGCCGCGCCTTTTTTAATCCGTTCGCGCAACGCCTTGTACGCGTCGCGCAGCTCCGCTTCCTCGCCCACCAGATTGCGCACCGTGGGCAAACGTGTAAGCGAAAAACCTCGCGCCTGCGCCGCAGTTGCCTGCAAGCCCTGCGGCAATACGGCGCACAGCGCCTCCACCGCCTGCCCGTCGGCACGGATGCTCTGCGCATAGGCCGCGGGGCATAGAGGGTTTTGCGCCAGCGCCTCACAGGCCGCGACCAGCGCCTGTAGCCCGTCCAGCTGCAGTCGGCAATCGGCCAGCAGCGTTTCGGCCAGAGGGCCGCGTTGCAAATCTTCCGGGCTATACTGTTTTTCGCCCTGCTGTGTAAACCAGCCAAAGGGGTCTGGCAGCGAAAGGAGGAAGGGGTACAGTTCCGACAGCATGCGGTCGATAGCCGCATCCTCAAACTTGGCGGTCAGCGTGGCGCAGTCTGCATCGCCGGAGGCGGCCTGCTCATAAAGCCACTCCAGCGCCTCCGCGCGCGCGTCGCTCAGCAACGGCGCGCATTGCGACTCGTCGCCCAAGGTCGATTGAGGGTCAACCTCTACCGCCTGAAAGTAATTGCGTACCAGCGTCTGGCAGAAACTGTGCAGGGTACTAATCTGCGCGGTGTCCAGCAGCTCCGCCTGATGCCTGAGCGCCCGGTTGTCCGTGGCAGCTTCGGTTAAAAGCAACTGCAAGCGCTCACGCATCTCGGCTGCCGCCGCATGCGTAAAGGTGACCACCAGCAGCCGATCCACCGAAAGGCCCTGCTCCGTGAGCAGCCACACAATCCGCTCTACCAGCACACGCGTTTTGCCGCTGCCTGCCGCTGCGGATACCAGCAGCTCCCGGTTTAGCGCGTGAATCGCAGCCTCCTGCGCGGGTGTAAACGCCATGCCGATTCCCCCTCTGCACCTATTGTACCGCGCCGCGCGGGCGCTTGGCAAGACTGGGGAATGGGGGTGGCGGGGGCAGACCTGAAACGTACCTGCGGCAGCTTGGGAAGAAGCGAGCGCTTACACATGACATAGCGTTTACAGCGCGCGGCATAGGGGCGCAACGTATAGGCTTGATTAGGCGGATGGTATTTGAAGGCCTCACCCTATACCATAGGTTTCACGCGGAACATGGTCAGGGCTTTTTCACCACGCCCGTATCGCTTTCTGTCCGTAGCAGAGCCGATCTTTCATTATAGGTTCGGGTTATTCCAGAGAGCGGATTTCAGCACGGAAATGTTTCACGTGGAACATTCAGAAATCTTAACGCCTGACAATCCACTCGAACGGGTTATGTCCTCCTTCCATCCATCGACTGCTTTTATCCTTTTGCTTTGTTTGCCTTCCATGCAATGTTTCACGTGGAACATTTTAATCGCTATTGTGTCCGTCGGTATTTGGACTGTCGCATTGCGCTTATCACGTTTCTCCATCAGGGACTCTTCTGCCGCGATCGCGCTCCCTTGTCCGCCGCCTTTCCACTCTCTTCCGCCCTGCTGGTTTCCTTTTGTACCGGAATTGCCAAGGGATTGCCGGGCATGCTATAATACAGCATCCTGATAGGGAGGTATTTTATGCCCGCAACCCATTTTGACGTCGAAAGCATCAAGCAGAGCATCGTAGGCAAATTGCAGCGCTACTACGGCGCAACCGTGAAAACCGCGACCCTGCAACAGCTATACAAGGCGACCGCCTCCACCGTACGCGACCAGATCATGCAAAAATGGATGGTCAGCCGTGAAAAGCGGCTCAATGAACAGGGCAAGCGCCTGTACTACCTGTCGGTAGAGTTTTTGATGGGCCGCAGCCTTAACTCCAACCTGATTAACCTTTGCAGCCAGGAAAACTACCGCCTTGCCCTAAAGGAGCTGGAAATTGACCCGCTCGCGCTGCTGGGCGAGGAGCCGGAGCCCGCGCTGGGCAACGGCGGTCTGGGCCGATTGGCCGCCTGCTTTCTGGACAGCCTTTCCAGCCTGAACATTCCTTCGATGGGTTGCACCCTGCGCTACGAGTACGGGCTCTTCCGCCAGAAGATTGTGGACGGCCAGCAGGTGGAACTGCCCGATACATGGCTGCAAAACGGCAACGTGTGGGAGATGATGGTGGCTGAGGACATCTGCCAGGTGCAGTTCGGCGGCGATGTGCGCGAAAGCGAGCTGAACGGGCGGCATGTGTTCACGCTGGAAAACGCCTATACCATCGACGCCGTGCCCTACGATATGCCCATCGTCGGCTACGATACCGACTGTGTAAACACCCTGCGCACATGGAGCGCCCGCAGCTGCGAGGTGTTCGACCTGAAAACCTTCGGCCGGGGCGAGTATGATAAGGCGCTGGACGAAATGAAGATGGCCGAGGTCATCAACAAGGTGCTTTACCCGGAGGACAGCCATTGGGAAGGCAAGATGCTGCGCATGAAGCAGCAGTACTTCTTTACCTCGGCCACGCTCCAGTATGCCCTCAAAGATTTTAAGCGCCAGTACGGCAACAACTTCGACCTTCTGCCGGAGAAGGTCGTCTTCCACATCAACGACACGCACCCGGGGCTGGCCATTCCGGAACTGATCCGCCTGCTGATTGATCAGGAGGGCCTCACCTGGGAGGATGCCGAGCGCATCACCCACCAGTGCGTGGCTTACACCAACCATACCGTGATGCAGGAAGCGCTGGAACGCTGGCCGCAGGAAATGATGAAGCAGACCCTGCCGCGCATCTACATGATTTTGGAGGAGCTAAACCGCCGCGTTTGCGAGCGCCTGTTCAAGTTCTACCCCGACCAGTGGGATCGCATCGGGCAGATGGCTATCCTGGGCTACGGGCAGGTGCACATGGCTAACCTGTGCGTGGCCGCCAGCTTCAGCGTAAACGGGGTAAGCCAGCTGCACGGCAAAATCCTGACGGAAGGGCTTTTCCACGATTACTGGCTGACCGACCCGGGCAAGTTCAGCGCCATTACCAACGGCATCACGCACCGGCGCTGGCTGCTGTCCGCCAACCCGGAAATGCGCGATTTGCTTTCCCAGACCATCGGGGATGGGTTCTTCCACGATGCGCAAAAGCTGGAATCGCTGATTCCCTTTGCGGAGGACGCAGCTTTCCGCGAACAGTTTGCGCTGGTCAAGCGCCATAACAAGGAGCGGCTGGCGCAGCTGATCGTTCGCCGGCAGGGGGTCACGGTGGACCCGAGCTTCATTTTTGACGTACAGGCCAAGCGCCTGCATGAGTACAAGCGCCAGTTGCTCAACGCCCTGCACGTTCAGGTGATGTATAACCGCATTGTGGAGGACGCGAATTACGACGCCCCGCCCCGGCTGTTCCTGTTCGGGGCCAAGGCCGCGCCCGGCTACTACCGCGCCAAACTGATTATCCGCTACATTAACGCGCTGGCATCGCTGATCGACCGCCATCCGCGGGCGCGCAAGTTCCTGCAGGTGGTGTATCTGGAAAACTACGACGTTTCCACCGCCGAAATCCTGATGCCCGCAGCGGAAATCAGCCAGCAGCTGTCCACCGCAGGCAAGGAAGCCAGCGGCACCGGCAACATGAAGTTTATGATGAACGGCGCCCTCACCCTGGGCACCATGGACGGCGCGAACGTCGAAATTTACGATCAGGTAGGGCCGGAAAACATCTACATCTTCGGCATGCGCGCCGACACCGTCGAGGGGATGTACCGCGAAGGCTCCTACAACCCCATGAGCATTTTTGAAACCAATGCCGAAATCCGCAAGGCGTTAACCCAGTGGATCGACGGCACGCTGTTCCCGGACGAGCCCATGGCTTTGCAGGATTTGTATCACATGCTGCTGATGGGAGATTACGGCGGCATGCCCGACGCGTACTTTGTGCTCAAGGATTTTGGCAGCTACTCCATGGCGAACCGCCGCATGATGGACGATTACCGCGACCGCGACAAGTGGCTGCGCAAGTCCATCCTGAACGTGGCCAAGAGCGGCTACTTTTCCTCCGACCGCACCATCCGCGAATACAACGACGGCATCTGGCACATCCAGCCGATCTAAACCGCGACGCCCGGGTGCGGGCGCGGTTGACCACGGTTGCCATTCGGGCCCGCCTGCCCCGCCATCCAGCACGCGGGATTTTCCGCCGAGGGTTTCGGATCATGGATTGACTTCCCTCCTTGGATGATTACTCCCTAATTATTTACTACCCAAGCCCTAACCCTGTGTGCTTCCATTCCCTGATTGCCCTCCAACGGCAGGACATGTCTGCTCTGTTTCTGCTTTCCTTCTGCCTGTGCCGCGTTCTCTGCACACGAAATTCTCCTGTTTGCTGTTCCGGCCGCGCAAGTGCGACGGCTTTGCATGGAATCTTCGGCAGCCTTTTTTGCCGGAGGCGCTTTGCGTATGCCCGCGCTTGCAGGCTGTCAGAAAACCATTCGTTTCGCCGGGAAGGGATATTTCCGGTACGTTGCGGCGACGGTTGCCGTAGCAGGCCGGTCTGTTCGGCGGGGATCGCCTGCCGGAGCGCAGGTTCCATCCTTCCGCTGGAAACACGGGAATGCAGAAAACGAAGATAGGGAAAGGGATGGCGCCCATGGGGATGACCACGCAACGACTGCTGCAAAACATTGAGCATGCCTCAACCCTGAGTGAGGCGCTGCGCTTTGTGGATCGGGAGAACCGGCCCACGCCGTTCCATGTGCTGTTAAACGAGGCCATGGCCTCCCGGGGGCTGACCCCGCAGCGGCTGGCGACCCTGATTGATGTAGAGCGCTCCACCCTGTACCGACTGCTCAGCGGTGAACGGCTGACGACCCGCAATGTGCTTGTGCGCATTGCGCTGGTGCTTAGCTTAACGCCGGAGCGCACGCAGCTTTTGCTGCGCAGCGGCCAGCGGGCCGAGCTGTACGCGCTGGTGCGCCGCGATGCGCTGATTCTCTTTTGTATGAACCACGGTTACACCCTTGCCCAGACGGAGGACGCGCTGCTGCAGAACGGCGAAGCCAGTCTGTTTGAGCGGATGTAGGCTCGCGCTGGCGACAGGCAACTGAACGCACCTGTGAAGCATCCTCCTCGAAAGCATGCTTCCCCTGCAGCGTTACACACCTTCATGCCGCGTGATGTTTTGCCGGACATGTGGTTTGCGACGCCATTCCCTACACCGGAGCCATACGGATACGTAAATCGTAATCCTCTGCAAAGCAAAGCCCCCTGTACGCCTACGCGTTACAGGGGGCTTTGCTTTTAATACATGTCGCTACCCATTTACCGGCAGCAAC
Organism: Candidatus Limiplasma sp.; assembly: GCA_963666755.2. GTDB lineage: Bacteria > Bacillota > Clostridia > Christensenellales > Aristaeellaceae > CAXXOK01. The sequence continues at coordinate 24,110 of CAXXGW010000005.1, forward strand.
GCTTTCTCCCGTTCACAAACTGGAGAACGTAGCGTGCTTTCACTTTACTCCGGTTAAGGGTTAGGCCGGGATGACATACGCAAGCCTACCGCTTACACGTCCACACCCAGCAAAGCTTTGGCCAGCAATCCGATCAGGAACGCGACCACCGCCACGCCCAGGCTGATGGAGACCATCTCGATAAACCGCTTACGGAAAGGCACACTCTTGGCTACGCTCACGTAATAGTTAAAACCCAGAATGACCAGCACCACAACCAGGATCATCAGCGCCAGCGCCACGGCCCACAGGTTGTTGGGCAAAATCAGATAGGGCAGCACCAGCAGCGCCACCGTAATCAGGTAGGCGACGCCGGTATACACGCTGGATTTGAGGGCGTTGGGGTTGCCGTCGGCACGCTCGGCCAGGTAATTGCTCGCCGCCATGGAAAGCGTGGCGCTTACCCCGGTAATGATGCCGCTGAGCGCCACCACGCCGGTGTTCTGCAGCGCGAAGCTCAGGCCCGCTATGGTGCCGGTCAGCTCTACCAGCGCGTCGTTCAGGCCCAGCACCATGGAGCCAACATACTGCAAGCGTTCCTCGTTCAGCAGTTCGATCAGCTCTTTTTCGTGGCGCATCTCGTCGGCCTGTATGCCGGCCGCATCCGGGATCAGCTCCTTGAGCTTCTCATACCCGCCCACGGCGTTCGTTTCATCCTGCGAGATGCGCTTGAGCACAAACGTATAGCCCAGAATCCGCGTTAACAGTTTCAGGCGCAGCACCTTCCAGCGGTCGGGCCTGACCTCTTGGCCGCTGATGCTGTGCCAGTAATCCGCGTGCGCCTGTTCGTCGGCGCTCATGCGGCTGAGCACGGCGCTGTTTTCCGCATCCTTTTCCCGGTGGGCCATATAGGCATAAATCAGCACGCCGGTCAGCTCATCCTTCTGGCTGCGCAGCACCGCCGCCTGCACCTCGGGCGGCAGTGCGTTAAAATCGATCGGTTTGTTTTCCATGGGTTCGCACCTCCTACGCAAAGGGGTTCGCCCTAGACAGCCGCGTTTCCTGCCGCCGGAGGGTCGGTTTGCAGGAATTAACCGCCCCACAGAGGGACGGTTCAGGCTGTCAAAAAAGTGGAGATGCAGGAGGCATTGCCTCCTGCCGGGGTTTGGGGTGGAACCCCAAAGCCTTACGCCGCAGCGCGTTTGCGATAGTGAGCGAACAGCGACGCAGGCGCTATGAGGCGAACGACGGTGTCACATTGCCGGTTTTTTGACAGTCCCGACCGCCCCGCAGAGGGGCGGTTCAGACTGTTAAAAAAGTGGAGGTGCAGGAGGCATTGCTTCCTGTCGGGGTTTGGGGTGGAACCCCAAAGCCTTACGCCGCAGCGCATTTGCGATAGTGAGCGAACAGCGCCGCAGGCGCTATGAGGCGAGCGACGGCATCGATTTTCCGGGGTTCTTTGCTATTCTGAGCCGCCCCGCAGAGGGGCGGTTGGTTTGCTGTGGATGAATCCTTACCCATTGTACGGCATGAAGGAATTTGCACTAGTCTGTAAGGATAGCCGCCGTGTTTAACCCCGGCACTGGATTTCATACAGAAAGATCGCTGCCGCGACCGCCGCGTTCAGGGATTCCGCGCCCCCGCGCATCGGCAGGCGAAAGCGGTGGGTGGCCGCCGCCGCCGTGGCCGCCGTCAGCCCCGCGCCCTCATTGCCCACCAGCAGGCAGACCTGCGGCGGCAGAGGCGCGCGGCGGTAAAAATCGTCGCCGTCCAGCACCGAAGCCAGCACCGCATACCCCTGCGCCGCCAGCGTCGCGGCAGCCTGCGCCGCATCGGGCACGGAAACCACCGGCACACGGAACACCGCGCCCATGGTAGCGCGCAGCGCTTTGGGGCTGAAGGGGTCGGCGCAGCCGGGGGAAAGCAGGCACGCGTCAAAGCCTGCCGCGTCCATGGTGCGCAGGATGGTGCCCACGTTGCCGGGGTCCTGCACGGCTTCCAGCAGCACCACGCGCGCGCCCGGCGCGGCGGGGTTGGCGGGCGCGGGCAAGCGCACCGTCGCGGCGATGCCCTGCGGCGTGCGCACCTGCGAGATCGCCTCCAGCACATGCGTGCTCACGCAAAACACTTCGGCCCTGTCGGCTTTGGCCAGCAGCGCGTCATAGGCGTCGCGGCGGTCTTCCGCCACAAACACAGTCTGCACGGCTGCCGCATCCCATTGCAGCGCTTCGGCGACCATGTGTTCCCCTTCGCAGAGGAACAGCCCACTCTGCACACGGCCCTCGCGGGTCTGCAAGGCGCGCGCCGCTTTGACAAGAGGGTTTTGCACGCTGGTCAGGGTCTGCATGGGCGCTCCTTTCCCGGCCTGCGCACGGCTACATGCGCTCCGGCGCTTCCACGCCAATCAGGTACAGCCCCGTGCGCAGGGTGTCCCGCGCGGCGCGGGTCAGGCGCAGGCGCGCTTCGCGCACGCCGGGTTCGGCTTCCAGAATGCGGTTTTCATAGTAAAACTTGTTGTAAGCCTTGGCAATTTCGGTGGTAGCGCGGGTAACCATGCTCGGCTCGTACTTTTCGGCCGCGTCCTGCACCGCTTCGGGAAAGCGGCTGAGCAGCCGCAGCAGCTCCTGCGCGTAATCGTCGCCCAGGCCGGTGTAATCCGGCTCGACCGCTGGCGTTTCCTGCTGGGCGCCCTTGCGCAGCACCGAGCAGCACCGCGCGTGGGTGTACTGCACATAGGGGCCGGTTTCGCCGTCGAAGTTAAGCGCCCGATCCCACCAGAAATCGATATCCTTAATGCGGTTGTTCTGCAAATCGGCATACACCACCGCGCCAATGCCCACCTGCCGGGCTACGGTTTCCGGGTCGGGCAGGTTGGGGCTTTTTTCGCGGATAATCTCCAGCGCCTTTTCCTGCGCGCGGCGCAGTAAATCTTCCAGATACACCACATAGCCCTTGCGGGTGGAAAGGGTCTGCCCCTCGTAGCTGATCATGCCAAACGCCACGTGTACCAGATTCTGCGCCCAGGGGTAGCCCATTTTTTCCACCACTTTGAACCATTGGCGGAAATGCAAATCCTGCTGGTAGGCCACCACATACAGGCACTTGTCGAAATGGTAGGTATCGGCGCGGTACAGGGCGGCGGCGATATCCCGCGTGGCGTAGAGGGTGGCTCCGTCCTTTTTGAGGATCAGGCAGGGCGGCATATCCGCATCCTCCAGATCGACAATGCTCGCGCCGTCGCTCACGGTCAGCAGGTTCTTGGCCTTCAGCTCGTCAATCACGCGGCCCATCTTGTCGTTATAGAACGATTCGCCCGCGTAGCTGTCGAAGGTCACGCCCAACAGCTCGTACACGCGCGCGCAGTCCCGGAGGGTCAACTCCTTAAACCAGTTGAACAGCCGCAGGGCTTCGGGGTCGCCGTCCTCAATGGCCTTGAAGTAGGCGCGGCCCTCGTCTTCCAGCGCGTGGGAGCCCTGGGCGGCCTGTTCGTCCGCCACTTCATGGAATTTTACATACAGTCGGGTCAGGGCTTCCACGCCGCCCGCCTCGATCTCCTGCGCGTCGCCCCAATGCTTGTAGGCGCTGATCAGCTTGCCAAACTGCGTACCCCAATCCCCAAGATGGTTGATGCCCACCGTGGTATATCCCAGAAAATCGTAGATGCGCTTCAGGCTGTGGCCGATCATCGTGGTGCTGAGGTGCCCGATGTGAAATCGCTTGGCAATGTTGATGGACGAATAGTCGATGCACACGGTCTTGCCCGCGCCCAGCATGGACGCGCCGTAGCGCCCGTCGGCGGCAAGCACTTTTTCCACGGTCTGCGCGGCAAACCGCTCCCGGTGGAAAAAGAAATTCAGGTAGCCGCCCAGCGCGCGCGCGTCGCACACATCCGGCGCATCCACCGCGGCGGCCAGCGCGGACGCGATCTGCGGGGGCGCGGCGCGCAGGCTGCGGCTCAGCTTAAAGCAGGGAAAGGCGTAATCGCCCATTTCTTTTTCGGGGGGCACTTCCAAAAGGCCCGCCAGCGCTTCGGCATCGGGCAGCCCTTCGGCCGTGGAGTAGCAGGTGCGGATGGCCGTATCCAAAATCGCGGCCAGCGTATGCTTCATTTCATCCATTCTTAAAAACCCTCCTCGTTTGGCATGGGTTGTTCAGGCATCGGCAGTCCGGGGCACGGCGGTGTTTGCCGCAAGCGCATCCTCGGCGCGTTTTCGCCAGCGCCCGCGCGCGTACAGCCAGGCTGTGACGGCCGCGCCGGATACCCAGGCGATCAGCAGGCTCCAGTACAGGCAGGCCGGATCGCCATTGGGCCAGGCGGGCGAGCGCGTGAGCGCCGCAAACAGATATGCCAGCGGCAGGCGCACGCCCACCGTCACGGCAATGCCGACCCACATGGGGATGACCGTCTCGTTCATGCCGCGCATCACGCCGCTGAGCGTCTGCGTTACGGCAAAGGCGATGTAGCCCACCGCGAGGATTTGCAGCATCCGCACGCCGATGTCCACCACCGCTTCGGTATCGGTAAACACATTCATCAGCTGCCGCCCGAACAGCAGAATGCTGAGCGTGAGCAGCGTGGCGCAGACCAGCGCGAGCTTGAGCCCATCGCGCGCGCCGCGGTGCACGCGGTCCAGCCGCCCCGCGCCGTAGTTTTGCCCGGTAAAGGTGGTGGCCGCGATGCCGAAGGTAAAGTTGGGCATCATGGCAAACCCGTCCACACGCATGACGGCCGTGCCCGCCGTAACCACGGCCGAGCCCAGCGAGTTCATGAGCGACTGCACCACCACCGCCTGCATGGAAAAGATGGCCTGCGTAAGCCCCGCGGGCATGCCCAGCCGGAGCGTGCGCGACGCGATGGCCTTATCCATCTTAAGCGCCTGCCGGTTAAGGGTGAGCACTTGCGGCATGTGCGTAAGCTTGCGGTAGCACAGCACCGCCGATACGCTTTGCGAAAGGATGGTCGCCCACGCCACACCGTCGGTGGTCATGCCAAACGCCGTCACAAACAGGATGTCCAGCCCGATGTTCAGCACCGTGGTCAGCAGCAGGTACAGCAGCGGCGAAGTGCTGTCCCCCAGCCCGCGCAGGATACCGCTCAGAATGTTATAGTACGCGCACCCGATAATGCCCGCAAACACAATCACCAGATACTGGGCCGCCATATCCAGCATTTCCGCCGGGGTATCCAGTAAAAGCAGCAGCGGTCTGGACAGCAGCACCCCCGCCGCCATGGTGATAACCCCCGCCCAGAACGTGACCACGATAATCGTGCCCACCGCCCGCGAGAGGGCCTCCCGATCCTTGGCGCCGTAATACTGGCTGACCACGATGCTCGCGCCCGTGGATACCCCCATGAACAGTGCCAGCATCAGGTTAAGTACCGGAAAGGTAAGCCCCACCGCGCCCAGCGCCGCATCCCCGATATAGTTGCCCACCACGATGGCATCGACTGTGTTATAGAGCTGCTGGGCGAAATTGCCCAGCAGCAGCGGTACCGAAAACAGGATCAGTTCCGTCATGGGTTTGCCGACGGTCATATCCCGCTGGGAAAACATGGCCCGAAACCCTTTACCCAACGCTTGCATTCCATTCCCCTTTTACTTCTTGCGCCGCCGCCCCTTTCAGGGGTGCAGCGTCGTGCCCATCGGGTCGCCCTCCAGCACGCGCTGGACGTTGTCCGCCGGTTCCAGCGCGAACACGCGCACCAGCGGGAAGGCGTTATCCCGGAGCAGAATAAAGGCGCCCGCGTCCATGGCGCGCAAATCGCGCCGGGCGCACTCGTCATACGTGATTTCCCGGATCAGCTCGGCCGCCGGATCGGTCAGCGGATCGGCGGTATAAACGCCGTCCACATTCTTGGCCATCAGGATGGCGTCGCATTCCAGCTCTACCGCGCGCAGCACCACCGCCGTATCGGTGGAGAACAGCGGGTTGCCCGTGCCGCACGCCAGCAGCAGAATATCCCCTGCCGCAAGCTTGGTGATGGCCCTTGCCGTATTGTAGGATTCTGCAAAGCGCGGCACTTCCACCGCGCTCATCAGCGTGACGGGCGCGCCCAGCCGGGCGAGCGCATCGCGCATGTACAGGCAATTTTGCAGCGTAGCCAGCATGCCCATCTGATCGGCCGCCACGGCTCCCATGCGCTTGGCCGGCCCGCGTCGGCCGCGCCACACATTACCCCCGCCGATCACCACCGCCAGCTGCACGCCGCTTTTGCGGATCCCGTCCAGCATGCGCGCCGCCGCCTCGAACGCCTCGTGGCGGAACAGCCGCCCGTTTTCGCCCAGCGCTTCGCCGCTGAGCTTGAGGATTACGCGTTTGGTCCCTGCCGCCATCCTGCATCCCCTCCGTCTATGTGCGGGTCTATTATACACGACTTTGGCCCCGGTGCATAGCGCCGGTTGGCCCAAAAGGCCGGAATGAAGCCCGGCAGGATTGGAACGGGGGCCCAAAGGGTTTCACCCTTTGGAATCCTGACAAGGGCCAGTGGCCCTTGACCCATCCTTTTAGCTCTAATGCTGATTGTGTTCTTTATGATGGCTTTGTTACGGCTTCGCACAGCATCCAAAGGGTTTCACCCTTTGGAATCCTGACAAGGGCCAGTGGCCCTTGACCCATCCTTATGGAACTGAAAATGCCGATTGTGTTCATCATGATGGCGTTGTGGGGGCTTCTCTCAATCCTTGCAATGTTTATGTTTCTTAAACCTGCGCCTATGATAAAACCCCGGCACCGCTTTTTACAGCGCACGCCGGGGGAATCAGTCCTGTATGGTATGGCAGACCCGGTTTCTCAGTCCGGCAGAATGATCTGCCCGCACAGCCCGTCGATCAGCTGATCCATGGCCGCGTCGTAATCCGCGCCGCATTGGGGGGCGGTGATGACCGTGAGCATGAGCAGCTTGAGCGCCTCGCACGCCACGCCCGGAGCCACCGCCAGCCGCACGCGGGTTTTGGCGATCAGCGCAGATATGAAGGCATCCTCGCTTTCATAGCGGCGGGCGAGGTTCGCGTCGTCGGGGATTTTGCGCAGCAGTAGGGGCAGCTCATCCCGGCGCAGCTGTGCCATGGGCTGTTCCAGGATGGCGCGCCACGCCGCTTTGAACACAGTGGCCGCGCGGCGGCGGGGCGGCAGCGCCACGCATTGCGCGAGTGCCGCCTCGGCGCGGGCATAGATGCCACGCCGCCACTCCTCCAGCATATCCAGAAACAGATGCTCCTTGCTGGGGTAAAACTTGTAGAAGGCGCCTTTGGAAATGCCCGCGTCCCGGGCCAGCTCGTCCACGGTGGTTTTACGGAAGCCCACCGTGGCGGCCCTGCGGCTTGCGGCCATCCGCAGGGCTTTGATGATGCTCGTTTTCTCCTGATCGGTAAAACTCACAGCCACGGCGCATACCCCCTTATCAGTCGCGCGGCAGATACAGCGAGGCGGACGCGCCCAGCGGCGCGCTGCCCGCGGGAATCGAAGCATGCACGGTAAAGTAGGCGGCGTTCTGCCGCGTGACGCCCAGCGCCGAAATCTGGGTTACAGTGCCCATAATCACGGTGTTTTTCTGCATATCCAGCGTGACGGGCACCAGATCGCCCACCTTGAGGGCGCCCAGATCCACCTCGTCCACATCGGCGGCCACTTCCAGCGCGTCGGTCAGGTCGATGCGGCAGAGCAGCTCGCCCTTCCACACCTGCTGGCCGGGCTGCACCGCCACGGTGCGCACCACGCCCGCGGCAGCGGCCTTGACAGCGGTATCGGCCTGCGCGGGGGCGGCGTCGGCGCTCACAAAGGAGGCCAGCTTCTGCCCGGCGGTAACCACATCGCCCTCCCGCACCTCCACGGTGGCCACGCGGCCCGCGCCCGCCACCAGCAGCGCCTCGCGCCGCACGATGGTGCCCTTGCCCACATTGGAGTTGCTGGTGTAGTTGGTGCGGCGGTAGAGGGTCACATCGTCGTCCAGATCAAAATCACCCTTGAGCACATCCACGGTGTAGCCCTTGGCGGTCAGCTGCACCACGCGGCCCTCGCCCTCGGCCCCGTTGGTGCCGGAGGTTTTGAAGTACAGCGTTTCGCCCAGATGCAAAAGCTTGTTGTCGTTATCATTATACGCACCGCTGGTGGTCGCGTCCACCTGATACTGCACGGCGGGTTCGATGCCCAGCACCGCGCCGTAGCGGGCCATGGCGGCGGCGGCATCGTCGCCGGGGGCCACAAACACGGCCTTGACGGTGCCGGCCTCGGTGGCGTACACATCCTGCGTTACATACCGGAAAAGCACATCCCCCGCGTTCACGGCATCGCCGCTGTCCAGATCAAAGGAGGCGAGGGTGCCCGCGTAGGGGGCGGTCACATCCTGAAAGGCGGTAGCGGCCACGTTGCCGTCGGCAATGGCCAGTCCGGACAGGTCGGTTTCCGCCAGCGCGGCGGTTACGGTCAGCGGCAGGCACAGGGCCAGCAGCAGGCAAATCATCTTCTTCATAAACAGTTCCTTCCCTTTCCTATTCCACACTCTTGAGGGCTTCGACCATATCAATGGCGCGCACCTTGCGGGTCAGCAACCGTTCAATCAGGATGCTGAACAGGCAGGTGATCGCCGTGGCAAGTGCAATGGTTTCCAGCGACACATGGGCGATGAACACGTTGTTTTCCGCCCGGACGCTGGTCAGCACCACCTGCGTAAGCCAGATGCCCGGACCGATGCCCAGCGCCGCACCCACGGCGGTAATCAGGTTGTTTTCCCGCATCATGAGCGTACGGATTTCCTTTTGGTGGTACCCCAGCACCTTGAGGGTGGCGTAATCCCGCGTGCGCTCGGTAAAGGTAATCAGCCCCATGTTATAGCTGATCACGAACGCCAGCCCCAGCGCGGCCCCGTACATCAGGCTGAACACCGCGGAGGTCGAATCCAGAATGGACATCATCTGCCGGGATTGCTCGCGCGGGTCTTTGAAGCTTGTGACCTCATCCGCCTGGTTCAGGCGGTTCACGGTCAGGGCCGTGGGGGCTTTCAGCAGCAGCGCCGTAGGCTGGAAAGCGCCCTTGCGAAGCCCGTCCCACACATCGGCGGCCATGTAGATGGTTTGGCCGATGTTGGTTTCCAGCACTGCATCCACGGTAAAGGGCAACCCCTCGTCGTCGCCCGGCAGCCAGAGGCTTACCGCGTCGCCCTGCCGGAGGCCCGTTACGTCCGCAAGCTTCCGGCTGATGGCGATGCCGGTTTTCGGCAGCGGCAGCACCGTATGATCCTGCCCAAGGCGCAGCAGGGTTTGATCCTCCTTGAGCACGCACAGGCTGGCGGCGCGGCTCTGCCCCCCGTAGCGGAGGCTCACGGTGGTTTCCATCACGCCCTCCACCCGCTCGGCATTCAGGCGCGCCTGATACCCGGCCAGCGTGGCGGCGGTTGAATCCAGCTCGGCGCGCAGGTCGTAGGCCACGGTGCCCAAATAGTAATCGTCCACGCAGGCCTGCATGCTTTCCTGCAGGCCCATTGCGCAGATGATGAGCATGTTGCAGCACAGCAGCCCCACCATCGACACCGTAACCCGCCCCTTGTTGCGGGCGATGTTGCGCACGATCAGCTTCGTGTTAAAGCTGAACCGCCCCCACAGGCCTTTGAAGCGTTCCAGCAGCACGCGGCTGCCGGAGCGCGGCGGCTTGGGCCGCAGCAGGTTGGCGGCCTCCTCACGCGCGGCCTTGCGGTACGCGTACAGGCAGATGCCCACGCTCAGTAGCACCATGAGCGCCGTAATGCCCCATTCTTCCAATGCAATGGGGGGGCGCAGCTTCTGCGGCAGGGTATAGTGATCCGCCTCCATGGTGTACAGCATATCTGGCAGGGTATAGCGCCCGACAAACAGCCCCAGCAGCGCGCCTGCCATGGAAGGCAGCAGCGCGTAGTTGACATAGTGGTTGCGGATGCGGTAGGAGCCGTACCCCAGCGCCTTGAGGGTGCCCATCTGGGTGCGCTGGTTTTCGATCATGCGGGTCAGGGTGCTCAGCACTACCATGCTGGCTACGGCATACGCCAGCAGCGGAAAAATCATGGTCAGGTTGCGGAACATCACTACTTCGTTGCGGGTGCGCTGGGTACTGGCATGGGTCTTCTGCGTTAAAATCAGCGCTTCGGGAAAGCGGTTCTGGATTTCCGTTTCGACCTGCGCGGCGTCGGCGCCGGGGGCGACGCCCACCAGCAGCTCATTGGGCGGCGCGGGGCTGAGGGCTTCCCAGTTAAGCATGGCAAAGCCGTACTTGGCCGCGTCGGGCATCACGTCCTTGGTCAGGATCACATGCTCCGGCGAAAGTACCAGCCCCCGGATGGTAAAGTGCCGATCATGATCGTTTACCGTGAGTGTGAGCGTATCGCCTACGCCAAGGCCATTGGCCAGCGCAAAGCGCTCGTCCAGCAGGCAGCCGCGGTCGTCGCCCTGGCGCAGAGCCTCGCCCTGCCGCACCAGCGGGAGGTTGAGCAGCGGCTGCCCCTGCGTGGCGTGCACCAGCACGCTCACGCCATCCCCCAGCAAAGGGGCGTCCAGCTCTACAGAAGTGCGGGCCTGTACGGTTTGCACCCCCGGCAGGTTGGCAAGCGTATCCCGGTCGGCCTTGGTCAGCCCCGCGCGGTTGACCCATAAATCCGCCAGCGCATAGTCGGTATAATACGTTTCCGACGAAAGCTGGATCATGCGCCACGTTCCGTCCAGCCCGCTATATACCCAGGTGCCCAGCGCGCACAAAAGCAGGATTGCCACAAACTGCATCGCGGAGTGGCGCATATCCCGCCAGAGCTTACGGTGTAGCACGTTCGGGCGGCGCCCCGCGCTTACCATGCGATCTCCTCCACACGGGCGGGCTTGGGGTTCAGGGTGTTTTCCGCAATCATCCCGTTACGCATGCGGATGACCCGATCGCCCAGCGACGCGATGCTGGCGTTGTGGGTGATGATGACCACCGTGGTATCGTAGGTTTTACTGACGCTTGAAAGCAGCTCCAGCACCTGCGCGCCGGTTTTGCTGTCCAGCGCGCCGGTCGGCTCGTCGCACAGCAGCATCGCGGGGTTTTTGCACAGCGCCCGCGCGATGGATACGCGCTGCTGCTCGCCGCCGGAAAGCTGCGCCGGAAAGTTTTGCAACCTGTGTTCCAGCCCTACTTGTTTAAGAACCTCCACCGGTTCCAGCGCGCGGGGGCACACCTGCCGCGCCAGTTCTACGTTTTCCAGCGCCGTAAGCCCCGGCATCAGGTTATAAAACTGGAACACAAACCCCACGTCCAGCCGCCGGTATTCCGTCAGCTGGGGCGAGCGCATGGTGGTGATGGTTTTATCCCCCACGCGGATGGTGCCGGACGTGGCCTTGTCCATGCCGCCCAGCAAATTGAGCACCGTGGTTTTGCCCGCGCCGCTGGGGCCCAGCACGATGCACAGCTCGCCTTTCTCGATGCCGAAGGTCACGTGGTCGGCCGCATGGACGGCCGATTCGCCTTCGCCATACGTTTTACACACCTGATCGAAGGTGATGTAGCTCATTCTCTCCTCCAAAACTGTATGACCAGTTTCGTCTATTCGGTCATACCGTGCACACTGTACCATGCCGGAGGTTGGCTGTCAAGCTGGGGGAGGGATGGCGGCAAAGCGTTTTAACACATAGGTTGAAGGGCCTGTTGCCTTTGGAGAGGCAAGTGCAGCGCCGTTTTGTAGAAGCAAGCAAACCGTGCAAAGGCTTGTGATACAGGCGTTTGCAGCATCCATACCGGAAGGCGGCATCTCGGCTCGTCAGAATTGTAAAAACCGAGTTTCAGGAGTGGCTGATTGACGAAATGGTCAAAATTTCGCTATGAAGAAAGAGTTACAACAAGGGGAGCCGCCGTTTTCCGACAGCTCCCCTTTGTGTTGGGATTCCAGTTTGATCGCCTCAATGCGGCTGGGGTTCCAAGCAAAGGGAGGGCCACGATAGGGCAGCCCTCCATACGGTCAAAGAAACCCGGCAAATCGCGCTCGCCGCATCGCCCTGCGGGCTGTTCACTCGCCAGTGCCAAAGGCTGCGACATCCGGCTTTGGGCATTGTCCCAATTTAAGCAGGGGTTTCGCCCTGAACGCCCGACAGGAGTTTTTACCCTTAGCTCTTTTTTTCCCGATCAGTTGGCGACCCGTACCGGCAAAACCAGATACAGGTACTCGTCCCCTTCGACCGGCGAAATCACGCACGGGCTTACGTTCGTATTCATCGAAAGCATGCAGCACTCGTCGTCGATATTCTTGACCACATCGCTGATGTAGCGGGCGTTGAAGGCAATTTCAATCTCCTCGCCTTCCAGATGCACGCTCAGCTCCTCCAGCACATCGCCCACCTCGCTCATGGAGGTGATGCGCATGACGTCGTTGGAGGCGCTCATGCGCACAAGGTTATTTTTGCCTTCCCTGGCCATCAGGCTGGCGCGCTCAATGGCGTCGCAAAGCTCCGCACGCTTGACCGTGACGCGGGTCAGCCATTTTTCCGGCAAAATCTGCCGGTAGTTGATGTACTCGCCCGCCAGCAGGCTGGTGATGAGCGTCGTTTCCCCAATGACGGCCATCAGGTGCGTCGGGTCCAGATGGAAGGTGACCAGCGCGTCCGGATCATCGTCCATGATGCGGCTCATTTCCCCCATCACATGCCCGGGGATGATGGCTTTCAGCTCGTTTACGCCGTCGGGCAGCACAAAATCGGCGTGCATGCGCTGCAGCGCCAGCCGGAACCCGTCCAGCCCGACCAGCCGCAGTTCCTCCCGGGTCACTTCCATCAGGCAGCCGGTAAGCGTCTGGCGGCTTTCCTGCACCGCGATGGCAAACACCACGCGGCCGATCATATCTTTTAGGCGCTTCTGGGGCACGTGCAGCGCGTGCGTGTGCACCAGATCCAGCGTTTTGGGAAACGTGCCCGCGGGCGTGCCCGTGAGGGTAGAGCGGCTGGAGCCACAGCGCACCGTGGTGGTCAGCTTTTCGTTGGTGGCGATGGTCACCAACCCTTCGGGCAGCTTGCGCGCGATTTCGGTAAACAGGCGGCCGGGCAAAAGCACCTCGCCCGGTTCCTCCACCTGGGCGCGCACCTGCGCGCAAATGGTCAGCGACCCGTCGGTGCAGGTCAGCTCAATGGTATGATCCTCGGCCACGAGCTTCACGCTCTCCAGCACGGGGTTGGCAGGGCGCGCGCTCAGCGCGCGGGTGGCGTTTACCAGGCCCGTAATCAGGTCCTGGGCGGTGCATTGCAACTTCAAACTGTTCGCCTCCGTATCCCGGATGGTAGTAGTAGGTACTCCGTATTTATCGCAGTAGCAGTAGGGGCTGTGGAAACCGTGGAAAACCCGCTTTTAACCCGGCGGGGCTTGAAAAACACCCATGGAAACCCTGTGGACGGTTTGCCTCGGCAAGGCGGGTTTTTCCTTGGCGCGGCGTCGCGGCGGAGTCTCTGTCTCCATCAGTTCTCTTAAAAAGGGGTAAAATCCTGCCCGGGGCCGGGCGAGCGCGCTGGAAAAGATACATTTAACCCGCCGCTTTCAGCAATTTTACACAGCCGCACCCTTCGCGCCGGATGCAGGCGGAGCCGTTATCCACGCTTTCCACAGCCGTGGAAAACCCCCCCTGTGCAAAACCCGACGCAGGCGCGCCGCGGGGTTGCGCGCATCTGTCCACAGGCAACCCGCAGGTTATCCACGGCCGGGGCGGAGTTACGGGTCGGCTACGACAAAGCTGTTATCCAAAAATTCCGCAAGGATTTGGCGGCAGGCTTCAAAATCCACCTGCCGGGTGCTCATGCCTGCATATTCGATGGGCTGCATGGTGCCGTCCGCCGGCATTTGCAGGCCCTCCGGCTCGGCACCCGCCACCTGCATGGCGTAGCCCACGGCCTTGAGCATATCGTCCAGCGTCATGTTGGTGCGGCAGAGGTTGCCGCTTACGCTGTCCAGGATGGAAAGCGCGCCGCTGAGCGTAATGCTGCGGTACTGCTGCGCCAAAGTGGTCAGTACCGTGCGCATGCGGCGGGTGCGGCCCGCATCGCCGTCGGAACCGACCTTGCGGATGCGCATATAGATGACCGCCGCGTGCCCCGAAAACAGGTAGGTGCCCGCCTTGTCCATGCTGGGGGTGGTCGCGTCCCGTGCGATGCGGTAACGGTTAAGGTAATCGGCCTCGGCATCGGTCACGGTGATGTTCACGCCGCCCAGCGCGTCGATAATGGTCTGCACGTTATCCATGCTGAACAGGATGTACTGATCCACCTTGACGCCAAAATGGGTGCTGATGGTTTTGCAAAGCTCCTCAGGCCCATAGTTTTTGGCGATGTAGGTAATGCGCCCAATTTGCCCGTCGGGGCGCTGCACCAGCATTTCCCGCATGAAGGTGGTAAACAGCAGGCGTTTGGCGCGCGTGTCGAAGGTGACCATCATCACGCCGTCGGTATTGCCCAGGTTGGTGGGCTTGGTTTCCCACGTGTCCACACAGGCCAGGAGGTAGTGGTGCTGGCCTTCCAGCGCGGCGGGCAGGGTTTCGTAATCCAGCGGGGTAATGGGGCGCGGCGTTTCCGCCAGCGCAACGGGCGCGCAGGCCAGCAAGAGGCAAACCGCGCATAACAGGGATACAAAGCGTTTCAAGGGATGCACCTCCCGGGCAATACTGCGGCACAGGCCGCTGTGGCAAGGATTCCCCGGCGGAAGGGGGGTTCTCCTCCCGGCAGGGCTTTTTGTTACACAGAACAAGGCAGCCGGAGGCGTGCCGACGCGGCCGGGCGTCCGCCCACAGCGCGGCTGGGGGGCGGGGATGCTTTCCCGCGCGGGTAAGCCGCCGGGGCTGCCGGCGTCAGGGGTTTGTGAGCGTTACAACCGGCCTTTCAGGGGCTTGCATACGGCAACAGAGTAGCACGCGCAGGGGGAAATTGTCAACGCGCGGTTGAAATGCGTGTCGAAAACGTTTCAGCCTTGAAAAGCGGGGTTCCGTATGCTATACTCCGGGTTGGAGCATTGCTCCAACCGCAGGGTTTCCGTGCCGGAAGAGGGGCCGGTGCGGAATGTTTTCGCCTTAGAACGGGGAGAGGATTGTTTAGGTATGGAAAAGGTCAAACGGATCGGAATTTTAACCAGCGGCGGCGACAGCCCCGGCATGAACGCCGCGGTGGTGAGCGTGGCGCGCTGCGCATCCCAGAAGGGCCTGGAGCTGATGGGCATCAAGCGCGGCTATAACGGCCTGCTGGGCCTGAGCGAGAAGCCCGAGGACGATATCGAGTACCTCGATCTGGAAACGGTGCTGGACATCATGGATATGCGCGGCACCTACCTGCGCACCGCGCGCTGCCCGGAGTTTTACAAGCCCGAAGTGCGCCGTAAGGCTGCGCAGGATTTGCTCAAGCAGGGCATTCAGGCGCTGGTCGTAATCGGCGGGGACGGCAGCTACCACGGCGCGCTGGAACTGTGCAAGCTGGGCGTGCCCTGCATCGGCATCCCCGGCACCATTGACAACGACCTGAGCTACACCGAGGCGACCCTCGGTTACGATACCGCCGTGAACGTGTGCGTGGAGGCGGTGCGCTCCATCCGCGCGACCAGCCGCAGCCACGACCGCCCCGCCGTGGTGCAGGTGATGGGCCGCAACTGCGGCGATATCGCCATGCGTACCGCCGCGGCCACCGGCGCCGAAATGGTAATCGTACCGGAAATGGAGTGGGATATGGAGGAGCTGGCCGCGCGCCTGCGCTTCCTGATTTCCAAGGGCAACACGCGCGCGACGCTGGTCATCAGCGAGCACTGCTGGCATAAAATGAAGCCGTTTAACTGGCGCAAGGTGATTGCCGACAGCGAGCGCGTGATCCACGACGACGATCCGCTCAACGCCGACCGGCTGGCGCTGGTGCTGAAAATCCTGTGCAAAACCGAGGCGCGCGCCACGGTAATCGGCTACACCCAGCGCGGCGCGATCCCCACGGCGTACGACAGCGCCTTTGCCTTTGAGGCGGGCCGCATGGCCGTGGATCTGCTGACCGCGGAGGGCGCGGACTACCGCAACGGGTACGCCATCGGCGTGCGCGACGGGCGCGTGTACAGCACCGGCTTTGAGGATGCGCTGGACGAAAACCGCAAGAAGTTCTTTGACGAGAATCTCTACCATCTGGTCAACACCCTGTAACAGGGCGTCGGGCAGGGGCAGAAACGTTGTCAAACCCGGGCGGGGAGCAATTCCTGCCCGGGTTTTGCGTATGGATAACGGAAAAAAGAGGAGGTGCAGGAGGCACTGCCTCCTGCCGGGGCATGGGGTGGAACCCCATACCCCGCGCCGCAGCGCCTAACGGTAAGTGAGCGAACAGCCCGAAGGGCTATGAGGCGAACGGCAGTAGCGGGTTGTAAAGATCAGCAATCAGAATATCGGAGGTGCAGGAGGCGCCGCCTCCTGCCGGTGGCTACTTCGCCGCAGGCGGGGCGTGAAACAGGCAGGCAAGCGACAGCGCAGCCTGCGCCGTCGGGGTTGTCGAAAAACCGGCAAGGGGACACCGCCGTTCGCCTCATAGCGCCTGCGGCGCTGTTCGCTCACTTTCGCAAAGGCGCTGCGGCGTAAGGCTTTGGGGTTCCACCCCAAACCCCGGCAGGAGGCATTGCCTCCTGCACCTCCGCTTTTGGGCAATTCTGGACAGCGCAGCCCGCGCCGTTGGGGCTGCCGAAAAACCGGCAAGGGGACACCGCCGTTCGCCTCATAGCGCCTGCGGCGCTGTTCGCTCACTTTCGCAAATGCGCTGCGGCGTAAGGCTTTGGGGTTCCACCCCAAACCCCGGCAGGAGGCATTGCCTCCCGCACCTCCTCTTTTGGGCAATTCTGGACAGCGCAACCTGCGCCGTTTACAACCCCGCCCGCCTATGGTAAGATGGACGCCGGAAACAGGATTGCGCCCGTTCGGGCTCAGGGGAGGAAACCATGCGCTATACCTTGCTGCTGGCTGATGCGGACGGCACGCTGTTTGATTTTCACGCGGGCGAGCGCGTCGCGCTGACGGAAACCTTCGCCGCCTTTGGCGTGCCGGTGGACGATGCCATCGCTGCCCTGTACAGCCGGGTAAACCTGAGCCATTGGAAACGGCTGGAGCGCGGCGAAACCACCCAGCCGCGCCTGCGGGTGGAACGGTTTGCCGACTGTGTGCGCGAGCTGCGCGCGCTGGGCCTGCCCGCGCCGGACGCCGCACCCGAAGCACTCAGCGAAGCGTTTATCGAGGCGCTGGGCCGCCAGCGGGTGCCGATGCCGGGGGCGGAAGCGTTCTTAAAAAGGGTTTCCGCCGTGCTGCCGGTGTACCTGGTGACTAACGGCATCGCCCGGGTGCAGCGCGGCCGGTTTGAACACAGCGAGCTTCGGCCTTACCTGCGCGATCTGCTGATCAGTGAGGAGCTGGGGCATTTCAAGCCAGACCCCTTTATGGTGCTGGAGGCGATGCGCCGCGCGGGCGTGGACGACCCCCGGCAAACAGTGCTGCTGGGCGACAGCGTAAGCGCCGACATCGGCGCGGCCAACAACGCCGGTATTGACAGCATCCTGCTGACCAACGGCCAGCCCGCCCCCGACCCCTGCCCGGCTACTTTTGCCGCGGGCACGCTTGCACAGGCAGCCGACTGGCTGCTTTTACGGGAATAGACCGCCGCGCCTTGCGGCAAAGCGCCGCCCTGCTTGCGTTTTCAGCCGGAATTGGGTACAATAGGCGCAAGCGTATCGGGCATGTAATAAGGAAAGGTGGTATCCCGATGTATCAGGAAGTCATAACGGCCGCAAAAGAAAAGATGCAGAAAACCAACAGCGTTCTGCAGGCCGAGCTGCGCACCATCCGCGCCGGGCGGGCCAACCCGCAGCTGCTGGACCGCGTGATGGTGGATTATTACGGCGTGCAGACGCCCCTGCCCCAGATGGGCAACGTCAACTCCCCGGAGCCCCGGATGCTGCTCATCAGCGTGTGGGATCAGAAAGCCCTGCCGCTGGTGGAAAAAGCCATCCAGAAAAGCGATCTGGGGCTGAACCCCTCCAACGACGGCAAGGTGATCCGCCTGATGATTCCGGAACTGACGGAAGAGCGCCGTAAGGACCTGACCAAGCAGGTGCATAAAGCCAGCGAAGAGGCGAAGGTGGCGATCCGTTCCATCCGCCGCGAGGCGATGGAGCAGTTCAAAAAACTGCAAAAGGACAGTAAAATTACCGAGGACGAGCAGTCCAAGGCCGAAAAGAAGATGCAGGACGCGACCGACGAAGCCATCAAGGCCGTGGACGATCTGGCCGCCAAGAAGGAAAAGGAAATCATGGAAGTATGATCCGCAGCCGCGCGCACCGCGCGCCCGCAGGGGGCGGCCGCAATGGAAAAAACGTTTGACCATCTGCTGGGGCTGAGCGCCCGCAGCGCATTGGCGATCCTGGCGGGGTACGGCATCACGGGCGTGCGCGTGTCGCTCACGGGCGCACCCCCCCGCACGCCCGGCAAGGCCTTGCCGGAAACGCAGCCCCCGCCCGCGCGCCTGACCGCACTGGAGGCGCTGGGCCGCCAGTTTTCCGTCGGCGACGACGAGGACGAGGACGCATCCCCGAGCGCCGCGCCGGACCCGCTGTACCCTGATCTGGACCCCATCCTCGACGGCGATGTGCTTACGGAAGCGCGCGTGGTGGCCGTGCGGGAGGATGGGCGCCGCCTGATAGTGGCGCGTTTTCGCGTGGGCGACCCCAAACCTGCCCGGTAGCCGCCGGGCCAACAACCGGCCCCGCGCGCGGCGTGCGCCCGGCCAAGGAGGCACCCGCCATGAAGGACCTGAACCTCGACCCGCAACGCCTGCCGCGGCATGTGGGCATCATCATGGATGGCAACGGCCGCTGGGCTAAGAAGCACAAGTTGCTGGTGGCGCTGGGGCACCGCGCGGGCACCGAAGCCCTGCGGGAGATCATCCGCAACAGCAGCGACATCGGCATTCAGGCCCTGTCGCTGTACGCGTTTTCCACCGAAAACTGGAGCCGCTCCAAAACCGAGGTGGACGCGCTGATGGGCCTGCTGCTGGAGTTTTTCCGCAGCGAAATTGACGAGCTGGACGCCAAAAAGGTGCGTATCCTGATCCTGGGGGAGAAGGACAAGCTGCCGGACGCGCAGCGCGAGGCGCTGCACACGGCCGAAACCCGCACCGCCCATAACAAGGGGCTTAAACTGAACATCGCCATCAACTACGGCGGCCGGGCGGAACTGACCCGCGCGGCGCGGTGCATCGCGCAGGCTGCGGTCAGGGGCGAGCTGGATCCGGATAGCGTGGATGAATCGACGGTGGAGCACTACCTCTACACCGCGGGCCTGCCGGATGTGGATTTGCTGATCCGCACCAGCGGGGAGATGCGGCTGTCCGGCTTTATGCTGTGGCAGTGCGCCTATGCCGAGTTTTTATTCCCCAAAAAGCTGTGGCCGGATTTTACCCTGCAGGATTACCATGCCTGCCTGGCGGAATACCAGCAGCGGGACCGCCGCTTCGGAGGCCGGGCCGATGCGTAACGCCCTGTGTCCGCCGATTTTGCGAAGGAAGGTGCCCACATGACGCAGAGAATTGTGACCGGCGCGCTGTTGCTGCTTGCGCTGGCGGCCGTGCTGATTCTGGGCGGCTGGTATTTTGCCGTAACGGCGTTTATTGCCGTAACCCTGTGTATTTATGAAGAGCTGCGGGCTTTGCGCCAGAGCGGCCACCACCCCGTGAGCTGGACCAGCTACGCAACGCTGGCCGTGAGCGTGCCGCTGATGATGTACTACAGCTCCGTGGTCATTATCCCGACGCTTACGATCATCAGCTTTTTTGTGCTGCTGGTGGTAATGCGCCGCGAGGAACCGGCCCTGAACGATGTCATGGTCAGCGTGCTTCCGATGCTGACGCTGGTACTGCCCGGCATGTGCCTGTTCGGCATTCTGGATACGTCGCTCAGGCGCATGCAGGCGATGCTTTTAACGCTGGTGTTCGCCATCGCCGTCGGGGGCGATACCTTTGCCCTGTTTGCGGGCACGTGGATCGGCGGCAAAAAGCTGTGCCCCAAGATCAGCCCGCACAAGACGGTCGCGGGCGCGGTGGGTGGGCTGGTGGGCAGCATCCTGCTGGCGTGGCTGGTGGGGTTCGCGTTCGCCCGGTTTTTGCCGACGCAGGCGTTCCCGCCGATGTGGGCCAACGTGCTGGTAGGGCTGGTGGGCGGCGTCGCCGCGCAGATGGGCGACCTGTTTGCCAGCATGGTCAAGCGCTATTGCGGCGTGAAGGATTTCGGCACGCTGTTTCCCGGCCACGGCGGCATGCTGGACCGGATGGACAGCATCCTGTTTGCGTCGATTATCGTCTACAGCTACCGGGTGCTGATTTTAACCTACTGGATGCCGTAAACGCGGCCATCGCGGGGGAGTCCGGGGGCTACGCCCCGGGCTCCCCCGCGTTTTACCCACCATTGCCGTTTTAAGGAGGGGTTGCCCATGCGGCCCTGGCAACACCGCGCCCCGCAGATGTCGGACTCGCTGCTGACCGTCGCCTGCCTGACGGTTTCGGGCGGTTTTCAGGATGCGTACACCTTTTACGTGCGGGGGCAGGTGTTTGCCAACGCGCAAACCGGCAACATTGTGCTGTTCAGCGAGCATCTGTTCCGGGGGGACTGGGCGGTGATGCTCCGCTACCTGGTGCCCGTGACGGCTTTCGCGCTGGGAGTGTGGGCGGCCGAGCGTGTGCGGGTGCGTTACCGCCACCTGCGGCGCGTGCACTGGCGGCAATGGATTGTGCTGGTGGAAATCGCCATCCTTGCCGGGGTGGGGCTGATGCCCGAAACCCTGAACGCGGCGGCCAACGCGATGATCTCCTTCGCGTGCGCCATGCAGGTGCAGGCCTTCCGCAAAGTAAACGGCAGCGCCGTGGCCAGCACCATGTGCATCGGCAACCTGCGCAGCATGATGGAAACGTGGGATGCGTACCTGCGCACCCGCGACCGGGCGCTTCTGCGCACGGCGCTGCGCTACCTCGCGGTGCTCAGCTGCTTTGCGCTGGGCGCGGGGCTGGGCAGCGTGCTTGCGCCGTTATTGGGTACGCGGGCCATCTGGGTCAGCTGCGCGTGGCTGGTGGCGGGCTTTGCCCTGATGGCGGTGCGTGACCGGCGCGAGGCCGCGATCCCGCCGAATGCGGAAAAGGGCGCCTGAAGCGGGCCGCGCGCCTGCGGGAAACTGCGCGAGGCCCGGTGCCTGCGGCAAGAGCTACGTGCAGAGTAACGCGCCGTGTGCTCTGGTGAAAAATCCCGTCTTTCCCCCCTGTTAATGCGCTGAGAAACAAGGCTTTGCGTCGACCCTTCGCGATGGTCGCAAGGGTTGCCTGCGCACTTTCATCCCCCAATCAAAGCAGATTTCCTCCCCATTCGGCCCCGTGCCGCCCAAGGGAAACAAAAGCGGTACAGACTCCTCCTTGACAGACGGGGGCAAGTCTGTTATCCTTACCAAAACCCACTGCCGGAAGCGAGGGATGGACATGGCGACGAACCGGGAACTGCGAATGCTTGGCCTGTGCGATGGTCGCCCCGTACGCGGTCGTGGGTGAACGCATAGGCGTTCTTTGAGTTGCCAGAGGCAAGCCCTCCCGCCACGGGACGGGCTTGTTTGCGTATCGGCAGATGTTGCCGCCATTGGGAAAGGAGTGCATCCATCATGGAGGAGCGTTTTCACGGCCAGGCCACCAAGGAGCTGCACGCGGGCCAGACCCCGGATCGGGAAACTTTCGCGCGCGCCGTGCCGATTTACCAGACCACCAGCTACTGCTACCCCGACGCGCAAACCGCGGCCGATGTGTTCAGCCGTGCTGCGGACGGCTTTACCTACACCCGCATTGAAAACCCCACCGTGCGCGTGCTGGAGGAGCGGGTTTGCGCGCTGGAAAACGGCGCGGCCTGCGTGGCGTTTGCCAGCGGCATGGCGGCTGTCTCGGCGGCGGTGTTTGCGCTGTGCTGCACGGGCGACCACATTGTGGCCATCAGCACCCTGTACGGGGGCACTGTAACCCTGCTGGATTCCCGGCTGCCGCAGGTGGCGGGCATCCACACCACCTTTGTGAATCCGGACGATGTGGCCGCGCTGGAGGCGGCCATCCGCCCCGAAACGCGCATGATCTATCTGGAAACCATCTGCAACCCCAATATTAACGTGCCGGATTTTGCGGTCATCCGTGAGGTGGCGGTGCGGCACGGCCTGCCCGTGGTGCTGGACAACACCTTCGGCATCCCCCCGATTTTTGACGCGAAGGCCAATGGGGCCGATGTGGTGATCCACAGCCTGAGCAAGTACGCGGGCGGCCACGGCACCACCATCGGCGGCGCGGTGGTGGATATGGGCACCTTTGACTTCACCTCCGGGCGCTTTGCCGTGTTTACCCGGCCGGACGCGCAAAACGGCAATGTGATCTACGCCGCGCAGCCCGCCCCCGTGGCGGCGCGCCTGCGCAACCAGATCATCCGCGAGTTTGGCGCGTGCCTGAGCCCCATGAGTGCCTTCCTGATCCTGCAAGGGTTGGAGACGCTCAGCCTGCGGGTGCGCCGCCACTGCGACAACGCCCGGCAGGTGGCCGAATATCTGGCCGGGCACCCCAAGGTGGCCTATGTACACTACCCCAGCCTCCCGGGCGATCCGTACCACGCGCTGGCGCAGCGCTATCTGCCCAACGGCGCGGGCGCGATCCTGAGCTTTGGCGTGCAGGGCGGGCTGGAGGCGGGCCGCCGGTTTATCGACGGACTGACGCTTTTTAGCCTGCTGGCGAATGTGGCCGACGCGAAATCGCTGGTCATTCACCCGGCGAGCACCACCCACGGGCAGATGGACGCGGCGCAGCTGGCGGCCGCGGGCGTGCGGCCGGAGCTGATCCGCCTGAGCATCGGGCTGGAAGACCCGCTGGATTTGATTGCCGATCTGGAGCGGGGGCTGGAACGCGCCTGACCCCCGGATTGTTCCACGTGGAACGAACGCCCCCCATAGGGTAAGGAGGAAAACCCGTGCCAGTAAAAATCCCCGACGCGCTGCCCGCCACACGCACCCTCACCGAGGAAAACGTGTTTGTGATGACGGAAAAGCGCTCGCAAACCCAGGATATCCGACCGCTGCACATCGCCATCCTCAACCTGATGCCCACCAAGGAGAAAACGGAAACGCAGCTGTTGCGCCTCATTTCCAACTCCCCTTTGCAGGTGGAAATCACGCTGCTGCGCACCGGCACCTACGAAAGCACCCATACCGACGCCGATTATCTGGACGCCTTCTACCGCACCCTTGCGGATGTGCAGGAGGAGTACTTCGACGGCGTGATCATCACCGGCGCGCCGGTGGAGAAGCTGGATTTTACCGACGTGCTCTACTGGGAAGAGCTCACCCGCGTCATGGACTGGGCCGACCGCCGGGCCTTCAGTACCCTGTACATCTGCTGGGCGGCGCAGGCGGGGCTGTACTACCACTACGGCATCGAAAAGCACCCGCTGGAACAGAAGCTGTTCGGCATTTTCGAAACCCGGCTGACCGACCGGCACGACCGCCTGCTGTGCGGCTTCAATGATACCTTTACCGTGCCCATGAGCCGCCACACCGCGCTTGACGAGGCGCAGCTGGCCCTCTGCGACGATCTGCTGGTGCTGGCCACCTCGCCGGAAACCGGCGCTGCGCTGGTGCGCAGCCGGGACGGGCGGCGCGTGTTTGCCACCGGCCACAGCGAGTACGACCGGGAAACGCTGGCGCACGAGTATTTCCGCGATGTGGCGAAAAACCTGCCCATCGAATTGCCGATGCACTACTTTCCGCAGGACGACCCCACCCGCGAGCCGCCGCTGCGCTGGCACGCGGATGCAAGCCTGCTGTTTTCCAACTGGCTGAACTACTTTGTGTATCAGGAGACGCCCTTTGAGCTGGCGCGCGACCTGAGCCCGCTGGAAACCCACGGCGGCGCCCCTGCTTCCCGCTAGGCGGCCCCTATCCGAACCAAAGGAGCGTGCGTATGCAGATCGTGCAACTGCTGGCCGGCGAAGGGGTTCGCCTGAGCTGCGAGGTGTTTCCCCCCAAGGAGTTCGCCCGTGTGGATGAGGCACGCGAGGTGGTGCGCAGCATCGCCGCGCTGCAGCCCGCGTATGTGAGCGTGACCTACGGGGCGGCGGGCAACGCCCCCCGCTTTACCCGGGAGCTGGCGCAAACCGTGCAGGAGGCCGGGGTTCCGGCGCTGGCGCACCTGACCTGCATCAACGATACGGTGTCCGGCATCGACACGGTGCTGGCCGAGCTGCTGGCGGCCGGGGTGGATAATGTGCTGGCCCTGCGCGGGGATATCCCCGCGGGCGCGGCTTTCCCCGACGGCGATCACTTCGAGCATGCGGCGCAGCTGGTGGCGCACGTGCGCAGGCGCGGCGGCTTTTGCGTAGGCGCCGCCTGCTACCCGGAGGGGCACCCCGAGGCGGCCAGCCGCGCCGCCGATCTGGATGCGCTCAAGGCCAAGGTGGATGCGGGTGTGGATTTTCTGACCACGCAGATGTTTTTTGACAACGCCACGCTGTACAACTTTCTGTACCGGGCGCAGCGCGCGGGCATCCGCGTGCCGGTGTGCGCCGGGGTGATGCCGGTCATCAACGCGCGGCAGATCCGGCGCATCGCCTCGCTGTGCGGGGCTACGCTGCCGCCGCGCTTTTTAAGCATTGTCGACCGCTTTGGCGAAAACCCCGCCGCGATGCGGCAGGCGGGCGTGGCCTACGCCACCGAGCAGATTGTGGATTTGATCGCCAACGGCGTGCAGAACATCCACCTGTACACCATGAACCGCGCCGATGTGGCGCAGGACGTGTTCCATAACCTGGGGGCCATACTGGGCCGTTGAGGGTTCGCGGCGCGGGGCGCCGGAAGGGAGTGGGGGTATGCATCCGTTTTTGGAGCTGCTGCGGCAGCGCATCACCTATCTGGACGGCGGCATGGGCACTACGCTGCAGGCGCTGGGCCTGCGCGGCGGCGAGCAGCCGGAGCAGTGGAACCTGACCCACCCGGACGCGGTGCGCGGCGTGCATCAGGGCTACCTGCGCGCCGGGTGCGATGTGGTAACCGCCAACACCTTCGGGGCCAACCCGCTGCATTTTCCTACGGAGTGGCAAACCGTGCTGCGCGCTGGGGTTCAACTGGCGCGCGAGGCGGCGGCCGAGGCCGGGCGCGGCTTTGTGGCGCTGGACGCGGGCAGCGTGGGCAGGCTCCTCAAACCGCTGGGCGAACTGGAGCTGGAGGACGCGATTGCCATCTACCGCGATATGGCGCTTGCCGGCATCGACGCCGGGTGCGATCTGCTGATGGCCGAAACCATGACCGACCTCAGGGAGATCAAGGCGGCGGTGCTGGGCTACCGCGAGGCGCTGCGGCAGACGGGCGCGGCGCTGCCGGTGCTGGTGAGCATGAGCTTTGACGTAAACGGCCGCCTGCTGACCGGCGCGGATATCGAGGGCGCGGCCGCGATGCTCACCGGCATGGAGGGCGTGGACGCGCTGGGCATGAACTGCGGGCGCGAGCCGCGCGCGCTGCTGCCCAACCTGCGGCGGCTGCTGGACTGTGCCGAGGGGCTGCCCGTGTTTTTCATGCCCAATGCGAGCGTGCCTACGCTTAAAGACGGCAAAACCGTGTTTGCCACCACCCCCGAGGCGTTCGCCGCCGATATGGCGGAAGCCGCCCGCATGGGCGCAAGCGCGCTGGGCGGCTGCTGCGGCACCACCGACCTGCACATGGCCGCGATGATCGCCGCCACCCGCCCTCTGCCGCTGGCCGCGCCCGCCGTGCCGGATACGGAGGACGGGCTTGCCCCGGCGCGCATTTCCGGGCGCAGTGGCACCGTAACGCTGGGGCCAAAGCCCATCGTAATCGGCGAGCGCATCAACCCCACCGGGAAAAAGCGCATGAAACAGGCCCTGCGCGACGGCGAGATCGACTACCTGCTTTCCGAAGCCACCGCGCAGCTGGAAGCCGCCGCCGATACGCTGGATGTGAACGTGGGCCTGCCGGAGCTGGACGAAACCCAGCTGCTGCCGCAGGTGACTGAGGCGGTGCAAAGCGTGGCGGGCGTGCCGTTGCAGATCGACACAGCCGACCCCGTGGCGCTGGGCAACGCCCTGCGCGTGTATGTGGGCAAGCCCCTGATCAACAGTGTGAACGGCAAAGCGCATGTAATGGAGCAGGTGTTCCCGCTGGCGCGCCGTTACGGCGGCGCGGTGGTGGCGCTGCTCCTGGATGAGGACGGAATCCCCGCTACGGTGGAGGGGCGCATCGCCATTGCCCGGCGGCTGATCGACGCGGCGGCGCGCTATGGCGTGGCGAAAAAGGATTTGCTGTTCGACGCCCTGACCATGACCGTCGCCACCGACCCCAACGCCGCGCGTGTGACGCTGGAAACCGTGCGCCGCCTGCATGACGAGCTGCGCGTGAAAACCGTGCTGGGCGTCAGCAATGTGAGCTTCGGCCTGCCGCGGCGCGGGGCCATTACCGCGGCGTTCCTGTCCATGGCGCTGGAGCGCGGGCTGAGCGCCGCCATCCTGAACCCGCTGGACGAGGCGGTGCGCGGCGCGTTTGACGGCGCGTGCGCCGCCCTGGGGTACGACGAGGGTTTTGCCCGCTATCTGGGCCGCTACGCGGAAACGGCTCCCGCGGCTCCTGCCGCGCCCGCCGCCGAAACCGAGGCGGCCCGCGAGGCCGTGCGGCTGGCAGGCGAAGCCATCCGCCGTGCGGAAGCCGCTCTGCACCTGCAAACGGCGTCCGGTGCTGGCACACCCTGCGCCTGCGCCGCCTGTGCGGCCGCCGCCCTGCCTGCCGAGAGGCAGCCGGGGAAGCCGGAACCCGCCCCCGCGCCTGCCGCGACGGGCGATGCGGAAACGGGGCCGCTGTTTCAGGCCATCCAGCGCGGGCTGACCAAGGCCGCCGTGGAGGCGGCCAACCGCCTGATGGACGGGGGCCTGCCGCCCTTGCGTGTGGTGGAGGTTGGGGTGATCCCGGCGCTTTCGGAGGTCGGGGCGCGTTACGAGCAGGGGGTATTCTTCCTGCCGCAGCTGATGCAGAGCGCCAACGCGGCCAAGCAGGCCATCGCGGCCGCGACCGCGCGCATGCCGGACGCCAAACCCGACCCCGCCCGCACGGTGCTGCTGGCCACCGTGCATGGGGATGTGCACGATATCGGCAAGAACATTGTGGCCACGCTGCTGGGCAGCTACGGTTTTGGCGTGCTGGACCTGGGGCGCGACGTGGCGCCGGAGGCGGTCGTCGCCGCCGCGCGGGAGGCCGGGGTGCGGCTGGTGGGCCTTTCCGCCCTGATGACCACCACCGTGCCCGCGATGCGCGCCACCATTGAGCTGCTCAGGCAGGAGCTGCCCGCCGTGCGCGTGATGGTGGGCGGCGCGGTGCTGACCGAGGAGCTGGCCCGCGAGCTGGGCGCGGACGGATACGCCGCCGACGCGATGGGCGCGGTGCGGCTGGCCGGTGCGGTGCTGGATGCCGCGCCGTAAGCAGCGGGAGCAGAGCAGAGAAGAATGTGGAATCCCTGTGGAAAAATGCTGGCCACAGAGGAGACCGGGCAATAGGCCGCGTGAGCGCATGCCGTGAACCGGGAGGCTTAATGGGACAGCAAAAGCTGCGGGAGCGCGGGTCATGGGCTTTGTGCCATGAGAGGGCGCTTGGGAAACGGACTTGTTTCCATGACATATGAACCCTGGCGGCGTGTGAGGAAAACGTTACACGCCGCTGAATTTTGCTTTGCCCGATATAGGGTGGTTTTCTCGGACGCCTATACGGTTTTACGGAACCGCAATATCCGCTGTTCGTTCAGCAGGAAAACTTAACTGTGTGCGAGGAAACCATGAATGCCGCTGTTGCTTCATTGCAGAAAAAATGTGGCTTTCTCGGATGCCTATATGGTTTTACGGAACCGTAATATCCGCTGTTCGTTCAGCAGGAAACCTCAACTGTGTATGAGGAAAACTTTGTATGCTTCCGCCGTATTCGTGCTGTGGGATAAAAGGGACGAAGGGGATATTTCCATACGGTTGCACAATATCCTTGGAGGGTTGCCTGATACGGACCCGATCCCAGCTTGGTGTAAGCAGGCTAGGGCTGCCTTGCACGCCGATCTCCCGTGCTTTGACCCCTATTTTCAGTCGTGCGGGGAAATTCGGCTTGACGTTGGCGGGGTTTGGGGGTACGATGGGAAAAAATGCGCCGACGCCCGCCGCGTGGCGGACGATCCGTCGGCAGGGGAGTGCAGCTGACCATGCAACAGCAGGAAAACCGGCAGATCAAAACACTGACTGCGCGCCAGCAATCCTGGCAGATGCTCAAGTTTACGCTGTTTTCCATCTCGGCGGGGGGCATTCAGGCGCTGTCGTTCACGCTGTTTCACGAGGTGTTTGCCCTGCCCTACTGGCTGGGGTACGGCATCGCGCTGGTGCTGAGCGTGCTGTGGAACTTTACCTTTAACCGGCGTTACACCTTCCGCAGTGTGGAAAACGTGTCCAAGGCGATGGCGCTGGTATTCCTGTACTATCTGGTGTTTACGCCGCTGACCATGTGGGGCGGCGATGTGCTGGCCCGCATGGGCGTGAACGAATATCTGGTGCTGGCGGGCACGATGGTGCTCAATTTTGTTACCGAGTACCTGTACCAGCGCTTTGTGGTGTACCGTTACACCATCGATACCAACGCCTTGGCGCGCCGTCAGGCGGAAAAGGAAGCCAGCGGCGCCGAAGGCTGACCCGGCGGGCTGTGCCGGTCGGCAGGCGGGGGTCGTTGGCCGCAAAAAAATGCGCCCGAGAGGTGCCGTCCGGCTGCTGAAGTTTTTTCTGCTCGGTGCAGATTTTTTGCGTACGGGATCCAAAAACGGGTGCGCCCCGGGTGCCGCCAGATCGTAAGAAGGCTGATGCGGTAAGGCTTTCAGGGTATTTTACACAAGCCTGAAAAGGCGTACAGTGTTTTACGCTTTTGTTACGGCAGCCATGCTATACTGCAACCATCAACTGAAACAGCCGCAAACGCGGCCCGCTCGTAGCAGAAAGGATGGTTATCATGACAGATCAGGATAAGCTCAATCAGGAGACCCAGCTCAACGATGCCGAGCTCGAACAGGTAGACGGCGGCCGCGGCCAGCGCTATGCGTACTATACTGTGGTGCACGGCGACAACCTGACGCGCATCGCCCACTATTTCAAGACCAGCATCCAGGCGATCATGGACCTGAACCCCATCATCACGGACCGCAACTTTATCCGCACCGGCTGGGTGCTGAAAGTGCCGGACAATCGCTGATTAACAGGCCGCACGGGGCCCGAATGGCCCCGGACCTGCGACGCGCCGCCACCCTCAGGAGGGGTGGCGGCGCGTTATGTTTATCCGAAAGGATGGCTGATCGGGCTGCGCGGGGCAGACGCATCTTGTGGCGGAGCTGCAAACCCTGACCGGATCGGGATACCGCAAGCGGGACTGGCTGCCGAACGGCTGTCGATCCGGCTGTGCGGCGCAGGCGCAGCTTTTGGCGGAGCGCAAACCCTGACCGGATCGGGATACCGCAAGCGGAATAGGCTGCCGAAAGGTTGCGAACCTCCCGGCCGACCGCGATGCGGGTTCAGGGGGATATACGGCCGATCCCCATCAGCGTGGGGCGGCACGCGGGTTGCAGGAATTGCCGCGCTGCGGTGGAGCAGTGTGTGCGAATACGGATTGACTCTCTGTTTTGCGGCAAACATATTGATTGATACAAACAAAAATTAAGTAAAACGATAATTTTATGTTGACAAACAGCACAACAAGGTGTATGCTACGCCTATCCTAAAAACAGGGAGGCGTTTCCGATGAAACTGACCAAAGCGACCCTTTTGCTCAAGGCGGTGTTGATCTTCTGCGCCATCGCGCTTGCGCTTGTGGCGTTCGGCGCCGTGCCCGCCTACATGCAGCACGTCATCCATGTGCGGCCGGATCTGGCGGGGTGGGATTACTGGATGCGCGCGCTCGGGCTGCTGATCGCCCTGCCGGTATGGGGCACCATGGTGCTGCTGTGGCAAATTTTCGACACGATTCCCAAAAACAACCCGTTTATTGAGGCCAACGCGAAGCGCTTTGCGCAGATTTCGTGGCTGGCGGAGTTTGATCTGTGCATCGTGGGCGGGTTTTGGCTGTTCCTGATCATTGCGGGGGTTACGCCGCCGTTCCTGGTTGTGTGCTTCAGCGGCGCGCTGTTTGGCGGCGTGGTGGCCGCGGTGGTGTTTCACGTGCTGGGCGGGCTGGTGTGTACTGCCGCCGAACTGCGCCAGGACAGCGAACTGACGATTTGAGGTGAGCAAGATGCCGATGAACGTAACCTTGGATGTGATGCTGGCCAAGCGCAAAATGTCGCTGAACGAACTGAGCGAGCGGGTGGGGGTCACGCCGTCCAACCTGAGCATTCTGAAAACGGGCAAGGCAAAGGGCGTGCGTTTTTCCACGCTGGAAAAACTCTGCGAGGTGCTGGACTGCCAGCCCGGGGATTTGCTGGAATATCTGCCGCCGCAACAGAAGCAGCAGTAGGGCGCGCAAACCCTGTGCGATGGAAACAGGGCGCAATGCGTTAGCCTGCACCCTAAAGATAAGGACGCCGCTTGCAATAAAGCGGCGTCCTTAGCCTGCTGAAAAAGGCCCATCTGCTTTGTCGCCTGCACCAGATCAGGGCGGTCACGTACGTCCGTGTACGCTCCCGCCCTGATCCGGTTTGGCTTCGCGCATCTGAACCTTTTTGAGCAGGCTGTATCCCAGCGTCTTTATAGGTTTGTCAACGATCTGAGCAGGCGGCATTGCCACCTGCACTTCCTCTTTGGGGACGGATAGCAGAATTGCTGCACCCTGCCCCTCAGGGCTCTTTTTTCCCTGCCTGCCTGGCCTCATCGCGCAATTTTTTGAGCCAGACCATCAGCACCGCCACATCCGCGGGGTTCACCCCCGGGATGCGCCCCGCCTGGCTCAGGCTCTGCGGACGCAGGCGCTCCAGCTTCTGGCGCGCTTCGATGCGCAACCCGCTCAGCGCCGTGTAATCCAACTCCGCAGGGATGCGCCAGTCCTCCATCTCCCGCGCGCGGGCGATCTGCTGGCGCTCCTTTTCCAGATACCCCTCATATTTCACGGTCAGCTCCGCCTGCACACGCGCGTCGGCGGGCGCGTCGGCCAGTTCCGGGGCCAGATCGGCCAGCGCGGCCAAATCCACGCCCGGGCGGCGCAACAGCTCCGCCGCGGTGTAACTCAGCTCGCTGGGGGCTTCGCCGTGGGCGGCCAGCCACGCGTTACGCGCCGGCGTGGCTTTCAGGCGCAGGCTTTGCAGGCGGCTGGTCAGCCCTTCCACCGCGTCGCGCTTTTGGCGCATCAGCTGCAGGCGGGTTTCGCCGGCCAGCCCGCAGCGGTAGCCAAGCTCGGTCAGCCGCAGGTCGGCATTATCCTGCCGTAGGGACAGCCGGTGTTCCACCCGGCCGGTCATCATGCGGTATGGTTCGTCCACGCCCTTCACGGTCAGGTCGTCCACCATCACGCCGATGTAGGCCATATCCCGCGTCAGGATCAGCGGGTCGCGGCCCAGCAGCGCGCACGCGGCGTTGATGCCCGCCAGCAGGCCCTGCGCGGCGGCTTCTTCATAGCCGCTGGTGCCGTTCACCTGCCCGGCGAAGTATAGCCCGCCTACCCGGCGGCTTTCCAGCGTAAGGCGCAGCTCCGTGGGGTCGATGCAATCATACTCGATGGCGTAGGCCAGGCGGGTCAGCACCGCGCGGTGCAGGCCCGGCAGCGTCCGGTACATGGGCCACTGCACGCGTTCCGGCAGGCTGGTGCTCAGCCCCTGCACGTACCATTCCGGGCTGTTAAGCCCCTCCGGTTCCAGAAAAATCTGGTGGCGATCCTTATCCGGAAATCGGCGGATTTTATCCTCAATGCTGGGGCAGTAGCGCGCGCCGGTGCCCTTGATGTCCCCGCGCACCATGGGGCTCAGGTGCAGGTTTTCGCGGATCAGCGTGTGCGTTGCCTCGTTGGTGTAGGTAAGGTAGCAGCGGCGGCGGTTGCGCAGCGGAAACTCCACCCCGCAGGCCGGGTGTTGCGCCGCGGTTAAAAAGGAAAACGGCGTGATGGGGTCGTCGCCGTCCTGCGGTTCCATTTCGTCAAAATCGATGGAGCGCACGTCGATGCGTGCGGGCGTGCCGGTTTTAAACCGGCGCAGGGTAAAGCCCAGCCCGGTGAGCGCGTCGCTCAGGCCCTCGGCGCGCTGCAACCCCTGCGGGCCGATCAGCTTTGAGTACTCCCCGATGATGATGCGGCTTTGTAAATACACCCCGCCGCACACAATGCACGCCCGGCAGGCGATGCGCTCGCCCGTCATGGTGCGCACGGCGCTGATGCGCCCGGCGGCGGTTTCCAGCGCCATCGCCTCGCCCTGCCGCACGGTCAGCCGGGGGGTGGCAAACAGGGTGCGCAGCATCTCCTCATGGTACTGGCGCTTGTCGGCCTGCGCGCGCAGGCTGTGCACGGCGGGGCCTTTGCCGACGTTGAGCATCCGGCTCTGCAAAAACGTGCGGTCGATGGCCAGGCCCATCTGCCCGCCCAGCGCGTCCAGCTCGCGTACCAGATGGCCTTTGCCTGTGCCGCCGACGGAAGGGTTGCAGGGCATCAGCGCGACGCTGTTCAAATCCAGCGTCAGTAAAAGCGTTTCCAGCCCCATACGCGCGCAGGCCAGCGCGGCTTCGCAGCCCGCGTGCCCGGCGCCGATCACAATGACATCCATGCTGTGGGCCCGACCTCAATTCCTTTGGGTTTGCGCCATGTGACGCAAGGGTATTGTACGCCATCCGGGCACGGCGCGCAAGCGTGCGCACGCCCAAAAGGGTTTGCAAAGACGCCCCAAACCCGCTATAATATCGGTAGCCGCCGCACCCGTACGCGGGGCGGCCTTCGCTTTTTGGAAAAAACCATGCCTGGCATGGAAAGGAGCCTGACCATGAGCTTTCGGGAACAATACGAGGCTTGGCTTGCCGACTTTGCCGACGATGCGCAGACCGTGGAGGAGCTGCGCGCCATCGCGGGTGACGAAAAGGAAATGGAAGACCGGTTCTATCAGGATTTGAGCTTCGGCACCGCCGGGATGCGCGGCGTGCTGGGCGCGGGCACCAACCGGATGAACCGTTACACCGTGCGCCGCGCCACGCAGGGGCTGGCGAATTATCTGACGGCGCAGATCGCCGCGCCCAGCGTGGCCATTGCCTATGACAGCCGCCGCATGAGCGCCGCCTTTGCGCTGGATGTGGCGCTGGTGTTGGCCGCCAACGGCATCCACGCCAAACTGTTTGACGCGCTGCGCCCCGTGCCGCTGCTTTCCTTTGCGGTGCGCTGGCTCAAGGCCGATGCGGGCGTGGTGATTACCGCCAGCCATAACCCGCCGCAGTACAACGGTTATAAGGTATACGGCCCCGATGGGGCGCAGATCGGCCCCGAAACCGCCGACGCGGTAACCGCGGCCATTGAGGCGCTGCCCTACACCGCCGCCCGGATGGTGGATCAGGCAACCGCGCAGGCGCGGGGGCTGCTGACCTACATCGGCAACAAGGATGTGGACGACGAGTACATCCGCAGGGTCAAGACCCTGTCCATCAACCCCGACGTGGTGCGGCGCGAGGGCGAGACGCTGCGCATTGTCTACACCCCGCTGCACGGCAGCGGCAATGTGCCGGTGCGCCGGATTTTGAAGGAGATCGGCATCACCAATGTGAGCGTGGTAACCGAGCAGGAGCTGCCGGACCCGGACTTCCACACCATTAAGGTGCCCAACCCCGAGGATCCCGGCGCGTTTACGCTGGCGATGCGGCTGGCGGATCAGGTGGGCGCGGAGGTGTGCTTCGCCACCGACCCGGACTGCGACCGCCTGGGCGTGGCCGTGCGCGAGCACGACGGCAAGTTTAAGCTGCTGACCGGCAACCAGATCGGCTGCCTGATGCTGTACTACATCCTTTCCACCAAAAAGGCGAACGGCACGCTGCCGAAGAACGGCGCGGTGGTGAAGTCCATCGTGTCCACACAGCTGGCCAAGCCTATCTGCGACGCGCACGGCGTGGCGCTGTTCGATACGCTGACGGGCTTCAAGTTTATCGGCGAAAAAATACAGCAGTTTGAGGATACGGGCAGCCACACCTTCCTGTTCGGGTTTGAGGAAAGCTACGGTTACCTGAGCAGCACCTTTGTGCGCGATAAGGACGGCGTGAACGCCAGTATGCTGATTGCCGAGGCGGCCGCGTACTACAAGGCGCAGGGCAAGACCCTGAACGATGTAATGGACGAGATTTTCGCCACCTACGGCTATTATCTGGAGCGGGTGGAAAGCACCACCATGCCGGGGGTGGACGGGTTGCAGCGCATGGCCGACGCGATGGCGCGCATCCGCAGGGAGCCGCCGCGGCAGATCGGCGGGGTTGCGGTGGCGCAGGTGCTGGATATCTGGCAGGGCACGCGCACCACGCCGGCGACGGGTAAGGTGGAGGCGTTGGAGTACCCGCAGAGCGACGTGCTGTACTTTGCGCTGGAGGGCGGGCACTTTGTGTGTGTGCGCCCGAGCGGCACGGAGCCGAAGATCAAGCTGTATGTGAATGTGAATAAGCCGGATCGTGCGGAGGCGGAGGCGTTGCTGAAGCAACTGACGGAGGCGGCGGCGGGCCTGTTGAAGGGGTAAGGGGAGGAAACACCCCCCGCCGCAGCGGAGAGGGGTCAAGGGCTTTCGCCCTTGACCCCTCTTTTTCCTGTTATCAGGCTTGCTGCAAATACTCCTTCAATACCTTCGCCGCCCCATCCAGATCCCGCAGATCCACAACCTCGCAGGCGCTATGCACATACCGGCACGGGATGCTTAGCGTGCACACCGGCACGCCGCCCCGGCTCTGCTGGATGGAGCTCGCATCCGTGCCGCCAAACGGCAGCACCTCGCGCTGGCATACAACCCCCGCCTTCGCCGCCGCCGCAAACAGCGCCTTGACAACGTCGGGGTTGCTAATGCTGCGCGCGTCCATCATCTTCACGGCGGGGCCGTCCCCCAGGTTGATGGCCAGGCGGCGATCCTCCGGCGTATCCCCGGCCAGCGTCACGTCCAGCGCGATGCCCACATCCGGCTCCAGCGCGTAGGCCGCGGTCTGGCTGCCGCGGCAACCGACCTCCTCCTGCGCGGTAAACACGGCCAGCACCGTATGCGGGGTTTTCGGCAGGGTTTGCAGCACATGCACCAGCAGCGCGCAGGCGCAGCGGTCGTCCATGGCCGGGGCGGCCAGCCGGTGCTCGCCAATGGCAAAAGCCGTTTCGGCATACACCGCCACATCGCCCGGCTGCACCAGCTTTAGCGCCTCCTCGGCAGTTTTCGCGCCCACATCGATAAAGCAGGTGCGCAGCGAGCTGTGCTCCCCAGCTTTGAGGGGCTGCTCCGTCAGCACGCCCTGCACGCCGTTATGGAAGCACACATGCCGGGTGCGGCTATTGTCGGTATGCACGCCGCCCACGTTGCTTACGCGCAGGTAGCCTTCTTTTTCCACATGGGTCACCACAAGACCGATCTGATCCATATGCGCGGCCAGCAGGATGCGCTTGCCGTTGGGGTCGGTACCCTTTTTTTCGCAGATCAGGTTCCCCAGCGCGTCGCGGCGGATGGAATCCACATGATCGCGCACCAGCGCTTCAATGGCCTCGGCCACCTGCGTTTCGCGCCCCGAGGGGCCGTACAGGGCCGTCAGTTGCCGGATGATGGTTTCCATAAGCGGTTAATCGTCCTTTCTTTTCACACAGGGCGCGCCTTACAGCGCGGCCAGGAAGGCGCGCACCAGCGCCTGTTGGGCGGCTGCGTCGCGCAGCGCGCATACGGAGTGGGGGCTATGGATGTTGCGGCAGGGCACCGACAGCGCCAGCGTGCGCGTGCCAATGCCCGCGCGCTGGATGGCGCCCGCGTCGTTGCCGCCGGATACGAAGCGCTTGGTCTGGCACAGCACCGCGT
Source organism: Candidatus Limiplasma sp. (assembly GCA_963666755.2). Taxonomy (GTDB): domain Bacteria; phylum Bacillota; class Clostridia; order Christensenellales; family Aristaeellaceae; genus CAXXOK01. Next base: position 60,097 of record CAXXGW010000005.1, read on the forward strand.
TTTTCCGGCCGACTTCCAGCATGGTGCGGTACAGCTCCGCATCGCCGATGCTGGTGTTATCCATAAAGGATACGCACACGCCCTCGCCCACGCGGCAAACCTGCAGCGCCTCGGGCGTATCGCCCAGATCGTTGGCCGAGGTGGTTTCCAGCACCAGCGCGATGTCCGGCTGCACGCGGTAACCCGCGGCGGCCGCGCCACGGCAGCCCGCCTCCTCCTGACTGGTAAAGGCAAAGGTCAGCTCGCCCGCGTAGGGCACGTCCAGCAGCTGCAAAAGCGCGTGCACGCCTACACGGTCGTCCAGCGCCTTGGCAATCACCAGTCCGTCGCCAAAGGGCGTATAGGGTACGTCAAAGGTGACCGGCGTTCCCGCGGGGGCCAGACGCTCGGCCTCGGCCTTATCCTTCGCGCCGATGTCGATAAACAGCTGGTCGATGGGCAGCACGGCCTTGCGGTCTTCCGCCGTCTGCTGGTGGATAGCCATCGCGCCGATCACCCCCGGCAGGGAGGGCTGCGCCGGGGTATCGTACCCCACGCGCACCCGTTTGGATACCAGTACGCGCGCATCCACCCCGCCCATGGCGCGGAAGCGCAGCAGCCCGTCGTCCGTGGTGGAAACCACCAGCAGGCCCACCTCGTCCATATGGGCAGCCAGCAGCACGCGCGGCTTGCCGGGGTCGGCAGCCGGGCGCGTCACCAGAACGCTGCCCAGCCCATCCAGCGCGACCGTCGCGCCGGGCAGGCGCGCCTGCACTTCGGCACGCACGGCGTTGCGCACGGCTTCTTCCCGGCCGCTTAAGCCGGGCATTTCGCAGAGGGTTTTCAGGTCCATAGCGCGTCGTCCCACCCTTCGTCCAACTCGCCGACGAACTGCGCCACCAGCCGCCCGCACTCCCGCAGGGCGTTGGTATCCAGCAGTTCCACGGTGGTGTGCATGTATTTGAGCGGCAGGTCGATCAGCACGCAGGGCACGCCCTCTCGGGTGATCTGTACCGCGTCGGTATCGGTGCCGGTGGAGCGCTCGGCCTGCTCCAGGTTCAGCTTGACGCCGTTGCGCGTGGCGCAGTCGCGCAGCCGGTCCAGCAGGCGGAACTGGATGTAGGGGCCGTAGGTGGCGGCCGGCGCGTCCAGCGGCACAGTGGTGTCCGGCCGGCTGGCGGGGATGGGCGCGTGGCTTACGTCCAGTACCACGGCCAAATCCGGAGCCACGGTATGCGCGGCCACGCGCGCGCCGCGGCAGCCAACCTCCTCCTGCGTGGTGCAGGCGAAAGTCACTTCCGCCGCGTGGCGCAGGGTGCGCAGCCGCTCGGCAGCTTCCAGCATCACGCCGATGCAGGCGCGGTCGTCCATGGTCTTGCCTGCGGCGCGGCCGTTTAAAAGCCCGACGGTCTGCCCGTTCAGGGTTACCAGATCGCCCACGTGTACCAGTTCGCGCACGCGCTCAGGCGGCAGGCCGAGGTCGATGTAAAGGTCCTCGCGCTTGTAATTCTGTTTGCGTTCCGCTTCGCTGAGCAGGTGCGGCGCCTTGGCGCCGATCACGCCCGGCAGCGGCAGGGCTGCCCCGTTCGCGTCGCAGGCGTGCACGGTTACGGTGGCGGCGGGGAGGATGCGCGGGTCTACCCCGCCCACGTTGCCCATGCGCAGGGAGCCGTCCTTGAGCACTTCCACCACCATCAGGGCGATTTCATCCATATGCGCGCACAGCATCACGCGCGGGGCGCGCCCGCCGCGCGCGGGCGCCGCGGTGGGTTTCTGCACCGCCAGCACGTTAAACAGCGGGTCGATGGCCACGCTGTCGCACAGGGGGGCAAAGCGCTGTTCAAGCCATCGGGCCACGGACTGCTCGTGCCCGCTGGGGCCGAACTGCACGCTCGCCTCCTGCATATAAGTGAGGATATCCATGTGTGTACCGCCTTTCTATTGCCATCCCGACCGCCCGCACAGCAAGCGCCGGGGCGTGCGGGGGCGCGCTCCGGGGTTGGCCGTGCATGGGCCGCCGGGGTCACTGGAAACGCGCCCCGGCGGCGGGGCGATGCTCTGATTATACGCGCATCCGCCTGAAAACGCAAAGGGCACAGGCCATCCGACCCCGCGCCATTTGACAAGCCGCCCCGCCAAAGCTACAATAGAGAAACCGTCGCAGGGCGCGCATGAGCGCCGCCCCGCGCGCAGCGAAGGGAAGGGATGCGCAACCATGACCGCACAACGCAGCCTGGCGGTGCTGGGCAGCACCGGCAGCATCGGCACGCAGGCGCTGGATGTGGCCGCGCGCCACGCCGACCGTTTCCGCCTTGTGGCATTGACCGCCCATACCGGCGCCGAGGCGCTGTTTGCGCAAGTGCGCCGTTTCCGGCCCCTGCTTGCGGGGCTGACCGACCCGCGTTTTACCCTTGCGCAGATTCCGGACGACCTGCGCTTTTGCCGCTGGGTGTTCGGCCCCGACGCGTTAACCGAGGCGGCCGCCCTGCCCGAGGCCGACGATGTGCTGGTGTCCGTGGTGGGCATGGCGGGGCTGAGCAGCGTACTGACCGCGCTTGACCACCGCAAGCGCGTGCTGCTGGCCAACAAGGAGGCCCTTGTGGCCGGGGGCGAGCTGGTGATGCGCGCCGCCGCGCAGGCCGGGCCGGACAGCCTCCTGCCGGTGGACAGCGAGCACAGCGCCATTTTCCAATGCTTGCAGGGGGCGCAGGGCAACCCGCCCACCCGCCTGTACCTGACCTGCTCCGGCGGGCCGTTTCGCACCTGGGGCAGGGAGGAAATCCGCGCCGCCACGTGCGCGCAGGCCCTGTGCCACCCCACCTGGACCATGGGCCGTAAGATCACGGTAGACAGCGCCACGCTGTTTAACAAGGCGCTGGAAATGGTCGAGGCGCGTTATTTGTTCCACGTGGAACCATCGCAGGTGGAGGTGCTGGTGCACCCGCAAAGCGTGATCCACAGCGCGGTGGAGTTTGCCGACGGCGCGGTGCTGGCTCAGCTGGGCACGCCGGACATGCGCCTGCCCATCCTCTACGCCATGGCGTACCCGCAGCGCCTGCCCACGGGCGGCGCGCCGCTGGACTTTTTTGCCCTGCGGGAGCTGACCTTCGAGCGCCCGGACCCGGAGCGCTTCCCCTCGCTGCGGCTGGCGCGGGAATGCCTCGCGGCGGGCGGCGCGGCCTGCTGCGTGCTCAACGCCGCCAACGAGGTGGCCGTGGGCCGGTTTTTACAATCGGACAGCGGGAAACCGATGCTGCTGGGCCGAATTTACGCCGTGGTGGAAGAAACGCTGCAACGCGTGGGCGCGCTGCCCGCCGATACGCTCGCGCAGGTGCTGGAAGCCGACCGCCGCGCCCGCGCCGTGGCGGAAACGCTGCTGGCCGCCGAAACCTGAACTGATCTGCCAAGGGGGCTTTGCCCCGGGAGGTAACCGCTTTGACCATCCTGTATGTATTGCTGGCCATCGCCCTGCTGGGCGTGCTGATTACCGCGCACGAGTACGGCCATTTTCTGGCCGCGCGGCTTTGCGGCATCGCCGTTAAGGAATACTCCATCGGCTTTGGGCCGAAGCTCCTGCAATGGAAAAGCCGCAAGCACGAAACGCTGTTTACGCTGCGGCCCATCCCCATGGGCGGTTACTGCATGTTTTACGGCGACGAAACCGACCCCGGCGGCGCCGACGACCCCCGCGCCTTTGACCGTGCGGCGGTCTGGAAGCGCATGCTCACGGTGTTCAGCGGGCCGCTGTTCAACTTTCTGCTGGCGTTTGTGGTAGCCGTGGGGCTGATGGCCGGGTACGGCTTTACCGTTTCCCAGCCGTATGTGGATACGGTGGAGGCCGGTATGCCCGCGCAGGCCGCCGGGCTGCAGCCGGGCGATGTGCTGACCGCCGTAAACGGGCAGGCGCTGAACGTGGGCGACGCCGCCGCGCTGAGCGACGCCATCGCCGCGCTGAACCCGGGCGAAAGCCTGCTGCTGACCGTGCAGCGCGACGGCAACCCCCTGCAGCTGCAGCTCACCCCCGCCTACGACGCGGCGGAAGGGCGCTACCGCATCGGCATCGGCATCCGCGCGTACGCGCCACTTACGGCGGGGCAGGTGATCCCCGCGGCGTGGAACAGCTGCGTGTATGCCTCCACCATCATTCTGGATTCGCTGGGCAAGCTGGTCACAACCGGCGAGGGCTTTAACGATACGGCAGGCCCCGTGGGCATGGTGCAGATGGTGGCCGAGCAGACCCGGCAGGGCGGGCTGGAGATTTTCCTGAACCTGATGGTGATTATCAGCATCAACCTGGGACTGATGAACCTGCTGCCCATCCCCGGGCTGGACGGCAGCCGGCTTGTGTTTATGGCCATCGAGGCGGTGCGCCGCAAGCCCATCAGCCGCAGGGTGGAAAACGCCGTGCACCTGACCGGCTACGCGCTGCTGCTGGGGCTGATGCTGGTGTTCACCTTCAAGGACGTAGGGCGCCTCTTCGGCGCCTGACGCGCTGCCTGTTGCGGCGCCGCCCGCGGCATGGTATAATTCCCTATCCACAATCGAAAGATTTCGCCGCGGGAACCCCGGCATAAGGAGGCTCAGGCTGATGAAGGCCGCCCTGAAGGAAACCCTCCGGAAGAACTGTAATGTGCCCAACCTGCTTACGCTCCTGCGGCTGTTGATGATCCCGCTGTATCTGGCGCTGTTTCTGCACGGGCTCAAGTATCCGGCGCTGATTATTTTTCTGGCCGCATCGCTGACCGACCTGCTGGACGGGATGATCGCGCGGCGCTACCACCTGATTACCGACCTTGGCAAGCTGATGGACCCGCTGGCGGATAAGCTGATGGTGCTGACCGTGATGTTTAGCATGGCGATCGGCACGCCCGCGATCCCGCGCGTGGTGCCGTGGGCGGCGGTGTGCATCCTGCTGGGCAAGGAGGTACTGCTGATGCTGGGCGGGCTGTTGATGCTGCGCCGCAACATTGTGGTGTACTCCCACCTGATCGGCAAGGCGGCGCACTGTCTGTTCATCGCCGGGCTGACGGCCACGTTCTTCCATGACGAGCTGCTGCGGCTGTGCCCGGGCTGGTTTATGCCGCCGGACTTGCTGCTGATCTGGGTGGCGGTGGCGCTCACGCTGGGGGCGCTGGGTTTCTACGTAGCGGATTCGGTGCGCAAGCTGGGCCGCAAGGCCTGACGCATAGCGCTTAAAAAGCGGTCGGCGGGGTTTGCCCGTCGGCTGCTCAGCCTGCTGAAAAAGGCCCATCTGCTTTGTCGCCTGCACCGGATAAGGGCGGTCACGTACGTCCGTGTACGCTCCCGCCCTTATCCGGTTTGGCTTCGCGCATCTGCACCTTTTGAGCAGGCTGTATCCTAGCGTATTTATCGATTTGTTAACGGACTGAGCGGCCGGCGGGGTTTACCCGCCGGCCGCTCAGCCTGCTGAAAAAGGCCCATCTGCTTTGTCGCCGGCACCGGATCAGGGCGGTCACGTACGTCCGTGTACGCTCCCGCCCTTATCCGGTTTGGCTTCGCGCATCTGAACCTTTTTGAGCAGGCTGTATTCCAGCGTCTTTATAGGTTTGTCAACAGCCTGAGCGGCCGGCGGGGTTTACCCGCCGGCCGCTTTTGTGTGAGCAGGGCATTCTGGGGTTGCGGCGCGCGGTGCGGAAACCGTGTCGCGGTTGGCGGCCGATAAAACGGAAACCCGTTAAGCCTGTTTGCATGGAGCGGAGCTGTCGCCTGCTTTTTTTCCGGCTTTCCGTTGGCCCTTGGTTGCGTGCGGGGTAAAGGGCATGGTATGATCGGGGCATGTGTTTTTCGGGGTGGAAGGGGGGCTGCGTTTGACGCCGGTCAGACTGTCCGGGGCCGGGCGGGGGCACGCGCTGGCACTGGGCACCATATTGGTTTGGGGCGCGACGTTTATCGCCTCCACGGTGGCGCTGCGCACGCTTACGCCGCTGGAACTGCTTACGCTGCGCATGGGCATTGCCATCCTTGCGCTGCTGATAGCCTGCCCCAAACGCCTGCGGCTGCACAGCCGGGTGCATGAATGGTACCTGCTGGGCGCGGCGCTGAGCGGGGTTACGCTGTATTTCCTGTTTGAAAACATTGCGCTTACCTACACCAACTCGTCCAACTGCAGCGTGATTATCTCCACGGCGCCGTTTTTTGTGGCGCTTGCCACAAGGCTGTTCCTGAAGGAAGGGCGGCTGTCCAAATCCTTCTTTCTGGGGTTTGCGATTGCCATGGCGGGCGTGTGCCTGGTGTCGTTTGCGGGGCGTAGCCTGAAGCTGAACCCGCTGGGCGACGGGCTGTGCATACTGGCGGCGATCAGCTGGGCGTTTTACTCGGTGTTCATTCGCAAACTGGACGGGTACGGCTACCCGACGCTGCTGGTTACGCGGCGGATTTTTGTGTACAGTCTGCTGTTTATTGTGCCGCTGATGCCGGTGATGGGCTTCCATATTACGGTGGCGGATGTGCTGACGCCGCCGACGCTTGTAAGCGTGCTGTTTTTAGGGCTGGTAGCCAGCGCGCTGTGTTTTGTAACGTGGAATACGGCGGTGCGGCTGATTGGGCCGATCCGGACGAGTGCGTATATTTATTTAACACCGGCGGTCACGATTGTGTTTGCGTGGCTGATTTTACGGGATCCTATTCATCCGCTGGCGATTGTGGGCGCAGTGCTGACCTTGCTGGGGCTGGTGATCAGCCAGCGGCGGTAGGCAGGATAGGGAAAGAAAAAACGGGTCAAGGGCCGCTGGCCCTTGTCAGGATTCCAAAGGGTGAAACCCTTTGGCCCCAGCCGCAGCGAGGGTGCGCAGCGCGCGAACAGCGTCAAAGGCGCTATGAGGCGCGCGGGGGTGGGCAGCAGCCACAGAATAACGGAAAAAACGGGTCAAAGGCCGCTGGCCCTTGTCAGGATTCCAAAGGGTGAAACCCTTTGGCCCCAGCCGTAGCGAGGGTGCGCGGCGCGCGAACAGCGCCAAAGGCGCTATGAGGCGCGCGGGGGTGGGCAGCAGCCACAGGATAGCGGAAAAAACGGGTCAAGGGCCGCTGGCCCTTGTCAGGATTCCAAAGGGTGAAACCCTTTGGCCCCAGCCGCAGCGAGGGTGCGCAGCGCGCGTACAGCGCCAAAGGTGCTATGAGGCGCGCGGGGGTGGGCAGCAGCCACAGGATAACGGAAAAAACGGGTCAAGGGCCGCTGGCCCTTGTCAGGATTCCAAAGGGTGAAACCCTTTGGCCCCAGCCGCAGCGAGGGTGCGCAGCGCGCGAACAGCGCCAAAGGCGCTATGAGGCGCGCGGGGGTGGGCAGCAGCCACAGGATAACGGAAAAAACGGGTCAAGGGCCGCTGGCCCTTGTCAGGATTCCAAAGGGTGAAACCCTTTGGCCCCAGCCGCAGCGAGGGTGCGCAGCGCGCGAACAGCGCCAAAGGCGCTATGAGGCGCGCGGGGGTAGCAACCCGCAACATGGCAGCGAAAAGCGGCTCAGGGGCGCGCCCCTTCTGCCCGGAGCGAAGCACCCACTTTGAATGCAAGCATAAGGCCGGGGCAGTCGCCCCGGCCTGTTCTGTTATCGTTGAATGTACTCCCAGCAGAGCACTTGACCCGCCCGCTTTATAGCGCTTTGCAAAGTAAAACATAAGCAGGGAAAACCTCCGATCAGAAAGCCCTCCATGCCTCTTTTCCTTACCCTTGCAGCTAAACCGGGATCCCGGCAAAACCCTGCCCGTGCAATCGCACGCAAGGGAAGCACGCCCCGGCCGCTGCCCGCCAATACTTAGCCTGCTTTGGTCGCTTTCCTTTCCCGTTACAGCATCTTCTTCCGCCGGAAATACCAAAGCCCGATGACCACCACCAGCACGCTCAGGGCAATCACCAGCGGATAGCCCCATACCCAGCTCAATTCCGGCATGTGGCGGAAGTTCATGCCGTACCAGCCCGCAATCAGCGTGGGCGGCAGGCAGATCGTGGCCAGCACTGTCAGCAGGCGGATGCCGCGGTTCAGGTCGTAATCCAGCAGGGCCTGATACGCCTCGCGCAGCTGGGTGAGCGAATCGCGCAACTGCTGCACACTCGCGCTCAGGCGCATCGCCTTGCCGGTGAACATCGCAAGCGACCGCAGGGCACCCTCGTCAAACACGTCGTTCTCGTTTTCCTGTAGCTCCTCGCCGATGTCGATCATCTGCTCGTAAAAGGTGCGCAGGCGTAAAAGCTGGCGGCGCTGCTCAAACACCTCGGCGTTGAGCGCCCGCTCGCGTTTGCCCTGCGCAATTTCCATCTCCAGCGCGTTCACGGCAAACTCCCGGTTGGCCAGCGCCTCGCCGTCGCCGTCGATCAGGCTTTCCAGCATGGCCGCCACAATCTTTTCCAGCGTAACGACTTCGGGGCGGTAGCGGCACACAGCTTTGTGGAATAGCCGTTCGGTGCTGCCGTCGGCGTCGATCAGGGTTACCATTAAAAACAGATTGCGCTTGAAAAAGAACGCCACCTTGTCGGCCATGCCCAGCGGGTTTGCCGCGTCCACCAGGGTTACCACGCAAAAGGTGCTGTCGTCGTACACGTCGATGCTGGTACGGTAGCGCTCCCGGTCGGACCGGCATTCCTCAATCGCGCTTTGCCTGAGGCCGAAGCGCTCGCGCAGCATGTCCAGCGCGTCCATCTGTAAGGCGCCCGCGGTCAGGCGCTCGGGGTTCCACTCCTCCGGGGTGATCTCCCGGATTTCCGGGGCCAATTCCAGCAGCACGGCACGGCCTCCCTGCGTTTTTTTCGATTGTAGCGCGGCGGCGGCGGCGCGTCAAGCACGCCGACGTGTAAAAACCACCCGCACACCCCCGCATGCTTTGACAGCCGGGACGTTGTGCGTTACAATAAACCCATCCTGAACGCGCAAAGGGAGGCGACTGCGGTGGACGAGGCCGTGCGTGAACAGCTGCTGGAGGCGCTGCGCCCGCTGGTAAAGCGCAAGGACCTGCTGGAGGGCGCGCCCATGGCGCGTTATACCACGCTGTGCTTTGGCGGCCCGGCCGAGGTACTGTGCGAGGTGACCTCCGCCGATCAGGTGCTGGAGGCGCTGCGTGCCGCAAGCCGCCTGCATGTGCCGGTGCAGGCGCTGGGCAACGGCTCCAACCTGGCCGTGCGCGACGGGGGCCTTCCGGGGCTGACGCTGCACTTTGGCGAGGCCTTTGCCGAAATCACCCCGCCCGTGCCGCTGCCCGACGGCCGTTTTGCCGTGACCGCGCAGGCGGGCGCGATGCTCACGTCGCTGGCCAACCGCGCGGCGGAGGCGTCTCTCAAGGGGCTGGAGTTTGCCGCGGGCATCCCCGGCTCGGTCGGGGGCGCGGTGGTCATGAACGCAGGGGCCTACGGCGGCGAAATCAGCGATGTGCTGCAGGGCGTAACCTGCGCTACCTTGCAGGGCGAAATCCGCCACTACACGGCCGAACAGATGGCCTTCGGCTACCGCCGCAGCCGCCTGAGCGCGCCGGACGCCGAGCCGGAGTTTGTGCTGGCCGCCACCTTCGCGCTGGCCCCCGGCGAGGAGGATACCATCCGCGTGGCGATGCGCGAGTTTAACGCGCGCCGCCGCGAAAAGCAACCGCTGACCCTGCCCTGCTGCGGCAGCACCTTCAAGCGCCCCGCCGGGCATTTTGCCGGCACGCTGATCGAGCAATGCGGCCTGAAGGGCTACCGGGTGGGGGGCGCCAGTGTAAGCACCCTGCACGCGGGGTTTCTGGTGAACGACGGGGGCGGCACCGCCGCTGATTATCTGGCGCTGATCGAGGCCGTAACCCGCGAGGTGTACCGGCAAACCGGGGTGCTGCTGGAGCCCGAGGTGCGCATTGTGGGGGTGGAGGTGCCCGTCGGGCCCCCCGCGCCCTGAACCGAACCGCCGTACCGTACGCTACGCCGTCCAAACCGTTGGGAGGGAATTGGAATGCAGTTTTTGATCGTCACTGGCCTGAGCGGCGCAGGCAAAACCGTCGCCATCCGTACGCTGGAAGATTTGGGCGCGCTGTGCGTGGATAACCTGCCGCCCATGATGCTGGTGCGCTTCATGGAGGCGTGCAAGGCATCCAACATCAGCAGACCGCTGGTAGCCATCGCCGTGGATATCCGCTCCGGCGAGTTTTTCGACGCCAAGGCCGTGGTCAAGATGATTGACGAGGCCCGCAGCGTGGGCTTCCAGATCGACACGCTGTTTATCGAAGCCAACGACGTGATGCTGGTGAACCGTTATAAAGAAACCCGGCGCGACCACCCGCTGGCCGGGGAGGGCATGAGTCTGGAGGAGGCTATCGCCGCCGAGCGCAACCGCCTGCAGCCCCTGCGGGAAACGGCCAACCACCTGATTGATACCAGCGAGCTGAAAATAAGCGCCTTGCAGGCCAAACTGCGCGCGATCGTGCTGCAGGCGGGCGACGAGCCCAACCTGCGGGTGGAGCTGCTCAGCTTCGGGTTCAAGCGCGGCATCCCGCGCGACGGCGATCTGGTGTTTGACGTGCGTTTCCTGCCCAACCCCTTCTACCTGCCGGAGCTGGGGCACCACACCGGGCTGGACCCGGATGTGCGGGATTATGTGCTCAACCACCCGGTAACGCAGGAGTTTTTGCACAAGTGCATGGATCTGCTCACCTTCCTGCTGCCCAACTATGTAAACGAGGGCAAGCACCGGCTGGTGATTGCCATCGGCTGCACGGGCGGCGCGCACCGCAGCGTGGCCATTGCCGAGTGGCTGTGCGAGCAGCTCAAGGCGCAGGGCCAGCGCGTGACCGTGACCCACCGCGACCTGGCTATCGAGCAGGCGCACTGGGTACCCAGCAAACAGTAACCAAGCCGTTTTAAGCGGGTTTGTACGCCCGCCAATGCCCCCTGCCGCGGCCCGGGCCAACCCCGGGCCGCGGTGTTTGCCCCGCCCCGACACGACGGGTGGCAAACGCGTCCGTTTGTGTTATAATACGTGGGTGGCCGTGCGCGCCCCCCGCGCCGGGCCCCAAAGCGCGCACAGGGGCCGGTTTGACGCCGGCGCGCAAGGAGGTACGCCGATGTTTGGCCGATGGATGAACAGTTACCTGTACGGGAAGAGCGGCAAAGGGGATTTGACCCTCGAAGATATGCCGCGCACCCGCGCCCAGCTTTTCCGTGAAACGCTGCACACGCGCCTGAGCGCGCTGATGCGCCTGAACCTTTTATACATGCTGGTGTGGCTGCCTGCGATGCTGGTGATTGCCTACCATGTGCTGGCCGCCTACAGCGCCATGGCCGGGATGGCCGACCTGCAGGCGCAGGCGCAGGCGGGCGCCGTGGCCGCGGCCGATTTGGCCGCCCAGCAGGCAACGCTTACGGACGCGCTCAAATCCATCGCCGTGACGGGGCTGCTGATCCTGATTCCCTGTCTGGCGATCACCGGGCCGTTTACGGCGGGGCTGAGCTACGTAACGCGCAACTGGGCGCGCGACGAGCATGCCTTCCTGTGGAGCGATTTCCGCGATGCGGTGAAGGATAACTGGAAGCAGGCGCTGGCGACCAGCGCCATTACGGGCGTGATGCCGCTGGTGTGCTATGTCTGCTGGATGTTTTACGGCCAGCTGGCGCAGGATAACGCGCTGTTCATGATCCCGCAGGTGCTTACGGTTACGCTGGGCGCGCTGTGGGCAATGAGCCTTTTGTACCTGTACCCGCTGATGGTCACCTACCGGCTGCGCTACCGTGACCTGCTGCGCAACGGCTTTCTGCTCACGCTGGGGCGGCTGCCCGCGACGCTGGGGCTCAAGCTGCTCTCCTGCCTGCCGGTAGCCATCGCCTTTGCGGTGGGGTTCCTGACCCCGTACCTGCAATGGGCGGTCATGCTCTGCCTATTGTACTATGCGCTGTTTGGTTTCGCGCTCAGCCGCTTTATCGCGGCCAGCTATTCCAACGCCATGTTCGACCGCTACATCAACGTCAAGATCGAGGGCGCGGAGCTCAACCGCGGCCTGTATGTCGATAGCCCCGACGATGCGGACGACGACCCTGACGACGGCGGGCCGCAAGCCTGACCCGCGGCCCTTCTGCAGCGCCCGGCCGCTGCCCCCGCACGCCGCGCCCGGGGGCGTATTGGGCTTGCGCCGGGCGCATACACTATGTTTGAGGTGACGTTTTTGTATACTGCCTTCGCGTCCGTCTACGACCGGCTGATGGCCGACGTGGATTATCCGGCCTGGGCCGCTTATTACCAGACCCTTTTAACCCTGTACGGCCTGCGTGCCGGCAAGGTGTGCGAGTGCGCCTGCGGCACCGGCAGCCTGACGCTGCCCCTGTGCGCCCTCGGCTACCAGATGACCGGCGTGGATCTGTCCGAGGAGATGCTGTTTGAAGCCAGCCAGAAGGCGCGCCGCGAGGGTGCAATGATTCCCTTTGTGAAGCAGGACATGCGCCAGCTGCGCCTGCACCGCCAGATGGACGCGGTGCTGTGCACCTGCGACGGCGTGAACTACCTGCCCACCGAGGCGGATGTGCTGGCCTTCTTTGCCGCCGCGTGGCAGGCGATCCGTCCGGGTGGGGCGCTGCTGTTTGACCTGAGCACGCCCTACAAGCTGCAATACCTGCTGGGCGATCAGCTGATCGGGGACGAAACCGCCGAAATCGCCTACCTGTGGAAAAACACCTACCGGCCCCAGAACGCCAGCGTGGAAATGGCGCTGTCCATCTTTGTGCGCAACGAGGGGGAAACCTACCAGCGCATCAGCGAACTGCAGACGCAGTACGCCTACCCGATGGACACCCTCCGCACGCTGCTGACGCAGGCGGGCTTTACCGACATCCGCACCTTTGGGGACGGCACCTTTGCGCCGCCCTCGCCCACCGAGCCGCGCTGGCACATTGCCGCGCGCAAGCCCCAGGCCGCGGGTGAAGCCTGAACCCCGGGGCCGACAGACCGACAGAATAAGGAGCTTTCATGGAACACAACGATCATTTGCTGCATTTTACCCTGGCCGACGGCGCGGTGCGCGGGCTGATTTTGCAAACCACCGAAACCGCGCGCGAGGCGCAGCGCCTGCATGGCGCCAGCGCCGTGGCAGCCGCCGCCATGGGCCGGGCGCTGACCGCCGCGGCCATGCTCGCCTCTACCCTCAAGGAGCCAAATGCCTCCGTAACCCTGACGCTGGACGGCGGCGGCCCGCTGGGTAAGCTCCTGTGCGTGGCCGATGGGCAGACCGTGCGCGCCGCGGTGGATCACCCGCAGGCCGCGCTGCCGCTGAAAAACGGCAAGCTGGATGTGGGCGGCGCAGTGGGCAGCAACGGCCGCCTGAGCGTGGTCAAGGATTTGCGCCTGAAAAGCCCCTACATTGGGCAGGTGGAGCTGCAAACCGGCGAAATCGCCGCCGATCTGGCTTATTACTATGTGCAGAGCGAGCAAAGCCCCTCGCTGGTCAGCCTGGGCGTGATGGCTTCCGATCAGGACGTGGCCTCGGCGGGCGGCGTGCTGTTACAGCCCCTGCCGGATTGCCCCGACGGCATTCTGGACCAGCTGGAGCTGCGCTCGCCCATCTTTGGGGATGTTGCGCCGGAGTTGCAGCATGCCACGCCGGACGAGCTTTTGCCCCTGTGGTTTCACGGGCTGGAACCTGTGGTATTATCCCATACGCCGCTGCGCTACCACTGCCCCTGTTCCCGTGCGCGGATGGAGCGCGCGCTCATCTCGCTGGGCACGGACGAGCTCAGCCGCATGATTGCCGACGAGGTAGACGGCGCCGAGCTGGTCTGCCATTTCTGCGGCAACAAGTACAGCTTTACCACGCCCGATCTGCTGCGCCTGCTCAACCGGGTGCGCTGATGCGGGGCTCTTTTCCTTTCCCGAACCGCCGTCAAGGAGTCTGCCATGCATGAAACAACCGGAGAGATTATCCGCCTGCAACGCTCCAGCGCCTACTGGGCGGGGCGTGCCGCGCGCCACCGGCGCGAAGGCAACCGTCGGCGCGCCGCCGCGCTTTTACGCTACGCCGTGCGCCAGTCGCCTGCCGACGGCGAGCTGCGCATGGCCTACGCGCAGGCGCTGCAGGAGCTGGAATGTTACGAAGCCAGTACCCGCGAAGCCTTTGGCGCCCTGAACCTCAACCCCCGCCGCTATGCCTGCTATGGCCTGATTGGCCGCAACATGCTCGCTTTGGGGTATGAACAGGAGGCGCTGGACGCCTTTACCCGCTATTTATGGGCCGTGCGCCGCGAGGGCGTGCCCGCCGAATATGACGAAGATCTGGATACGTTGGAAATGCTGGACAGCGAGCGCCCCCGCCTGCGCGCCCGGCACGATGCGCAGCTGGGCATCGCGGGGCGGCGCATTGCCCGCGGCGATGTGCCCGGTGCCGAAACCGCCCTGCGCCGCGCACGCCCCGCCCGCAATCTGGACGATCGCTACGGCGCGCTGCGCGCCCTGCTGCTGACGGCCAAAGGCAACCCGCGCGCGGCCGTGCGCAGCGCCCGGCGCGCCTGCCAGTGCAACCCGGGCAGCATCCGGGCCCGCTGCACGCTCGCGGGTGCTTACCACAGCGTGGGCAACCGCGCGCGGGCCGCGGCCACGCTGCTGCGCGCCGCGCCCCTGTGCCTGACTGCGCAGGAAGAGCTGCTGTTTTGCACCACCGCCCTTCAGCTCGGCTTTGCCCCGCTGGCGCTTACGGTGCTGCGCAAGGCGCTGCGCCAGAGCCCGGATCGGCTGCCCACCGCCTACAACGCTGCCGTGGTGCTGCTCAGGCTGGGCCGCATGGCCGAGGCCGAGCCGCTTTTACAGCGCTGCCGCGATCTGGACCCCGCCGATGTGCCCTCCCGCTGCACCAACCACACCTTGCAACAATGGCAGGAGCTGGAGCTGACCCCGCAGCAGGTGGTTGCCGCCGCGCGCGCCATGCCGTTTTACCCCGCGCTTTCACCCGCGGGCAATGCCGATTGCATGGCCCAGCTGGCCACCGCGCTGGTGGAGGGGCTGGACGCGTTCTGCGCGCGCCTGCAGGAAGAAGATGACCTGTACCGCCTGCTGCTGTACAAGCTGGGCGACCCCGACCATCAGCTGCTGCGGCTGCTGACGCTGGTGATCCCGCAGCTGCCGGAAGACTTTGCCCAGCGCCTGCTGCGCGAGGTGCTGGTGCAGCCCACCCCGGATGAGGCCGTCAAGCGTTTTGCCGCCGGCGCGCTGATGGCGCTGGGCGCCCCCCCGCCTTTTGTGGTTTGGCATGAGGGCCGCATCGCCGAGATTGACCCCTTTGTGCAAAACCGGCGCGATGCCAACCTGCCCCGCGTGATGCTGGTGCGCCGCATGGTGGATATCCAGCATAAAACCGGCGATTCCCGTCTGATGACCCACGCCCTGCGCCTGCTCAACCGTATGGGCCCGAAGCGGCGCGAGCGTGTGGTGCGGGATACCGACGGGGTTTTCCGCGCCGCGCTGGAGCAGCATTATCTGCTGACTTACGGCCTGCCCGACAACGGACGGCTGAACAGCCTGCTGCGCTACACCGCCGACGAGCGGCGGCAGGTGCATCTGGCCTACCGCTGGTTCTGCCGCCTGGTGCCCCTGCCCAAGCCGCGACCCAAAGCCTGAAAACGGCCATCGATGAAGGAGGACCATCCATGGAGTGCATCAATTTCGACGCGCAGTTTGCCCAGGCGCTCAACCGCTGGCTGGAAGCCAACCGTGCCCGCTACCGCGACCCCGACGCGCTGGAGGACGCCAGCGCCGATTTCTACCTGCAATGGCTTGATACGCCCGCCGACTGGCTGGGCGGCGATTCGCCCACCGGGTTTTTTCAGCGCCAGACGGACGCCGCGGCGCTGACTGCGCTCCTGCGCGCCTATGTGCAGGATGATATCCCCCTGCCCGACCCGCTTTTGGATCGGCTGGCGGAGCTGCACGACGAGGAGCCGCTTCTGGCCCTTGTGCGTGACAAGGCCGCCCCCTGCGCCGCGCGGATGTACGCCGTGGAGCTATTGCGCCAGCTGGAAAGCCGCACCCCCATGGTGGATTACATCCGCTGGCAGGTGGAGCGCGACGCGGATGACGATCTGCTTGACAATGCCCTGGAAAGCCTGCGCGGCATGGGCGAGGGTGTACGTCGGCCTGCCAAGGTGGCATTTCTGGCTGCCGACGAGGCGGGCAAGGAAGCGCTTTTGGATGTGCTGGCCGATTACCCCGGCGACGAGGATGTGTTCCAGTTTGCCCTTTCGCAGTTCCGCGACCGGCCGCAGAAGCGTGCGCTCTACGCCGGGTATCTGGGCAAGCTGGAGGATGATCGCGCTTTGGAGGCGCTCAGCGAGGTTGCCGAGGGCAACGGGGTTGCCTATATCGATTTTATTGAAGTTCGCAATGCCATTGAGCGTTTGGGCGGCGAAGCGCCCATCCGTGATTTTTCCGAGGATGCGACGTACAAAGCGGTGCAGAGGTTACAGAGCAAGTAGGAGGAGTGGGGGGTGCGTGCCTGCGGGCACGGCAGGGGGCTTTCCGCTCGCCCCTGCACCCTTCGGGGGGCGCGGGGGCTTGCGCCTTGGTTGTGGCTATGTGCCTATGGGGCAGGGGGTGCGTGCCTGCGGGCACGACAGGGGCTTTCCGCTCGCCCCTGTACCCTTCGGGGGCGCGGGGGCTTGCGCCTTGGTTGAGGCTATGTACCTATGGGGCAGGGGGTGCGTGCCTGCGGGCACGACAGGGGCTTTCCGCTCGCCCCTGCACCCTTCGGGGGGCGCGGGGGTTTGCGCCTTGGTTGAGGCAATGTGCCTATGGGGCAGGGGGTGCGTGCCTGCGGGCACGACAGGGGCTTTCCGCTCGCCCCTGCACCCTTCGGGGGCGCGGGGGTTTGCGCCTTGGTTGAGGCTATGTGCCTATGGGGCAGGGGGGCGTGCCTGCGGGCACGGCAGGGGCTTTCCGCTCGCCCCTGCACCCTTCGGGGGCGGCGTGCTGGATAGGGGAGCGTGGGGATCGCCCTTGGCGTACAGGAAAGTCGTCCGGGGCCGCCGCGTGTTTTCCATCAGGGTTTATGTCAGAGGCGGCGACCCCGACCGACAAGCCTGTCCGCCTGCGGGCGACCCCCACGCTCCCGACCGACCGTCTGCCGCCCGGATCAAAGGACGGGGCACGGCGGCCATCGCAACAGGCTTTTTTCGGCGATGCGGGCAGGGTGTGTTGGATAAAATGGAGCCGATTGAAAAGGCGGCTATTCGTTTAGGGCTATTTGGGTTAAACGGGCAGAGTGGCCGGGCTTATGCCGCAGGAATGTGCGGAGGTTTACCGCAGGGACGAACGGTGCTTTACCGCAGGGGCGGCGGAGGGGGCGAACCCCCGCTTAAAAGTGTGTTAAATGCGTGGAAGGGCCGATTGTGCGCATGTACAAATCCGGCGTTTCACGCTACAATAGAGGGGCGCAGGCGCAACCGGCGCCGCGCCCAGGGGCGGGCACAAGCCTGCCCCGCAAGAAAGGACTATACTATGATTACATTGGACGAAATTAAAAAGAACGAAAGCATCCGCGCGTTGGTCAAGGCGGGCAACAAGTATCTGGAGGCGCTGGGCTTTACCGACCACGGCCCCCGGCACCTGAGCTATGTCAGCCGCATCGCCAGCTACATCCTCAAGTCGCTGGGGTACAGCGAGCGGGAAATCGAGCTGGCCGCCATTGCCGGCTGGGTGCATGATGTGGGCAACAGCATCAACCGCCACGATCACGGGCCCAACGGCGCGATCATGCTTTTCCCCATCCTCAAGGATGCGGGCATGGCCATGCCCGACGTGGTGGAGATCATCACCGCCGTGGGCAACCATGAGGAGCAGAGCGGCAGCGTGAGCAGCGCCGTAAGCGCCGCGCTGATTATCGCCGACAAGAGCGACGCGCACAAGAGCCGCGTGCGCAACGGCCGCCCCGACCCGGGCGATGTGCACGACCGCGTTAATTTTTCCATTCAGCAGAATGATGTGACGGTTGACCGCAAGACGCGGCTGATCCGTCAATCGCTGGTGATGGACCGCTCCAGCTCCGTGCTGGAATACCTGAGCATCTACATGCCGCGCATCATCCTGTGTGAAAAGGCGGCTGCCTTCCTGGGGCAGGAGTTTCAACTGGTGATTAACGGTCACGCCGTAAACAACCAGTCCCCCACGCCGCAGGTGGTCGAGGGCTGATGCCCGTACCCTACCCGAAAGCGAGGCCACGCGCATGATCTGCGAACGCTGTGGAAGTTTTTTACCCGACGATGAAGTGATCTGCCACGTCTGCGGCGCCATGCTGCACCGCTCCGGCCGCGCCGCCGACAGCGGCGTGCGCGCCATCCGTCAGGGCCGCCGCAACGCGATTCCGACCCCGTTGCCGGACGAGGGCCGCAGGGACATCCCCGAGTATGGGGATTACGACATGTCCCCCCTGCCGGTGGAGCAGGAGCGCCCCGTGCGCCGCAGCAAGCCCCCCAAGCAGGCCCGTTCCAGCATGGAGAGCTTTGCCAGCCGCCCCAACACGCACCGCGGCGTGCCTGTGAAGGGCAACGTGCGCACGCGGCAGGTGGTCAGCCGGCACGGCAAGGCGAAGGCCGTATCGCAGCACCCCATCAACTGGATGCTGATTGCCGTGATCTGCGCCGGGCTGGCGCTGGCGGGCGGCATCGGCTATCTGGTGTACATGAACAACTCCGACTCCGGCCAGCGCATTACCGCGCGCAAGCGCGTGGTCGCCTGCAACGAGGCGATGCTGGAACTGGCCGCCAGCACCGACGCCGTGCGCGAAACCGAGCGCAAGGCGCTGCTCAAGGATTTACAGGACGCGCCCCCGCAGGCCTATTGGCTGGTCGGGCAGGAGTACATGGATGTGGGCGATATGGAAGACGCCATCATGGCCTACCGCCTGGCCAACATCCTCGACCCCAGCAATTACGACGGACTGCTGCTGCTGGGCTCCGCCTATGAGCTGAACAATCAGGACGATCTGGCCGAGGCCCTGTATCTGGAGATGACTGCGACCATCAGCCCCGCGCGCCCCGAGGCGTACACGGCGCTGATTAACCTGTATTTGAACAACGACCGCGACCCCGAGGCCGCCGCCATGATGCTCAAGGCTTACCAGAGCACCGATCGCGACAGCTTCCGCCAGCAGCGCAAGGATTTTATCCCCAATGCGCCGCAGGTGGATACGCAGCACATCTCCGGCCGGTACGAGCTGGAGCAGCACATCACCGTAACGTCGCCGCAGGGGTACGACATCTACTACACGCTGGACGACGCCGCCGTGCTGCCCGATCAGGGCACGCTGCTGACCGACAGCACCGTCACCATCCCGGAGGGCACGTTCAACCTGCGTGCTGTGTGCGTGGTGGAGGATCTGGTCAGCGACGAGATGAAGGTCAGCTACACCGTGTACTATCCCACGCCGCCCGCGCCCAAGTGCAATCTGGCCCCCAACACCTACACCAAGCTCAAGACCGTGAACCTGCGCGCCGGCGAAAACACGCAAACCAAGGAAGAGCGCCGTAAAAAAACCAAGGAACAGTTGGCGATGGAGGATAACCAGACCTTCTATTACACCATCGATGGCTCCATCCCGGACCCGAAGGTGAGCCCGAAGTACGACGGCTCGGCCATCGTGCTCCCATCCGGGCGGGTTACGCTGCGGGCGATTGCCATCAACGGGTACGGCAAACAGTCCAGCACCATGGAGGTCGGCTATAAATTCGAGGTCAAGCCCTATCCGCTGGAGGTATACGCCAAGGAGGATACGTTTAACGGCTTCACCCTGCTGGATACCACCCTGGAGGATTTTACCGGCAAGTTTGGCCAGCCAAAGCAGACCACCGACACCACGTACCTGACGGTGGACGGTCAGGCCCAGCATCTGGAGTACCCGTGGGGGTATGCGGTGTTCCTGCTGCAAAACAACAAGTGGCAGCTGGTGCGCGTGGAAATGACTGATTCGATCGCCGGCGGGCCGCGCGGCGTGGGGCTTGGCAGCTCCGAAAAGGAGATTACCGCCGCATATAAGGATTTTGGCATGCCGCCCAATCAGGACACGAGCCGTAACCTGTATTACGATGACCCTGACAGCGGCGTGGTGCTGCAAAACGAGGATGGCACACGCACCGTGCAATACACCTGCGCAAACCTGCAAAACAAGGTGCTGGTGCTGCAGTACCAGATGCGCAACGACCGTTGCGTGGCGATCGACCATTATTACAAGCCGTGACGAGGGGCAAAGGGAATCAGGATCAAGTTTAGAGCAGAAGGCTCGGGCGTATCGCCCGGGCTTCAGCCTGCAGAAAAAGGCTTATTTGCTTTGTCGCCTGCACCGGATAAGGGCGGTCACGTACGTCTGTGTACGCTCCCGCCCTTATCCGGTTTGGCTTCGCGCATCTGAACCTTTTTGAGCAGGCTGCTACCGGGCATCTTTACGGGGTTTGTTAACGGTCTGAGGCCCGGGCATATCGCCAGGGCCTTCTGCACAGTCTGTCAAAAAATAGAGGTTAAGGGATGAAATCCCTTGTCAGGTTCCAAGGGTGAAACCCTTGGTGGGGTTTGGGCGCCAAAGGAAAGCGTATGGCCAGTGGCCGCTTCGCCGCAGAGGAAAGCGGCCAGCAGGCGGAGTATGAAACGAGCAGGCAAACGGTAGCACGGCCCGCGAGGCCTGAACGCCCGGATCAAAGCCCCAAGGCTTATGTCGCAACTAAAAACGCAAGCGAGCGAACAGCACCGCAGGCGCTATGAGGCGAGCGATGGCAGCGATTTGCTGAGGTTGCCCCTGCTCCCATGCCGAGGGCCGGGAGCAAGTGCCTCCGGCCCGCGATAACCTTTACGGATTTCCCTGCGCTCAGGTGTGGGTCTGGTAACGGTGCAGATCGGCATTCAGGTGCTCGGTATCCGCCTCCTGCTCAAAGCGCAGGCCCAGCAGCACCATCCCCAGCGCCAGCATCCAGAACGCCCCAAAAACCGCCACCACCCAGCCCGGGAACCCGGCAAACCACTGGAACAGCAGCGCGGCGCCCAGCGCCAGCAGAGTGGAAAGCACCAGCCACAGCGCCGTGCGGCCGATAAACACGCCGCGGGTATAATCCACACGGTCGTCCAGCAGCAGGCGCTGCAGGGCGGCCACCAGCGCGCAGGTGAGCAGCATCTCCACTAACGTAAGCAGCGGCACCGTAAACACCCCGGACAGCGCCGAGGCGATGCCCAGCGCAAACAGCATCACGATAAAGTACAGCGCCATGTAGAGCTTGGCATTCATCGCCCAAAGATAAGTAGCGCGAAACCACTTCATTCCAATTCCTCCCCTTTCAGGCGGCGGCGCAACGCAAGCGCGTAGCGTCTGGAAACCACAATCCGTTCTCCGTTGGCAAGGGTGGCGATCACGCGGCCGTTATCCCCGCTTTTAAGCGTTTGGATGGCGTGCAGGTTTACAGCCATGCTTTTGGAGCAGCGCAGAAACCCGGCGGCGGCAAACGCCTCCGCAATGGCCGCCAGCGTTTGCCCCACGCCGTACACACCGTTGGCGGTGTAGGCGTAGGTGTGGTCGTCCACACTTTCGCAGTACAGCACATCGGCGGGCTCCAGCATCCGCAGCGCGCCCTGATCCGTCACGGCCAGACGCTTTTCCTGAAGGCTCAGCAGGCCCAGCACAGCGCGCACCTCGGCGTCCATATCGCTGTAACGCAGCACCAGCTCGGTTTGCACGCCCGGCTCGCGGCTGAGGGTAATCTTCATGCGCGGCGCCCCCTTTCCACCCGTAGCATACCCCGTTTGCCGCCTCCGGGCAAGAGGTGCCCGGGCAGGATGCAAACGGGCGCGGGTAAGTTGCGCCTGCGGCGCATGCCTTGCCGGATGCCCTGCGCTGTGGTATACTCGCCTAAACGCCGGGCGACGGCAATGGGTGAAAATCACCGGGGAAGAAGGGCGACCGCATGCGGGGGAAACCCAGCTACCACCTTTACGCGGCAATTACCATCCTGTTCTGGTCGATGGCCTTTGTGTTTACCCGGCTGGCGCTCAAACACTTCAGCGCCGATGCGCTGGGGCTGCTGCGTTACCTGATCGCCTCGGCGGCGCTGCTTGTGGTAGCGCTGTTTACGCGGATGAAGCCCCCCGCCCTCAGGGATGTCCCCTGGTTTCTGCTTTCGGGCGCGGTGGGGTTTGCGGTGTACATGATGGTGTTTAACCGCGGCAGTCAGAGCGTTTCCTCCTCGACGGGCAGCGTGATTCTGGCTACGACGCCGATCCTGACGGCGCTGCTCGCCCGCTGGATTTACAAGGAAAAGCTGCGCGGCCTGCAGTACGCGGCCATCGGGGTCAGCTTTCTGGGGGTGGCGGTGCTTACGGTGCTGCGCGGCGGCTTCACGCTGGGCGGCGGGCTGGTATTCATGTTCGCCTCGGCGTTGCTGGTGGCCATCTATAACCTGCTGCAGCGGCGGCTCACCCGTACGTATACGGCCCTGCAATCGACCACCTACAGCATTTTTGCCGGGACGCTGATGCTGTGCGTCTACCTGCCGCAGGCGATCCCGGAGGTGCGCACCGCCGCGCCGGAACAATTCCTCTACCTCGCGATTCTGGGCATTTTCAGCAGCGCGGTAGCCTACTGCGCGTGGGCCAAGGCTCTGTCGCTGGCGGAGAACGCCTCCTCGGTGAGCAACTACATGTTTATTACGCCCTTCCTGACCACGCTGCTGGGATTGTGGATCGCGGGGGAGCCGCTGGAGCTTTCCACAGCCGTGGGCGGGGCGCTGATTATCGGAGGGCTGCTGCTGTTCCGCTTTGGGCCGCGCCTGCTGCGCGCCCGGGCGCGCTGATACTCGCCCGGCATAGCCGGACAACCGCTGAAGGAGGCGACCCAGATGGACCGGGCACGGGATCGCGTGGCGCTGTTTGTGGATGGCGCGAACTTTTTCTACATGCAGAAGAACGACCTGAACTGGTTTGTGGATACCAAAAAGCTGCTGCGCTACTGCGAGCGCTTTGGCGAGCTGGTGGATGCGTACTACTACGTGGGCAAGGATTCGCCGCCCGAGGCCGGGCAGCAGGCGTTCCTGAGCGCCCTCACCTACATGGGCTACTCGCTGGTGACCAAGCCCATCAAGACGATTTACGATTCCTCCTCGGGCAAGTTTATCCAGAAGGCCAATCTGGATATTGAGATTGTGCTGGACATGTTCAACACCATCGACCTGTACGACACCGCCATACTGGTAAGCGGCGACGGCGATTTTGACCGCGCGCTGCGGCTGCTGCGGGCGCGCGGCAAGCGCTTCAAGGTGCTGGCCTCGCCGCATTTTGTGGCCAGCGAGCTGCGCGATGTGGCGGGCATGCACCTGATCGACATGGAAACCCTGCGCGCCGAAATCGAGAAGCTGCCCGGAAGCATTTCCCCCGATTGAGCGAGGCCCGCCCGCTGTGCTGGGGGGTGGACGGAATACGGTTTTTGAGCTAACGCTATTTTAGCATAGGCGGCCCCATCCGGATGCGCAGCCATGGATATGCCGACCCCTTTGATTGGTTTATTACTAAAACCGGCGTTGCGCTTGCCCCTACAGGGGCTGCTCTAAGAGGTCGACCTGCCCCCGTCACGGGCATGGGCGGTAAAACCTTGCAAAACTTGGATCATGGACTGATACCCTGCCGGGGGTCGTTTGGCTCCCGGTTTGAATATGCCCTGAGGCTGTGTGTTTTCCTTGCTGCGCACGGCCCCGCCGCGCTTGACATTGCCGCCCGCATACGCTACAATAATACCCGCACCGCGCGCCCGTAGCTCAGTTGGATAGAGTGTCAGACTCCGACTCTGAAGGTCATGCGTTCGAATCGCACCGGGCGTACCAGCAAAAGCCCCCTGAAACCATCCGTTTCAGGGGGCTTGTTTATCCCTTTGCAGGCCAGACTGCTTTTCGGAATCCGGGCTTTACCACCCCGACGGTTCCAGCGGCAGTCGGCTTTTATCGGGCAACGTGCGCGCGTTGCGCTACCAGACCATTGGGATTAAGCGATACTTGACCTTCATCTGGTACGCGCGGTAACCCGCCAGCTGCTCCTCAAGCAGGGCTTCCTCATTCCTGATCCGTTTTACCAGAAGGATGGGATAGATCAGGAACACCAGGAAGGACCACAGCGAGCCCAAAACAAGCGGCATGGACAGGAACAGCAGCAACGTCGCAAAATACAGGGGATGCCTGACAATG
This sequence comes from Candidatus Limiplasma sp., assembly GCA_963666755.2. Taxonomy (GTDB): domain Bacteria; phylum Bacillota; class Clostridia; order Christensenellales; family Aristaeellaceae; genus CAXXOK01. The sequence goes on from CAXXGW010000005.1 coordinate 84,220, forward strand.
CCATACAAACCCGTGTCAATGACCTTTTGGTTTTCCTGCACCTCCACCACCCTGGACAGATAGGCGTTTTCCCGCATCACCTCGGCATACAGGGCGTAAGCGATCAGGAACACCCCTGCCGCCGCGTACACCACCCCTGTTGGCACCTTGCTCCACCCAAAGCGGAAATCCAGCGCGGCAACGGTCAAACCGACTACAAACATCAGCAGGGACAGCGCGATAACCACCTTCTGCCCGGTTTGCGTTTCCCGTGTGCTGAGCCGCTTTTTCAAAAGCGCGGGCGCTTTAAGCAGAAGTACCAACCCCGCTATAAACATGGGGATAAAAAGGATTCCGATCAGCAGCCACGCGTTCCAAAAGTGAACGGTGCCTGCCGGCAGGAAAAGTAAGGCGGCAACCATGACAAGCCCGCCGCAGAATTTGAAAAGCGCCATGACCAGCAGATTGTCTTTCATGATAAACCGCCTTTCCGTACCGCTTTTTGCGTTGTGATTCCGTTGGAGGGTTACGACGGCATACAGTGGGGATTGTTCCTAGAGTATACAACGCCGGTAAGCCTAACTGCAACCGTTCTGTTTGGGCAATGCAGGTTTTGCACAATCCCGGCGTTTTATCCGGCCTCAGGATCATTTTAACAACAGCGCACTTTTGCAGCAGGCGGCGCGACGCGCTACCCCTGCATTGGCAACGCCCGCAGCCTTCTCGGTATGCCCATATCCGGACTGTTTCGGATGTCGGCGGCATGGTTGCCCGCCTACTGCGGGCTGTTGGCCACAAAGGCATAGGAGCAGTCCTGCGTATACAGGGCGTTCGCCCCAATGCTTTTTCTGCCAGCCCTTGTTTACCCCAAACACAGGCTGTATAATGTTTCCATTGAGGCTTCTTATCAAGAGAAAATGAAAACTTGACTTTGGAGGAAACCGGAATGAATAACACGGCATCACGTTTTGTGGCCACCCTCCTGCTAACGGTTCTCCTGATGGGCGCGGTCACGGGGGCCGCTTGCGCTGCGGCTTCCCCTTATGCTGATTTCAGCTACAGCAAGATCGATCCCTCCTGGGGCGTTGTGACCAAAGAAGAGTTTAATGCCCTGATGAAAGATGTAAAACACCCGACCTCCTATTCAACGCAATATAGCGCGATTTTGCAGTACTTGGGCTTGATTAGCCCGCCTTCCCCCTCATTTGAGGCGCTTATTCATGAAGTTACACCGAGAGATATTGTAAGAGACGAGGAGGAAATTGCACGGCTCAAGGCATACATTGACAAAGTAAAACCCTCGAATCAAAATGCAAAAAAGATTGCCCGGGTCTGCTGGGATATTCACTATCTCTATCAGGAAATCTATGATTTTGAGTTTCCCTATCTGGTTATTGAAAGGAACCTATCCAGCGCCCTGACCCCGGATGTGAATGCAGACACCGAAGAAACGCTTACGCTGGAAACGATCGATCCGGAACACCTGACGCAAAAGTCGCTGGATTGGATCAATAAGGAGATCGAAGGCATTCGGTCGATTCTATCCTACTATCAGGATTATTATAAGGACTGGGATACGGCAAAATCGACCGTAACCAGAATGATTACACTGCTGGAAATCCGGCACAATTACTTTCGTAGTTATTTCCAGCGAGAAGGCTTTGTTTTTCCGGAGCATGTCGATTACCCCATCCCCACATGGAAACTGGGGAGTTAAAACCGCGATAAAGAGAACAGCCTGTAAGCACGGTCACCTGTATCGAGGCGCAAGGCTCACTCCCGGATCACCTTCAGCCCGTAGCGGGTAGACTATGGGAAGGGATGCCATCCTAAGCTATTCAATCCAATTTTCGGAGGAATGCAGTCGCCGTATGAATGGTACACATTCGGGCTGGCGTGGCTGCGCGATGAAAATCGATAGCCTTTTTTAAGCCTTGCCTGTGGCCGCCTGCTACACCCTGCCGCCAGCGGCCAACGCTCGCACACAAAGGGCGGCCCTCTGCGTGCCGCCCATCTTCCGCCCGTAAATCCCGGCCGGAGGGGATTTATGCGCATCCCCTCCGGCAAGAACACTTTTCTGTTTTTTTGTTGCGATCAGCTGGCTACTTGCTATACCGCACCTTGAGCACCGCCGCGGCCAGCACCTTGCCGTCCAGCGCCTTCTGGAACGCTTTGAGCTTGAAGCCGTCCTTGAGGGGCAACGGCTCGGACAGGGCGTATACGGTAATCACGTAGGTGTGTGTGCCGGAGGGCGGCGTCGGCCCGCCGTAGCCTACGGCGCCGAAATCATTCTTGCCCTGCGCCATCTGCTCCGCCAGGTCGATGCTGGCGTTCTCGGGCAGGTCGGCGGTTACGGGCAGGTTCGCGGCCAGCCAGTGCACCCAGTTTTGCCCGTCCGGGTCGATCATGGTCAGGGCCAGCGCCTTGGTGCCCTCAGGCAGGTTGCCGATGGAAAGCGGCAATGAGCGGGTGGGCACACCCTTGTGGCGCTGCGTGCCCTTTTTACCGAAGGCGTCGGCCAGCACGCCGTTGGTTACGCCCGTGCTGGAAAGTGTCATCTCGGTAAAGGAGGGGTCCACCGCGCACTCCGCCAGCAGATCGCCGGCGTTATACTCCACACCGCGGTACACGCGCACGCGCAGCACCCCCGTAAGCAGGTCGGCACGCTGCTTGTCTGATACGGCGGAAAAATACTCCCCGGTACCGCCCTTTAAGTCCGTTACGCGCAGGAGGCCCTGCATCGCGGCCAGCTCGATCCGGTAGGGGCAGACCACGCCCTGCGCCGGTTTTTCCAGGGTGCCGACGCCAAACAGCTCGTAGCGCCTCGCCGCCGTTTCGCTTACGAGTGTCAGGCCCGCGCGCACCAGATTTTCCTGCGGCACAAAGGAACCCTGCACGGCGCCGTCCGCCTGGTAGGCGGTCAGCAGCGTCTGCGCGCCGGTGGCCGTTGGCACGGCAAGCAGCAGCAGTAAAGACAATAAAAGCAATTTTTTCATTCGGAATCCACTCCTTCAATCACGCGCGGGGCGCTTGCCGCATCGGCAGGCTGTTCTGCCTTTATTCTAGCGCACAAACGCCGGTTGTCAACCACGCGGCGGCCGAAACGGGCGCGCCTGCGCCCCGGCGAAAGGATTCTGCGCCGCGCCGTCGAACTCAAAGGGAGACTGCGATGCCGCGCCGCTGCGCGTTTCGCTTTGCAAAAGGGGGGTTTGGATGAACATCGGCATCCGCCTGCACGATACTGCGCCGGGCACGCTCGCGCAACGGGCTCGCGCTGCGCTTGCGGCAGGTTCTGCCTGTACGCAGCTGGCGCTGCAAAAAACGCTGGGCGCGGCGTATGCGCAGCCCGCCGCCTGCACGCCCGGGCTGGCCGCGACGGTGCGGCGCGCGCTGGCGCCGCTGGACATCGCGGTGCTGGGCTGCTACCTGAACCTGGGCAGCGCCGACGAGGGGGCTTTTACCGCCATGGCGGCCCAGTACGAGGCGCACCTGCGGCTGTCGCGGCTGCTGGGCGGCTGCGTGGTGGGCACCGAAACCGGGAGCCCTTACGCGGGCGCGCCTGAGGCCGAGGTGCACGGCGAGGCAGCGCTGGAAAGGCTCATCCGCAGGCTGCGGGTGCTGGCCGCAACGGCGGAAAAGCTGGGCGCGCTGTTGGCCATCGAGCCGGTGTACACGCACATCCTGTGCGATGCGCAGCGGACGCGCCGGGTGCTGGACGCGGTTGCCTCGCCGAACGTGCGCGTGATTCTGGACCCGGTTAACCTCCTGCACCCCGGCAACCTGGGCCGCAGGCAGGCCGTGCTGGACGAGGCGGTGGCCCTGCTGGGCCGGGATACCGCCGTGCTGCATGTGAAGGACTATGTGCGTGACGGCGATACGCTGCGCGCGGTGGCCGCCGGGCAGGGGGAGATGGACTACGGCCCCCTGTTTGCCGCCCTGCTGCCCCAAAAGCCGGAAATGCACATTCTATTGGAAAACACCACCCCGCAAAACGCAGGGGACGCGCTGGCCCGGGTGCGCGCGCTGGTAATGCGCGCTACCCCGCAGCCCGACCCCTTCGGCCTGCCCGAAGGCTGAACGCGGGGTAGGGGGAGGAGAAAAACATGCTCAAGGATTTTTTTCTGCGGTTTCCCGAAGGCCGCGCCCGGGCGCTGACCTTCAGCTATGACGATGGGGTGGAGCAGGATTTGCGCCTGCGGACGCTGCTGGACCGCTATGGCCTCAAGGGCACCTTCAACCTGAACAGTGGGCTTTTGACCGCCCCGGGAGCAGCGCCCGCCGATCCGCTGATCCGCCGGATGACGGAGCGGCAGGTGCTGGAGGCGTTCGCCGGCACACCGCACGAAATCGGCCTGCACGGGCTGCGGCACCTGTATCTGGAGCAACTGCCCCCCGCGCGCGCCACCTACGAAATTCTGGAGGATCGCGCCCGGCTGGAGGCGCTGTTCCACACCTGGGTGCGCGGCGGCGCGTACCCCTATGGCACCTGGAACGAGCAGACGCTGGATTCGCTGCGCGCCTGCGGGGTGGACTATTTCCGCACCACGCAGGATTCCCACAGTTTTGATGTGCCGCAGGATTGGCTGCGGCTGGCCCCCACCTGCCACCATAACGACCCGCAGCTGCCCGCGCTGGCCGAGCGCTTTTTGCACGACCCGGTGGAGCGCCGCCCGTACCTGTTTTATATCTGGGGCCACAGCTATGAGTTTGAACGGGATGATAACTGGGCCCTGATCGAGAATCTGGCCCAGACGCTTTCCGGCCGGGCGGAGGTGTACTACGCCACTAATGGGGAAGTGTACGATTATGTCGCGGCCTTCCGCGCGCTGCGCATCAGCTGCGACGGCCGCCGGGTGCTGAACCCGACCGCCACCCCTGTGTGGTATGCCCATTGCGGGCGCGCGGGCTGCGTGCAGCCGGGCGAGCAGGTTGTGCTGGAAGATTGAGGCGAAGCAACGGTATAAAACAGGCAGGGGGCGCATGCGATGGTTCCGGGGCTTTGTAAGCTGGTGCTGCTGCTTTGCAGCAGCGCCTCGATGGATGGGTTGCGCGACGGGGTGCTGGACGGGTGCGGGGCGCTGCTGAACGCGCAGGCCGCGGCGGACGGGCTGTGCCTGCCGACGGTGGTGCAGTTTAACCATTGGGGGCAGACCCTCTGCCACAACGCGGATGCACCCACGGCGCTGGCCGCGCTGCGCAAGGCCTACATCCCCGGCGGCTCGACCGCGCTGCTGGATACGCTGGGCAAAGCGCTGCACAACGTAAACACCGAGCAGCGCTACGACGAGGCCGATCAGCAGGCGGAGCGCGTGGCTTTTGTGATTCTGATGAGCGGCGTATCCAATGCGGATACGCAGACCAGTGAGGATTCCGTGCGCATCCGGATGGATATGCAGCGCGCGGCGTTTGGCTGGGAGTTTTTTTACCTGTGCACGCACCCCTACGGGCTTACGGTGGCCCAGCGGCTGCAGCTGCCGGAAAACCGGATGGCGCTGCTGTCGCCGGATAACGCCGCCATTGCCCGCGGCCTGCGCGCCGTAAGTGATGCGCTGCTGTGCTGGCGGCGCGGCGAAGGTGTGCCCGATGCTTGGGCTGCGAGCTTGCAGGCTGCCGACGCGCCCTTAACGGGGGATCGCCCCGCCGACCCCAGACCCTGATGGGGGGAGCGGGGGAACCGGGATACGCGCGCAGGTTTCCGTTGCGCCGCGCCGGGTTTCCGTTTCATTGCGGCGAGTTTTACGCCACAGAAGGCTCTACTGCGCTTTGGTTTCCGTTGCGCCGCGATGAGCAATCGCTTTATTGTGGTTGAATTTAATCCCATCGAAAAGCTGGATTGGGCACGCGCGTTTCTGTTGTGCCGCAAAGGGCTTCTGATTTCCCGCAGGCGATGGCCGACCGATACACAATCCGGCAACAGAGAGAAAGGGCGCACAGCTTGAGCAGTGCCGGTGCCCGCAAACCCATTGGCTGCAGTTCTCCGTCTATGGAGCAGGGCTTCGGGGGGAAAGATCATTTCCCCGTGCACGGCCGCTGTGCCGAGGCGGGGCATCTTTTTATTGGCCAAACTCATTGAAAAGCACACAAAACGTTCCCGCGCCCGGGTACCAACCTTGACAAACCGCGCGGGCGTGGTATCATGCCCCTGACCCCCGTTTGATCCATGGAAAGGATGGGTTTTATGCCTCTTTGCATTGCCACCGCTCCGCGCAAGGTCTGATGCAGGACGAACCCGCGCGGAGCTATCCCGGTACCCAAACCCGTCCTGATCGGCGCCTTGCGCTTTCATGCCGCTTATACCAGGCAATGAAAGGGAGCAAGGACAATGTTTCGATTTTTGCATCAACCCGACCGCGCGTTGCGGCCGTTTCTGATCCTTTGGTCCACACAGACGTTTTCGGCGCTGGGCAGCGCCATGACCGGCTATGCGCTGCTGATCTGGAGCTACCGCGCGCTGGGCTCGGCCCTTGGCACGGCGATGCTTGCCGTGTGTACGTACGCGCCGTATGTGGCGCTGAGCATCTTTGCGGGCGCGCTGAGTGACCGCTGGGACCCGAAAAAAACCATGCTGGTGGGCGATACCCTCGCGGCGCTGTGCACCGTGGGCATTGGCGTATTGTACGTAACCGGCGCCCTGCGTATCTGGCACCTGTACGGGCTTAATTTTCTGCTGGGGCTGTTTAACACTGTGCAGCAGCCCGCCTCCGACGTGGCGGTGACGCTGCTGACGCCTAAAAGCCATGTGCAGCGGGTATGCGGCCTGCGCTCGCTGGGCAATGCCGCCGTGACGCTGCTGACGCCTGCGGCCGCCTCGGCGCTGCTGGCCTTCGCGGGGTTGCCTGCGGTGCTGTGGTTTGATCTGGGCACGTTTGCGATGGCCTTTCTGGCGCTGCTGCTGCGCGTGCGCATCCCGCAGCGCAGCCCGGCGGAGGGCGCGCAGGCGCGCGAGCCGCTGTCCGAAGCCACGCGCGCGGGGCTGCGTTACCTGCGCGGCAACCCGGGCGTGCTGCACCTGATCCTGTTTCTGGCCCTCATCAACCTGATCGCGTCGATGTACAACGCGGCGCTGCCGGCCATGCTGCTGTCGCGGCAAAACGGCGGGGATTTCGCCCTCGGGGCGGTGAACACCGTAACCGGCCTTGCGACGGTGCTGGGCGGCATCCTGACCACGCTGCTGCCCGCGCCCAAAAGCCGGGTACGGCTGATCCTCAATGCGCTGCTGTTTTCGATGAGCTTTGAAAACTTCCTGCTGGCATTCGGCCGCAGCCCGATCGTCTGGTGCGTGGCGGCGGTGCTCGGGTGGATTGCCATCCCCGCCATGGGCGCCAACATGGACGCGCTGCTGCGCCTGCGCATCCCGGTTACCATGCAGGGGCGCGTCTATGCGGCGCGCAATACGCTGCAGTTTTTCACCATCCCCGTGGGCAATCTGCTGGGCGGTCTGCTGGTGGACCGCGTGTTCGAGCCGCTGATGGCGGCGCAGGCCAATGGCGGGCTGCTGCCGCTGCTGTTTGGCACCGGCAAGGGCAGCGGCGCCGCCGCGCTGTATGCCTGCCTGGGCGTGCTGGGGGTGCTCAGTTGCCTGCCCTTCCGCCGCGACGCCGCCCTCTGGGCGCTGGAAACCCCACCGCAACCCGCGCCGGACGCGGCGCCCGCGCAGGCCGACCCTGCCTGAGCCGCGCGAAGGGCACGCACGGAGCGCGCCGGGGCGCTGTCCGGACACCGCAAAGGCTGCCCCCGGTGGAAAGCGGATAAGGGGGCATCCTTTGAACGCACTTCATTCTCTATGCAAATGAACAGGAGGCCGGGGAAAACCCCGGCCTCAGCCTGCTGAAAAAAGCCCATCTGCTTTGTCGCCGGCACCGGATAAGGGCGGTCACGTACGCCCGTGTACGCTCCCGCCCTGATCCGGTTTGGCTTCGCGCATCTGAACCTTTTTAAGCAGGCTGCTTCCTGTCATCTTTAAGGGGTTTGTCAACGGTCTGAGGCCGGGGAAAACCCCGGCCTCAGCCTGCTGAAAAAAGCCCATCTGCTTTGTCGCCGGCACCGGATCAGGGCGGTCACGTACGCCCGTGTACGCTCCCGCCCTGATCCGGTTTGGCTTCGCGCATCTGAACCTTTTTAAGCAGGCTGCTTTCGGCATCTTTAAGGGGTTTGTCAACGGTCTGAGGACGGGAAAAACCCCGGCCTCCAATCGTTATATTCGGCAATGAGATGCCGCTGATCGCTTCATAGCCCTTCGGGCTGTGCGCTCACTTACAGGGGAACGCTGCGGCGCAAGGTTTTAGGGCACTGCTACGGGCGTTCAAACGTTGCAGACTGCATTCCTGTTTGCTGGCTCCTTTCACACCCCACCTTCGGGTCGCTTTCTCCTTCGGCGAAGCGGACACTGGCCATACGCTTCCCTCCGGTGCCACGCCCCGGCAGGAGGTAGCGCCTCCTGTACCTGCATCTTTACGGTGGTCTGAAGCCGGGGGATTTCCCCAGCCTGTTTTGCCATCGAAACACTAGCAGCTCAGCCGGTGGCAGCCTGTACGCAAAAAGCGAACGCCCCCGGCGGGGACGTTCGCTTTGCAATGCCTGTACAGGCGGGTAAACAAGGGCGATGCCGCATACCACCTGCGGCCCGCAGCCCGGCGGCTTATTCCTCCTCGGGCTCCTCGGGCAGCTCGGCGTTGTGCCAGACGTTCTGCACATCGTCGTTATCTTCCAGCATTTCCAGCAGGTTCTGGATTTTCTCGATGTTCTCCTCCGCGGGGGTTACGGTGTTCTGCGGGATCATCTGCACTTCGGCGCTCAGGAACTCCAGCCCCGCGCCTTCCAGCTTTTCGCGCACGGCGGAAAACTCGTTGGGGTCGGTGGTAATCTCAAAGGCGTCGTCCAGCGTTTGCACATCCTCGGCGCCCGCGTCCAGCGCCTGCATGAGCATGGCGTCTTCATCCATATCGGCGTTGCGGGCCACCACCAGCACGCCCTTTTTATCAAACAGGAACGATACCGAGCCGGTTACGCCCAGCGTGCCGTCGTTCTTGGCAAAGCAGTGGCGGATGTCGCTGGCGGTGCGGTTGCGGTTATCGCTGATGCATTCCACAATCACGGCCACGCCGCCGGGGGCATAGCCCTCGTAGTTGATTTCGGCATATTCGATGTTGCCCAGCTCGCCCGCGGCCTTTTTGATGGAGCGGGAGATGTTGTCGTTGGGCATGTTGTTGCTCTTGGCCTTGGCGATGACGTCGCGCAGCTTGCTGTTGCTTTCCGGGTTGCTGCCGCCTTCGCGCACCGCGATGGCGATTTCACGCCCGATTTTGGTAAAGATTTTGCCGCGGATCGCGTCGGTTTTGCCCTTTTTGATTTTGATATTGGCCCATTTGCTATGTCCGGACATGGTATCAGCCTCTCTTGCCAGTCTCGCGCCGCGGGCGGCGTAGCCTATCCTATTTGCAATAGCAAAGTATAGCACGATTTTTGCGGCGGGTCAAGGCGGGGCGCGGGTTTGCCCTCCGGGGCGCGGCGCGGCGGCGTAAAACCCCCGCAAAATGGCTTGACACGCGCGCCGGAGTGTGTTATCCTTGATTCCGTAAGCAGAAGCCGCCCGCTTCTCACCGCGCGAATCCGTTTGCGCAGGTTGCGGCACGTAAGTCCGCACCGGTGTTGCAGCAATGCGGCGGGTGGTTAGCCCGGCGCTTTTTGTTTGCCCCTGCGGCAGGGCGCCGCCTGAAAAACATGGAGGTGTATGGATATCAACAACGAGCCGATGATCAACGAAGAAATTAACGACCGCGAAGTGCGCCTGATCGGCCGCGATGGCGAACAGCTGGGTGTGATGGCGACCCGCGACGCGATGGCGAAGGCCGAGGCCGCCGGGTTGGATCTGGTGAAGATCGTGCCCGGTGCGCAGCCGCCCGTTTGCAAGCTGATGGACTACGACAAGCATCGCTTTGAGCAGTCCAAACGCGAGCGCGAACTGCGCAAGAACCAGCGCATTGTGGAACTCAAAGAGGTGCAGCTTTCCGCCACCATTGAGGAAAACGACGTTCAGACCAAGCTGAAGAACGCCGTAAAATTCCTGGAAGATGGCGACAAGGTGAAGGTGAGCATCCGTTTCCGCGGTCGCCAAATCGCGCACGCGAACATCGGCATGCAGATCATGCTGGATTTTGCCAAGCGCATCGAGGAGCTGGGCACCGTGGAACGCCGCCCGCTTCTGGAAGGCCGCCACATGATCATGATCCTTGCGCCCAAGGCCGAAAAAAAGAGCTTTGCCGAACGCTCGCAGGAGCGCAAGGCCCAGCAGCCGCTGGAGGAGCAGACCTCCGCCGAAAAGGCCGATGCGGCCGCCCCCCGCGAAATGCCCAAAAAGAAGGTCAAGCGCGAAAGCGAGAATATGATCTGACCTAAGGGGCCCGTGCCCACGCCGCCTTTGCGGTGCGAACGCGGATCCCTCCGCGTCCGGCGTTCGCGCCTGGCACGGCACCCAACTGGAGAGGAGGACAACCCCCATGCCCAAGCAAAAATCCCACCGTGGCGCCGCCAAACGTTTCTCCTTCACGAAAAACGGTATGGTGAAGCATAAGCAGATGAACGCGAACCATCAGGTGCATCTGAAAACCACCAAGCGTACCCGTCACCTGCGCGCGGACGGCATTGTGGACAATGCGGCCGAAGCCCGCACCATTCACAAACTGCTGCCCTACAAATAAGCCGCTTCGCTGATTTTTCAAGGAGGATAAGAACATGGCACGCATTAAGGGAGCCGTGAACGCCCATAAGCGGCGTCGCAAAGTGCTCAAACTGGCCAAAGGTTATTTTGGCGCAAAATCCCGCCAGTATCGCGCCGCGAACGAGCAGGTGGCCCGCAGCCTGCGCTATGCCTACGAAGGCCGCAAAATGCGCAAGCGCGATTTCCGCCGCCTGTGGATTACCCGTATCAACGCAGCTGCGCGGCTCAGCAACATGAGCTACTCGGTGCTGATGAACGGGCTGAAGAAGCACAACATCACCATCAACCGCAAAATGCTGGCCGACATCGCCGTCAGCGATCCGGAGGCCTTCCGCAAGATCGTCGAGAGCGCACGGTGAGGCGCACGGCGCAAAGCGGCGCACAGCACGCATAAAACCGGGGCACGTTGGCTGCTCCGGTTTTTTCGTGCGCGCGGATGGAGGCGGGGCCGGGCTGCGAACGTTGCATCCGTAAGGATTGGTTGCGCTTTCGGAAAATGGGTTGACCGGCGGTGTGATTTCATGTGGTTGTTATTTGTAAAATGAAAAGCCGGAGTATTCAAAGGCTCCGGCTTGACGGCAAAGGAACAATCAGGTGCACTGGCGGCATGCACAGCCCGGCAGGCGAACACGCCTCGCTTGGGTCTGCGTTTGCTATGCAAAGGAAACCCTTGTGTTAGCAGCAGTGGGCGTGTCCGGCTTACCGGATTGGCGGTGCCGCAAGGCAGTCCTGTGCGTGCCCTGCTTTCGCTCCCCGCCTACGCATCGGCATTCGTGTTCGGAGCCGCTGGCTTTGGCTCGGGCGGGCAAAGCTCCTGATACAGGCCCACATAGCGGGCGAACTGGCGGCGCTTTTCAAACCGGGCGGCCCGCTCGCGGCAGGCTTCCGGCGCGCAGGGGCTTGCGCAAAGCGCTGCGCACGCGGCGGAAACCGCGCGCAGATCGCCCTCCGGCACCACCGCGCCGACGGCAGGGGTCACCAGCTCCGGCAGCGCGGTCGCATCGTAGCAAAGCACCTGCGTGCCGCAGGCCATGGCCTCCAAAAGCGTCATGCCCTGGGTTTCCTCATGGCTCAGGCTCAAACACAGGTCGGCGGCGGTATACAGGGCGCGCAGCTCACGCACGCTTTCGGTGCGGGGGATACCGATCATCTCCGGCGGCAGCGCGCGGCACTGGCCGGGGGTCAGCCCCAGCACAACCAGCGCCAGATCCTCCGGCAGGATGGCGGAAAGCGCAATCAGATCCTCCAGCCCCTTGCGCGCCTCCCAGACGCTGGCGACGCTGAGCAGCATCCGGCGGTCGGCCAGCGACTCCAGCCCATAGCGCGCGATCACATCGCGGATCAAGTCCGGCTCGTCGCAGGGGCGGAACTGCGTCAGGTCAATCCCGCTGGGGATCACGCGGATGGGCCGCTTGCCCAGAAAGGAGCGGCGCGCCTCCTCTCCCAGCCACAGGGAGGGGGTAACCAGTGTGAGGCTGGGCAGCTTTTCATACAGGAGGCGCTTCTGCCGCCAGTTGCGGGCACTCTGGTCCAGCAGCAGGCTGCGGGGGTAGGCGTCGCGCTGCGGGCAATGGCCGCAGCCCTTGCGCCAGCGGGCACACCCGCACACGGAATAGTAGGCGCAATGGCCGGTAAAGGGCCAGCAATCGTGCAGCGTCCACACCACGGGCACGTGCGTGCGCGCCAGCCACGCGAACAGCGTGGGCAAATGCAGGTAGTAGCCGTGCAGGTTGTGCAGGTGCACCACATCGGGCCTGTACAGCGCAAGCTGGCGCACCAGCCTGCGCGTAGCCCTGCGGCTGAAAAAGCCCACACGGTCGGTCAGCCGTGCGCCCAGCGCGTGCAGCCAGCGGTCTGCCGTGCCGCCGATGCGGTAGCTGGGTACGCCCTGCGGCGGATACCCCCGCGAATAGCAGACCAGCCCCCGGTGCCCCAGCTCCGTAAGCACTTCGCAGATGCCCACGGCAATGCGCCCTGTGCTCAGCCCCGACGTGACGTTAATGTGCGCGACGCGCATAGGCTATGCCCTCCCTGCCTGCCCGGAGCGGCGGCGCCGCAACCGGGAAGCCCGCAGGCGACGTTCGCCTGCGGGCTGTGCGGTTTATGCTGTGGGGCGGCCGCGCCGCCGGAGGGGTCAGTAGTTCTCGGAGCGCAGCTCGAAGAACGCCTTGGGGTGCTTGCACACGGGGCAGAGCTCCGGCGCCTTTTTGCCGATCACGATATGGCCGCAGTTGCTGCAAATCCACACCTGATCGCCCTCGCGGCTGAATACCAGACCCTCTTTGATGTTGCTGAGCAGCTTGCGGTAGCGCTCCTCATGGGTTTTCTCGATCTTGGCCACGCGGCTGAACAGCTCGGCAATCTGGTCGAACCCTTCGGCTTTGGCTTCTTCGGACATGCGCACGTACATGTCGGTCCACTCGTAATTCTCACCCTCGGCGGCGTCCAGCAGGTTTTCCTCGGTGCCGGCCACTTCGCCGCCGTGCAGGAGCTTAAACCAGATTTTGGCATGCTCCTTCTCGTTGTTGGCGGTTTCCTCAAAGAGGTTGGCAATCTGCACATAGCCGTCCTTGCGGGCTTTGGAGGCGTAGTAAGTGTACTTGTTGCGCGCCATGCTTTCCCCGGCGAACGCTGCCTGCAGGTTGGCCTCGGTCTTGGTGCCTTTGAGTTCCTTCATCCCGGTCCCTCCTTCGGTGATGCAAAGCCGCGCCCCACGGTTGGGGGCGGCATACTTCCGGCCCGCGTACGCAATGGCGCGCGGGGGCCTGTCCGTTGTTCTCTGACAAGATGATTATACCAGAAAACCGGGCGGTTGAAAACGCTTTTCGCGCCGGGTTACAGCCAGCTGGCCCCAAACCCGAACACGCACCAGTGGTCGGTCTGCAGGGCGTACTGCACCAGCGGGTCGGTCTGCTCCACTTTGGGGACTACGCTCATGTTTTCCTGCAGGCGCTTGCCTTTTTCCACACCCACGGTGTGGTTGTCAAGGTTGCTGTCATACAGGTAGCAGTAGCTTTTGACGGTGTTGCTCATGTTGCCCTCGACGGTGGTCACGCGGTACAGGCCCGCGCCCAGCGCTTCCGCGCCGACCACGATGCCGATGTGCGTGGTGCGGTAGCTGTTGCTCAGATCACCGTACAGCACCACATAGCCCACGCGCGGCTCGCCCGTAAAGCGGCCGAGCTTCTGGAAGCCGTCGTACTGGTTGCCGACCTGCCCCTCGCGGAAATACAGCACCTGATCCGCCGCGGCTTCGGTTACGGCGGTTTCGTCAATGGGGTTATTGCCGCTGGCATTGGCGCACCAGATGGTAAACACCGAGCACCAGCCGACTTCCTTGCGCTTGCCATAGTACCATTTGGCGTACTGGTTGTACTTGGGCAGCCGGGCGCGCGCCGTCTGGGTAAATTCCCGCTGGGCCACGTAGGCAAAGTTGCGGGCGGCCAGAGGGATGGCGTCGTCGGTTACGATCACGGTCAGCGTTTGCGTGCCCGCGTCGGTCTGGCAGGCGACCTCGGCGGTGCCGGGGGTCAGGGCGGTCAGCAGGCCGTCCGCGTCGGCGCGCACCACGGCGGGGTCGCTGGAGGTCACAGCGCCTTGCACTGCCGGGGCGGCGGTGGTTTCCAGCTGATCGTAGGGTACAACCGTACTGCGCAGGGCGGGATGGTAAAGCGAATCGCCGGGGTGCAGGGCCAGCGTTCCGGCCTCCAGCGCGGCGGCGGCCGGGGTTTTAAGCGCGGCGGCCGCCTCGGCAAACAGCGCATCCTGATTTTCGGCAAAGGCCATGCCAGCCCCCAGGGTGAGCATCGCGGTCAGCAGCGCGCAACCGGCGCGGCGGATCCATCGCATAAGCGTCAACTCCTTCAAATTACGGCCAGTATACCACACTCCGGCGCGGTTGGGAACACCGCCGCGGGGCTTGCCTTGCGCGGCGGCTGTGGTACAATGGCACGGGAGGGGAACCGCCATGAAACTGCTGTTGCATATCTGCTGCGCGCCCTGCTCCGTCGCCTGCGTGCAAAGCCTGCGCGCCGAGGGGCTGGAGCCGACGGGCTACTGGTTTAACCCCAACATCCACCCCATCGGGGAATATCGCCTGCGCCGGGATACGCTTGTGGCCTACGCCGCGCAGATCGGCCTGCCGCTGCTTTTGCAGGATGAGTATGCCCTGCGGCCTTTTTTGGCAAGCGTCGCGGGCGAGCCTGCCGCGCGCTGCGACGTATGCTACGCCGCGCGTATGCGCCAGACCGCGCGCTACGCGGCGGAACACGGGTTCACGCATTTTACCAGCACGCTGTTCATCAGCCCCTACCAGCGGCACGAGCGCCTGCGCGCCGCAGCCGAGCAGGCGGCGGCGGAGTTTGGCGTACAGTTTCTGTACCGTGATTTCCGCCCGCTGTTCCGCGATGGGCAGGAGCAGGCGGCGGCGCTGGGGCTGTACCGGCAAAAATACTGCGGCTGTATTTACAGCGACGAAGAGCGCCACGTGCGCGCCTATCGGCATAAGCCGGGCGCGCCCGCAGCGCTCCAGACCGAGGAAGAGGCCGCCGCCCTGCGCGCGCAGGCCGCGCCCACGTTGCAGGCGGCTGGGCAGCGCTTTGAGGCGCAACGGCTGGCATGGCTCACGGCCCGGCCCGGCGGCAAAACGCCGCCCGATGTTACCTGACCCGGCAAAAGCCGGGCGCGCCCGCAGCGCTCCAAACCGAGGTGGAAGCCGCCGCCCTGCGCGCGCAGGCCGCGCCCGCATTGCAGGCAGCCGGGCAGCGCTTTGAGGCGCAGCGGCTGTCGTGGCTCGCGGCCCGGCCCGGCGGTAAAACGCCGCCTGATGTTACCTGACCCGGTTAAAGCCGGGCGCGCCCGCAGCGCTCCAAACCGAGGAAGAAGTCGCCGCCCTGCGCGCGCAGGCCGCGCCCACGTTGCAGGCGGCTGGGCAGCGCTTTGAGGCGCAACGGCTGGCATGGCTCACGGCCCGGCCCGGCGGCAAAACGCCGCCCGATGTTACTTAACGCCGAAGGCCGTGGTGGCCAGCCGGTAAAACAGCAGCGCCACCCACGCGTATAAACAGAGGAACTTGGCGGAGGTTGCGACCCCCGCCAGTTTTGCTTTCCCGTTGCTGCGGGCAGGGTACGCCTTGAGCAGGGAGAGCATGAGCGTGTTCTCGACCAAATCCAGCGCGGCGCGCGCGCAGGCCAGCGCCGCCATCCACGGCAGCAGGGGCGATTGCGCGCCCATCACGTTCAGCCCCACCAGCAGCATCACGCCCAGAAAGCTGGCGATAAACCCGTAATCCAGCAGCCAGTAGCGGCGCATGCGCGGCCGCCCTTCTTCGCCCGCCTGCTCCATGGCGGCGTAGAGCACCTCCGGCGTGTAGTGGAAGCGCATATCCGGCATCTGAAATTCGCGGCCGTCCGCCGTGGGGATGCGGCGTGGGCTCTTGGCGCGGGACTCCATCAGAAAATAAAACAGGGCCATGCTCGCGGCGCAGACCAGCGTCGCCGCGGCGTCAAACCAGTTCATGGGAAAGACCTCCTTTGTTAGGTGGTAACCGCCTTGCCCACCCCTGTGTGGGGATGGGTCAGTCGCGCCGCACGCCGATGCGCGTGCAGGGCGCGCGCCCGTCCAGCAGCGCGGCGATGTGGTGCCGCGCGTGCCCGATGATCACGTGGCTGCCGTTTTCGGCGGCGCGCAAGGCATACTGCAGCTTGGCGCGCGCGCCGTTGGCGCCCGCGCGGCTGGCGCCCTCGCAGTGCTGCATGAGCGCCTCTACGGCGTTGCGCAGGCTGTCCAAATCCGGGTAGAGCACCTCGCGCACCAGCGTGTCGGGGTCGTTGCGATCCAGATAGATACCCTCGGTGCTGGTGAGCAAAATCAGTGTTTTTGCCCCCACCAGCGAGGCGATCACGGCGGCGGTTTCGTCGTTATCGACGCACTCCACCACGGGGCCGCCGCCCAGGCGGCGGCTGGCAAGCTCCATTTTGCGGTTCTCCTCGTCGCTTACGGGGTCGTTGTAGTTGATGATGGGGATGCACCCCTGCTGGGCGGCGCGCAGCAGCAACCGGCGGATGTGGTCGCGCTTGGCATCGTCGTTAAAGTGCGTATGCTCCACCAGCACCTGCCGCACGCCAAACTCCGGGTGCACAAAGCGGCGATAGGTATCCATCAGGATAATCTGCCCCTGCGCGGCGTAGTCGGTTTTATCCTGCTCGGGGTCGCCCATCAGCTCAAAGCCGGTGCGGTGCAGGTAATCCAGACGGCCGATTTCGGTCGCGCCGCTGGTAACCAGCGCCATGCCGGGGCGCAGATCGTCCCCCAGGCGCTGGAAGATGTTATGGTCGATGGCGCCGTCCTCCCGCTGGATCAGGGCCATGCTGCCGATCTTGATGACCAGATCAATCGACTTCAAGAACAGGTTCCCCCTTTTGCGCCGTCAGGTTGTTGATCCATTTGCGCCCGACCAGGTGCGGGATGCCGATGGCCACCTTGACGATTTCCTCCACAAAGGTGCACAGGTACACGATTTCCACCGGCCAGTGGAACACGAAGGTCGCCAGCGCGCACAGCGGCACGCCGATGGTCCACATGGTGCCCACATCCAGCAGGAGGCTGAAAAGCGTATCGCCGCCGCTGCGCAGCACCCCCACGACGTTGATGCAGTTGAACGCGCGAAACCACATCGTCGCCGCGCCAAACAGCAGGATCACCCGGGCCTTGTCGATCACCTCCGGCGAAAGCCCGCCGTAAAGCGACAGCACGGGGTTGCGGATCAGCACCAGCACCCCGCCCAGCACCAGCCCCATCAGCATCGCGCCGGCAATCATCCGTTTGGCGTAGAGGTAGGCTTCCTCCCTGCGGTTGGCACCGAGGGTTTTGCCCACGATGATAGCCGTGGCGTGCATCATGCCGAAGATGATCACCCACACCAGACTGTCGATGGTGGAGCAGATGCCCGTGGCAGCCACCGCCACATCGCCCATGCGGCCGTAGTAAACGCCGTACATGGTGGTGCCCAGCGCCCACAGCCCTTCGTTAAAGATCACAGGGGTTACGGTTTTGGCGTAGCGGGCGATAAACGCCCTGTCGGCGCAGCGCATCTGCCGGAAGGTTGCGCCCGCGGGCAGGCGCAGGCCGTAGGCGAAGGCGAGGTTAACCGCCAGCTGCACGGCGGAGGCGATGTTGGTAGCGACCGCCGCGCCGTATACCCCCATCGCGGGGAAGCCGAAATGCCCGTAGATGAGCGCGTAGTTGAGCAGCGTGTTGGTGCCGATGCTGGCTACGCCCGCGATCAGCGGCAGGTGCGTCTTTTCCCCGGCCTTGAGGCACATGGAATAGACGGCGCTGATCCCCAGCAGCACATAGCTGGGGGCCACCGTGGTCAGGTAGGTCACGGCGATGGTGCGGCTTTCGCCCTCCGGCAGGAACGCGGCGCTGATCTGCCCGGGAAACGCGTACGCTGC
This sequence comes from Candidatus Limiplasma sp., assembly GCA_963666755.2. Classification (GTDB taxonomy): domain Bacteria; phylum Bacillota; class Clostridia; order Christensenellales; family Aristaeellaceae; genus CAXXOK01. Next base: position 102,370 of record CAXXGW010000005.1, read on the forward strand.
CGCCGTGAACAGAACGGATAAAACCCCTACCGTGAACAGCGAAATGCCCATGGAGCGGCGCATGCCGGGAATATCCTGCGCGCCCCAGTACTGGCTCATGAAGATGGCGCCGCCGGACGCTGTGCCAAAGCTGAACAACTGGTACAGAAAGCTGAAGCGGTTGGCTTGCGTTACCGCCGCGTAGGACGCGTCGCCCAGACCGGATACCATCAGGCTGTCGATGATGTGCAGCGAGGCGCCGACCAGCTCCTGCAGGATGATGGGCAGCGCCACCGCGGCCACCCAGCGGGTAAAAGCGGAATCCCAATGATAACAGGAACGCAGAAACGCGCCCAGGCGCGCAAAGGGGGAAGTTGTCATGGTTTGCTTTGCCTCCAACAAGCCTGCCTCAGGCAGGGTCGCGGAGCCGCCATCCGGCGCGCGGGGGTGCAAAGCATCCCAGGGGGGCTAAGCCCGCGCGACGGCGCCCGACCGGCCGCGGCGGCCCCTGTCGGGGGCGGGCGCGGCGCTCAGGCCCATCGGCCCGTTGGTCGGCTCCGTAAGTTCAGTTGCAATCGGAAAGGAAGGTTCGTTACCGCGATCGGCCCGGACGGCATGCGTCGGGCGGACGGCAGAAGGCCTGCGTGCGCTGGGGGCGGGCAAAGGCCCGTGCCGTAAAGCGTGTGGTTGATCCGCTGTCGGCGCAGTGCCGACGTCGCCAGGTCGCCAACCTGGTGAACGGATGCCCGCAGACCGGTGGCAGAGGCTTCGGGGGCGACGTCGCGCGCCGTAAAGGGCGCGAAAGTCACGGCCGACCGAGGCGTGCCGAGCAGGGCGCTGGGAAGAAAGACGCCCGGGCGCGGCGGATTGAACAAAAGAACTCCGCACACCGGGGGCGCGACAGGCGGCAGCAGGAATCCGTTTGCTGCGGCTCGCGCGCGGCTTGCCGCGTTGATACGCGGCAGAGGGGGCTGTTCGGTTTGCACACGGCTTCGCATCAGGATCCCTCCTTTCCGTCCAAACATTTTAAATCAGGGTCGGCCGGCCTGCGGCCGAACCGACGTAACAGAAGGATACAACAGGGAAAGCCGAAAAGTCAAGTATTGCTTTTCCGGAAAGGCTTTGCGGCGGATTTTCCGAAAAACCCCACCGGTGGGAGGGTCGAATCCGTTATTTTCTATATATAGAGGAAGGGATGCGTATCATCCGCAAAGTACCGAGATATTTGAGAAAACTCTAAAAAAGGTGTTGACACACACCCGAGCGCGTGATATTATAAACAAGCTCGCTTGAGAGCGCCGAACCTTGAAAATGATACAGAGTAAAGAAACGCAAAGCGCAGTCAAAGAATTTGAGTAAATGTGCTTGACCCTTGGAGGCTGAGAGGTCTTTAGGGGAAGAATCAAGAGCATACAGGATTAAACATAAGAGTTTGATCCTGGCTCAGGACGAACGCTGGCGGCGTGCCTAACACATGCAAGTCGAGCGGGGACAGGGAAGTAGCAATACGGAACTGTTCTAGCGGCGGACGGGTGAGTAACGCGTGAGCAACCTGTCCCAAACAGGGGGATAACGAACCGAAAGGTTCACTAATACCGCATGAGACCACATTGCCACATGGCAAAGGGGTCAAAGGAGAAATCCGGTTTGGGGTGGGCTCGCGTCTGATTAGCTAGTTGGTGAGGTAAAGGCCCACCAAGGCGACGATCAGTAGCCGACCTGAGAGGGTGATCGGCCACATTGGAACTGAGAGACGGTCCAAACTCCTACGGGAGGCAGCAGTGGGGAATATTGGGCAATGGGCGAAAGCCTGACCCAGCAACGCCGCGTGAAGGAAGAAGGTTTTCGGATCGTAAACTTCTATCCTTGGTGAAGATAATGACGGTAGCCAAGAAGGAAGCCCCGGCTAACTACGTGCCAGCAGCCGCGGTAATACGTAGGGGGCAAGCGTTGTCCGGAATGATTGGGCGTAAAGGGCGCGTAGGCGGCCTGGTAAGTCTGGAGTGAAAGTCCTGCTTTTAAGGTGGGAATTGCTTTGGATACTGTCGGGCTTGAGTGCAGGAGAGGTAAGTGGAATTCCCGGTGTAGCGGTGAAATGCGTAGAGATCGGGAGGAACACCAGTGGCGAAGGCGACTTACTGGACTGTAACTGACGCTGAGGCGCGAAAGTGTGGGGAGCAAACAGGATTAGATACCCTGGTAGTCCACACTGTAAACGATGAATGCTAGGTGTAGGGGGTATCGACCCCTTCTGTGCCGGAGTTAACACAATAAGCATTCCGCCTGGGGAGTACGGCCGCAAGGTTGAAACTCAAAGGAATTGACGGGGGCCCGCACAAGCAGCGGAGCATGTGGTTTAATTCGAAGCAACGCGAAGAACCTTACCAGGTCTTGACATCCAGTAAAAACCTGAGAGATCAGGTGTGAGCTTGCTCATACTGAGACAGGTGGTGCATGGTTGTCGTCAGCTCGTGTCGTGAGATGTTGGGTTAAGTCCCGCAACGAGCGCAACCCTTGTGATCAGTTACTAACGGGTAAAGCCGAGGACTCTGATAAGACTGCCGGGGACAACTCGGAGGAAGGTGGGGACGACGTCAAATCATCATGCCCCTTATGACCTGGGCTACACACGTGCTACAATGGCCACTACAGAGAGAAGCAAACCCGAGAGGGGGAGCGGATCTCAAAAAAGTGGTCCCAGTTCGGATTGTGGGCTGCAACCCGCCCACATGAAGTCGGAGTTGCTAGTAATCGCGGATCAGCATGCCGCGGTGAATACGTTCCCGGGCCTTGTACACACCGCCCGTCACACCATGGGAGTTGATAGCACCCGAAGTCGGTGAGGTAACCGTAAGGAGCCAGCCGCCGAAGGTGAGATCAATGACTGGGGTGAAGTCGTAACAAGGTAGCCGTATCGGAAGGTGCGGCTGGATCACCTCCTTTCTAGGGAGCAAACTCGACGCGAAAGCGAAGAGTTCATTTCCCAGGTCGATCCCGGCAGGAAACTGCCGGTGAGATGGAACCGCTAGGTTCCAAAGAGAATTGCGAATGCGTTTCTGCTCTGTATCATTTTCAGGGTTCGCGCCGGATAGCCGGGCAAGCCGGGATACAAGTCCCGCCGCACCTTGACAACTGTATATGAAGGACGAGATCTAAAAGATCAGATCATTTCTGTTCAGTCCGGCAAAGAGATTTACCGGAGAAAAGAAGATTGGTCTTAGGAGAATCGACGAAAAATCAAGCGAATAAGAGCATAGGGTGGATGCCAGGGCACCATACGCCGAAGAAGGACGTGGCAAGCTGCGAAAAGCTACGAGGAGCCGCAAGCAGGCATTGATTCGTAGACATCCGAATGGGGAAACCCGGCTGGGGCAATGCCCAGCCATCGCGGAATGAATACATAGTTCCGACGAAGGGCACCCGGGGAACTGAAACATCTCAGTACCCGGAGGAAAAGAAAGAAACATCGATTTCCTGAGTAGCGGCGAGCGAAAGGGAAACAGGCCAAACCAGGGAGCATGCTCTCTGGGGTTGTGGACCGGCATAACGCATTGAGGTAAGGTAGCGGAAGCGCGTTGGAAAGCGCCTCCAAAGAGGGTGAAAGACCCGTACGCGAAACCTGAAGACAGCAAGCCGGCACCAGAGTACCGCAGGACACGAGAAATCCGGTGGGAAGCAGGGGGGACCACCCCCCAAGCCTAAATACGATATGGTGACCGATAGCGCATAGTACCGTGAGGGAAAGGTGAAAAGAACCCCGGGAGGGGAGTGAAAGAGAACCTGAAACCCTATGTTTACAAGCAGAGGAAGCACGATATAGGTGCGACCTTGTACTTTTTGTAGAACGGACCGGCGAGTTACGTTATGTTGCGAGGTTAAGGGCTGAAGGCCTGGAGCCGAAGCGAAAGCGAGTCTGAATAGGGCGACAAGTAACATGACGTAGACCCGAAACCGGGTGACCTATCCATGGCCAGGTTGAAGTGGGAGTAAAATCCTATGGAGGACCGAACCAGACGTCTGTTGAAAAAGGCGGGGATGAGCTGTGGATAGCGGAGAAATTCCAATCGAACCCGGAGATAGCTGGTTCTCCTCGAAATAGCTTTAGGGCTAGCCTCGTATTAGATTATCGGAGGTAGAGCACTGAATGGGCTAGGGGGTCCAAAGCTTACCGAACCCTATCAAACTTCGAATGCCGATTAATTGATGTACGGGAGTCAGTCTGCGAGAGATAAGTTCCGCGGGCAAAAGGGGAACACCCCAGACCTGCCGCTAAGGTCCCGAAGTTCACGTTAAGTGGAGAAGGATGTGTGATTGCACAGACAACCAGGATGTTGGCTTAGAAGCAGCCATACATTTAAAGAGTGCGTAATAGCTCACTGGTCGAGTGGTCATGCGCCGAAGATGTACCGGGGCTCAAACGTGACACCGAAGCGCAGGATTCGCAGCAATGCGAGTGGTAGAGGAGCATTGTGTACGGGCAGAAGCAGGATCGTGAGGACCTGTGGACTGTGCACAAGAGAGAATGCCGGTATGAGTAGCGAGAGGCATGCGAGAAACATGCCCGTCGAAAGCCTAAGGTTTCCTGGGGAAGGTTCATCCGCCCAGGGTCAGTCGGGACCTAAGCCGAGGACAATAGTCGTAGGCGATGGACAGCAGGTGGAGATTCCTGCACCGCCATGAGAATGAAGCAATGACACAGGAGGATACCGTGAGCCGGGTGATGGTCAACCCGGTTGTTCAGCGAGGGTGGCAATTAGTCAAGTACGGTTGCCGTAAGCCTGAGCGAAGACGAGAGCGAAATTAGAGTAGCGAAACACGGGATTTCACGCTGGCGAGAAAAGTTGCTGGTATATTGAAATGGCGCCCGTACCGCAAACCGACGCAGGTAGGCGAGGTGAGAATCCTAAGACGAACGGGAGAATCCCTGTTAAGGAACTCGGCAAAATGACCCCGTAACTTCGGGAGAAGGGGTGCCGATTGAGAGATCGGTCGCAGAGAATAGGCTCAAGCGACTGTTTAGCAAAAACACAGGTATCTGCGAAAGCGAGAGCTGACGTATAGGTGCTGACACCTGCCCGGTGCTGGAAGGTTAAGGGGAAATGTCATCGCAAGAGAAGCATAGAACCGAAGCCCCAGTAAACGGCGGCCGTAACTATAACGGTCCTAAGGTAGCGAAATTCCTTGTCGGGTAAGTTCCGACCCGCACGAATGGTGTAACGACTTGAGCGCTGTCTCAACAGGGAGCCCGGTGAAATTGAAGTATGGGTGAAGATGCCCATTACCCGCGACTGGACGGAAAGACCCCGTAGAGCTTGACTGTAGCCTGATATTGGATTTCGGTAACGGATGCACAGGATAGGTGGGAGGCTGGGAAGCGAGAACTCCGGTTTTCGTGGAGCCACCGTTGGGATACCACTCTTCTGTTACTGAAATTCTAACATAGCGCCGTAAACCGGCGGATGGACCGTGTCAGGTGGGCAGTTTGACTGGGGCGGTCGCCTCCGAAAGAGTAACGGAGGCGCCCAAAGGTACCCTCAGAATGGATGGAAACCATTCACAGAGTGTAAAGGCAGAAGGGTGCCTGACTGCGAGAGTGACAATTCGAGCAGAGACGAAAGTCGGGCTTAGTGATCCGGCGGTATGAGAGTGGAATTGCCGTCGCTTAACGGATAAAAGCTACCTCGGGGATAACAGGCTGATCTCCCCCAAGAGTCCACATCGACGGGGAGGTTTGGCACCTCGATGTCGGCTCGTCGCATCCTGGGGCTGAAGCAGGTCCCAAGGGTTTGGCTGTTCGCCAATTAAAGCGGCACGCGAGCTGGGTTCAGAACGTCGTGAGACAGTTCGGTCCCTATCCATCGTGGGCGTAGGAATCATGAAAGGATCTGTTCCTAGTACGAGAGGACCGGAATGGACGCACCTCTGGTGCAACTGTTGTCGTGCCAACGGCATAGCAGGGAAGCGAAGTGCGGAAGGGATAAACGCTGAAGGCATCTAAGCGTGAAGCCCACCTTAAGAAGAAGATTCCTGGCGCGCAAGCGCGAGAGACCCCTTGAAGACTACAAGGTGATAGGTCATCGGTGGAAGTGCGGTAACGCATGCAGCTTGATGATACTAATCGGTCGAAAGCTTGATTTTACGATATCCTAAAGACCAACGGAACGGAAATGATCGTCCTTCATATACGGTTGTCAGGGCGCGGCCGCTGTGCCCCGATAACAATGTTCTCTCTTTGCGGCGGCAATGGCCTGAGGGTTCCACCTGTTCCCATCCCGAACACAGAAGTTAAGCCTCAGCACGTCGAAGGTACTTGGCTGGTAACGGCCCGGAAGACTAGATCGCCGCCGCATTCCAATATTCCTCAGTAGCTCAACGGCAGAGCATTCGGCTGTTAACCGAAGGGTTGTAGGTTCGAATCCTACCTGGGGAGCCAGTAGTGCTCGCAACTTTCAGCGAAGGTTGCGGGCACTTTGTCTGTCTAAAGCGAGGCAAGGGAGCCGAAAGGCAAGCCTGACTGCGCTGCACAATCACGGCGCAAACCTGGCTGGTAGCAGGCCGGGATGCAAAACTAAGGTATCATCTTGTGTATGAGCTTGTTTCCGGCTCGCATAGCACGATTGACCGCGCCTAAGGGTGTTATCAAAGTTTCGCAATAACAGGCCGGAATACAAACCCAACGCATTGTTTTGTGTATGATCTTGTTACCGTCACCCGTTGTAATCATGCCCTTATCTATAGGAGTTTTCAAAGTTTCGTAACACTTGGTTAAACACTAGCGATTTCACCACAAAAGTCGAACCACGCATCATGGGATGCCCGTACTTGCTGACCGTTCCATTGTTCTACCATAAATGGGATAAAAAAGACTCCACGCTGTAGTAAGAGTGGAGTCTTTCTATGTCTCAATAGAAAATGTTATGATGGGAATCCCAGTAGGCTTGCTCTGAGGGGTTTTTGCAAAGTTCAGCAATACGTGGATAAACGCTAACAATATCAACATGGAAGTCGATCCACGCATCGACGGATGCCCTGACTTGATGACCATTCCATTCTGCTCCTATAAAGCAAAATAAAAAATACTCCACTCTTTCTTTATCAGAAAAAGTGGAGCATATTTATGTTTCCAATAAAAACACACCGGAATGCTTGCTCTGCAATGGGCAGAATGTTGGCAGTGTTGTGCCCGGCTGCGTCGATAAAGCACGCAGGCGGCGAGCGCCTGCGTGCAATCAATAGGTTCTGATTTGACGCTCCCTTTGCTTTGCGACCCGCAGTTTCGATCGTTAGTCGCGTACCGTTTAATCGCGTACAGGTCGAATGGTTGGTTCAGCCGTTCCTTTACACGGCGATGCAGTTCCGGCGTAAAACACGCTCAGCCGTTGCATCCACGGTGTTTGCCGGGCATTACTTGATTGTAAATTCCGACTTTCGGAAGAACAGGGCATCGTAGTAAACCCAGAGCGAATATTTTCCCTTCTGGAAGGATGTATGATCCGTCTGATAGGCGCTGACAATGTCGGTCACATCCACATACCAGTACCAGTAGTACTGGGGGCTGGGCGTGCTGGTGAAAAACTCATCCACGGCGTAGCAATACAGCTCGTTGTCGGGCGTCTGGAGAAAATACGCCATGCTGGTGGTGTGATCGGGGCTGGATTTGGCATACGTCCATTTCAGATACATCAGATAGTACGCGTCGGTGAAGGCGGCGGGCATCGTCGTGGCCTTTACCGTCTTGATCTTGGTATACTTGGCTTTGCGAATATTGTACTCCGCTTTGATAAAATCGGCATTTTTCACGTAAATGAAATTGGCCATATTGGGCACGGCCCCGAACTCGGAATATTTACCGACACTTCCGGTGGTCAGCGTTTTTGAAACGGATTTTTTGCTGCTGCTCTCCGTTACGGTAAAGGTGAACTCGGTATCAGGCAACAGGTTTTGCACCGTGTACGTTTTTGCGGTCACGGTTTCGGTCAGGTAACTGCGGGGTGAACCCGCAGGGGTTACGGTGACGGTGTAGCTGAGCCCATCCGCCTGATCCGTCCACTGGAGATCGACGTTAAGCGTGCCGACCTGTGGCGTACAGGTCAGTGCGCCAAGGGTGCTCATAGGTGAGGTTGCGGTTGACGGCGATGCTGCGGCGGTGGGCGCAGGGGTTGGGGATAAGCGGCTTGCGGCGCTCTGATACCAGGATTGGAACGTATCGTAGGATTGGCTGCCTGTGACTGCCTGTGTGACAACGCCCGTGGGGTCAATGACGATCGTATACGGAATATACTGGGAGGGGAAAACCGTGTTGTTCAGCGTGCCGTCCGTATCCAGCGCCTGTGGATAGGTTAAACTGTTTGCAGTTACGAACTGGCTGACCGTGGCTTTGGACTCCTGGCTATTCAGGCCGAGCACGACCAGCGTATCCGGATAGGCTTCCGCAAGCTTTTGCAAATCCGGAACCTCGCTGGCGCAGGGCCCGCACCAGGAGGCCCACACATTCACAAACACAACCTTGCCCAGAGAATCGGACAGTTTGAAACTGGAACCGTCCAGCAAGGGCGCAGAAAAATCGGGTGCCTTCTGCCCCACCTGAACGGCGTCCCCCGCGGCGCCCGCCGTGCCCAGACTTCCCAGCAGCCCCATGACGAGTACGAGTAAAAGCAGCCATGCTTTCCCCTTTTTCATGATGGTATCCTCCTTGCTTAACGGTCCCCAGCGGCGGGCATGTGAAAGTTGTACATGATACGGTTACTGCCTGATGCTTGGATGAAAACCGTATAGTCGGCCCCCGCGGACAACCCGTCGATGGCAAAGATGCTCTCGGTGGTGGTGCCCACCGGGATCTCGGTCGCATCGTCGGTTTTACGCAGGCTCACGCTGTACACAGTGTTATCTTTGCCGTTTTCAGCCCAGGATACGGCAACGGTTGAAGCGTTCAGGAGCTGAACCGACGGATTCCCTGTTACGGGGTCGGTCTGTGCCCTCGGCAGGAGGGGAGCGGCGGTAACCCCTTCCCCATCGGCGGCAGGCTTTTCACGGGGCAATGTTCCCTTGGTTTCAACCGTGCCGCCGTTTGCGTATCCGACGTGCAGGCTGTAAGGAATGTCGGGCTCCAGGCTGCCCAGCAGATAGGTGCGGGCCGTGGTCGTGCCGGAGAACCGGCAGGATTGCGTACCCTCCTGACAGACGGATACGGTATACATACCGCTGTCGGGGCGCGGCAAATCCCAAGTCAGGCAGAGCAGATTGTGCTTGAATAGCTCTATATACAGAACGTCTACTTCGGAGACGGATGCTGCAACCGCAGGAACGGCGGCTAAGCAGAGGCACAGAAAAAACAGGATCGCGCTCAAGGCGGTTTTGCCGGATGGCTTCCTTAGAACGAAATCCCCCTGCCTGCGCCTGTGGCGATCCATACGCAATTTCCTCATGACAAACGGAAGAGCCTTGTGTAGAAAGCGGCAGCGGTTCGGTTCCGGATTGAGATGCTAGAATTTTGGCGCACGATAGGCGGCAGCACGTTGTTCATGAAGTTAGAAGGAACGGATGAGATTTTCCATATTATATTAGTTTTAGTGATATATGTCAAGCGAGAGCTGGTTGCCGGAAGGAATTGCATGCCAACGGCTATTCAATTTGAAGCGAAGGTTCTGATCAGGGAAGGGTTCCGGTCGTCCCCAAAAAGACTTCTTCCCAAAACAGCATGCCAAAACGCCCAGCCGTTAAGAGTTCGTTTCCATCTCTCCTATACAGATCGCCCTGCAAGGAATCTACGCCCACAGGCCTATGACCGTGGAACAGCCATAAGTCAGGAGGGCGATAAAGACAACAAACAGAATATACCATTCATGTTCGATGTATCGTTTGCGGTTTTCAGAGATTGCTGCAAGAGGTTCTGCCTGTGCATGCTGTTTGAACCCAGAAAATGCAAGGGCATGATCACAAGTCCTGAAAATACTGGCAAGAGCGGATCACCCCAACCGGAGGCCGCGCCCTTTGACGCGGGTAAAGCCGGGCAACCAAATGTACGGTACAGGAACAGCAACGTACGAGGGCTGCCTTTGCAGACGGGTACGCGTCAGAGCTCTTTTCTTTTAAACGATGAAGGATAACGCAGCTGCCGCCTACGGATGGTTGCGGATATAGACCTGCCCGCAATGCACATCCTGCTGTATCGATTTTACCCCGTAATAGCGCGCCATCGCCACATTGACCCAATATTCCGGGTCCGGCAGGATCTGCTGGTAAAGCACAAACTGACTGGTCAGATCATCCGGGAGCGGCACCTGCACAGCCATCCCCTGCTTTTGCTGCAGCGAATCGAGATACGTATGCCAGTAGGCTTCGTTGCCTGCGAGCTTGCCGGACAGCAACTCCTGATAGACTGCCACAACGGGCTGTTCGGTGATGGGGGTAATGAACAGCGCGGACGTGATCAGAAACACACAGGCCGCCGCCGCCCACAGCTTGCGGGTGGCCGGTTTGCATTCGCTCTTTCTCCGGCGCAAAAAATGAACCAGGTAATACACATAATACAGAGAGGTCAGGTAGATGGAGGCGTCCGTCACAAACTCACTGCGGTTGGGGAAGTAGGCGGCGTACCCCAGCGCGACGGGATAGGTGACGGTATAGCATACCGCGCCCACCGCTAAAAGCATCAGGATGGGGTGGTTCCAGAATTTCGACTTGCCGTTGAATTGAAGATGATTCCATGCGAACAGTCCGAAGAACACCAGAACCGCCGGGAACCAGGAGCGGATCATCAGCTTGCCGAGCCGCAGCCCCAGGTGATGCGCGGCGTAGTAAAAGGAGCCCATGACGTCCAATGTCCGTCCGTCCATCCGGCGCGACGCGCCGGGCATCAGAATGTAAAGCAGCGTAAGGGCTGCGGTCAGTGCCAGCGGCGCCAATACGGCGATACTTCTTTTTTGCACAAACAGGCCGTAGCCTCCGATCAAAAGGAACAGAAAACAGCTGAAGGTGCCAACGTTAATCGGCCCGCAGCCCGCGGAAATCGCGGCGATACAAGCAAGCCCCCATTTGTACCACCGGGGCGCAAAGACATGCTCCAGCAGCAGTGCGCCACCGAAAAGCGCCATGCTGAGCGGGAACAGGTAAAATTCCGCGGTCGTGAACCAGGCATAAATCTCCGGGTAGAAGCGCATGCCGAAGAACAGCAGCACCAGCGTCGCGCTCAGGAAAAGGGTTTGCAGCGAGAAGCGCTTAAGCTTAAAGAAACGGTGAACCACAACAGAGGAGAACGTGATGATCGCGGCTACGAAAAAGAGGATGTACAGTAAAAGATAAACACGCACCGGCACAAGCGAGCCGCTTTTCATGGGCGAAAGCAGGCTGTTCCACACATGGCCGAAGCCGTGGCCGTAGGTGCAGGTGCTGTAAGGCGTCTGCGCAATGCTGGAAAAGACGGTGTCCGCCTGCCCGGTTTGCTTCAGGTAATCCACCCGCTCCAGGTACATGGCATAATCATCCGCAAAGGGGAAGGCGTAAAACGTGGTGCACAGGTACGGAACCACGATCAGTAAAATCAGCAGAATCAGGGCGGCGGACTGCGTTTTCCGGTTGTACAGGCGTTGCATGGATTCACTCCTTTGCGGCGATCGAACGGGGTCAGTCGTCATATATCTGAGAAATGAGGTAACGCGGTCTGCGCTTGGTCTCCAGATAAATCCGGCCGATATACTCGCCCACGATGCCCATGGAAATCATCATCATGCCGCCGATGGCCCACAGGGCAATGCCCAGCGACGCCCAACCGCTGATGGTCTTCCCCGCGAAAAAGACCACCAGGTCGTACAGAATCCAGAACAGGCTGATGAGCAGGCAAAAAAACCCCATGCCTGACACGATGCGCAGGGGCTTGATGGAAAAGGAAGTGATGCCGCTCATCGCCAAATCCAGCATCTTGGGTAGCGTGTATTTGGTTTTGCCCTGCATCCGGGGGGATACGGTAAACCCTACCGTACAGTTTTTAAAACCAAGGGAGGATACCAGCCCGCGCAGGAACAGGTTGACTTCGGCGTATTGGCTGAGCGCGTCCAGCACCCGGGAGGACAGCAGGCGGTAATCCGCGTGGTTGGGGGTTATCCGTACGCCAAAAAGCCGCATCAGGCGGTAATAACTCTGCGCGGTAAAACGCTTGAAGCGGCTGTCGGTGTCCCGCGTATTGCGGACGCCCATCACCACCTCATACCCTTCCTGATATTTTTGGATAAAGGCGATCATGGCCATAGGGTCCTGCTGCAAATCCGCATCGATGGAAATCATGATATCGCACTTACCCCGCGCATACTCAATGCCGGCCAGCAAGGCGCTCTGGTGCCCCGCGTTGCAGGTGAAGGAAATGAGTTTCACCTGCGGGTGGGTTTGGCGGTAATCCAAAATGAAACGCTCTGTGCCGTCGGTGGAGCCGTCGTTAATCAAAAGCAGAAAGCTGTCCTCCGTACAGAGCTGCCGATCCTTGAGCATACGCAGATGCGCGTCAAGGGCGGGCAGCGTCGCAGGCAGGCAGGCCTCTTCGTTAAAGCAGGGCACGACCACGATCAGCTTTGCCGGTACGGTGGGCATGAAATCACCTGAAATCTAGCAAAATGAGGAAGTTGATGCTGTCCCGATTATACCGTAGCAGGGAAATGAAGTCAAGGGAACGCCCGCCTGCGTGGGAGGATAGCAGGCGGGATGGGTCGTGTATTAAAAGCGCATCGCCTGACAAACAGCGGAATATTCAAGCAAAATGGGAGAGGAAAAAAACGAACATGGCAACGTCTGAACCAGTAGAAGGAGTGGATTTTATTCATGCCGATACGATTTCTGGATGGGCATTATGTATCTGCTGATCCCCAAAGTAAAATATAACAGAAGAATATAGAGGGATCACATTAATTGAGGGTTCTTGTTTAGGAAGACACCGTTGAAGTATCCCAAAATATGGTATATATTATATTAGGAGTTAGAGGCATTCTTTGAGTTGGTAATAATCGGAACACTCATCCATATTCCTATAATCCTTGTTTTTAACTAAGACTGATAAAACAGCTGGAGGACTATGATCATGGAAATCACATTTACAGAGGAACAGATATCGGGTCTATTTGGCGAATTGGCAGCAGAGGATGAAAGTAAACAACAATTTAAAGATAGCTTCTTCAAGAGTGATACATATATAAAAATTCATAATGACAGACCTCTAAGGATTCTTGTTGCTCATAAGGGAATTGGAAAGTCAGCAATATTCAGAATGTCCTACGAGGAGAATGTCGAAAAGAAAGTTCTTGCACTTTGGATTCGCCCAAATGATATTGCAGATTTATGCAATGCTGATGAAAATGATAGTGCACTGAGTTTAATTGAAAAATGGAAAGTAGGGTTAAATAAGCGCATTGTGGAATTAGTTATGCGAGATTTCAAAGTTACTTTTGATAACAATAACGTAAACACTTTTATACAGAAAGGTATGCGCCTAATTGATATTATTACTTCAGTTGTGAAAGAAATCGATAATATTATTGATACTGATACATCAAAAAAACTGATAGCCAATCAGTATATTAAGAATAATAAAGTCGTGATCTATATTGATGATTTAGACCGAGCGTGGGAAGGAACCAAGGGGAATGTCAATAGGATTTCTGCGTTGTTAAATGCTGTAAGAGACATGACAAATGAGTCAGAGGGCTTACATTTCCGTATAAGCCTTCGAAGCGATGTTTATTTTTTGGTCCGGACAGCTGATGAATCAACGGATAAAATCGAAGGGAATGTTATCTGGCTAACATGGACAGAACATGAATTACTTGTCTTTTTAGTCAAACGAGTTCAGAGTTATCTTGGAAATAAATTGTCGGAGACGATGTTGCTCAAGAAACCGCAATTCGAAATCGAAAAATATCTTGATCCCATTATGGAATGCAACTTCAAGGGAGAAGGAAAATGGTCAAACAAGCCGATTCACTATATCTTGTTGTCTTTAATCCGCAGACGTCCAAGAGACATGGTCAATTTATGCATACAAGCTGCGCGCGAAGCGAATTATAATAAGCATCAGAAAATTGAAACTATGGACTGGGAGAATGTATTTGATCGTTATTCTCAAAACAGATTACAAGATACGATAAATGAACATCGTTATGAGTTGCCTGATATTGAGAGGCTTTTATTAGGAATGAAGCCCAGTAGTGATCAAAAAAAGCTCTCGGGAACATCAAGATATACAGAGGAAAAATTGCTGCGGAAAATTTCTGGTATCATTCAGCATGGTAAATTCATTTTTGCTGATGGTAAAGTTGGCACGCCCAAAGAACTCATTACGTTTTTATACAAAATTAACTTTCTTGTTGGGCGAAAGGATATTTCTGATGGATTTATTGACCGCAAGTACTTCGAGGATAATAAATACTTGTCTACAGAATATGTAGACTTTGGATATGAATGGGAAGTACATCCAGCGTTTCGCTGGGCACTATATCCGGAAGCACGAGACATTTTCTCTGAAATTGACCTTATTATGTTAATATAGAGAAACTCAAAATTGCTGCGAGAAGTATACTAGTTATTTAATAACCGCGCGCTTGTATGATTGTTTAATTGTGGAAACCAGCCCCATGGAAAGATTTTCATGCCTCCCGTAGGAACCCTTCCCTTAAGTAGCGAATCCTACCTATTATCCTTATCCCATAGGATCATAAGGCGGGAAAAAATGATAGCAATCACCGATCAGGCCATCGCGCACAGGCGTGAGGATACGCTTGAAATCCAGACCGTACAACAGCATAGCCGGCAAACTGCCGAGCTGGCCCGGCAGTTTGCCGTGCAACCCCTCAAGCCGCTGGTGTTTGCCGCGGGCATCCTGCATGATGTGGGGAAATATCAGCCGCGTTTCCAGCAGCGGATCAGGGGCGACCGCAGCATCCGCGCGCCGCACGCGCTGTGCGGGGCGCAGGAGGCGCGTCAGTATTACGGGAAGGGCATCGCCTTTCTGATGCTGGCCTATGTGATTGCCGGGCACCACGCCGGGCTGCCGGATTATGGCAGCAAAGGCGATATTGCGGAGGACGCCACCCTGTGCGGCACGCTGCGGCGCACGGTGGAGGAGGATTACAGCCGCTACCGGGCGGAGCTGGATATTCCGCCGTTGGACGAGGGGGCGCTGCTGGCCTATCTGGCGCAGGGCGATCCAACCCCGGAGGACGCGGCGGAGCGGTTTGCGTTTTTTACCCGCTACTGCTTTTCCTGCCTGACCGATGCGGATTCGCTGGATACGGAAGCCTTCATGACGGGGCGCGCCCGGGAAACCATCACCGCGGATTTTACCGCGTGTCTGGAAAAAGTAAACCGACGGCTGGAAGGCTTTCAGAACGTGACGCCGTTGCAGAAGGCGCGCGCGGGGCTGCAGGCGCAGGCGTTTTCGCATGCGGGCGAACAGGCGCACGTCTACCTGATGAACATGCCCACCGGCAGCGGAAAAACCCTGTGCAGCCTTAAGTTTGCGCTGGAAAGGGCGCTCGCCACAGGCAAGAAGCGCATTCTCTATATCATCCCCTACAACAGCATTATCGACCAGACGGCGGACACCTTTGCGCAGCTGCTGGGCGATGCCGCACCTCTGGTGCGCCACCAGTCCACCTTTATGTATGAAGATCAGGCGGAGCTGGCCGAGGAGGAGGCGCTGGCGCGCAGCCGGGCGACCGAAAACTGGGACGCGCCGCTGATCCTGACCACAGCGGTACAGTTTTTTGAATCCCTGTACGGAGATCGGCGCAGCAGCCTGCGCAAACTGCACAACATGGGGGACGCGGTGCTGATTTTCGACGAGGCGCATCTGCTGCCGCGCGCGTTTTTGGAGCCCTGCCTGAAGGGCATTGCCTACCTGACCGCGTTTTTGCACAGCGAAGCCGTGCTGCTGACCGCGACCATGCCCGATTACCGCGGCTTGCTGGCCCGGTTTGGGCTGCCGGGGCTTACGACGGTCGATCTGATCCCGGATCGTTCGGGCTTCGGGGTTTTTCGCAAGTGCCGGTATGTAAAGTTGGGCGCCTGTACCGACGAGGCGCTGCTGGTCAGGGCGATGGAATGCCCGTCCTGCCTGATACTGGTCAACAGCCGCAAGACCGCCCGCAAGCTGTACGATGCGCTCCCGGCGGGGCGCAGGAAAATGCACCTTTCCACGTGGATGACCGCGCAGCACCGGCAGGAAACCATCCGCGAGGTGCGCGAAGCCCTACGCGCGCTGGAGCGGGACTACCCCGACCCCGCCCGCGTGCCGGAGGAACGGCGGCTGACGGTCATTTCCACCTCGCTGGTGGAGGCGGGCGTGGATTTGGACTTTGATACCGTGATGCGGGAGCTGTCGGGGCTGGACAGCATCCTGCAGGCCGGGGGCCGCTGCAACCGCGAGGGAAGGCGCCCGACGGCGGATGTGTTTGTGTTTGAGCGGGCGGAGGACGCGGGCAAAACCGCGAGGGACGCGCGGGTGAACATTACGCGCAGCCTGCTGGAGCAGTTCGACCAACCGGATACCCCCGCGTGCATCCTTGCGTATTATGATCGGCTGTACGAGGCGCATGCGGATGAGCTGACCTGCCACTCCATCGTGCGGTATGAAGATGAGCGGTATCACTTTGACCGCAGCAAGCCCATGCACCTGCCGTTTCGCAGCTATGCCGGGGCGTTTCGGCTGATCGACGCGCCCACCTGCGCCGTGGCCGTGCCCTGGGATGAAGCCAGCCGCGCGTTGATCGCCCGGATTCCGGAGGGGTTGACCCTGCAGGAACGGCGGCGGCTGCAACAGTACGCCTGCTCCGTAAGCCCTGCCGATTTCAAGTCGCTGCTGGCGCAGCATCTGGTAGAAACCGAGCCGTCCGGGCTGGTCTGGCTCAAAAACCCCGCGCAGTACCGAAGGGATACCGGCATTCAGTTTGAATGTGGGGATATCATTCTTTGAAGGAAGGGAGGGTTAACATGGGTTACGGATTCAAGGTTATCGCGGAGGGGCCGTATGCCTGCTTTACGCGCCCGGAAATGAAGGTGGAGCGTGTCAGCTACGACGTGCCCACGCCCGGCGCGCTGGAAGGCATGCTCAAGTCGGTTTACTGGAAACCGTCCATCCGCTACGTTATCGACCGGGTGGTGGTGTTCAACCCGATTGATTTCCTCAACATCCGCCGTAATGAGGTTAAGGAGAAGGTGCTGCTCTCGGCCGTCAAGGGGCAGATGGAAGGCAGGCAGGACGCCGACCCGCGCATCTATGCCGATGAGGATCGCAGCCAGCGCGCTACCCTGCTCCTGCGCAATGTGCGCTACGGCGTTGCCTTTCACTTTGAGCCGACCGGCCTGAAGGACGAAGGGGACGATGCCCAAAAGCACTACAACATGCTCCTCAGGCGGTTACAGAAGGGACAGCACTTCCGCCAGCCGTGCTTCGGGTGCAGCGAGTTCCCGGTGACCAGGCTCACCCTGGTGGAGGAGTTCGACCTTTCGCAGGTATGCCCGGAGCTGCGCGGGCAGGATGTGGACATGGGCTACATGCTGTACCGCATGCGCTTTGAGGACGGAGGCAAACCGGTGAACGACAGCTGGGAGGAACCGAAGTTCTCCGACAGGGCAACCGCCGAATACTACCGCCCGCATCTGGTGGACGGCGTGATCGACGTGCAGAAGTATCGGGGGGATGTCAGATGCTGATTAAGGCCCTGTGCGATTATTACGACCTTGTGCTGGCAGGCACCGATAAAATCGCGCCGGAAGGCTACTCCAACGTGAACATCCAGTACCGCGTGAGCCTGACCCCGGAGGGCGCGGTGGATGGCATCGAGCAATGGACGGTGCCCCGGATCCTTCGGGATAAAAAGGGCAAGGAGAAGGAAGTGCAGGCCCCGCGCAGGGTACAGCTGTTCCACCGGCTGGAAACCACCACCATCGACGCAAATGTGGTGGAACACCGTCCGGTGTACCTGTTTGGGTTGGAATGGGACGGCAAGCAAAAAACGTTTACGCAGACGCCGGGCAGCAGGAAAAAGTTCGAGGCCCTGCGGCAGAAGAACCTTGCCTTTCTGGAAGGGATCGATACGCCCATTGTGAACGCATTCCGCAACTACCTGAATGGCTGGAACCCCGCTGCGGAAACGGAAAACGCCTGCCTGACCGGGCTGGGCAAGAGCTACGCAACGGCGGGCTACGTGTTTTGCCTGTCCGGCCAACCCGGCGTGATGCTGCATGAAGATCATGCCCTCCGGAAGCGCTGGGCCGCAATCCCTCCTGAAGCGGACGAGGAGGGCGATGGGGAGCGGCTGCTGGGGCAATGCGCCATTACCGGCGAGGAGGCGGAAATTGCCGCCCTGCATGACAAGATCAGTGGTGTGCAGGGCGGGCTGGCCACCGGCACCAAGCTGATCAGCTCCAAGTACGACAGCGGCTGGTCCTACGGAAGGACGAAGGGCCTCAACAGCAACATCTCCGGAGCCGCGATGAAGAAGTATACCCAGGCGCTTAACTATCTGCTGGCCGGACGCAGCCACAAAACCCTGATCGGGGATATGACGGTACTCCACTTTGCCATGAGCGCGGATAACCGGGGCGACGCGCTGGTGTGCAGCTCGGTGTTCGGCAGCGGCTACGACGCAGAGGACGATGGCGATACCCTGAACGCCGAGGAGACCGCCGACCTGCTGGGAACCCTCCTCAGGGAGGTGCGCAAGGGCGCGCCGCAGATGGCACGCGTGCTGCGCGAAAAGGACATCGACCCGGCGGTGGATTATTACATGGTCGGCCTGCGGCCAAACTCCAGCAGGCTGGCGTTGCAGTTCCTCTACCACGGGCGCGTGGGCGAGATTCTGCAAAACGCGCTGCAGCATCAGGCGGATCTGGCAACGGCGGCGGACGCGAAGCCCGTGGAAATGTGGCAGATCGCCAAACAGCTGGTTTCGCCCAAGGCAACCAACCAGGTGGTGGATGCCTCGCTGACGGCCAAGCTGATGCAGGCTGTCATCACCGGGGGGCGCTACCCCGGCTTCCTGCTGGCAACGGTCGTGCGCCGCGTGCGCACCGACAGCAACGAGGAGAACAACCCCTACATCAAGCTCGGGCCGGTGCGCGCAGGGCTGCTGAAAGCCTGCCTGAACCGCGATGCCCGGGCCAGAGCACAAAAGGAGGAAATCGGCATGGCCCTTGACAGGGAAAACACAAACCCCGCTTACCTCTGCGGTCGGCTGTTCGCCGTGCTGGAGAGGGTGCAGGAGCAGGCCAACCCGGGCCTGAACCGCACCATTACGGACGCCTACTTCGCCTCTGCGTCCGCACGACCCGCGGTGATCTTCCCGCGGCTGATCAAGCTTTCGCAGACGCACCTGCGCAAACTGGAGGATGCGTACGCGGGCTACTGGAACCGTGTGATCGGCGAAATCTGCGCCAAGCTGAACGGCGAATATCCGGACGTGCTCTCCCTGCCCGATCAGGGCCGGTTCGACATCGGCTACTATCAGCAGAAGTATGCGCCCAGCGAGAAAAAACAGAACGCTCAGGATACGGAGGGAAAATAACATGGCCATTCAGAATTCCTATAACTTTGTGATGCTCTTTGACGTAACCAATGGCAACCCCAACGGCGACCCCGATGCGGGCAACGCCCCCCGCATCGACCCGGAAACCAACTACGGCCTCATTACCGACGTGTGCCTGAAACGGAAAATCCGCAATTATGTGCAGCTGGTCAAGCAGAAGGACGGCGCGCCCGAGCCGGGGTACAACATCCTGATCCTGCCGACCAAATCGCTGAACGAAAAGTTTACCGACGCCTATCAGGAGGCGAACCTGCCCATCGGGCAGAAGGGCAAAAGCAAGGATGTGGTCGAGCAGGCCAAAGCCTACATGTGCCGGAACTACTTCGATGTTCGTGCGTTCGGCGCCGTCATGGCGACCGGCGAAGATCCCTGCGGCATTGTGCGCGGCCCGGTGCAGATCAATTTTGCCACCAGCCTTTCGCCCATCCTGACGCAGGATGTAACCATCACCCGGCAGGCGCGCACCACCAAGGATGCCACCGCCACCGGCGATACCGAAATGGGCCGCAAATCCATTGTGCCCTACGGCCTGTACCGGGCGGAGGGCTACATCTCCGCGCCGCTGGCGCAGGCTACCGGCCTCTCCGACGAGGATGTGGAGCTGCTTTGGAAGGCGATCCTCAACATGTTTGAGTTTGACCGCTCTGCCGCGCGCGGTAAAATGTGCATGCGCAGGCTGGTGGTATTCCGCCACGACAGCCCTCTGGGCAACGCCCCCAGCCATACGCTGTTTGACCGCATCCGGGTGGAACCTGTGGACGCGGGCAAACCGCCGCGCCGGTATGAAGATTATACCGTCACCTTTGCGCAGGAGGGCATGCCCGGCGGCGTGACGGCCATCCAGATGCCATGACCGACCAGATCGCGCTTCGGGATTTACAGCATTTTCTGTACTGCCCGCACAGGTGGGGGCTGATGCACATCGACTGTGCCTGGGCGGAAAACTACTATGTGGTAAAGGCGAACCTGCTGCATGACCGGGTGCACGATCCCCAACAAAGCTATACGCTGCGAGGCCGGAAGGTGTTCACCTCGGTGCCCGTCTACTGCGATCTGCCGGAGCTGATGATCGCAGGGGTTGCGGACTGCATCGAGGGCGAGCTCTCCGCCTCCGGCGTGGCGCCGGTTTCCGGGGGGCGGCGCTACAACCTGTGCATTGTAGAGTACAAGCCGACGCACCCTGCCGAAGCCGACTATCACCCGGACGACGCCATGCAGGTGTTTGCGCAGAAGGTGTGCGTGGACAGCGTTTTTCAATGCGACTGTCAGGCGGCGCTGTACTATGCGGATCAAAAGAAGCGGGTCTACCTCCCGTTTCAGGCGGAGCGCGCCCACTGGGAAGAGGCGCTGCGCGTTACGCTCCGGCAGATGCGAGGCTACCTGGCCGACAACGCGATCCCGCCGATTGCCAAAGGGCAGCGCTGTTTCGGCTGCTCGCTCAAGGACCTGTGCATGCCGTCGCTGCGGCAAAAGGAATCCGTCCGCGAGCAGATCGCCCGTGAAATGGAGGCTGCGCCGTGAGAAAACTGCTCAATACCCTGTACATCACCAACGATCAGGCATGGCTGTCGCTGGACGGCAACAACATCGTATGCAGGCTGAACGAGGAGGAAAAGTTCCGCATCCCCTTTGACAATGTGGAAAACATCGTCTGCTTCAGCTACCTGGGCTGCTCGCCCGCGCTGATGGGTAAATGCGCGGAGAACCTGATCCCCATCCATTTCGTAACGCCGCAGGGCCAGTTTCTGGCGCGGGTGACCGGGCAGGCCCGCGGCAACGTGGTGCTGCGCGTACGGCAGATTGAATGCTTCCGGGATGCCGGGCTCCGCCTGTGCCAGAACACCGTGGCCGCCAAACTGGCCAATACGGTGGCCCTGCTGCGCCGCTCGCAGCACGACAAACCGGAGCTGCGGGAGGATGCGGAGGTACAGCAGGCGATCGCCGCCCTGAAAGAGGGGATTGACAAGGTGTATGCCGCCTTACAGCCCGAGGAGGTTCTGGGGGTGGAGGGCAACTGCGCCCATCGGTATTTTGCGGTATTCGGCAAGCTGCTAAGCACGGATATGGGCTTTACGCTGCGTACCAAGCGGCCGCCGCTGGACCCTGTGAACGCCGCCCTGTCGTTTGTGTATACGCTTTACACCAACGAGTTTGCCGCCGCGCTGGAAACCGTGGGGCTGGACAGCTGCATCGGTTTCTACCACACGCTGCGCAGCGGCCGCTGTTCGCTGGCCTGCGACCTGATGGAGGAAACCCGCTGCATTGCCGAACGCTTTGTGCTGACGCTTTTCAACCTGAAAACCCTGACGGGCGACGATTTTTCCCTGCAACCGGGCGGCGCCGTGTGGCTGAACGACGAGGGCCGCAAGAAGCTGCTGACCAAATGGCAGGAGAGAAAGCGCACCGAAATGCTCCACCCCACCCTGAACCAGAAGATCGAGGCGGGGCTACTGCCTTATGTGCAAAGCAATCTGCTGGCAAAGTACATCCGCGGTGATATTCCGGAATACCCCAGTTATCTGCAAAAGTAGGTGAGAGTGGATGATGGTGCTGATCAGCTACGATGTGAGCACCACGACGCCGGAAGGCAAAACGCGGCTGCGGCGCGTAGCCAAGGAGTGCCAGAACCATGCACAGCGGGTGCAGGCTTCCGTTTTCGAGGCGGATCTGGACTGGGCGGCGTTTACGCAGCTCAAGGCGCGACTGACCGCGCTGATCGACGCTAAAACCGACAGCCTCCGTTTCTACTACCTGGGCAACAACTGGCACAAACGTGTAGAGCACATCGGCGCGAAGCCGACCTACGACCCGGAGGGGGTGCTGATCCTGTAACGGGCGAACCGCGGGTGATGCCGGTTTTGCCGAGGGGTTCGCCTGTTTTTCCGGCATAAAACGCGCAAAAAAGCGCGGATTTTCGTGTTTGTGAGGCTGGAAAAACGATGTGGGTACACCATCTTGGGGGTGATGGGAGACCCGGCACCAAATATCGCGGTCGCGCCCCGCATGGGGCGTGTGAGTTGAAATTCAAAGTTGAGGGTTTCGCCCCGGTAGGTTGCACAGGTCGCGCCCCGCATGGGGCGTGTGAGTTGAAATGCCAGCACCGGTGCCGCAGACCATGGCGTTCGCGGTCGCGCCCCGCATGGGGCGTGTGAGTTGAAATGGAAGTTTCGCCCCAGCGACACATGATCCGGGTATGGTCGCGCCCCGCATGGGGCGTGTGAGTTGAAATCATCTCGTCCGTGAGGGCGGCATCGGTGGTCAGGTCGCGCCCCGCATGGGGCGTGTGAGTTGAAATAACGCCATTACCGCGATTACCGACGTTTACACCGGTCGCGCCCCGCATGGGGCGTGTGAGTTGAAATGCCAGTTTTTTTGTCAGGCAGCACGGCAGGCACAAGTCGCGCCCCGCATGGGGCGTGTGAGTTGAAATGCCGCCAACATACCGTAGTGGTAGCGGTAATAAGTCGCGCCCCGCATGGGGCGTGTGAGTTGAAATGAAAATGGAAAATGCCCTTGCGCGTACAGATTCAGGTCGCGCCCCGCATGGGGCGTGTGAGTTGAAATCTACCACAGATGAAGGTCTTGACGTTGGTGATTGTCGCGCCCCGCATGGGGCGTGTGAGTTGAAATCTTCTGGCTGTGCCACAGCTGGGTGCCGCGCCGCAGTCGCGCCCCGCATGGGGCGTGTGAGTTGAAATCTATTCTTCGATCCAACTTGATACTTCTTTTGCAGTCGCGCCCCGCATGGGGCGTGTGAGTTGAAATACTTCCTTGCACGGAAAATCTGCATACGAAATTGTCGCGCCCCGCATGGGGCGTGTGAGTTGAAATGCCCAACCACGTTTGCATAGGGTCAATTTTAATGTCGCGCCCCGCATGGGGCGTGTGAGTTGAAATCATTTCGTCAATCTTCTGTTGCTTCACCGCCAGAGTCGCGCCCCGCATGGGGCGTGTGAGTTGAAATTTATTTTAACGGAAAAATAAAGCTTGACGCAGCGGTCGCGCCCCGCATGGGGCGTGTGAGTTGAAATGCTACATCTGTTCGCCCTCCCTTCCATGCCTCTAGTCGCGCCCCGCATGGGGCGTGTGAGTTGAAATCTCCGCGCCATTTTCAACATGTATGGCACACCGGGTCGCGCCCCGCATGGGGCGTGTGAGTTGAAATCTGTGGCTGCCTGGTATGTCGCCCAGGGCGCGCAGTCGCGCCCCGCATGGGGCGTGTGAGTTGAAATTCCGTCTAGCGCATCATACTTGCCATCGTCACGGTCGCGCCCCGCATGGGGCGTGTGAGTTGAAATGTACATGCGATTCGTGAACATTACCATGCCAATGTCGCGCCCCGCATGGGGCGTGTGAGTTGAAATTTAATCCACGTACTGCCACAATGAGGGATTTACAGTCGCGCCCCGCATGGGGCGTGTGAGTTGAAATATTTTACAAAGTAGCATCTGAGGTGATATTGGGTGTCGCGCCCCGCATGGGGCGTGTGAGTTGAAATGGGCGTGTACGTGCTGTCGCTCCAAGTTTTGGTAGGTCGCGCCCCGCATGGGGCGTGTGAGTTGAAATTTTGGTCGGGTAGGGCTTGCCCCTTTCGTCGCTGTCGCGCCCCGCATGGGGCGTGTGAGTTGAAATTGCAATGGTTTGTGCAAGTTCTGTGACCCAATTAGGTCGCGCCCCGCATGGGGCGTGTGAGTTGAAATCCCGACAAGCAAAACAAGCGTGAAATATTTAACCGTCGCGCCCCGCATGGGGCGTGTGAGTTGAAATCAACCATTTGGAAACGACATTATCGCCGCTATCCCGTCGCGCCCCGCATGGGGCGTGTGAGTTGAAATCGGATGGATTCGGCAGGGGAGCATACCCTGTATGTCGCGCCCCGCATGGGGCGTGTGAGTTGAAATATTCCTTGTTGACAGGGGTAAACAGATCTGCAATGTCGCGCCCCGCATGGGGCGTGTGAGTTGAAATTATTCTGAAAAATTTGAAAAATCCGTCGCGGAGGTCGCGCCCCGCATGGGGCGTGTGAGTTGAAATGGTGCGGCGCACCTCGTTGGGCGTCATCCACCCGGTCGCGCCCCGCATGGGGCGTGTGAGTTGAAATCCTCGTACTGCGCGCGCAGCTGTTGCAGGTCGTTGTCGCGCCCCGCATGGGGCGTGTGAGTTGAAATTGCGTTCCCACTGTCCAGCAGGGCCTCGTCCTCGTCGCGCCCCGCATGGGGCGTGTGAGTTGAAATCCACTACAAGCCCGCAGGACGTTTTGCAACCTCGTCGCGCCCCGCATGGGGCGTGTGAGTTGAAATTGTGGTTTCCATGTTGTGCTACCATCCTTTCAGGTCGCGCCCCGCATGGGGCGTGTGAGTTGAAATGTGCAGCATCGACGCATATACGAACCGTTGCACATGTCGCGCCCCGCATGGGGCGTGTGAGTTGAAATATGCTCCGACCGCTTCCAGAATTTTGCATATCTGGTCGCGCCCCGCATGGGGCGTGTGAGTTGAAATCATTTTCGTGTTGTGCCGCCCTGTCTGTTCGATGTAGTCGCGCCCCGCATGGGGCGTGTGAGTTGAAATGTAGCGCATAGTTCATCCAGCCGCTTGTGCGCCTGTCGCGCCCCGCATGGGGCGTGTGAGTTGAAATCCCCTTCAGTTTTCCCAGCGATTCTTCCCAGCGTTGTCGCGCCCCGCATGGGGCGTGTGAGTTGAAATTTCGGCATTGAATATGCACATAATATGCACGTTGTCGCGCCCCGCATGGGGCGTGTGAGTTGAAATGTGTTTGAAACGTGCCGCACGCAGATCATGGGCAGTCGCGCCCCGCATGGGGCGTGTGAGTTGAAATCGTGTACAAGGATGACCCGCGAGGCACAGAGCAGTCGCGCCCCGCATGGGGTGTGTGAGTTGAAATCAAAGTGCTGGATACGCCTTACACCGAAGAATGGGTCGCGCCCCGCATGGGGCGTGTGAGTTGAAATTCAGATCAAGCGGGACGAATGCCTCATGCTTCCGCGTCGCGCCCCGCATGGGGCGTGTGAGTTGAAATTCACGCGGCGGAGCAGCTGGCCAAGGTGGGCGAGTCGCGCCCCGCATGGGGCGTGTGAGTTGAAATGGAGTGTTGTGCGGATACGGGCCACAGTCAGCAGTCGCGCCCCGCATGGGGCGTGTGAGTTGAAATCCAACGCCGTAGCTGCCTTTGTGCGCGGTCATGTGTCGCGCCCCGCATGGGGCGTGTGAGTTGAAATGTCCTGGCGCGTGCTGTCGTACATGTACAATGTGGTCGCGCCCCGCATGGGGCGTGTGAGTTGAAATTTGCCGGTGGATTGGCGTTGCTGATCTCCGCGTTCGTCGCGCCCCGCATGGGGCGTGTGAGTTGAAATCCGTACATCATTCATCGTAGGGATAACAACGGGTGGTCGCGCCCCGCATGGGGCGTGTGAGTTGAAATATCTTTTCGGGGCGGTCACGGGCCGGGCGAGGGGTCGCGCCCCGCATGGGGCGTGTGAGTTGAAATTAACCCGGAGGAGTTTGTCGTACAGGACGAACATGTCGCGCCCCGCATGGGGCGTGTGAGTTGAAATAGTTTAGTTTGATCCAATAAATGATTGTGTGAAGTCGCGCCCCGCATGGGGCGTGTGAGTTGAAATCATATACAGGCGTTTCGTCGGTAATGATCGTTTGTCGCGCCCCGCATGGGGCGTGTGAGTTGAAATTTTCCAATGCGGCCCTTGGTGGTTTCGTTCCCGTTGTCGCGCCCCGCATGGGGCGTGTGAGTTGAAATTTAATCCGCGTACTGCCACAATGAGGGATTTACAGTCGCGCCCCGCATGGGGCGTGTGAGTTGAAATATCCGTTACATGCGAAAAACCGTGCGTTAATAGGTCGCGCCCCGCATGGGGCGTGTGAGTTGAAATTGGGGCCAGCAACGCCCTGCGGCCCCGTATCGCCGTCGCGCCCCGCATGGGGCGTGTGAGTTGAAATGGAAAAATGAGGGGGATTTTGTGCGGGCAAAGTTGTCGCGCCCCGCATGGGGCGTGTGAGTTGAAATCCAGCGGGTGCAGCTTGATGGCGCGGCCTTCCAGTCGCGCCCCGCATGGGGCGTGTGAGTTGAAATGTCAATGCGCACGGGCAGCATGTCCAGCTCGCGGTGTCGCGCCCCGCATGGGGCGTGTGAGTTGAAATGCCTTGATACCCTTGAGGATAGCAGAAGATTTTGTCGCGCCCCGCATGGGGCGTGTGAGTTGAAATTTCATGGAAGTTGTCGGAACCGGGGGCGTTGCCTGCGTCGCGCCCCGCATGGGGCGTGTGAGTTGAAATGGACAGCGGGGTCAGCGCCTTGGGCAGGGGATCAGCGTCGCGCCCCGCATGGGGCGTGTGAGTTGAAATCGACCAGCCGGCGGACACGGCCATTCCGGAGATCGTCGCGCCCCGCATGGGGCGTGTGAGTTGAAATTCGTGTCAACTCTTGCTCCGATCTCAGCAACATTGTCGCGCCCCGCATGGGGCGTGTGAGTTGAAATCTATGATCACTTCGGGGAAGCCAAAAGCCCGCATTTTCGCGCCCCGCATGGGGCGTGTGAGTTGAAATTTGGCAAGCGCTTCTGCGTCAATTTTCTGCTTCTGGTCGCGCCCCGCATGGGGCGTGTGAGTTGAAATGAGGCGGTTGGACGGCACGAGCTGACAGCCCCAGATGTCGCGCCCCGCATGGGGCGTGTGAGTTGAAATCCTCTGCCGCGCCTGCCGCACCATCAAAGAACCGGTCGCGCCCCGCATGGGGCGTGTGAGTTGAAATCTATCCTGATTCCCTGCTTCTTGCGTTCTTCGCCCGTCGCGCCCCGCATGGGGCGTGTGAGTTGAAATCATTTCGTCAATCTTCTGTTGCTTCACCGCCAGGTCGCGCCCCGCATGGGGCGTGTGAGTTGAAATGTCGGTGTACGGCTCTGACCGGTCGATTGTCCAGAGTCGCGCCCCGCATGGGGCGTGTGAGTTGAAATTCCATTGCCAGCCCCCCTAAAACAAACTTTTACCGTCGCGCCCCGCATGGGGCGTGTGAGTTGAAATCTCGGTCTGCGCGACGCGCGTTGCCTGGTATTTGCTCTGGTCGCGCCCCGCATGGGGCGTGTGAGTTGAAATCCATGCTGGAAGTCTGAAACGTTGTCTGTTTGGCGTCGCGCCCCGCATGGGGCGTGTGAGTTGAAATGGTATACCTCAATGCCGACCGTGACGCAAGCTATCGTCGCGCCCCGCATGGGGCGTGTGAGTTGAAATTCCCTGTCTGCGACCACTACTTCGCGCAAGCCTGTCGCGCCCCGCATGGGGCGTGTGAGTTGAAATTGGGCTGCTCTGATTGTTTTATCCCGCGCCCAGTCGCGCCCCGCATGGGGCGTGTGAGTTGAAATAAAAATCGGAATGAGCGTCTCGCTATTTTGCGCAAGTCGCGCCCCGCATGGGGCGTGTGAGTTGAAATAATGATGTTAACGCCTTGGAGCGGATTGACTTCGTCGCGCCCCGCATGGGGCGTGTGAGTTGAAATCATGTAGCAGCCCAGCAGGTCGTTGGCCCGGAGGAGTCGCGCCCCGCATGGGGCGTGTGAGTTGAAATTTATGATCAGGCGATCAGCGACCTAAACGTTGCCGCGTCGCGCCCCGCATGGGGCGTGTGAGTTGAAATAAAGACAGCGCGTCTCCGTTTTCCAAGATTGCGGTCGCGCCCCGCATGGGGCGTGTGAGTTGAAATCTAAGTATTTGCGCGACTGTATCTTCTTTCCGTGAGTCGCGCCCCGCATGGGGCGTGTGAGTTGAAATCCTGCGGCCCCGTTTCGCCCGTATCGCCTTTGGGGCGTCGCGCCCCGCATGGGGCGTGTGAGTTGAAATTCCAGCGGCGATGGTGTCCAGCGCGGTATAGTTGGTCGCGCCCCGCATGGGGCGTGTGAGTTGAAATGTTACCCACAGGAAGCGAGAGCGTGTGGTAACCTGTCGCGCCCCGCATGGGGCGTGTGAGTTGAAATAATGGATCATCCACAGACTGACCGCGAAACCCCTCAGTCGCGCCCCGCATGGGGCGTGTGAGTTGAAATGCGGGCCTTGACCACCTGCCACTTGGCCGAGGGCGGTCGCGCCCCGCATGGGGCGTGTGAGTTGAAATTGGGCACCGGCCCGTTCACGGATTCCCACAGCAGTCGCGCCCCGCATGGGGCGTGTGAGTTGAAATCCTGGACCGGTATCAATGGGTGTTTGACACGGACGTCGCGCCCCGCATGGGGCGTGTGAGTTGAAATTTGAAAGCGCACGAACGCGGCCCCTGCGCTTGCGGTCGCGCCCCGCATGGGGCGTGTGAGTTGAAATGACCAGCTCGCTGGTGTCCACAGAATCATCGTAGTCGCGCCCCGCATGGGGCGTGTGAGTTGAAATGCCATGACCGGCGATGTGTCCGAATCGCTTTCCGGTCGCGCCCCGCATGGGGCGTGTGAGTTGAAATGGAATTACTGCAAAAACAGAAGCGTCGAGCAGCATGTCGCGCCCCGCATGGGGCGTGTGAGTTGAAATGAAATGTTTCGTTACCAGCAAATTGCAGAGCTAGTCGCGCCCCGCATGGGGCGTGTGAGTTGAAATCGTGTACAAGGATGACCCGCGAGGCACAGAGCAGTCGCGCCCCGCATGGGGCGTGTGAGTTGAAATCAAAGTGCTGGATACGCCTTACACCGAAGAATGGGTCGCGCCCCGCATGGGGCGTGTGAGTTGAAATGGTTTGCAAGGGTTTACAAACAATCAAAGCCTGGTCGCGCCCCGCATGGGGCGTGTGAGTTGAAATTTTATCCCCAGTTGCAGGGATACGCGCGAACATAGTCGCGCCCCGCATGGGGCGTGTGAGTTGAAATGGCTGAAAAGGCCAGCGGTACGACCCCCACAGCGTCGCGCCCCGCATGGGGCGTGTGAGTTGAAATAAAGACGCGATCATGGGCGGGAAAGACCGCCTGCAGTCGCGCCCCGCATGGGGCGTGTGAGTTGAAATCAGAAAACGCTTACGAACACCGCGAGCGGCACGGGTCACGCCCCGCATGGGGCGTGTGAGTTGAAATGATATGATGCGCGAGTGCCGGAACTTCTTTGAATGTCGCGCCCCGCATGGGGCGTGTGAGTTGAAATGTAGGTGATGTACGGTAACGTTGCGCTGTCAGGGTCGCGCCCCGCATGGGGCGTGTGAGTTGAAATAACGATGTTAACGCCTTGGAACGTATCGACTTCGTCGCGCCCCGCATGGGGCGTGTGAGTTGAAATGAACGCCGCGTCATAGTCCTTGTAGATCAGGTTCGGTCGCGCCCCGCATGGGGCGTGTGAGTTGAAATATCAGGGGGCAGGGGGTGGGGGCACCACCCATCCGTCGCGCCCCGCGTGGGGCGTGTGAGTTGAAATGCTTATCATACAGGGTAAAAACCTCGTGAATTGGTCGCGCCCCGCATAGCGCGCGCACGTTTCAACGCCCATGCCTGCGCCTCCCTTAAAAGCAGAGGATATCGGTTACGGAGCGCTCTTCGCCGCCGCTGGGGTTGTTGAGAATCTGGCCGCGGAACCATATTTCCGCCGAGCCGCCGCCATCCAGGTTCATGGCGGTGGTTGCGCCGTAGCGGAGGAAAAGCTGTTGCAGGTTCTGCAGCGAGATGCCGCTGGAATACCCCGGCTGCCGTCCGTCAACCACGATCAGGAGATAGTGCAGCGGGCCGATCTGCCCGATGGCGGTGCGCGGCTCCAGCCGAGTATCCCGGGTGGAGATCACGTCAAATGTGGGGCTGAAGGCAACTGCCGCGCCGTCGCGTACCAGCTCCGGGCCAAACTCGAAGGTCTGCCACACGCCTTCGTTCAGCAACTGCTTGCCGAGGGTTTTCGAATCCTCCCCCTTCCGGTCGGTTTTCACGGTCATGTTGCCTGCCTGATCGAGAATCAGCAGGTTGCGGGTGGTGCCGTGGGTGCGCAGCAGCTCGCCGTTGCGGATGATAATGCCGAACTTGTGGGTGCCGCAATCATCGCCGTTGATCGCCAGAATGGCGCCGGCCTGCGAGGCCAGTTCGGAAACGGGCGCCAGCGTATCGCTGACCAGCGTTTGAAAATCGCCTGTCTGGGATAGCTGCACATCCGCCACAAAATAGGTCAGGTCCGGCTCGCTGACGCGGTTGATCACGATGGAACGCGTATCGTCCTGATACTGCCAGCCGTAGGGCGCATCGATGCAGGGCGCTTCCAGCGCGGATGCGGCGGAAGCGGTGCCTAAG
Organism: Candidatus Limiplasma sp.; assembly: GCA_963666755.2. Lineage (GTDB taxonomy): Bacteria > Bacillota > Clostridia > Christensenellales > Aristaeellaceae > CAXXOK01. Next base: position 133,173 of record CAXXGW010000005.1, read on the forward strand.
AAGGTAAGGGTAAGGAGCATTGCCAGGGTTGCCATGCTTTTCTTCGCCATGTCCGGTAAACCTCCTGTTTTGAACTTCCTGAAAACAAGGGCATCTTACTGCCGCAGCATGAAAGGAACATGAAGAACGGTAGCGCGGGCACCCGGTTTCATCTTCCTTTCATCCCGGCCGTGCTATAATGGAAGCCATGGGAGGGGGGATCGGATGCGGCTGCTGATTGTGGAAGATGACAACGCACTGCGCACGGTGCTGGGCAAGCGCCTCGCGGCAGAGGGGTACGCGGTGGACGCTTGCGCAACCGGGCCGGAAGGGCTGGATTACGCCACATCCCTGCAATATGACGGGATGATTCTGGACCTGATGCTGCCGGAGCTGGACGGGCTGGAAATCCTGCGCCGCCTGCGTGCCGCGAAAAACGGCTGCCCTGTGCTGCTGCTGACCGCGCTGGACGCCGTGGCCGACCGGGTGAAGGGGCTGAACACGGGCGCGGATGATTATCTGGTGAAACCCTTTGCGTTTGACGAGCTGCTGGCGCGGGTACGCGCGATGCTGCGCAAGCACACGCCGGATCGCTCGCCGCTGCTGACCGCCGCCGATTTGCAGCTGGATACCACCACCCGCACAGTGACGCGCGCGGGCAGGCGCATTGAGCTGACGGCCAAGGAATACGCCATGCTGGAATACTTCCTGCGCAATGCCGGGCAGGTGCTGACGCGCGACCAGATTGTCGACCATGTGTGGAATTATGAGGCCAGCTTTGCCTCCAACCTGGTGGATGTGTACGTGGGCTACCTGCGCAGCAAAATCGACAGGGACGCGCCCGTGAAGCTGTTGCATACCGTGCGCGGCGCGGGCTACGTTTTACGGGCGGAGGGGTAGCGGTGCGTATCCAATTACGCCTCAAGGACAAAATGACGCTTTGGTATACGCTGCTTACGCTGCTGACCGTGACGGCGTTTTCCTGCGCGCTGTACCTGATGACGGATTACGTGCTCAGCGAGATGCTGGAAAGCTCCGTGCGCCTTTCGCTGCGGCAGGTGGTTGCGCAAATCGAAAACCGCGACGGAATGCTGACCTTTGAGGACGAGGTGCCCATCACCAACAGCGCCATGTTTTATATCACGGAGGAAAACGGCAGCGAGCTAGCCTCCTACGGCGAGGAGATCGCCCTGTTTGATGCGGTGGAGACGCAGCCCAACGAATTTCGGGTAGCGCAGGGCGACGGGCAACGGTGGCTGTTGCTGGATTCCGGCGTGATCACGGTGGAGCGCTCCCGCCTGCGCGTGCGGGTGGCGGGCTCGCTTGCCACCAACGACCGGGTGCTGTCCACGATGCGGCTGGTCTTTTTCGTGAGCATCCCGATCCTGCTGCTGCTTTCGCTGCTGGGCGGGCTGTTTATCGCCAAACGGTCGCTGACGCCGATCCGGCAGATCATCCGCGGGGCGGATCGGATCGCGCAGGGCGATCTGTCCGCCCGCATCCCCGCCGCGCGCGTGCGGGACGAGCTGGGAGAGCTTACGGACACCCTCAACCGGATGCTGACCAGCGTAGAAGAAACTTTCCTGCGCGAAAAACGCTTTACATCGGACGCATCCCACGAGCTGCGCACGCCGGTGGCGGTGATCCGCGCCTATGCCGAAAGCCTGCGCGCGGAAAAGGGCCTGCCGCCGGATGCGGCCGCCGCACTGGACACGGTTATTGCCGAATGCGTACGGATGCAGAATATGATCGCACAGCTGCTGACAATCACCCGCGGGGAAGAAGGGCGCTACCCCCTGTGCATCGAGCGGCTGGAGGTGCGGGCGCTTGCCGAAGGCGTGGCGGAAACGCTGGCCGGACGGCTGGCCGAAAAGGAAACCACCCTGATGGTCGACTTGCCTGAAGGGCTGACCCTGCATGCCGACCAGAGCCTGATGACCGAGCTGCTGCTGAACCTGGTGGAAAACGCCGTGAAATACGGCAAAACCGGCGGCCATATTGCGCTGGCTGCCGGCAGGCGGGGCGATGAGGTGGAAATCCGCGTCCGGGACGATGGGATCGGCATCGCGCAGGAGGCGCTGCCGCATATCTTTGAGCGCTTTTACCGTGTGGACAGCGCGCGCGACCGCAGCGGCACGGGGCTGGGGCTTTCCATTGTGGCATGGATTGTGCGCGTGCATCAGGGGTCGGTCACGGTGCAGAGCCAGCCGGGAGAGGGCACCACGTTTACGGTGCGGCTGCCGGATGGCCCCGCGCAAATGGCCGAGTGCGAGCCGCGACATGCTCAACCGTAAGGGGTGCGGTGCAAGGCGTGCCGGTTGGCATTCCGCTTTTTCAGCCCCACTGGCAAAAGCCGGTGGGGCTGATCGTTCAAGAAGCGGCAGTATAGCATCGCCGTTCGCCGTTTAACCCTTCGGGGCATTCGCTCCCGCTTCGAAAGCACTGTGGAACAAGGCTTTACAGCTCGATCCGGGTTCCGGCAGGAGGCGGTGCCCCTGCGCTTCTCTGCTTTGAACAACAAACCCCACCGGTAAAGCCGGTGGGGTTTATCGCTCAGGAAACGACAACAGGGTGCTTTCGATTGCCTTCTGGCCCTTCGGATTATTTAGTCGCTCACGTTTGGGAAAAAGCAACTGCGCAGGGCGCTTGAGCCCACCCCAAACCCCGACAGGCGGCGAGTGCCCTCCTGCTTCTGTGCTTTGCGGCTTCATCCCGGTACCGTTCAGGCGTGACCGCGCTTTTCCCGCGACAGGGAGTGCCCCTCATACTTCCGGTACACCTGGTACAGGTAGTGCCAGTCGGAATAGCCGACGGCCGCCGCAATCTCGTAAATTTTCAGGTCGGTATTCTGGTACAGCTCGCGGGCTTTGCGCACGCGCAGGCGTGTGAGGTAGGGGATGAAGTTTTCGCCCGTGCGCTCCTTCAGCAGCGCCGCGAAGTAGTTCTTGCTCAGATTGATGCGCTCGGCCAGCATTTGCAGCGAAAGGGAGGGGTCGTCCAGATGCTCGCCCATGTAGACGATCGTTTCGGCAATCAGGTCGCTGCGCGAAGCCGCCAAATCAGCATACTTGACGGGCACACCCTCCAGCTGCGCCTGCCGGGCAAGCAGCGCGGCAGCCTTATAGCCTTCGCGGAGCTGTGAGCCCTCCCGCAGTTCTTCACTGACGCCGGTATACAGCCGCACCCCCAGCCGGGTACCCAGCTCCGAAAGGGCGGAGGCGCTCAGTGCCGCGCCGTCGATCAGGGCGATGTATTCATCGGCGGCAGTGGCAGCCACGCGCCCGGTCTGCAACGCTTCCTGCAGCTTTGCGCACAGCGCCTGCGCCGCCGAGGGGGCGTGCGCCTCGCGGCGCGTTACAAGCGCCGCCGGATCGTCGCTTACGCGCAACACCGCCAGCAGCCGCCCCTGGGCCAGCTCCGCCTCCAGCGCGCGCATCCATGCTAACTCATCCGGGGCTTGCGGGGGCTTGCCGTCCAGCGCATCCAGCAGCAGGTCGGTAGCGGCGCGGGTGGCGCGGCGCTTTTCCAGCCGCTCCCGCGCTTTGAGCACCGAGGCGAGGATGTCCTTGGGGTACATGGTGGGCTTGAACAGGTAATCCGTCGCGCCCAGCACCATGGCCTGCCGCACCAGCTCAAACTCGTTGTAGCAGCTCAGGATAATAATCTCCAGCAGCCGGTTTTCGGCCTCCAGCTTTTGCAGCAGGGCCAGCCCGTCCATCTTGGGCATTTTAATGTCCGTAAGCATAATGTCAAACGGGTGGTCGCAAAGCAGCGCGTAGGCCTGCTCCCCATCGCCCGCACATTCGATTGCAAAGCCGTTTTCTGCCCACGGGATGCCCTGCACCACAGAGGTGCGCACAAAAACCTCGTCGTCTACCAGCAGCACACGCGTCATAGGCCTTCCTACCCCTTTCTGGCCGGAAAGCGCAGCGTGACGGTCGTCCCCTCGCCAGGCACGCTTTGCACGGTAATGCCGTACGCATCGCCATAATGCAGGCGGATGCGCTGTTCTACGTTATTCAGCCCCACCCCGCTCAGGTTTTCCAGCCCCTGGTAGGCAAAACCGGTGCCGTTGTCCTGCACGGTAAACACGAGCACGCCCTGCTCGTTGCGGCCGGTAATGCGCAGCCGATGGTTGCCGTTTTCCTGAAACCCGTGCAGGATGGCGTTTTCGATGGCGGGCTGCAACAGCATTTTCAGCGTCAGGCAGTTTTCCACATCGGGGTCGATGTCGTAGCGGATATCCACCTTGCAGGAGGCCCGCACCTCCTGTATTTTCAGGTAATCACGCACAAAGGCCAGCTCCTGCGCCACAGGCACAAAGCGTTCCTGATCGCGCGCACTGTATTCCAGCAGGTTGACCAGCGCCACCGTAACGTCCGCAATCTCCTCCTGCCCGCGGGAGATGGCCATCCACTTGATGGTGTTGAGAGTGTTGTATAAAAAGTGGGAGTTGATCTGCGACTGCTTGGCCGTCATTTCCATGGTCAGGCGGGCGCGCTCCTTGCGCTCGTTCTCCTGCATCAGCTGCACAACCCGCTCCACCATGCGGTTAAAGGATTCGGACAGGGAGTTGACGTCCCGGTTGCCGACCTCGGGGGCGCGCGCGGAAAAATCGCCCGCGCTTACTTTTTCCATGCGGCGGATGACACGGTGGATCGGGTGGGTGATGCCCCGGGCGATCAGCGCGGAAAACAGCACCGAGAGGCCGACCAGCCCCAGCATGGTCAGCAGGTAGTTACGCTGCAGCGCGGCGGCCTGCGCAAGCTGCGCCCCGTCGGCGTTGACCTCGACAATGCGCCAGGGCACGTTGGCAAGCGCCAGCGTGCGCACGGTGTAGGCCCCGGCGGTAAACACCGCCTCGGTCTGCGCCCTGTCCACCAGCGGGGCGAGGGCGACGCCTCCGTATTCGGCCCCGACGGCGGGCAGGCCCAGCCAGCGATCCTCCGGCAGGTAGACCACCGTGCCGTCGGCATCCAGTATGCAGGCAAAGCTGCCGTCCGCCGTGTCCATGGCCGCCATCGCGTCGCGGATGTAGCGAAAATCAATATCCACCTGCGAAAACGAGATGGCCTGATCCTTCATGCGCTGGTTCAGGTGTACCACAAAGCTGACCACGTAAGGGGAAATATACTGCTTGTAGCGGTAGCAGTACTCCGCCTTGCGGGTGGGGATCACGCGCTTGACGCCGTACTGCGCGTCGCTCAGTTCCTGCAGGTAAGGCTGCTGGTACAGAATGGCCTCGTCGCAATAATAGTTGGTGGTAAAGGAGTTGTGCTCCACGCCGATCAGGTAGATGTTCTCCACCACCGAATTGGCGTGGCGGATGGAGGTGAGCGCGGTGTTGACCTGCCGGAACACGTACAGCCGCTCGCTGGGCGTCATGGACAGGTAGCCGCTGAACATATTGGATACGACAATGGCCTCCAGCACCTGCTGCTCGGCAATGCGGCTCACATCCACCACCTGCTGCACGGCGTTGCCCATCATGTTCAGGATATCCTGCTGGTGGGTGGCGCGCGCGGCGATCAAAGCGGTGTTGTCGTTGCGGTACTGCCAGTACACAAACACCGAGCAGGGCACGATGGTCATCACAAGCAGGGCAAGCGCAATCAGGGAGCGCGTGGTATGGCGCACCCGAAACGTTCGCTTTGCCCGCATGTCCATCACCTCAATCGGGCCAGTCCAGCACATCGACCGTGACCGGAACGGAAAATTCCGCCTTTATCATAGCACAGACGGCGCAAAAATCCCATGCGTCGGTTTGCGCCGCCCACGCGGCGGCAGGGTAGCGATCCAGACTGGTTAGCAGCGCCAGCCGCCCGCCGCGCCACAGCAGCAGCGCGTCAAAAAACAGGCGGCCGTCGCGCATCCACAGCTTGGCCTGCAAACAATCCGCCGCCGGGGCGGGGAAAAGCGCGCTCCAGTCGGGCGGGTCAAACGGCAGGCCCGCGCGCACAAAACGGCGGCAGGGGCGCTTGCGGAGGGTCTGCACATATTCCTCAATGGTGGTATCCGGCCCGCAGGCGCGGTTGACCCCCGCATACCAGCCCGAAACCTGCTCGGCAGGCCACAGCTGCAGCTCGTCCGCCTCCGGGTGCGCGGCAAGCAGCGCGTCGCCGTCCAGCGTGCCGTCCGCCCGCAGCCACGGGGTCAGGGCCACCGTTTGCCCGTCCTGCGCGACGGCAACACCGCCGCCCTCGCCCGCCAGCGCATACAGGATGCGCCGGGGCGGGCGTAAACGCGCGAGCACCGCGCCCAGCCGGTTCCACCGTTCGGGGGATAAAAATTCCACCCGGATTTGTGCGTCAATCAAAGAATCGCCTCCATTCGCCAGACGGACACGGTATGCGGCGCAAGGGTGGTACAAACTTGCGCCGCCCCCTCCAGCGGCGCACCGCGCCACAGCGGCAGGAGGCGCTGCGACCCTTCAAAGCCTAGATCGGCTTGCACAGGCACGTCGGCGGTGTTGGCCGCGAACAGCAGCACGCCGCCCTCGTCGCCCGCAAAGGTGCTTAGTTCCACCCGCGCATCCTGCACAGTTACGCGCGGGCGCAGGTCAGGCGAAAAGGCCGCGGGGTCGGGCAGCCATTGCAGCGTGCCGCGCCCCAGCGGGCCTGCGGGTTGCCCCTGCAGCGCCTCACGCAGGCGCGGGGGCAGGCCGGGGCCGAACACCACGCGCGCGCCGTTTTGGGCGGCCTCCAGCAACTGGGTTTGCACCTCGCCGTCGGCATCCTCCCTGACGGAGGCGAGCAGCAGCTGGTAGCGGGCGCGCAAATCCGCAGGCACATACCGGTCGGACAGGTCGTAGGGCAGGCCCAGAGATGTGATGCGCTGGGCGCAGGCATCGGCCCACGCGTCCGCCCACCAGGGCTGGGCGGGGCCGTCCGGCAGGCCGGGGCAGGGCGCGGGCGGCGCAAACAGCGCGCGCGGCAGGGCGGTTTCGGTCACAAAGCAGTTGCTGGTAAAGGGCGCGTAATCCGCCCGCGAGCAGGCGGCCTGCCGCCGGGCAAGGTCGTAATCCAGCAGCAGCAGCACGGACACCTCGCGGCGCAGGGTATGCAGCCGCGTTTGTTCCAAAAAACGCAGCAAGTTTTGGAACAGCGCAAAATAGGCGGGCCGCGCCTGCCCGTCCTGCCGCAGGGGGCACCCCACCCAGCGATCCCGCTCGGCCAGCATATAAAAGTTCACAGCCTTCAGCCCGTTCATGAAGGCGTACAGGTAGCCGTACTCCTGCTGTTCGGCGGTGAGCACGCAGCCCCGGTCAAACCACGAGCCGCTGCCAAATTCAGGGATGAACGGCAGCCGCGCGCTGCCGGACAGGTAGCGCACGCGCGTGCGCAGCATGGCCGCGTCGCCCGGCTCGGGGTAGGCGTCGATGCCGGCTACGTCCACCTCCGGCAGCGCCTCGCAGCGTTGCAGCGAGATGGGCGTGTAATGCTGGTAGGCGCAGTTGTGGAACACCGCCACGGTAAGCCCGGCCAGCGGCAGCAGGCGCGCCATGCGCTGCACGCTCCACAGCACCTGATACTCCTTGTACTGCACCCAGTCCAGACTCCGCGCGGGGCTGGCCGCGTCGTACCCCGCGGGGGGCGCGACTTCGCTGAAGGAGGCGTAAGCCCGGCCGTAGGCCGCGTTCAGCGCGCCGATTTCGCCATAGCGGTCGCGCAGCAGCGCCCGGTACAGGCGCAGCGAATCCGGCGCGTAATCCAGCATATAAGGCGCGTCGCGGAAAAAGTAGCAGGTTTCGTTATCCGCCTGCGCGGCCACAATGCAGCCCGTGGGCCAGACGTGCGGCTCCAGCACCGGCCGCAGCGCGGTAAAGTACGCGGCGGTCAGCCGGTACAGCTTCTCGCTGGCATAGGAAGGGATCGGAAAGGGCTTGGCAAAGTGCGGATAGATAACCGGCGTACCCTGCGGGCTCTGCGCCTGCACCTGCGCATCCCACAGAACCCAGGTAGGGTAGCCGAACAGGGTCATCTCCGCGTTGATGTGCGGGCCGGGACGCACCAGCACATACAGCCCCCGGGCTTCGCACAGGGTCAGAAAAGCCCCCAGATCCCGGTCGCCGGTAAAATCATAGCGGCCGGGCTCCGGCTCGTGCACGCTCCATGGCACATAGGTTTCGATAAAGCGAAAGCCCATCTCCCGCACGCCGTCCAGCAGGCGGGGCCAGTCCCGGCGGCGGTGCCGCCAGTAGTGCAGGGCGCCGCTGTACAAAGGCAGCGTTTCCTTCCCGAGGGTCAGGCCGCGTCCGTCGATCACGGTGGTGTGCATCAGCCCTTCACCGCCCCTGCCGTCATGCCCTGCACAATCTGTTTTTGAAACAGCAGGTACATCAGGATTACCGGGAGGATTGACACGGCCAGCCCCGCGCACAGCAGCCCGTACTGCGTGGCGTAGGAGCCTTTCAGCACCGAAATGCACACCGCCAGCGTGCGCTTGGCGGGGGTGGAAATCAGCACCAGACCAAAAAGCAGATCGTTCCAGATGTTCAGGAAGGAAAGCGTCGCCACCGTGGCCACGCCGGGGGTGGCTACCGGCAGAATCACGCGGAAGAACGTGCCCGCGCGCCCGCAGCCGTCGATGGTGGCCGCCTCGTCCAACTCCGCCGGGATGCCCTGCATGAATCCGGACACGATAAACATGCTGATGGGGATGTTGACCGCCGCGTAGATCAGCACCATGCCCGCGACCTTGTCGGTCAGCTGCAAATCCTTATACAGAATCAGCGTGGGGATGAGCAGCGCGTGCAGCGGGATCATCAGCCCCAGAGCGAAAAAGCCGGACAGCCATCGGTTGGGGCGCACACGGGTGAGCACGTAGCTGCCCATGGCGGTCAGCACCACCAGCAAGGCCAGCGCCAGCACGCAGATGACCATGCTGTTGCCAAAGCCCGCGCCCACGTTTGCCTTCTGCCAGGCATCCGCATAGTTGGCGGGGTGGAACACCCGGGGGATACCGAAGGGGTTGGCATAAATATCCGTATTATCCTTCAGGGAGGAGAGCAGCACCCACACAAAGGGGTACAGCGACAGCACCGCAAAAAAGACCACCAGCAGCACCTTGAGCGCGTGGGCGACCCGCCCGCCAAAACCGTTTCTGACCGCCATGGGCTAACCCTCCCGCTGCAAGCGCGCCGAGATGCCCCGCACCAGCGCGGTTGACACCAGCGACAGCGCGACGATGGTAACGCTGATGGCGCTGGCCTTGCCGAAATCAAAATCCACAAAGGCGGTGCGGTACATGTACACGCCCAGATAGCTGGACCATACGCCCGGCCCGCCGGACGTCATGACCCACGGATGCTCGAAGGATTTGAAAGCCCCCGTGATGCACAGGATCAGGCCGATGACAACAAAGTTGCTGATCTGCGGCAGCAGGATGTGCCAGAAGGTCTGAAAGCTGTTGGCGCCGTCAATCTCCGCGCTTTCGGTCAGCTCCTCCGGCACGCTTTGCAGCGCCGCCAGAAAAATGGTGATGTACATGCCGATGTATTGCCACGCCTGCGGGGCGATGACCGAATAGATCACCACATTGGGATCGGACAGCCAGCGCCGCTTCCACGCCCCCAGACCCAGAATTTCCAGCAGTTTGTTAAAGATGCCGACCTCGCTGTTGTAAAACAGCGAAAACATCAGCCCGATGGCTACCGGGGCGATGACCACCGGTAAAAAGTAAACCGTGCGAAAGAACTTGAAAAACCGCATGCGGTGGTGGAGCATGTAGGCAATCGCAAGCCCGCCGGGCACCTGCACCACCAGGGTGATGAGCACAAGCTTGAGGGTGTTTTCAAACGTGCGCCAGTAGTCGGGGCTGGAAAACAGGGTGTTGAAATTGGCAAGCCCGATAAACTGCCGCGCCGCGACGCCGTTCCACTTGGTCAGCCCATAGTAAAGGGAGCTGAACATGGGCAGCACCACCAGCAGCGTATACAGCAGCAGCACAGGCGCCAGAAACGCGACGGCGAAGGGGAGCGCCCCCTTTTTGGTACGCATAGACTGTCCTCCTAAAAGCAGGGGTTACCTGCGATGGCGGTAACCCCTGCCGGAAATCGAACCTGCTTATTTGGCCTTGTCCAGCTCGGCCTGCACCTTGCTTACGTACTCCTGCGGCGTGAGCGCGCCCACAAACAGCTCGTCCAGCGCGGAGTTGAAGATGTTGACGGTCGCGTTGTCGGGGATCACGGTAAAGTGCACGGCGGTGAGCGTTTTGTCCTTGGCGTAGGCCATCAGCTTCTGCATGATGGGCTTGGCTTTGGACCAGTCGACATCCACCTTCTTGTCGGGCACCATGCCGCTCTGGGTCAGGGCTTCGGTCAGCTGATCCGAGGCGAGGAAATCGCAGAGCGCGACCAGCGCGTCATGCTTGGCGGGATCGTTGAACGATGCCTTGTTGATGCAGAAACCGTACACCGTGAAGCCGGAGAGGAAATCGGCGGGGTTGTTGGCGGCGCCGTCCAGCATCGGCACGGGGATGATGTCGGTCTTGGCCTGCACATCCTCGGGGATGAAATCGAACATCCACGGATAGGTGTAGGTCATGGCGGCCTTGCCGTCTACAAACAGCTGCAGGCTGGCGCTCCAGCCGCCGTTGGCGACGGTATCCTCCGGGAACATGCCCAGATCGCGCATCTGGGCGATGGCGTCGGCCGTTTTCAGGGCGTTGTCGGTATCAAACTTCATGGTGGTGGAGAGGGTGTCCAGCTCCTGCGCGGCGCCGGGGAACTGGTTGTACAGCTCGCTGTAGAAGAAGCTGGACGGCTCGCCGCCGTTGCTGCCGATGGCCAGCGTGATGATGCCGTTGGCTTTGAAAACGTCGTTGCAGGCTTTCAGCTCTTCAAACGTGGTGGGGTAGGAGAGGTTGTACTTTTTGAACAGCTCGCTGTTGGCCAGGAACAGGGAGCGGGTGCCTTCCAGCGGCACGCCGTAGGTGCTGCCGCCCAGCGTGTAGTAGCCGAAGGAGCCGTCCACAAACTGGTCGCGGGAAACCGCCTTGCTGGCGGCGAAATAATCGTCCACATTCAGGAGCAGGTCGGAGTCGACCATATCCTTAAGCAGGGCGCCGCCCCACCAGGTAAACACGTCGGGCAGCTCGCCGGAGGCCATTTCCACCTTGATCTTGGTTTTGTAATCGACGGTGGAAAGGGTCTCGATCTGGATATCGGCGCTGTCCTTGACGGAATCGACATAGGCGTTGTACAGGGGCTCGAAATAATCGTACTTGGCGTCGCCGGGGCCCCAGTTGGTAGCGAACTTGAGCGAAACTTTACCCTCGGCGACGGCGCCGACGGATACCAGGCTCAGGCACAGGGCCAGTGCCATTGCGATACACAGCAACCTTTTCATGGGGTTAGCAGCCTCCTTCATTCAATCCATGCGATCATCTGCGCAGATGATTTCCATGTTTGGATTATAGGGTTAAACGCCCAAATTGAACATATGAAAAACGCACACCGAATGTTATGAAAAAATCCAGAGCGGGAGGGGAGGGATGCAAAAACCCCCGCCGCAGCGGAGATGGGTCAAGGGCGAAGCCCTTGTCGGGGTGCAGGGGTGAAACCCCTGCCCGCGCCCCGGAACCCCCCGCGCCGCAGCGCCATACCCGCGCAACGAGCGAACAGCGCCGCAGGCGCTATGAGGCGAGCGGATTAAGCGCTCAGCTAAGAACATTTCCAAAGTGAAACAGCACAGGCCGGGGCGAACGCCCCGGCCTTGCTTGTTGTATGCAATAGACTTGTTTCGCCTTCAAACAGGGAAGGCTACGGGACCTGGCCAACTTCTACCGCCAGCATGGGGCAGGCTTCTGTGCCCGCGCGCTTCATAGCGCCTTCGGCGCTGTTCGCGCGCTGCGCACTTTCGCTGCGGCTGGGCCAAAGGGTTTCACCCTTTGGAAACCTGACAAGGGCCAGCGGCCCTTGACCCGTTTGGGGCCCTTCAACCCCCTTATGCCTGCAGGGCTTGCGCCAAATCCTCCAGCAAATCCTCAATATGCTCCGTCCCAACGGATAGCCTGACCGTGCCGGGCCGGATGCCCTGCTCCAACAGCTCCGCTTCCGTCAACTGGCTGTGCGTGGTCGAGGCCGGATGGATCACCAACGATTTCACATCCGCCACGTTCGCCACCAGCGAAAACAGCTTCAGCCGGTCGATCAGCGCCTGCGCTTCGGTCGCGCCGCCGCGCAGATCAAACGTGAAGATGGATGCGCCGCCCTTGGGGAAATACCGCGCATACAGCGCATGGTGCGGGTGATCCGCCAGCGAAGGATGGTTTACGCGTTCTACCCGGGGGTGATGGGCCAGAAAATCCACAACCGCAAGCGTGTTTTGCACGTGGCGCTCCACCCGCAGGCTGAGGGTTTCCAGCCCCTGTAAAAACAGGAAGGCGTGCAGGGGCGCGATGCTCGCGCCGGTATCGCGCAGCAGGATGGCGCGTATTTTGGTCACATACGCCGCTGGGCCCGCGGCCTCGGTAAAGCGCACCCCGTGGTAGCTGGGGTTAGGCTCGGTAAGCGACGGGAATTTTCCGGACGCCGCCCAGTCGAACCGGCCGCCGTCCACAATCACGCCGCCGATGGCCGTGCCGTGGCCGCCGATAAACTTGGTGGCCGAGTGCACCACCACATCGGCGCCGTGCTCCAGCGGGCGCAGCAGGAAGGGGGTGGCGAAGGTGTTGTCCACCACAAGCGGGATGTGGCGCGCGTGCGCGGCGGCGGCGACCTGCTCCAGATCCAACAGCGTGGCGTTGGGGTTGCCGATACTTTCCACAAACACGGCGCGGGTATGCTCGTCAATGGCTTCGGCAAAGGCGTTGGGCGCGTCGGGGTCCACAAATTTGGTGGTGATGCCGTACTGCGGCAGGGTGTGGGCCAGCAGGTTATACGTGCCGCCGTAGAGCGTCCGGGCAGCGACAAGGTTATCCCCCGCCTGGGCCAGATTCAGCAGCGCGTAGGTGATGGCGGCGGCGCCCGAGGCGACGGCCAGCGCCGCCACGCCGCCTTCCAGCGCGGCGATGCGCTTTTCAAACACATCCTGGGTGGAGTTGGTCAGCCGGCCGTAGATGTTGCCGGCATCGGTCAGGTTAAAGCGCGCGGCCGCATGCGCGGCATTATGGAACACATAGGACGCGGTCTGGTAGATCGGCACCGCGCGGGCATCGCTGGCGGGGTCGGGCTGCTCCTGGCCCACGTGCAGCTGCAGGGTTTCAAACCGGTAGGGGTGGCTCATGGCATAGACCTCCTTACGTATTGGGGTTGCTGTTGGAGCGGGGCACCGGAGAGCGGCTGCACATTCGCCCATTGCGGAAGTTGTGCCGGATCATGCGTTGGAGCAAGGGTTGCAACGCCCGCACCTGCCTTTCGGAGGGAATGCCCTATATATGTATAACATATAGGAATGGTATGATAATAAAGCAAAAGAAAGCGCCTGTCAAGCCCCCTTTTGTTTTTGGCTGTGCAGGCGCAAGGTTCAGATGGTGTAACAGTCGGCATTCTCGGCGGCGCTATCCCGGGCCAGATCCTGCAGGGTAAAGGAATCGACGTACCGGCTGATGACGCCGTATAACCCTTCCCAGAAGCGGACGGTCTGGCAGCCCGCGTACCGGGGGCACTGGTTGGGCGTCTCCTCCATGCAGGCTACGGGGTACAGGTTGCCTTCGGCAATGCGCAGTATCTCCCCGATGGTGTAGCGTTCCGGGTCGCGCGCCAGCAGGTAGCCGCCCTGGTTGCCCCGGAGGCTGCGAATCAGCCCGCCGCGGTTCAGCAGGGTCACAATCTGCTCCAGATATTTCACGGAAATTTCCTGTCGCTGGGAAACCTCCTTCAGCGTCACGGCCTCGCCGCCGTGATGCTGGGCCAGATCAATCATAAAACGCAGCGCATAACGGCCCCGGGTAGAAATTTTCATGCGGGTATCCCTCCATACCTTGATTATACCATCGGATTTCTAGGAATACAAGGCGAGAGGGACGGCTCCGCAGGGGTGCGCTGCAATCCTGCGGAGCCGTGCGTGTGGGCTCTAGCCTTAATCCGCGACGTTAAACTTTTCCCGAATCTGCCGCAGCAGGCCGCCAACCCCCTGCAGGTGCTGGCTGCTGAGCGGGTTTGCGTCGCGGGGGATAAAGGTCTGATCGTCGGCAAAGGCTTGCAGATAGAGCTTGCCTTTTTCGCTGGTCAGCTCGCCTGCCTTCATCAGGGAGCCGATCACGGCGGAGGGCTGCTCGCCGGTCAGGTTGACCATAAAGTAATGCGTGCTGGGCTTGCCGGAACCGTCGCCTTCCAGCGCATACTGTACCTCGTGGAATACCGCCTCGCTGCGCAGTGAGTTGCGGCTGAAGTAAAACACCACGCCCGCGCACAGCGGGGAGCGGAGCATCCCCTCGACGTTGGTTTTCCAGCTTTCACCGGCGGTCAGGTTTTTATCATACCAGTAGCGCACGCCGGCACGTTTCAGTTCCAGCAGATCGCAGAACACAATGCGGTAGTCCTGATGGCTGTAGCTGATGAACACGTAGTTCTGATCCTCCTTGGCGGTGGAGGCAGGGGCGGAGGCGGCGCCTTCCGCCTGCGTGGAGGCGGCAATCTGCTTTTTCAGCACATCCAGATCGCCCGTCGCCTGCATGCGACGGTCAAAATCCCGTTGCACCTCCTCCGGGTCAAAGGGCTTGAGGGCAAGGGGCGGCGCGCTTTGCAGGGAAAAGCCTGCCATGGTGCTTTCGACCAGAACGCCGATTTCGGTTTCCTGACGGCGGATGTCGTTGCAAATCTGGGTGATGGTATGCAGGCTGGCATGGTACTTGACAACCAGCGCCGCGGCCTGCGCCGGTTTCTCCTTTAGCTCGACCACGCAGTTGAGCAGGGTAAACAGCGCGTTCTGCTGGGCCTTGACAGTGGCATAGCCGGTCTGGGCCAATTCTGCAAGCATTTGCTGCGCAAGGCCGTATTGCCCGGTGGCCAGCCCCAGCTCCAGCAGCGAGCAGCAGGCCGCGTTGCGGTACCCGTGCAGCTTTGTGTCGGCGGCGGCCTGGTGGCAGCGCTGGAACGCGTCCAGCGCCAGCTTGCCGTCGTTCAGGCTCAGGGCCAGATTGCCGATAAACAGCAACATCAGCGGCAGCTGGTTTTGCGGGAAACACTCGGGTTTTTGGTCATACAGCCACAGGCAGCGCTGCAAGAGCAGCACGGCGCCGGGCAAATCAAACCCCTGCACCCGGGCAAGCGCGGCGTTCAGCAGCGCATACGCCTGCTGGTAAAGCCCGCCGAGGTCGGGTACCCTGCCCGCGAAAAAATACAGCAGCGCACACTGATCGCCGGCCTCGGTCAGGTTGCCCTCCCGCAGGGCGCGCAGCGCGGCGGTAAGCACCACCGACAGTTGCAGCGTGCCGTCTACCGCATGCTTCCGGGCTGCGCTCAGGTAGGTACGCAGAAGCTCCTCGGCCAGCTTGACGGGCGTCGTCTGGGCAAGGGAGCTGCGGTAGGTTTCCGTGCCCCAGTAAAACACAAACTCCTTGGGTTTCAGGGTATCTTCGCTACGCAGGGCGATGCCGGGCAGGACGTACCCTTCCTTGCGCAGCTTTTCACGCAGGGCGCCAAATTCGCTCAGCAGGCGGTTGCCCGGACTGCCCAGCAGGGTGGTATACTGCTTGACCACATCCGCGCTGAGCTCCAGCTGGATCAGATTCTTTTCCCCGACACCGTCCACACTCCACATCCTACACGGCACGACCCTTCTTTGTTTTCCCGGCCCGGTTTCCGCCAGTATAGAGGAAGGGGCGCGGGATTGTCAATTCCTGAATGGTTTGCTATGCGTTGGAATTGGGTGGATGCCCGGCGGGCTGTCAACGAAAAACACTTGACAGCCGTCCGGCCCCGTGCTATACTGCACCCGCTGTTCTCCCCTGCCTGCGCACCCATTTTGGAAAGGACGGGTACCCGTGACCGAGCCTCGTGGGCCGGAACGCCGGCTGCAACAAAGCGTGGAACTGGGCACCCTGAGCGCCTGTTACGGCGGGCTGCTGACCGATAAGCAGCGCGAAGCCCTCCGCCTGCATTGCGACGAAGACCTTTCTTTGGGGGAAATTGCCGAGGAGATGGGCGTCAGCCGCCAGAACGTGCATGAGCTGATTGTCCGCTCGGAGCAGAAACTGCGCCGTTACGAGGCCGCGCTGCATTTGGCGGGGCAGGCCGGACGGACGCGCGCGGGGCTGGCCGCAGCGCTGGCCGCGCTGGACGCGGGCGATGTGCCCGGCACACGCGCGGCGCTTGCCCGCCTTTTACAGCAACTGGACGAGGAGGAACCCCGCGATGGCGTTTGAGGGTTTAAGCCAAAAGCTCACGGCGGCCCTTTCCCGGCTGGGCAGCCGCGGCAAGCTGACCGAGCAGGCCGTGAAGGACGGAATGCGCGAGGTGCGCGTCGCCCTGCTGGAGGCGGACGTCAACTACCTGGTGGTCAAGGATTTTATCAGGCGCGTAACCGACCGCTGCGTGGGCCAGCAGGTGCTGGAAAGCCTGACGCCCGGGCAGCAGGTCATTAAGATCGTCGCCGAAGAAATGACGGAGCTCATGGGCACGCAGAACGCGCGCCTGACGTGGAGCTCCAGCGTGCCGACCATCTATATGCTGTGCGGCCTGCAGGGCGCCGGAAAAACCACCATGGCGGCCAAGCTGGCCAACTATCTGCAAAAGACGGGCAAAAAGCCCTGCCTTGCCGCGTGCGACATCTACCGCCCGGCCGCCATCCAGCAGTTGCAGGTGGTGGGCCAGCAGGCCAAGGTGCCGGTGTACGAGCACGGCACGCAGGACCCCGTGCGCACCGCGCTGGAAGCGGTGGAGTACGCCCGCGACCACGGCCGCGATGTGCTGATTATCGACACCGCGGGCCGTTTGCACATCGACGATGCGCTGATGGACGAGCTGCGCCGCCTCAAGCAGCAGGTCAAACCCCAGGAAATCCTCTTTGTGGTGGACGCGATGACCGGCCAGGACGCCGTGAACGTGGCCAAGACCTTCGACGAGAAGCTGGGCGTGGACGGCGTGATCCTGACCAAGCTGGACGGCGATACCCGCGGCGGCGCGGCGCTGTCCATCAAGGCGGTGGTGGGCAAGCCCATCAAGTTCAGCGGCACGGGCGAGAAACTGAACGATTTTGAACCCTTCCACCCCGACCGCATGGCCCGCCGCATCCTGGGCATGGGCGATGTGCTGACCCTGATTGAAAAAGCCCAGGAAACCGTGGACGTGCAGGCCGTGGAAAAAATGGCCCGCCGCGGCCCCACGGAGCTGACGCTGGACGATTTTTTGAGCCAGATGCAGCAAATGAAAAAGATGGGCGGCGTGAAAAGCATGCTGTCCATGCTGCCCGGCGCGGCGAATCTGGGCGATGTGGACGTGGATGACGACGCGATGAAGAAGCCCGAAGCCATCATCCGCTCGATGACGCCCCGGGAGCGCCGCAACCCCAACGTGCTGAACGCCAGCCGCCGCAAGCGCATCGCCGCGGGCAGCGGCACCACCGTGCAGGACGTGAACCGCGTGATGCGCCAGTTTGAGCAGGCCCGCGATATGATGAAGCAGATGATGGGCAATAAGGGCATGGCCCGCCGCATGATGAAGAATTTCAAGTAGGCCGCCCCCCGCCCAGCTCACACCGCCCAACCCCCGTGCTCGTAGCCCCCAACCCCGCAAACACCCTTCTGTGGGATTGTTACCCACACCGCCCGCACTCCGTCCCTCCCCCAAGGGGAAGGTTGGGGAGGGGACCGCAGTCCCATCCCCAAAGGTGCGCCAGCACCGCCCGTCCCTCCCCCAAGGGGAAGGTTGGGGAGGGGAC
>CAXXGW010000006.1:0-117179 GCA_963666755.2 Candidatus Limiplasma sp.
CGACACCACCCGCACCTGGAGCCTGACCGCGCCCATCAGCGACGCCTACACCGGCAGCTATTACGCCGCCTACGAAACCGACGCAGACCTTTCCTTTATCCAGAGCGATTACAGCCTGGATGTGGCGCTGACCGCCGGCGGCCCCGAGCCGAGCCCGGCGGCCGCGGCCGACGCGCAAAGCTCGCTTTCCGACGACGCGGCCTATGCCCCGCCCACCGATACGCAGGCCGCCAAGCCGACCGTCGCCGCCCCCACGCAAACCCCCGAACCCGCCGCCACCGAAACGCCCAAGCCCGCGGCTACCCCCGCGCCTACGGCGCTTCCGCTGCTGGACGTCACAGCCGACAGCGCCGCCGCCCCCTCCGCGCTCAAGCTCACCTCCACCGCGTATGAGGAGCTCAAGCAGAAGGACAGCTACGAGCGGACTGCCAAGATTGTCGTCAACGATCCGTTCAATTACGTCGGCTGGGATCAGAGCGGCGTGCTGACCTTCCGGGAGAATCCCTTCCGGCAGAACGCCGCCTACGGCACGGTGGAAATTGAAAAGAATACCCTGACCGAAATGTGGAAGGTCGCCATCGAAGGCAGCGTCAAGGCCAAGAGCGCCACGCTGACCGGCGTAGGCTGGCCCGGCCAGCCGCTGATCGTCAAATGGCCCACGCAGCTGCGTTCGCTGCTGGGCATCAAGGATGACAGCAAAGCCAAAACCGCCCTTAAGGAAGCCATCGTCGGCGCACAGAACGGCAAGATTTACTTCCTGGATCTGGTCACCGGCGAGGCGACGCGCGACCCCATCGCAAACGAGTGGCCGTCCAACGGCGCGCTTTCGCTGGATACCAACGCCGTGCCGATGCTGGCCGTGGGGCAGCACATCGCCGTGCTTGCCAAAAAAACGGTGGATAACGGTTTGCACCTGTACAACCTTCTTAATAATAAGGAGCTGACGCTGCTCAAGGGCAAGGAAAAGCTCATGCGCAGCAATTACAGCGGCTTCAGCAGCGCCCCGCTGTTCGATAAAAACACCGGCACCATGATTGCGGGCGGCGAAAACGGCCTGCTCTACACCATGGAGCCGAACGCTGATTTTGATTACATCTTGGGCACCCTCAAGATCAAGCCCGCCTACCAGCGCTACTCCTGGCTGGCCAACAAGCAGAAGGCCAAGAGCACCAATGTGGACGGTTCCGTCGCCATGTACGCCAACTATGTCTACTTTGGCGATCAGTCCGGCATTGTACAGTGCGTGGATGTGAACACCCTCAGCCCCGTGTGGGCCGTGGATACCGGCGACAATGTGGACGCGACCGTCGCGCTGGATATGGAGGATGAAAACACCCTCTCCCTCTACACCGCCAACACCCTGATGAACCAGGGCCGCAGCGGCGTGTGCACCGTGCGCAAGCTCGACGCCCTGAGCGGCAAGGAGCTATGGGCCTATCAGGTGCCCGATCTGGTGTACACCACCGAGTTCGAAATCGGCTGCTACGCAAGCCCCGTGGTCGGGCAGAACGCCGTCAAGGATCTGGTGTTCTTCACCGCCACCAACGGCTCCAAGGGTTCCACGCTCTTTGCGCTGGATAAGGCCACCGGCAGCCTCAAGTGGTCCTTCCCCATGACCAGCGCAAGCGTATCCAGCCCCGTGGCCGTTTACAACGCCGCCGGCGACGCCTGGCTGGTACAGGCCGAAAGCGCGGGCAAGCTGCACCTGCTGGAGGCCAAAACCGGCGCGGAGCGCACCTCCCTGCAGCTGGAAGGCAATGTGGAAGGCTCGCCCGCCGTGTACCGCGACGTGCTGGTAATCGGCACCACCGGTGCCAACAGCAACATCTACGGCATCAAGCTGGAGTAGCACACCCCAACCGGGCCGGGCGCAACCGCGGCCGTCCCATCCAAGCGGAGGGAACGCATGAAAATCTATCTGGATGCGATGGGCGGCGACCACGCCCCACAGGCAACCGTCGAGGGCGCGCGGGAAGCGCTGGCGAACTTTCCCGAATTGACGCTGGAGCTGGCCGGCCCCGCCGACGCGGTGCAGCGCGAGGTGGAGCGCGTGTTCGCGGATGCGCCCGCGCTGCGCGCCCGGCTGACCGTGACCGACTGCCCCGAAGTGATTACCAATGACGAAAGCCCCGTGATGGCCGTGCGTAAAAAGAAGGGCAGCGCCATTGTGGATGGCATGCTCAAACTGCGCGAGAGCACAGTGGACGCCTTTGTTTCCGCTGGGTCTACCGGCGCGGTGCTGGCAGGCGGCATGTTCCGCCTTGGGCGCATCAAAGGCATCGACCGCCCGGCGCTGGCCCCGCTGCTGCCCAACGGCAAGGATTATTTCCTGCTGATCGACTGCGGCGCGAATGTGGATTGCCGCCCCGAGTACCTGGCCCAGTTCGCACTGATGGGCAACGCCTACATGCAGGGCATGCGCGGCATCCAAAGCCCCCGCATCGGGCTGGTGAACAACGGTGCCGAGAGCGAAAAGGGCTGTGCCCTGACCAAGGCCGCCTATGAGCTGCTGGAGCACAGCAACCTGCGCTTTGTGGGCAACGTCGAGGCGCGGGACATCACCGCCGATGTGGCCGACGTGATCGTGTGCGACGGCTTTGTGGGCAACGTGATCCTCAAGTTTATGGAGGGCGTGGCCGGCACGCTCATGGGCATCATCAAGAAGGAAATCACCGCCGATTTTCGCGGCAAGCTGGGGGGCCTGCTCGCCAAGCCCGCCTTTAAGCGCGTCAAGAAAACCATGGATTATACCGAAGTCGGCGGTGCGCCCCTGCTGGGCGTGTGCGGCAACGTGGTTAAGGCTCACGGTTCCAGCAACGCCCACGCCATCGCCTGCGCGGTGCGGCAGGCCGTGCTCATGGTGCAGGCCGACGTGGTCGGCAACATCGAAAAACGTCTGGTTTCGACGGAGGCGGCTCCGGCCGCCGCCGAGGAATAGGCACTCATTTGCAATCGTAAAGGAGGGTTCCCCATGGTCTTTCAACAAATCCGCGATATGATCGCTTCCCAGCTGCAGGTGGACGCCGCCACCATCACCCCCGAAAGCCGCCTGGTGGAAGATTTGAAGGCCGACAGCGCCAACATCATGGTCATGATTCTGGAATTGGAAAACCAGTTCGGCATCGAGGTGGAGGACGAGGTGATCCTGTCCCTCAAAACCGTCGGCGACGTGGCCAAGTACATCGAAGCGCACCAGTAAACGCCGCTTTTTCAACCGAAATGTTGTTTCTCCGGGCGCTGACGCTTCAGCGCCTTCTTTCTTCCGGTTCAGCACGCGCGGCCCGGGGCGGCACGCCCCGCCGCGGAAGGGAGCACCCCGCCATGCGCTCGTTACAGGATGCGCTGCAATACCAGTTCCGGGAAGCGTCGCTGCTTCGCCTCGCCCTGACCCACCCCTCCACCAAGGAGGAGGACGATAACCAACGCCTGGAGTTTCTGGGCGACGCGGTGCTGGAGTTTGCCATCAGCGACCTTCTGTACCGCAAATACCCCGACCGCCGCGAGGGCGAGCTGACGGCCCGCCGCGCCGCCCTGGTGTGCGAGGAGACGCTCTGCCACCTGGCGCGCACGCTCTGTCTGGGGCAATCCCTGCGCATGGGCCACGGGGAGGAAAGCACCGCCGGGCGGGAGAAACCCAGCATTCTGGCCGACGCGCTGGAGGCTGTGATTGCCGCCGTCTATCTGGATGGGGGCATGCCCGCCGCACAGGGGCTGATCGAGCGCCTGTTTGCCGAGGAAGAACGCCTGTCCGCCCTGCGCGGACATGATGATAAGGGCCTTTTGCAGGCCTACACCCAGGCCCACGATCTGGGCCTGCCGGAATACCGCATCGTGGAGGAGAGCGGCCCCGCGCACGACCGCCGCTTTGTAACCGAGACGCTCGTCAGCGGCCGCGTGGTGGCCCGCGGCGAGGGCCTCAGCAAAAAAGCGGCGGAGCAGGCGGCCGCACGCACCGCCCTGGACGCACTCAAAGCCGGAGAATAGGGGGAAATCCATGCGGCTGAGCAAGCTGGAAATCTACGGCTTCAAGTCGTTCGCCAAGCGCACGGAAATCGTCTTCCCGCAGGATGTGACCGGCATTGTCGGCCCCAACGGAAGCGGGAAGAGCAACATCAGCGACGCGGTGCGCTGGGTGCTGGGGGAGCAGAGCGCCCGCACCCTGCGCGGCAACAGCATGAGCGACGTCATTTTTAACGGCACCGAGCAGCGCAAACCCATGAACTACTGCGAGGTGACCCTTGTTTTTGATAACGCCGACCGGCAGCTGCCCGTGGAGTACGCCGAGGTAAGCGTCACCCGCCGGGTGTACCGCAGCGGCGACAGCGAGTACCTGCTCAACGGCGCGGCCTGCCGCCTCAAGGACGTGGTGGACCTGTTCCGCGATACGGGCGTAGGCCGCGAGGGCTATTCCATTATCGGGCAGGGCCGCATCGATGAGATTTTATCCCAGCGCAGCGAGGATCGCCGCGCGGTGTTTGAGGAAGCGGCAGGCATCAGCCGTTATCGCGTGCGCAAGGAGGAGGCCGAGCAGCGCCTGCGGCGCAGCGAGGAAAACCTGGTGCGCGTGGAGGATGTGCTGGACGAGCTTGCCCGCCAGCTGACGCCGCTGGAAAAACAGGCCGAGGTGGCCCGCGAATATCTGGCCCTGTCCGAAACCCTGCGCGAGCTGGATGTGGAACTCTACCTGCTGCGCTACGACCGGCTGCAAAAGCGTTCCACCACCATGGAGGATGCGCTGCTGGCCGTAAAGGATCAGCTTGCGGAGCTGACCGGGCGGCTGAAGGAGCTGACCGCCGACCGGGACGCGCAGGAGGCGGGGCTGGAAACCCTGCAAACCGCCCTGACCGAGGCGCACGAGGCGCTGCTTGCGCAAAACGAGCGGCTGCATCAGGCCCGGGAGCAGGTGCAGGCTGTGGATAACCGCCTGCAAACCGGCACGGATACCGCCGAACGCCTGCGCGCCGAGGCCGACGCGGCCCAGACCCGCATCGGGCTGATTGACGCGACGCTCACGCAAGCCGCGGGCGGGCTGGCCGAAGCCGACCGCCAGCGCGCCGAGGCCGACGCGGCGCTGGAAGCGCGCAAGGCCGCCCACGCCGAGTCCACACAGGCCGCACAGACGTGGGAGGACGCGCTTTCCGCGCACAAGACGGCCATCATCGACAATTTGAACCGCATGCAGGACGTGCGCGCCGCGCAGGCGCGCCAGGGCGCCCTGCATACGCAGATGACCGCCCGCCGCGCCGAGCTGGCCCAGAGCCAGACCGATGCCGACGCGCGGGAGGCAACGCTCAGCGAGGCGCTGGACGCGTCCAAGCGCGCGCTGGCGGGCGAGCTGGCGCTGTTTGAAACCCGCCGCGCCGAGGCGAACGCGCTGGAGGCGCAGGCCAAGGCCATGGCGGAGCAGACCGAAACGGACCGCGCCGCGCAACAGACGCTGGAGCAGGCCCTGCGCACCGATGAAGCGCGCCTGAAAACCCTGCGGGAGTTGCAGGAGGGGTACGAGGGCTACCAGTACCCCGTGCGGCAGGCGCTCGCCCATGCGCGCCAGCAGAACCTTGCAGGCGTGCATGATGTGGTGGCGATGCTTTTAAGCGTGCCCAAGGCGTACGAAACCGCGCTGGATATGGCGCTGGGCGGCGCGATGCAGAACATCGTGACCGAAACCGAGCGCGACGCCAAGCAGATGATCGATTACCTGCGCCAGAACAAGCTCGGCCGCGCCACCTTTTTGCCCGTGCAGGCCATGACGGCCCGGACGCTGAGCACGGCGGAGCGCCGGGTGCTGACCATGCGCGGGTGCGTGGGCGTCGCCAGCGAGCTGTGCACGTTCGACCCCCGTTACCGCCCCGTGATGGAAAACCTGCTCGGCCGCACCGTGATCGCCGAGGATCTGGACAGCGGTATCGAAATCATGCGCGCAGGCGGCCACGCCTTCCGGCTGGTGACCCTGAACGGCGATGTGATGCACTCCGGCGGCAGCATGACCGGCGGCAGCATCCAGCAGAAGGCGCAAAACCTGCTGGGCCGTGAGCGGGAAATCAAGGAGCTGGAAGCCGCCGTCGCAGACAAAACCGCCCGCTGCGCACAGGCCGCCGCCGCGCTCGCCTGTCTGGAAGCCGAGCGCGGCGCGCTGCGCCAGAACCGCGTCGCCGCCCGCGAAGCCCTGCAACAGCAGGAAATCGCCGTCGTGCGGGAAACCGAGCGCCAGCGCGCCGCCCAAACGGAGCTGGACGAGCACCGCCGCACCTCCGAAAGCGTGCGGCAGGCATTGGAGCAACTGGACGAGAGTCTGGCCGACGTGGCCAGAGAGCTGCAACGCGCCGAAGCCCAGACCGGCCGCGAACAGCTGGACGCCGAGGGTCTGCACCAGAAAACCACCGAGCTGAGCGCCGCGGTAGACCGGGCGCGCCGCGAGCGCGAAGCAGCGCAGGAAGCGCTTACTGCCGCGCTGCTGCGCGCGCAGGAGGCCGCCCATACCTGCGAGCGTCTGCGGCAGGACAGCCACCGCCTGCAGGCGGATGGCGAAAGCGGCCGTAAGGAGCTGCAGGCGCTGCTCGCCAAGCGGGAAAAAGCGCTGGCCGATGTGCAGGCCGCCCGCGGCGAGCGGGAAGCCGCCGCCGAGGCCGTGACGCTGGCCGAAACCGCCGTCACCCGCGCCAAAACGCATGTGGAAGGCTGTGAGGATCGCCGCGAACAGGCCCAGAAAGCCCTCAAGGATGTGCAGAACGAAATCGAAGCCGGGCACACCCTGAGCGAGCAGGTCGGCGACCGCCTGCACCGGCAGGAAATGAACCTGACCCGCGTCAAGGGCGATCTGTCGGTGCTGAACGACCGCCTGTGGGATACCTACGCCCTCACCTATGCAGGGGCGCGGGATGCGCATGCCGAATATGTGTTGTTACGGAACCGCGCGGCCGCCCCGGAGGCGGCACAGGGCTCCGAAAGCCTCTCCGCCCCGCCCGAGGCAACCGCCGAAGAAACAGCAGCCGCCGCCGCCACGCCCCCCGCCCTGCCCGACGGGCTGGACGAGGCCGAGGCCGACCGCAAGGCGCAGGAAATCCGCGAACGCATCCGCCGTATGGGCAACGTGAACGTGAACGCCATTGAGGAGTTCACGCAGCTGCACGCCCGCGCTACGGCGCTGGCCGCCCAGCGGGACGATCTGCTGCACGCCCGGGACGATCTGCAATCCCTGATCCGCAACCTGCTGGAGCACATGCGCACCGTGTTTGTGGGCCAGTTCGGGCTGTTGCAGGGCTATTTTGAGGAGACGTTCGCCCGGCTGTTCGGCGGCGGCCACGGGGAAATCCGGCTGTCCGACCCCGAGGATCCGCTCAACTGCGGCATCGAAATCATCGTGCAGCCGCCGGGCAAGAAGCGCCAGCTGCTCAGCCTATTTTCAGGCGGCGAGCGCGCGCTCACGGCCATCGCCATCCTGTTTGCGATGCTCAAGCTCAAGCCCACGCCCTTCTGCATTCTGGACGAAATCGAGGCCGCGCTGGACGAGGCGAACATCGGCTACTTTGCCGATTACCTCAAGGAGTTTTCGCTGGGCACCCAGTTTGTGGTGGTCACCCACCGCAAGGGCACCATGGAGCGCTGCGACGCGCTGTTCGGCGTAGCGATGGAGGAGCGGGGCGTCAGTTCCATGGTCAGCGTTTGCCTGAGAGATTACGACTAACGCGCCGCGCGCGGCGCTAAAGGGGGAACCCCAATGGCCGACGGACTTTTCAGCCGCCTGCGCGACGGCCTGTTGCGCAGCCGCCAGAACCTTGGCGGCATGGTGGGCGAGGCCGTAACCGAGCACCAGACCGTCGATGAAGATTTTTACGACAGCCTGCTGGACGCGCTGATCCTCTCCGATATGGGCACGGCCTGCGCGCAGGAGGCCATGACCGCACTGCGCGCCCGCGTGAAGGCCGAAAACATCCGCGAAACCGCGCGCTGCCGCGACGTGCTCAAAGAAATTCTCGTGGGGATGCTGGACGCCCCCAAGATGCCGCTGCACTGGCCCATGGTCATCCTGACGGTCGGAGTCAACGGCGTGGGCAAGACCACCACCATCGGCAAGCTGGCGCTGCGCTTTCAGGGGCTGGGCCGCACCATTTTGCTGTGCGCGGCGGATACCTTCCGCGCGGCGGCGGCCGAACAGCTGACCATCTGGGCCGAGCGGGCCAAGGTGCCGCTGGTGCGCCATCAGGAGGGGGCCGACCCCGCGGGCGTAGTGTTTGACGCGGTGCAGGCCGCCAAGGCGCGCCATGCCGATCTGCTGATTGTGGATACCGCCGGTCGCCTGCATAACAAGAAGAACCTGATGGATGAAATGGAGAAAATGCGCCGCGTGATCGACCGGGAGTACCCCGAGGCGACCGTGCGCTGTCTGCTGGTGGTGGATGCCACCACCGGGCAGAACGGCCTGCAGCAGGCCAAGGCCTTCAGCGAGGCGGCCGGCATCAACGGCGTGGTGCTCACCAAGCTGGACGGCACCGCCAAGGGCGGGGTCATCTTCCCCATTGTGCGGGAGCTGCGGGTGCCGGTGCTCTATGTGGGCGTGGGCGAAGGCATCGACGATCTGCAGGCTTTCGACGCCCGCGATTTTGTAACCGCCCTGTTCGACTGACCCGGCCGCTGCGCCGGAAAAAGGAGGGAACCGGATGGTCGTCTCCCCCTACGTGTTCAAAAGCAAAGCGGTGCGCGCCCTCAAGGGCAACTGGCAAACCGCGCTGCTGGTCACCTTCTTCGCTTCGCTGCCGATGACGCTGTTGCAGCTTTTGCAGGCCACGCGCCTTCCGGACCTGACGATGCTGACCACGCGCGAGGCCATGGAGGCCGCCGTGCTGGCCATCCCCGCGCAAACGTGGATGCTCCTTGGGCTGGTCGCCGGGTTTGCCACGGTGCTTTCCCCCGTGCTGGCCGTCGGCTGCAACGCGTATTTCATCCTGCGGCTGCAGGGCGAGGAGCCCGGTTTTTGGGGCCTGTTTTCCCGGATGCGGATTTTTCTTAAGGCGCTGCTTCTGTACATCGTGATCTATGTCCGGGTGTTTTTATGGTCGCTGCTGCTGGTGGTGCCGGGCATCATGGCCGCGCTGCGCTATGCGCTCGCGCCCTTTTACCTTGCCGAGCACCCGGAGATGGGCGTGCTGGAAGCCATCCGCAAAAGCAAGGAAGCCATGCAGGGGCAAAAAGCGACGCTTTTCATGCTGGAACTGAGCTTTCTGGTGTGGCTGCTGGGCGCCATGGCGGTGGAGGTGCTACTTTCGGGCCTGAGCGTGATTCTGGCGCTGGTCGCCTCGCAGTTTATCCAGCTGGTGATGGCCACCTACCTGAACGCGGCCTGCGCGGGCTTCTACCGCGCGGCGTGCGAGCCGGGCGGCGTGCTGCGCGCGCAAACCGAGGCTGCGGCGTGGCTGCGGAACCTTGGCGGCGATCGCTTTGGCCGCCCCTTTGGCAACGACGATAACAGCGACGATCCCGCCCCCGACGAAAACGCCCCCGACGGCGATGCCGACGCCCCCGCCGACGCAGAGGAGGACGACGCGCCCCTGGGCGAGGAGCCCGACCAGCCCGCGCCGCCCGAAGGCGAAGGCGCTGAGGGCAGCGCGCCCAATGGCGACGGCCCCCGCGGCGGCGATCCCGCGTAACGAACCTCACGGGGCCTGCGCCCCGTTTGCGGCGGCCCCGGCACAGTGCCGGAAAGCTGCCCCCGCGCCCCCGGCTGGAGTTGCGCAGCCGCGTTTCCGAAATCCAACGGCGGGTGAGAATCCCGCCTTTTTGCCAATGGAGGCGATAGGTATGCGATGGTTCCAGTTCCGGCGGGCCCGGCAGGGCGCGTCCGCCGAGGGATACCCAACCCTGCAAACGGAACGGCTTGTGCTGCGCGCCTTCGACCTGAGCGATACGGTCGATGTGTACGCGTACGCGCACAGCCCGCTGGTTGGCCCCATGGCGGGCTGGTCCCCCCACAACAGCCTGGAGGAGAGCCGACAGGTGGTGCAGCACTTCATGCACAGCGGGGATGTGTGGGCCATCGTCGAAAAAAAGACCGGCCGCGTGATCGGCTCCATCGGCCTGCATTCCGACATCAAGCGCGAGGTGGAAAACGCCCGCATGCTCGGCTATGCGCTGGGTGAGGCGCATTGGGGGCAGGGCTACGCCACCGAGGCGGCCAACGCGGTGCTGCGCTTCGCCTTTGAGGAGGTTGGCTGCCCGCTGGTATCGGCCTACCACTTTCCCAAAAACGCCAAGAGCAAGCGCGTAATCAAGAAGCTTGGCTTCACCGCCGAGGGCACGCTGCGCATGGCCACCACCCTGCCCGACGGCGTGGTGAGCGACGAGGTCTGCTATAGCCTGACCCGCGAGGAATATCAGGCACGCGCCGCCAAGGCGCAGGCCAAAGCAGGCGATGCGGGCCCGCAGAGCGTCAACGCGTAACGCTCCAAAACGCAAATTCTTTTGTACAAAGGAGGCGGAGCCGATGCCGCCGTTACGGCCCTATACCGCCGACCTGCCTTACAGCTATGCGGCGGGGCTTTTCCCCAGCCTCCAGCTGATGGCCGCCGCGCCCGAGCGCGCCCAGCGGCTGCTGCTGAGCGAGCGCGCCCAGGGCGAGGGCGTGGAAAAGCTGCGCGCACTGTGTGCCGCGCATCATGTGCGCGAGGAGGTGGCCGACCGGGCGCTTGCCCGCCTGAGCGGCAAGCAGAACTGCTTTGCCGCCGTGGTGTTTGAAAAATGGCAGGCTGCCCTGGCCCCGCAGGCCCCGCATGTGGTGCTGCACCACCCGATGGACGAAGGCAACCTCGGCACCATCCAGCGTACGCTGCTGGGGCTGGGCTTGACCGACATCGCCGTGATCCGCCCCGCGGCAGACCCGTTTGAGCCGCGCGTAGTGCGCGCCTCCATGGGGGCCATCTTCTCGCTGCGCGTGCGGCAGTACGAAACCTTCGAAGCCTACCGCGCCGAGCACCCCGCCCACGCGCTGTACCCCTTCATGCTGGATGGCTCCGTGCTGCTGGAAACCGCCGTGCAGGCTGTGCCCACGCCCTACGCGCTGGTGTTTGGCAACGAGGGCAGCGGCCTGCCGCCGGATTTTGCCGCGCTGGGGCAGGCGGTGCGCATCCCCCATTCCGACGCCATCGATTCGCTCAACCTCGCCGTGGCGGTCGCCATCGGCGCATATGCCTTTGCCCACGCAAACCCGAAGGAGGGATCCTCTTGGAACAGTCCGAAACCGACATCCGCAGCCAAATGACCGCCTGCGTGCGCTACCTGGCCGAGCACGGGCGGCTGCATACCGGCGCAACCGTGGTGCTGGGCTGCAGCACCAGCGAGGTGGCCGGCGGCGTGATCGGCCATAACAGCGTGCCCGCGCTGGGCCACACGCTTGCGGAGGCCTTTATCGACGCCTGCGAGGCGCTGGGCCTGCATGCCGCCGTGCAGTGCTGCGAGCACCTGAACCGCGCGCTGGTGATGGAGCAGGATACGCTGGACCGCCTGCGGCTTACGCAGGTAAACGTCCGCCCCGTGCCCACGGCGGGCGGCAGCACGGCCGCCGCCGCCTACGAGCGCTTCCGCCACCCGGCCATGGCCATGAGCATCCAGGCCGACGCCGCGCTGGACGTTGGCGATACGCTGGTGGGCATGCACATCCGCCCGGTAGCCGTACCCCTGCGCATGCCGGAGGCAAAAATCGGGCAGGCGCACGTCGTCATGGCTTACGCCCGCTATCCGCTGATCGGCGGCGCCCGGGCGCAGTACCCGGAAGCGATCCGCTGATCCGCAACCCGCGCAAAAAAGCCCGCCGACCGAAGCCGACGGACTTTTTTCTATGCAGTTAATAACGCTTACGTGTAATCAGCCCTGCTGGCTACGGTGTTTCGCGAAGCACTCGCTGCAATAGATGGGACGATCACTCTTGGGGATGAAGGGGACGGTCGTGGGTTTGCCACACTCGGCGCAGACGGTTTCGTACTGCTCGCGGGGGGCGGCGGCACGGGTGGTCTTGCGGGCGTTGCGGCACTGCTTGCAGCGGGTCGGCTCGTTCTGGAAGCCTTTTTCAGCGTAGAATTCCTGCTCACCGGCGGTGAACACGAACTCGGCGCCACAGTCGCGGCACGTGAGCGTTTTGTCCTGATACATGGTTTGGATATCCTCCGTTTTCGTATGTCTGATCGTTACGGCTGACCTGGTCTTTGACCCCACACTCGCCGGCAGGAAGGTTTGCTCATCGCGTTGGCGCCCTACGCCCCTTCTCTCAGGGTTTCCCCCGGTCGGACTTACCTCTAGAACGCGCCATGCTCGCCGGCGCTTTGGCCGGTTTACGTGGACCGTTTTGCCCGCGTCTGGCATCGGCTTTCAACCACAGACCCATATACGATCGCTGTTATTATAACGTTATGCAACAAGGAACGCAAGTGGATTTTCACAGAGTTCGGTAATTTCTGTAAAACCGGAGCCTCCCGGACACAAACCCGGCGGGCAAAGGGCGCAAAACGTTTTCGCGCAAGGCTTGCCGCTTTTACGAAACGACGCATTTTACATCCCCTTTACAATCCCCCGCAACTATGTTACCCTATTCCTGTTTGAGTGTTGGAAGGATAGAGGAACGCGGACGAGGGACGCCGCGCTCCACATGCACAGGAGGATTGCGCATGCAGTGGATGGATATTGTCAAGCTCTTTGCGGGTTTGGGGCTGTTTCTGTACGGCATCAAGGAGATGGGCGAAGGCCTTGAAAAAGCCGCCGGCCCCAAGATGCAGCATTTGCTGGAAGTACTGACAAAAAACAAGCTGGCCGCCGTCGCGGTCGGCGCTCTGGTGACCGGCGTCATACAAAGCTCCAGCGCCACTACAGTCATGGTGGTCGGCTTTGTAAACGCCGGTCTTTTGCCGCTCGGCAAAGCCGTGGGTGTCATTATGGGCGCCAACATCGGCACCACCGTTACCTCGCTGATGCTGTCGGTCAAGCTGGATTTCGGCATCCTGTTTGCGGCGCTGGGCCTGCTGCTGATGCTGGGGGGCAAACGCCCAGCGTTTAAAATGGGCGGGCAGATCGCCATGGGGCTGGGCATCCTGTTTATCGGCATGGACACCATGTCCGCGGCGATGAAGCCCCTGCAAAACCTGGAAGGTTTCCGCAACCTGATGATTCAGGTGGACAACCCCATTCTGGGCGTGCTCACCGGCATGCTGTTAACCGCGCTGATCCAGAGCAGCTCAGCCTCCATCGGCATCCTGCAGGCGCTGGCAGGCTCCAACCTGATTACCCTGCACGCCTCGCTGTTCATCCTGTTTGGGCAGAACATCGGCACGTGCATCACGGCACTGCTGGCCTCCATCGGCACCAGCCGCACGGCGCGGCGCGCGGCGGTGGTGCACCTGCTGTTTAACGTGATCGGCGCGGTGCTGTTTATGATCGTGACCGTCACGCTGCCCTTTGCGGATTGGGTCATCCGCCTCGCGGGGGACAACGTGCGTCTGCAAATCGCCTTTGCGCACGTTATTTTCAACGTTTCCACAACGCTGTTGCTGCTGCCGCTCTCCTCTGTTCTGGAAAAGCTCGCCTGCCTGGTGGTGCGCGGGCAGGACAAGCAGGAAGACGTCATGCGCCTGACCTATTTCGACGACCGGCTGTTTTCCACCCCGCCCATCGCCGCGCGCCAGCTGTTTCAGGAAGTGCTGCGCATGAGCGATCTGGTCAAGGCGAACTTCGCCTTTGCCATGAAGTACTTCTTTTCCAACAAAGACCTGCTTCTGGACGATTTTTATAAGCGCGAGGACGTGATCGATTACCTGAACGCGGAAATTACCGCCAAGATGATCGAACTGCGCGGCCTGACGCTGATCAAGCGCGACGTGCACCTGATCGGTTCGCTGTTCCACGTGGTTAACGATCTGGAGCGCATTGGCGATCACAGCACCAACATTGTGGAAATCGGCAAGGCACGCCGCAAGGAAAAAAGCCGTTTCAGCGACAAAGCTGAGCATGAAATCCAGCATCTGTACGAAATTGTGAGCCTGATGGTGGATCAGTCCATCGAGATTGTGCGCGGCCAGATTTACGACCCGGCGGTGATCGGGCTGGTGGAAACCAACGAGGCCGAAGTGGATCGCCTGAGCGAGGAGCTGGCCAACCACCACGTGGATCGCGTGAAAAACAAGAAGTGCACCCCCCGCAATGGCATGCTCTACCTGGATTTGCTCAACAACCTGGAGCGTATTGCCGACCATGCAGATAACCTGGCCACGTCCGTGGATACGGGTAACAGCGAACCCAAGCGCCTGCTCTGGTAACGGTACCGGCAGCCGCATTGCCCGGGACGCGCCCTGGCGATGATGCGTCTGGGATACGCCACGAAGCCCCCGCCAATAGGCGGGGCTTCGTGCACTTTCTTTGTTTTACAGCTGCCGCCGGACAACGTGAAAATTCCTCTTTACAAGGTGCAATGATTATGGTATAGTATTATCCGTTGCGGGGCATTAGCGCAGCTGGTAGCGCACAACACTGGCAGTGTTGGGGTCAGGAGTTCGAATCTCCTATGCTCCACCATAAAAGGACGTCCATCTCGATACGAGGTTGGCGTCCTTTTTATTTTACATGAGGGGAAACGGGCCATGTTTGCTGTTTTCGTTTAGATATTTCGTTTGCGATATAGACTTTGGAAATATTCATTGCTCTGATCAGAGCATCAGTTCCCTTGAACTGAACCCTGCTTTCGTCGTACTTAACTCGTACCTTCTCGGTTTTGCTAATGATTGAAAGAATTGGAGGCAAGGCTTTTTCCAAATCTGATAATGTAAACATATCAATGCTACTATCCTTTTCTATCGAAGCTCTAGAGATATACAAAGCCTTAATTCTATTTCTTAAAAGCGAATACTGTGCTGTTCCTTCTGAAAATGCTAACTGTGCTTTTTCACACTTACTAATGGTAGTGGATATAGTCTTTATCGCAGCATATAGCTCTTCCTGTGAATAGTGATCCATTTCTCCCTCCTGAATATACCAACTTATTCTTATGATAATTGATATTACCATATATTCAGAACATGTCAAATCCCATGGTAATATTTAACATACGACGGATATTTTTTACTTACAATCTTTGCACGATTCTCCGTTTCAGAGTGCACCCACCAACGATCGTATCAATAATATCAGCGTTTTCCAAGAAGAAAACCCTTGAGCTGTAAAGGCTTGAGGGTTTTTCTATATCGATTATAAGTATGCTGATTTGCGGTAAAAGGAACAACGGGAGGAGCAACCGCGAATTTTAAGCTGAAAATTGCCGCGCTGCTGTCCCCCTGACGCCTGCTCCCATCGTCCTAAATCACCCAAGCGGGCACATACCCGTTATTTGCATCAATCGGCAGCACATCGTTTGCCATACAGACCACGGCGCTTGTACACGTATCTGATATGTGCATAATGGTTTCTTCTGCCGTCCGGCTGCTATACATTCTCGTCGCCCCGCAATCTTGACCCATCTGAAGCGTGACTTTCATCCAGTCAAATCAGTGCGCATAGAAATGCCATTTGGGCTCCAGTCCCGCTACCGGCGAGCATGGGGCTTATTCACTGGTTGTTCTTATAAAGAGCAGTTGGCTACAAAACAAATTCCTATGCCCCGCCGTGCTGCATGGGAAAAGCCCTCCAACTCCGAACCGTTGTCGGGTGCGATGCTTGTAAGCATCCTGGTATTGTGCGCCATACGCGGCATGGCGCATCTTCCTTGCGTCCTTTCACTCCTATCCTCCGGGGAAATCCGGGTGTGTTGCGACGCCCTGCCTCCATGGTGGGAGATTCCGATAGGTTCGCTGTTCTCCCACTCAACAGGGTTTTCGTATAGTTAAACATAACGTTTCTCATTTATAGGGACAATTTCTGTTGACTTGGGTATGCAAATGCGCTAGACTTTGATAAACGGTAACTGTTTAATCGGCGTACTCCATATGTGTAACGTTACGGTTTATTCTGTCAGAAGCCACCGTTACGTGAGGCGCACCCATCCATGAAGTCAAGGGACTCCCCGCGGGAACGAGCACAGGTTACGAGCATGTGAAGAGTTACACCCCATCGAAACCACTACCCTCAGCGTAGACCCAACAAAAAACAGGCGCTCCACTTTGCTTGTGGGGCCAGGAGAAGAAAATGACGACGTTACTGTCGGAATACATCCTTGGGGATCTTTGCAT
The DNA here is from genome assembly GCA_963666755.2 of Candidatus Limiplasma sp. GTDB lineage: Bacteria > Bacillota > Clostridia > Christensenellales > Aristaeellaceae > CAXXOK01. The sequence continues at coordinate 16,194 of CAXXGW010000006.1, forward strand.
CCAATACAGCACTAACGACGAAGGCAATCTGGTCGGCTTGCAGATGATCCCCAACGGGATGCAGGGAAGCACCAAGGCAAAACAACAGGCACTGGATCCAATCGTGCAGCTGATGGTCAGGGGGGATGATTTCCCCAACGGGTTTGCCAACGGCCACACGCTACGCAATAACAGTTCCGTGAATCGGTTCCGCTACATGGAACAGTCGACGCAGGAAGATGCGGAAACGACCTGTATCCTCACCACGCTTCGCGCGGCCGACGGGCAGCAGCTTACACACAAACTGACCTATAATCACGGGTTTGGCGGTGTGGAGGTTCTCACAACCTATCAAAACAACAGTGCCAGTCCTGTGACGTTGGACATGCTGTCCAGCTTCTGCATCGGCGGCATAACGCCATTCATCGGCGGCGATGCGCCGGGGTGCCTTGTGGTGCACCGGCTGCGCAGCAAGTGGAGCAATGAAGCGCGCCTGGAGAGCATTACGGTGGAGGATTTGCAGCTGGAACCAAGCTGGTCCGGCTATGGGGTCGCCAGCGAGCGGTTCGGGCAAACCGGTTCGATGCCTGTTCGCAAGTTTTTCCCGATGGTCGCGGTTGAAGATACGCAAACCCATGTGCTGTGGGGCGCGCAGCTCGGGTGCCCATCCAGCTGGCAGATGGAGCTCTACCGGCGCGACGATGCCCTGTGCATCTCCGGCGGTTTGGCGGATGATGATTTTGGCCATTGGCATAAAACGCTGCAGCCAGGCGAATCGATCACCACGCCAGCCGCTACACTGGCCGTGTGCACCGGAACCCTGGACGACCTTTGCGCGCGGCTCACCGCCATGCAGGTTAGACCGTTAGCCAGGCTGGCAATGCCGACGCGTTTGCCGGTCGTGTTCAATGAGTTTTGCACCACGTGGGGCAACCCCTCGCGGGAAAACATCGGGCGCATCCTTGCCCTGCTGCGGGGGCGCGATATCGATTACTTCGTGATTGATTCCGGCTGGTACGCAGATGAAGCCAAGGGCTGGGAAGCCAACATGGGAGATTGGGAAATCAACGAACGGCTGTTTCCCGGCGGGCTGGAGGCGACGGTGGCGGATATCCGCGCAGCCGGGCTGAAGCCGGGCATCTGGTTTGAGCCGGAGGTGTGCGGGCAGGACGCGAAGGCGTTTCAGCAGACCGAACACCTGCTCAGGCGCCACGGCACGCCCATCACGACCGGCAAACGCCGCTTCTGGGATTTGTGCGACCCATGGGTGCATGCGTATCTCCAGAAACGCGTCGTGGGGCTCTTGCAGCATTACGGCTTTGAGTATGTTAAAATAGATTATAACGACAGCATCGGCATCGGGTGCGACCATCCGGACGGGCTTGGCGAGGGCCTGCGGTTAAACCAGCTGGCTGCGCATGCTTTTCTGGCAGGCATCCAAAAAGCGGTGCCGGGGATTCTGCTGGAAAACTGCTCCTCAGGCGGGCATCGGCTGGAACCGTCCTTCTTGGGCATCAGCCAGCTCTCCTCCTTTTCGGATGCGCACGAGGTGCGCGAGATTCCCATCATCGCGGCCAACCTGCACCGCGCGATGCTGCCCCGCCAGAGCCTGATCTGGGCGGTGCTGCGCAAGGCGGACAGCCAAAAGCGCCTTGCCTGGTCGCTGTGCGCAACTTTTTTGGGCGTGATGTGCCTCTCCGGCGATGTGTATGACTTAAGCGACGCGCAGTGGGCTATCGTGGATGAGGGCATCCGCTTCTACCGCGCGGTATCGGCCATCATCGAAAACGGCGTAAGCGCGCGGCACGGGCCTGCCATTGCCAGCTACCGCCACCCCAAAGGCTGGCAGGCCGTCGAGCGCACCGCGCCAGATGGCCGCGAAAAGCTGATTGTTGCCCACGTGTTTGACCAAACAGCGGTAAAGATCAGCCTGCCGCTGGAGGGAAACTACCGCATCTGCGGGCGCTTTGGGGATGCGTCGGGTTACGCGGCCGTCGAACATGGCGCGCTCGTCCTCACCCTGGCGGACGGCGCGTACGCGCTGCACCTGCGCAGGGCATAACGCCTCCGGCCGCCAAATCGAAATAAACGAGGGAAACGCCATGAGTCACCGGCCCAATCGACTAAGCCCCGCCCCGCACATCGAACAGGTTGCCGAAAATATGGTTCATGTCCTCTTTCGTACGGATGGACAGGTACCCGTGCGCAGCGCGTTGATCGCGGAGGATTGGCAACCCGCGCCTGCGGCAAAGCAAAACAGCTTTGAGGCCGCGGATGGGCGTATCCGCTTTCAAAACCGGTATGGAGAAACCGTATTGGAAGCGACTGCGCACACGCTGACCCCAAAGACGGTCTATCGCTACGTAATCGACGGCGAACCCGTTCTGAAAACCAGGCACACGGCCAACGGCGACGTGGCCTACATCGAGAATGCGCGGCAGGCGCCGGATAGCGCTGCCTTCCACGGGCGGCTCGGTTTTCACGTGGCGGAGGGCGAGCATCTCTACGGGCTTGGGCAGCACGAGGACGGCCTGTACGACTACCGTGGGCGGCGCGAGTATCTGTACCAGACCAACATGAAGATCACGATTCCGTTTCTGCTGTCGTCGCGCAACTACGGACTGCTGATCGATACCGAAAGCGCGATGGTTTTTGACGAGCAACGCGGGGAGATGTGCTTTGATCTTGAAACCGTAGAGCAGCTTTCCTATTATGTAATCACCGGCGACAGTTTTGACGAGATCATCGCCTCGCTGCGCACGCTCACCGGCCGTGCGCCGATGCTGCCGCGTTGGGCTTTTGGGTACATCCAGTCCAAGGAACGTTACCGCAGCGCCGCCGAGCTGCTTGAAACCGCAGCCATGTTCCGCACCCTCAATATCCCTGTGGACTGCATCGTGCAGGACTGGTACACTTGGCCGGAAGGGCTCTGGGGCGAAAAGCGACCCGACCCCGCGCGCTACCCCGATCCGGCGGCGCTGGTGGAAGCACTGCACCGTAAGCATCTGCGGCTGATGGTGTCCATCTGGCCCAATATGGCTCCCGGTGGGCAGGACTACCGGGCATTTCAGGCGAAGGGCCTGCTGCTGCCCAACTCCACGGTTTATGACGCGTTTCAGGAGGCAGGCAGGGCTTTGTACTGGCAGCAGTGTGAGGCCGTATGGTTTAACGCGGGGGTTGACGCATGGTGGTGCGACAACGCGGAGCCGTTCTCGGACGCGGACTGGAATGGGGCTGCAAAGCGGGAGGAGGCGCTGCGTTACCAGTTGATCGTGACGGACTCGCAAAAATCGATGGACTGGACACGTCTGAACACCTACGGCCTGTACCACGCCAAGGGGATCTACGAGCACTGGCGCAGCCGTACCGATGCCAAGCGTGTGGTAAACCTGACCCGCTCCACCTATGCCTCCGGCCAGCGGTACGGTGTGGTGGCGTGGTCGGGCGATCTGAGCGCCAAATGGTCGGTGCTCAGGGCACAGATTGCCGAAGGCATCAAGTTTTGCATGAGCGGACAGCCGTACTGGACGCTGGACATCGGCGGCTTTTTTACCGTGCGCGACCAGTACGCAAACCGCGGCTGTGAGCAGGCGGGCAACCCCACGCCCCTGTGGTTCTGGAACGGCGATTATAACGACGGCGTGAACGATCTGGGCTACCGGGAGCTGTATGTGCGCTGGCTGCAATATGCGGTGTTTCTGCCGATGTTTCGCGCCCACGGCACGGATACGCCGCGTGAACCGTGGCGGTTCGGGCAGCCGGGCGAGCCTTTTTACGAGGCGATTGTAGCCTACATCCGCCTGCGCTACCGGCTGCTGCCCTACCTCTATGCCACGGCGGCAGCAGTGTCCTTCCGCCATGACACGATGCTGCGCAGCCTGATGTTTGATTTTTCGCAGGATGCGCGCGTCGCCTGCATAGCCGACAGCTTTATGTTCGGGCGTTCGCTGCTGGTGTGCCCCGTGACCGCGCCCATGTATTACGGGCCGGACAGCACGGCCCTGCCGGATACGCGCAAAACGCGCGATGTGTACCTGCCTGCCGGAACCCTCTGGTATGATTTTTGGACGCACCGGGCCCTGCCCGGCGGCCGCGACACGGTGTGCGACGCTCCGCTGGACCGCATCCCGCTCTTTGTGCGCGCGGGCGCAATCCTGCCGCTGTCCGGGCCGATCGCCCATGCGGACGAGCGCGGCGGCGCGGTGGAAGCGCTGTATGTGTTTGATGGTGCGGACGGTACTTTCACCCTCTATAACGACGCGGGCGACGGCTACGGGTATGAAAACGGCGCGTACGCCATGGTGCCGGTCACCTACCGCAGCGGCGATCAAACGCTGACGCTGGGGCGCGTGCAAGGCAGCTACCCGTATCAGACCTCCTTTGCCGTGAAGCTGGTGTCCGACGGCTGTGTAAGGGATTGCGGCACCGTGCGTTACCGGGGGGAAGAAACCATGCTTCGCCTTGCCTGAACGAAAGGAGGGTACGGGACTGCATAAGCTCATTTTGGAGAACAAGTTCTATCTGAAGCTGATGCTTACGTATTGCCTGGTCATCTTTCTGGGCTTTGGCCTCACGTCCTATCTGGTTACGTCCAACATGGTCGAAATCCTCACCAATATGGAGTCCCGCTTCGACAGCGAAGTGATCCAGAAGGTGCTCACCTACAGCGACGAGCGGTATCAGGATATCAACAACATCTTCGTGCGCCTCTACCAGAAGCAGTACTTCAACAACAACACCAGCATTGTGGATTTTATCAACCCCGTTCGGGAAGCGCAGCGCAACAACAGCTCCAAAGCGGTGTCCATCACCAGTTACCTGCAGGATACCTGCAGCGCCAACACCGCCATCGCCGATATACTGCTGATTGACTACCACGACCGGCAGGTTTACTTCTGTTCCAACATCCACAACCGGGACGTATCCCTGGGGTACGATTTTTTCCGGCTGGACTTTATCGGCAGCGGTCAGGTGCGCAACAGCACCGAAATCGTGCCCAACTATATCCCGGATTATATCAGTTCCGCCAGCATCAACAATTTCCCGGTGGTCAGTTATAAGCTCTACCTGTTTGACGAAAACGCCGTCCGTTTCGATCAGCCGCTCGGCATGGCGGTGGTAAACATGCGGGCGGATTTTTTCGCCAGCGCTTACAAGGATTCTTCCAGCTTTCTGGGGCAGATTTACGTAATCGAGCGGGGCGGCGTAACGCTGTTTGACTCCTCCCACACCATGACGGGGCAGCCCTTTTCCTATGGGGCCTTCCAGGCCACGGGGCTTACGGACCTCGTGACCAACAGCCGCTTTATCGTAAACAAACGCTACTCGGAAAAGAGCGGTTTCACCTTTGTGGACATTGTGGACAAGCGCATTATTGAGAAGGAAACCGACCGTATCCGCCTGAACATCAATAATATGATCGCCGTGTGCATCGCGGTGGCGTTGGCCATCGGCCTGGTGTCGGCAGCCATGCTCTCCAAGCGCATCAAGGCGCTGGTGCATAACATGAAGGACGTGGAAAGCGGAAAGCTGGACACGCACATCGTGGTCGGCTCCAAGGATGAGATCGGCTATCTGGAGCAGAGCTTCAGCACCATGTGCGCCAAGCTGGCCGCATACATCCAAAACGTGTATGTGTTTGAAATTCGCACCAAAACAGCCGAGCTGAACGCCCTGCAGGCGCAGATCGACCCGCATTTCCTGTTTAACACGCTGGAATCCATCCGCATGACGGCGCAGATCAATAAAGACACGCAAACCGCCAAGATGATCCACATTCTGGGCAACATGTTCCGCTGGAACATCAAGGTCAAGAGCATCATTGTGGATCTGAAGGAGGAAATCGAGTATGTGCGCTCCTACATCGAACTGCAAAAGCTGCGCTACAACAACGCCTTCGACGTTACGTTCGATTTGGGCAGCCAAATTTTGAAGCTGGGCGTGCTGAAGCTGACGCTGCAGCCCATTGTGGAAAACGCCATCCAGCACGGTTTGGATGAAGGGACCGGCGGCGGGCATATCACGATTGCGGGGAACATCCGGGAGAACAGGCTGGTGCTCTCCGTAACCGACAACGGCAAAGGCATGGACGAGGAGAAGGTCAAGGCCATCACCGCCACCCTGACCCGGAGCTATGACGTGGAGCCGACCTCCAGCATCGGGCTGAGCAACGTGCACCAGCGCAACAGCATCCTGTTTGGCGAAGGGTACGGCATCCGCATCTTCAGCAGCATCGGCAACGGCACCCGGGTAGAGCTGACGCTGCCCGTCATGTCCAGAGAGGAGATGGAGCGTTATGTACAGGGTATTCCTCGTTGACGACGAACCCCTCATCTGCAAAGGCCTGCGCGAAACCGTCGAGTGGGACAGCCTCGGCCTGGAAATTGCCGGCGAGGCGCACAACGGCGTGGAAGCGATGGAGCTGATCGCGGCCACGCACCCGCATCTCCTCATCACCGATATCCGCATGCCCGGGATGGACGGGATATCGCTCATCAAGGCGATACGGGAACAGGATTTGAACATCCGTATCATCATCCTGAGCGGGTACAGCGATTACCAGTTCCTCAAGGAAGCCATCCGCCTGGGGGTGGACGGCTATCTTCTCAAGCCGATTGATACGGACGAGCTGATTTCCAACCTCAACAATCTGGTGAACACCATCGAAAAGGAACAGCTGCAAACCCAGCGCCTGTACCAGGGGCTGGAACTGCTGCGCGCGAACACGCTCAACCGGCTGGTAACCGGGGAGATCGGGCGCAGCGAGTTTGACGAAAAAGCGGCGTTTCTGGATATTTCACTGGACGCGGAGCATTACCTGTGTGCCCTGTATGCGCCCGCGCCGGAGGCCGACGGTGCCGATGCGTGTATGGACCCCAGCGCGGTCCTTGCCATGCAGCGCGCCTGCCACCCGCTTACGGAGGGTAAAGGGATCACCTTTATCGACAGCAAAAGCCATCTGGTGTTCCTTTTCTACGGCAGCAGCGAAGCCGGGGTGGCCGCCAGCGCAAAGGCCGTTATGGCCTGTATTGCGGCCCAGGCGCGGGAAGGTTCGGGGGCGGCGCCGGTAACCCGGACCGGCCCCATGGTGCACACGCTGGAGGAAATCGCCCGGTCGTACGCCGCCGCCTCGGAAGGGTTTGAGCCGGAGAAGCCGTTGCTGGAGGTCGACCCGCTTGACAGCCGCTGGAAATGCGTTGTGAGCCGCACCGTCGACTATGTTTCCGCGCACTACCATGAGGCGCTTTCCCTTAAGCAGATCGCGTGCGATTGCGGAATTAACACCTCCTATCTGGGGCAGGTGTTCCGCAAGGCCACGGGCGATTCCTTCACGAATTATGTAAACGGCTACCGCATCCAGAAGGCAAAAGAGTTGCTGGCCAGCACCAACCTGAAGGTATACGAGGTTTCCGAGCGTGTTGGCTTTACCGATTACCACTATTTTTTGAAAATTTATAAAAAGGTTACCGGGAGCGTACCCACGGATACCCGAAGTGATATTTTTTACCACAAGAACTAGAATTCCTTCCATTGACGTTTTTCGTACAAAAAGATAGCATAAAATCTATAAAAGGTTCCCATAATAAACAAAGGAGCGATCAGTCATGAAACGTACCCTCTCCCTGCTTATGGCCGTTGCCTTACTCATGGGTCTTTTCGCGGGCGTTGGCCTTGCGGAAACCGCCAAAGCGAAGATCGTGTTCTGTGTGAACATCCAGCCGCAGCTTCCGGTGGAGTTCTGGCAGTCCATCGCCGACAAGTACATGGCGGCCAACCCGGACGTGGATGTGGAAATCATCGGCCAGCCCTCCTCCAACGTGGACATTTTCCAGTATGAAAAAACCCTGCTTGCCACCGGCCAGTTCCCGGACGTAATGGTCATGCAGAACCCCGCCGACTTCGTGCCCTCCGGCGCCCTGCTGGCCTTTAAGGACAGCGAGCTGGATTATCTGGCCGACCCCAACATCGGCAAGATCGGCGGCCAGCAGTATGTTGCCAACTACAAGAAACAGGTTATCGGCGTGTTCTACAACAAGGCCATCTTCGCCGCCAACGGCCTGGAAGTGCCCACCACCTATCAGGCTTTCCTGGATGTGTGCGAAGCCCTCAAGGCCAAGGACATCCTGCCCGTATCGCTGGGCATCAAAGACGGCTGGCCGCAAATCATGCTGGCCAACATGATCGCCGGCACCGACCTGCTTGCCAAGGATCCCACCTGGGGCTCCGAGCGCAACGCGGATACCGTGAAGTTCAACAACCCGGATCTGGTCAAAGCGATGCAGAAGTATCAGTTCATCTGCCAGAACTACGCCGGCGACAGCCTGCCCAGCATCACCTACACGCAGATGCTTGAGCAGTTCTTCACGGGCAAGGCGGCCATGCTGCCCATGGGCTCCTGGGTCAACGCCGAAGTTGCCAAAGCGCAGCAGGACTTCGAAGTCGGCTGGTTCCCGATGCCCGGCGACAACGACGCCAAGGTGCTGTCAGTGTTTGTGAACGAGGGCCTCTCCATCAGCGCCATGTCGAAGTATCCCGACGTCTGCAAGGACTTTGTGAAGTTCTTCTTCACCAACACCGAACTGTACAGCTACTTCCTCAGCAGCGAGCAGCTCTTCGCCACCACCAAGGCCAGCGTGCCCTACGAGATGATCCCCCTGCGCAAGTACATCGAGCAGGCCATCGCGGGTATGCAGGAAGTGGAAGGCTTTGAGAGCATGACGGGCGACGCCGCCTTCTTGCCCGGCCTGAAGGATTACTACACCAACAAGCTGACCCAGAACATCGCGCTTGGCAACGATGTTGCCACGGAACTGACCAACTTCGACAACGAATGGACCATCGCCAAAGAGGCCATGAACTAACCGCAAGGGCCGCGTAACCACCACAGGTTCGGTGCCACCGGGGGGTAAGCCGTAAAAAGTTTACCCCCCTTTCATAGTGGAGGGATCAGGGATGAAACACAGCAAACTGTACGATGCGCTTTTCCTGGCGCCCGGGTTTCTGATCTATATCATTTTTATGATCATACCGGTCGTCATGTGTTTTTTATACAGCTTTACCAACTGGGACGGCATCAGCGCCACGTATAAAATGATCGGGTTCAAGAACTTTGAAAATCTGTTTAAGGATGCGGCGTTTTTTCAGGCCATGCAGGTTACGGTAATCATCATGATCGTGACGACGCTGATCTATAATGTATTCGGCATCATTCTGGCCGCATTGCTCAACGACAAGGGCAAGCTGCTTGGTTTTTCCCGCAGCGCCATCTTTATTCCTACGGTCATGAGCAGCGTGGTCGTGGCGTTCATCTGGTCCTACATGGTGCAAACCAACGGCGGCGTAATCAACTCCATCATCGCGCTTTTCGGCGGCAGCCCGGTGGATTTTTACAGCACGCCGACAACGACCATTTTCATGATATCCGGCATCATCTGCTGGAACAGTCTGGGTTTCTTTGTGGTCATCTACATGTCCACCCTGTCTACCATCCCGCAGGAGGTTTATGAGGCGTGCATGGTAGACGGCGCGGGCTGGTTCCATCGGTTCTTCCACATCACGCTGCCCCTGCTGGCGCCGGGCATCACCATCAACTGCATCCTTGCCGTGGCGGGCGGCCTGAAGCAGTATGACCACGTCAAGGTGATCACGGGCGGCGGGCCGGGCGGCGCCACCCAAACGGTGACGCTGTTCAGCGTCGAAAAGGCCTTCGAGTACAACCGCAGGGGGTATTCGTCGGCGGCCGTAATCATCCTGTTCCTCATCATCGTGCTCCTGTCGGTCATACAGCTTTCCATTTCAAAAAGGCACGAGGTGGAATACTGAGATGAGAAAAATTGCGATAGGCGGCTGGATTAAACGGATTTTAGTGTTGATCTTCGCGCTGGTTTACCTTGCGCCCCTGTACATCGCCGTGGTCAACTCGGTCAAGCCCTACAGCGAAATCATCAAAACGCCCTTAAACCTGCCCCAGACCTTCACCTTTCAAAACTTTGTGGACGCGTTTGAAACCTCCAACATGCCGGAATTGTACCGCAACAGTATCGTCATTACGGCTTCCTCGGTCGGGTTGCTGATCCTGCTGACCTCCATGGCGGCCTACGTAATCGCCCGCCGCAGGGGCAAGGTATACCAGGCGCTATACGTGTTTTCACTGGCGGGCATTATGATACCGCCGGTGGTCACGCTGATCCCCAGCATTAAAACGCTTAGCGCCCTGCACCTGCTTTACACCATGCCCGGCCTGCTGCTGTTCTATGCCGGCACCTACTTCAGCACCATCATCTTCCTGTATGTCGGGTTCATTCGCACCATCCCCGCCAGCTTGGACGAATCGGCCTACATTGACGGCGCGTCTCCCTTCAAGACGTTCTTCTCCATCATTTTTCCGCTGATTAAGCCCTGCACGGCGACCGCCGTGATCTTCCTGGGCATGTGGATATGGAACGACTTCCTGAACCCGATGTACATCCTGGGCTTCCGGGGCGGCAAGACGATTACAACCGGTATTTACAATGCCATCGGCGCGTACACCTCCATGTGGAACCTCGTGTTCGCCAACGTGATGCTTGCCTCGCTGCCCATCATCCTCCTCTACCTGTCCATGCAAAAAATGTTCATGCAGGGCCTGACATCGGGCGCTGTCAAAGGCTAAGCCAGACCGTGGCGCCGCCGGATTGGGCAAGCGCAATCTCTGCGGTTCCATACACCGTGACAATGGCCGTATCCTGACCGTGGATAGGGCCATTGTTTTCCGTTGCGATGGTTTCACCGATCAAGGGCCGCGTTTCGCAAGTAAAACCGGGCGCCGCCGTGCGATCAAAAGACAGGGCACGGTCCAGGCAATAAAAACGAAACGTATATAATATAAGCGCAGAATTTGAGCCTGACTGCCCGTGCATCCGGCAGTATGGGACGTACATTTTTGTATATTTCTATCGAAACACTTGACAAGCCGTACCTCATCATGTATATTGTTCGCAAATAGAAACGTTACGCTTTGTGAATAGATTCGGAGTCTGCCGTCATGGATCGCAATTTCCTGCCATACAGCCAAGCTGCGTTTGAAGCGCAAGAAAACGCATACAATAAAGAATCGGGAAGGGCGGAGCAGAATTGGGCGAGGTCATACTGACCATGGAAGGCATCGATAAAACCTTCCCGGGCGTGCATGCGCTGGACAATGTCAGCCTTGAGGTACGGCAGGGCGAGGTGCATGCGCTGATGGGGGAAAACGGCGCGGGCAAATCGACGCTGATGAAGGTGCTCACCGGTATCTATCAAAAGGACGCGGGCAAAATCATCTATGAGGGGCGCGAGGTCCATTTTTCCAGCCCCCGCGAAGCGCAGGCCGCCGGTATCGTAATCGTGCATCAGGAATTGAACATGATGGGGCACCTGACCGTCGCGCAGAATATTTTTATCGGGCGCGAACCCAAACACGGGATGCTGATCGACGACGCGCGCATGAACGAGGATGCTCGCGCGCTGTTCATGCAGCTGGGCATTGATATTGATCCGCGGGAAACCATGAGCAGGCTGACCGTAGGCAAGCAGCAGATGTGCGAGATTGCCAAGGCCATCAGCCACGAGGCGAAGGTCATCGTTTTTGACGAACCCAGCGCCGCCCTGACCGACGCGGAGATCGACCAGCTGTTCCGTATCATCCGGGAACTGCGTGACCGCCAGTACGGCATCGTTTACATATCGCACCGCATGGACGAGATCAAGCGCATCACCGACCGCGTGACCGTCATGCGCGACGGGCAGACCGTGGGCACCCTGGTCACTGCCGATAGCACCAAGGACGACATCATTCACATGATGGTGGGCCGCGTGATCTTTGAAGCGCCCAAAACACACAGCAACGTACCGGCCGATGCGCCCGTGGTGCTCAGGGTGGAACACCTGAACGCGGGCCGCATGGTACAGGATATCAGCTTTACCCTGCGCAAGGGAGAGATTCTCGGTTTTTCCGGCCTGATGGGCGCGGGGCGCACCGAGACGGCGCGCGCCCTGTTTGGCGCGGACGCGCGCGACAGCGGCGATATCTTTGTGGAGGGCGTCAAGGTGAACATCCGCTCCCCGCAGGACGCGGTGCGCGCGGGCATCGGCTACCTTTCGGAGGATCGCAAGCGCTACGGCGTGGTGCTGAAAAAAAACATCTGTGAAAACAGCACCCTCGCCTGCCTGCAAAACTATGTCAAGCACGGCAGCATCATCAACAGCGAGGCGGAACGCGAGGTAACCCAGCGCATGGTGGACGCGCTGAAAACCAAAACCCCGGGTGTGGAACAACTGGTGATGAACCTTTCCGGCGGCAACCAGCAAAAGGTGGTCGTCGCCAAGTGGCTCATCAGCAACAGCAAGATTCTGATTTTTGACGAGCCAACCCGCGGCATCGACGTGGGCGCCAAGCAGGAGATCTACGAGCTGATGAACCGGTTGGTGCAGGAAGGCAAGTCCATCATCATGATTTCCTCCGAAATGCCGGAAATCCTCCGTATGAGCGATCGCATCATCGTCATGTGCGAAGGCAAGAAAACCGCCGATTTCGACGTAGCCGAGGCAACACAGGAAAAGATCATGAACGCCGCGACCCGTGAAATCGCCGTTTGAGGAGGATACCCACTGTGAAAGCAGCACTCCAGAGGTTTAAGAACCTGCGTTTTGTCCGCGTAATCGGCTTCAACCGCGTGCTCCTGATTGCGATCATTTTTCTGATGTATGGGCTGTTTACCCTGCTGACGCCCCTTTTGCGTAACGGTTCCTCCTTCGTGAATTACAACCGTGTGATGAGCGCGCTCAACTATGCCTACTTCATCGGGTTTATGGGGCTTGGCGTCACGTTCGTCATTGCGACCGGCGGCATCGACTTTTCCATCGGGCCGGTCATGTTCTGCTCCGCGCTCATCTCCGGCTACTGCCTGACCAAGTTTGCCCTGCCGCTATGGCTGTGTATTTTCATCAGCATCGGCGTGGGCGCGGTGTTCGGCAGCATTGGCGGCTACTTTGTGGCCTACCGGCGGCTGCCCTCGTTTATCACTTCGCTGGCGCTGATGCAGGCGGCCAAAGGCGTCGGCTCCATCTTTACCAAAACGCAGTCGGTCACGTGGCCGTCTGACAACCCTGCCACATCGTGGTATCGCGATCTGGTCAAGACCAACAACTTTCCCGTGGGCTTCTTGATCCTGATCGCGGTGGCCATCGTATGCGCCATCATCCTGTACCGCACGACGGCGGGCCGCTACATGCTGTGCATCGGCAGCAACCGTGAGGCGGTGCGCCTGTCGGGCGTGGACACGCGCCGGTGGGAGATGCTGGCCTACATCCTGTGCGGCACGCTCGCGGGCTTGGCGGCCATCTTCTATGTGGGCGCTTACACCACCGTGCAGCCGGGGCTTGGCGATACGTTCAACAACGATGCCATTGCTGCCTGCGTGATGGGCGGCACGTCCATGGCGGGCGGGTCGGCGTCGATTCTCGGCACGGTGATCGGTGCGATCATCGTAGCGCTGATGCAGGAAGGGATTCTGGCAATGGGCTTTACCATCTCCTATCAGTATGTGCTCACCGGCCTGATCGTCCTTATCGCGGTGACGGCGGATATCACGAGCCGCAAACGCAGGAACTGATCACCGCATTAAGCAGATTGAGGGGGCACGGATATGACAGGGCAACGGAAAAAGACCTTTTTGCAGGCGGCAGGCGTGCAGCAACTGGTGATCGTCGGGGTGCTGATCATCCTGTTCACGTTCTTTTGCCTGATGAGCGCCTCGTTTCGCAAATACACCACGTTAATCACCATGGCGAGCTACATGTACTACATCATGCTGATGGCCATCGGCGTTACGTTTCCGCTCATCACGGGGGGCGTGGATCTATCCATCGGCACGGGGCTGGTGTGTTACTCGATCGTGGGCAGCTACATGATGCGGCAGCTGGGCCTGCCCATCGGGGTTGCCATGGCCGTGACCGTGGGCATGGGCATCCTGTTTGGCTTCATCAACGGCGTGGTTGTCGCCAAGCTGGACTTGCCACCCTTTATTACCACCCTGTGCACAATGATGATCGTACGCGGGCTGGGCTCGATCCTGACCAGCGGTATGACCGGCGTTTGGCCGATGGCCGGGCAGGAAGGCAGTTGGGTGCGCGACCTGCTTAAGTACAAGATTGGCGATGTAACCTACCCCGTGGGCATGATCCTCATCCTGCTGCTGGTGCTGATCATGTCCATCATCCTGAACCACACGCGCGTAGGCCGCTACATCATCGCCATCGGCAGCAACAAGGAAGCCCTGAAGCTGTCTGGCGTGAACGTTGCACGGTGGCACATCATGGCATACGTCATATCGGGCTTCTTTGCGGGGCTGGCTGCCATCGCCTACGCATGCACCTTCACCAGCATCACACCGGGTACCGGCGCGGGTCTGGAACTGGACGCCATCGGCGGCGCCATCATCGGCGGCACGGCCATGACCGGTGGCAGCGGCTCCATCGTGGGCACATTCCTGGGCGTATGTCTGATATCCTTGCTCAAAACCGGTCTGCCTAACATCGGCCTGCAGGCCAACTGGCAACAGATCATCACCGGCGGCATCCTGATCGTCGCGGTCACGATCGACATGGCGCGCCGCAAGAAATAGGCGCATCCACGGGTTATGTACGCCAAAAGGCGTCATAGATAAAAAAAGGGGGTCATCACATGAAAAAGGCGCTGTCTCTGATCCTGGTGCTGGCTATGGTCGTTAGCCTGTGCTCCTTCGCTTATGCCGACGAAGCGAAGACCTACTCCTTCGAGATCGTGTCCAAGGGCTTCCAGTCCACGTACTGGCAGGCTGTGCTCAAGGGCTGCCAGGATGAGACCACCAGACTCAACACCGAAGCCGGTTACGAGATGATCAAGTTCAACATGGTCGGCCCTGACTCCGAGAGCGACATCGCGGTGCAGGTGAACATGTTCGAATCCGCGCTGAACGCCAAGCCCGACGCGATCGGTCTGGCCGCGCTGGATGTGAACGCGCTCAACGACAACATCGCCGCCGCGCAGGCCGCAGGCATCCCGATCATCGGGTTTGACTCCGGCGTGCCGAATGCTCCCGCCGGCGCCGTGCTGGCCAATGCCTCCACCGACAACTATGCCGCCGGCACCGTGGTCGCGGAGAACCTCTACGCCAAGATCAAGGCCCGCATCGCCGCCGCCACCGCGCCCGTGCGCGTAGGCGAAATCAACCAGGATGCCACCTCCGAGTCCATCACCAACCGCGGCCTTGGCTTCATCGACAAGTTCATCGAGCTGGCCGCCGCCGACGGTTACAAAGTAGCCGTGATCGGCAACGACAAGTACGTGGGCGATTCCAAGGGCGACAAGGCTGCCGAGGCGGATGCCAATGTGATTATCGAAGTGCGCGTGCCCGCGCAGACCACCACCGAGCTGTGCGCCACCGAAGCGGGCGTTGTGCTCAACCAGCCCGATACCATCGCTATCTTCGGCTCCAACCAGGTCGCGGCCGAGGGCGTCATCACCGCCAACGAGACGCTGAATCTCTGCGGCTCCGAGGACACGCAGATCATCGCCGTGGGCTTTGACTCCGGCACCGTGATCAAGGCCGCCGTGACCGCCGGCACCATGTACGGCGCTGTGACGCAGAGCCCCGTGGGCATCGGCATCAAGCTGATTGACCTGCTGCTGGCTTCTGCCAAAGGCGAGGCCGTGCAGGATACCGATACCGGCTGCGCGTTCTACACCGCCGCCAATATCGGCTCCCCCGAAATCGCGCCCAATCTGTACGACTAATCACCAGACACACCAGCGCCGCGCCCCATAGGGGGGCGCGGCGCTGCCCGTATTGATTCAGAGAACGCGTTGTAAGGTCAGCGCTTGCGCAGGTCGCGTATGCTTCCGCCAATGGAGAGCTGTGTGGACAGGGTGATAATCTGATGCAGCGCGTTGGCGTCCGGTTCGGTTAACAGGCGCAGCAGTTGCTTGGCCACGCATTCGCCGATGGCGTTCTGGGGTTGCTTGACCAGCGTCAGGTTCGGGAAGATCGCCCCAAAGAGATCCAGTTTGTCAAACCCGATAAAAGACATGTGCTCCGGCACCTTGAGCTGCGCTTCGTTCAGCGCGATCATGGCACCCAGCGTCATTTCAAAGTTAGTCACAAACACGGCAGTGGGGCGCTTTGGCAAAGCGACCAGCTGCTTCATGGCGGCATAGCCGCCCTCCATGGTGTAGTCGCTGAAGCATATCAGTTCTTCGCGCGGGGTCAGGCCAAACTCCGCATATGCGTTCAGGTAACCGTCTCTACGCTTTTGGGTGGTGTAGATATTGTCGTTGCCCAACACCAGTCCGATATCCACATGGCCGGATTCGATCAGGTAACGGGTTGCCTTCTCCGCCGCGTCCACATTGTCGACCACCACGCCGCTCACAAGGCCGTTCAGGGATTTACAAACGCGGTCCACCAGCACGATGGGGATGCCCGCTTCCAGCGCGGGCTTCAAGTGTTCGCCGCTCTGGTCTGTGGGCATGTTGATAAGCCCGTCCACGCGCTTGTGCACCAGAAACGAAACGGCCTCCCGCTCACGCTTTGCGTCCGTACGGCAGTCGCAAACGATCACCGCGTAGTCGTGCTTGCGCAGCATATCCTCCATGGTGGTGATGATGGACGTGATAAACTGGTTGCCCAGCTCCGGTATCACCACGCCGACAGTGCGCGACAGGCTGGTTTTGAGGCTGCGCGCAAACTCGTTGGGCACAAAGTGAAGTTGCTTGACCGCGTCATCAATCAGCTTTTTATTTTTTGGGCGCACCGTGCCGCCGTTCATGTATTTCGATATGGTTGCCAGCCCCAGCCCGGTCAGTTTGGCGATGTCTTTCATCGTGGCAGCCATACGGTCAGCGCTCCATTTCCCTATGTCTTTCGCGAACATTATACCAAACCGGCACGGTAAACACAATCAAGGTTTCACGAATCGTTTGGGAAATTTTCGCCCGATTTGCGAGAGGATATTGACAGAACATGTTGATATAGATATACTGTTCAAAAGCGAAACGTTACGTATATGGAGCTGATCGAATGCCACTTGTATCATCCCGTGAGTTGCTGCTGGCCGCCCAACAGGGTAAGTATGCCGTAGGCGCATTCAACGCTGAAAACCTTGAAATGGCGCAGGCGATTATCGAAGCCGCGGATACGCTGCGCGCGCCTGTGTTGCTGCAGACCACATCCGGTACGCTGCGGTATGCGCCGCCCGCGGTGTTTGCAGGGATGGTGGGCCGCCTTGCGCGTCATGTGAAGGTTCCCGTCGCGCTCCATCTGGATCACGGCGATAGCCTTGCCTTGGCTGAACAGTGCGTACGCGAGGGCTATACGTCCGTCATGATCGACGGCTCTCTTTTACCCTTTTCCGGTAACGTTACGCTAACGCGTCAGGTGGTCGCCATGGCGTGCGATATCCCTGTGGAGGCGGAGCTGGGCACCGTGGGCGGCAAAGAGGATGACCACAACGCCAGGCCGCAGTATACCGACCCCGCCGAGGCTACCGATTTTGTGGAAAAGACAGGCATCAGCAGCTTCGCGGTTGCCATCGGCACAGCCCACGGCATCTATAAAGGGGAGCCGAAGCTGGATTTGGAGCTGCTCTCCCGCATCCGGCAAACAGTATCGATCCCGTTGGTGCTGCACGGCACCAGCGGCGTACCCGCCGATCAGGTGCGCGCCTGCATCGAGCGTGGGGTTTGCAAGGTGAACTATGCCACGGAACTGCGCATTACCTTTACCGACGCGGTCAGGGCTTACCTTGCCGCCAAACCCGATCAGTTTGACCCCAAAAAATACCTCGGCGCAGGCCGCGAAGCCGTCAAAGCCCGGGTGATGGAGCTGATCCGGCTCTGCGGCTCGGACGGGAAGGCCTGACCATGAGCATATACCTGCTGGGGATTGACGTCGGCACCTCCGCTTGCAAGGTGGCTCTGTTCCGCCCAAACGGCGAAGCCGTTGCGCAGGCGCTGAGCGAATACCCCGTTTTTTACCCTGAGGCTGGCTGGGCGGAACAGAATCCGGAGGACTGGTGGGCCGGGGTTTGCAAGGCGGTACGGCAAGTTCTAAACACCAGCGGCATTCCGGCATCCGGGATCGCCGCCGTGGGGGTAGACGGGCAAAGCTGGAGCGCCGTCGCGGTGGACGCGCAGGGCAGCTCGCTTTGCAACACGCCCATCTGGACGGACACCCGCGCGCGCGCGGAGTGCGACCAGATACGCGCCCGCGTGCCGGAGGAGACGCTTTTTCAGGTATGCGGCAACCCAATCCAGCCCAGCTACACGCTGCCCAAAATCCTCTGGTACCAAAACCACCTGCCGGATGTATACGCACGCGCGGCGCACATTTTACAATCCAACAGCTTCATCGTCATGCGGCTGACCGGCGCGGTCACGCAGGACCGCTCGCAGGGTTACGGGCTGTGCTGCTATGATATGCGGCGCGGCGAATGGGATATGGCGGTGGCAGACGCGCTGGGCATCCGTTCGTCGCTGTTGCCCCCGCTGGCCGATTGCCAGCAGGTAGTCGGGCATGTGTCCGACATGGCAGCGAAACTGACAGGCCTCGCCGCCGGCACCCCCGTGGTGGCGGGCGGGCTGGACGCGGCCTGCGGCACCCTTGGCGCCGGCGTGTGCGAAGCGGGCGAGGCCCAGGAGCAGGGGGGGCAGGCAGGCGGCATGAGCCTTTGCATCGACCGTTACGCCGCCGACCCACGGTTGATTTTGAGCGCGCACGTCGTTACAGGGCGCTGGCTATTGCAGGGGGGCACCACGGGCGGCGGCGGGGCGCTGAAATGGCTGCGGGAGCAAACCTGTCCGGACCTGAGCTTTGCGCAGATGAGTGAACTGGCCGAAACCGTGCCCGCGGGCTGCGAGGGCGTGCTGTTTTTGCCCTATATGGCCGGCGAACGCAGCCCCATCTGGAACCCTAACGCGTGCGGCGTGTTCTTTGGCCTCAGCTATGCCAGAACCCGCGCGCACCTGATCCGCGCGGTTATGGAGGGCGTGGCCTACGCGCTGCGGCATAACATTGAGGTGGCCAACGCAGCAGGCGCACAGGCAGGCACGCTTCGCGCCATGGGCGGCAGCGCCAATAGCCTTGTATGGACGCAGCTCAAGGCGGATATCACCGGCCATCCTATCGAAGTGCCCGCCAGCGATACGGCAACCACACTGGGCGCGGCTATCCTCGCAGGCGTGGGGGTAGGCGTATATGCGGGCTTTGCCTCCGCCGTTGCACAAACGGTAGCCGTACGGCGCACCCATCAGCCCAACGCCGCCCTGCAGGCGGTATACGCGCAAAGCTACGCAAGGTATCGGGAACTCTATACACGACTTGCGCCCATGATGGCGCAGCTTTGACAGTAGGAGGAAAGCCCATGAAAGCGGCGGTTTTATATGGCAATGAGGATATCCGCTACGCGGACTGGGAAACGCCCGTCACACGCCCGGGCGCAGTCAAAGTGCGCGTGCGGGCGGCAGGCATTTGCGGCAGCGATGTTCCCCGGGTGCTCCACCATGGCGCGCATTTTTATCCGGTGGTTCTGGGGCATGAGTTTAGCGGCGATGTGGTGGAAGTGGGCGACGGCGTAACCAACGTGGTCGTGGGCGACACGGTCAGCGGCGCGCCGCTGGTACCCTGCATGCGCTGCGCGGATTGCCAGCGTGGTAATTACTCGCTGTGCAAGCATTACAGCTTCATTGGCAGCCGCGAGCAGGGCAGCTTTGCGGAGTATGTGGTTATGCCCGCGCAGAATGCCGTCCGGTACGACCCGGCCCTGCCCTATGCGCAGGCGGCCATGTTTGAGCCCTCCACCGTCGCGCTGCACGGCCTGCGGCAGAGTGATTACCGCGGCGGCGGCACCGTTGCGGTGCTGGGCTGCGGCACCATCGGCATTTTTACCGCGCAATGGGCGAAAATCTTCGGGTCGCAAAAGCTGGTCGTGCTGGATATCGACGAGGGGAGGCTGTCGCTGGCCAAGCGCATGGGCGCGGACGCGACCGTGAACACCCTGGGCCCAGATTACTTGAAAGAAGCCCTTTCCCTGACGGACGGCGCAGGCTTTGACCATGTGTTTGAAACCGCCGGAAACCCCGTGACCATGCGCATGGCGTTTGAACTGGCTGCCAACAAGGCTCATGTGTGCTTTATCGGCACACCGCATACCGATCTGACCTTTACCCCCCGCCAGTGGGAGAACATGAACCGCAAGGAGTTTCACCTGACCGGCAGCTGGATGAGCTATTCCGCGCCGTTCCCCGGCGAGGAGTGGAGCCTGACCGCCCATTACTTCGGTACCGGCGAACTCCGGTTTGACCCCGCGTTCATCTTTCGAACGTATCCCATGAGCGCCGTGGCGGAAGCCTTTGCCCTGTACAAAGACCCTTCCCAGGTGCACGGTAAGATTATGCTAGTGAATGAGTGAGGGATTCCCATGCTGTTGACAGTAACCTTGAACGCCTCGGTGGATAAGCTTTACCTGCTGGATCAGAATACCCTGGGCACCGTGATGCGCGTAAAAGAAGTGCGCAACAGTGCGGGCGGCAAGGGGCTCAACGTATCGCGCGTGGCTGCGCAACTGGGCGAAAGCGTTACCGCAATGGGCTTTATGGGCGGCCATATGGGGCGGTATTTCGAATCGCTTATCACGCAAAGCGGCATCAAACGCGCATTCACCCCGATTGCCGCCGAAATGCGTAACTGTATCAACTGCTGGGATCTGTCCAGCGGGCAGAGCACCGAATATCTGGAGACAGGGGCCTCCGTGACGGAAGAGGAAGCCAACCGCTTTTTGGAGGATTACGCCATGCGGCTGCCCGCGGCGGACGCCGTCGCTATTTCCGGCAGTTTGCCGCGCGGCCTTACGGACGATTATTACGCCTCGCTGGTACGCATGGGTCACAACGCGGGCAAACCTGTGCTGCTGGATACAAGCGGAGCCGCCCTGCTTAACGCTTTGCCTGCCGCGCCGGATTTTATCAAGCCCAACGCGGACGAAATCGCCGCAGTGCTGGGCCGGCTCCCGCAAACCTTTGCGGAAAAGGTCGACGCAGTGCGCACGCTGCACCAAAAGGGTGTGCCTTTTGCGGCGCTTTCGCTGGGGGCGGAGGGCGTGCTGGTCGCCAGTGCGGAAGGCGTGTACCATGGCGTGCCGCCCGCCATTCAGCCCAAAAACACGGTGGGTTGCGGGGACAGCATGGTGGCAGGCTTCGCGGTGGGCATGGTTCGCGGGCTGCCCATACAGGACCGGATACGCCTGGCCGTAGCGGTCGCCACAGCGGCGGCGCTGGCCATCGGCACCGGAGAATATGCAGATCATGATTTGCAGGCGATATTGCCTAAGGTGGAAATCCATACTCTGTAACGCAAACCATAGGAAAGAGGGTCTACACATGGCGGAATTCATTAACCCGGCGCTTGTGCCCAAGCGCAAATTGGCAAACGGCGAACAGATCCCCTGCATCGGCATGGGCACATTTGGCAGCGATCGCTTCACGCCCGCGCAGGTTTCACAGGCGGTGGCAGGCGCCATCCGCTGTGGCTACCGGATGTTTGACTGCGCGGCGGTCTACGGCAATGAAGACCTGATCGGCGATGTGTTCGACGCCGCGTTCAAGGAAGGCGCCGTCAAGCGCGAGGAGCTGTTCATCACCTCCAAGGTATGGAACGACATGCACGGGCGGGGTGATGTGCTGTTGTCATGCGCCAAAACGCTGCATGACCTGAAGCTGGACTATATCGACGCGTTCTTTGTACACTGGCCGTTCCCCAACTACCATGCGCCGGGCTGCGATGGCGACAGCCGCAACCCCAATAGCAGGCCGTTCTCGGTAGAGGAGTTCATGGCGACCTGGCGCCAGATGGAACGGCTGTGCGACATGGGGCTTGTGCGACATATCGGCATGAGCAGCATGACCATCCCCAAACTGGAGGCCGTGCTGCCGCTGTGCCGCATCCAGCCTTCGCTGATCGAGATGGAGCTGCACCCCTGCTTCCAACAGCAGGCGCTGTATGATTATGTGGTCGCACGCGGTATCACGCCTATCGGCTTCTGCCCCATCGGCAGCCCCACACGGCCGGACCGCGACATGACCCCTGAAGACGTCGCGGACATTGCGGTGCCCGAGGTGGTAGAAGTCGCCAAAGCCCACGGCGTACACCCCGCGGTTATCTGCCTGAAATGGGCCGTGCAGCGCGGGCAGATCCCCATCCCCTTCTCGATACACGAAAACGAGTATGTGTCCAACCTTCGCTGCACCACGGAAGACCCGCTGACCGACGCGGAGATGGCCAAACTCAAGACGGTCGAGCGCAACTGCCGCCTCATCAAGGGGCAGGTGTTCCTGTGGCCGAGCGCGAACGACTGGCACGACCTGTGGGACGAGCACGGCGTGATCGTCCAGTAAGGGGGATGTAACCATATGTTAAAAAACATCCCGCGCCAGATGCCGCCGGAGCTGATGAAAGCCATGCTGGAAATGGGCCACGGCGACGAACTGTTGCTGTGCGACGGGAATTACCCCAAGTTTGGCTGCCCGGAGCGCTGCGTGCGCATGGACGGCTACGGTATTGTCGAGATTTTAGACATGATCCTCACGTTCTTCCCGCTGGACGCGTATGTGGAGCACCCTGTCACGCTGATGGCCGTGGTCAAGGGCGACCCGTATAAGCCGGAGGTTTGGGATACGTACCGGCAGATCGGCCAGCGTCACGAGGCGGATGGCCTTCGCGAGGAGGCTGTTGAGAAACCCGCTTTCTATGAAAAAGGTCGCCATTGCTATGTGTGCGTCGCCACGGGCGAGCAGGCGCTCTACGCCAATGTGATCCTTAAAAAGGGCGTTGTCAAATAGTCTCACCGGCGTATGCCTCCTATGCGCCGGTTCCATTGCCGGCCGCCTCTCCCAGCTGCTGGGAGAGGCGGCTTTTCACAATGAAAGGCAACCGCAGGCGGGGCAAGCTGCGCGTTGCATGAGCCGACACCGTCGCAACGATTCGCCCGCAAGCAGCTTACTCCGCGCCACTGAACGGCCCGCGCACGGTCTTGCGGTACTGGCCGGGCGTAACTCCCTTGTACTTGCGGAAACAGCGAATGAAGTAGTTCAGATCGGAAAAGCCGCTGTCCAGCGCGATCTCTGTCACGCTGTGCTCCGTGGCGGCCAGCGCGTAACAAGCCATCTCCACCCGATAGTAGCCGATATAGTCCAGCGGCGTCCGGTGCGTGGCCTCGCGGAAAAACCGGCACAGGTACTTGGGCGTAAGGCCGACCGCCGCTGCCAGGGTGGCAAGGTGCAGCGGTTCGGTATAGTGTTCTTCAATCATTTCAAACACTTTTTTAAGCTTGAGCATGCGGCGGTTCTCCGGCCCGTCGGGCTGCTCGCGGCGCGTATAGGCATGCAAACGGTAAATTTCGCCTGCAAACCGGTATAGACAGCTCAGCGCGATCAGCGTGTATCCCTCGTAGCGGTTATGCAGGGCTTCGAACATGGGGGCGAGCGTTTGCTGCACGAGCGCGCGCTCCACGCCAAAGATGGGCATGACGGCGATGTGCCCGTCCATCAGGTCGCCAATGAGGCGCTTGCTGAGATCGTCGCCGCGCATCAGCAGGCGCAGGTCCACCACAACGCACTCGTACTCGCACGCGTCGGGCACACCGCCGTGCAGCACCCCCGATGCGATGTACGCCGCATCGCCAGCCGCCAGACAGTAGGTTTCGCCGCCTGCGTTCAGCCGGAAACATCCGCGCAGAACACGCAGCAGCTCAACCTCCTCATGCCAGTGATAGGGCATTTCGTACCGGCTGTGGTTGCGATCCACAAAATGGTAATCCAACGGAAAAGACAGCGAACCGCGCTGTTTGCTCTCGTGGTACCGAAGGTTGCTCATGACGGGCCGCCTCCCCCTTCAGGTGAATATTGTGCTACTTTCGGCCATGATAGCATGAGTATTTTCATTTGGCAAGGCGTATGATAACCGTAGAAACCGATGGAACGGGGGATGACATTTGCATACGGATGCGCTGAAAGAACAGATTTGTGATGTTTGCCACCGGATGTGGCAGCAGGGCTGGGTCGCGGCAAACGACGGCAACGTTTCGGTCAAACTGCCGGACGGTACGTTCTGGATCACGCCGTCGGGCATCAGCAAAAGCTTCATCACACCCGAAAAGCTGCTGCGGGTGAATGCTGCCATGGAAGTGGTGGAAGGCCCTGAGGGCAGCGTGCCCTCCAGTGAACTGAAAATGCACATGCGCTGCTATGAAAAGCGCGGCGACGTGGGCGCGGTGGTGCACGCGCATCCGCCCACAGCCACGGGTTACGCCGTCGCCAACATCCCGCTGGACGAGTACAGCATGATTGAAACCGTCATCACCATCGGCGCGATTCCCGTTACGCCGTATGGCGCGCCCTCCACCTGCGAGGTGCCGGACGCCATCGACCCGTACCTGCCCACCCACGATGTGATGCTTCTGCAAAACCATGGCGCGCTGGCCGTCGGCAAAGACCTGTTGACCGCCTACTACCGTATGGAAACGCTTGAGCTGTTTGCCAAGATTAGCTTGACTGCGCGGATGCTGGGCGGCGCACAGGAGATCAGCCGCCCGAACATCGACAAACTGCTGGACCTGCGCGAGAACTACTACCATGTATCCGGCAGGCACCCGGGCTATGAGAAGTGTCGCCCGGCAGCGCCGCAATGCGACCCAAAGGCCGATAAGGAGAGTAATTGACATGTTGTATCCGAAAATTGGCATCCGCCCCGTGATTGATGGCCGCTGGGGCGGTGTGCGCGAGGGGCTGGAAAAGCAGACCATGAATATGGCGCTGGCCGCCAAGGCGCTGATCGAGGGCCTGCGTTACCCGGACGGCACCCCTGTGCAGGCGGTGGTCGCGCCCTCCACCATCGGCGGCGGCGCGGAAGCGGCGCTGTGCGAGGAACGGTTTTCGACCGAAAACGTGGTCGCCACGCTGACGGTAACGCCCTGCTGGTGTTACGGCATGGAGACGTTCGACATGAACCCGCTCACCATCAAGGCCGTGTGGGGTTTCAACGGCACGGAGCGGCCGGGCGCGGTATACCTGGCCGCGGTGCTGGCCGCCTATGCGCAAAAAGGGTTGCCCGCCTTCAGCATCTACGGGCACGACGTGTGCGATGCGTCCGATACCGCCGTGCCGGACGACGTGCGGGAGAAAATCGTGCGCTTTGCGCAATGCGCCATTGCCGTGGGCTGGATGCGTAACAAGGCCTATGTGAACCTTGGCGGCGTGTCGATGGGCATCATGGGCAGCTACTGCGACACCGCGACGTTCCAGAAGTATTTCGGCATCCGCACCGAGTGGGTGGATATGACCGAGATTTTACGCCGCTTAAAGTTTGAAATCTTTGACCCCGACGAGTACCGGCGCGCGTTTGCCTGGGTCAAGGCCAACTGCCCCGAAGGGTTCGACTGTAACGCGGGCAAACTCCTGCCGGAGGTGATCGCCCGCTCCAAGGCCATCCCCCCCGAGGAGGATTGGCCGTTTGTGGTCAAGATGACGCTGATCATCCGCGACATCCTGTTTGGCAATCCGAAGCTTTCCGCCCTCGGCTGGCATGAAGAAGCGCTGGGTAAAAACGCCATCGCAGGCGGCTTTCAGGGGCAGCGCCACTGGACGGACTGGCTGCCCAACGCCGATTTTTCCGAAAGCATCCTTACCAGCACCTTTGACTGGAACGGCCCCAAAGCGCCTGTGCCCTTCGCTACCGAGAACGATACCCTCAACGGCGTGGCGATGATGCTGGGCACGCTGGTAGCGCAAACCGCGCCGTGCTTCCACGATGTGCGCACGTACTGGAGCCCCGATGCCGTGGCGCGCGTCACGGGCTGGCAGCCGGACGGGCTGGCCAAAGACGGCTTTATCCACCTGATCAACAGCGGCGCCACCGCGCTGGACTGCACCGGCGCCTGCCGCGATGCGACGGGCAAGCCCGTTATGAAGCCCTTCTGGGCCATGACCGACACCGATGTGAAGGCCTGCCTTGCCGCGACCGACTGGTGCCGCGCCAATTACGAGTACTTCCGCGGGGGCGGATTTTCCAGCCACTTCGCAACACAGGCGGAGATGCCCGTAACCATGCTGCGCGCCAACATTGTCGAGGGCGTGGGGCTGGTGATGCAGATTGCCGAAGGCAGCACGCTGCTGCTGCCGCCGGACGTACACCGCACGCTGGATGAGCGTACGGACCGTACGTGGCCCACCACGTGGTTTGCGCCCCGCCTTACGGGCGAAGGGGCATTCCGCGATGTGTATGGCGTCATGGCCAACTGGGGTGCCAACCACAGCGTGACCGTGTACGGGCATGTGGGCGCGGCGCTGATTACGCTGTGCGCCATGCTGCGCATCCCTGTGAACATGCATAACGTACCGGTGGCAAACTTGTTCCGCCCCCACAGCTGGGCGGCGTTTGGCACAAGCGACAGCGAGGCCGCGGATTACGCCGCCTGCAAGCACTATGGCCCGCTGTACGGCTGAGCCTTTGGACTAGCAAAACGCAGCGCGCGGGCAACCTTGCCGCAGTGTGTTTTGGACACCCCGCGAGGCTTTGCCATCCGTAAGGTAAACCCGCCAAACATCGTAATGGGAGGGCTGCGCCATGGGCGATTATGCGCTGGCGATTGATATAGGCGCAAGCGGCGGGCGGCACATCCTTGGCCGCATTGTGCACGGATGTGTTGAACTGACCGAGGTCTACCACTTTCCCAACGAGATCGTGACGCGTAACGGCCTGCAATGCTGGATATGGAAGCCCTTTTCGCCCATGTGGTCGCGGGGATGCGCGCCTGTGCCGACAGGGGCATGACCCCCGCGACGGTTGGCATCGATACGTGGGGGGTGGATTACACCCTGATTGATACGGCGGGCAAGCCTCTGGGCCCATCCGTAGCGTACCGTGATGCCCGCACCGCCACCATGCCCGCGCTGCTGGACGCCGCCATCCCTCCCGAAGCGCTATACGCGCGCACGGGCATCGCGCGCCAGCCCTACAACACAGTGTATCAGCTGATGGCCGAGGCGAAGGCTGCCCCCGCGTGGCCGTACGCCAACGCGCGCTTGCTGTTTACCCCCTGCTACCTGCAGTATCGGCTGACCGGCATTGCCCGCAATGAGTTTTCCATCGCCTCCACCAGCGGGCTGCTGAATGCCCGCACCGGCCTTTGGGATGAGGGCGTGCTGGCGGCGGCGGGTATTCCCCCTGCGCTGCTGGGCGACCCGCCCGCCTGCCCCGCCACCCTGCTGGGGCCGCTGTTGCCCGCTGTTGAACGCCTTGTGGGGTACCCCTGCACCGTGGTGCTTCCCGCCAGCCACGACACGGCCAGTGCCTTCCTGGCCGCACCGCTTTCCGGCGAAGGGGCGGCGGTGCTGTCCAGCGGCACGTGGAGCCTGCTGGGGCAGGAACTGGACGCACCGATACTGACGGAAGCGGCGCGCCTTGCCGGATTTACCAATGAAAGCGGATACGGCGGACACACAACCTTTGTGCGCAATATTATCGGGCTGTGGTTGCTGCAGGCCATCCGGCGCGAGTGGGGCATACGCCTGTCTTACGCGGAGATGGCAGCTTTGGCCCTGGAAGGCAAGGATTATCCGCACACCTTTGACGCCTCATCCGGGCGCTTTCTGTCGCCTGCCGGCATGACGGCGGAAATCGCCAACGCATTGCTCGAGATGGGCGCACCCCCGCCCCAAAGCGACGCCCAACTTCTGTACTGTGTACACCAAAGCCTTGCGCTGTGCTACGGCTGCGCGATCAAACAGCTGAGCGCACTCACACAGCAGCCGATTACGAAGATCAACGTGGTAGGCGGAGGCAGTCAAAACACCACGCTGAACCAGTTTACCGCAAACGCCACCGGTTTGCCTGTGTATGCAGGGCCTGTCGAAGCCACGGCACTTGGCAATGTAACCGCGCAGTGGATCGCGACAAACGAATTGCGAAGCCTGACCGAAGTGCACGCGCTGATTCAAAACAGCATCAAACTTGAGGTATACCAGCCACAATCGCATTGAGTGTATTTCACAGACGCCGGTCACGATATCCCCCCATACCGGGCGTATGAATCTCCAACAATTCTCAACATCCTCCGCAGTTCATGCCCTGCGCTTTGCCTGGCCTCACGCTTATGAAGGCGCATTCGCCGGCAATGTCCTAAAGCCCGGCAAACAAGCCCATGTTGACAATCCGTCCAAACGATGCTAAGATATCCTTGTCTCTTTGCACTGTATTACATTCCCTCCGACCAGAGAGAGTGCGAGATCACCAGTACAATCTGAGCAGGCGATGAACCTCCGCCCGGAGGTTTGTGGGGCTGGGCCGCGCGAGCGGCAGTAGATGCAGGATAACGCATCTGCGGGACAGTAGTATGTTTCGCAGGTGTGTTTTTTATTGATCCATCCGGATAAATAATAAAACAATCCCTCCGCGAAACCCTCGCTGAAGTAAGTGCCATAGAGCGATCAAACGCAAAGTCGAAAGGCGAATACGGAGGATGCGGGCTATGACGAACGCGAACGGTTTAAAACAGGGGCTTACAACCACACAGGTCAAAGCGCTGCAGGCGCAGTACGGCAAAAATGAACTGACCCCCCGCAAGAAGGAGAGCTTCTTTCACAAGGTTCTGCACATCATCGGCGAGCCAATGTTCCTGCTGCTGCTGGTGGCGGCGGTTATTTACTTCATTCTGGGCGAACCGCGTGACGGGGCGATCATGCTGGTGTTCGTAATCGGCATTATCTCCATCGATGTGATTCAGGAATGGAAAACCGATAAGACGCTCAGCGCGCTGCGCGATCTTTCCGCGCCGCATGTACGGGTCATCCGCGACGGGCTGGAGCAGGAGATTGCCAGCGTCGAGCTGGTTCCCGGCGATCTGATGCTGATCTGCGAGGGCGTAAAAATCCCCGCCGATGGGAAAATCATCTCCTGCAACGACCTTTGCGTGGATGAAAGCTCGCTGACCGGCGAAGCCGAAGGCGTATGGAAAACCGCCACGGCGGAACCCACGGCGGATTACTGGCGCAAGGATCAGTGCTATGCGGGCACGCTGGTTACGCAAGGCAACGCGACGGTGCAGGTAACGCAAATCGGCCCCCGCACCGAGTACGGAAAAATCGGCATGAACGTGGCCTCCGCCCCGGAAGAGCCGACGCCGCTGCAAAAGCAGACCGGCAGCCTGGTTAAGCTCTGCGCAGGCATCGCGGCGGTGCTGTTCGCGCTGGTCGGCATCGCCACGTACATCAACATCCCCGACCACATGCCGGGCGCACGCCTGATCGAGAGCATCCTGTCGGGCATCACGCTGGCCATGGCAATGATCCCGGAGGAGTTCCCCGTCATCCTGACGGTGTTTCTCTCCATGGGCGCATGGCGGCTGGCCAAGAAAAACTCTCTGGTGCGCAGGCTGCCCGCGGTGGAAACGCTGGGGGCCGTGTCGGTGCTGTGCGTGGATAAGACGGGCACCATCACCATGAACCAGATGACGGTGCAGGATATCTGGTCCACACAGGAGGACGACGACCATCTGCTGGTGGAAACGATGGGCCTCGCCTGCGAAACGGACGCATACGACCCCATGGAAAAAGCGATGCTCACCTTTTGCGACAGCATGGGCATCACCAGGGAGCATCTGTTTTCGGGCGAGCTGATCAGCGAATATGCCTTCACCAACGAGTTAAAAATGATGGGCCACGTGTGGCACCGTAACGAACAGATTCTCGTGGCCGCGAAAGGCTCCCCCGAACGCATCCTCACGCTCTGTTCCATGACCGACGAGCAGCGCGAGCTCACCCAGCACGAGCTGCTTAAAATGAGCAAGCAGGGGTTGCGCGTGATTGCCGTAGGCAAAATGAACGTTGCCTCCCCGGCGGGGATCCCCGATACGATTACCGACTGCACGCTTACGCTTTGCGGTCTGGTGGGCTTGGCCGATCCGCCCCGCGAAACCGTGAAGCGGGATATTGAGCAATGCAACCGCGCGGGGATTCGCGTGGTCATGATCACGGGCGATAACGGCGTTACCGCCTCATCCATCGCGCAGAAAATCGGCATGCTGCACTGTGAAAACATCATCACGGGCGATATGCTGGAAACCATGAGCGATGCGGAATTGTGCGAGCAGGTGAAGAACGTCAGCATCTTCAGCCGCGTGATTCCCGAGCATAAGATGCGCATCGTGAAGGCATTCAAGCAGAACGGCGAAATTGTTGCCATGACGGGCGACGGCGTAAACGACGCGCCTGCGCTCAAGTACGCCGATATTGGCGTTGCCATGGGCAAGCGCGGCAGCGAAGTGAGCCGCGAAGCCGCCGATCTGATTCTGCTGGACGATAATTTCTCCACCATTGTCGATACCATCAAGGACGGCCGCCGTATCTACGATAATATCCGCAAAGCGGTCGGCTACGTTTTTACCATCCACATCCCCATTGCGCTCTCCTCCCTGCTGGCGCCCATGATGGGCATTTCGCCCACAGGCCTTTTCCTGCTGCCGCTGCATGTGGTGCTGCTGGAGCTGATTATCGACCCCACCTGCTCCATCGTGCTGGAACGCCAGCCCGCGGAGGAAAACATCATGGAGCGCAAGCCCCGCGACCCGAAAGGGAAAATCCTCACCGCCGGCGTGCTCCTCAAGAGCGTGCTGCAAGGGCTGATGATCTTCGCCGCCTCGTTTGGCCTGTACCTGACAACCATGGCGGGCAATGAACTGAACGCGCCCGTCGCGCGCGCCATGGGTCTGGCGGTCATCATGCTGGCCAACCTGCTGCTTGTACAGGTCAACAGCTCTGAAACCGACTTCATGCTGCATTCCCTGCGCCGGTTGGCACGCGATAAAGTGATGTGGCTGGCCAATCTCGCAATCCTTGCCGGGCTTGCGCTCGTCCTGTATTCGCCGCTGAACGGTTTTCTCAAACTCGCGCCCCTGAGCGCCGTGCAGGTGCTGACGGTGCTGGGCGTAGCCTGCGTATCGGTGCTGTGGTACGAGGTTGTGAAGCTGGTAAAGCATCTGCGGAGGAAGCCGGTATGAGCAAACTGCTGTATCAGATTGCGATGCACCGCAGCCGCAGCTATTACCAGCAACAGTACAGTCAGGAGTTTTGGATTCGGTTCAAGGCGGGCAGCAATGCCCGCCTTGCCGGGATCCTGCCCAATGTGCCCGACATCGGCAAGAGCGTGTTTGCGTTCAATTACAAATTCGCGCCCTATTATATGGCCTGGTATCAAACCCTGCTGGAACTGGCCAATACCCCGCAGGAGGCGGATCGGAATCTGTGGGTGATGAACGAGCGCATGGCGCGCACCCTGCCCGCATCCCTGCTGAAGCTCGCCGGTAGGCTCTATCTGGGCAGCTTCAGCCGAAAGGCTGCGGGGCATGTAGCCCGCCAGAAGGCAGGCAAGCTCCACCCTTACGATTGGAAAATCGCCTATCGCCCCATCGATGCGAACACCTATGAAATCGACATCCTGGAGTGTGCCTATCTCAAACTGACGAAGGACTTTGGCGCGCAGGGCATGCTGCCCGGCGTCTGCCGGATGGACTACCTGTTTTCCCACCTGATGGGCAACGGCTTTACCCGCACCAAGACACTTGCGGACGGCGATGAATGCTGTAACTGCCGCTACCAGCTCACGGGCACCTGCGAATGGTCGCCCGAGAAGGGGTTTACCGACCGAAAATGATGTGCCTGTTGCCGGGCACGTTACAGGCGGGCAACGGATTCTTCCCTGTGCCGCAACCCAGTATCCGCCGCACCTGCTGCGTCGGTTCGCCCCCACCGCGGCGGCATGCCGTGCAAAGAAGGAGATGCCCATGAACAAGCGCAAGTATGAAGAGCGTTCTGCCCGCAACTACCAAAAAATTGCCGACCATTATGACGATACGTTTGACGGCCAGTATACGCTCCGTTTCAAGAACCTGCTGCTGGAGCGGGTGCAAATTCCCGAGGGCGGGCAAGTGCTCGACGTCGCCTGCGGGAACGGTCGTCTGCTTGCAATGCTGGCCGGAAAGCACCGTTTCTCCGGCTTTGGCGTGGATCTGTCCGACAGAATGGTGGAAAACGCCGCGCGGCTGAACCCCGGCATGGAGTTCCGACAGGCGGGCTGTGACGCGCTTCCCTTTGAGAATGAACGGTTCGACGTCCTGACGGTCTGCGCCGCCTATCATCATTTCCCCGATGTGGCCGCTTTCGCCAAAGAAGCCTATCGCGTGCTAAAGCCGAACGGAAGGCTGTATATCGCGGAGGTTTACTACACCCGGCTGTTGCGGATTCTTTGCAATCCCCTGATCCGGCATTCTCCGGCAGGCGACGTAAAACTATACGCGCCGGAAGAAATTACCCGCGTATTGGTGAACGCCGGGTTCAGGCGCGACCATGAGCTTTTGCATGAGCATATTCAGATTATCGGCGTTCAAAAATAACCCCTTGGGCTATGGACGCAAGGTACCAGCTGCGGTGCGCGGAAGGGGAATCCCAGCGGACGCACCATAGCGCAGCAGATACGCGTCCATTTTGCAGTCACTGTTTTGCTTTTACGGGCAATCCTTACACCCAAAGTTCCGTATACGTATTTCCGCCGCAGCAAATGGCTGCGCCGCTCCGCGCCCCGTATTGGTCGTAAAAGCAAGAAGCCGCCGGTCGGCAGCTTCTTGCTTTTGACAAACCTATAAAGATGCCGGGAAACAGCCTGCTCAAAAAGGTTCAGATGCGCGAAGCCAAACCGGATAAGGGCGGGAGCGTACACGGACGTACGTGACCGTCCTTGTCCGATGCAGGCGACAAAGCAGATGGGCCTTTTTCAGCAGGCTGACCGCCGGTCGGCAGCTTCTCGCTTTTGACAAACCTATTAAGATGCCGGGAAACAGCCTGCTCAAAAAGGTTCAGATGCGCGAAGCCAAACCGGATAAGGGCGGGTGCGTACACGGACGTACGTGACCGCCCTTATCCGGTGCGGGCGACAAAGCAGATGGGCCTTTTTCAGCAGGCTGAAGCTGCCGGTAGGCAGCTTCTTGCTTTTGACAAACCTATTAAGATGCCGGGATACAGCCTGCTCAAAAAGGTTCAGATGCGCGAAGCCAAACCGGATAAGGGCGGGTGCGTACACGGACGTACGTGACCGCCCTTGTCCGGTGCAGGCGACAAAGCAGATGGGCCTTTTTCAGCAGGCTGAAGCCGCCGGTCGGTCATTGCAGCGGCAGGAAATCGATGTTGTAAAGCAGCTGCAGCATGAAGGCGTAATCCGCATCCGTCAGCTCACTGTAATCCTCGTGCCATTGCGTAAGCTCCACAAAATACCCGCGGTACAGGGTAAAGATGGACGCGACGCCGGCATCCGACGAAACATGGATGTACTTGTTCCCGCTGGGCGTGATCTCAATCGCCATGGTCGGATTGTCGTACTGTTCGCCGGCCAGCGATTTGAGGTTTTCCACATCGTCCTCGCTCAGGTCGTTCATGGAAAGGTCCCCATAGATATCGGAGGGCGCAATGGTAATGTATACGCTGGCAAGGCCTTCGCTGTTGATCTGGCAGACGCTCACCAGTTCCGAGTCCTCCTGTTTGCCGACGGAAGCGCCTTCGGGCAGTTCCATCTGGATGTCAAAGTCCGAACTGTCTTCGGCAAACTTCACAACCTCGGCCAAAGCGCTGGCGCTGCCAAGCAGCAGGACGGCTGCCATCAGAATCGCAAGAATCTTTTTCATGTGGTTCCCTCCCTATTCATTGCCAAACTCAGTCAAACCGGAAATCAGCTGTCGCTTTCCTCGCTGCTGTTGTCGCTGCTGTCGCTATTGTTGCCGATTCCGTCGCCTGAATCGGACAGATAGCTGCGCATCATGAAGCCGCAAATGCCGTTTGTTTCGTCCAGCACCTGCGCCCACGTATCATCCTGCGCAAGCACGCGCAGCGAGTAACCCGCATAGTAGGTAGAGCGGATATCCACCGACTTGGACGGCGCCCAGCGCAGATTCACAAACCCGGAGGGCGTGGAGGGGCGAACCGACACATAGTAATTCACATCCGTGAAATTCCGGAAGGAAAGGCCGCTGCCGCCGGACGAGGGCGTGGGCGTCGGGCTGGGCTTGGAGGAGGGCTTGGTGGAAGAAAGGTACCGGGTCATGCAGTACCCATAGTTGCCCTTGTAGGATACGGCACTCCATGCGCTGTCGTAATATTCGCAGGAATCTACCTGTGCGCCGTAGGGGATGGTGGTCAGGATGCTGTCATCCTTGGAGGGGCCGGAACGCAGATAGACCCCCTTGCCGTTGCTGGTGGAGATGTACTGGGGGCCAATCAAAGCGGATGCGCTGATGACCGGAACCATGGTTGCCAGCAACAGCAGAAGCAACAAAACAGAGAGGACGCGTTTATTCATGTGAATGATTCCCCTTTCGATATGAGTCCGGTGTTCTGTGCACTATGCATAAGAATAAGGGTTTGGCGCCCGATTGTCAATGTGTTCCTTCCAAAAAACGGGTTGTCTGACGATGATCGGACGCAGCGCGCCGAACCGTTTCGTTTGCAACGCGGCTCAAACTCGCGGCTGCCATTTTGCGTAAGCCGTGATCCCCCTCCTTTGATTATGAAAGAAAAGCAACCGCTGAGGTTTTGCGCCCAAAGCCGTCACGGAGCCACCGTGATCGGCCCCTTGCGCCGCAGATCGCCCGCGCAGGCAACCCCCGCCCGATGCGGAAACGCCCGCTGGTCGGCAGCAGGTTTCCTCCGCACGGCAAGCCGCCCTTATGTCTGTTTCTCATCGGACACATAGGAAAGCGTCCGATCCCCATCAATGGTGCGGTAGCGTTTGGGGGTGAAGCCCGTATGCTCCCGAAAATAACGGCAAAACGCGGATGGATCGTTAAACCCGCAGGCATACGCGACTTCCGTCACATTCATCTCGGAGTGGGTCAGCATATCCGCGGCCGCCCGCAGGCGATACTCCACCAGATACTGCTTGGGCGATTTGTGAAACTCCTTCATAAACATGCGGTACAGGTAGGAGCGCTCCACCTGCGCATAATGGGCGATGTCCTTAACCTGAATATCGTTGCGGTAGTTGTTGCGGATAAAGTTCAGGGCATGCTGGAGGTAGATGCTGGAGATTTCCGCATCGTCGGCATACCGGCTGCGGCTCAGGTGGGCAAAAATGTGGTACAGATTGCCCAGCAGCATGTATTCGTTTTCCGTTTTCATTTCCATTTCGGTAATCGTATCCTGAAACGCCGCGATCAGCGTATCGTCCAGCGTATAGCTGGTGATGGGGTCGTCGCCCAGCAGCCCGCAGTTTTGCAGGATCGTGACCACCTCGCTGCCGTCAAAGGCAAACCACATATACTCCCACGGGTCGTCCCGGTCGGCGATGTAGCAGGTGTTTTCACCGGGCTTAATCATAAACGCCTGATTTTTGGAAAGGGCGTACTCCTTTTTGCCCGTCTGGAACGTGCCCTTGCCCGACAGGATAAAATGCAGCAGATACTGCGCGCGCACGGCCGGGCCAAACTGATGCCCCGGCAGGCATTTTTCCCGGCCGGCGTAGTATAATACCAGGGAGGAG
The DNA here is from genome assembly GCA_963666755.2 of Candidatus Limiplasma sp. Classification (GTDB taxonomy): domain Bacteria; phylum Bacillota; class Clostridia; order Christensenellales; family Aristaeellaceae; genus CAXXOK01. Next base: position 51,794 of record CAXXGW010000006.1, read on the forward strand.
GATTTGCTGGTGTTCGGCGCGCGAAAAAACTCAACCCAGTCTCTTTGCATGTGTACAGGGCTCCTTTGCGGCTATGCAACATATCGCGTATAAGTAGCAACATAATCTCTTGTTTTCAAATTACGCATAGTTTACTATAGAGCACGAAGGATGTCAACAAAACGCAGAGCATATATCGGCCAATGTATGGGCTTTGTTTCGTTGACGTCACAAGGATCGGCACTCAAATTTGAGAGGAGAAGGTTTATGACTAAAAAGTTGCTTTCCATGATGCTGGCTGTGGCTATGCTGCTGAGCATGGTGCTTGTCACAGGCACGGCTGCGGCACAAGCGGCTACGGAGCGCCCCACCGTTCGCGTGTATATCAAATGGACGGAAGCGCAGCTTCCCAACTGGCCTGCGTTAATTGATGCCTACAACGCGGATGCGAACAATCCTGTGACCATTGAGGCCACCTATTTCGGCTCCGAGGGCTATGACGACAAGGTCAAGGCCGAGCTGACCAGCGACGACCCGCCCGAAATCGTGCAGCTGATGAAAACCACCTTTAACGACTATGCCGCCAACGGCGATCTGCTGGAGCTGACCGAGTTCATCAACCAGAACGGCTGGGATTACAACAAGGGCGCCCTTGCCTGGGCCGGCCCGCTGAACAACCCCGACAACGGCGTGTACGGCATCCCCGATTTTGCCAACACCAGCTGCGTATTCTACAACACCAAGATTTTTGCCGATCTGGGCCTTGCCCTTCCCACCGATGTGGAAAGCCTGAAGACCGTGGCCAAGGCGCTGAACGACAAGGGCTACAAGGCCATCGTGACCGGCGCGACCAACTGGTGCGCGGCCGACCTGCTGGCCAAAACCCAGGCGCAACTGGTGGGCAGCGGCCTGCTGGTGAAAGCCTATAACGGCGAAGCCAAGTACAACGACCCCTCCATGGTCAAGGCGCTGGAGATTGTCGATGATCTGGTCAAAGCCAACGTGATCGATCCTTCCTCCGCCAACTACACCGACGACGACGCGATTGCCGAGTTCGTTTCCGGCAAGGCCGCCATGTACAGCGCCCATACCGGCATGGCAACCGCCATTGATTCCGTCGCGGCGGGCACGGATTTCAGCTACAACATTCTGGAGAAGCTCGACTTTACGGCCAGCCCCCTCAGCTCTGTGGCCGTAACCTGGGGCAGCATGTGGTGCATCCCCAAAAACGTGAAAAACCCCGACGCCGCCAAGGCCGCGATGAGCTTCCTGTGGAGCGAGACCGTTGCCAAGAACGATGTGGAGCAGTTGGGCAAGATCGTGAATGTGGAAGCCTGGAACGCCGGGCTGACCCATCCCGTCGCGCTGACGGCCTCCAAGCAGCTGGCCGGCGCGGGCACCGCCGATTCCTTCTACCTGCTGGATATGGTCTCCTCCAAGGTGATGGATAACCTGTGCAAGGGCATCCAGGAGATGATCCAGGGCAAGGTAACCCCGCAGCAGGTGCTGGATAACGTGCAAGCCATCTGGGAAGAAGAACTGACACAGAAGTAAGGGTGCATGGGGAGCCGGCCGGTTCTGCGCCGGGCAGGGCGGTCGGCTCCCCTTACCCTTTTGGGAAGGGGTCGGTGTATGAAGCGCTTCACCCGACAGCAACGATCCACAAAATGGTTTTGGACCTTTCTCGCGCCTGCGCTGGTTGTGTATACCATCTTTTGGATTATCCCCATTTTGATGACCGGCGTCATCAGCTTTACCGACTGGAAGGGAACCAGCAAACTTTCCACCGCCGCTTTCGTCGGGCTTAAAAACTTCGCCAGCCTGTTTTCCGATTCCGTTTTAGCCACCTCTATCCGCAACAACCTGATTTACGGCCTCGTGATGATTATCGCGGTACCCGTGTTCAGTTTTGTTCTGGCCTACATCATCGAGAGCTTTGTCAAAAGGAAAGTATTCTTCCGCACCGTTGCCTACCTGCCGGCGATCCTGCCGACCATCGTAACCGTGCTCTTGTGGAAGTGGATTTATAACCCGTCCTACGGTCTGCTGAACCAGTTTCTGGAGCTGTTGGGCCTTGGCCAATGGACCACTGGATGGATCACCAATACGGATACGGCTCTGGGCGCCGTTACTTTTGCGTCGATCTGGAAAACGGTGCCCGTCTATTTTGTGCTGTTCATGGCCGGTTTGCAGGCCGTGCCGCAGGATTTGATCGAGGCCGCCGTTCTGGATGGCGCCAGCCGCCGCCAGACGGTTTTCCATGTTACGCTGCCCAGCATCCAGCGGGTCACCACCATCGTATACACGCTGGTCTTTATTGATGTGTTCCGGGTGTTTGAGCTGGTGTATGCCATGACCAACGGCGGCCCCGGTTACTACAACACCGAAATGCTGCTGACCTACGCCTACAAAACCTCCTTTGCCAACTCCAACGCCAGCTACGGCATGGCGATTTCCACCGTGCTGATCTGCCTGATTATCCTTGCGGCAGCGTTTCAGATGAAGCTGGGCAACCGCCTGGCGGATGAGTAAGGGGGCGGGCGCATGAAAAAAACCGCGAAAAAAACCGCCCTGGGGCTGTTCCTGACCCTCCTGCTCCTGATTACGCTGGTGCCCATCCTGTGGGTGCTGATCTCCTCGCTCAAAACGCAGGGCGAAATGCTGATGGCGCCGTGGGGCGTTCCGAAAACCCTCATGTGGGCCAACTACGCCGAGGCCTGGAAGCGCGGCAAGTTTGTCACGCTGATGCAGAACAGCCTTGCTGTTACGGGCGCTTCGCTGCTACTGATGCTCGCGTTCTCCACCATGGCGGCCTTTGCGGTTTCCCGTTACCGCACGCGCTACAACGGCGCCGCCATGGTGTACCTGCTGCTGGGGCAGACCATCTCCGCCGCGATGATCATTTTCCCGATTGTGCTGGTGCTGCGCCAGCTGAACATGAGCGATTCGTTGCCTGGGCTGATCCTGACGTACGTGGCGGGCGGCATCCCGTTTGCAACCTTTGTGATGCAGGGCTTTATGGCCGGCATCCCGCATGAAATCTACGAGGCGGCGGAAATCGACAGCGCCGGGGAAGTCGGTCTGTTCTGGAACATTGCCATCCCGCTGGCGAAACCGGCGCTGGCAACCGTGCTGCTGTATCAGTTTATGTGGGTGTGGAATGAGTTTCCGCTGGCGTTTACGCTCATCAGCACTACCAGCCGCCGTACGCTGATCGTGGGCCTGTACACGGTCGTGAACGGTCAGCTGCAAACCAACTACGTACTGGCCTTTGCCGGAGCCACCATCGTAAGCGTGCCCATCATTGTGCTGTATCTGCTGTTCCAGAAATACCTGATTCAGGGGCTGGTAGCCGGCGCGGTCAAGGGCTGAAAGAGGCATACACATGCAAAAAGATCAACTGGGGCTGGCCTGCTGGGGGCTGCGGGAATTGCCCCTGGAGGAACAGCTTGCACTCACAAGGCGGTTGGGCGTGAACGCCATGGAGTTTTCCATTGCCAACGCCCCCAAGGATTTTCCGCTGACGATTACGGACGCGGATATGGTGTGGATTCGCAAACGGTATGAGCAGGCGCAGATTCCGCTTACGTATGTGGTCACGGGCAACGACTTTACCCAGCCCGACCCCGCCGCCGTCGAAGCGGACCGGCTCAAGGTGCAGCGCGTCATTGAACTCTGCGCCGCGCTGGGCGCGAAAACCCTGCGCATTTTCGCCGGTTTCAGCCCCGCGGAGGTTGTGGTGGGCGAGCGTTTTACCCGCATGGCGGAAGCCATCGCCGCCATGGCCGGGGTGGCGGAGCAAAACCGCATCACCCTTGCGCTGGAATTGCACGGGGGCGTAACCCCGTCTGGCGCCGGGATGAAGTACATTCACTCCGTCACTACCCGGATGGACAGGCTGGAGGAGCTTCTCGCCCGCGTGCCACAGTCGGTCGCGCTGCTTTTGGACCCCGCCAACCTCTGGGCCGTGGGGGTGACTGATCCGCTGCCTTACTACCAGAAATTCCGGGATCGGATTGCCTACATCCACGTCAAGGATTTTGCCACATTGCCCGACGGCAGCCTGCGCCCCGCCGCCTGCGGGGCAAGCGCGCTGGATTGGCGCGGTTTTATGCACGCGGCCCGGGATTACCGAGGCGCCCTGATGGTGGAGTATGAAAACCCCGAGGATGTCGAGCAAGGCATGCGAACATGCCTTGATACCCTGCAAACGCTGCTTACCCAGTAAGACGGGAGGATCAAACCTATGGAATACCAGCAGTATCAAACAACGCGCGCCGTCGTGATCGAGCGCCCCTATGAGGCGGCTTTGCGCGAAATCCATCTGACGGCTCCCCGGGAGGATGCCTACGTGGCGCAAACCCTTTTCAGCAGCATTTCCAGCGGCACCGATATGAAAACCTATAAAGGGCTGCAGCACCCCGAGCAGTGCTGGTATCCCCTTGTGCCGGGGTACGAAACCGCCGGCGTGGTGGTGGCCAAAGGCCCCAAAACGGACGGCCGCCTGCAAATCGGGGATCGTGTGATGATCAACGAATGCCGGAAATACGCCGATGTGTGCGCCGCGTGGGGCGGCGGGAGCGAGTACACCATTAAGGACGGCAACACCACCAACGACAGCTTTGACTACATGGTCAAGCTGCCGGATAACGTAACCGAGCAGCAGGCAGTGCTTGCCTACCTGCCCTGCGTTGCGCTCAAGGGCATCCGCCGCCTGACGCTTAAACCCCACCAGACCATCGTGGTATCCGGCGCGGGCATGGTGGGCATCAGCGCCATGCAAATCCTGAAAATTCTGGAGCCGACCCTGACCACGGTTGCCATCGACCCCAACCCGTTCCGCCAGAGCATCGCGCGCCGGTATGTGGATCACGTCACCTCGCCGGAGGAAGCCGTCGACCTGCTCCGCCGCGTAACGGACGGCCGGATGGCCGATCAGCTGATCGAATGCTCCGGCCATGCCGAGGCGGTGGGGACGCTGCACCGCTACATCAAGGACGGCGGCTGGGGTCAGGACGACGAGCCCGCGCACATCCACCTGCAGGGGGATTATCCCGAAAAAATCATTCTGGATCACTACCACCGCTGGTTTGTGAAAAACGCAACCCTGACCATGACCTGCGCGCTGGCCGCAGGCTGCAAGGAGCAGGTGCTGCAATGGATCAGCGAGCGCAAGCTGGACGTGGATTCGCTGCCCGTGGAGATGTGGCCGGTCAGCAAATGCAGGGAAGCCTTTGCCTATAAGGCGGAAAAAGGCGACGACGTGTTCAAAATCATGTTTGACTGGAGCAAGTAGTATGAGCGCTGTACAACCGAAGATTATTTTCATGCCGCACGCCAACATCCAGTACTCGCAGTTAATGCCGGAAAAGCGGGGCTGGGTGATCCGCCATTGCTACGGCGAGTTGCTTTCCCTTGTGGAGCGCGAAGGTTACACCCTTGCGTTTGAGGCCAGTGGAAAAACCATTGATGTGATTGCCGAAGAAGCGCCGGAGGTGATGGCCCAGCTGCGTTCGCTGGTGCAGGCGGGCCGGGTCGAGCCTGTCGCATCGCCCTACATCCATTTCATGCTGTCCAACGTGCCCCCGGAGCTTTGTCTGGAGTCCCTGCAAAAAAGTCTGGATGCGTGGCAGCGGCATACCGGGGTGCGCCCGGTCATTGGCTGGAACCCGGAATGCGGCTGGGCATCCTACATCCCGGAGGTGTACAAACAGGCGGGCATTGAAGCGCTGGTGATGGACGCCGATTCTTTTTTTCTGTCCTTTGAGGAGATTCGTAAAGCCACGGCGCTCTTTTATGATGTGGAAGGGCACAGCAACAAAACGCAGCTGTTCAAAATTGAAGAATACATTCAGGACAAGCCCGAATACCTCCGGTACCTGACGACCCCCTCCGTGGCGCCCAACGGCCTGAAGCTGATTTTCCGCTCGGATTGCATGGCCAACCTGCTGTTGTGGTATCTGATGGGCGCCACCGAAGGGCTGCGCGGCAGCAATGTGGATGCCGGAGAAATCCGGCGCATGCTGGCCGTCTGGAAAGCCCGGGTGGCGGATACGGGCAGCTTTATCATGCCTTATGCGGAGGATGCCGAGTACATTGGCAGCACGGCCTATTTTTATGTGAAGCAGTTTAACGAGGCGCGCTTCTTTGAGCCGGAACCGGCCAGCGTGGAGCGTTTTCAGCAGATTGTGGACATGGCGGTCGAAAGCGGCTATCAGCTGGCGACGCCCTCGCAGGTGCTCGCCGCGGAAAAGCCGATCGAAAACCAGTATGTGGATCAGATCGAAAACGGCGTGGCCTGGCACGGCGGCACCGCCAAGGCATGGACAAACACCCCGTTTGCGCGTATCATGGACCCTGTTTGCCGCTCCATTTTTGAAGGCATTCAAACGGTCAGGGCGGCCGCCGGCCCCCATGCCACGCCCGCGCTGCACGAGGCCATGGCTGCGCTGGCCAGCGCCTGGGTATCGGATTCCCGCTGGCCGCCGGAGCCGACCTCGCCCGGACGCTTTAACGTGCAGGAATCGGTAGCCGACCTGTATGCCGCCAACGACGCGCTATCGCTCGCCATGGAGCAGGGCGGGGTGGCCGCCCGGAAGGCGCTTTACTCCCCCGGCCTGATGCGCACGCAGATACGCGCCATCGAGCGTACCTTAATGGCGATGCGCTATTTTGGAGAATGACAGGAGAACCCCCTTGCAAGCACGCAAATTAGAGCTGGTTCATTTTCAACTGACGCGGCTTTGCAACCTCCACTGCTGGTTTTGCGGCCAGTGGGGGGAACACGGCGCGTTTCGGGAAAGCCGTGGGCAGGCGATGACGACCGACGATTGGCTGGCCGTGATCGACTCGCTGGCGCAGGGTGCGCAGCGCGACGGCGCCTGGCCTTCGGTAATCCTGTGGGGCGGCGAGCCGTTGCTGAGCGAGAGCTTTGAACCGGTGGTCAACCGACTGCACGCGCTGGGCGCGCCTCTGGGCATGGTAACCAACGGCACCCTGATCGACCGGTATGCGGCGCTGTGCAGGGAAGCGTTCCAGCAGATTTACATCTCCGTTGACGGCGTGCCCGCGGTACACGACGCCATTCGCGGGCAGGGCATGTTTGCCCGCGTGCGTGACAACCTGCGGCTGCTGCGCGGCGGCAGGGCGAAAATCACCCTGATGAGCGTAACCACGCCGGAGCTGGACAGGGCGCTGCCGGAAACGCTTTCCGCCTTTGAAGCGCTGCAGCCGGACAAGGTGCTGCTGCAGGCGCGCATCGGCCTGCAGGCCAGCGAGGTGCACGCCTACCAAAGCTGGATGCGCTCCTGCTTTGGGCAGGAGGCGGCGGGCATCGCCGCGTGGACAGTGGCGGAGCCCCTCCAGCCGCATCCCAAGGCATGGTATGAGGCACAGCTTACGCAACAGCCCTTCCCGGTTCAATATCTGCCACATGGCCGCGAAGCTGCCAGACCGTTCTGTTTGTCCCCCTACCGGCACGCGCATATCGGGTGGGACGGGCGGGTAGGCTTCTGTACGGACTTCGTCGATTTTTCGCTGGGCAATGTGCATGAAACCCCACTGCCGGAATTGTTTGCAAGCGACCTTGCCGACCGGTTCGCGCACGAAGTGGAAGCCGGACATTGCACAACCTGCGCGCATTGCAGCTGGCGCAACAGCGAAACCTTCGGGCTGTGATCCGGGCTGTAAACGGCCCCCCGGCACGCGGCCAGGGTTGTTGCGGCATTCGGCGGGTAGAGCATCCATCGTGTTCACATAAGGGCATGACGCCCGGCAATCAGGCGCAACCGCTGATTGCCGGGTGCCATGCCCTTTGCCGGGGCAGGCGCCGCCTGAGCGGCCGGAATGCAGCCGCGGCTGAACCCGGCAACGTTCTGCCGTGCGCGACACCGTGAGCCCGTTTTGCCCCCTTTAGGGCTCACGTACAACCGGCTTTGTCGGCGGAAGGTATTCGGCCAAGCCGGGCCAGCCTAGCCCAACAGTGCCTGCTGCCGGATCGCTATCCCTTTTTCGGCCCTGCTTTTCTCCTGCCGACCGGCCCTTACGCCCTTGCATTTTCCTATCGCAATTCCTCCGCACTTAGCATATAATGGAAGCAGGGACGTGCGGAAGGAGAATTGCATATGGCTTTGGCTGATCCTTCACTCTGGGCGGACCAATCCTGGTTGGGGATGCTGCTGGCTATCCTCCTGCTTCTGGTGTTCTTCGCGGTCGCTAAAAAGTGGCCCCGGTGGCGGGTGCCTTTCCTGTTCCTCTCCATTGGGTATAACCTGGTTTATCTGGTGTGGCGCGTCGGCTACACCCTGCCGCTTTCCTACGGCGTGCTCAGCGCGGCGCTGGGCATCATCCTGCTGCTGGCGGAGTGCATGGGGTTTTTCCAGTCGGCTGTGTACCGGCTGTTGTTCGTCAAACCCTACCGGCAACAGCCCCGGCTGCTGAGCGAGTGGCCCGCGCCGCCCACCGTGGATGTGCTGATCGCCACCTACAACGAAAGCCTCTCCATACTCGAAAAGACGCTGCTCGCCTGCCTTAACCTGGATTATCCGGCGGATCGCCTGCAAATCTGCCTCTGCGACGACGGCCGCCGCGACGAGGTTCACGCCCTGTGCGAAACGCTGGGCGTGCGCTACCTGACCCGCGACAACAGCCTGCACGCCAAAGCCGGCAACCTGAACAGCGCACTGGCGCAAACCAGCGGCGAGTTTGTGCTGCTGCTGGATGCGGATATGGTGCCCAAATCCTACTTTCTGCAAAAAACGCTGGGCTACTTTCTGGATGCCAAGGTCGGGTTCGTACAAACGCCGCAGGTGTTCTACAACCCCGACCCCTTCCAGTTCAACCTGCACTTTAACCGCAAAATCCCCAACGAGCAGGATTTCTTCATGCTGGATATTCAGGCGGCGCGCGCCAACTACAACGCGGTGCTGCACGTGGGCACCAACGCCGTGTTCCGGCGTAGCGCGCTGGACGCCATCGGCGGCATCCCGACAGGCACCATCACGGAGGATATGGCCACGGGGATGCTCCTGCAAGCCAAGGGCTATCAGTCGATTTTCGTGCGGGAGGTGCTGTGCACCGGCCTTTCGGTGGAGAGCTTCAGCGACCTGATCCGCCAGCGGGAGCGGTGGTGCCGCGGCAACATTCAGGTGACCAAGAAGTGGAACCCGCTGACCCTGAAAGGGCTCTCGACGGCCCAGCGGATGATCTACCTGGACGGGCTGGTGTACTGGTTCTTTGGCGTCCAGAAGATGATCTACCTGCTTTGCCCGCTCATTTACCTGATTTTCGGCACGGTCATCCTGCGCGCCTCGGTGCATGATCTGCTGCTGTTCTGGTTCCCGTCGTACATGGCGTCGCTGCTGTCCTACCGGGCGCTGACAAACCGCAGCCGGTCGCTGTCCTGGAGCCACATCTACGAGGTGGCGATGGCGCCGTACCTTGCGATGGCCGCGCTGGTGGAGGCGATCTTCTCCCGGCCCATCCCCTTCCGCGTAACGCCCAAGGGGCTGAATACGGCGCGGCGGAGCTTCGCCATACGCACTTCCATCCCCTACCTGCTGCTGCTGGCGCTGACGGTTCTGGGCTGGGTGCTGACGTGGACATCCATACGCGGCGGCAACGCGGACAGTCTGCTGCTGAACGCGGCCTGGTCGCTGTATAACGCAATCGCCGTGGCGATGAGCATCCTGGTCTGTGTGGAACGGCCCCGCAAACGGGTGGCGGAACGGATTACCGTAGACGAGCCCATCACGGTCAGCACCGACCCGGGCGCTGCCTGCCATATTGTGGACATCTCCGAGACGGGCGCCAAGATCGTCTGCGAGCCTTCGACAACCCCAAAAACCGTAGGGGAAACCGTAGACCTGACCAGCCCGCAGCTGGGCACGGTCGAGGGGAAAATTATCTGGAAACAGAGCGGCGGCAAGAAGGATACGTTTGCCGTCGTGTTCAATAAAAACCCCCTGACGGTGCGCCGGAAGGTGATCAAGGTCATCAGCGACCAGAACAAGGGCTACCACGATAATTAAGGGCCATGCCGCTTTGGCGGGCGAGTAAGCCTGTCCAATGGGGGTGCGGCTTTCATGGCCGCCGCGAGTGCCCTTTCAGCAAGCGACCGCATACGGGAATGCCCCGTACGCGGTCGCGCTGCGTTTGCGCTGCACGGAGGATCAGCCGCAGCCCTCGGATTGTTTCGCTCCCCCGGCGGGGTTGTGGCGCAGGCCCGAACCCCCTATAATGGACACAGGCCGCCGTTAACGGCCCCCGGGTGTGCACGCCATGTAGGCGCGCCGCTGGATTCCCGGGCGGACAGGCGTAAAGGAGGGCAACGCGGATGGAAGATACCGATGGTTTTACCGTATATGGGCTGCAGAAGCTCACGCTGCTGGATTACCCCGGCAAGGTCGCCTGCACGGTGTTTACGGGCGGGTGCAATTTTCGCTGCCCGTTTTGCCACAACGCGGATTTGGTGCTGACCGCGAATGGGGCGCGCATCCCGCTGGAGGAGGTGTTCGCCTTTCTGGCGAAACGCGCGGGCGTGCTGGACGGGGTGTGCATCACCGGCGGCGAACCCACGCTGCAACCGGGGCTATTGGCCTTTGTGCGCCGGGTGCGCGCGCTGGGGCTGTCCGTCAAGCTGGATACGAACGGCGCCGCGCCTGCGGTGCTCCGGCGGCTGCTGGACGAAGGTCTGCTGGATGCCGTAGCCATGGACATCAAAAGCGACCGGGAGCACTATGCCGCCGCTGCCGGTGTGGCGGTGGATATTTCCGCCGTCGAGCGCTCGGCGGCCATGCTGCTGGAAGGCTCCGTGCCCTTCGAGTTTCGCACCACCGTGGTACGCGAGCTGCATACCGTAGAGAACATGCGTGCCATCGGCCGTTGGCTGCAGGGGCCCGAGCCTTACTTCCTGCAAACCTTTGTCGATTCCGGGCGGCTGCTGGGCAGCGGCATGAGCGCCTGCACCCCGCAGGAGATGCAAACCCTGCTGGAGGCGCTGCGCGCCTTTGTGCCCGGGGCGGCGCTTCGGTAACGGCCCCGCCCCGCTTGCGCGCGGTGCGCTGCGCGCCAAACTACCCCTTGTATCCGATTTGCGATTTCAATACTACATATTGTGATTCGGGGTTGCGTTACCCCTCCCTTCGTGCTATGATAGGCCTACGCATTGAAGGGGAGGGAGAGCCGTATGTATAAAGTTGTCAAGCGCGACCAGTCCGTGGTGGATTTTCAGATGGCCAAGGTCGCCGCGGCCATGCAGAGCGCTTTTACGGCAGTGGGGGTCGAGACCCATCCGGATGTGATCGATCTGCTGGCGCTGCGCGTCACGGCCGATTTTCAGCCCAAGGTCAGGGATCACCAGATCAGCGTGGAAGATATTCAGGACAGCGTCGAGAGCGTCCTTTCGCAGGCCGGGTATGCCAACGTCAGCAAAGCCTACATCCTGTACCGGCGGCAGCGGGAAAAGCTGCGCAACATGGGTTCTACGCTGCTGGATTACAAAAAAACCGTGGACGGCTACGTCAAGGTTATGGATTGGCGCGTGAAGGAAAACTCCACCGTCAATTACTCGGTCGGCGGGCTGATCCTGTCCAACTCCGGGGCAATTACCGCCAATTACTGGCTTTCCGAAATTTATGACGACGAAATCGCCAACGCGCACCGCAATGCGGAAATCCATATCCACGATCTGTCGATGCTCACGGGCTACTGCGCGGGCTGGAGCCTCAAACAGCTGTTGCTGGAAGGGCTGGGCGGCGTGCCCGGCAAAATCTCCTCCAAGCCCGCCAAGCATCTGGCCACGCTTTGTAACCAGATGGTCAACTTTCTGGGCATCCTGCAAAACGAGTGGGCGGGCGCGCAGGCGTTCAGCTCATTTGACACGTACCTCGCGCCGTTTGTGCGCGCCGACAGCCTGACCTACGAGCAGACCAAGAAGTGCGTGCAAAGCTTTGTGTTTGGCGTAAATACCCCCAGCCGGTGGGGCACGCAGGCGCCGTTTACCAACATCACGCTGGATTGGACGGTGCCCGCCGATCTGGCGCAGCTGCCCGCCATCGTCGGCGGCCGGGAAATGGATTTCTGCTATGGGGATTGCAAGCCCGAGATGGACATGATCAACAAGGCCTTCATCGAAACCATGATCGAAGGCGACGCGCAGGGGCGCGGCTTCCAGTACCCCATCCCCACCTATTCCATCACCCGGGATTTTGACTGGAGCGAAACCGAAAACAACCGCCTGCTCTTTGAAATGACCGCCAAATACGGCACGCCGTACTTTTCCAACTACATCAACTCCGACATGGAGCCCAGCGACGTGCGCAGCATGTGCTGCCGCCTGCGGCTGGACCTGCGCGAGCTGCGTAAAAAATCCGGCGGCTTCTTCGGCAGCGGCGAAAGCACCGGCTCCATCGGCGTGGTTACGGTCAACCTCCCCCGCATCGCCTATCAGGCGGCGGACGAGGCGGATTTCTTCACCCGGCTGGACCGCCTGATGGACGTGAGCGCCCGCAGCCTGAGCGTGAAGCGCAAAATTATCGCCCGTCTGCTGGAAGAAGGGCTTTACCCCTACACCCGGCGCTATCTGGGCAATCTGGACAGCCATTTTTCCACCATCGGGCTGATCGGCATGAACGAGGCGGGGCTGAACGCCCGCTGGATCGCGCAGGATATGACCCATCCGGACACGCAGGCCTTCGCCAAACGGGTGCTTTTGCACATGCGCGCCCGCCTGTCCGATTATCAGGAGCAGTATGGGGATCTGTACAATCTGGAGGCGACGCCCGCCGAATCCACCGCCTACCGGCTTGCCAAGCATGATGTGAAAGCCTTCCCCGGCATCCGCACGGCGGCGCAGGGCGATGGCACCCCCTTCTACACCAACAGCACGCACCTGCCGGTCGGCTATACGGACGATCTTTTCGCCGCGCTGGATGTGCAGGACGCCTTGCAGACGCTGTACACCTCGGGCACGGTTTTCCACGCCTTTTTGGGGGAAAAGCTGCCCTCGTGGCGCTCCGCTGCCGCGCTGGTGCGCAAGATTGCCGAAAACTACCGCCTGCCGTACTATACGCTGTCCCCCACCTACTCGGTGTGCCCGACGCACGGCTACCTGGCCGGAGAGCAGTACACCTGCCCGCAATGCGGTGCGGAGGCGGAGGTGTACAGCCGCATCACCGGTTACTACCGCCCCGTGAAAAACTGGAACGACGGAAAATTGCAGGAATTCCAGCAGCGCAAGGTGTACCAGCCGCAGGAGGGGGATGCCCCCGCCGCGCGCCACGATGCCGCGCCGGGTAACGCGGCCGCGACGCAGGCCCCGGATGAACAACCGACGGTAGCCCCCGAGGCCGGAGCGCTGCTGTTTACCACCGCCACCTGCCCCAACTGTACGCTGGCCAAGCACCGGCTTGACCTGGCGCAGCTGCCCTACCGCGTGGTCCTTGCGGAGCGGGAAACTGTCCTGACCGAGCAATGCCAAATCCGCCAGATACCGACGCTGTGCGTACCGCAAAACGGCGCCGCGACGCTGTACGCGGGCCTTCCGGCCATCCTGCGCTATGCCGAGGCACAGGCCGCGGCCAAGCCCGCGCGGGCCGAAGCCTGAATCCAAACACCCTGATACGCAAAGGCGGGCAAGCGTTTTCTTGCCCGTCTTTTTTAGTTCGGTTTCGCGGTGCGCCTTAATCCAACCGATTGCCGCAGTAGGGGCAGTAACGCTTGTGCGCGGCGTGTCCTTCCGCCGCATCCTCGCCGTGAGCGCGGCGCGTACGCATGGCTTCGGTAAACCCCGCGCTGATAATACCGGTCGGGATCGCCACGATGCCAATCCCGACAACGGAAATGACCGACGCCAGCAGTTTTCCGGCGGTGGTGATGGGGTACACGTCGCCATAGCCCACGGTAGTCAGGGTGCAGACCGCCCACCACAGCGCCTCGGCAATGTTGGGGAACTTCTCCGGCTGCGCCGCGTTTTCCACCCCGTACATCAGGATGGCGGAAATCAGCACAATCAGGAAACACGCCCCGATGGAAGCAATCAGCTGCGATGCGGAATCGCGCACCACCGAGCCGATCACCTGCAGCGAATCGACATACCGCCCCAGCTTGAAAAGCCGCAGCAGTCTGGATAGCCGGAACAGCCGGAACAGCCGCAAAAAGCGCAGGTCGGCCGCCACAAACGGCAGGTAAAACGGCAGGATGGACAGAAGATCGATCAGCGCCATGAAGGAAAAGATGTAGCGCACCCGCGGGTGCCTGCTTTCCGGGTAAAGCAGGTCCGCCGTCCAGATACGCAAGCCGTATTCCAGCGTAAACACCACCACCGTAAAGGCTTCAAACGCGTCAAAAGCCGTCTGGTAGCGGATTGCCAGTCCCTTGAAGGATTCCAGGATAATGGCGAACACGCTCAGCAGGATCATCGCAATGATGAACACATCAAACCGTCGGCTTGCACGGTCGCCGTTTTCCGCCTTGCTGATGATGGTAAAAACCCGCCGTTTGTCCATCGTCCTCAACCCCTGCATGCTTTTAGACCATTATACCATAACCGGGCCGAACTTTACGCCCCGCTTGTCAAGCGCCGCCCATCCGGCTATACTGGCTGGGCCGGGCAAACCGGCGCCGCGCAGCTAGGCCTGCGCGCACGCTAAGGAGCCGATACTGTGAAAATCTCCAAACAGGATGCGTACACCTGGTTTACCTTTTTTGCCGCCCTGCCGGAGGAGGAGGAGCTGATGCCCTTCCAGCAGGAGATCGCCTACGCCGCCTTTGCCCAGATTGAGGCGGCCGTGATCGACCGCAACCGGCGCCTGCAGGCGGAAATCCCCCACCTGCAAACGCTGGACGGCCGCACCTTTTACGTGGGCCGGGCGGATCAGTTTCCCAAGGGGTGCCGCTCCTGCCTGCTGGGCACGGGGCTGGGCGCGGTGCGTAAAACCAACCGCTGCAACCTGAACTGCCCCTTCTGCTACGATTACGGCCAGCTGGACTGCCAGCCGCCCGTGGGCGAGGGCCTGTGGGAAATTGGCGGCACCAAGTTTTACCCGGAGGATTTGCCCCTGCTGCTGCGCGTGCAGCCCAAACCCACGGGCATTTGCTACGTGTATCTGGAACCCTTTATGGAAATCGAAGCATACTATCCGGTTATCCGCGCGTTTCACGAGGCGGGGGTCTACCAGCACCTGTACACCAACGGTACGCTGGCCACTGAGGAATCCCTGCGCGCGCTGGGCGAGGCGGGGCTGGACGAGCTGCGCATCAACCTGGGGGCGAGCAACTGCGCCGATTCGGTGCTGGAAACGCTGCGCACCTCCAAGCGCTACCTGCCCGCGGTGGGCATCGAAACCCCCATGACACCCGCGTTTTACGAGGCGTTCGCGCAAAAAAAGCAGGCGATCCTCGCAGCGGGGCCGGATTTTATCAACTGTGCCGAGCTGCACCTGAACGCCAACAACCTGCCCAACTATGCCGGGGAGAACCTGTATTTTTCACGGCTGGGGTATCTTTCGCCCCTCTGGAGCCGGGAGCTGACCCTCCGCCTGATGCGCACCGCCGCCGAGGAAGGCTGGCAAACGCTGGTGCATGATTGCTCCAACGATACCAAGTTCGCCCGCGACCTGAACCTGCGCGCCAAAGAGGGCGGCTGGTTTGGTGCCAGCAGCTATGCCTGCGAGTTTGAGCGCATCCCCTACGCGGCGTTCCTGCCCATCCTGCAGGATGAGTCGTTCCGTTTCCTGACGGAGGAGCCGCTGCCAAAGCGCTACCGGCCGGGTGAGATGCCCTTCTGAGCCGCCCGCGCCTGCATCCATCAAACATCGCCCTGAAACGTCATGGAAATGTCCATGATGTATTCAAGGCGATTCTTTCTTTTAACCGGGGTTGTGATACAATAGCAAAAACGGCAGTCCAAACCGCATACTATGCAGAGCGTTTCCCGACAACCCCACTCCGACAAGCGAGGTGATCGACCATGAAACGATTCTTGACCCTGCTCCTGACCCTTGCGCTGGCGCTCTCCCTGCCGCTGGCCCCGGCCCGGGCCGCGGATGCCGTCGCCTTTACCGACCCCGCGCTGGAAGCGCTTGTGCGTAAAACCCTGCAAAAGCCGCAGGGCGACATCACCGCCGAGGAGGCCGCCGCCCTTGACTGGCTGGACGCGCAGACCGCGCCCGATGCGCCGGATGAGGCGAAAATCCGCGACCTTACTTCCCTGAAGGCCTTTACGGGGCTGGTCGGGCTCAAGCTGGACAATAACGCCATCGACGACGTAACCCCTCTTGCGGCGCTGCCCAATTTACGGGAGCTGTCGCTGCTGGGCAACCCGCTTGCCGGGTACGAGGCGCTCGGGCAGCTGACCGGGCTGGAAGCGCTCAGTTTCGAGCTGCGCATGCGGCCACTGCCCTTCCTTGCCCAGTTGCCCAGGCTGCGCACTCTGCGCATCGACGGCTGCCGCGAGTTGTCCGCGGATTTGCCCGCCCTAACGCAGTTGCAGGAGTTCGTATCCCGCGGCGGCGAGCTTTCAGACATCAGCCTGCTTGCGCAGCTGCCCTTGCTCAACACCATCGACCTTTCCTACAACCTGATTACCGATGTAAGCCCGCTCAAGGATTTGCCCCTCACGGTGCTGATGCTGCAGGGCAACCCCATCCGGGATTGCAGCCCCTTGAAGGCGCTATATCCGCGCCTGACGGAAAAGGATTTTGACTATATCGAGTTCCACGAGCCGGCCGACCCCGCCGCGGTGGTATCCTTCCCCGATGCGGTGCTGGAGGCCAAGGTGCGCGCTGCCCTGCAAATACCGGAAGCGCCGCTGACCGCCGCCGACCTTGCAGAGCTGACCCAGTTGGATGTGCATCTGGACTGGCAGCCGCAGATGGAGGAAAGCACGCAGGTGCACAGTCTGGAAGGGTTACAGGCCTGCCTGAACCTGCGGGAGCTGCAGATCGGCTTTAACGCGGTTTCCGACCTGACGCCGCTTGCGTCGCTGCGCGAGCTGCGTACGCTGGACGCGGGCGGCAACCAGATTCGTGACCTGCGCCCGCTCAGCGGCCTTACGCAACTGGCCCATCTGACGCTGTACGGCAACCCCGTGCAGGGCATCGACTCCCTGCGGGGGCTGACCCAAATGACCGACCTGCATCTGGGCAACGTGACGCTGGTCGACCTGAACCCCCTCAAGGGGATGACGATGCTGCGCTGCCTCTACCTGCCCAGCTGCACGCTGGACGATCTGTCCGCCCTGTCGGGGCTGAACAGCCTGAACATTCTGGAGCTGAAAGATAACTTCATTACCGACCTGAGCCCGCTTGCGGGGCTGACCCACCTGGAAGTGCTCCGGCTCAGCAACAACCCCATCACGGATTACACGCCCATCCGCGACCTGTACCCGCGCCTGTCGGATAAGGATTTTGATCTGGGGCAGGTTTTCGACGTGCAGCCGCTGCGTAAGCCCGACGCGCCGGACGCGGTGGTGGATGTGGGCGACCCGGCGCTGGAACAGGCGCTGCGCAACGCGCTGGGCATTCACGATCGGCCGCTGACCCAGCGCGACCTCTGCCATGTGCTCACCCTGCTGCTGGGCGACAGCCCGGACTATGCGGCGATTGCCGATTTGTCCGCCCTGCGGTACTGCAAAAACCTCGGCAAGTGCTCTTTTAGCCATTGTGCCATAAGCGACCTGCGCCCGTTTGAGGACCTGACCTGGCTGGCGGGCCTGCAGATTACGTACTGCCGCGTAACCGACCTGACCCCGCTTGCCGGCCTGACCCAACTTGTGATGCTGGAACTGCGCGGCAACCAGATTACCGATGTTGCGCCGCTTTCCGCGCTCGTTAACCTCAAGCTGCTGGACGTGTCCGATAACCAGATTACGGACTTAAGCCCCCTCAGCGGGCTTACCCGGCTGGGCATGCTGCGTGTAAGCCGCAACGCCACCGCCGACGCCAGCAGCCTTGCGCCGCTTGTGGCCAACCTGCAGGAAAAGGACTTTGACCCCGCGCAGCCGCTGGAGCAGGCGGGGCAGCAAGGCGGCGACGCAAACCAGCAAAACGCTCCGGAAGCCGGACAACCCGAAGGGCCGCAGCCCGCGGTGCAGGCCACCCTTTTGCAGCCCAAAAAACCGGATAAGGCGGTACGCATCCCCGACGCGGTGCTGGAAACCAAGCTGCGCGAGGCGCTCGGCAAGCCGGACGGCGACCTGACCCAGGGCGATCTGGCGCAGTTGGATTCGCTGTACCTGAATCTGGAATGGCAGGAATCCTACCCTGAAGGCACGCAGGTGCAAAAGCTGGACGGGCTGGAATACTGCCTGAACCTGCACACGCTGGATATCAGCTGGAACCTGATTCAGGATTTGCGCAGCCTCAAGAACCTGACACAGTTAACCTACCTGCGGGCATACGGCAACCAGATTCGCGACCTCAAGCCGCTTACGAAGCTCACGGCGCTGCAAAACCTGAACCTCGGCGGCAACCAGATTGCCGACGTCAAGGCGCTGCAGGCGCTTACGGAGCTTACGGAGCTGTATCTGGACCATAACCGCATTACCAGCGTCAAACCCCTGCGCGGGCTTACCAAGCTGACGATGCTGAACCTGGATGGCAACCCCATCAAGAGCTTTGCGCCGCTTAAGGACCTTTACCCGCAACTGACGCAGACCGATTTCACCCTGCCGTGACGGTTGGGCACGCCCTGCGCCCCGGACGAAAAGTCCGGGGCGCGTTGGCGTACTGCCCGCGCCTTATACGCACAGCTCAAGGAGGTCTTGCCATGCTGGAGGTGTCCGTATCCCCCCTGACGCGGGAGTTGCTGGGCTTTGCGAGGCGCGGCATGCCCCACGGCATGGCGATGCTCTCCATTCTGGATCACGCCCGCGACTGCGAGCCGCCCATGCCGGTGCCGCGCGTGCTGCGCCTGCACTTTGACGATGCTTCCGAACCCGGCTGGTGGCAGGCGCTCATCACCCCGGAGCAGGCCCTTGCCATCCGGGATTTTGTGCTTTCGCTGGACGCCGATGTGGAACTGCTGATTATCCACTGCACGGAAGGGGTTTCGCGCAGCGCGGCAGTCGCCGCCGCCGTGCTGGATGCGCTGGGCAGCGATTCCGCCTGGATTTGGAACGATCCGCACTACCGGCCCAACCCGCTGGTGTACCGCCGGGTGGTCGATGCTTTCCTCGCGCTGCGCACCCCATCCGCAAAGAGCTGAAACGCTGCCAACCTGCACTTGACCTTTCCTGCGCCCGCCGCAGGCCGCCCGTTGTCCTCCTGCGGGCGCAACGCTTTGCGCGCGGGGGTTTTCCATCCGGGCGCGGCGCGCAATCGTAAGAAGATGGTGCGCTTCGGCCTCCCCTCGTTGACGCGGGGTGCGCTTGTATGGTAGTATGCGCATACACACAGGCGGCACACTGTTTTTGCCCCCGCGCAAAACCCGACGGGGGCCGTGCCGCTGCATTCCCCCTGCGCCTCCGGCTGCGGTCGGCGGCGCGTACCGGCGGGCAACCGCCACTGGAGGCAACCATGCATCGAGTTCTCATCGTCGGCTGCGGCGGCATCGCGCCGGCCCACATCGAAGGCTACCTGCATTCGGGCGCGGATGTGACGGTCACCCACCTTGCGGATCAGAACCTGCAACGCGCGCAGGCGCTGATCGACCGCTACGGCCTGACCGGCGCGCAGCCCGTGGCCGACTACCGCGACGCGCTTTCGCAGGTGGATATCGTGAGCATCTGCACCCCGCCGGGCCAGCATGCCGAAATTGCCGTGGCTGCGTTAAACCTGGGCTGCCACGTACTGCTGGAAAAACCCATGGCGCCCTCGCTTGCGGAGTGCGACGCGATCCTCGCGGCCGCGCAGGCCAACGGCGGGCTGCTGTCGGTCGTGGCGCAGAGCCGCTACATCAGCGGCATCCGCAACGTGATTGAGATGGTGCGCGGCGGCGCGTACGGCAAGAACCTGTACACGCGCATTCACTCCGTGTGGTACCGGGGCGAAAGCTATTATGATCTGGGCTGGCGCGGCCGCTGGACGGTCGAAGGCGGCGGCTGCACGCAAAACCACTCCATCCACCACATCGACCTGCTGCTGTGGGCCAAGGGCATGCCCGCCACCCTGCGCGCCTTCATGACCAACCTGAACCACCACAACTCCGAGGAGGAAGATTTCAGCACCTCGGTGCTGCGCTACCCCGACGGCAGCGTGGCGGAACTGACCAGCGCGCTGATCGCCCACGGCGAGGCGCAAACCCTGCTGTTCCAAATGGAAAAGGCGGGGCTGGAAGTGCCTTTCAAAGCCTACGCCTCCAAACCGCGGGATAACGGCTTCCCCGAACCGGACGAGGCCATGGTGGCCGCTGTGACTGCCGATTTTGAGAGTCGCCCCAAGCTGCCGCTGGAAAACCACGACGGGCAGATTGCCAACTTCCTGCGCGCCATAGACGGCACGGAGCCGCTGCTGGCCACCGGGCAGGACGGGCGCAACAGCATCGAGCTGATTACCGGCGTTTACCAGTCCGCCATTACCGGGCAGGAGGTCGCCTTCCCCATCGCGGCGGAAGGGCTATACTACACCGGCGCGTGGCGCGCGCAGGCTCCGCATTTCTTTGAAAAAACCCGCGATGTCGACGCTTTTACCGATACCACCATCACCAGCTTCAAAAACAAGTTCTGATCCTGCGCGCGGGGGACTCCCCCACCCCCGCGTTCCGGTTGCGGGCGTTCGCGCACCCGCGCCGACCTCCTCCTCCTTCGCCGCGCCGCCGGACGGAACGCCGTCCCCCGGCGCGGCGAACCTGTTTACCCCTGCCTGCGCGCAGCCGTTCGTGCAAACGACAATCCGCTTCCCGCAAGGGTTCGGGGGATGCTCCGGGCACGTATTCATCCGAAACGCAAAAAAACCGCGCACGAAACGCAACATTTCCGGCGTGCGCGCGGTGTATGCTGGCAGCATGAGAACGGAACACGCTGCAGGCGGGCGAAGCGGACACCGGCCGCACCCTTCCCTCTGGCCCCCCAGCTCCCGGCAGGAGGCAGTGCCTCCTGCGCCCCCGCCTTGGGATTGCCCACAACACACAAGGCGCTACCGCCGCTCGCCTCATAGCCCTTCGGGCTGTTCGCTCGCTCCCGGGGTTAGCGCTGCGGCGCAAGGCTCTGGGGCTCCGCCCCAGCCCCCGGCAGGAGGCAGTGCCTCCTGCACCTCCGCCTTGGGATTGCCCACAACACGCAAAGCGCTACTACCGCTCGCCTCATAGCCCTTCGGGCTGTTCGCTCGCTCTCGGGGTTAGCGCTGCGGCGCAAGGCTCTGGGGCTCCGCCCCAGCCCCCGGCAGGAGGCAGCGCCTCCTGCACCTCCGCCTTGGGATTGCCCACAGCACGCAAGGCGCTACCGCCGCTCGCCTCATAGCCCTTCGGGCTGTTCACTCGCTCCCGGGGTTAGCGCTGCGGCGTATGGCTCTGGGGCTCCGCCCCAGCCCCCGGCAGGAGGCAGTGCCTCCTGCACCTCCACTTTCTCAGCATTGCAGGCGGCTTGACGCCGCCCGGAAGGAGGCCCGCACACGCATGACCGGGATGGTAACCGAAATTGAACGTTTTGCCCTGAGCGATGGCCCGGGCATCCGCACCACAGTGTTTTTCAAGGGCTGCGACCTGCGCTGCGCGTGGTGCCACAACCCCGAAACCATCCGCCCGGGGCGGGATGTGCACTACTACGCGCGCAACTGCATCGGCTGCCTGCACTGCGCTACGGTGTGCCCCGTGGGGGCGCACGGCGGCGCGCCGGGGTTGCACCGGTTTGACGAGACGCTCTGCACGCGCTGCGGCCGCTGCGCCGAAGTCTGCTATCCGGGCGCGATGGCCGTGAGCGGCACAGCCCTGACCGTTGCGCAGGTCATGGCGCAGGTGGAGCAGGATATGCCCTATTACCAATCCAGCGGCGGCGGCGTAACACTGTCCGGCGGCGAGGTGCTCTGCCAGCCGGACTTTGCCCTGGCACTGATCGAAGCCTGCCACACGCGCGGCATCCCCGTCTGTCTGGAAACAAACCTGCACCGCCCCTTTGACGAGGTGGCGGCTGTGCTGACCGCCGCCGATCTGATTTTATGCGACCTCAAGCTGATCGACGGCGAGACCCACCGACGGTTGACCGGGGCGGACAACGCCCCTATCCTGCAAAACATCCGTCGGCTGGACGGGCTGCGCAGGCCTTACGCCGTGCGCACCCCTGTGGTGCCCGGCGCCACCGACAGCGACGCAAACATACAGGGCATCGCCGGGTTTCTGGCCACCTGCCCCAACCTGCTGTATTACGAGCTGCTCAACTTTAACCCGCTGGGCGGGCCCAAGTACGAAAGCCTGTCCCTGCCCGACCCCTACGCGGGCGTCATGCCCGTGCCCGCGGCCCGCATGCAGGCGCTGGCGGCACTGGCGCGGGGCATGGGCGTACCGGCCCGCGCCGAAGGGTAACACCGAAGGGAGGCGACCCGGATGGGTCAAATCGTGTGGATCAACCAATACCCCGCAGACGAACCGTTCTCTTACGATACGCGCATCCGCCTGCTGCGGGAGCGCAAGCTTGCCCAAACGCGGGAGAAGATCGATCTGGAAGGCGGGCTGGACGAGGATGATTACGGCCGCGTGGTCGAGCCGGACAGTTTTCACTTTACACCCGACCCCACCCATGCCGACGGCAGCTTTTACGGCTACGAGGGCTGGGCGCGCAACTATGCCAGACTTCTTGCGGAGCATCCGCTCTACTGCGACCCGCTGGACGCGTTTGTCGGCCGGGGGTTCTTTTTCCTGACGCGGCGCAAGGGCGGCATCTGGAACCCCGACCACCCCTATACGGCGCTTCAAGAAGCGTTTGACACCTACAACATCATCTGCGGCATCGGCAGCGACGGCCACTTTACGCCGGATTTGCGCATCGGCTTTGCGCTGGGCTGGGGCGGCATTCTGGAAAAGCTGCGCTTTTATCAGGCGCGCAACGTCGGCGCAATGCAGCGGCCCTTCTACGCGGCGGAAATCCAGGTGGTGGAGGCGATCATCGCCTTCCTGACCCGCATGGGGCACGAAATGGAGGCACTGGCCGCGCAGGAGCGCAACCCGACGCTCCGGCAAAATTTGCGGGAGATGGCGCAGGTAAACCTGCGCATCGCCACCGATCCACCGGACACCCTGCGGGAGTGCATCCAGTGGATGTGCTGGTTCAGTTTTTTCAGCCGCCTGTACAACCGCGGCCCGTCCGGCGGGCAACTGGACGAGCTGCTGCGCCCCTATTACGAGCGGGATTTGGCCGCCGGGCGCATTGATGCGGAAACCGCGCGCTTCTACATCGCCTGCCTGCTTTTGAACGACACCCGCTACTACCAGCTTGCCGGGCCGGACGATACCGGGCAGGATCTGTCCAGCCCGGTCAGCTTCCTGATTCTGGAGGCGGCGGACTGGATCAACATCGCCTGCAACCTGACCGTGCGCGTGCACGATCATATGAACGAGGCGTTCTTTCACAAAGCGGTGGAGTACCTGTTCAAAAATAAAAACGGCTGGCCGCGCTTTTCCGGCGACAACAGTCTGGTGCAGGGCTTCATGCGCTGCGGGTTTGACCGGTCGCTGGCGCGTAAGCGGCTGGCGGCGGGCTGCAGCTGGATGAGCATCCCCGGCATGGAGTACACGCTGAACGATCTGGTCAAGATCAACGTCGCCAAGGTGCTGGAAGTCGCCTTTGCCGAGATGATGGCCCGCGACGCCGTCCCCTCCACCGCGGCGCTGTGGGCGCGGTTTGAAACCCACCTGCGCCGCGCGGTGCACACCACGGCGGCAGGCATCCGCTTCCATCTGGACTGGCAGGATCAAAACGAGCCGGAGCTGATCTGTAACCTGCTCAGTCAGGGGCCGGTCGAAACCGGGCTGGATGTGACGCGCAGCGCGCAGTACTTTAACATGTGCATCGACGGCGCGGGCATCGCCACCGTGGCGGACAGCTTCGCCGCCTGCCAGCAGCGGGTGGAAACCGAGGGCAAGCTCGGCTGGGCGGCGCTTGCGCAACTGCTGAACGACGATTGGGCAGGCCCCGATGGCGAGTATCTGCGCCAGATGATGCTGCACAGCGCGCGTTACGGCGGCGGCGATACGCTGGGGGATCACTGGGCCGTGCGCGTCAACACGCTGTTTACCGAGCTGGTGCGCGCCGAGTGCGCGCAGTTTCCGGGGCTCAACTTCATCCCCGGGTGGTTCAGCTGGGCCAACACCCTGCAGTTCGGCGGCGCGGTGGGCGCCACCCCCAACGGGCGGCACCGGGGCGAGCCCATCAACCACGGGGCCAACCCCACGCCCGGCTTTCGCAGCGACGGGGCGGTTACGGCGCTGGCCAACGCCATCGCGGCCGTGCAGCCCGGCTACGGCAACTGCGCCCCCGTGCAGCTGGAGCTGGACCCCGGCATCGCCGCCAATGCCGAAGGGGTGGATAAGATGGTCGCCCTGATCCGCACCATTCTGGAAACGGGCAACACGCTGCTCAACATCAACCTGATCGACAAGCGCAAAATTCTGGCGGCCCACCGCGACCCGAGCCTCTACCCCGACCTGGTGGTGCGGGTAACCGGGTTTACCGCGTACTTCGCCATGCTCAGCCCCGCCTTCCGCCAGCTGGTGGTGGATCGGGTGCTGGCCGTAAACGGCGATGACCCCGCCGCCTGACCCCCGCACAGAAAGGATGACCCCCATGCAAGCCGAATCCGTTGCCCGGCAGACCCTGACCCCGGACGCCCCCGCCCGCGCCTGTACGCGGATGCTGCCGGGAGCGATCCCCAGCGCGACCGTGTACCACCATGTGCTGCCCGGCGGCGATGCGGTGCAGTTCATGGCCGACCCGTCGTTCCTGCGCATCCTGTTCCTGTGCGAAGGGGCGGCCGCCTTCTCCGTGGCGGGCCGCGCGTGGAACTTTGCGCACAAGGCCGTGTTTGTGCCCGCGCCGGAACAGACTGCGGATGTGAAAATCGTGCGCACGGCGCGCCTGCTTGAAATCCGCTGGGCGCTGCTCCCCGCCGACCGGCCGGAGCTGGCCGCCAAGGTCGGGCAGTTCCCCATCGCGCAGGCGTATGCCGACGCGCTGCAATACCGCGACCCCTTCAAGAGCGAGAAAACCATCAGCCGCGCCATCCTGCCGCACCGGCTGCTGCCGCGCTTTGCCATGGGCAGCGTGGAAACCTATGCCGACGACCTGATCGGCCAGCACGAACATCCGCTGCTGGATCAGTTCTTCTTCAGCTTTCCGGAAAACCGCATGACCCTGCTGATTGACGACCTGCGCCTGCCCATGGGGCCGGACACGCTCCTGCATGTGCCGCTGGGTTCCAACCACGGCGTGAGCGTAACCGGCGACGAGGTGGCGCATTATCTATGGATTGATTTCATCCCCGACCCGGAAAAGGGCAACGCCTATCTGGATGCGGTGCACAAGCCCACCGGCGAGCAGCGCAGCTTCGGGGGCAAGCCGTGACCCGCGCCGACCGGCCCGTGCGGCTGGAACCGACGCGCGCGTGGCGCACCTATCTGGGTGGGCGGCTGCTGGATGCGCTGCACGGCGGCGCGGAGGAGGACGGGCATTTTCCCGAGGCGTGGATCGGCTCGGTGGTGCGCGCGCGCAACCCCGGGCGCGAGGCCGTGCCGGACGAGGGGCTTACCCGCCTGTACGGCACCCCGGAAACGCTTGCGCATTGGCTGGAGGCCGACCCTGCGGCGCGGCTGGGGCAGCGGCACGCGGCGCGGTACGGCGCGCAGCCGGGGGTGCTGCTCAAGCTGATCGATGCCGCCGAGCGCCTGACCGTGCAGGTACACCCGGATCGGGCCACCGCGCAGGCGCTATTTCACAGCCCCTACGGCAAAACCGAGTGCTGGTATATACTGGACGGCCGCACCCTTGACGGCGAGCCGCCCTGCCTGTATCTGGGCTTTGTGCCGGGGGTCACGCGCACGCGCTGGGAGGCGCTGTTTGCGGCGCAGGATATCCCCGGGATGCTTGCCTGCCTGCACCGCATGGAAGCGCGCCCCGGCGACACCTGGCTGATTGAGGGCGGCGTGCCCCACGCCATCGGCGCGGGCTGTTTCCTGATGGAAATTCAGGAGCCGACCGATTTTACCCTGCGTGTGGAACGCACGACCCCTTCCGGCTTTCCGGTGGCAGAGGCGCTCTGCCATCAGGGGCTGGGGTTTGCCCGCATGTTTGACTGCTTCCATTATGAACCCCTAAGCCGTGCGCAGGCCGAGGCTCGCTGGCGCATCCCGCCCCTTGTGGTGGATCGGCAGCCGGGCGGCTCCGTAACCACGCTGATCGGCCCACCCCGCACAACGCTGTTCGCCTTACGGCGGCTGGATGTACAAACGGAACTTGTCTTGCCCTGCGAGCCGCGGTTCAGCCTGTTCTACGTACTGCGCGGGCAGGGTGCATTGCTTTGCGATGGGGATGCCCAGCCCCTCACGCCCGGTGATTCCTACTGGAACCCCGCGCAGGTGCGGGAGCTGAAGCTGACCGCCGCGCCGGGCCAACCACTGTGCGTGATGCAGTGCTTTGGGCAGGAACCGCAAGGGTAAAGCGGCAGGCCGAGGTATAGGATTTACCGCATACGGGTTTTGCAGCGCGAGTGCTTGCGCTCCGCCCAGACCCACCAAAGGGTTTCACGCTATGGAAGCCTGACAAGAGCCAGTGGGTTTTGACCCCATTTTTCAGTTTATAGGTGCGCTAATAATAACAGGCGTACCTTTTTTGTGTGCGAATCCTTAACTGATATCAACCGCCGCTCGCCTCACAGCGCTTTCGGCGCTGTTCGCTCGCTCAATTGATAGCGCTATGGCGCGGGGCTTGGGCTTCGCCCAAACCCCCAAAGGGTTTCACCTTTTGGAAACCGGACAAGGGCCGGTGGCCCTTGACCCCATTTTGATGCAGCACATGGGCTTTCGCAATGTCCAAGCCCACCGCAGCATAACCGCGCAAACGCGCGAGCAGCGTGGAAATCGTGATAGGGTGCGCAGCGGTGGAATCCAGCCACAGATTGGAAAACTGCTTCCCTAAGCCCACAAACTGACCATTTGTGCCTAAGGATGCTCCATAAACCAACCAGCAAGGCCGGGGTTTTACCCCGGCCTTGCTGGTTTGCTTTTGAATCCCCGATAAAGCACCTGCGCCACGCGCTTGACAGCACAGGCTCCCAGCGCTCTAGCCTAGAACTTCTCTTGTGCCAGAGCAACATACAATGAACATAATCCGGGGTCGATCCTCCGGCATGGCTAAAGATCCCCTTCGCCGCAGCGAAAAGGGGTCAAGGGCTGCTGGCCCTTGCGGGGCTTGGGGCGGAGCCCCAACGTCCCCCGTGCTGCCGTACCCCCGCCCCCACGCCTGTCCACGCCGGGTAGCATTCCGCTATTTGCTGTATACCTTGGGGTCAAGGATGCCGACGAGGGGCAGGTTACGGTACTTCTCATCATAATCCAGCCCGTAGCCTACCACAAACGCATCGGGTATCTGGAAACAGGAATAATCCACGGTCAGGGGCACGGTGCGGCGGCTGGGCTTGTCCAGCAGGGAAACGATCCTCAGGCTGCTGGCGCCGCGGCTGTTGAGCAGGCGGGTCAGGTAGCTGAGGGTCATGCCGCTGTCCACAATATCCTCCACGATCAGCACATCGCGGCCCTTGATGGGGCGGTCAAGGTCTTTAATCATGCGCACTTCGCCACTGGATACGGTGCTTGCGCCGTAGCTGCTGATAGCCATGAACTCGATGGCCAGCGGCAGGTCAATTTCCCGGATCAGGTCGGTGAAAAACAGGCTCGCGCCTTTAAGGATGCAGATCATCAGCGGCGCTTTGCCCTG
Source organism: Candidatus Limiplasma sp. (assembly GCA_963666755.2). GTDB lineage: Bacteria > Bacillota > Clostridia > Christensenellales > Aristaeellaceae > CAXXOK01. The sequence goes on from CAXXGW010000006.1 coordinate 79,626, forward strand.
ATAATCCTCGGTGATGCGCGCGCCCAGCTCGTGCACGGCCTGACGCAGCTGATCTTCCGTATAGAGCACGCCGGAAAGGTCCTGGTAGAGGGATGAGTTCGGATTCATACAGCACACTCCTCCAATATGATAGCAGAATGGATGGCCCGGACAACGGTTACGCGGGCGCGTCGGCCCAGGGCAGCAGCCCTTCGGCGCTCAGGCGCACGGCGGGGGCTGCGGTACGGCGCGTATCTTCGCCCGCGCCCAGCCCGACGGCCCAGAGCACCTCGCTGCCCGCACACAGCAACGGCAGCCACGGCCGGAACGGGCGATCCAGCTTGCGGTCGGTCAGGTAGCGGCGCAGCGGCTTTCCGCCGTGCGCGCCAAAGGGGTGGATGCGGTCGCCCGATTCGGGGAGCCGCAGTTGCAGGCCCGGGAGCGCGGCAAGCGGCACCTCCACGGTGCGAAGCCCGTCCGGCGGGGGCTGGGCGGGGTCGGCGGCCGTCAGGGTAAAACGGAATCCCGCAAAGGCAATAGTGTGCCCACATGCTGGCAGGTCAGGGCCCAGCGCGATGGGCGCGGGGCGCGGCAGCGGCGAAAGGGGGTTGCCGTCGGCCATGCGGAGCAGGTGCAGATACCGCGCCGTCGTTTCGGCACGCAGGGCCGGGGGCAGGTTGCGGCTCCCGTCGGGGTGCTGGAGCAGCGCGACCAGCGCCAGTGTATCGGCGGCGGAAAGCGCCTTCTCGCCGGGCGGTGCGGCATTCCCCCGCAGGGTTTCGACCGCCAGCGCATGCAGACGGCGCAACGCGCGCGCGGCTACGGCCGGGGGCGCGGCGGCCAGCGGCGCGCGCCGAATGCAAAGCGTGGGGGCAAAATCGACCAGCGCGTTGCGCAGCAGCGCCTCGCCCTGCGCGTCGAGGCAATCCTCATCCAGCGCGGCAAGGGCTGCGCATTGCACGATGTGCGCGGCGGCGTGGGAGTTCTCCTGCGTCAGGAGCGGGAGCACCGTTTGCCGCAGGCGGTTGCGCTGGCAGCAGGGGGAAAGGTTGCTTTCGTCGGTGCGCACGGGGATGCCGTCCACCGCTTGCAGCAGTGTGGCATGCGGGATGTGCAGCAGCGGCCGTACCAGCAGCACGCCGTCGCGCATATCGGCGGCGCGCATGCCACCCAGCCCGCGCGCGCCGCTGCCCCGGATCAGGTGCATCAGCACGGTTTGCGCCTGATCGTCCTGGTGGTGGGCGGTCAGCAGCGCGTCCGCCCTGCAGGCGCGGGCCTGTGCGCACAAAAGCGCATACCGCGCGTCCCGCGCGCGCGCTTCCGCGCCGGGCGCATCCATCCCGCCGGCAAGCGCGGCATGCGCGCAGGTAAAGGGCACGGAAAGATCGCGGCACAGCTGCTCGCAGTAGCGCGCGTCCGCCAGTGCGGGCTCGCCCCGGAGCCCATGCTCCACATGCATGGCGCTGATGCGCAGCCCCTGCGGCCCACGCAGCGCGCAAAGCGTGTACAGCAGCGCGACGGAATCCGGCCCCCCGCTGAGCGCCAGCAGAAGGAGCGCGCCGGGCCGAAGCAGCCCGGCGCGGTGCAGCGCATCGGCGACGGCTGCGGTCAATCGATCGTTCATAGCAGTATTGTAGCATTCCGCGCGGGTTTGGGCAAGAGGTTCGCGTATCGCAGGCAGCGAGTGAAAAGGGGTCAGGGGCCGGCGGCCCTTGACCCCTTTTGTTGCTACCCTGCGGCTGGTTGCTGCCCCCGCGCGCCTCATAGCGCCTGCGGCGCTGTTCGCGCGCTTCGCACTCTCGCGGCGGCTGGGGGGTTGGGGTTCGCACAAACCCACCAAAGGGTTTCACCCTTTGGAATCCTGACAAGGGCCAGCGGCCCTTGAACCATTTTTGTTGCTTACCTGTGGCTGGTTTCCAGCCCCGCGCGCCTCATAACGCCTTTGGCGCTGTTCGCGCGCTTCGCACTCTCGCGGTGGCTGGGGGGTTGGGGTTCGCACAGACCCGCCAAAGGGTTTCACCCTTTGGAATCCGGACAAGGGCCAGCGGCCCTTGACCCCTTTTAGTTGCTTACCTGTGGCTGGTTTCCAGCCCCGCGCGCCTCATAACGCCTTTGGCGCTGTTCGCGCGCTTATGCGTTTACGCTGCGGCTGGGAGGTTGGGGTTCGCACAGACCCACCAAAGGGTTTCACCCTTTGGAAACCTGACAAGGGCCGCTGGCCCTTGACCCCTTCCTCAGTCCAGAATCACAATCTCCCCATCCTCTGCCGCGTCCGGCGCAACCGTCGCCTCGGGCGCGACAGTGGCACTCTCTGCCACCGGCTCCGCCATATAAGCGTACAGGATCGCCGTAGCCCAGCCGGAGTAGGCGCTGGGCTCATAGTTTTGCAGCCAGTCGGTATGGAAATCGAAATACACGTTGGAGTACAGCGGCAGCGTCGGCAGCAGCTCGTTAAACCGCGTCTGGAATTTAAGCCAGTTCTCCTCATACGTAAGCAGATCCATCGTCGCGGTCTTGTGCATGTTCCACGCCAGCTGCATCAGCTTTTTATCGTGCAGGCCGCTGGTATTGAACACGCCGTCCGTCTGCTCGTCGGTGTTAAAGGTGTAGTACGGGTCGAACACCGAGGAAAAGTTGCTGGCCATAAAGTTCATGTCGAAATGGCGCTCGCCGCTTTCGCGGTAATAATCGGAAAGCATATCCGAAAACGGCACAATTTCGGGCACCAGCTCGCCGCCGATCTGGGGCAGCGCGGTTTGCAGCTGTTTGACAATCAGCGCCGCGCCCTCGTTGCCCTCCGCCTGCGCAAACGTGAAGGACAGGCGCATCGGTGTTTTGTTGACCAGCTTATAGCGCACGGTGTCTACGCCCTTTACAAAGGGCTCGCCCTGCTCGTTCAGCGTCCAGCCGTCGTCCACCAGCAGTTGTTCGGCCGTTTGCAGGTTCACATCATAGTGGTTGAGGCTGTCCAGCGTGAGCGCGTCCCAGCGGGCCAGCTCCGCGGCGGTCGCGTCGGTAGGCCGCAGCGACCCCAGCGACGCCAGCAGCATCCATTGCCCCAGCCCGTAATACCCGTACACCGGCAGCCCGTAGTTATGCAGGTAATCCGCCACAAAGGCGGTCTTATCCACACAGTAGGCAAGCGCCTGCCGCACCGCGGTAAACTGCTGGGGGCCTTTTTCGCAGGCGAAGGCACAGAAGCCGTAGCCCAGGCGCGCGTAGTTTTTAAGCACCACACCCTGCTCCGTAAGGGACAGGCCCGCGTCGACCACGCTGGCATCCACGCATTTATTCAGCAACTGCACCTCGCTGCTTTGCAACTGGGCCACCATCGTATCGGTGGCGGCGGGTTGGAGGGTCAGCGTGTCGATCACGGGCCGGACGCCTTCAAAATTGCCTTTGTAGTAAGGGTTCAGCGCAAACTCCACGCGGCCCGCCTCCTGGTTGTACGCGGTCAGCCGGTAAGGGCCGGAGGTGAGCGCGGGATGCGAAAGGTAGCCCGTGTCCGGGTCCAGCACGGAGGCACGCAGGATATCCGCAGTAAAGGGCACGGTCGGGTCCTCGGGGTTTACGTTGCACAGCGACGCGCCCTTGCGGGTATCCTGCACATCGCAGTAGGGAGCAATCACTTCCCGCGGGTAGGGGATGCACCAGATGTAAGCCAGATCGTAGAAGAACGGCTGATAATCCGCCTTGACGGCAATGCTGAAGGTGTAATCATCCACCAGACGCACACCGCTGAAGGCGGCGGACTTGCCGCTGTGGTAGGCATCGTACCCCACAATCTGCTCATACCGGCTGGAGGCCGCGCCCAGCTCCGCCAGCTGGGGCGAGGCGCACAGCAGCAGCGAGAACACGTAATCCTTGGCGGTGATGGGGGTTTTGCCGTCGCAGTAGAGCAAATCCCTTTGCAGGGTGATGGTATACACGGCGTTGCCGGACACGCGCCGCGCGCTCAGGTCGGCCACCACGGTCGGGTCCACCACAAATTGCAGCTGCGACGACCAGGCAACCGTGTTATACCCGTGCAGCAGCGTGCGCACGTCGATGTCGCTGGTGTTGTTACCCCACATCTCCGTAAAGAACGCGCCGCTTACCTTGGTGTTGTTGCCCACGGTTACGTGGGTGGGCGTTTCGCTCACCGGGCGGCCCATCAGGGCGATTTCCGCCACGGTCAGGGGCTCGGCGTCGGCGGCATCCGCCGCAGGGGTTGCCGTGGGCGCCTGCCCCAGGGCAGGCGCGGCGGTCAGCAGGGTCAACATCGCCAGCAGCAGCGCCAACAGTTTGCGCATCGGGGATTCCTCCTCCCTTCCCGGCGGAAGGTTAGTTGAAGCAGTCGCCTTCGTTCAGGTTGATGTTGCCGCCCAACGGCACCTCGTAATCCATCAGGATCAGCAGGTTCGATTTGCTGATGCGGCGGAACACCTCGACCGTGTGCGTGTTGAGGATGTCGGCGCTTTCCACCCCGTAGCCGATCTGCGCATAGTACTTGGAGACCGGCGACTCGCTGACCGTGTAGACGATGGCCGCGCCGGAAGCGTCGAACACGGGCAGCCGGTCGAACACGCAGGTCCAGTTGTTGGCGCTGCTCACCTGCTGGCTGGCCACCACCGTGGTGCCATTCAGCAGGTGGATCGTGACCGATTTGGGGCGGAGGCCGTCGTGATCGTCGCTGTCGCTCCAGCGCTTGGTCACCGTCATGCGCGTGTAGGACTCGGTGCTGTTGCGCTCGTTTACAAACGCGGCGGTGGCGGCGGTGGTGCGAATCAGCCCGGCGGTGCCTGTAGAGGTGGTGGTGTAGCCGTTTGCGTTGGCTTCCAATTCAGTTACAGTGTAGCTCCAGCCGGTCAGCAGCCGTTGCAGGGTTACGCTTTCGCCGCCTCTGAGCTGCACCGTGCCCACGCCGCCCGTAAACGTGACGGCCGTAGCCGCGCCTGAGGCGGCGTAGGTGCCGCTTACGCCGCGCCCGTCACGGTCCAGCAGGCGCACGGTAAAGGTAAACAGGCGCGTCGGCTCCACCGCGTTGCCGCGCAGGGTTTTGGTCAGGGTCAGCGTGCCCGTGGTGCGGGTATTGGTGAAGGTTGCCAGCTTGTAGCTGGGGGTGATTGCGCCGGTGGCACCGGTCGAGGCGGTGATGTAGCCTTCGGCGGTGTAGCCGTCCTCCGCGACAGCGTAGGCCGTATCCGCCGGGATGCCCTGAATGCTCCACCGCTGGCCGCCGCGCAGGCTCAGGCGCGCCGTGCCGCCGCTGAAGGTGAGGCTCTGCGCCGTGCGCGTGGCGCCCTCAATCAGCTCGCAGGCGTAGGTCAGGTTATAGGGGATCGCATCGGTGCGGGAGAAGGTAACCGTAAAGCTGAAACTCTGCGCGGTGCTCGCGCCGTTGCCCGCCAGCGCCTTTTCCACAATCAGCTCGCCCACGTTGCGGATGTTCAGGAAATCCGCGGTGCACACCTGCTGGTCGGCCGTTAGATCACCGCTGATGTCGCGGCTGGCCGGCTGCGTGGTGTACCCATCCAGCGTGTAGACATCCTCCACCACCTGATAATGCGTGTTCTTGAGGATGGAGGGGATCGTCATGGCCTGCCCGTGTCTGAGCGTAAAGGTGAGGGTGCCGTTTTTCAGCGTCAGCGTTACGGGCGTATCCGCGCCGTTTTCCCGGAGGGTCGCGGCATAGGGGCCGTCCAGGTTCACCCCGTCGGTGCGGGTCAGGCGCACGGTGTAGCGGAACTGTTTCTGCGGATCGGCCGCGTTGCCCTGCACCGTATTGCTGACGATCAGCTTGCCCGCGCCCCGGGTGTTGACAAACGGTGCGGTATAGCTCTGGTCGGGGCTGTAAATGACGCCCGTCTGCACCCCGTCCGTCGGGGTGGGGAAGTACCCGTCCCCACGGTAATCAGCTTCGGTCACGGTGTAGACGGTGCCGGTCAGGATGCCGGCAACGGACAGGCTTTCCCCGCCCTTGAGGGAGAAGTGGGCCACCCCGCCGCTCACGCTCAGGGTTTCGGATGTGGTCGCGCCACTGGCGGTAACCACACGCTCACAGGCATAGGTGCCGTCCACAGTCAGGGTATCGGTACGTTGCAGGGTCAGTGCCATGTCGAATTCCTTATCAGGATCGACAGCCGCGCCTGCCAGCGTCTTGGTCACCACCAGCGCGCCATAGGTGTTGCGGGTGTTCACCACCGTTACGCTGCCGCCCGCCTGCGTAAGCGTGTGCGGGTCGGCATCGGGTAAATAGGTCGTGGTATAGCCGTCGGCGGTGTAGGAGGCTTCCGATACGGCGTAGGTTACGCCCACGGGCACATCCGTCAGGGTGACAAACTGGCCGCCCCTGAGCGATACGGCGGCCTTGCCGCCCGTAAAGGCAACCTGCGCCAGCGCGCTGCCCGCCGCGCAGGGGTAGGTGCGGTTTACATCCACCCCGCCGGTGGCGGAAAGCGTCACGGTGACGGCGAAGGCCTTGCCCGCGTCGGCGGCATTGCCGCCCAGCGCCTTGGTGACGGTCAGGGTGGTCGCGTCGCGCCGGTTGGTGAAGGAAGCGGTGGCCGTGCCGTTGGCCGGGATTGTGCCGCTGGCCGTCCGGTTTGCCGGGGTGGGCACATAGGCGTCGGCAGCATAGTCGGCCTCGGTTACGGTGTAGGCCGTACCGGCATATAGACCCTGCACGGTTACGCTCTGGCCGCCGGTCAGCTCTACGGTGGCTTTGCCCAGCGTAAAGGTCAGGCTGGTGAGCGTATTCCCGCCGGTTGTGGTGCACGTGTAGGTGCCGTTGACCGGCAGCTGCGTGTGGCTGAGCGCGATTTCGAAGCGGAAAGCCTTCGTGGCATCCGGCGCGGTACCCGCGAGGGCTTTGCTCACGGTCAGGTTGCCCACGTTGCGGGTGTTGGTAAAGAGCACGTCATTGATGGCTGCGTCGGTGCGAATCTCGCCGGTGGCATTGTCGGAGGCGGCTAAATAGCCGCCGGAGCGTGCGTCGGCCTCGGCCACCGTGTAATGGGTGCCGGTCAGCAGGCCGGACACGGCCAGATTCTCCCCGCCGCGCAGGGTGACGGTCGCCTCGCCCGCGGCATTGAAGGCCAGCGCCGTAAGCGCCGCGTCGCCGCTGTGCACGCAGGGGTAGGTACCGCTTACAGGCTGGTCGGAACCGTCGCGCAGGGTCACGGTAAAGGTAAACGAATCCGCCGCTTGCCCGGCGTTGCCCGCCAGCGCCTTGGTCAGGCGCAGGGTGCCCTTGCTGCTGTTCTGGAAGGTGATGGCGGTGCGGGTCTGGCCCTGCGCGTCGGTCAGGGTTTTGGTTAAGCCCAGCGTGCCCGCGCCCAGATCCACAATCGCGGCGGTTACGGTGTACACCTGCGCATCGTAGGTGATGCCCGCGGCGCCCGTATCCACCTCCGCCACGGTGTAGCGGTAGGTGTGCCCCGCGTCGGCGTAGGTGTAGGGGATGGCGGAAAAGACGATGTTGCCCGCCGCGTCGTTCTGGACGGTTTCACTGGTAAAGTCGGGGTCGTCCAACCCGGTCAGGGTAAAGGAGTACTGCCCGGCCGCAAGGGTTCCGCCCACCTGCGTTTTGGTGCCCGTCACCTGCAGGGCGCCGCCGGCCTCGTACCGGTCGGTCACGGTCACGCTGTCGGCCAGAGGGCCGGAATCCGCGTCGTCGCGCGCGGTCAGCACGAAGTAGTTGCCGTCGGCAATGCCGCCGCCGGTCACGGCCGGGTAAGTAGCCGCCGGGGCGACGTGGTCGCCCGCCGCCGTCAGCTGCGCGCTGGGGTAACAGGCCGCCGCGGGCGTGGTTTCCACCACAACGTAGTTGCGGTAGTAGTTGAGGAAGCTGTTTGCGTCGGTGCTCTGGAACTGCGCCGCGCCGCTGCTGGTGGTAAGTGTTGCCACCGGGGTGCGGCCGTCCAGGCTCAGGGCGGTCAGCAGCTGCGCGTCGGTAAATGGCCCATAGACCTTGAACACCGCGCTGTCCAGCAGGTTGCCGTCGGTGCCATACTTGGTCAGCGACAGGTTGCGGTAGCGCAGCAGGCCCAAATCCAGCGTCGGGTTGGGCGTGCCGATGCGCAGGTAGAAGCGCTCGCTCACATACGCGCCGTTTTGCAGGCGGAAGTTGCTGTCGTTGCGCATCTGGGCCAGCGTATCGTGGTCGAGGTTGGGCGCGTAAGTGCCGCCGTTATTGGCGTAGGCGCGGGTGACCAGATACCCGGCGGGGATGTCCGTCGCCACCAGCTGGTAGGAGGTGGGCCGCACGCCAAACAGCGCGCTGTTGTACACGTTGCCCGCCGCGTCATACGCGCTGGACTGGGCGCTGTCCCGAATGCGGGAGGGGAAGAGGCTGTCAAACGTATAGAAGCCCTTGCCGCCCGGCGTGGCGCTCTGCGTGGTGTAGCCCACATCGCTGCCCACGAAGGTACGCAGCGTAAAGCGCGGCTGGGTTGCCTGCGTAAGGGACGGCTCCACCGTAAACACAGTGTCGGGGTTTTCCAGATCCTCGGAAGCGTCGCCCACATCCTGCAGGCCGTTGGCGTTGCGATCCACCCACACGCGGTTGCCCAGCGTGAGCAGCGCGGGGTTGAGCAGCACATTCGCCTGCGCGCTTTCCGCCACGGAGCGGACGGCATAGTTTTCCAGATTCACGGCCACGGCCGCGGTGTTGTGGTTCAGCCAGAAGTAGTAGTGGGCGGTGTTGGCCGCGCTGCCCGCGTCGGCCTCGGCCGCGGTCGGCCCGGTGCAGGAAAGCGTAAGCGTGATGCGCTCGCCCGGCGCCAGCTTGACGCTGTCGTCAAAATCGATGCGTACGGCCTTGGCCGTCGCGTATGCGCTGCCGGCGGTTGTCCAGCCGGTAGTATCGCCGGTCTTGATGCCGTCCAGATAGTTGCTGCTGGCGCCGTTGGGCGTTTCGTCCACGGTGGTGGTGTACACGGTACAGTTGCCAAGCAGGCTCCCGTTGGCGTCGCTCACGCCCAGCAGCCCCGTGAACGCCACGGGCCAGCGACTGTCGCGGAGGATGCTGCCGCCCAGCATCGTATCCCCGATGCGGGGGAGCTTGTCTACCAGCCGGATGTGCTCGATGGTTTGCAGACCGTCGTTACGCAGCACCAGTTTATACTGGATGTTCGCCTCGCCCTCGCTTCCGGTAGCGATGGCGTAGCCTTCGGAGCCGGAGTAAACATCCAGCCCGGTGTGGTTGGCGCTGGCCATTTTATAGAGCGTTACCTTGGCGTCGAAGGTCATGGTGCTTTCCAGCGGGGAAACCAGCGTCAGGTACGTTTCCGCCTGCCCGCCGAACACCGAGCCCGTCAGCGCGTTCACCTCGTCGGGCAGACTGCCCGCCGCGTCCAGATAGGCGGTGCCGGTGGGGTTGGCCACGTTGCGGTAGGTCAGGTTCGTGCTGGTAAAGTAACCGGTGTTTACGAAGGTGGCGGTCGCCTCGGCCACGGTGCGCACGGTCGCCTGCACATACAGCACGATCTTCTTCCCCTGCGCAAGGCTGCCGTGGAATTTGACGTAGAGATACTCCCCGTTGGTCACGGGCACATCGGCGGTCAGCCCCGTGGGCAGGGCGGCCCATGTGACGTTGGCAAGGCTGTATTCCAGCACCGCAGGCATCCGGTCCAGCAGCACGGGGTCGATCAGCGTCGCGCCGTCGGTGGATACGTTTTCCAGCGTCAGGGTATAGGTGACCACATCCTGCGGCTTGACGTTCAGCTTGTCGGCGGTCATGGTCAGGCGCATGTGCGGCATGCTCGGCTCCGGCTCGGTGTCGATCTGCGCCACGTCCAGCGTCCAGCTGCTGGCAAGGCTGTCCACGCCGCCGAGGCTGTACTGCAGGCGCACGGCCGCTTTGTTGCGGAAGCTGCGCGCCGGTACCACCGTGGCCGCGTCGTCCTGCGCAAAACGCATTTCGGCCAGAATCGGATCGGTGGTAAAGCCCGCCTTGAGGCCCGCGATACCGCCGCCGCCGTTGGTGACCCCGTAGCGCACGCGGAAGCCCGCGTACGTATTTTCAGGGAAGGACACCTTTTGCGCCGTGTCGGAGACGTTGCGCGTAGCGACCAGCGTTTCGGCCCCAGCGGCGGTTACGCCGTACACGCTTGCGTAGAGCACCTCCTGCACGGGGCTGGGGTTGAGCGGGGTAGCTTCGTAGTAAGCCTTGCCCACGGTTACGCTCAGGGTGTAGTGCGCCACGTCGGTCAGCAGGTTGCCGCCCGCGTCGCGGAATTCCAGCTCCTGATCCGATACCTCCAGCCAGTCGGTCGGCAGCTGGATGGGGTCGCCGGCGGGCGTGCGGGCAAACCCGGAAATGCGGTAGACGACCGTCTGCCACCCAGCCTGCAGGCTGGGCACCTGCGTGGCCCCCTGCTGGCCGTTTACGGAATAGACGGTTTTATCAATCTGCAGTTTGGGCGCGTCGGGCTTGGGGATATTGGCAATGGCGCACACCGCCACGCCGCCGTTATCATCCACGGTCAGGGTGCGCACGGGGTACCACGGGTCTTCCGGCACGCTGTGGGGCGTGTAATAGAAGTATTCGGCCTGGCTCGTTTCCTGCACGCGGTAGCGGCCGGGGGCCAGCCCGCGCGTCAGGCGAACGGTGTAGTACGCGCCGTCGGCGTCGGTGTAAAGGCCCGTGGCCGCATCGCGGGTGTAGCCGCCCGGCAGGGTCGCCGGATCGCCCGATTCCGCCGCGCTCACGATCACGCTGTCGCTGATGGTCGCAATCACGTTGCCCGCGTCGTCCACGCTCTGGAGGCTGAACACCGCGTAATACGGCACATCGGTGCGGGCGCTGCTGGTAGGCTCCAGATAGTTGTACTTGAGCACCGCGATGGCCCCGGTGGGCGTGTTGTAGGCCTGCGCCGCCACCGTTTGCGCCTGCGTGAGCACAAACAGGCTGCGCGACACGCCCTGCACCGAGGTCACGATCGGCGTAACGGCCGTGCCGTTCAGGTACAGCTCCACCAAGCCGGGCACGCAGCCGGAAGGCACGCCCGTCTGCGCCACGGCATACATGCGGTTGCCGCTGAGCTTCTCCAGATTGGCAAAGCGCAGGGACCCGTCCGCCCCGGCGGCAAAGGCCACCTGCGGCACGGCAGTGGTGCCGTCCCAAATGTAGAGGGTGTACTCGCCCCCGGCCAGCGTATCCGCCGCGGTGGCGTGCGCATGGTTACGGCCGTACTGGGTCAGGTCGATGTACAGGCCGGTCGCGTCCACCAGCGGGTCGGCGGTCAGGTCGGCGCTGTTGGCGGCCTGCGAAAGGGTCAGCTCCCGATCCGGCGCGAATTTGAGCTCCGGCGGCGCTTCGGTTTCCGTCAGGTAATACGCGGTGGAGTCGGGCGAGGCCATCAGCCGATCCAGCGGTAAAGTCACCCGCAGGGTCGCCTGCCCGTCGGTTCCGGTTACGCAGGTGGCGCAGCCGGTCGCGTCCGCCGTCCAAAGGCGGGTATCGGCATGGTAGTAGAGTTTCTGGCTGCTGTTAAGGTAATACAGGGCGAAGCGCGCGCCGGTGACGGGGTTGCCGTTATCGTCCAGCTTGCGCAGGGTGAGCGTCGCCAGCGAGGGACGGTTGACCACCGCCAGCGTAAGCGGCGCGGCGGCGGTGTGGTCGGAGGTCAGCTCCACACGCACGGGGCCGGTCAGCCAGGTGGTAGCGCCGCCCGCCAGCGAGTACTGCCCGTACCACGCGCCCGCGGCTTCCGACAGGTAGTAGACGCCGGGGTCGAGCATGGCGGTTTGCGAGCCCGCGCCGCCGGAAATGGGCACCGTAACGGTGGGCACGGCGGCAGGCACGGTGCAGGCTTCGTCGGTATACACGGCAAACTGCACGGCGCTGGGCACGGCCTCCAGCAGATCGCCCTCAAACTGTTTATCGATGCGCAGGGTGCCCTTGCGCACGTTTACCACCGTGCGCTGCACGGTCGCGGTGTCGCTCTGCCCCAGGCCGCGCGCCGTCATTTTAACGACCAGCGTGCGGCTGGCGGGCTCCACATAACCGTCGGGCAGGGTCTCGGTCAGGCGGTACCAGCCCGCGGTCAGCCCGGTTTTCGCAATCTGCCCGGCCGCGTCGGTGGTCCAGGTGGCAAGCGTATTCCAGCCGGTATCGGCGGCGGGCGCGGTTACGGAAGTTTCCAGATCGGCCAGCGCAAAGCTCTTGAACTGCACGGCAAAGGCGACGTCTGCCATCGGCTGCCCGGCGTCGTCGGTCTTGGTGAGCAGGAAGGCGGCCTTGTCCGGGTTCAGGACGGTCACGGTGCGCTCCGCCTCGTCGGCGGTAAAGGTGATGGGCATCGTGCCCGCCTTGAGGTTGGCCAGGCGGAAGTTGAGCTGATCCCACGCGGACACGTTCTGCCCGCCGATGCTCAGCTCCTGCAGCGCATAGGCGCCGTTGATGTCGTAAGGCAGGGCAAAGGGCGTAGGCGCGTCCGCCGCGGTGGTCAGCACATCCGCGCCGTCGGGGTACGCAACGCCGTTGGTATCCTTGATTTTACCCAGCGTATCGGCACGCACCGCCTGCAGGCGCACGTCGCCCTGCTGCACGCCGTCCATGTCGGTTTTGATGAGCTTGAGCACCCGGTACGCGGGGTCCTTCAGCGTGGGGCCCTGCGGATCGGTAACCGGCTCGGTGGCGTAGCCGCTGGTCAGGAAATTGCCGGGCGTCGGGTTCAGGTCATACTGTGCGGGGGCCTGATCCTCCCGGTACCAGTAACGGGTGGAGGGCAGCAGCGTAAAGTGCGCGTAGCCCAGATCGTCGGTCACGCCACTGGTAATGAGGGTGGTGCAAGCCTCGTCGCTGTAAATACCGATGGTGGCGCCCGCAAGCGGCGTAAGCGTGGACGAGCCGGTAAGCGGCACGGGGTAGCCGAGCTTGCGCACCCGCACGGGCACCTTCTGCGCCTTGACATTGCGGATGGAGGCATCCCCGGTGTAGGTGCGGTCTACCACGGTCCTTTCGGCATGGCCTGCGGTGCTCAGGGTTACGCAGTTTTCCAGCCTGTCGGGGGCCACGTTCGCGGGGTAGACCGTCTCCTTGAGCACAAAATTGGCGCTGTAATCGTACAGGTAGCCGGAGCCCGCGGGCGCGTCGGTGCGGGTTATCAGCCCGGTGTAGGCGGGGTTGGCGTACAGGGTGCTAAACTCCAGCGTTTCGCTCACGCCGCGCCCGGCCACGCTGGGGTAATCGGGGTTGGCGGTATCCAAGCCGGTGGTGAAGTGCGTAAGCGCGTTGCCCTGCGGCTGGAAATCGGCGTCGGCCAGATAGACCGCGAAGGTCACGCCCGCCAGATTGCCGAGGAAAACGCCGCTCTCGTTGTATAGCTTTTTATTCAGTTCAAACTGGAAGTGGCGCAGGGGGCTGTCGCCGGGGCCGCCGCCCTGCGGGGTGTTCTGGTATGTAAGCGCCAGCGTGCCGTTTTTCACGCAGTTGGCGGCGGTGTAAGGCCCGTAGGGGTTCAGGTCGTTTTGCGCGGTATAGCCCTCGGGGGCGGCGGTTTCCATAAACCAGTAGACCAGCCCATACTCCTGCGGGTTGCTGTCGAACACGCCGTGCGCCTGCGTGCCGTCGCTCTTAAGGGCGGTGCCGGTTTCGTAGGTGTAATTCTCCACCGTCAGGGCGTGGTCGTTTTGCAGCGCGTCAAACAGCGCGGGGCCGCTCAGCGACGAGTGCGCGTCCACGGCGGCCTGCGTGCAGCTGTAAAGCTGGAACTTCGCCCCGTCCAGCAGCGTGGTGCCGTCCGCCGTGGAAACCTTGGTGATGCGGAACTGGGTATAAGGCTTGCTGTTGCGCAGCGCCTCCGCCAGATCAACAATGTAGCTGTTGTTGGCGACGGTGTTCAGGTTGTAGCTGGCGGCGTTGTGCGCGGCGGCTACGGCGGCCGTGCTCAGGCCCAGCAGGTCGGCATAGGCGGTTACGGCGGTTTTACCGGTGGGCAGATCATACCCCTCGGGCGGGGTCAGCTCGACCGCCATATAGGTGCGGGTGCCGTCCAGCTCCGAAAACAGCAGCTGGCCGTTTGCGTCGGTCTGCCCGGCAGGGCTTTCGGTGCCGTTCACGTTGGCGAGCTTGCCGTCCGCGGTAACCAGATAGATGGCCAGCGTCGCGCCCGGCAGCGGGTAGAGCACGTCGTTATTCTTGCTTTCCCACGCCTTCTGGTACAGTTTCAGGGCGGTCAGGGTGGCATAGGGGGCGTTCAAGAACGTAAGCGACGCCGTATACAGCGTGGTGCCACGCAGGGTGGTGCTCTGGGCGGCGGGTTCGTCCGGCAGGCGGAAGCCTTCGGGCGCGGTGGTTTGCGTAACAGTGTAGGTAAGCAGGTTCCCGTCGGAGGCGTACACCGGCAAACCCGTAAGATCGGTGGTGGCGAGGGTTGTCATATCCACCTGCAGGGTGTACAGCCCAGCCGCGCCCGCAGTAAAGCCCTTGCCTGCCAGCAGCGCCTGCGCTGTGGCGTCGGCGGTGGTCACAGCCACGGTATACGCCGCGCCGGGCAGGGCGAGGTTGGTTTTCTTGTTTTTGGTATTGAGGGTCAGCTTGCCGATGTTGCGGTTGTTTGTGAGCGTGACCGTCTTGGCCACATTGTCGCTCAGGGTAGGGTCTTTCACTTTCACATAAAGAACGTTGCCGATCACCATATTGTTGGTGGTGTCGGTATTGAGGATGTAGGGCGGGATGATGTCCGTGGGGTAGGCTGTTTCCGCCACGTAATAACCATCGCCGTTCTCTTCCACCACCATCGCGGCGGTCGATTTGGAGGAGACGTTGCTAAAATCCAAGCTCGCGTAGGCACTAATCAGGTCCATGGTGGACGTTGTGCTGTTCCAGCGGTACAGGGAGAATCCGAAGCTGCCGGTATAAGCGCTCAGGCTGCCTGTAATGGGGTCCTTGACCTGTTTTGTAACGGTCAGGGTCGGCTTTTTATTATCGTAGAACGTCGCGGTGGTGTTACTCAGAGGAGTATTCACGGTGTAGGTCTGAATCAGGGGATTGGCGTCGGTGCGGTAGCCGTCCGGCGCGGAAATCTCCTTTACATAGTACGTTACGCCAACTGTCAGACCGTTGACGAGCACGGTACCGGTGGTGGTTACAAACGGGTTGGTTTCGCTGCTCTGGCTGCCGTTGAGCACATAGGTGCGGGTGGCGAGATCCCCCGGGGTGGTTTCGGTGTAAACCGAGATTTTCGCCCCGGCCAGATTGGTGGTGCCGCTGGTCGCCTGCCGCTTGCGCAGCAGCAGCTGCCACTTGTTTTGTTCGTTATACACAACCGTTGAGGTGCGGTCGGTGCTTTTGGACACGCTCAGGGTCACAGGCCATGCGGAGACGGTTGCGCCCTCTACGGTGATGTTGCTCTGGCTGGGGTACTTCACGGTGTACCCGTCGTGCGGCCCTTCCACCAGGTAGTATGTAATGAGGCCGTTTGCATCCTGAACAGGCAGATAGTCCGTGGTGGCCTTGCCGTCGGTACCGGTGGTTATGGTGGTCACGGCCGTGGCGACGCCCGCAGCCACCGTGTACAGCGTAAAGGCATAGTCCTTGCCCAGGGTTTCGTCCGTGCCTACGGCGGAGGCTTTCAGGGTTTTAACCTTTTTAAGCACCGTCAGCTTGCTGTGAATCTGCGCATAGAACGCGGCGCTGTGCGTGGCGGCGGTTTCAAAGGTCCAGGTATCGGCATAGGGGTCGGGGGTAAAGGCGGGGTCGGCGCAATCACCCTGCGTCAGTTGATAGTAGTAGGGCTGCACGCCGTCCGCCGTGCGCAGCAGGTCGGATACCGTCAGCGTCGCCTGCCCGGCGGGCAGGGTGAGCGTGCGGGTGGTGACGCCCGTCTGGAAGGTCGGGTCGGTGGAGTAAAGCAACGTGAAGGGGAACTGCGTGGTGGTAACGCCGGTTACGGCATTCAGCAGCGTCGCGTCGCCCGCGGCATAGGTGCGATCCGCCCGGCGGTAGGCCACGGAGTAGGCCGTAAGCGTCAGCTGCGCGGCGTTGGATACGTTCACAATGGGGGTGCCCGTCAGGTCCAGCGTCTGCGCGGCGGTGATGTGCACCGTCTGCTGCGGCGCGCGGATGTAGCCGTCGGGCACGGTTTCCGTCAGGGTGTAATCCCCTTCCGGGGCCATCAGGAAGGCGATACCGTCGGTGCCGGTTGTGCCGGTGTAGGTTTGCGCATCGGCCGACAGGGTAAAGAGCACGTTCGCCAACGGGGTTCCGTCTGCCTTGGTTTTCATCAGCTTGAGCAGGCCCTGCCCCACTACGATGTTGTAGAAGCTCGCCTCCACCGGCGTGGTGCCGCTGGGCACCTGCAGCGCCTGCCAGCGGGGGGCGTCCGCGCCCGCCGCGTCCACCACGGCCAGCGCGGTAGAGGTGTTGCGGTCTGCCGGGGCCTGCGACTGCCACAGCACATACCCGCCGGGCTCCAGCTCGCCGCTCACGGTTTGCACATCCTCAGGGGTCAGGGTCAGCACCGCCGTGGCCCCCGCGTTGGGTTGCCCCGCGACGGCATCAAAATCGGCGGCGTGGTACAGTTTATACGTAACCCCGGGGAAGAAGTAATGGTATATGGCATCATAGGGCGCGTTCTCTCCGTTCACGCGCAGGTATTGCAGGATTTTGACATACCCCGACTCCGTCGGCCGGGCATAGGTATGCTGCACCGAGGCCTGTGCGCTCTGCGCCGTGCCGTCGGCCGTGGTCAGGGCCAGCGACGCCGCGTTGGTAAGCGTGTACAGCACGGTGGATTTCCACGGCGCGGTCAGCCCCGCAAGGGGGTAGGTCACGCTCACGTGGTAACGGGTAAAATTGGGCAGGGGAATCCCCTCGGTTTCGGAACCGCTGACGGTTCTGCCGCCCGCGTTGCCCGTGCCCTGCAGGGTGTTGTAGTACGCAATCTGCGTCACGGGGTTAACGATTGCCTCCGAGGGCAGCTCGTTGCCGTCTGCATCCACAGGGGTGATACTCCAGCGCAGGGGCGACACCGTTGCCCCGGACGCGCCCGTAAAGGTGGGCAGCACATCGCTGAGCGTAAAGGCAGTCAGTTTGAGCGCGCCGGTTGTGTTGTAGGCAGCGCTTGTACGTAGCATCGCATCGTCGGTATCCAGCAAGCCTGCTTCCAGCGTATAGTGGAAGGTTGCCTCGTTCTGATCCGTATCCAGCGTCGGCTGGGTGCTGTCCAGGGTCTTAAGCAGGCCCCAGGTGCCGGTAGCGCTGTTGCGCACGGCCGTGTGGTTGTTAAACACAGGCACCTTGTCCTGCGGGAAGGTGCGGGTTTCGCCGGTATCCGCCACGGTCACGGTCGCGGTCGCCTGCACGGCCAGCGCCGCGTAATCGTGCGGGCCGCTGCCGTTATCCGTCATGCGGGCGGAGAGGTTGAGCGTGGCGGCAATGCCGCCGCCGCGCACATCCTGATTGGAAAGCGTAAAGGTGTAAGCCCCGGTGCCCGCGTTATACGAAAGGCCCGCGGCGGAAAGCTCCACATTCGCGGGCGGCGTTACGGTCACGGTCACAGAATCATACTGGGTATAGCAGGGGTAGGAGATAGCGTCGTCCTCATGGAGTTTATAGGTCGGCGCGGGCTTGAACTCATAATAGATAATATAATGGTAGCTTTCGCCCGTACGGATGGCGGTGGAGGCCGGATCGACAATCATGTCGGTAATCGACACAAACGGCGCGGTCAGGTTGTTGGCGATGGCATTTTCCACCGCCGTAATGGCCGGGCTTGTGCTATCAGTGCCCGCGGCCGAATACACCTCGCTCACATCCGTGGCCAGGCCGCCCGCGGGCCAAAGGTTCAGCAGCAGGGTCACAATGGTCAGCCACGCAAACAGTTTGCTACGCTTGATCATGATGTCAGCCTCCCGTCGGTTACGGTTGTACGGTTACAAGGTAACGCCAGGCCCTGTGCAGGTTTTCCGGCGTAATCAGGATATTGACCGTCGCGTCGGTATACCCCTGCAGGTTCACCCACTCGCTGCCCTGCAGCTCCTGCCACTGGATGCCGACGCTCAGCCCCTCATACCCGCTCAGCTCGGCGGTCAGGGTCAGCACATCGTCTACTTGCAGGTGGGTGGGGTCGATGTTGGCGTGCAGGGCACGCCTGCGCACCGCCGGGGTAGGCGTGGGTTCCGGGGTCGCGGTCAGGGCAGGCGCGGGGGTTTCCTCCGGTTCGGCAGTCGTGTCCGTGCCCGCAAGGGTTTCCTCCGGCACGACCGTTATATCTGCGTCAGAAGGCGATGCCTCGGGCGCGGCGTTTGCGTCGGCATCGGCAGGCTTCGCCTCCGGTGCGGCGGTTGCGTCGGTAGCAGAGGGCGTTTCTTCCGGTGCGGCGGTTTCGTCCGCATCGGCAGGCGTTACTTCCGGCGCGGCGGTTGCGTCGGGGGCTGCGGTCGCCTCCTGCTTCACATGAAAGGTGAGCGTAGGCCGCACGATGTCCGGCGCGCTGTCGCTGGGCGTAAGCCGCACAGGCTGGCCGTCGGCATCCAGCAGGGTCAGCGTTACAGAAGCCTCCGCCACAGTGCCGCCCGCCGGAAAAGGCGTCACGGAAAGGGTAAAGCGCAGGGGGTCCTCCCCGATATACACCTTGCCGCCCTGCACGGTCGCGTTGGCCACCCAGAGCTTTTGCTGCTGGTAGAAATGCGCGCCCTCGCAGGTGCTGACCTCCCACGCGGGCAGGCCCTGCGGCTCCAGCAGGAGGCCGAAGGGCTGCAGCGCCGTGCCGTCGGGGTTGTCGGCCGTCAGTTGCAGGGTCAGGGTTACGCTCTGGCCGCGGTTCACGTTCGTATCCGCCTCAAAATAAAGGCTGCCTGCGCGCAATGCCTCCGGTGCGGCCGCCTCACCCACGGGGGTCGGCTCCGCCTGCGGCGGCGCGGCGGTTACCGTTGCCACAGGCGATGGGCTGACGCTCGGGCTCACGCTCGGGCTTACGGAAGGCTCCGGCGCGGGCACAAACGTGTCGGAAGGCTCTGCCGGGCTCGCGGTTTCCGTCGGGGCGGGCGTTACGTCTGCCGTTGCGGTTGCCGCGGCGGTCGGCGCTTCCGCGCGCGCGGCCAGCCCCGGCCCGAAGCCCCACAGCACGCCGCATAAAAAGAGCGGCGTTAAGCTCAGTACGATGCGCTTTTGCCAACCTGCGTGCATAGTGACCTGCCTTTCGCGCGGGCCAGAAGGCCCCGCCTCTTGTTGATCCACCCATACGACCCGCCGGGGTGGCGGGTCTTACATCGAATATACCCAAATGCATGGGCTTTGTAACACCTTTTCGGCGGTTTCGGTTTTCGCCGCCGGGCGTAAAGGCTCTCCACACCACCCGCCGCGCGCCCGCCCCTGCGCTGCAAGGCGGATTGCACGGTACGCGGCCCCGTACCCAGGCCGCAAAAATGAAAGAAGCAGCGGCTAAGCCTGAAAGCTGCCGTAAGGGTACCCATATGGATACTGATCGCCGAAGTTCATTTATAAAGTAGATATATCGAATTCCTAGTTTCTCCCTAAGGTATCGAATTTCCTGCAAAATTACGAAAAACAATCACTCCTATTTTCGTTACATCAGAAAAAAATCCTTCATGATTCCCCTTTTCCGTGTAACGCTGTACGAATTCTGTATACAATTTTTACACATTCTTTGCATTACACCCCCCGCCGAGGCACAACCCGCCCGCGGAGCCAAGGGTAGGGCGCCACGCGTCCCGGCATGGATGAAACTGCCGAAATATAAGGCTTTTTCGCCTCTTGCGCAGCGCGGGCCGGTATGGTACAATGGGCGCTGTTCGCCCACCGGTCGGCAGGCGAAACGCCCGCGTCCCTTCGCTTTTCCGGGACTTCGGGCCGCCGTGGCAGCCGACCGCGTTCCCCTTTGCATTCTTACTCCCACGGCACTCCTTTTTTCCCCATCTTAGCTATAGGAGATCATGTATGCTGTCTTACAATTATCTATTGGACATCGCCCTGATTTTGCTGTGCACCAAACTGCTGGGGCTGTTCACCCGCCGGCTGCAGATGCCCCAGGTGGTGGGCGCGCTGCTGGCCGGCGTGATCCTGGGCCCGGCGGCGCTCAACCTGCTGCACGAAACCAGCTTCATTAAACAGGTGGCGGAGCTGGGCGTCATCATCCTCATGTTTAACGCCGGGTTGGAGACCAACATCACCGAGCTGCGCAAGGCGGGCAAGGCCTCCTTCGTAATCGCGCTGATCGGCGTACTGGTGCCGCTGGCGGGCGGCTTCGGCATCGCGTACCTGTTTAACCGCGGCGATCTGGTGCAGGGCAACACCAGCGCATTCCTGCAGAACATGTTCATCGGCGTGATCCTGACGGCTACGTCGGTCAGCATCTCGGTGGAAACCCTCAAGGAGCTGGGCAAGCTGGACACCCGCGCGGGCAGCGCCATCCTCGGCGCGGCGCTGATCGACGATATCATGGGCATTATCGCGCTCACGGTTATCACCAGCTTTGCGGATCCCAGCGTGAACCTCTGGGTTGTGCTCCTGAAAATTACGCTGTTCTTCGTATTTGTGGGCGTGGCGGGCTTTGTGTTTTACAAGCTGTTTACACTGGCCATCCGCCGCAATAACCGCGACCTGCGGCGTTATGTGATCGTGGCGTTCGTGTTCTGCCTGTTGCTGGCCTTCAGCGCCGAGCACTTCTTCGGTGTGGCGGATATCACGGGCGCGTACTTTGCAGGGCTGATTATCTGCAACACGCAAAAGTCCAAGTATATCGCCTCGCGCTTTGAAACGCTGTCCTACATCCTGCTGTCGCCGATCTTTTTCGCCAGCATCGGCCTGGGGGTGGAGCTGCCCAGCATGAGCTGGAACATCATCCTGTTCTCGGTGCTGCTGCTGATCGTGGCAATCCTGACCAAGATTGTGGGCTGCGGCGTGGGCGCGAAGCTGTGCCGCTATACCAGTGACGAGTCGCTGCAGATCGGCGTGGGCATGATCTCCCGCGGCGAGGTGGCGCTGATCGTGGCCAATAAGGGCAGCGCCCTGGGGATTTTAAGCGGGGTATTTTTCGGGCCGACGATCATTATCGTAATCGTGACCACGATTATTACCCCGATCCTGCTTAAGATTGTGTTTGCGCGCGAGCCGCACGCCGTGCCTGTAACACAGGAGACGCATAGCCCGCTGGTGGAAGCGTATAACCAGTCCGAAGCGTTGGAGATGGAGGAGCAGCGGCTGATTGAGAGTGCCGAGGGTCTTGAGCCGTCTCCACGAAAGAATAAAGCCGGTAAGGCCTAAGCAATCAGAGCAGAAAAAATGGAGGTGCAGGAGGCACTGCCTCCTGCCGGGGCTTGGGCGCCGGAGGGAAGCGTGCGGCCTGTGGCCGCTTCGCCGCAGGCGAAAGCGCCCCGCAGGCGGGGAGTGAAACGAGCAGGCAAACGGCAGTGCAGCCTGCGACGTTTGAACGCCCGGGTCAGAGCCTCAAAGCTTAACGCCGCAGCGTAAATCGGTAAGCGAGCGAACAGCGCCGCAGGCGCTATGAGGCGAGCGGCTGTAACGCTCAACCGAGGGTTTGCGCTCATATATAGGTAGAAGTGCAGGAGGCACTGCCTCCTGCCGGGGCTTGGGCGCCAGAGGGAAGCGTGCGGCCTGTGGCCGCTTCGCCGCAGGCGAAAGCGCCCCGCAGGCGGGGCGTGAAACGAGCAGGCAAACGGCAGTGCAGCCTGCGACGTTTGAACGCCCGGGTCAGAACCCCAAACCCTTACGCCGCAGCGTAAATCGGTAAGCGAGCGAACACCGCCGCAGGCGCTATGAGGCGAGCGGCTATAACACTCAACTGAGGGTTTGCGCTCATCCATAGGTAGAGGTGCCGAAGGCACTGCCTCCTGCCGGGCTCGAATCGCAGCCCCAGTCAAGCGAGCAAACAGCCCAAGGCGCGCATTGACAAGCCCCCACGCCACTCAACCTCATTCATGCCATGCCTTCCCGCCGCGCCAGTCTGCGCGGCGGGAATTTTTGTTAAAAATCCTGTTTCAAATTGCAGGGTTTCGCGGTATACTCAAAAAGAAGGAAGACGTCTGCCGCGTGGTTCACACCGCGCGGGCGCAGGCGAATCTCCCGCCGGGCAGCGCAAACGCGTGCCCGGCCGACAACCAAAACCAAACCGAAGCAACAGGAGGGAACCGTTATGTGTGGGATCCGTTTCTTCGTCTGCAAACACTGTGGCAATCTGGTGGGGATGATCCACAGCTCCGGCGTACCCATGATCTGCTGCGGCGATCCGATGACCGAGCTGGTGCCCGGCAGCGTGGATGCCAGCCACGAAAAGCATGTGCCCGTCGTTGAGGTAAACGGCAACACGGTAACCGTGAAAATCGGCGCGGTGGCGCACCCCATGACGGAAGAGCATTCCATCCAGTGGGTGTATCTGCACACCGAAACCGGCGGCCAGCGCCGCTGCCTCGCCCCGGGGGAGGAGCCCAAAGCGGTGTTCGCCCTTGTGGATGGCGACAAGCCCGTTACGGCGTATGCCTTCTGCAACCTGCACGGCCTGTGGAAGACCGACCTGTAAACCCCCTTTAACCGCGATTCCCGCTCTTCGGGGCGGGAATTTTTAACCTCGCGGCGTAACCCTCGGGCCTGAATCCGAAACATCAAAAAGGAGCCAACCCAATGAGTAAAAAAGTCGTCATCATCGGCGGCGTGGCGGGCGGCGCGAGCTGCGCGGCGCGCCTGCGCAGGCTGGACGAGCAGGTCGAAATCGTACTGCTGGAACGCGGCGCCTACATCTCCTACGCAAACTGCGGGCTGCCCTACCACGTCGGCGACGTGATCAAGTCCCGCAGCGCGCTGCTTTTGCAGACGCCCGAAGCCATGCAGCAGAAATTCCGGGTGGATGTGCGCATCAAAAACGAGGCCGTCGCCATCGACCGCGAGGCCAAGACCGTAACCGTACGCAAGGTGGATACCGGCGAAACCTATACCGAAACCTACGATACGCTGGTGATCTCCACCGGCTCCTCGCCCGTGCGGCCGCCCATCCCGGGCATTGACCACCCGCGCGTGCAAACCTTGTGGACCGTGCCGGACGCCGATTCCATCCGTACGCTGATTGCCGAACAGAACGCCAAAACGGCGGTCGTGGTCGGCGGCGGCTTTATCGGTCTGGAAATGGCGGAAAACCTGCGCCACGCGGGGCTGACTGTTTCGCTGGTGGAAATGCTGGATCAGGTCATGGCTCCGCTGGACTTCGAAATGGCCCAGCTGCTGCATGAAAACATCACCCAGAACGGCGTGCACCTCTACCTGGGCGACGGCGTTTCCGCCTTCCAGTCCGAGGATGTGGGCGTGAGCGTGAAGCTCAAGAGCGGCAAAGCTTTGCATGCCGATCTGGTGATCCTCTCCATCGGCGTCAGGCCCAACGGCGAGCTGGCCAAAAACGCGGGGCTGACGGTGAATGCGCGCGGCGGCATCGTCGTGGACGATACGCTGCATACCTCCGACCCCAACATCTACGCCGTGGGCGACGTCATTGAGGTGCGTGATCTGGTG
This sequence comes from Candidatus Limiplasma sp., assembly GCA_963666755.2. Classification (GTDB taxonomy): domain Bacteria; phylum Bacillota; class Clostridia; order Christensenellales; family Aristaeellaceae; genus CAXXOK01. The sequence goes on from CAXXGW010000006.1 coordinate 103,072, forward strand.
ACCGGCGAGCCGACCATGATTCCGCTGGCCGGCCCGGCCAACAAGCAGGGCCGCATTGCCGCCAACAATATCGCCGGCGCGCACGAAACCTACGCGGGTTCGCAGGGTACCTCGGTGGTGCGCGTGTTCGACCTGACCGCCGCCACCGTGGGCCTGAACGAGCGCACGCTCGTCAAGCGCGGGCTGGTGCGCGGCAAGGATTATGAGTCCGTCACCATCACCCAGAACGCGCACGCGGGCTACTACCCCGGCGCGACCCCGATGACGATCAAGCTGCTCTTTACGCAGGACGGCAACCACATCTTCGGCGCGCAGATCGTGGGGCGCGAAGGCGTGGATAAGCGCATCGACACCATCGCCGTGACCCAGCGTCTGGGCGCGGGCGTACAGGCGCTTTCCGAGCTGGAGCTGGCTTATGCGCCGCCTTTCTCCTCCGCCAAGGACCCGGTTAACATGGCGGGCTTTGCCGCCCGTAACGTGCTGGAGGGGCTGACCCGCTTCGCCCCGTGGGACGCGCCCGTTTCCCATCCGGACGCCGTGCTGCTGGACGTGCGCGAGGAAGTGGAGCTGATGGCCTTCAGCATCCCCAACGCCAAGAACATCCCGCTGGGGCAGCTGCGCGACCGTCTGGGCGAGCTGGACCCGCACAAGGAGATTATCGTGTTCTGCGCCATCGGCGTGCGCGCGCACAACGCGGGGCGCATCCTGCGGCTGCACGGGTTTGACAACGTGCTGCTCTATCCCGGCGGCGCACGGTTCTACCAGTCCACCCACTATCAGGACAGCGCCGCCACTGAAGCGGACGACGCGCCCGTGGCCGACAGCGGCCACACCGCCGACCTGGACGAGCCTGTCGCCTCCATGCGGCTGGATTGCAGCGGCATGCAGTGCCCCGGCCCGATCATGAAGGTGTTCCAGACGATGCAAACCATGCGCCCCGGCGAGGTGATGGAGGTTTCCGCCTCCGACCCCGGCTTCGCGCGCGATATCGGCGCGTGGTGCCGCCGTACCGGCAACACCCTGCTGAGCAACGAGCGTCAGGGGGATGATTACATCGCGCTGGTGCGCAAGGGCGGCGCGGCCGTCCCCACCGCGCAGACCGCGGCCGAGGGCAAGACCATCATTGTGTTCTCCGGCAATCTGGATAAGGTGCTGGCCAGCTTCATCATCGCCAACGGCGCGGCCGCGATGGGCCGCCCGGTTACGATGTTCTTCACCTTCTGGGGCCTTACGGCGCTGCGCCGCCCGGAAAAAGTGAAGGTTCACAAGTCCCTGATCGAGAAGATGTTCGGCGCCATGCTGCCGCGCGGCACCGGCAAGCTGACCCTCAGCCGCATGAACATGGGCGGCATGGGCACCCGCATGATGAAGAGCATCATGAAACAGAAGAATGTCGATTCGCTGGATACGCTCATTGCCAAAGCGCGCGCCGCAGGGGTGAAACTTGTGGCCTGTACCATGAGCATGGACGTGATGGGCATCCGCCCCGAAGAGCTGATCGACGGCGTAGAACTGGGCGGCGTGGGCGCTTACCTGGGCGACGCCGAGGAAAGCAACGTCAACCTGTTCATTTAACCGACCCCTGCAAACGGCCCCGCACCCGCCCCCCGGCGCGTACGGGGCCGTTGCGCACCCCCCGCGCATCCGGGCGTTTTAACAGAGGATTGACAACGCCCCGCCTTTTGTGCATGATGGAACCAAACAACTGGATGTCCACCGCACCGAGCGATACGCAGGAGGACCGTAGGGATGCGAACATCCTTCATTCAGCGTAACTGGCCCATGATGCTGGCGGCCCTGGTTACGCTTGTGGCGATTGTGCTGGGCTTATGGCTGCCCACCAGCCGGGAAGAATATTCCGGCGATTCGGTGCGCCCTTTGACCGACTGGACGGACAGCGACGGCACCTTTCCCCTGCCCCATACGCAGGCGCGCGTTACCGGGGTCAGCCACCTGATTTACACCACTCTGCCCGCGCTGGGCCCGGAGGATGCGCTGATCTTCCGTACCGAAAACCTGACGGTGTCCGTGGCCGTAAACCATGCCGAAATCTACAACTCCCCTCGCGTGGAGCCGCACCAGACCCTCGGGGACGAGTGGCATATGATCCTGCTGCCGCAAAACGCCGCGGGCAAGCGGGTTACCCTCGTCAGCACCATTCAGTACCCTACGGCGTCCAACTTCCTCAGCGCCGTGTATATCGGGTCCAAAGCCGATTTTCAGCGCAACCTGCTCAGGCAGGCGCTGCCCGCCTTCCTTGTCAGCATGATGGTGCTGCTGATGGGGTTTGTGTTTTTGCTGAGCGACCGGCTGTTTGCTTCCGCGCAGACCGCGCGGTACCCCTCGCCGTTTGCGCTGCTGTGCATATCGCTGGGCATCTGGAGCGCCGTGCAGACCGCCGTGCCGGAGCTGCTGTGGGGAGACAGCGCCCTGACGCGGTTTCTGGCGTACGGCGTCCTGCCCTTTTCCGGGGCGATGGTGTGTTTTTTCCTGCGCACGCTGCCCGCCCCGCGATTGCTGGGCCGGGTCTACCTCTGGCTGGGCACGGCGGAGCTTGCGGTGTGGGTGGCAACCATGCTGGGCGAAGGCTTCGGCTTCGCCGCCTATGTGGAAACCCTGCCCCATACTGAATGGCTGATGCTCCTGCTGGTGGCATTGTTTGCCCTCCAGACGCCCAGCCTGTTTCAGAACCTGCGGGAGCATTTTTATCTGCTGCTGGGTTTTGTAAGCCTGGCCGCCATGATCGTGGCGGATCAGCTGGATGCGCTGTCGGGCGTGTACGACTATGCCCGTCACACGCGCTTCGGGCTGCTGTGGGGGATGTTGCTGGTTTCGCTGCAGAACGTGCGCAGCCTGCGCAACGCCATGAAACGCGCCGACGAGGCGGTTGTGATGCGCCGCCTGGCCTACCGCGACGCGCTTACGGGCCTTGCCAACCGCCTGGCTCTGGTGCGGGATCAGGAGGCGCTGCTGGCGCAGAAATCCGGCTGCGTGGGCATTGTGCAGATGGATGTGAACGGCCTCAAGCAGGTAAACGACACCAGCGGCCACGAGGCCGGTGATGCGCTGCTCATGCGGGCAGCGGCGGCCATCCGCACCGCCTTTGACGGGGACGGGCGCTGTTACCGCGTCGGCGGGGACGAGTTTGTGGCCCTGATTACCCGCAACGCCTGCGAAGCCACCTACCGGGACTGTGTGCGTAAGCTGTCGCTGGCCGTGCGGCAGCAGAACATAGGGCAGGCGGACCGGTTGCAGATCGCCATGGGCTTTGCCATGTACCAGCCTTCGCTGGGCGACCGGTTCTACGATCTGGTGCACATCGCCGACCTGCGCATGTATGAGCAGAAGCGTAAAATGAAGGCCCATCCACCGCCGCCCTTACCCCCGCCGGCCCCCGCCGCCCCGCAGGATTCCGCCGCGCATGTAATTGCCGAAAACAGCGCGAACAATAACCCATAAAGGCGAAAACGGGTCGAAACACCCCGCAGCAGCGATTACACCGGCCCTTGCGATTTGCTCCGTTTCATGTTATGCTTAGTTCCGGTTCAACGTCATTAACTGTGACATCCGACGAGCCCACAACCCTGCGGATGGAGGAAACCGGCATGGATGAACAAGAACTGAATTATAACGAATTTATCCGCATTGCAGACGGCATCTACTGGGTCGGCTTTGCCGACAAGCGCGGGGGGCTGCACTGCAACCCTTACCTGATTACCGACGGCGATGAGGCCGTACTGCTGGACAGCGGCAGCCGCAACGATTTCAGCACCGTCATGCTCAAGATCATGCGCACGGGCACCAACCCGCAGCACATCCGCAGGCTGATCTACCACCACTACGACCCCGACCTGTGCGGCAACATCCCCCATGTGGAAGCGCTGATTAACAACCCGGAGCTTAAAATCATCTCCCACTACGAAAACAACATTTTTATCCACTACTACTCCACGCGCTCGCCCAAGCAGTGCATCGAGCAGCTGGATTACCGCTACACCTTTGCCAGCGGGCGGGAGCTGCGCTTTATCCGCACGCCGTACTGCCATAGCCCCGGCACGTTTATGACCTTTGACACGCAAACCCGGACGCTGTTCAGCAGCGACCTGTTCGGCAGCTACGACCGCAGCTGGAGCCTTTACACGCAGCTGAACGAGCAGTGCGGCCTGTGCGATTGCCCCGCGATCTGCCCCCAGACGGGCCAGCCCTGCCAGATGAACGGCATCCTCGATTTTCACCGGCGCATCATGCCCTCCCGCAGCGCGCTGGAATACGCGCTGGATCGCGTGGAGGAAACCGACGCCGCCCTGATCGCACCGCAGCACGGCAGCATCCTGCATACCAGAATCGCGCAGGATGTGACCATTTCCCAGCTGCGAATGCTGGGCAACGTGGGCATCGACGATTTTCTGGCGAGGCAACAGCCATGAGCAAGACTGCCATACCCATGCTTCCGGCCGGGCTGATCGCCAAACCGCAATATGCCGACGATCGTAACCTGCTGCTGTTTGAGCGGTTTGCCGACAAGGTGGATCACAGCATTCAGAATACGCTGGTTTCCAACCTGATGATGCGTTATACGGAAATTGCCGCCCGGCTGGAAGAAACCAACCGCCGGCTGGAACTGAGCGACAGCGCCCGGCTGGAGGCGCAGCGGATCGCGCTGCTGGGCAACTGGTCGCTGGATTTGGCCACCCGGACGATTACCTGGTCGGAAACGATGTACGATTTGCTGGAGTTGCCCTCCACGCAGGCACCGAATCTGGAGGTATTCCTGCAAGCCGTACATCCGGACGATGCCGTCTTTGTGCGCAGCGCCGCGCAGGATACGTTCAGCGGCAGCGTGCCCATCGATCTGACCTACCGCCTGCGCATGCCGGACGGGCGCATCAAGTGGGTGATCGCCCGCCATGTGGGCGTAAAGGATGCCAACGGCAAGCCCGTGTCGCTGCACGGCACACTGCAGGACATCACCCAGCCCAAAACGGCGGAAGAAGCGCTGCGCCGCATGAACGACCATCTGGAGGAGCTGGTGGAGGCCAAGGGGCGCGAAATCTATGCCACGCAAATCTCCACCATCTACGCGCTGGTCAAGCTGGCCGAATCCCGCGACGACGATACCGGCGACCACATCGGCCGCACCTCGCAATACTGCCGGCTGATGGCCGCGCTGCTGCGCGAGGGCAGCGTCTACGCGGCACAGATTGACGACCGGTTTGTGGATAACATCGCCAAAGCCAGCCCCCTGCATGATATCGGCAAGGTGGGCATCCCGGATGCCATCCTGCTCAAGCCCGGCCGCCTGACCCCCGAAGAGTTTGCCGTCATGAAAACCCATGTGGATATCGGCTACAAAACGCTCGCCAGCGTGCAGAAGCACTACCCCGGCAATGATTTTTTACAGATCGGCATCGAGATTGCCCGTTGCCATCACGAAAAATGGGACGGTTCCGGCTACCAGCAGGGCCTTGCCGGTACGGACATCCCGCTTTCGGCACGCATCATGGCCGTCAGCGACGTGTACGACGCTCTGCGCTCCCGCCGGGTTTACAAGGAGCCGTACAGCCACGAAAAGAGCACGGGCATTCTGGTAAACGGCCGTGGCTCGCATTTCGACCCCGTGCTGGTGGATGTGTTTCTGGCCCACCAGGACGAGTTCCGCGCCATTTTCGATACCTCGGCGGCCCATATTCCAGCCGAGCCGTCGGTCGAGCCCCAGCAGCCCTGAGGCCCGTACACTGGCCGGAGCAAGGGCTGCCCGTTGCCGCAACCCTGTCCGGCAGGCAGCCGGGCGCCCCCGTACCCTGACCCCGCCCGCCCCCTTCCCGCCGTAAACGCAAACACGGGGGAGCGATCCGCCCGCATGGGTTGATCGCTCCCCCGTGTATCTGTTTGCCGCAACCTAGCCCAAACCGTAACAGCCCGCGGGCCGTGCCAAGCCACATCGGGTTTGCCGACAGGCAATCCTTAGGCCAACAGCCGTACACAGGCCGGAGCAAGTCCCGCCTGTTACCGCGACCCTGTCCGGCAGACAGCCGGGCGCCCCCGTACCCCGACCCCGCCCGCCCCCTTCCCGCCGTAAACGCAAACACGGGGGAGCGATCCGCCCGCATGGGTTGATCGCTCCCCCGTGTATCTGTTTGCCGCAACCTAGCCCAAACCGTAACAGCCCGCGGGCCGTGCCAAGCCGCATCGGGTTTGCCGGCGGGCAGCCCTGAGGCCCGTACACAGGCCGGAACAAGGGCCGCCCGTCGCCGCGACCCTGTCCGGCAGGCAGCCGGGCGCCCCCGTACCCCGACACCGCCCGCCCCCTTCCCGCCGTAAACGCAAACACGGGGGAGCGATCCGCCCGCATGGGTTGATCGCTCCCCCGTGTTTATGTTCCTTGCGCAAGTCAGCCGAAGCTGCAACAACGCGCGGGCCGCAGCCGTGCATAGCAGCTTGCCCGGCTGGTTGGAAGGCGTGCTTTCATTATTTCCCAACCCTGTATTACAAGGCGCCCGGTTGAAATGGGGCGGATTCTGTGATCGGGAAAGCGCTTTGCCCTGCGCACCCGCCCCGACGCTCTGAACTCACCAAATCCAACCTTTGAAAGCCGCTCCTGTTTACGGCCATACTGTTTCAACCGAGGCTGACCCCGGTTTGCTCGCCTGCCGTGCCGGGTGCCGCTCGTTGGCTCTCGCGTTTTAATCGTTTGTTTTTGCCGAGGCTGGCCCGGTTTACCTTCCTGCCATAACCGGCACCGCCAATGATCGCCCGTTGCCGTTAAAACGACTGTCCGTCGGTCGGGTTGTTGAGCACGCCGAACGCGACCAGCGCCTGCAGCGCGCTGACCGCCAGCGCGTTGAGCGCGTCGCTCAGCCCCGTGTCGATCACCCCGAGGGTTACCAGCAGCGCCAGCACCTGCGCGGCAATCGCGGCCCACACCACCGGGGACTGTATCCGTTTCTGTTGCATTTGCCCACTCCTCCTTAACTATCCAGCTGTTCCAGATCCTCCACGCGGCGGCAGACCGCCTTGAATTGCTCACCCAGCACATCCAGCCGTTTTTCGGCACAGTACATGCGATCCACCACCGTGTTATGCTGGTCCACCTTTTTTTCCAGCTGTTCCAACCGGTAGTTGACCAGCTTATTGGACACCAGAATGCCGCCGAACGCGCCCGTAAGCGTGCCCAGCAGCGAGAGCAGCGCCACAACCATCGTTTCGCTCACGGGCATCGCCTCCTTTCCCGCCGATTCGGCGGCACGTACCGCCGCTGCACCCGGCCCGACCCCGTTGGCTCGAACCCGTCGGCCTGATGCCGACCCCGCATTTCCATCCTGCCGCATTGTAAAAAACGGCTGATTTGCCTTGGATGAATGGGCTCAGGCTTCCGCCGTGGTTGCGGTGTCGGCGGTTGCACTCTGCGCAGCGGCCAGCCGCGCCGTGTTCAACGCCGCCCACGTTTTCGCCCCCACAATGCCGTCAGCCGCCAGCCCCTGCCCCTGCTGGAACGCGCGCACCGCCGCGTCCGTGGCTTGGCCAAAGTCGCCGTCCTCGGCCAGCAGGTCGCCGCCCTGCACATCGTTCAGCCACGTTTGCAGCCGCCGTACCGCGCCGCCCTTGCAGCCGCGACGCACGGTATAAAACTTGTGCACGTCCGACGCATCGGCGGCACTCAGGCCCTCCGGGTTGTCCTTGGTCGTGTCCTCCGCGCTGATCGCGCCGCCGACCACCACGCCGGAAGGGATCGACACCCCGGCGTAGTCAATCTCCTTGAACAGGATCACATGCGTCCAGCCGTTGTTAAGCGTGCTGCCCGCCACCCGGCCCATGGTGCTGCCGGAGTGCACCACGTTGCACACGCGGCTTTTGCCGTTTTTATCCACGTCGGTCAGCGCCTTTTCGCCCACGTACAGGCCCACATGCGTGGCGTCGCCCAGCCCGTCGCCGCGATACTTCGCGGGCGTGCCGTCGCTCACGTCTTCCACAATCAGCAGGCCAGCGCCGGGAACCAGCTTGCCCTCAGCCTTCGCGTTGGCAATGGTCGCCAGATACGCCGCCGCGTTGCGGTACATGTCATTGCTGCCCGCGTAGGCCATGTGCCCGCCGCACTGGTTCACGCAGTATTCCACAAACGCCTGGCAGTCCATCTCTGTGTAGGTGTGCCCTTCGGCCACCGCCGCAACTGCTTTGTCCGCAACAGCCACCCCGCTTGGTTTACTCATATTCGCTCCTTTCGATGCATCGGCGAACCATGCGGCCCCACTTGGCTTGCCTGATTTAAAGATAAACTGTTTTCAGAGCGCAAGGGATACGCGAAAGGCACGCCACGTAACGACCGCAATGTTCCGTGCAACCGCATCCCGGAGAAGGTTCGGGTTTCTTCCCGCCTTGCTTGGGTGCGGGTTTCCTGCGCTTTCGGGAGGCAAGCCATCCGACCCGCCCCGCCGCGCAGTTGCGCCTTACAACTGCGCGATCAACATCTGATACTCGTCGTCCGTCAACCGGCCAACCGCGTAGAGCACATCGACCTTCCCGCGCAATCCGGCTACCGCGCCGCGGTCGATCAGCCGTGAAATCACCTGATACAGCATCGTGTTTCGCCTCCGTTTTATTCGATTCCCAGCGTCAGCAGCGCGTTTTGATATTCCAAATCAAGCACCGCCGCGTCCAGCGTCGCAATGGTCGCCCGCGCCGCCTCCAGCGGCGTCAGCAGCCGCGCCCCATCGCGCCAGAAGGCCCCGTCCGCGTACCCGTCCCCGATGCCCGCCGCCACATCGCCCACAGGCACCGCGTCCGGAAAATCCTCCGCGTTGCGCGGGTCAAGCCAGATCACATTAACCACTGCGCCGTTCTCAATCACCGCATACCGCAATGCAATCCCTCCTTTACGCCGCGCGCTGGTCGCGGATCACCACAATGCCGCTGCCGCCCGCAAGGTTCCCGCCGTTGTTGCCGCCCGCGCCGTTGCCGGTGTTGGCCGCGCCTGCCTGATTAACCGCGCTGCCGCCCGGTGCGGCGGTGCCCTGCGTGCCAGAACCGTCCACATAGGCCATGCCGGGGCCGCCGCTGGCGTACAGTGCCCCGCCGGTTTCCGCAAATTCCCGCGTGGTCGTGCCCTGCCCGGAGCCGCCGGGATAATTACCGTTGGTGGTTTGCCCGGCGCTGCCGTCATACCCGGCGTCGCCACCCTTTGCGGCGGCATTCCCGTAGCCGCCGCCGCCGGAGCCGCCCGCGCCGCCCTGATAGTTCGCGTGCGCCGCACCGCCATTGACCGTGTGGCTGAACGCGCTTGTCTGCCCTCCGGCACTGCTTATGGACGCGCTGCCCGCGCCCACCGTAATGGGGTAACTGGTGCCGGGGGCAAGGGTAATGGCCCCGAATGTGCCCGTATACCCGCCTGCGCCGCCCGCGCCGCTGGAGCTGGCCCCGCCGCCGCCCACCAGAAACGCATCAATGAACACCGGCTGCGCCACCGTCAGCACCCCGCTGGTCAGGAACTTCACGCGCCAATGCCCGCTCCCATCGTCCAGCAAGGTCTTGGTGCCGGTGTAGGCGATGTCCGTCGCAGGATTGAACGTATAGGAAATTTGCGTCCAATCGCTTCCGTCGTAGTAATGTGCCTCCACGGCTTGCCACGCGCTGCCGTCGTACTGCATCACCCGCGCAATGTTGATCCGTACCGAATTTCTGCGCAGCAGTTCGACCACGTTGGCGCTGGCCGCGTCCATCTGCATCCAGAGGTCGCCGACCGCCGGGCTTGTCGGGGCCGTAACCGCCGCCGCCCAATGGTTGCAGGGCGTGGCGGTGTTTACCCAAAGCATCCCCGCAGACCCGGCCGGTTGCACCGTACCCACCTGCACGCGCAGGGAAAGCCCCTGCCCGCCTCCCCCGTGGTTGAAAATCGTGACCGCCATTACGCGTCCACCTCCGATACAGACAGATTGACCGTGAGCGCGCCCGTCGGCACAGCCGAGGCCGTGAACGTTACACTGCCCGCGCCCGCCGCCGATACGCCGCACTCCGCGTCGTTATACGCCTCCCGGCTTGCCCACGCGGGGGCCGCGTGCAGTGTGCAGTTAGCCGGTACGATGCTTACCGCCTTGGTCTGCGTATACACGCCATCGCCTGCCGCCCAATCCGCAACGGCCAGCGTTACCGTGGCGTTGCGGGCCTTGTAGCGGTTAATCAGGTTGAGCAGGTTCCCGGCCACGTCGTTGCCCAGCGTGCTCTGCACGGTGGCAAACCAAGCAGCAAACGCCGCCTGCTCCGTGGCGATCCACGCTTCCATGGCGGTTTTGGTCGTGCCCGACCAGGCCGCGAAGGCCGCCTGCTCTACCGCCCTGAACCCGGCCAGATCGGCCTGCACCTGCGCGTAGTAGGCGCCGGTATCCGTATCCCCGATGATGGAGGCCACCACGCCGCAGCGCTCGCTGTCCAGCCGCGTATCGGTAATGCGGTGCTGCGGGATGGCCGTGGTGCCTTTGGCAATAAACAGGTTCGCCAGCCCCAGCTCCCACATACTCACGGTGCGGGTGAGCGTCGGGGGCTGCGGCACGGCGGCCGCCACGCCGCGCACCACATACAGGTCGATGGTCAGCATGCTCAGTTCCAGATTCAGGCGCAGCACCACGGTGTCGATGCGATCCAAATCCGCCTCGGCGGCCTGCACGGTCAGCACACGGTCGGTTTCCTCGTAAAACTGGCGGCCGTTGATGTTGGCGGCTCCCTCCTTCACCAATACGGTCATCCCCTCCTGCTGCAACACCTGCAGGCAGGTGGAGGGGGTCGGAAACACGCCGTTACGGAAATACCGCGCCAGTAGGCGCGCGATCACATCCGCGCTGTAGGCGCGGCTGTATGCCGGATTGCCGTTTTCATCCTGGGTCAGGGTCGAATCAAAGGGCCAGGAAACCGCCATAAAAAACCTCCTCTGCGGCGTAAAAACGCCGCTCAGCCGATGCGCCGGTAGGCGACGGGGAGCTTCTCCCCAAACTGCAGGCTCACCTGATGGGTGTTGTTCTTCCAGACCTCGTTCACTTCGATGATGCGCGCCTCGTACGCCAGTTGCAGGCGATCGTCCCGCACGTCGCACTTGTCGCCCAGATCATACTCGCGGCGGTACAGGGCGTTTTGCTGCAGCACCGTCGCGTCCAGATTTACAAGCTGCGGGTGTTTGGCAAGCTCCGCCCGGGCCGCGGTATCCACGGCGGCGTAGAAATCGGCGGCGCTTTGCGCGTCCGCCTGGCTGAGGCCCGTTTCCACCACCAGCTCGCGGCGCACCTCCGCCGCCGAGGCGCGTATGTCCACGGTGATCGCCCCGCCGTCAAACACGGCAATGGCCACGTTGCGGTAATCGCTGGTATCGCGGGTCAGGGTGAGGGCGTCCACCGTGCCGAAACCCTGACTGAACACCGCGTATGCGTTTTCGCTCTGGCTCTGGCAGCGATCTAGCCCCTGCCACACCTCGTAGCACAGCCCACCGTCCGGGTATTGCAGGCGGATGCGCTGGCTCAGCTCCTGTAATTGCAGCAGCGCGTACGTCGCGTCGCCCAGCTGATCCCCCAGCAAATCGAAGGCAACGCTGCCGCCCAGCGCGAGGCCTGCTGCCACGGTTACGCCGGTGTCGGCCAGCGCCGGGGCAACCATCGCGCGGCATTGGTCGGCCACATTCGCCACGCCCCAGCAGCGCGGATACACCGCCTTCCAGTTGAGCATCCCTTCCAGGAAAAAACCGCTCACATTCACGAAATCGCCCTTGACGGTGTGCTCGGTTTCCACCTTTTGCACCATGCCGGTTTCCGGCCGATCCGCCGCGTACAGGTAAGCGACGGTCGCCTCCCAATCCGCGGCGCGTAGCTGTAAAGCAAAATCCCCGGCTTCGTAGTACCGGCGGTTCCATTGGATATTGACGCATTGCAGCGTCCTGACCGGCTCAAACGCCGCGTCCAGCCCCAATAGCTCCATCCGCCCGCCTCCCTTCCTTCGTCATTCCCGTCCCAAAACCCCCGCCGCATCTTCCCTCGTCCCGTCCCCCGTCCCCTCCCCGCGGGGAAGGTTGGGAAGGGGATCGCAATCCCTTCCCCAAAGCGCGCCAGCGCCGCCCCCCGGGGAAGGTTGGGAAGGGGACCGCAGTCCCTTCCCCAAAGCGCGCCAGCGCCGCCCCCCGGGGAAGGTTGGGGAGGGGATCGCAATCCCTTCCCCAAAGGGAGCGCCAGCGACCGTCACGCGCCCATGTACCGTTTGTTGTAATACACGTACACGTCCAGCATGTTGGAGCCCAAATCCGCCGTAAACCCCACGGCGTTGGTGCCCAGCGCGAACACGATGCCGTCAAACCGGCTTTGCCTGTCCAGCTGCGGGGAGATTTTGCGCCCGTTCAGGCTCACGCTGCGGGTGTGCCCGTCCACGGCCAGCACATCGCCCTCGGCCAGCGTGCATAACACGCGCACAAACCCGTCGCCCGCGATCAGCTTGGGGTTGACCACCGTGCCCCGGGCGGTGAACACCGCGCGGCAGTAGGTTACGGCATCGCCGTCGTTTTGCAGGTATACCACCTGCGCAAAGGAATACGAGCCGTAGATGCGCCCCACGCCCGCCAGCGCCGCAAACGGATAGCCGCAGCGCGGCTCGATGCCCGCCAGATTGCGGCCAAAGCTGTCCGCACTGCGGAAATACCCTTCCGGCATCACAAACCCCAGCTTGACCGTCATGCCCCGGTTTACGTTTTCGGTGGGGATTTCCAGCGTGTCCAGACGGCAGTCGGCGGCATAGCGGCGCGCGCCCTCACGCTGGATGTAGATGTCGTAACTCTGCGCGCCGGTAAAAAAGGAGGTAATCACCCGCCGCAACGCGTCGTTAAGGGCGGGGCGCAGCACCTTGGCCGTAAAATCCAGCGAGCGGCTGCCCACGCGCTGGCCGGTTACCAGATCGCCGTCGCCCACGGCGGCCTTCTGGGTAAACACCTCCACGTTGGGCTTATCCAGCCCCGCCGCGGCCGTGAGGCCGAGGGTTTCGCCGTCGATGTCGAAGGCGCGGCCGTCGCTGCGCACAAAGCGCACTGTCAAACTGCTCATGCCGTCCCTCCCGCACGCGCCCCGGCCAGCCCGTAGGTGGCCTGCCGCCGGAGGGCGCGCGCTACCTCATCGGGCGCCTGCGGAGTGTTCTGGAAGGTGATCTGCTGGGTTACATACGTGTCTCCGCCCTCGGCGCGCGGCAGTGCGGCGCTGCCCGCCGCCTGTGCCGTAACCGGCAGCGCGGCAACCGCGCCGCTTTGCGCGGCGGCGGCAAGGGCGCTTTCCAGCCCCGTGCCTGCGCCCACCGCCGTTAACAGCGTGCCGCCCAGCGCGGCGCGGGCCGCACCGGCGCTCAGGCGCACGTTTGCGCCCACGGCGGGCAGCACGTCGGCCTGCATGGCTTCCACAAAGCCGGTTTGCACCCCCAGCGCCAGATAGCGGCCCACCTCGTCATGAAAAAGTCTGGAAGGGCTGGCGATGCCCGCCGCGCGCCGTGCCGCCGCAAGCGCCGTTTGCACGATGCGCGCCATGGCGGCGCTCAGCGAGGCGCTCATCGCGCTTGCGCCGCTGGCCATGCCACTGACCAGATTTTGCCCCACGCTGTACCCGCCGCTGTGCGCGGGGGCGCGCGCGGCGTTGGCCGCCGCGTTTACGGCTGCCACGGCGGCGGTCGAGGCCGCGCGGTTGCTGCCGATGCCGGAGGCAAAGCCGTCGATCCACTGGCCTCCGGCCGTCACGGCGGCAGCCCCCTGTGTGGCGCCCAGCGTGAGCGCCGCAACCGTACCCTCCGCCAGGGCAACCAGCGCGGCCTGCAAATTGACCAACCCTTCCTGAAAAGCGCTGTCGTCCAGCGCCACGGTAAAGACGACCTGTCCGTCGCCATCGGCCATGGGTCACACCTCCCGTAACTGTGTCAGCACATCGGCCGGGTCCTCGCCGGCGGCCAGCCGGCGGTCCAACTCCGCAAGCAGCGCCTGCTCCGCGCGGCTTACCGGCGCGGGCAGCGCCAGCTGCTCCTTGAGGCGGCGCACGCGGGCGCGCTCCTCCGGGGGCAACGCGGTTTCGTCCAAGGCGCGCAGGCGCACCCGCGCGCCCAGCGCCGTGTTCTCG
>CAXXGW010000007.1:0-49163 GCA_963666755.2 Candidatus Limiplasma sp.
AAACACGCCCGCAGCACCATTTTGGTTCCGCCCGCTTCGGATCGCGCCGATCTTTCGCATTGCGATTCCGCCTCCGTCAATTTCGTGGCTCCATCATAACAAAAAACGATGCACCCCCGCAAGGGGGAAGCGCGCCGTGCCCACCGCGCAGGCACAGCATTCGGTGGGCTGTCGGCCTCTGCCCGCGCGGGGGAACCCCCGCGTGCTTGACGTTTGCGCCGCTTTCGCGTACAATAGGGGCAACGTTACCGGGGCCGACCCGCCGCGGCGGCTTCCGTACAGCCGGGCAGCGCCGTTGCCCCGACCGCGGGTGCCGCGGGGAGGGGGCGTATGTCCTTTTCATCGGATTGTAAGGAGGAGCTTTGTCGCGTGCCGTGCGACAAGCCCTGTTGCCGTGCGGCGGAGCTTGCCGCGCTGTATATGACGCTGGGCTCCCTGTCGCTGTTGGGGGCGCGGGCAGCTGTGCGTGCAGTTTGCCATGGAAAGCCCGGCTGTGGCCCGGCGGGTTTTTGTGTTGCTGCAAAAGGAAACGCAGATCGTTGCCCAGCTGCATTACGTAACCCACGCGCGTTTTGGCGGCCGCCGCAAGTGTGTGCTGACCCGTCGGGGCCGCCGGCAGGCGCCTGCCGCTGCTCACCCGGCTGGGGCATTATGGAAACCGGGCCGGACGGCCAGCCCGCCTTCCATACCGGGGCACGCCCGCGCGTGCGGCTCAGCCGCGATTGCTGCCGCCGTGCCTTTTTGCGCGGGGCGCTGCTAGGCTGCGGCACCATCACCAATCCGGAGCTGGGCTACCATCTGGAGCTGACCGCGCGGGACGAAGCCCTGCGGCTGGCCATCGCCAAGTGCCTGCAAAGCCTGGGCGTGCCGGTCAAGCAGACGCAGCGCCGCACCGGCACAGGCCTGTACGTCAAACAGAGCAGACCACATCGCCACCATCCTGACCGCCGCCGGCGCGCACCAGGCCGTGACCACGCTGGAAAGCCTTGCGCGTGAAAAAAGCAGGTGCTGGGTACGGTCAAACCGGGCGCTCAACTGCGATGCCGCCAACCTGCAAAAGCAGATGGACGCCAGTGCCCGCCAGCTGGAGCTGATCCCGCGCGCTGCTGGATACCGAGCATTTCGCCTCGCTGCCGCCCGCGCTGCAGGCCATGGCCCGCGCCCGGCTGCAAGCACCCTCCCCTGAGTCTGGAGGAGCTGGGGCAGACGCTGGGACCCGCCCATCGGCAAAAGCGGCGTGAACCACCGCATGCGCCGCCTGCTGGCCTGCGCCCCGCGAAGCGCTGCCCGAAGCCCCCGCGCCCACCCCCTGAAACGCAATCCGGTCACAGACCGATTAAAATGGAGGCATCCCCATGATTCGCACCGAACTGGATCTGCAGCCCATCATGCCTTTTACGCGCGCCACAGCCGCGCGCCTCGCCGCGGCGGCCAGCCGTTACGAGTGCCGCCTGACGCTGGAATGCGAAGGGCTGGTGCTCAATATGAAAAGCATGCTCGGGCTGCTGTCACAGGCCCGTTTGCCCGACGGCAAGGCCACGCTGGTAGCCGACGGCCCCGACGAGGCGGACGCGACCCGCGCGGTGCTGGACGCCGTGCGCGCCCCGATTGCCTGAAAACACGCCAACCTGACGTGACGGGCGCGCCGCGCCCGACCCCGCACAGCCGCGCGGCGGCGCCTTGCGCGCCCGCCCGCGGCTGTTTGCGCCCCCGGCTTGCGCAGCGGCGGCAAACAGGGTATGATAAGGCCACCCTGTTTGGAGGAGGCCCCCGATGATCCTGCACGACTCCCACGACCCCGCCTACCGCGACCCCATCGGCCCCGTACCCGCGGGCGGCACGCTGACCGTGCGCCTGCGCTGTGACGAGAGCGACGCCATAACCCTGCGCACCTGGAACGGCGGCGAAACCCTCACCCCCATGCGCCGCGTAGCCAACGCGCTTTACGAGGCCACCGTGCCCGTGCCCGAAACCCCGATGCTGTTCTGGTACGATTTTCGCATCCGCCGTGCGGACGGCGTTTTGCGCTATGGCAATGCCCCCGATCAGCTGGGCGGCGTGGGCGCGCCCATGGCGGGTGCGCCCCGCAGCTATCAGGTTACGGTGTATGACCCCGCCTACCGCACCCCGGCTTTTTTGCGTCAGGGTGTGCTTTACCAGATTTTCCCCGATCGGTTTTTCCGCAAGCCCGCCACCCCCACGCCCGCGCAAAAAGAGGCCATTCTGGCGGCGCATCCGGAGGCGACCTTTCACGACCGGTGGGACGAGCCCCCGACCCTCGACCCGGACCCGGACAACGGCGATAACCGCGCGCTGGATTTTTTCGGCGGCACGCTCGCGGGCATTGAGGCCAAGCTGGATGTGCTGCAGGCACTGGGCGTGACCGCCCTGTACCTGAACCCCATCGTGCGCGCGCGCACCAACCACCGCTACGATACTGGCGATTACGAGGCCGTAGACCCCATCCTCGGCGACGAGGCCGCCTTTACCGCGCTGGCGCGCGCGGCGGCATCGCGAGGCATGCGCATCCTGCTGGACGGGGTGTTCAGCCACACGGGGGCGGACAGCCGCTACTTTAACCGTTACGGCCGCTACCCGGGCGTGGGCGCTTACCAGAGCCCCGATTCGCCCTACTACGGCTGGTACCGCTTTACGCATTTCCCTGACCGCTACGACGCGTGGTGGGGCTTTTACACCCTGCCCGCGCTGGATAAGCAGAACCCCGACTATCGCCGCTATCTGCTGGACCCCCGCACCGGCGTGCTGCCCCTGTGGATGCGCCGGGGTGCGGCGGGCTGGCGGCTGGACGTGGCCGACGAGCTGCCCGTGGATTTGCTGCGCGCCATGCGCGGCGCCGTAAAGGGGCAGGATGCCGAGGGCGTGCTGCTGGGCGAGGTCTGGGAGGATGCCAGCAACAAGGTCAGCTACGGCGTGCCCCGCTCCTACTGCCTGGGCGATACGCTGGACAGCGTCATGAACTACCCCCTGCGCCGCGCGGTGATTGACTTTTTCACCTTCCGCACCGACGCGCCCGCGCTGGCGCGGCTGATCCTGCACCAGCGGGAGGTATACCCCGCGCCCTTCCTGTATTCACTGATGAACCTGCTGGGCAGCCACGACCGCGTGCGGGCGCTGAATGCCTTTGCCGGGTACGACCGCGAGGGCATCCACCAGATGCCGCGGGACGAGGCGCGCGCCGTGCGCCTGACGGCCGCGCAGCTGGAACTGTCCAAGGCGCGCTATCTGGAGGCGCTGCGCCTGCTGTGCGCCCTGCCCGGCGCCCCCACCCTGTACTATGGCGATGAGATGGGCATGACCGGCATGGCCGATCCGTGGAACCGTGCGCCCATGGTGTGGGATCACGGCGACGCCACGCACTGGGCCGCCGTCAGCGACCGGCTGGCCTACCGGGCGGCCCATCCGGCGCTGCGTACCGGCTATCTGGAGGTGACCGCCGACGGGGCGGATCGCCTGCGCATCCGCCGTTACGCCCTGCAGGGCCGCGACGCGTTTGGCGATCCGCTGCCCGAAACGGAAGTGACCGTGACCATCAACCGCGCGCCGCTTGCACAGCCCGCGGACTGACCGCCCGCGCCGGGCACAAACGCGCATAAGAATGCAGAAAGGCGGCGAACCCATGGCGCGCATCCTCACCCGCACCCCGGGCTGCCGCCCCGCGGCCCATCCCCCGCGAAAGGGGGCGTAGGCGCGTGTATTTTACCAGCATCCGCATGCGCAGCTTTCGCAACTACACCGAGCTGGATTTAGCCCCCGCGCAGGGCACCACGGTGCTGTACGGGGCCAACGGCTCCGGCAAAACCAACCTGCTGGAGGCCATGCACCTGTTATCGGTCGGGCGCAGCCACCGCACCTCGGTGGATCGGGAGATGATCGCCGAGGGCGAGAGCGTGGCCTTTGTGCACGGCGTAACCCAGCGGCTGGACGGCAAGCATGATCTGGAAGTGCGCCTCTACCCGCTGGTGAAGCCCCAGAAGCGCATTTTATTGTACGGCAAGCCCGCCGAGCGCATCACCGATATGATGGGCCACGCCACCACCGTGATGTTCGGCCCTGAGGATTTGCGCATTGTGCGCGACGGCCCGGCGGCCCGCCGCCGCTTTATCGACATGCAGCTCAGCCAGATTCGCCCCAGCTACCTCAAGGCGCTCAAGCGCTACCTGACCGCGCTGGAAAGCCGCAACGCCCTGCTCAAGGCCGCCCGCTGCGGCCCCGCCGACGATCTGGACGCGCAGCTGGACGCGTGGGACGAGCAGCTGGCAGGCGCGGCGGTATACGTGGTGGAGCCGCGCCGCTGGTTTCTGGAGGAGCTGCGCACCGCCGCCGCCGCGCAGTACGCCGCCATCGCCGAGGACCCGGCGGAAACCTTCGAGCTGCGCTACCTTGGCCCCCTCGCCACCACCGAAACCCCCTACCAGCGCATGCTGGAAGGTCTGCGCCGCACCCGTGCCGAGGACAAGCTGCGCCTTTTTACCAGCTTTGGCCCCCACCGGGACGATCTGGCCATGCTTTTATGCGGCAAGGAGCTGCGCGCCTACGGCAGCCAGGGCCAGCTGCGCACCGCGGTGCTGAGCATGAAGCTGGGCGAGCTGGGCCTGATCGAGAACGAAATGGGCGAAAAGCCCGCCCTCCTGCTGGACGATGTGTTCAGCGAGCTGGACGCGCGGCGGCGCAACGCCCTTTTGCAGAGCGCACGCGGCGTGCAAACCTTCCTGACCTGCACCGACAAGGCCGATGCCGCCGGCGCGCAGGCCGACGCCTACTACCGTGTCGAGCCGGATAACGACGGGCACGCGCATCTGACGGAAGGGTGAACGGGGGGGGCGGAGAAGATTTGGCGAGTTTTACTGCTGATATATCATTTTAAGCAATTTTAAAACCTTAACACCACTTTCAAACAGTGTTTTGCCCTCTGACTTTGTTATGAGGGATCAATGTAGCCGCGCTTCACCTTCGCCTCCGTTCCTTGTCATATAACAACAACGCTCGTAAGCTATGTCGATTTAAGGATTTGAAATAGTATAATGTTGTTCTACAAGTATCTAGGTGGCATATCGTAATTGCACCTTTATCATTTCATACTACTATGGTAAAATACTGGTAATTCAGTTGCGTTAAGTATTATATGGAATCGTTGAATGAGGGAGTCGTCTAAATGCGAAAGGCAATCTGGTATTGGCTATTGCTCATAATGGCGTTAATAATTGGCTTTATTACTGCTATAGTTATGTTGCGTTTTCAGTATTTTATTCAGGTCTTGAAGCAAGTGGATTGGACTAGCTTGAGTTTTTGGTTGGTGCTATTTCTAGGCGCATTGATTCCCATTGTTTTTAGCTACTTGACAATCCGAAAACAAGAAGTCATGAAACTGAAAGCAATATTTCTTCACGAGAATGCTCAGATAATTAGAGAATTCTTAGAATGGAGTGTGATCTTTCGAACTACCGTCTATACTAAAAAAACAAAGGACGATTTACGGTTCGAGTATATCTGTACCCCACAAGATGCTTCTGCACCAACGCTACGGACATTACATGTGTTGACTTGTAAGGATTCCTTTTCATCATTCAAATTATCTTGGTTTAGGGTCAGAGCAAAACTGTCTCAGTTAAACAATGAAGCAGTTAATACGGAAATGGTGTTTATCGATAACTACTTGCTAAATGTTGAGATTCTCTTTGAAAAGCTACCATCTTCTGCTTATGAAGAATATGGAATAGCTTTGAAAAATGACTTTTTTAATATGGGTCGTTCTCTTGATGAGGCAGTAAAAGAATACGTTGATCATCGCCTATTTTTGCTTAAGATTGAACGAGACAAGATGCAACAAAATGAGCATGTTCTTGATAAACGATTTCGTGAAACCAATTTCTGTAAGTATAGGGATCATTTTATGTCAATATGTTGTGATACATCTATCTAAGATATAAAAACCACCTACGAATCGTATAAATTCGTAGGTGGTCTTATGGTGCGATCGACGGGACTTGAACCCGTACCCTTATCGGACACGCCCCTCAAACGTGCGCGTATGCCAATTCCGCCACGATCGCAAAAGCAACGTTCATATTATAATCAACCCCGGCACCGATGTCAAGCACCAATTCGCCTGCGCATAAGGGGTTCGGCTCCCCCGCCGCGCCCACGGCACATACGCTCAGTTTTTCTGACAAAACGCCGCAAAACCTCAAAATAACGCTTGACACAGTGCCTGCCGCCGCGTATAATTGTCGATGCAGCTAACGCGTTGGGGAATTGTGTAACGGTAGCACCTACGACTCTGACTCGTATTGTCTAGGTTCGAATCCTAGTTCCCCAGCCAGGCTCCATGGTCAAGCGGTTAAGACGTCGCCCTCTCAAGGCGAAATCAGGGGTTCGATTCCCCTTGGAGCTACCAACGTTGCAAAATGCCCGCCCGCAGTGATGCAGGCGGGTTTTTTTATGGGAAGATGCTCCTTTTGCCCACAGAAAGCAGGCCGGGCGCCGCGTATCAGGCGGCGCCCGGCCTGTTGCGTTGTATGGAGTTACCGATCCAGCGGGAACATCGGGCGCGGCACGCGGCGGTAGGGCAGGGTGTCCAGCTCCTCACAGGTGTAGCCGGGGGTGAGCGCCAGCAGCGAGCGCGCGGCAAACGCCTTGTAGGTCGGGTCCAGATAGCCGCACTTGACGCACAGGATGCGGTACTGCTCCAGCGGCAGGCCCAACGCCCGCATGTCGAACGGCTCGGCCACGGACACGCGCGTGCGGCTGATCACGATCGATACCCCCGCGCTGCGCACCACGGCGTAATCCCCCTGCCCCACAAAGGCGATCTTTTCCACCACGGCTTTCAGGTGCAGGGGCGAGGGCGGCTCCGTGCGGTAGGCGTCCAACCGGCCCAGCCGCAACTCCACCTCACGGCCCACGCCCGCGGCTTCGCACGCCGCGTAGGCGGCCGCGTCCGCGATGGCGATCACCAGCGCATCGGTCGCGCCCGCGTCCAGCAGCGCCTTGGCGACAATGGCCAAATCCTGCGAGGCGCCGGCGGTCGGGTTATCCCCGCTGTCGGAGATGACCACCGGTTTGCGGGTTTCCTGCAGGGCCAGCTCCACGGCCTGCGCAAGCGTGCAGGCCTCGGTGGTAAAGGCAAACTTCGCGCGGGCCGCGTCAAACGCGTCCGCCATGCGGTGGGCGCAGGCGGCCAGGGCTTCGCCCGCATCGGCATAGCCGGTTACCAGCGCCGTAACGCCCGCGTAAGGAGAATCCGCCCACGGGTAGCCCAGCACATAGGAGGCGTCCAGCACGCCGGGATCGTCGGCCAGCGAGGGCACGGCGGCCAGCAAATCGCGCATCGGGGGCTCGTCGCTCTCGGTCTGCTCCCCGGCAATCAGGATGGGCAGCTTGACCATCTTGACCGTCAGCTTCCGGCCGCTGTGGCAGGCGGTGTGCAAAAGCCGGGCCGCACGCTCGCCCGTTTCGTACTCGTCAATGTGGGGGGCGGTGTGGTAGGCGCTGTACCCGTTGCAGTACACGGCCATGGTTTCGGTGGCGGTGGTGTGCATGTCCAGCGCGCAGGTGATGGGCATCTCCCAGCCCACCGCCTCGCGGATGGCCGTCAGCAGCGTTCCCTCGGGATCGTCGTACCCCTCGGCGGCCATGGAGCCGTGCAGCGCCAGGCAGACGCCGTCCAGCGGCATCGCGGCGCGAATGTCCGCGACAATCGAATCGCGGATGGTCTCGAACGCCTCCCGGCGGATCAGCGCCCCCGGCAGGGCGATGGCGCAATACCCCGGCGCCACCGTATAGCCCAGCGCGGCCAGCGTGTCCAAAATGCCGAACACAGCGCGGTTTTTCCATTTTTGCACCCCGTACACAGCGTCGCCCCGGGCAATGGTAAAATCGGCAAGCTCAGTACGCTGGTGGGAAAAGGTGTTGGTTTCCTGCATCATCGCGGCTACGGCAATTTTCAAGGGACTCCCTCTTTTCCGGCGATTTGGCGCGTCAGGCGCCTATGCGTAGCATAGCACAACACATGCCGCATGAGAACCGTTCCGCGCAGAAAAACCTGCCGCAACCGCCCTTTACAGGCACGGCCCGGATACGGTATGATGCAGGGGCGCGGCCCGGGCACAGCCCCTGCCGCCAAACCGCGAGGAGGGCTTTGCATGGAAATCCAAACCGTATCAATTGTCGGGCTGGGGGCGCTGGGCACGCTGTTCGGCCACCATCTTGCGGGCAGACTGCCCGCGGGGACGCTGCGCGTGGTCGCCGACGCGGCCCGCGTGGAGCGCTACCGCCGCGAGGGCGTGTTCAGCAACGGCCAGCCCTGCGCCTTTGCTTATGTAACCCCGACGCTTCCGTACCCCCGGCCGATCTGGTGCTGGTGGCGGTCAAATCCACCCAGCTTGCGGAGGCGCTGCCCGCCATCCGTAGCCAGCTGGGCCCGGATACGCTGCTGGTGTCGCTGCTCAACGGCATCACCAGCGAGCAGGTGCTGGGCGATACTTTCGGCGCGCAGCGCGTGGTGTACTGCGTCGCCTACGGCATGGACGCGGTGCGCGAGGGCAACCGCCTGACCTACGGCCACATGGGCAAGCTATGCATCGGCCCGGCGGACGGCGGCCCCATCCCCGAGCCGGTGGAGCGCGTGCGCCGCTTTTTTGCGCGCACCGGCCTGCCGCACGAGGTCGATCCCTTCATGCGCAAACGGATGTGGGGCAAGCTATTGCTGAACGTGGGCGTGAACCAGACGGTCGCGCTCTACGGCCCGGATTACGGCGCCATCCAGCACCCCGGCGAGCAGCGGGAGCGGATGATCGCCGCCATGCGCGAAGTGCTGCGCCTGTCGCAGGCCGAGGGCGTCGGCCTGACCGAGGAGGATTTCGCTACCTGGCTTGCGGTGCTGGACAACCTGAACCCGCGGGGCAAGCCCTCCATGCGGCAGGATGTGGAAGCCCGCCGCCCCAGCGAGGTGGAGCTGTTCGCCGGTACGGTGCTGGCGCTGGCAGCCAAACACGGGCTGGAGGTGCCGGTCAACCGGCAGCTGTACGATGGCATCCGCGCGCTGGAAGCCGGGTACTGAACGCCTTTACAGTGTATTTTCTCTGCATTCCGCGCCGGGCACTGCCCGGCGCGGTTGCTTTTACGTTCCGGGTGCGTTATAATACGGGCAATTTTATAATTATTCACTTGCAGGCCCGCCCGTGCGCACCGCCCTTGCAGCGAAACCGCTTGCTAATCAGCTGTACGCGTTTCCCTATCGCCGCCTTCGCACGGTCGGTACTGCATAAACGGCCGCACCGGCCGGGACGGAGGCACCCATGACGGCATCCAAACCCAACGACGCCCCCCTGAAAATCGGCAAGCGCACTTTTCTGGTCGCGTTCTTCATCCTGCTGGCGCTCATGATCGCCGTGGGCGTGCTCACCCGGGTGATCCCCGCAGGCAGCTACCTGCGCGAGCAGATTGGCGGCAAGGAAGTGCTGGTAGCCGACTCCTTCCAGCTTACACAGGCGCAGCCGCTGCCGGTGTACCGGTGGTTCACGGCCCCCCTGGAGGTGCTGGGCGGCCCCGACGGCGCAGTAATCGGGGTGATTGTGTTCTTCCTGCTGGCGGTCAGCATGGCGTTTTCGCTGCTGGAAAAGAGCGAAATCCTGAATCTGGTGATCCTGCGCACGGTGGAGCGCTTCAGCCGCCGCAAGTACCTGCTGATGGCCGTGATCGTGTTCTTTTTCATGCTCATGGGTGCGGCGCTGGGCACATTTGAAGAAAACATCGCCCTTGTGCCGCTGATGGTTGCCCTCTCCTACTGCCTCGGCTGGGATACGCTGGTCGGTTTGGGCATGAGCATGCTGGCCTCCTGCTTCGGGTTTACGGCCGCCATCACCAACCCGTTTTCCATCGCCATTACGCAAAAGATCGCCGACCTGCCGCTGTACTCCGGCTTCGGCTACCGGCTGGTGATCTTCGCGGCCTTCTACGCGACGGTGTACGGCTTCCTGCGCCGTTACGCGCGTAAAATCGAAAAGAATCCCGAAGCCTCCCTCGTCTATGCCGAGGATGCGGCCCTTCGGGAAAAATACCGCGATGTGGACAGCATCCGGCAGGCGTTTGCCCATCAGGATGCGCAGGCCGCCCGCCGCACCCGCCGCGCGGGGCTGGTGTTCGCCTGCTGCATGGGGCTGATCGTGCTCTGGGTGGCAGCCGCGTCGGCCTTGCCCGCGCTGAGTGACCTCAGCCTGCCCATCATCGGCTTGCTGCTGCTGGCGGGCGCGCTGGTTGCGGCTGCGGTGGCGGGCCTGCCCGGCAAACGCCAGCTGGCCTGTATGGGCAGCGCGGCAGCCGGCATCGCCCCCGGCATCCTGCTGATTCTGATGGCCATGAGCGTCAAATGGATCATCAGCCAGGGCGGCATCATGGACACCATTCTGCATGCGACGGCGCAGGCAATCCTCACCACATCGCCGTATCTTGCCATCCTGCTCGTCTATGCGCTGATATTGCTGTTGGAGCTGTTTGTCGGCTCCTCCTCGGCCAAGGCGTTTCTGGTTATGCCGCTGATCGCCCCGCTGAGCGATCTGGTGGGCATCACGAGGCAGACCTCCATCCTTGCCTTCTGCTTTGGCGACGGTTTTTCCAACATCCTCTACCCCACCAACCCGGTGCTGCTCATCTGCCTGGGGCTGACGGTGGTTTCCTACCCGCGGTGGATTCGCTGGACATACAAGCTGCAACTGTTCTCCTTCGGGCTGGCGTGCGTGTTCCTGCTTTTGGGCGTCGCCATGCACTACGGGCCGTTCTGACCCATTCGGAAAGCCGGTGTTCGGATGATCTGGCTCCTTTTAACCGCCGCCATTCTGGGCATGGCGGGCGTGGTCGCGGTGCGCACACTGCGCATGCGCCCCGCTGTGCCCTGCCCTGGCGGCGCCGCTTACACCCCCACGGCCGACCCTGCCGCCGCAGAAAAACTGGCGCAGGCAGTGCGGCTGCAAACCGTTTCGCATGCCCAGCCCGACGCGCAGGAGGCAGCCGCCTTTGAAGCCTTTCACGCGTTGCTTACGCGGCAGTTTCCGCTGTTTCATGCCCGGGCGGAGCGCACGGTCGTTAATCGCCTGAGCCTGCTGTACCGCCTGCCTGCCGCCGTGCCGCGCCCGGGGCTGGACCCGGTGCTGATTACCGCGCACATGGATGTGGTTCCCGTCGAGGACGGCACGCAGGCCGACTGGACATATCCGCCCTTCGGCGGCGACGTGGCCGACGGCTTTGTGTGGGGCCGGGGCACGCTGGATACCAAAGTGCACCTGATTGCCGCGCTGGAGGCGCTGGAGCGCCTGCTGGCGCGCGGCATCACCCCCGCGCGGGATATATACCTCGCCTTTGGCCATGATGAGGAGTTAAACGGCGAGCAGGGCGCCATGCACATCGCGGCCCTGCTTGCACAGCGCGGTTTACGCTTTGCCCTGGTGCTGGACGAGGGCGGCTGCGTTGTCCGGGGCGTACTCCCGGGTGTGCAAAAGCCCATCGCTATGATCGGCGTAGGCGAAAAAGGCTTTGCCAACCTGCGCCTGCAGGCCCGTCTGGACGGCGGGCACGCCAGCATGCCAGCGGCGCACACCTCGCTGGGCGTACTGGCGCAGGCGCTGTGCCGTTTGGAAGCGCACCCGTGCAAGCCCCGGCTGATTCCCAGCACGCGTGCGTTCCTGCTGGCGCTTGCACCGGAGATGCGGGGCTTCCCCCGTGTGGCGCTGGCGAACCTCTGGCTGTTTCAGGGGGTGTTCACCCGCGTCTTTGCCCGCTCGCGCACCGGCAGCGCCCTGCTGCGCACCACCGTGGCCGTAACCATGGCGCAGGGCAGCCCCGCGCCCAACGTAGTGCCCCAGCACGCCACCGCACGCGTAAACTGCCGCATCTTGCCCGGCGACGACGGCGATTCGCTCCTGCGGCATGTGCGCCACGCCCTGCGCGGTCTGCCCGTAACCGTCGAGCCGGAGGTGTTGGACAACCCCTCCGCCCTTTCCCCGCACGATTGCGACCTATATCGTACACTGGCCTCGCTGGCCTCGGCCTGCTGCGACGGGGCGCTGCCCGTGCCCTATTTGGTCATGGCGGGCACCGATGCGCGCAAGTACGAGTCCGTCAGCGCCCACATCTACCGCTTTACCCCATACATCCTCACCCCGGAGGATCTGGATCGCATCCACGGCACCAACGAGCGCATCAGTCTGGAAAACGTAAACCGCTGCGTCGATTTCTTTACCGCGCTGTTGCAGGCCCTGTAGGCACGGGGGGACGTACGGCGAGAGGACGCTTGGGGGCGGGAGGACGCTGGGAGGCGGGAGGACGCTGGGGCGCCGCCCCAGACCCCGCAAGGGCCAGTGGCCCTTGACCCCTTTTCGCTGCGGCGAAGGGACGGGAAAAGGCCCGGAGCATTGCTCCGGGCCTGCTGTATCTTCCTGTGTTTGGGTTTTCAGGCGGGCGTAACCGCACGCACGCTGTCGCGCTCCACCAGCTGGCCGATCACGTTCACGTTGGTTGGCGGCCATTCCGGGTGCAGGATGTGCTTGCGCAGGGTATCGATTACGAGGATGCCCATCAGCGTCCGGGATACGCGCATGGTGGTCAGCGCCGGTTGGGTAATGGCGCTGAAGGGGATATCGTCCACGCCGATCATGGAAATATCGTTGGGGATGGCGACCCCCTGCTCCTGCAGGGCGCGCGCTGCGCCGATGGCGATAGTGTCGTTGGCGCAGAACACCGCGCCTTCCGGCTTATAAGCCCCGGACAGCAGCAGCTTTTTCATGTCCATGTACGCGCCCTTGAGCGTCGGCGTCAGGCAGATGGGCTCGGTTTCGGTCAGCCCCAGCTGGCGCGCGGCAATGCGGTAGCCCGACAGCCGCTCCTCAAAGTTATGCACCACCACCGAGGAATGGTAGTAGCCGATGGTGCGGTGCCCCATGCCGTACAGGTAGCGCACCGCCGCCACGGCGATATCCTCATTGGCCATCACCACGCTGCTCAGGCCCGTAAAGCGCATGCTGTGATCCAGCACCACCAGCGGCACCTTGACGTCCAGCAGTTTCTGCGTCAGCTCCGCGTCCAGCTCCGACCCCAGAAAGATCACGCCATCCATGCCGTTGCCAGACACCGCCTGCAGGGTTTCCTCCACGGTGGAGCTGTTGCAGCCCTGCATCATCAGGTTGTAGTTAAAGCGCCGGCACTCCGCCGCGATGCGGTCGATAATGGAGGAAATAAAGCCCTGATTTTCCTCCACCACCATGCCGTGTTTGCTGTACTTGATGAAGCGGATGTTGCAGCAGGGGTCCTCCGCGTCGCGGCTGTAACGGGTATAGTTGTTTTCCGCGAGCACCTTCTGCACCCGCTCGCGGGTTTCCCGGCCGATGCCCGTTCTGCCGTTGAGCACCATGGATACGGTCGCGGGCGATACGCCTGCCAAGGCGGCAATTTCTCGGATGGTCATGGCTTTTTCATGCCTGATAGGCGGCATATCCTTTCATCAGCAGGTCGGCGACGGCCGCGCCCGGGTCCAGCAGGTCGCGGGAGGCTTCGCCCCTCGTGGCGGCCCGGCCGTGTTTGGCCAGCATCCCCTTGGTGTGCAGAAATGCCTCGTGCGCCGCTTCGGCGGCTTTATCGGCGGCAGCCTTGCCGGTGATGCCGTTTTGCAGATCAGTGTGCAGGCTGCCAACCGCGGGGGCCAGCCCATCCAGAAAAGTCTTTTCGCCCAGCTCGGCCTTGCCGAGGCGCTGCACCCCGTCCAGATACGCCTGGAAAAAGGCGACCACGCCCGCATCGTCCAGCTCATCCCGGCCCTTGAGCACCTTCCCGGCGTTCATCAGGCCGCTGGCCATGAGCGTGCCCATGGTGCTGGGCACCGCGGTGGACATGGTTTTGCCCGCCAGGTAAGCAAGCTTGCCCATATCCGTTTCTTCGCTGGCCTGCGCCGCGTCGGCGGCGGCCTTGAAGCCATCACCCATGGTCAGCCCCAGATCCCCGTCGCCCACAACGCTATCCAGGTCGATCAGGTAGGTGCGGTTTTCGGCCATCAGATCGGCCCAGACGCGCAGCAGTCGTTTCAAATCGTTCGCACGCATGGCGAGAACCCTCCGCTTACAGTTGGATTTGCGTAAAGAACGGCGTATGTGCCGGATAGGCGATGTACTCCTTCAGCTCGTCGTCCAGCTTGAACAGAGAGATGCTCGCGCCCGCCATCTCCATGGAGGTGGCATATTCCCCGATATAGGCATGATACACCTTGATGCCCTGTGCGTCCAGCGTATTCTTGACGCGGCGGTACATCACATACTGCTCCTCCAGCGGGGTTGCGCCCAGACCGTTGAGCAGCACGCACACCTCGTCGCCCGCCTTGTAGGGCAGATCGTTCAGGATGGGGGTGAGCATCTCGTCCACAATGGCGTCGGCGGGTTCCAGCTTGCCGCGGCGGATGCCCGGCTCGCCGTGAATGCCCATGCCGATTTCCATCTCATCCTCCGCCAGGGAGAAGCTCGGGCGGCCGACCCGCGGCACCGTGCAGGGGGTAAGCGCCACGCCCATGGTGCGCACGTTGGCGCAGGCCTTTTCCGCCACGCGCTTGACCCCGTCCAGGTCCAGCCCCTTGGCGGCGGCGGCGCCCGCGCACTTGTACACAAAGAAGATGCCGGCCACGCCGCGGCGGGTGTTCTTTTCGCCCGGGGCCGCAGGGCCTGCGGAGGCGACGTCCTCGCCCGCGACTACGCTTTCCACGCGGATGTCGGCTTCCATGTCGGCCATCTCGGCCGCCATGTCAAAGTTAAAGATATCGCCGTTGTAGTTGCCGTAGATGTAGAGCACGCCCTTGCCGGCATCGATGGCCTTGGTCACTTCCAGCATCTGCTCGGCGCTGGGGGACTGGAACACGTCGCCGATGGAGCAGCCGTCCAGCATCCCGTCGCCCACATAGCCCAGGAACAGCGGCAGGTGACCGCTGCCGCCGCCGGTGGCGATGCCCACCTTATCGGCTTTCTTTTTGGCGGTAATCAGGCAATGCAGATCGCCGCCCGCATAGGTAACCAGGTCGGGGTGCGCCGCATAAAGGCCCTCCAGCATTTCCGGAATGAAGTTTTCGGGGGTGTTGATAATCTTTTTCATACGTCTGGCTCCTCTCCGTTATTGGCATCGAATCAGAGTTCGATTTCGATGTGTTGCTCCGGGGCGTACTGCACCACCACGCAGTCGTTTTTATAAATGCGCTGCGGCAGCACGATCAGGATGTTCACGTGGGGCTGATCCACCGGCAGGGCGCACAGGTGCCACACGCCAACGTTCAGCCGCACCAGCGTGCCCTTAGGCACCAGGAAGGCCTGTGTCAGCTCCGGCACCGGCTCGGCGGAGGGTGGCGCAACGTGGATCACCACATCCGCGTCCAGCGGCAGGATGCCCTCGGCGGTGGTGTTGTGGTATTCCGCCGCGGTAACCACGTAGCGCTCCGGCTTATCCACCGACAGCGGGGAGAAGGCCACCGGCAGCGCTCCGCTCACGTCCATCAGCAGCCGGTCGGCGTAAAACGCGCCGAGGGAATACCCCGTGGGATGCAGCAGGTCGGTATAGGCGCCAAAGGGCGCGAACGCTTCCGCCGTCAGTTTTTGTGTTTTGATTTTCATCGGGAATGCCTCCTCTACTTCTGTCCCAATTTCCGCTGTTCCGTAATGCGGATGTAGGCCACCACCAGGATCAGGATCAGCCCCCAGACGAAGGTTTTAATGAAGCTGTCCACCCGAAGCGAATTGAACGCGCTGGATACCAGCTGCAAAACCAGGATCGCCATCGTGACCCCCAGCACCTTGCCGCGCCCGCCGTCCGGGTTGGTGCCGCCCAGCACCACAATCAGCAGTGTCAGCAGGGTGTAGCTGGTGCCGTAGTCCGACTTGGCGGAGTTGTAATGCGAGGCCACCAGCAGCCCGCTGACCGCGCCCAGCATGCCGGAGAACATATAGGTTTTCAGGAGCACGCCAAAGTTGTGGATGCCGGAATAGCGGCTGGCCGCGGCGTTGGAACCCATCAGGCGCAGCTGCTGGCCGTAGATGGTGCGGTTGAGCACGTACGCCACTACAATGGCGATGGCCACAAACACAATCGCCGGCAGCGGCACGCCCAGCACCATCCCGTTGGCTAAGCCGCTGAAGGCGTCCGGCAGCCCGGTGACCGCGGGGCCTTTGGTGATAATCAGCCCGATGCCCGTGTACAGCTGCAGCCCGCACAGGGTAACCAGCATCGGCGGGATGCGCAGCGAGCCGATCAGCAGGCCGTTAAACGCGCCGCAAAGCGCGCCCACCGCCAGAGCGGCGAGCACGGCCAGGGCGATGGACAGCTGTGTGCCGCCCAGCTGCTGCATCAGGATGGCGGCCACAATGCCCGCCAGGTTGGAGATGCCCACCAGCGACAGGTCGATGCCGCCGGAGATCATCGCCAGCATCATGCCCAGCGACAGGATGCCGAACTCCGGAAACTGCACCAGCATCCCCTGCAGGTTGCGTACCGTCAGGAATGCCTTGGGTTTAAGGAATGCCATGAGTACGTAGATCAGCACCGCGATCAGGAACAGGGACAGCGTATTCATGTCCATACGCCTGAACCGTTTGGAAAGGGTTCGCATACGCCGCCTCCTTTACACTTTAGCCCGGTTGGCGCTGCTCTTGGCGCGCAGCGAGGTAATGCTGGTACCCACGACAATCACCATCCCGACCACGAAGGTCTGGAAATGCGCCGGTACGCCCAGCATAATCAGGTTGTTTTTGATGAGGGTAATCAGCGCCACGCCCAGCACCGTGCCGATTACCTTGCCGTGGCCGCCGGTAATGCGCGTGCCGCCCATCACGACGGCGGCGATTACCATCATTTCGCTGCCCATGAGCACGCTGGGGTCGGCCTGCCGCATGAGCGTCATGTAGGTGATGCCGCCCAGCCCCGCGATGCCGCCGGAGAGCATGTACACGAAAAACTGCGTACCCCGCACGTTAAAGCCCGCCACATGCGCCGCGCGCTGGTCGCCGCCGATGGCGTAGATGCTGCGGCCGAGCATGGTATAGCGCAGCATCAGGTAACAGAGCACGCAAATGCCCACCGGGATCAGGAACAGCGCCGTAAGCGCGTAACTGACGCCGTCGGGGCTGGTGTACGTCAGCAAACTCACCTTGCCCAGCCCGTCCAGCGAGGCAGGAATGTTGGATACGATCTTGACCCCGATAAACGCAAGCGTCGCGCCGGAAATGATGCTGCTTGTGCCCAGCGTCGCAATCAGCGGCGGGATGCGCACCACGGCGATCAGCAGCGCGTTAAGCGCGCCGCACGCAACGCCAATCAGCAGCGCGATGCCGTAGCTGGCCCAGGCGCTATCCAGCCCCGTGGCCAGCGCGATCTGCACCGTGCCGTACATGGCAAGGCTCGCCACCGCCGGAAAGCTGACGTCGATGCCGCCGGACACAATCACGATCATCTCGCACATGGCAAACATCAGGGTGACCAGCATCGCGCGCGAGAGGCTGACCAGCGTAGCCGGCGAGGCGAACGCGGGGTTGACCAGCGCGATAACCGCGCTCAGGCACGCAATGATGTAGACGACGATCATTTCATTGGTCGCCAGCAGTTTTTTCACTCTCATGCCGTCACCGCATCCTTGTCGCTGAGCATATGGGCCAGCGTAGTCGCATCCACATCGGTGGCGCACACGGTCGCGGCGGGGCGACCATCGCGCATCACAAGGATGTGGTTGCAGTTGTGTAAAAGCTCCGGCAGATCGTCGGAAATGACGATCACGCCCACGCCTTTTTCCGACAGGCTGTGTAAAATGGCGTGGATATCCGCCTTGGAGCCGACGTCCACCCCCACGGTGGGGCCATTGAGCACCAGCAGCGCCGGGTCGGTGTTCAGCCACTTGGCAATGACCATCTTCTGCGCATTGCCGCCGGACAGGGTGCGGATGCTGGGTTCCGGCCCCGGCGCGTTGCAGCCGATGCGGTGGATCCAGTCCCGCGTATCCTGCGCCATCTGCTCGGTGTTCAGCCGCATGCCGTTAAAATACCGCTCCAGCGACGCGGCCACGGTGTTGTCCAGAATGGAGCGATCCAGAAACAGCCCCTGCGTGAGCCGATCCTCCGGCACGTAGCCGATGCGGTAGCGCATCGCGTCCTGTATGGAGCGGATGCGGATGGGCTTGCCGTGCAGGGATAGCCTGCCGCCGGTTATCGGCGTCACACCGAAAAGCGCGTCCCCGATCTGCCCGCAGCCCGAGCCCAGCAGGCCCGTAATGCCCAGCACATCGCCCTTGCGCAGGGTAAAACTGACGCCCTCAAACGCGCCTGTGCAGCGGATATCCTCGGCGCGGAAAATTTCCTCGTCGCAGCAGGCGGGCTGGTAGTAACAGTCCGCCAGCTCCCGGCCGGTCAGGTCGCGCACAAAGCGCTTGCGGTCGTACTCGCCGATCAGCCCGGTGGAGATATTCTCGCCGTTGCGCAGGATGGTCAGACGGTCGGCGATATCGTAAATTTCGTCCAGCTTATGGTTAACCATCACCACGGCGATGCCCCGCTCCTTCAGCCGCCGCATGATGGCATACAGTTTATGAATTTCATTGGACGTGAGCGCCGTGGTCGGCTCGTCCAGAATCAGGAGTTTGGCGTCGTTGATGATCGCGCGGCAAATGGCGACCATCTGCTTGTTGGCCACGCTCAGCTGCTCCACCAGCGCGTCCGGGTCCATCTTCGCGCCGATCTGCTCCATCGCGTCCAGCGCCAGCCTGCGGGCTTCGCGCCACTTCATGCGCTTGGCGCCGGTCATCAGCGCGTGGTTCATGGCGATGTTTTCCGCCACGGTCAGGTTGGAAAAAACGGCAAAATCCTGATAAATAACCTGGATGCCGTACTGGATAGCTTCAATGGGGGTCAGCCCCGTTACGCGGCAGCCCTCGATGGTCATTTCACCCGCCGAGGCCGGGTGCACCCCGGAGATCACCTTGATGAGCGTGGATTTGCCGGAGCCGTTTTCGCCCGCCAGGCAGTGGATTTCTCCGCGCCGGATGGTCAGATCGACGCCGTTGAGCGCGTTCACGCCGCCAAAGCTCTTATAAATGCCTTTGAGGCTTAAAAAAACGTCGTTCATAGAGCCTCCTTGTGCATGCAGGACAACCGTTTCAGAAAAAGGGGCGAACCAGACGCCCGTGGTTGCTGGTTCGCCCCGTTGCGCGACTGTTGGATCAGAAGTTATAGGCGGGATCGTCCACGTTGTCCTTGGTGACGTCGATCCAGGCCTGGCCTTCGAACACCTTGTCGGTCAGGGTCAGGTTTTCGTAGCCCGTGATGCCCAGGTTCAGGCCGGTGGCAACATCCTCTTTGTTGAGGACCTTCTGCGCCAGCGCGATCATGGCCTGGCCGGCCAGTGCGGGATCCCAGAAGGAGATCATGTCGATGGTGCCTTCCTTAACATACTTGCCGGACACGGACACCAGGCTGGTGCCGATGATCTTCACTTTGCCCGCGAGGCCCAGCTCTTCCACAGCCTGCGCGGCGCCAGCCACGTCGGCCATCGCGGAGCCCTGAATGGCGGCGATGTTGGGGTTGGCGGTCAGGGCTTCCTTGATCTTCTCATAGGAAACGCTCATATCGTCCTTGGTTTCGATCTTGTCGCCAAACTGCTTCATATCCGGGAAATTGGCTTCCTGATAGGCTTTGGACGCATCCACCCACTGATTGTGGGAGGCGGAGGTCAGCGCGCCCACTTCCAGCAGGTACTCGCCCTTGCCGCCGGTCACTTCGCCGATGCGCTTCATGAAGTGACGGCCGTATTCCTCGTTGTTGAAGGCTTCGATGTCGTAGTCGATGTTGGTCATGCCGGCGGCCTCATGGGTGATGACCACGATGCCCGCCTCGCGCGCTTTCTTGAGCACAGGCTCCAGCGCCTCGGTGGAGAAGGGCACCACGCAGATGGCGTCCACATCCTGGGAGATGAGGTCTTCGATCACAGCGGCCTGCAGCGCGCCGTCGCCTTCGGAGGGGCCGGTGTAGAACGCGTCGATGCCGGTGGCCTCCTTATACTCGTTCACGCCAACTTCCATGCGCTGGAACCACGCGATGCTGGTCATCTTGGGCACGACCGCGATGGTGTAGTCCTCGGCAAAGGCGACGGAGAGGATGGAGAAGGTCATAGCCAGAGTCAGAAGAATTGCCAAAGCCTTTTTCATGGGGATTACCGTTCCTTTCCAAAATATTCTTTGCACCGCTCTGGAGCGGAACAATTCCGGGAGGGGGAGACTGAACGCAGCGTCTCAACTTGTTCAACTGTGCGTTCAGTATAGTATTCGCGTTTTGAAAAGTCAACAGGTATAATATGGTCTGATGTTATCCGTTCAATCCACAGACTGACCGAAATCCCTTGTGTTTCTGCGATGTTTATTGAATAATTACTGAATCTCTAAAACATATTTTTAGGCCGAACGCGATTGCAACCCGCACGGATCACGCCGGTCTGGAGGGCGCAAAACGCGGGAGAAACGCGCGTAGATTGTTACATTATATAGCCTATCCGCCTTGCGGAAGCACTGCACTTTTTGCCGATCTGCCGTGAAATACACAACAGAAGAGGTTCTCGTTAACTGAACATGTTTAGTTCAAAGCGTTGAGAAAACCCTCTGTTTGAGAAGCGGGGGAACAGGCGGCGGTTATAGCGGAATGCAGCCTGCCGCCGCAGGGCGCGAAGCAGGCATACGAATGATCCCCAAGGCAAGAACTGTACAGCCCTTTTACATCCACGGTTGTACAGGCCGCCGTTTTTCAGGAGGCGGCAAAAACCGCATCTAAGAATATTCATTTCCGTGGAATGCAAGGGCCAGTCTTCTCCGTTCTATCCCATGCCATCTGCCCTTGACCACCGCACCGAAAAGGCTTATGATGCACTCGACTCCCCCATCCAACCGTTGATAGCGAGGGATAACCGATGAAACAAGGATTGCGAACCATTTTGCTCCTTTTCCTCTCCAGCATATTGCTCCTGACCCCGTTTACAGTGCTGGCCGAAGCGACACCCACGCCGCTGCAAACCGTCGCGCAGGCCTACCAGGCCGTGCTCGGCGCGCAAACCCCCTATACCTTCTGCGCGGAGGGCGTTTCCGCCCAGCTGACGTTTGCCCGCTCCGTAACCGAGTGGAACGGCTACTCCTTTACCGACCCCTATTCCTTCAAGCGCTTTTGCCTGACCGATCTGGATGCCGACAACCTTCCCGAAGTGATACTGGAGCTTTCCGACGCGCAGGGCACACCCTTCGGCTACACCCTGCTGCGCTACGAAGGCGGCGTGGTGTACGGTTTTCCCTTTGTGTACCGCGCCATGGAGTGGATCACGCTGGAGGGCGAGGTGCTCTTTTCCAACGGCGCAGCCGATAACGGCTGGGGCCGCCTGCAATTTGCGGCAGGCACCGTTACGACGCAGCCCGTATGCGCCATGCAGACCGACGGCAACACCATCCGTTACACCATCGCCGGGAAAACCGTAACCGAAAAGGAATATACGGCGTATACGGAGCAGTTGCAGCAGAAAAAGCAGCCGGTCTGGCTTGCGTTTGACGCGAAGACGGTGCAGAAGGTGTTTGCGCAGTTTTAGAGCGGCCAACATAGTTGTTCCCGAAAACACAAGCATTAGCTCATCTTAATAATACGTGCAGAATGACAAAATGTGATGCGAAGAAATGCTATAGCACTACTCAAGCATAACGGTCAGTAGCCTCGATAGTTAAATACAAAAATTGGCGTTATTATAAGTTTACAGTATTTTGTATTTGTGTTATTATTAATACTGTTGAAGTTTTCTATGCTTTTAATCGTGCCATGAAAGAAGTTGATACTCATGTGGCAACAAAAATACTCCATTTTCATTGTTGCCGGTCGAAATACCAAGGCACAAAATTATATTAAGAGTATCCTGACTGCATTTGGCATTGATATTATTTCAATGGAAGAGGCGCGAAAAGAAGCATTTGAGCATTTTATTCGTGAACCAGCGTTATCAGATATCGTTTTAACTGGCATGAAGAAAGCAAACGAAGTTTTCATTTTATACACTCCAGACGAATTTGTAAGTACTAAGAAAGAGTTCCGATATCCATCAGAGGTAGAAGCCATACTTCTAACCCAGCCACGTCCGAATATTATCCTGGAGCTTGGTATGGCTCTAGCATTATCACAAAAGAGGCAGCTCAACAAACCAATAACCATAATTGATGCTCACGCCCGCATCCCGTCTGACATCGATTACCGATTACGAGTGATTTGGGGTGATGATTTAATTGACCACCTTTATAACAGATTGAAGCAGAATTTTCACGGGATAAAAAAGCTTGACAACGCCGCCATCTCCCACTTGATGCAAAGCAACCCGTTATCAACGCAAATTGATGAGGCTATTATGCGCCGCGTGAATAATGCAGACGGGTGTTCTTTAGTGCTTAAATCAAGAGGAACGTTTAAAGAGTTTTCTGAATATTTCGAACAATCAAATAGTATATGTATATTAGGCGCAATAAATCACACCTTTATGCGTTTAATTACCTCGAATCCCACTTGTTGTAAGAATAAAAACATCAAGGTTCTTTTCCCATCAAATTGTCTTATTTCGGGTAACTTTGACATACTTGAGCATCATAGTGGCAGAGTGTTGATTGAACAAATTCGGAAATCTTCGAGTAATTTTTATGAAGTAAAAAATCAGTATAAAAGTGATATGCAGAACGTTACATTGAAGTTCTATGATTATTTTATTTCCAGTTCAATTTACATTTTTGATGATATCATTTGGCTAACCCCTTACGGAACAATCGGTGCGGATGAGTCGCCATCATTTCTAGTTTGCAAATCTGAATGTCCTGAAGCATACAAACACTATAAAGATATGTACATACATATATGGGAAAAATCGAATATTTCTTTAAAATGCAATGAAAACTGCAATAATTGCGTGTATAGGCATACTTTATCTACAAGTACCCAAGCGTAACTTTTCTTAAGAAATTGAAATTCTTAAGTATGCGCGATCGTCGTATGATATTTGGTCTTTTTTTAAGCACTTAACACATTTATTGCTATAAATACATAGTGGATCGTCGGTTAGACACTGCGCCAAAGCTTTCTCACTCAATGCAAGTGTATCTGCTAGGACGGGGTAACCATCCGATGCTAATATCAGTTCATGCTCCTCTTTCGGTATATTAAGAACTTTCACTCTATCTGTTTGCATTTTTCTACCGTCGATTGCTAAATACCCAAAAGCGCCATCTCTAAAAAATGATTGATTTTGAAAACTGAACTGCCTAATCAATAAGTTATGGATATAAGCAGCGCCAGGATCATTCTTTCTGATCCAATCTAAAGTTTTTCCATTAAGCAATTCCGCTTGGTTAATGAAACTGCGTACTGATGCAACAATCTCATCAATTCCGTTCGGATTATTATAAACTGTATGACCAAACATACACTGACAATCCCCAAACATCCAAACTTGATGATGAAATGAACTGTACAATACTGCGGATGCAGTAAGAATTTTAGAATTATCACGACTATCAATTTCATTACTACGATAAAATTGAAAAAAACTTTGCTCAAGAAGATGAATGACTTCTTCAAGAGTGGCTTTCTCAGGTAAATTTTCAAACACATCCTTAACGAGCAGAGCGGCAACCAAGCCAGTTTTCTTTCCATTATACATCGTCATATCTCTTGATGTGGCTCCATCAATGACAGCGGCAAAGTAGTCCGAAAAGACGATTAAATCCTCACATTCTTCCAATTTTCCGTTTTTTGCAGCTATGAACTGCTCAATAATTTCCATAGCTACCTCCATACTTTCTGTTAGAATGATAGCAATTCAAGGAGTGTGTCATAAATTCTATAGGTTTTTCAATACAACTTTTCAAGGAAGTTTTCGTTGCATAACACTTTTATACATCATACCCTTTCGTCTTGCAATATAGCTGTTTATAGCAATGTTCATGAATATTTCCAACGCTGCGATGTAGCTGAATCATGCGCGGTTAAACATTCTCAAACAATATTATGGTTTCGCTTTTCTTTTGCCTTCTTCCTGCAATGCAACAACCAGATCTAGTAACCTATGCAACCTAACCGATCCTTAGTGAGTATCTCCATCAATGGAATCACATGCTTACCAGCCTTGGTTTTCGAGTCGCTAATCACCGCCTTCCCCAGCATAAACCATGCGTTTCGCACACAGTAAGAGTTTCCGTAAAGTTAATCTCTCTTTTGATTCTAAGGGTGAGAGCTTCGACTCGATGGAGACCCGCACATAGCATCGTTGTTACTTATAGAACGGAAACGGCATTCAATACGATACAGCTAAACGCGTTCCAGTCTGGACAATCACAATGTGTACCTTTGCTGGTGTAATCAAAATCACTGGAAAAGCCAATGGTTTTCATATTCGAGCAAAGTCCTAGTCTGCCTGCCGCACCTCACATAACGTGCTTCTTGACGCTTGCATGGGGTTTGTGACTTGCTATTCGTTTATTGTTTATCATGGTTTGTTGTTCCTGGCTTGATCTTCATTCAGTTGATTCTAACTAATACTCAGCGATTTTACTCGCATCTTTTCCAGCAGTTTCTACACATTGGCCACGACACCCTTAATCTCGATTCCTGTACTTGAACTGTAATTCTGGTAATATTTTCTTAATTCTTCTTGTTTTTACCTTTCAAGTATCCCATAAGACTAGATAAAGCAACCTTAGAGGGGATTTCCAACAGTAAGCGAGCATGGTCTGGACATAATTCTGCCTCCATTTCTTAACCCCGTTCCATTCACATAGATGCCTGATTATCTTAACAATTTCAACCTTACTCCCCCCAAAGAAGACTTTTCTTTGATACATGGGCGCAAAGACTATGTAGTATTAACAATTCCATTTCGTATGCGCTAAACTGCTTGTGTTATCCACCAATAGATGGCCTCATTTTTCATTTTTCCAGTTTTTAAGACACATCATAGTATAGTAAACGGTGTTTTAATCATTTTCTCCAGTAAAAGTCTTCTAACCATTAGCTAAAACAGTGGTTTTTGTATATAACGTAGCTCCGCTTGAAATAGTTATTTCAGGCGGAGTTCCTTGATGAGTCCGGCGAGCCTTGAACCCGCAATCTCCAATGCGTACCTGTGGAAAGAACCGTCCCCGGGTCAGTCCGCCCGGTACGCGATGGCGTCGATCTGAAAGGCGATGCCTTCCCGAATGAAAGCCGTTTCGTACGCCTTTCTGGCCGGGTAGTGCCCATGGAACCGTGTTTTAATAATCTCTGCGAGAAAGGACAGATCGGAGATGTCCTTGAAAAGGCAGTCCATTTTGACAACGGACTCCATCGGTAGCCCCACCGACGCCAACCGGTCGGACAGTACGTCAAACGCACCGTTGATCTGCTGTACAATGGGCTGGCCTTCGTTCTTCATGCAATAGCTGATAAACACAAAGCCTCCCGCTTCCACAACACCGGCGTGCGCCCATTCCTCGTTCAGCTCTGTTCTGGTAATGTGATGCATCGTATCGCTTCCTTCTGGCAATCTGTCTTGTATCTACTATTATAGTGAAGAAAGCCGTTCATGGCAAGATACGCGCAGGTCCGGAAGCATTATGAGAGTGTCGACACAAGTCAGACCATTCCCGGTGGAGGAATCGAACAGAAACGCCGATACATACGGCTGCGAGCCCCGTCAGGAGCACCGCCGGGATCAGAGCTGCACGAAAGGATATCCCCCAACCGCGACGAGCGACCCCGCAAAATAGGCCGATAACATGAATTAGCGAAAACCCATCAAACCTTTACGGTTCAAGGGGTTTTGTCTAATGACCTATCAAGTAATACAAACAGACAGGTAGAAATTGTATCCTTACGATTGGTGCAAAAAAAACGGATGTTTTGTCAGCTAGAGACGTAAAACATCCTCTTGGCTATATAGGTTCTCATCTGTATCTGGTTCTTTCGTCATTATCACATCTGTATAAAGTTAGTTGAGCGATAGAATAACAACTAGCTGCTAAACAATTTGTATAACAGCTAGTTGTTATTTTATTGGACTAATCACGAATCCCTTCAATTTGGCATTGTCCTGTATCACAAGTATTTGCAGACGAATTCATCAAGAAGTTACGCGTGTATGAAGTAACCTATTCGAGTAAGCTAAGAGAGGCGTGCGATGAATATTGCATCTACTTGGATTCGAAACGGAGAGCAATTCTAGAAAATAAGTATCCAAAGCAATAGATGGTACGACAAAAACACATATGATGACAATCTCATTGCGCAATAATCGAGATCATCCCGCATGGCATTCGATTTTAAGGATTCTACATCACATAGAACATGATCAAATTTTACATAGTAACCAATTCCGCTATTTTAGCCGCAACTTCTTCCATTGATTCCTCAATGGTGCTCAATCCGCTTCGCGACCCAAGCAACGGGCTAACATCACGCAATTCCTCAAAAGTTGTATTATGTACGATTGGGACAAGTAAATCACGAGCTAATAAAGCGGAAAGTTCTTTATCTGCAATTCCTTCTTCATTTACACGTTTAAGAAATGAAGGAGTAACCAACACAATACCGACACGTGATTTTGCTAACCCTTTATCGATTTCGCGAAGTAAAGATGAACCTAAAATAACATCCTTTTCGCTAAACCAAACAGTTACACCTTTTGATTCAAGTAAATCATGTAAATCTTTAGCTGCTTCTTTACGGTCATCCCAAGCGTGACATAGGAAAACATCTCGTAAATCTGGTAACTGCGAACGCCTCTCAATATTTTCGCGCACAGGAGTAAGCGTCCGAAGTTCTGTAGGAGTATAAGTAATTGTAGAACCACATGGAGCCCAGCGAGCTTTTGTCTTAGCTGGCACACCACTAATTCTATTTGAACTATTTGATGATGAAGAATACGGTGGAGTATATGTGGGATAAGAGTAATAATTGCTATAACCACTCCCGCATACTGGACATCTTGCTCTTCCACTTGCCGTTCGATGACCGTAAACTGGTGCTGTACATCTTGCCATAGCAATATTCCCTCGTGTCGTGTTGAAGAATATTCAACACATTGGTTCTGTTGTTAAGAATATACGTCCTATAAAAAAACTCGGGACTTGGTCACAATCCACTAGACTAGGTTTAGTATAAAGGAATCACCCTATATTGTCAACACAGTGAATAGTGAGAATGCTATATGCTGTACAACAACTGCTTTCATTACTCCGAAACGATATCAAGCAATCGTATCAGAGTTTAGCCTTGCTGGGTGCATTTTTAAGGTTTTTGTTGCAGTATGGTATGACGATTACAAATCGGTCTATAAAGTAAACCAAGTGCAGCAAAAATATAAAAAATCCGTTTCTCACAAACCCTTATATATCAAAGGTTCTTGCACATTTAAATATAAAAACAGTCACCTACGAAGCGTATTACTTCGTAGGTGATGTTATGGTGAGCCCGGCGGGATTCGAACCCACGACCTTTTGATTCGTAGTCAAACACTCTATCCAGCTGAGCTACGAGCCCACATGCTTTTCGGAATTGCTCCCGAGCAGCCTAGTAATTATAGCAGGCATCCGGTGAAAAAGCAAGTCCATTTCACAACTTTTTGCCTGTGATCCGTTACCCTCGCATAACCACTTGTTAGACGGCTTCCTGTGCGGGCATTCCTTACCCCTTCTCGCAGTTCTCCCGTACACACGGCCCGCTGGTTTCGCATCCGGATGGGGTCTGCCCCATGCACAACCCGCGCCGCAGGCATGGGCCGAATATCCGCATCCTCAAGCCCATTCCCTTCCCCCGTCACTCCGTATGGCGTCCAACGTGTTCCGCTGCGCAGGTTCTCCGACCCGGTTCCCCATAGTGCCCTGTGCTGGCTCCGTACGGCCCGTCCGCACAGCCACGTCTTCATGCCGCGTCGCAAAAGGCACCCCCCGGCCACATCCGGGCCGGGGGGTGCAAGGGGGTGCGGGCTGCTCAGCCCTTGACGGCACCGGCCGTAAGCCCGCGGATGAACTGTTTGGACATGCTCAGGTAAAGCAGAATCACCGGCAAGGCCGACAGCGCGAGGATGGCCAGCAGCTTCGGCCAGTCTGTGGTGTACTGCCCCTGTAGCTTGGTCACGGCCAGCAGCACGGTTTTCTGGCTCTCCTTGGTAATGAAGATGAGCGGGAACCATAGATCGTTCCAGATAGGCACCAGGTTGTACACCGCGACAGTAGCCAGCGCCGGGCGGATCAGCGGCATCACGATGGTCCAGTAAATCTTGAAGCGACCCGCGCCGTCCATGAAGCCGGCGTCGTACAGCTCGCCGGGAAGCTGGCGTACAAACTCCGTCAGGATGAACACCGCGGTTGGGATGCCCATGGCAATGTACACCGGGAACAGGCTCCACAGCGAATCCAGAATGCCAAAGGCCTTCATCATTTCCAGCAGGCGGATGGTCGCAATCTTGATGGGCAGCATCATGCCGATGATGATCGCAAAGTAGATAACCCCGGACAGCTTGCTGCGCCAGTGGGCCAGCGCGTAGGCGCACAGCGACCCCAGGATCAGGATCATCGCCAGGGAGATGACCACCACCACAATGCTGTTGCGGAAGTAGTTCAGGAAGTTGCTGTCGGAGATCACGTACTGGTAGTTCTCCAGCGTCCATTTGCCCGGCACGCCGAAGGGGTTCCCGTAAATCTCCTTCTTGGTTTTCAGGGTGTTAATAATCAGAATCCACACCGGGAACATCGCCATAAACGACCAGAGCACCAACAGGATGTGGGAAGGGATGTGCAGGTTGGCGATGCGCATGCTGCGGTATCGGGTTTCGCGTTTCATAGCCTACTCCTTCCCCTGCGTGAGCTTGAGCGTGGGGATCACGCCCGCCAGCAGCATCGCAAATACCGTTGTACTGATGGCCGCGCCCACGCCCGGCTCGGGGATGCCCACCGGGTGCTGGCCCGCCACGCCGTAGCGGTAGAACAGCGTGCCGATCAGGTCGGTGGTGTAACTGGGCGCGCCGTCGGCGGTTTCCATGGAGTAGATCACGTCGAAGGCGTTAAAGTTGGACACAAACGTTAAGATCGCAATCATGCCCACAACCGGCATAATCAGCGGCAGCTTGATGCGCACAAACTGCTGCCAGCCGTTCGCCCCTTCGATGGACGCGGCTTCGATCAGATCATCCGAAATTCCCTGGAAGGCAGCCACGAACATCATCGTGGGGATGCCCACCCATTGCCACACCGACACCAGCGATACCACCGGCAGCGCGGTGTTCACATCGCCCAGCCACGGGCGCACCAGAAACCCGAGCCCCATGCCCTTGAGCGTAGTGCCCGCCCAGATGGGGTTGAGCATCAGCTTAAACAGGTAGCCCGTTACCAGCACCGCGATCGTGCACGGGATAAAAATGATCGTCTGGTAAAACTGGCGGCCCTTCATGGTTTTGTTAGTCAGCAGTACCGCAAACAGGATGCCCAGCACATTTTGCAGGCACATATGAAAGGCGAAGAAAATCCATGTGTTGCCAAACGCGTTCCAAAACCGCACCGACACCACCGAGTCCGTAAACAGGCGTACATAGTTGGCCAGACCTACAAATTCCCGCGAGCCCGTCG
Organism: Candidatus Limiplasma sp.; assembly: GCA_963666755.2. Classification (GTDB taxonomy): domain Bacteria; phylum Bacillota; class Clostridia; order Christensenellales; family Aristaeellaceae; genus CAXXOK01. The sequence continues at coordinate 29,675 of CAXXGW010000007.1, forward strand.
TGCCTGAATACAGGGAAAGCCGCACGGAATCGACCAGCGGGTACGCCATAAAAATCATATACACCAGCGCGGCCGGCAGGATGTAGCGGATCCAGTACCGACCGTCCGGATTGATACCGCCGCCCCCATGACGCAGGGCCGCGTTTGCTTTCGTGCTCATCGGTCATACCCTCTCTTTCCCACCGGCACCGATTCTCCCGGCGGTTTGGCGCCCGCCGCGGGTTTCCCCGCGGCGGGCGCTTGTGTGTTTAACAGCGGTTTACTTCTGCGCCGCGGCCAGCGCGTCGGCAGCCGCCTGCGGGGTGGTTTCGCCACGGCAGATGGCGTTCAGCTGGTCCAGGATGGGGGTATAGTAGTCCATCAGTTTCGGCCAGATGAAACGGGCGTCCAGATTCTTGCCCGCGTTCAGGGCCAGAATGTCGGTCACGCGCTCGTTCTGGAAGGTGATGGGGGCGTTGATCATCGGGAAGAAGCCGGCGGGCAGGTAGTCCGCGGTGATCTGCGCGCCTTCGGGCGTGGCGATCCAGGCCAGGAAGGCCTTCACTTCTTCAGGATGCTTGGTGGCGTTGTTGCCCGCGATGCCCATATCCGGGTGGAAGCACATGCCGGGGGTGTTGCCGGCGGGCGCCGGGAAGGCCATGGTGCCCCAGTCGATGCTGTAATCGTCATTCATCGGGCCGCAGCTCCAGGAGCCGTCCATCAGCATGGCGGCGTTGCCCATGCCGAAGAAGATGTTGGCGTTGTCGTTGTCGATGGATTCGAAGCCTTCCGGCAGGAAGGGCACCAGTTGGGCGAAGTCTTCAAAGATCTTCTCAAACTGCGGATCGTTGAATTTCTTCTCGCCGCTCTCGTAAGCCAGGCGCTCTTCGGCGGTGATGTAGTTGGGGATCATGCCCAGGAACACGCACTCCAGGATGTCCCAGTTGGAGGCGATGCCGTTGGCGAACACGGTCACACCGTTGTCCTTGAGCTTCTGGCACATGGTGATGAAATCTTCCCACGTGGCGGGCAGCTCGGTGATGCCGTTGTCGGCGAAGATGGTCTTGTTATAGTAGATGGGCTGAGAAACCGCCGCGAAGGGCACGGCGAACAGCTTGCCATCAGCCGAGGTCCAGGGCGCGAGGCTGGTGGGCAGGAAGTTTTCCTGTACGCCCGGGATAGCCGAGCAATCCATGGAGAAACCGGCAGTGAAGAGCTCTTCGCCGGTGGCGTAGGAACGGGAGTAGTACAGGTCCGGGCCGGTGCCGGAATCCAGCTGCATACGGAGTACGGAGTTGTACTGCGCGCTTTGCGTGGGCTCAAACGTGATGGTGACCCCGCTGATTTCCTTGTACTTGGCCAGAAGCGCTTCCACCATGGCGGCGTCGGTGTTGCGCCAGGAACCCATGGTCAGGGTCACGCCCTCGTCGGCAAAGGCCGCCAGAGGCGCGATCGCCATCAGGGCTACCAGCAGGATTGCGATCAGCTTTTTCATGAGCAAGTTTCCCCCTTCAAGATTTGGAATATGTACAGCGCGCGTTTGCGCGTTGTTTCGGTCTTTGGGGTACGGCGGCTGCACCGACGGTTTTCGCAACGCAGAAAAAGACCCAAGGTACTGCGTCCTTGCGATACCGTCGATGAATGTTTCAACCTGAAATAATTTTATCATGTTGTCCCCGTAGATGCAAGGGCTTTTTGCGGAATATTTTACACATTTGCCTTCGATGCCGGTATCGGAACCTTTTTTGCCGAAAAATCCGGCCGTTTTTTGAGACGTTTGGTAATGTTTTATTTTTATGCTGAAAATAATATTGCGTTGCCCGGTTCGCTGTGCTATGATGAAAGCAACAGATTGCACAACACGCAGGTAAGGGGTGGCACGTATGGCATGGGTTCAGAACCAGCTTTATGTCAAACGCAGGAACACCCTGATGCTTTTGGACCTGATTGCGCAAAAGCAGACTGTTTCACGCACGCAGCTGGCGGAGCTGACGGAGCTGAGCCCCGCCAGCATTACCCGCATCGTCAATTCGCTGATGAACCTGCAGCTGGTGCGGGAGGAAGGCGTTGCCGGGCAGACAAGCCGGGGCCGCAAGGCACGGCTGTTGCACACCTGCGCCGACGGGCTGTACGCCGTGGGGGTCTACATCGAGCAGAACCGCCTGCTGATTTCGTTAAACGATTTCCACCACCATTGCCTGTACTGCGATGAGGCACCCCTAACGCCCGACGATGCCCGAAACCCCGCGGCCATGGCCGCGCTGGCCCGCACCCTGCTGGATCGGGCCGACCGCGCCTGCATACCGGACTGGTCGCGGGTACGGGTCGCGGGCATCAGCGTGCCCGGCGTGGTAGACAGCCCGCGCGGCGTGGCGCTCAAGTCCGACCAGCTGGGCTGGCTGGAGCAGGATGTGCGCACCCCCTTTGAGGAGGCGCTGGGCCTGCCTGTATGGCTGGAAAACGACGCCAAGGCCTGCCTTGTGGGCGAACAGGCGCGCATGAACCTGCCCCGGCAGGAGGACGCCGTCTACCTGCTGGTGGGCGGCGGCGTGGGCATCGCGGTCATGAGCAACGGCAAGCTGGTGCGCGGCCACCGTAACATGGCCGGTGAAGTGGAGCACCTCAACCTGATCCCGGGCCTGCAGACGGTGGACGTGCTGCAAAGCCACCTGATTGAGCAAAGCGTGCTGCAAAGCGCGCAAACGGCCTCCCCCTCGGTGCGCACCCTGGATGATCTGATGATCGCCTACCGCCAGAACGCCGGCTTTGCTCGCATCCTGGTGGAGGATATCCTGCAATACCTCCGGCTGGTGCTTTCGATGGTAGATTGCTTTTACGATCCCAAGCGCATCATCCTGGGCGGGGTCATGATCCAGAAGCTGCGCGAAGCCCTTGTGCCGTTGTTTGCGGACCCGCGGGTTTCCGAGGGCGGGGATTACGAAACATCCTGCATGGTGGGCGCTTCCATCGGCGCGTTCGACCAGGCGGTCAGCGCGCTGCTGGGCGAAACTGATACGGTAAGGAGCTGAACAACTATGGCGGACGTACTTCTGGAAATCTGCTGCGGTTCCAGCGACGATGTGGCGGAGGCCTTCAAGGCCGGCGCCAACCGCGTGGAGCTGAACTCCAGCCTGTTTCACGGCGGGCTGACCCCTACGGTAGGCTCGCTGATCGCGGCCAAAGAGGCCGCCTCCATCCCGATCATGACCATGATCCGCCCCCGGGCGGGCGGCTTTTGCTATACGCCGCTGGAATACCGCGCCGCGGTAGCCGATGCCGAGGCGTTGCTGCAAACCGGCGCAGACGGGCTGGTATTCGGGTTTTTGCATCCCGACGGCACGGTGGATGTGGAGCGCACCCGCACGCTGGTGGCGCTGGCGGGCGGCAAGCCCACGGTGTTCCACCGCGCGCTGGATGTGACCCCCGACTGGAAACAGGCGCTGGAAACGCTGATCCACCTTGGCGTGACGCGCGTGCTGACCAGCGGGCAGGCGCCCAACGTGTTTTTTGCGCTGGACACCATCGCCGAAATGATCCGCTTTGCGCAGGGCGCCATCGAAATCCTGCCCGGTGCTGGCATCACACTGCGCAACGCCCGCCGCGTGGTGGAAGCCACCGGCTGCACGCAGATCCATCTGGCCCGGCACCGCAAGCTCTCCGACCCCTCCACCGCCAACAACCGCGACATCTTCTTCGGCGGTGCGCTGTACCCGCCGGAGGACACCTTCGACCAGATCGACGGCGAATATGTCGCCTCGGTGCGCCACGCCATCGACTGAGCGCGCCCGGCAATACGGAGGGGAACCCCAATGGTCGCGATGATCGGAACCTGGAAAATGTGTTATGCCGGGTTGCGCGAGGCCTACGCGGGCCTGCAGCACGGCGGCACCGTGCGCGACGCTGTAGAGCTGGCCGTGACCCGCGTGGAGGATAACCCCGCCTACGGCTCGGTCGGCTACGGCGGCCTGCCCGCGCGCGACGGCCACGTAACGCTGGATGCCGCCTACATGGACGGCCAAACCCTGCGTTACGGCGGCGTGCTGTGCGTGGAAAACGTGCGCAACCCCATCCGCGCGGCCATACGGCTGAGCGAGCGCAAAATCAACTGCCTGCTGGCGGGGCGCGGCGCCGAGGCGTTTGCCGTGGAGCAAGGGTTACCCCTTTGCGATATGCGCACCGAAGCTTCGCAAACCCGCTGGCGCAAAGCCCTGCGCGCCGATCCCGCGACCCGCGAGGCTTACCGTGGCCACGACACCGTTTGCGTGCTCGCGCTGGACGCATCCGGCGGCATGGCGGCGGGCGTATCCACCTCGGGCTTATTTATGAAGGAACCCGGCCGCATCGGTGATTCGCCGGTGATCGGGTCCGGTTTTTACTGCGACGCGCGTTACGGCGCAGCCGCCGCCACCGGCCTTGGCGAGGATGTGATGCGCGGCTGCCTTTCCTACGAGGTTGTCGCCCGCATGCGGGAGGGTGCAACGCCCCAGCAGGCCTGCGACGCGGCGCTGCAGCCCCTGCGCGCGCGCCTGCGGGAGCTGGGCGAGCCGGACGGCGGCATCAGCCTGATCGCGCTGAACCCCGCGGGGCAACACGGCGCGGCCACCACCATCGAGCTGTTTCCCTTTGCGGCGGCGTGTGGGGACGAAGCCCCCGCGCTGTATGCCGCCGCCTACGCCGACGCGGGCACGCAGGTGCGCCGCGTGCCCGAAGCCGAAGTCGAAGGCTTACTGGCAGACTGACAGCAAAGGTACACATCGGCCGCAGGCGGAGCCTGCTCCGTACGTTTGTGCGTCGATTCTGGCAAACCGCAGCGTTCACAACAAAGCACCGCCGGGGAGAAAGCTCCCCGGCGGTGTTTATTTGATTTTGCAAAAGGCAGAGGATGCGTTTGCCGTTCGCCGCATCGCGCCTGCGGTGCTGTTCCTTGCTTTTTCCAGAAAAGCCGGATGCTTTGGTCAACCCCGGTTTCTCTGTTTATTGGTGATTTGCATTTTTATACCCGGCCCGGTATCGCACATAAGCGTTCCACCCTTGTAGCAACATATTTCGCCTGCGGTGCAGGAGCGTTTGGCCCCGCTGTGCGGGGGCTGATGACAATCGCCTGTTTGCTCCTGCTTCCTATCGCATTCAAACATATCCTTGTATAAAAGGACAGGAAAAGGTTCGGGGCGTTTATGCCCCGAACCCTGCGGTTTTACGCTTATCCAGGCGAAACGCAATCCATCCGCCACCAGCGCTGCAACCCTGCACACGCTCGATTGCGCCCCCGCGCGTTCTTCCTTGAGCGCAGCAATATGGTACGAGCGTCTTTGGTCCTAGTGCACTCCGGTTTTACGCGGGTCGCGTTTCCCCATTACCCCTGTGCCGGGGTCGCGCACCGTTCCCGCTGCGGGCAGGCCGCTCACGGAAGGATGGCGTGGCTATGGATGTAGAACTCCTCCTGACTCGGCTGTACCTTCTTTTCGAGGGGCTCAAAGCCCGCGTCAAACTGTTCGGCATCCTTCGGGTCAAACGTAAAGGAAGGCGTCTGGACATACACCCACCGCCTGCCGTCCAGTGCGCCCGGTTTCAGCTCCTTGACCATCATGGCCGCCGGAAAAATACCGCCCTCCAGACAGACGTTCCGCTTTTTACAGCTGATAAAGCCGCGGCTTACATAGTTGCCGGGGTTGCCGAAAATCACGATCACCTCGGCCCCCAGCGCAATCGCTTTTTCGAAGGACGCCTCTATCAGCTGTTTTCCGTAGCCTTGCCTTTGCAGCTCCGGCACGACACAGACCGGCCCGAACGTCAGGATCGGCTTGACCTCCCCCGCCTCGTCCACCAGCCTGGCTTTGGTGTACAGGATGCTCCCGATGATGCGGCCATCCAGCTCCGCCACCAGCGCCAGCTCCGGCACGAAATCCGGGGACGAGGGCAGAATGTGCGCCAGATAGTGCTCGTCGCACCCCGGCGCGTACAGATTCCAGAAGGCTTTGCGGTTGATCTCTTCCACCTGTCGATAGTCGGCTTCCGTTTCCTTACGAATGGTCACGAGGCTGTTCATCCGGTTCTCCTTCACAGTCGGTTCCTGTTACGCATAGCATAAGGATACTTGGAACCGTATACAAACAGTATAGCAGAATGCGACGCCTTTCACCAGTCGGGGGGCGTGCTCCCGCGGGAGATTCCTTCACACGGCCGCCCTTCAGGCGATTTTGTAAGGCAAAAGCAGGGCACAGCAAACCATTCCAAACGGGCCATCCGCCCTTTGCCCCGCATGCCGGAGAATCCCATTCACGCCTTGCCGTGCACCCGGGCAAGCACGCGCCGGATATCGTAGTTCCGGTTCCGTTCCAGCCAGTACCAGCTTGCATAGGACAGGATCAGCGTCGCCAGACACGTGAGCAGGAACGCGCCAACCGCTGCCTGATCGTACGGCGCCGCCTTCACGAATCGCCCGAAAAGCCAGGCCTGCAGCGAGAGCATCAGCGGGAAGTGGAATGCGTAGATCGGGTAGGACAGCTTTCCCAGCCACAGCAGCGGCTTAGCGGCAAACACTCTCCTGACCGCCTTCAGGTGCAGGGTCACATACAGCAGAATCGCCACCCCCAGCGCGCGGATCGGCTCCATTGGCAGATAGGGCGATTGCAGGAAGGCGTACAGCGGCGTGTAATACATCGGGATGCAAGCGAAATACAGGCCCACGGGTATCAGGAGCGCAAGAAACCACTTGCGATGAATCCAGTTTGCATACCAGCGCGAAAGGACTGTCGGCTGATCCGCCGTATAGAGCAGATCGGCTACAAACGCCCCCAGAAAGAAAGGGATGTAATAGAAGCTCAGCTGCGTCATGCTCAGGGCGGCCGCCAGCCCATAGCCCACGCGACGCCACCTTGACCCTCTTAAAAAGTAACAACCCACCAGGCAGAGAATGTAGCCGAAAAACTCATACCGGATTGTCCAGAACGGCTGCACGTATAGGCTGTTGCGCAGGAACGGCAGCACGAAAAGATTGGCCAGCAGGTTGCCTGCCGTGGGGGTAAAGCTGTTTACTGACGTTAAAAAGTCCGGGTTCATGACCGAGCCGGTAATGTCCAGATGCTTTTGCCAATGCATAACCATGGTGAGCGCGGTAAACAGCGTGGCCGCGCAAACCGTTGGAAGCAGCCGGAAGTAACGGTTCACGCTCTTGATCGCCACGGTGCGCCGATCCGTCTGCGGCTTCAAAAAACGCTGCGGGCCACCAGAAACCCGGTCAGCACAAAAAAATACTGCACCGCGACATTGCCGTTCACCAGCACCGACAGGGGCGTGCTCGCAAACCAGCTCAGCACACCACCCATCGACTCCGCGTAAGCCTGATAATACATTTGCGGGTAATATACCTCTACGAAATGGCACAGCACAACGTTGATTGCCATGAGGCTGCGGATACCGTCCAGATATTCCAGCCTGTCCTGCTCCATATGCTTGGCTCCATACTCTTCTAAGATGCTTCTATCTTAATGGAAAACATCACAGCGCGTCAATATCAAACATCAGGCGGACGTGCACAGGGTTTGCACAGGATGGTAAGAAAGGATTCAGTCGGATTGACACAACCGGGAAACTGGCTTATACTCAAACAAGTATCCGCTGCGTTCCGTTGCTTCTCAACCTTATGGAATCCTTATTCCATTCTTCAGCCGTAGGGACAGGCACTTTTTGCCCTTGTTGTGCCGGTGGAGGTGTCATTACTCAGTGGAGGGAAAAGCAGATATGGAACCGCGAAAGACGCATCTGGACTTATTACGGATATTCGCAATCTTTTCGATGATTGTGATTCATGTATCCGCACAGAACTGGTACTCTGTGGCGGTTTCTTCCCGGGAATGGCAATGGTTTAACCTGTACGACAGTTTGGCCCGTTTCTGTATACCCGTGATGGTTATGATCAGCGGCACGCTGTTTTTAAACCCTGCCAAACCTCTCCCGTACTCCCAACTTTACAGGAAATATGTCCTCAGGCTTGTGACTGCCTTTATCTTCTGGTCCCTGTTGTATGCGCTGGTCAATACCATCCTCCTCCCGATATTCAGGCATGAGCCGGTGAATTTCGTGCTCTTTCAGAGAGCTGCGCTTTTTGGGGAGTACCATTTGTGGTTTGTCTTTATGATGATCGGCCTCTATCTGATCACGCCATTGCTGAGAAACATCACCATGGATAAAGCGCTGGCCGGATATTTTCTTGTGCTGTGGCTGATCTTTGGCATTGTTTTCTCCTTTGCTTCACTGATTCCAAAGTTCGAAGAAATCAAAACGCTGCTTGAAAAAGCCGATATTCATTTTGTGATCGGCTTTTCGGGGTACTTTGTTTTAGGATGGTATCTGTCCTGCACCCCGATTAAAAAACCTTATGAATACGCAATATACGGGCTTGGTCTTGTGGGCGTGCTGTTGACCTTTTTCCTGACCCGATCCAGTTCCCTGGCGGGGGACAAGGCGGACGGGCTGTTTTACAACAATTTCTCGCCCACTGTCATGGCGCCCTCCGTCGCGGTCTTTGTCTTTTTTAACCAGCGTGTTTCAAAATGGCGTTTTTCCGAGAAGGCGCAGCGTGTGATCCTCCAACTGTCCTCCTGTTGCTTCGGCATCTACCTGATTCACGTGTTCAGCATCATGGCGCTGGGCGCGCTGGGGCTGAACTCGCTGTCCCTGAGTGCTCCCCTGTCGGTTCCCATCCTCTCCCTGCTTGTTTTCCTGATCAGCTTCGGCGTTATCCTGTTGCTCAGAAAGATCCCCCTGTTCCGAAAATACTTGTCCTAGCTTGTGCAGGAGTTTATGCAGACGGGGCGCATTCCTTTCCGGCATCGGGTCAGCTAGCACAGGTTCGCAAAAAGGGGCGGGCTCTCCCTTGGAGGGAGCCGGGATGTGTTGCTCTTTCGCCTTCGTGGTTTACAGTAGCGCCGAAGCGATGCGGAGCGCTTTGTTGACAAACCTCTCCACGCCATCCGAAGCTCGTTAAGCGCTTTGCATCGCATAAGCCCCCGACAAAGACGGCGCCCGAAGGAGATTCCTTCGGGCACCGTCTTTGCCAAAGTTTTTACGCGTCGGAGCGGGAAAACGCGTTTTTCATGTGGTTGCTCTGCTCGTTGAGCACCTTGAGGAGCGTGTCGGCGGCCTCCCGCTGCACCATATCCGCCACGGCCTGATTGGCTTGTTCCCGCAGCGCGGCCTGTCTGGCGGCATCCGCCTCCTGCGACAGCTGCGCGTCGTAACGGCCGATCAGCGCGTGCCCCTGCGCGTGCACGGCCAGCTGATAGCGCTCAATGTGGTTGATGGCCTTACCGTAGGCCGCATCCGCCAGCGCGGCGATCAGGCGGCTGACCCAGTAGAAGCTCCCGGTGCTCACCGCCCCCGTGGTCTGGGAGAGGTAAGCCGGCGTCGCGTTTACGTTGGCGTAGAAGGGCGCCATCGCGTTAAACGCGTTGGAGGCAAAGGCGAGCCACTCCACGGCGCAATACGCCTCCGGCACCTGCGGGCGAAGCTGCAAAAGCGCCATAAAATCGTTGCGGTTGATACCGATGGCACGGTAGGCGCCGCGCAGCAGCGGATCGGCGTGCGTATCATACGGGTCGAACGGCGTGCCCTGGTAGTGGGCGGAAAGCGCGTACTTCACATCCTCCGGGGTGATTTTTTTCTCCGGCACCATGCACCAGGGCAAATCGTCCGAGCGGGGGGTGTGCTCCGCGGCGGGGCCATCCCACACCCTGGTGCGAGGGTTGAAGTACCGCAGCATGAACCAGGCGCGCGGCGTGTTGTACACGTGATCCGAATCCCCGTGGCTGCCGAAGGCGTCGCGCGGGTTCAGCCCGCCGCGCAGCGACAGGTTCAGGTGGTTTTGGGCGATGAACTCCCGCAGGTCTCCAGAGCACAGGTATTCTTGCTGCGCGCCGAACGCATCCGCAAGGTCGAACTGATCCAGCCCCAACTGATTGGGCATCACGACGTAGCAATCGTCCGGCACACGGCGGGCGATCCAGTGGTGGCCGCCGATGGTTTCCAGCCACCAGATTTCATCCCGGTCCTGAAAGGCGATGCCGTTCATCTCATACGTGCCGTAGGTTTCCAAAAGGCTCCCCAGGCGCAGCACCCCTTCGCGCGCGCTGTGAATGTAAGGCAGCACAAGGCAGACGATATCCTCCTCGCCGATGCCGCCGACGGTTTCGGGGCGGCCGTCCTGCGCCGGCTGGGCCTCCACCAGCGGGTCGGCCCCCAGCACCCGCGGGTTGGAGGTGATGGTTTCCGTAGCCGTCATGCCCACGTTTTTCTCATTTACACCGCTGGCAGCCCAGATACCCTTGCCCGCGACGGCGTTGGGCACGGCGGTATAACGCATGGCGTTGCCCGGCAGCGGAATCCGCACCTGCGACAGGATGGATTGATATGTCTCCGGCTGCGGCCGGGCCGCCACCACGGTAAATTTCTTCGGGGTAAAGTGGCCGGAGCCCGAATCATCGTTCCGGGCGATCATCGTGGAACCGTCGTACGTGGCGTTTTTCCCAACCAGAATAGTTGTACAGGCCATGGGTGTGCCTCACTTCTGTTTATTGCTGTTCCCGGCAGGGAACGGGAAACGGAGCGCGGTGCTGCGGATGCTCCCTGCCCGAAGCCTTGCGCTTGCATTGTAGCGCCTGCGGGGTGTTGCGTCAAGTTGGGCGCGCCAAGTGATCGGTAAGAGCGGGATGCGGTCGAATTGTCCTGGCATGGCAAGATTCGTGGAACATGTTACTGCAAGCACAAATGATGGGTTGTGATGCCGTTTGTTGTTTCTAAATCGCCAATGAGATCATCACGCTCATGGAGAACATTAACCTCACTGGTGTTGAAGTTCTCAAAAAGCTGCAAGAACTGCTGAGACAAAAGTAGATGAAAAGCGCTGGAGCGGCGGTAGACACAACGGATGATGAAAAGGAGATACCTAAATAGCAATGTTGAAGCCCTCCGACGGACATATGTCAATCGGAGGGCTTTTCATTGTATGCGTTTGCATCAAACACTTCCTTTAGTAAAATTATTAGAATACCGAATGTAATCGCTATTATGCTTGAGTTCGAGAACAATGGTGAAAGTAAAAAATGATCTAATCTGACAAGTTCATTCTAGTAAATACATAGCGTTCAGAACAAAATTTGTCAATCAAGGTAATTCAGCTGCTTTTGATAACCGTGATCAAGAAGCCATTTTTCCGCATAACTGTTTGAATGAGTATAGATGTCTTTCAATGCAAGGCATTCTTGTAGTGCATTATCCGCAATATATACTAAACTTATTGGTAAATACAGTTCTTGGAGTGAAGAACAAAACCCAAATGCTGCATCTTGAATTTGAGTTACTCCTTCATCAAGATCAACAAGTTCCAAATTGGAACATGCCCAAAATGCATTTTCTCTGAGAACCAAACCATTCCCATATACATAAATCGACTTTAACTTCTTACAGTTGCCAAATGCGCACGAACCAATTTCATTTAGTGACGGGGGAAAATTAACCGATTCCAAATTATAACACTGGTCAAATGCTAATTTACCTATCCGCACAAGGGTATCAGGGAGAATAATACTTTCTATCTCGGCATTGCTCTGAAAGGCACTTGGTCTTATTTCTGTTACCTTCACATCGCGAACTTCTTCGGGTATTTCGATTTTTCGAAGTGTTCCAATGTATCGGACTAAAAACACAGTGTACTTATTAACCTGATAATTAACACCGGAAATGGTGACTGGGCCTATATTCGACAATAAGTTTGTCTCATCTTCGATATTACTGCTCTTATTGCCTAGTGATGTTATATTATGGTCTTCCCACATCATAAAAATAACGAGTAAAGTTCCAATCACTAAAACTAATATCTTTATCCAAAGCTTGAGTTTCTCGGTTTTTACAAAGAATAAAACTAAAGCAATTAATGTGCTCAAGGCCCCAATGTATCCAATTATTGATAAATTATCCATCTTAAACCCCCGAAGCACACATGACGAGCGATGATGAAGATTAATAAATGCCACTAATCATATTTGTGCAAGTATCATAATTAAACAATACTGCTAAAAATTTGTCAAGTATTGACAGAAGATATGTAAAGCTTATATTAATCGGCGTTTGCAACATGTTCCCTAGATATTAAACGCATTGCGAGCAGTATACGCTACATGACAGATTGACTATCAAACACTCCCATACTTATTCCTAGGGCTGCAATCGAACGTTTGTTCATTTTATATGGATGGCTGAGTACTTTAATAGAGCATTAACACACTGGAATGTCAATGAATATTATGTTTCTGTGTAGATACTTGACAACCCTTCACTGTACCTATGCCCTGTCACAATGTGAGGTAGTAAAGGAGAACGCCATTGAACTCTATATATATACTAATTAATATAAAATACTAAACAAGTTGAGCTATAGCCTATAAAAGATACTTTTCACTTTCCATTTCGCAGATGCAAACGTATAACCGGACAATAGCTGAGATCTCGTGTCACATTTCGTGTCACATCATTCATAAAAATACTGATACCGAAGTAAAAACCGTTATGAAAATTATCCCCCGAAGCGCATAAGTCCCTTTCTTTTGCGACTAAAGCAAAGAAGCGACCCTTTCGGGTCGCCTCTTTGCTTTGGTGCGGGAAACAGGACTTGAACCTGCATGAAGAAAACCCTCACAAGAACCTGAATCTTGCGCGTCTGCCAATTCCGCCATTCCCGCAAAAGGTGGAACCATTGGTGGATGGGGATGGATTCGAACCATCGAAGTCTGCGACGGCAGATTTACAGTCTGCTCCCTTTGGCCACTCGGGAACCCATCCATACGTAAGCAAACGAACCGGGAAAAACGTGGAGCCGGTGAAGGGACTTGAACCCGCAACCTGCTGATTACAAATCAGCTGCTCTGCCAATTGAGCTACACCGGCCCGATGCCCAACCGCAGTAAGGGGAAAATGGCGACCAAGAAGGGGCTCGAACCCTCGACCTCCAGCGTGACAGGCTGGCATTCTAACCAACTGAACTACTTGGCCGTATAGCTGGTGGGCCTTCAGGGATTTGAACCCCGGACCAACCGGTTATGAGCCGGCCGCTCTAACCAAGCTGAGCTAAAGGCCCAAACCGGAAGGAAAGAAGTGGTGACTCCGAGGGGATTCGAACCCCTGTAGCCGCCGTGAAAGGGCGGTGTCTTAACCACTTGACCACGGAGCCACGTATCAGTCACAGGATGGACGTGATGGTCGGGGTGAAGGGATTTGAACCCCCGGCCCCATGCTCCCAAAGCACGTGCGCTACCAGACTGCGCTACACCCCGTTGCCCGAAGCCCATACAGGCGACGAAAGATATAATACCTGAACTAATTCCGCTTGTCAAGGGGGCTTTTCAATTTTTCTGCGTATCAGCCGCAGAAAATTTCAATCTGCATGCCTCAGGCAGGCTGGCGCACATCCGGGGGCACGGGGCTTGCCTTGAGCAACGGCGTGCGAAAGGCCGCGCGCAGCTCGGGATAATCAGCCGCGGGGTTCAGCCAGGCCTTGCGCAGCGCCTCCTCACGCAGGATCACGGGCATGCGGTCGTGGTAGGGCAGCATCTGCGCATCCGCCGCGCAGGTCAGGATGGCAAAGCCGTCATACCCGCCGCCCGCATAGCCGCCCAGAAACGCGCCGTAAAACCCGGCCATGTACAGTAGCTCACCCCCATCCGGCTCGGCAAAGCCGAAGGCAAACTTGTCCTTGGTTTTTTTACCGGATACCCGCCGCCACTCAAAAAACCGGCTCGCGGGGATCAGGCAGCGCCGCTCGCGCGCGGCGCGCTGGAACATCGGGGTCACCTCCGCCTTCTCGCTGCGGCTGTTGATGACCACGCCGCCGCCGCCCACACGGGGGAAGCCCCACTTCATCGGCCGCACGGTCGGGCCGTAGTCCGGCTCCAGCAGGATCACCGGGGCGATCTGCGCGGGGTAGATTTCGCCGCCGTGCACCTGCTCGTACTGGGGCAGGCGGCGCTTTTGCAGCTCCGCCAGAATGGCGCGGGTCTTGACGTTCTCCTCCTCGGTGTCGATGTAATACCGACCGCACATGCCGCCGGCCCCCTTTCTGCGGCGGACGCGCACGCCTCCGCCCGTTCAGCTCCGCTCTCCATCGTGGCCCGTCCACATTCCCCTGCCGGGCCGGTTCCCGCTTCAGGGGAAAGCGCCTGCCGGATGCCCCCGGCGTGGGCGTTCCGGCTCCGGGAAAGCGCGCCCCCGATTATACAGACGGTTGCACCATCATCCAAGGCGACGCATTCGGCTATCTCCGCCCGTTTTCCTCCCGGCGGAGGGTCTGGTTGAGCGCTGCCGCTTCCACCGCCTATTCAGGTGTAACAGCCCGCTGCTTAGAAGAACAGGCTGCGGATATCCTCCTCGGTCAGGCTTTCCAGCGCCGTTTCGCCCGCCAGCACCACCCGGTCGAAAATGGCGCGCTTGCGCTTGCTCAGGTCAGTCACCTTTTCCTCGATGGTGCCCTGGGCAATCAGCCGCAGCACATCCACATCCCGGGTCTGGCCGATGCGGTGGGCGCGGTCGGTCGCCTGATCCTCCACGGCGGGGTTCCACCACGGGTCGTAGTGGATCACCAGATCCGCGCCGGTCAGGTTCAGCCCCGTGCCGCCCGCCTTCAGGCTGATGAGGAACACCTGCCCCTCGCCGCCGTTAAAGCGGTCGCACAGCTCCTGCCGGGTTTCCGGCGGGGTGGAGCCGTCCAGATACAGGGTGCGCACCCCCTCGCGCGAAAGCCGCTTGCGGATGATCTGCAGCATCCCTACAAACTGGCTGAACACCAGCATCCGCCGTTTGCCCGCGATGGCCTGCTGCACGGTTTGCACCAGCAGCTCCAGCTTGCCGCTGGTGCCCTCGTAATCCGGCAGGAACAGCCGGGGGTGGCAGCATACCTGCCGGAGCTTAAGCAGCACGCTTAACACCTGCATGCGCGCGCGCGGCAGCGACCCCGAGGCCAGCGCCTCGCTCACGTGGGCGCGCAGGGTTTCCAGCAGCTGGCGGTACACGCGCTCCTGCTCCGGGGTCATGGCAGCGTAGAGGCTCTGTTCCCGCTTGCCGGGCAGGTCGCGCAGCACCTCCTGCTTGAGCCGCCGCATCAGGAAGGGGCGGATGCGCTCCTGCAGCTCCTCGGCGCGCTCGCCCCCGCCGTAACGGCGCAGGAAGGAGGCCTGCGTGCCCAGATAGCCGGGCAGTGCGAAATCAAAAATGCTCCACAGCTCGCCCGTATGGTTTTCCATGGGGGTGCCGGTCAGCGCCACGCGCACCTGCGCGTCCAGCTCCTTGGCGGCCGTGGCCCCAATGGACTGCGCGTTTTTGACAAACTGCGCCTCGTCCAGAATGGCGAATCGCAGGGGGATTTCCCGGATGGTTTCGATATCGCGGCGCAGCAGGGGGTAGCTGGTCAGCACCACGTCCACGGTCGGGTCGGCCTTCACTTCGGCAATCTGGCGGTTGCGCTCCTCCCGCACGCCGGAAATCAGCCGCACGGTCAGGCTGTCGTCAAAGCGCTTGAACTCCGCCAGCCAATGGTATACCAGCGAGGTCGGGGTCACGATCAGGCTCTTCATCGGCCCGTCCTTTTTCCGGGCAGCCGAAAGCGCGGCGATCACCTGCACGGTTTTACCCAGCCCCATCTCGTCGGCCAGGATGCCGCCCATGCGCGCCTCGTACAGCGATAGGATCCACCCCGTGCCGCGCCGCTGGTAGGCCGCCAGCTTGCGGTTCAGCCGCGCGGGGATGAACCCCTCCGCCTGCGCGGCGCGCTCGTTCAGCGCGCGCCACGCGCGCTCGGCCTCGTCGCTGGCTTCCACGGTGCCGCCTGCCATACGCAGCATGCTCATCATATACGCGGCGCGGTACGCCCCAAAGCTCAGCTCCCGCGCGTCGGGCGCGGCCTGCGGATCATCCAGCGCGGCAGCCTCCAGCAGTTCCTGCGCCACGGGGGCCAAAGCGGCCATATCGCGCAGGTCCAGAAACTCGCCGGTTTTCAGGCGCACGTACTGCTGTCGCTCGCGCACCGCCTGCAGGATGGGGATCAGCTCCGCCACGGGTTCCTGCTCCTCCAGCAGGGTGAACACCAGCCGCCCCCCGCGCATGCGGAAAGACGCGTGCGCGTTAAACCGCCGCGGCTTGATTTTGCGGAAAGCCTCACTCACAAACACCTCGGCCAGCCGTTCCAGCTCGGCTACGCCCTGCGTGCAGAAGGCCAGAATATCCTTGGGTCGGCGCAGCACGATGCGCCCCTCGCGCACCACAAACCCCGCGTCGGAAAAAAAGTCCAGCAGCGCGCTTTCGGCCCGGCCGTCGCGCAGCAGCAGCCGCGCGCCGGGCATGCCCTGCTCCTCCGGGGCGGGTTCGGACGCCATGCCTCCGGGCGCAAAGGGCAGCAGCACGCGGCTGCCGTAGTGCAGCTCCACGCGCGCTTCCACGTTGCCCTGCTCCATATCCACATACACCCGCGCCTTAAGCGGGTCAGCCTGCAAGCGACGGCTGAGCGCGGGCGACGGCACCACCGCCCCCACGGTGCTCAGCGCCGGCAGCAGGGTGGAGAGCAACTCCTCCGTTTCCCCCGGCGCAAAGCGGAACCTGCGGCCATGCGCCGCAAGCAGACGGCAAACCCGCGCCTGGACGCCGTGCAGGCGCACCACGCGTCCGTCGGTCAGCACATAGCGCGCGTCCGGGGTAATCAGGCGCAAATCTTCGGCGCCATCGGCGCGCACTTCCACAGCGCCGCCCTCCACCCCAACGCTAAAACACAGCGGCAGCTCCACCGTGCGCACGCTGGCCTGCGGCTGGCGCACGCCCTCCGCCGAGAGCAGAAACGGTCGGCTTTCCAAAAAGCGCAGCACGCTTTGCAAAAACGCGCCGCTGAGCATCGTATACCGGCCTTCGGCGCCGGGGCGCGCGGCGGCATCCGGTTCGGTACCGGGGTCGTGTGCGTCGGTCTCCTCCTCCGTATTGCGGGGGGGCATATGGCTTGCCAGCATCGCCAGCAGCGCGTCGTCCTCCTTGGAAAAGCGCATTGCGTCCGGACGGAATGTAAACCGGGCGGACAGCTCCATCGGCTGCCCCCGCTGGATGCAGGCCAGCAGCTCGCCCACGCTGCGCACGGCGTAAAACCGCTCCTGCCCCAGTTGCAGCCCCAGCCCCACGCGCCCGTCGGCAAACAGCCGCAGCTGCGGCATCACGCGCACGCTTTCCCCGCCGGGGATAGCCCGGCTCAGGGCCGAAAGCATCTCGCGCCCCAGCAGCAGCTCCCGCTCCTGTCGCAAAAGCCGCAGGGAACCGTCCTCCTCGGCGCGCAGCATGGAGGCTACGATATGTGCGCAGCCACGGTCGCCCCGCCCGCCGCACGTGCACTCCGCCGTGCCGTCGGCCCGCAGAACCACCGCCTGCTCCGGGGTTGTGCCCACACGGAACGTAAGCGCCCGTTCATCCTGCGTAAGCAGGGTCACGCTTCCGCGCCGGAAAATCTCTTCGCCCTGTGCCTCTGGTGCCTCAGAGCCGTCATATCCATCCTGCGGCATGGGTACCTCCCTATATGCTGATCTAGTTATTATTCTCTTTTCAAGCAGAAACTTCCTTCCCAGGCATGGGCGCGCCAAGGGAAAAAACGCCGTCCCTGTGCGCGCCCCCTTCACCGGAACAGGATTTAACCTGGCATTCGCGTTGACTTTGCCTCCACGCCATGCTATGATGCAGCCAAATCCATCCAAAAGGAGGCGCAATCCTTTGAAACGCTTACGCAAAGATGTGGCCCGTGTGATGGACGCCGCCATCTCCCGCGGGGAGACGCCCTGCGCGCTGGCCCTGCTGTGGCGGCACGACGGCGAGAAGCTCTACCATGCCAGCGGCTATGCCGATCTGGGCCGCAATGTGCCCGTTGCGCGGGATACGCTGTTTCGACTGTTTTCGCTGACCAAGCCGATTACCGCCGTGACCGCGATGACGCTGGTGGAGCGCGGTGAACTGGACCTGTACGCCCCTGTGGGCGAGTATCTGGAAAGCTACAAAAACCAGCAGGTGGCGGTGGCCGACAACCGCTGTGCGCCGGTTACCCGCCCAATGCTGGTGGCGGATTTGTTCTCCATGACCTCGGGGCTGTGCTACCCCGGCGACGCGACCCCCGCCGAGCGCGCCATGTCCAGGCTGTTTGAGGCCTTCGCCGCCGAAGAACAGGCGGGCAACCAGCCCGACACCCTGAGCGTAGCCAGCCGCATCGGCCGCCAGCCGCTCGCCTTCCAGCCCGGGGACGGGTGGCTGTACGGCGCCAGTGCCGACGTGCTGGGCGCGCTGGTGCAGGTGGTCAGCGGCAAAGCATTGGACGCCTACATGGCCGAAACAGTTCTGGAGCCGCTGGGCATGACCGACACCGGCTTTTTTGTGCCCGCCGAAAAGAAGGATCGCCTCGCCACCCTGTACGAGCACAGGGACGGGATGCTCTCCCCCTTTACGGACAATTTTCTGGGCCTGAATGATTTCCTGAGCCGCCCCAACTTCATTTCCGGCGGCGCGGGGCTGGTTTCCACCCTGGACGATGTGCTGCGCTTTGCCCGGATGCTGCTGGGCGAGGGGCAGCTGTGCGGCGAGCGAGTGCTGTCCCGCCGGTCGGTACAGTGGCTTTCGCAAAACCACCTGAGCCCCCGGCAGGCGGATACCCTCAACCGGGATTCGATGGTCGGCTACGGTTACGGCGGCCTGATGCGCGTGCTGGCCGAGCCCGCGCGCAGCTTTTCGCTGGGTGTGGCGGGCGAGTATGGGTGGGATGGCTGGAGCGGCGTCTACATGACCGTCTGCCCGGAGGAAGATCTGATTCTGCTGCTGATGCAGCAACGCACCGAAAGCGGCGTGACCCCGCTTACGCGCAAGGTGCGCAACATCGTTTACTCCCAGCTGGGCTGACGGGTTTCCGCCGCGCGGGGCTTGCCAAACGCGCGCGCGGCGCGTATAATACGCTCAAGCCATGACCGCGGCGGGGCCGCGCAGCCTTTTGCAGAGAGCGGGCGTCCGGTGCAAGCCCGCAAAGGCGCGCAAGCCTTTCCCCCGCGCGAGCCCCCGGCGACGAGCCGGCCGGGTACGCCCGTTACAGCGCACGCAAGTGAAGCGCGCAACGCGCGCTTAAATCGGGTGGCACCGCGGAGCAACGTTCCCTCCGTCCCTGTGTTGGCGTAAGCCATGCGCGGGGACGTTTTTGCATCCGCCCACCCGAAAAAAACAGGAGGAATCACACCATGCTGGATGTTCGCCGTATCCGCCAGAACCCGCAGGAACTCCGGGACATGCTTCAGAACCGCAACAAGGATGCCGCCATCGTGGACGACTTTCTGGCCCGCGACGAGCAACGCCGCAAGCTCATGGCCGAAGTCGAGGAGAAGAAGGCCCTGCGCAACCAGACCAGCAAGCAGATCGGTCTGGCCAAAAAGAACGGCGCCTCCGAAGCCGAAACCGCCGCTATTACCGA
>CAXXGW010000008.1:0-212500 GCA_963666755.2 Candidatus Limiplasma sp.
TGAAAGGTTCTTCTCGAGAAGTATGATATCCGAGCTTTCCTTTGCGATATCGGTGGCGGAATCGACGGATATCCCCACGTCCGCCTGCCGCAGGCTCGGCGCGTCGTTCACGCCGTCCCCCATATACCCTACGACATGCCCGTTGCCGCGAAGGACACTCACAACGCGCTGCTTCTGCATCGGCGCGAGGCGCGCGAAGATATTGTTCTTCTCCACCGCATCCTTTAATTGCGCGTCCGACATAGGCTCTATGTCCTTGCCGGTCAGTATACCGCTGATTGGTAAGCCGACCAGTTTGCAGACGCGCTGCGTTACAAGCGGCGAATCGCCCGTCAATACTTTGATTTCGACCCCGGCTTCCGTCAGCGCTTTGATCGCATCGGCGACGTCGGGCTTCGGCGGATCTAAAAAAGCGACATAGCCGATGAACGTCATCTCAGTTTCGTCCTTGGGCGAGAATACATTCGCGCCGGTATACTCATTCTTTTCGGCAATGGCGATTACGTGCATCCCCTCGTTGCTGAGACTATCCGCATGCTCATTGATCTTTTTGAGCAGTTCGTCGGATATGGGCAGTTCTTTATCCTTATCCTTAACGGTCGTGCATATTTTCAGCAGTTCCTCCACGGCGCCCTTTGTGATGATGCGGTGGTTGTTCTGCCCGTCCCTGATCACAACGCTCATGCGCCTGCGGTCATAATCAAAGGGGATCTCGTCGACCTTCTCATATTTCGCCGTATCGTCCTTTACGCCGTGCTGTGTGCCGAACGCGATGATCGCACGGTCAATGAGGTTCTTGATCCCTGTGGAAAAATAGCTGTTCATGAAAGCATAGTCGAGTATCTCGATGTCATCCTCGCCATTGATGTTCATATATCGTTGCAGCTCGATGTTATCCACCGTCAGCGTGCCGGTCTTGTCGGTACACAGCACGTCGATCGCGCCCAGATTCTGAATCGAGTTCAGGTTTTTCACGATGGTTTTCTTTTTCGCCAGGAACCCGGCGCCTTTGGACAGCGTCGTGTTGACGATCATGGGCAGCATGCCCGGCGTGATGCCGACCGCGACCGATATGGAAAACATGATGGCCTGCAGCCAGTCCTTTTTCACGATTCCGTTGATGAGAAATACGGAAACCACAATGAGGGCCATATATTTTACAAGGATGTTTGTAACCTTTGAGAGTCCTTTTTCAAAATTTGTTTTGCCTTTTGTCTGTTCGACGACGCCCGATATATGTCCCAGATACGTATCTTTTCCTGTTTTTATAACCATGCCGACGCCGGAACCACTGACGACCGTGCAGCCCATCAGCGCGATATTCTCAAGCTCCGTGCTGCCTTTCGACGTATCGGCAGGACCGTTCTTTTTTTCGACCGGGACGGATTCTCCCGTGAACATCGATTGCGCGATAAACAGGTCGCGGCTCTCGATGATCCGCAGATCGGCAGGAATAATGGACCCGGTGCCAAGCTCGATGATATCGCCGTCCACGATCTCTTCGATGTTGATTTTCACGGCCGCCCCGTCCCGCCGGACGTCGACGGTGTTATGCATCATCGTTTTTAATTTCTGGCTTTGGACATAGGACGAATAGCTTTGCGTAAACCGGATCGTCGCGCTGATCACCGCAAGAACAACGATAATCCCCGCGCCTAAGATATCCTTTAAGAAAAATGTTACAACGGCAAGCGCGAGGAGCACGATGATAAACTCATCGAGAAACGACTTGAGCAAAAATACGGACCATGAAATCATTTTGCTGTCGGACGTCGTATTTCTGCCGTTCTTAGCCAGCCTGCTGTCTGCTTCGCCAGCAGTCAGCCCGCTCATGGAAGAATTCTTTTCCGCAAACAGCGCGTTGATTTCAAGACCGGCGAGCCTTTTATACGCCTGCTCCATTGTGTCGTTGACGACGGTCTTATGTACCTGATGGCTGACTTGATTCAGTTCCATTTTTTATCCCCATTCCGTTTGTATCGATTTATTTATTTTGCATAAATCATTTATATCCGTGCTGCTGAAACAATTTGTTTAGCGAACCGGTTTCATTCGCGCCGAAATCCGGCAATATATCATCTATATCAAACAGAAGTATTTTATAGCCCATTTTTCCTCCCATTCAATATCCCGTCATGAGCGCGACAAGCATTTATTTCATTTCATTTTACTCTTTTGCATGAGAAATAGAAATACCATATTTTAGGAGCCGCACTATCTGCACGATCTCGCAAAGCTCTCCGTGCCGACGGAGATACTGCAAAAGCCGGGCTCTCTGAATATCGAGGAGCGTAACATCATGCAGAAGCATACGTATTATACGTATAAAATACCGGATCAGATCAAGCCGCTGAAAGTCATCAACGAATGCGCGTGCCTGCACCATGAGCGGATCGACGGCCAGGGGTACCCGTTCGGGTCCAAGGGCTATGAGCTCCCGCTCTGCTCGCGCATCATGGCGGTGGCCGACGTGTTCGCCGCGGTCACGGAAACGCGCCCGTACCGCGCCGGGATGGACAAGAAGCAGGCGATCAGGGTATTGTCCGCCATGGCCGATAACGGCGTGCTTGATAAAGAGCTCACGGAAATGGCAATCGGCCATTATGCCGCCCTGCGCGAGACTTGCCTTATCCAGCAGGCCATCGCCGCGAAAGAATATGAAGAATACGGAATATGATCTCCACGCCGGCGGCGTATTTCCGGACGCGAACAGCCACTTCCGCAGATGATATCTTTTACCCGCATTAGAATCACCTTCAAAACTATGTTGTGCTGCAATCGCAAACGTTTAAAACAAAACGAAACAAAACCGCTCATTTAATTCAGCCAACAAGACCCTGCTGTGGTATAATAGCTTTGATAAAATAAATGAATTGTATTGCGATTTTACTATCGCTATCAGGGTTCGCCTTAGGCGCAATAACAGGCGTCATTATTTTAACAGTCAGGGAGGAACACCGTATTGGCACTTATCATTATCAGTATCGTAATTTCCGGCATGGATTTGATATTAGGGTTGTTGCTTCTCTTGGCGGTTGGGCCCAAACCCGGCATATTCATAATTATAGCTATTGGCTCACTGATTCTGGCGGGCGGCATTTCAAAGCTGGTAAAGCGTAAAAGCGGGCAAAAAGAAGCTTATGTTCACAGTAAACCGCAGGCGAATGCCGAAATAAAAAACGCCGAAATAAAAGAGGACTCCCCTGTGAATGAAGCCGCCGGCAGGTATTGCCCGTATTGTGACGCGGAGTTTGACGATAATAACGACGAGGTATGCCCAAACTGCGGGGGAAGAACGAAAAAAGGCAAACCTCAACTATAATAATATAACGCTTTCTTATGCTATATCCCTTCCGGACCGCCTCGGCAATCACCGGATCATATTTTATCGATGTTGCCCGGCGGTGATTTCAGGAAAACCCTTCGCGCGCTCCGTTGGCGTATTACCGGCTCATCAGGCTTATTAGATATTCCCTTTGGGCACTTCCCCATTGCAATATCGCCATGGAATATGGTGCGCTCCGGGCAGCACGAGGTGCAGATAAGGAAACAAAGCGATGTATTTTATCCCTATCCTGTGCGGCCGCCGGTCCGCCTCCCCTCCGCCTCCTGTGGTTCTGCAAAACACAAGAGCCATCAGGAATTTACGCATCTGCGATCCGGAAAACGGATACGCAGGAGTATAGGAGGATACGCATGAAATCAAAAATACAATTCTCACTGTCCATGGTGATTTTCGGCACCATCGGCGTCATTGTGAGATATATAGCTCTGCCTTCCAGCGCGACCGCCCTGCTGAGAGGCCTGATTGGAAGCCTGTTTTTGCTGGCTGTCGTTTTCTTCAGGAAACAAAAGATGTCCCGCGACAAGATCCGGCGGAACGCGCTGCTTCTGATAGTATCGGGCGCCGCATTGGGCGCGAACTGGATTTTTCTGTTTGAAGCGTATAAACACACAACGATCGCCAACGCGGCCTTGAGTTATTACTTTGCGCCCGTGTTCGTCATGGCCTTATCGCCTGTCGTATTGAAAGAGAAACTATCCGCGAAAAAGGCGGCCTGCATCGGTGCAGCCATGGCCGGAATGGTGCTGATCGTCGGAAGCAGCCAGTCCGGGGCCGCGGGGTACAATCATCCGCTTGGCATCTTTTACGGTCTTTTGGCGGCTGGATTCTATGCGTCGCTGATGCTGCTGAACAAGTTTATCAAGGACCTGCCGGATATGGAAACTACAATCATACAACTGGCGGCGGCGTCCCTGCTTCTCATCCCGTACGTGTTCCTTACGGAAGGCGGCTCAATGTTCCATATGGGCATGACCTCACTCCTGCTGGTTCTCCTGTTGGGCGTCGTCCATACCGGCGGGGGCTTCTTCCTTTTCTTTGCAGGCATGAAACAGCTCAAAGGGCAAAGCATCGCGGTTTTGAGCTATATTGACCCGGTCACGTCGCTGCTCATTTCGGTTCTGATTCTGCAGGAAGGGATCACGGTACCGCAGCTCCTCGGGGGCGCCCTGCTGCTGGGCGCGATCTTCGTGAGCGAAAAGAAGCGGTCCATGCGTCCGGCCTGAAAACCACATGCACTGCCGGGCAGGGGCATCTCCCCTGCCCGGCTTTTCTATAGCGTGGCATTTGTTCAGAGCGGTTGTAATGATTTGGATTTGGGTACTATACAATCTTATTAGAAGGAATAAAGCATAAATTTAAAAAGAAATGGGGCGTACGATGGACCATCTTCACCACCTGAAACACATGCAAGCTGCACTGGAATGCCCGGAAAAATTAGCGGAATTGCGGCCGATAGAAACGTTGAAAAAAATCGGCTTGGGCGAACACGATGTTGTCTGCGACATTGGAGCCGGCACCGGCATTTTTACAATCCCCGCGGCCCAGATCACGCAGAATGCGGTTTTTGCTTTGGAAACGCATGACGCGTTTCTTCAGATCATTCAGGAAAAGGCGGAAAATCAGAAGCTGCCGAACATTAAAACACTGAAAGTGACGGACGACCGTTTTGAACTGGAAGACGGTTCTGCGGATTTTATGATCCTGTCAACCGTTTTGCATGAGATTGAAAATAAAGAAGTCTTTCTAACCGAAATAAAAAGGGTCATGAAGAACACAGCGAAACTTTCCATCATTGAACTTCATAAAGGGGACGCCGGTAGGACACCCCGGCGCGCCCCGCCTTGGTATGGATGAGGTTGCCGCGCTGTGCAAAAGAGCCGGATTCACCCCGGTAAATGAATTTAATCTAGGCAGCAATTACTATTGCGTTGTCGTGAACGCCTGATGAACGGGCCAACGCAGAAAACGGGCCAAACGGCCCGTTTTTACTGTTCTTCAAATTCTATCTCGTGCCTCAGTATCTCGTTGGTCTTTTTCTCGATCTTATCGATGTCGAATCCGGCTTCCTTTTTAATGCTCAGCCGGAGCATCGGCCCGATCTTCTGCATATCGTCGAGTATGTCCTTTAAAAGCTCCAGCGCCGCAGCCGCTTCCATCTTCTCCCGCGGCACTTCCAGCATATTTGCCAGGATGGAATTTTCCGTCCTTGAAGCGATCATCGGCGACTTCACATCCTCCACGTGGACAACGGTCCGCCTGCCCGGCCCCCGTTCATCCTCGATCGGTTCCAGACTAACGATCTTATCCGAGCGCACGAACTTGCCGTACCCCAGCGGCACCATAATATTTTCCCTGACTTCCATCCCTCTTTCGCCCCGTTTCATCCGTTTTTACATTCTTATCATGTCTCGCTTTTCAAATATTACGCGGGAATTTTAAACAACGGAAAACAATAAACAGTCCGGCCGGACACAAACCGGCCCGCTGATTGCTGCTGCCGCAGCCGGAAATAATACAAAATAATAACGATTTTTTGAACATTTTGTATAAGGTTTGTCGATTTATGGCAAACGGCAAAGAATCGTTCTATAATGATAGTAGAATAAAAAATAAAATATAGTACAGAAAGCCGGGATTTATCCATGAGCAATTTTGTGATAGACATGAAGCTAACGAACCAAAAAGTGCAGTTTACAGGCGTCTCCGAGTCGAACCCGGATCATCCGGTCCAGTTTGACTACATGCCGCCCCTGGGCGACGGGCAGGGCTTTGCAGGAATCGAAGCGCTTCTGATGAGCTTTTCCGGCTGCGTCAGCACGGCGGTCGTCGCCCTTCTGCGGAAAACGGGAAAAAACGTCGCCGGCTATGAGGCGCGCGCCACGGGCATCCGCCAGGAAAACCCGGTCGCGCTGAAGAAGATCTTTTTCTTCGTGCGCGTATGCTCCAATGATATCACCCCCGCCGATATGGACAAGGTGTTTGCTGCAGCCAAAGAAATCTCGCCGGTCTGGTTGGCAATCAAAAACAACGTTGAAGTCGTAACGGATTACCAACTCGTCGCAGACAGCGCCGCTTTCCCCGAAGCCGTATCCGCGTGCGGCTGACCGCAGGGCAGGCAAAAAGAATCCATCAGGTTTCCGTATTGCTTCGGTTTGCCGTCCACGCCCGAAGCGGCATGATCAGGTGCGCCGGATGGATGATGCGGATAGTCCGTCCCTTTTCCGAGGCATAGCGGACCGTATACCCGGTCCCGCCGCCCGAGCCGTCCCACACGGCCACGACATAGAGGCTGCGGTCAACTATATACCGGTTCCGCTTTAAGTAGCAGTCCTGCGTATAGCGGCGCTGCAGCATCGTTTCCCTGTCGGCGCGGCCGGCAATGATAAAGAAGCGTTCGCGGTCGGTTTCCAGCCAGCTTATTGCTTGTTCTTCAAACGGAATGGCGCATTCCAGTGTAACTGGATACGCCATTTTCAATTGGAGCACGGCCTCCGCGGCGTACGTATCTATTCCCCTTGCCATGCCGCAGATAAAATGGGTCACGCCGCATTCCTTAACAAGCTGCTCCGCCTGCCCATAGAGCAGTTTTTTTAATTTGACGCAGTCTTCGCTGTCCTCATGAAAGCCCCACGGGAGTTTTTCGGGGCGGTGGCCGGTAAAGCAGCACGTTTTTGAAAACATATTTTTTCCTCCTCTGGACCATATATGGACAATTTACCATATATGGTCCAAAAAGTCCATATATGGTCGTTCTGAATTGTTGCATTTGGCTAAAATAATTTTGACCATATATGGACTGGAGGGATCGTTTATGAACACGCGGGAAACCGTCGCCAACAGAATTTTGAAGTTATGTGCCGAGAGGAACATGCCGGTCAACGCCCTTGCAAGGAAATCAGCCGTGCCGCCGTCCACGCTGAAAAACATCATCAACGGCGAAAGTGAAAATCCGGGCATCGTAACGATCAAAAAGCTCTGCGACGGCATGGAGATCACGCTCGGGCAGTTTTTTGGGACGAAAGAGTTTGATAAATTGGAACAGGAGATAAAATAAAACCCGCACCGCAGGCATATTTATACCTTTTTTCTGTTTGTCTCTGGCAGAATTTCCTTTGTCATTCTGAGCGAAGCGAAGAATCTTAGTACCTTGGAGTTGTTCACCTACCATGGAACAATTAAATGAGGTAGTATTTAGTTCATAGGCTTTTCGTTAAGGCGACCCAGGGGGAGTTCCGATTCTCCCCCTAAGGTCCCTTAACAATCCCATTACCCCCGTAAAACGGCCGCTGCGCGGGGCTAAGATATCAATAATAATTAGTTGAAAACAACTTTTTAGATTATATTAGAATTTGTAATAATTGATCAAAACTGTTTATTGTAAAATCCGGAATTATTTCTTTAATATTATTACGTAATTCCTTTTCTCGAATTACATCTTCATTTGTCCAATGAGTAACTTTAACGAGGACATCCCATAAGCCGGGATCATAACTTGTTCCATATCGAGCCCAAACAGAGGCAATACCAGCTTGATTTGCCATGTAAATATCTTTTAGCAAACTATCACCGACATAAATTACCTGCGTTTTTTCGATGTTTTCTCTTTGACAAATATATTCTAAGATTTGAGGATCAGGTTTTTTTAGATTATTAGGTATTTGTATCAATAAGTCTTGTGACGGTTCCAGCAATGTTCGACGTTCAGGATCTGGATGTCCTTCATAATTACTATCGATAAAATATATCCTTTTAAATTTGCTTGCAATTCCAAGCTTCACAAGCCTATAATAGCCTGTTTCAATTGAAGACTCTGTACACCCAAAAATTTTATAGTTTTTCCTTTCCAACTCTATAAAAGTTTCTATTACAGTTTCATATAGACACAGTGTTTTTTTCCGCATGGAGTTAAAACTATGTGAGGCTTCGTTTAGACTATCAAGTAATTCAAGATTTGACTTATCTTTATACTTTAGTTTAACCGAAGGTAATTCTAACATAGTAAAAGGCCTTTCTATACTATGATATTTTTGATGTAATTCTTTAAATTCACAAATTAAAGTTGATTCGTCAATATCTAGTATTTTCGTCAGCTTTTGGAGCATTGCGGAAAAAGATTTTGAAAAAAAGGTGACCCAGTCGTATAGTGTATTATCAAGGTCCGTAATTATATATTTTGTATCCATATATATATACCTTTCATATTTTGATAGTAATTTGTTTAACCCGCCCTGCGCTCCCTTCAGGATTAATATTATAATAAATAACATTAAGTTTATCAATTTCAAATTCTAATAAAGCAAATGTGTTTGGCTGGTCACCTTTATCTTTAAGTGCTACTCCTGTGCTACCCAATCCAAAAACATAGAATTCAAACATATCTTCATCTTTTAAAACTGAACCGCCAACATCCATAGGACGTGAAATTTTTGAAAAAAATTGATTATGTTTATGACCATGAAGTAATATCTTGACTTTATAGTCTGTCAACCACCTTGCTAATCGTTCGCAATCAAAAACTGCACTACTTGGATTTTTTATTTCCATGTTATCTTGTAAACAAGTCGGCAGATAATGGTGATGCATCATCGCAATTCGAATTGCTTTATTAGGCTGACCAGATTTCCAGCCCATCTCAATAGCGGCATTATCTAACTGTTTTTCTCCTATAAATCCTTGCCCTTGAAATTTATCAAATTGTTGAAATAGAAGACTATTTAAAGATACTACGTCAATTAAAGTTCCATTTTTCATATGTAGTTTTCTACCACATGAGTAATATTCGTTCGGTGGAATAAAATGGACCTGATTATAAAATTCTTTATACGACTTCGCAGAATCTTCATCTACTCTTCGTATTTCTACATTTTCTGTGCTAAATTTAAAGTCGTGATTACCTGGGCAAAAAATAATATTTCTTGATTCTAGTGGCATTGTTAAGGAGCTGTTCATTTCTTTTAAAAATATATTAGCCATATTATAACCTTCTGGCTCCCCTTGCGTTGTAATATCACCAGATATTAGCAGACCTGCAATTCCAATTTCTTTACTATCGCTTTCAAGTATTTTATTAATATTGCCCCATAAAGATTTTCTTGTGTCGTTGCTTTTTTCCGGAAATGTTTTATCAGGGAAATGGGTGTCAGACAACCATAAAATTTGGTTGCTTTGTACTGGGAAGTAATCTGTTGAAAAATGTTTTGGAGAAAAATGATCGGTATTAAGAAGAATTACTTGATGTTTGGGATCTCCTTCTTTATATTTTCTAACAAACCAAATTGTTCGATTTTGTTGTATTAATTCTTCAATATCATAGATTTTTTTATTATAAAAACGTGTAAACTTAGATGGTGAATCCTCAAAAAAATTATCCACACAAATATAAGTTAGATCTGATAATTCTTGCAATTCAATTTCTTCGATGGATAAGAACTTAAACCATGCATAGTATTTTTGACTATTATAATACTCAGGTGTATGTTGTGCATCGGGAGAAGGAATCTTATTTACTATTTTGTCCCATTGGATATCAATACAATTTGCTTTATATGCTTTCTTTCTTCCTGAATCAATTAAATATAGGAAAAAATCCCCTTTTAAAGCCAATCGACAAATATAAGTGAACTCATTTGCCGGCAACTTTTCGCCATCTTTATTCCACCAGCCCCACCAAACAAATGCCTCATCACCTGTGAACTTATTAATTATCTCTTGATGGTTTTGAATTGTTTCACCTAACCCAGTTACTAAATCTCTAAACCGAAGTATTAAAGTTTCAAATTCAAATGAAGATGACATTATTATACCTCCACAATATAAACATAAATAAACTATTTCAGTATCAATTATTTTTTCTTCCAAGAAGATTAGAAAAAAAGCAAAATTAATGAAACTATTTTGTATTTATTTTAATCATATTAGAAAGTGAAATACAACCCCTAAAGCGTTTTTTAGCAAATAAAAGAGGAATTAAATGGCCCCGCGCAGCGGCCGTTTTACGGGGGTAACGGGGATTGTTAAGGGGCCCTAGGGGGAGAATCGGAACTCCCCCTGGGCCGCCTTAACGAAAAGCCTATAAACTAAATACTATCTCATATAATAATTCCATGGTAGATGAACAACTCCAAAAGGTCCCGCTGCCATTTTCTCCCGTCCAGGCGCGGAGGGAAATCGGAATCCCCCCTGGGCCGCCTTAACGAAAAGCCTATGAACCAAATACTATCTCATATAATAATTCCATGGCAGGTGAACAACACCAAAAAAGCTTTGCTTTACGCAGATGTGCGCAGAAACCCAAAAAGAGCCAGCGGCTAAGTATCTCTCTTAACCGCTGGTTTTATCAACTCAAATCTTTTAATTAATACCCTTTATCCATATCCACAATATGCGTTAGCTTCTCTCCCGTGAGATACCGCTTCAGATTCTCATAGAATATCTCAAACCTTCTGTCGATGTTCGTCGGCGAGAACCCGGACGAGTGCGGCGTGATGATCACGTTCTCCATCTCCCATAACGGGCTGCCGCTTGGCAATGGCTCGGGCGACGTTGCGTCCAGCCCCGCCCCCGCGATCCGCTTTTCCCGCAGCGCCTTTATAAGCGCGTCCTGGTCGACGATGTCGCCGCGGGCGATGTTGATGAAAAAACTGCCCGGCTTCATTTTGCGCAATCTTTCTTCCGTGATGATGCCTTTCGTCGTGCCCGTGTGCGGCAGCGCGATGACGACGTAATCCGACTTTGCCATGACCGTGTCGATGCCGTCCTCGCCGTACAGCTCGTCCACGAATTCCGGCTTATGATCCGGCGTGCGCTTTACGGCCAGCACCGTTGCGCCGAAACCTTTCGCCCCTTTCGCGATTTGCGAGCCGATATCGCCGAGGCCGATGATCCCGATCGCCGAACCGCAGAAATCCGCGCGGTTCAGCTTCCTGTCCCATTTCTTTTCTGCCCTGTTCTTGAAATGATAGTAAAAATTCTTGTTGAACGCGAATATCATGCCGAACACGTGCTCCGCGATCGGCATGCCGTATACGCCGCTGCAGTTCGTCAGGATAAAATTCTCATTGCGGAATAAGCTCTTATCGGTATATCCGTCCGCCCCGGCGCTCGGAAGCTGCATCCATTTCAGGCTGTCCGATTCCCGTATATACTCACGCTTCGGCCTCCCGATGATGATCTCGGCGTCCTTCACCATAGCGGGGGTGGCTTCCTCCCGCGGCACGGCGGTGACGGACGCGTCCGGCGCGATCTCCCGTATGCGCTCCAGCTTTTCGCCGTTTACGTCAAAGTCAAAACTTGTTAAAAACAATATGTTCAAACTCTTCATGGCAAACCTCATTGATTCTATTTTTGCGGCCCATCAAAAAAGCCCTTCCCCTTTTTACCACAGTTTCCCGTTTTCGTCAAACGGCCTGTTAAAATTTGACTTTTTTCACTTTTGCCAGCAAACTGCGGCTCCAGCCGTCATTACACCAGGTTTTTGACAAATATGGGTTCTGCGTATTATGATGGAAGTACGGAAAGTTAAATGCTGCAAACACATAAAAAATCCATGTCATCTTCTGTATTTTCATTTATCCAGATTAAAAGTCAAATAAGCCGGCGAATAAGGAGGAAACCCATGAAAAAAGCAATTGTGATCCTTTTGATTGTCGTTCTGTGCTTCCCGTTTGCATCGTGCCGCGATCCGGCTGCCGTTTGGGATAAAATCCCTCAGAATTCCCAGGCATCTTCCGTAACGCAACCCCCTCCTTCCGCTTCGCAAAAACCTGCTGTCACGAAGGGGCCTGCCGCAACGGAGCGGGTTGCCCCGGCAGTGCAGTCCGGTCCGGCTTCATACAGCCTTGCGCATTATCGCGAGGTGTACGCCAACCCGGATGCCTATAAAGGAAAAACATACGAAAGCCTGTTTCAGGTGGTCAGCGGCAAACAGCAGGTTGAAGGCGCTTCCGTCTATTATGCGAACGGGTTCACCGGCAACAGCGGCATCAACGCGACTACCATCCTGCATTTCAAAAGTATGGAAGCGCCGGAGCTCTCCGCAAATGAGGTCGTGTATGCGCGCGGAACTGTTGAAGGGAAAGGGTTCCTCTCCGACGGCAAAGGAAATTCGATCGACGCCATGTGGCTGGACGTCACCTCTATCGAATATGACATATCAAAAGCAAATATCACCGCGCAAACCAAAGAGTTTACGTTTGCAGAAGGCGAGGTTGTTGCAAAAAACGATACGCTTTCCATTGAAATAACTTCGCTGAATTTTACCAAGGATAACCTGATGCTGAACGCTAAGACTGCCGACACCTCCGTGAAAACTATGGAAACGTATTTATTTCAAATCATCATACATCAGAACGGGTATTTCGCATGGTATCCCGGCTGCGATATCTATATACAACCGAACGGGAGCATGGCCTATGACAGCGTGCCGTTCCCGGTGATGGACGGCACAAAAGACATCACGATAAACTTCGTGCCTTTTGGCGAAGACGGCGGCCTCCTTTATGAACCGCTGACAGTTGCTGTCAAGCTCAGCTGATAAAAAGAGGAACGCACAAAAAAGCGGTTAAGCTGTAAAACTTAACTGCTTTTTTAATCCTGCCCTGGAAAATCGAAGCGGGACGACTTAGCGCAGCGAGCGAAGTCCCCCTCGGACTTTTTTTCTTAATACCCCTCGTCCATGTTCACGAGTTCAATCAGTTCCTCACCGGCGAGGTAGCGCCGCAGGTTTTCATTGAAGATCATAAACCGCCCGTCCATGTTCGTCGGCGAGAAGCCCGAGGAATGCGGCGTGATGATCACGTTGTCCATGTCCCATAGCGGGCTGTCATTCGGCAGCGGCTCTGGCGACGTCGCGTCCAGCCCCGCGCCCGCGATCCATTTTTCCCTGAGTGCCTTGACGAGCGCATCCTGATCAATGAGATCCCCGCGCGCGATATTGACGAAGAAGCTCGTCGGCTTCATCTTTTTGAGCCGTTCCTCGCCTATGATCCCTTTCGTTTTAGGTGTGTCCGGCAGCGCAAGCACGACGTAATCGGATAGAGACAGCACTTCGTCGATGCCGTCCTCACCGTAGAGCGCGTCAACAAACTCCGGCTTTTCCCCCGGCATCCGTTTCACGGCGAGCACCCGCGCGCCCCATGCGTGCGCCCTCTTTGCGACTTCGGCCCCGATATCGCCGAGGCCAAGGACGCCGAACGTCGCGCCGTAGATATCGCCGACGTTGCGCACCCTGCTCCATCCGCGTATCACCTTGTTCTGCATGTGGAGGAACAAATTTTTGTTGTGCGCAAGGATCATGCAGAAGACATGCTCGGCGATCGGTATGCCGAATACGCCGAATATGTTCGTGACGATGGGCAGCGGTTCGCGGTACAGGCTCCTTTTTCCCCACATGTCCGCGCCCGCGGTCGGGAGCTGCAGCCACTTTAAGTTCACCGCCGCGTCCAGTATGGGGCGTTTCGGCAGCCCGAACAGAATCTCGGCGTCCTTCACCATTTCAGGTGTCACTTCGTCCTGGTTTGTCACGGCGAGTTCGGCATCCGGCGCGACTGCCCTGACGTCCGCAAGATTCTTTTCACTTGCCATAAAGTCATAGCTGAGAATGATGACAATCTTCATTTTTTCTCCTTTCAACAAAAGACAGAGGCCTTGTTTTTGCTTCAATCTTATTTAAATTATTTATTTTTACTTTTCTGGCATATAACATAAAGAATGTTTTTTTTATTATCCAAATTTAATTGAACCCAATATTTCCCGTCTTTAGAATATGCTCCAAACTCTTCGCTTGATTCATACTTAACGTCTTCAAAGCCCATCTCTTTACATTGTGAGATATAAGCTTCGTACTCACCGTCCGCATAGCCCGTCACTTCAAATATGTAAGCCTTTCCTCCATCACCATCAGTAATGGTAACTTTGCCATTAGCAAATATCGAAGCAGGATCCGGGATCATCCCTGCATATTTGACATCAGGTTGGACCGACACTTCGGTCTTTACAGGCGCTGTACTTAGCGTTTCCTGACTTGACTCCGGAGTCGACATGTCTGGTTTGTAGTTCGGATTAGGAGGCGCGGCCTCCATAGCACAAGCGGTACATAATAGTACCAATATAATAATCATTAAACCTAAAATTTTCTTCATTTTTTGTCCTCCTTTCAATTTGTACAATCAAATTAGCCGTGTCCGTTACTCGTATGAGTATCAAGATAAGCCATACCCCACTCGTACAAAGCACTAATATTAAATCTTTTATTAATCCTCCTATTATTCATGGTGCGCTTCCTGTATTTAATACGGACATGCCTATGCATGAAGCCTATGGCCGCAGAACATTCCGCCGCCGTGGTTTCAAACAATTATATTTTTTTCTTATTAAATGGATATCTGATGAAACAATGAAAACATACAATCAGGTTTAATACTTGCAAGTCTATTCAGGCACGCCGTTTGCGTCCCCAACATTCTGTTTTCCTGTCAACTAAAAAAGGAATCTATTCCTTTTTTACCATAGATTCCCGTTTTCGTCAAACGCCATGTACGCTGGTTCGCCTTCGATCACTATGTCCGGGTGCCGCCTCGCTTCGCCGAGCATCGCTTCCGAGATCAGGATATGCTCGATATGCAGCGTGTCCTGTATCCGTATGATCCGCGGGTTTTCCCTGTCGCCTTGCGTCATGCACCGGATGCAGATCTGTATTGCTTCCCTGTCGCTGCTTAAGATGGCCGGAACCTTCAAAGCGTTCAAACACGTTGTCGTGATCGCGTTGGGGTACGTCATCTCAAAATCCATTTTATCGAACAGCCGCTTCGTCGTCGCGTGCGCGCCCGCGATGCCCATCGCGCAGCCGTGCGTTTCGTCCGTGAGGTCGAGTATCACGACGTATTCCTTCTGCAGCCCGCCGGACGCGTACGGCGTGATGAACGTTCCCGTGATGTTGGAATCGGCCCCGTCGCCGCTGATGTTCTTGCCTATCTTGTCAATGATCAGTATATCCGCCGAATCGAAATAAAGCCGCGGCATCAGCGTATACGCTTCCTTTAATAGTTCCGGCTCGACCGTTTCGATCTCATCAGGCATCATGGAAACGAGCCTGTACGTCTCATCGACGGCGTTCTCGATCGTCGCCAGCGCAAACAACACATTGGAATGTTTCAGGATCGCCCTGCCGAACAGCGGAACGAGATGGGCCATGTACTTAAATCCCGCGGCATGGCAGACCTCGGCGCCGTGCTGCTTGCCAAGCCCGATCGTCATCATCTTCATGATGCCGCTTTCGAATTTCCCGCGGAAGCCCGTATGCGGCTTGACGCGCCCGCAGACGATGATGCCGTCCGCTTCGGCGGCAAACTTATCGATGAACACGGGATGGCCTTCCCCGGTCAGACCGATCTGCTTAGTTTCCATCGTGGCAAGCACGGGACAGCCCATCGTTTCCTCGGTCACGTTGTAGCTTTTAAGCACTTCCCGCTGGCCTTCGGCCGTCGCGCCGCCGTGGCTGCCCATGGCCGGTACAATGAACGGCTTTCCGCCCTGCCGCTTTATGAAATCAGCGATGCCTTTCGTGATCACGTCGATGTTCGCAACGCCCCGGCTGCCGCACGTGATCGCGATCCGCATGCCGGGCTTGACCGCCGCCACGATTTCGGGCTTATTCAGCTGGGCGAACACCGCGCCGTATATTTTATCTTTCGGGATACCGTCTTTATTGAAAAGCTGCCCCACTTTCACCATTTTAGGGAGTTCTACATCTTTGAGCAGCTCAGAAACAACGCCTGCCAAATAAACTGCCTCCTGTGCATTCCATATTTATTTTATTAATACAGAGAAATGAATTCATTTATTGCTCCGGAGTCAGGCCGAAGCGCGTTCTGAGGATTGTGCCGCTTCCTCTTCGGGTACGGTAACCCGTATACGGCTGCCGTCTTTGAGTTCGGTAAAGGCATTGCCGATCAGGGAAATATACCCGTTTTTCTTCCGCAGCGCAACCGTCCGAATCGGAAATGCCGTCTCCCCCTGGGACCTGACAAGATTCGGGCCATAGAAATCGACCGGCTGCCAGAACGCAGGCGAAACGGCGGTAAAAACAACGTAGGGAACGGTCTTGACCGTTCCGGCCTTTGCGGCCGCGACATTGCAGCAGGCGGAAGGGGCAAGCCCCTTCCCTACGGCGTTGGACAAACTGCACTTTTCTTGATAAGTCCCCTCTCGGAATGTTTACGGCGTCGCGCCATCCTTGAGCATCGCTATATCTTTATATCCGTAAACCTCGTTCAGCGCCTTCGCTTCACCCGAAGCGACTTTCACGACAAGCTCAAAAAGCTGCTCCGTGAGCTTGTCCATGCTTTCACCTGCAAGCAACGGACCGGCGTCGAAGTCGATCCATGTTTTCTTGCGCTCAAATAAAGGCGTGTTGCTCGAAATCTTGATCGTCGGCACAATGGAACCGAGCGGGTTGCCGTTGCCCGTCGTGAACAGGATGATCTGGCATCCGGCCGCCATCAGCGCCGTGATCGCAATGATATCGTCGCCTGGGCCGCTTACGATATTCAGTCCCGGCGTAACGAGTCTGCCCGCGTATAGCACGATGTCCGTCACGTCGCTCGCGCCGCCCTTCTGGATGCACCCGACCGACTTTTCCTCGCACGTCGAGATGCCGCCCCTTATGTTGCCAGGCGACGGGTTCTCGTCGATCTTCTCGCCGTATTTGAGATAATAGTTTTTAAAATCGTTGATCATTTTAACGGTCTTGTCAAAAATCTCTTTGCTGACGCAGCGGTTCATCATGATCGCCTCCGCGCCGAACATCTCGGAAATCTCCGTCAGGGCGGCCGTTCCGCCGTATGACGTCAGCATATCGGAAAAAGAACCGACAAGCGGGTTCGCCGAAATCCCCGAAAAACCGTCCGACGCGCCGCATTTCAAACCGACTTTGAGTTTGGAGACGGGCACCGGCTCCCGTTTATATATCTGCGCGTGTTCAACGAGTTCGCCGATCAGCCCAAGGCCGATTTCGATCTCGTCCTCCACGTCCTGGCAGACCATGAACTTGACGCGCTTTTCATCATATTCCCCGAGTATTTCCTTGAAAGCAGGGATGTTGTTCCGCTCGCACCCAAGGCTTAAAACGAGCACGCCCGCCGCGTTCGGGTGGTTGACCATGCCGGCCATGATCTGCTGCGACGATAACAGGTCGTCGCCAAGCTGCGAACAGCCGTACACATGCGGAAACGCATAGATCCCGTCAACCTTTTCGCCGTACTTCTTCGTCGCTTCGCTCGCGAGCAGCTTCGCCGTATTGTTGACGCAGCCGACCGTATTGACGATCCATATCTCATTGCGCACCCCGGCCTCCCCGGTTTCGCGCATATATCCCATAAACGCCGGGACCGTGTCACGCTTTACTTTCGGCGCGAGCTGCGGCTCGTACACATAATCGATAATGCCGCTTAAGTACGTTTCGACTTCGCCGGTATGGACATAATCCCCCGGCGCAACATCCTTCGTCATTTTGCTGACGGGATAGCCGTATTTAATGACAGGTTCGCCTTTTTTAATTGTCTTGATCGCGAATTTGTGGCGGTTAGGCACGTCGCTCGCCAGCGTGATTTTCTGCCCGTCCACGTTGAACGTTTCGCCTTTTTGACGGTCGCCCAATGCTACCGCCACATTGTCTTTCGGGTTGATCACGATATATTTTTTTGAAAGTTCCATCCTCACATACCTCCGACCCATTTTTTCAGCCGTTTATACTATAAACCATTTGTGCAATTGGGGCAATACCGCGGCAGTGGAACATACAGGAAATAGGCAATTCAATGCCGGCACAACGCCGCATCGCAGGGAACGGTCAAGACCGTTCCCTGCCATAGTGATCCGCGCAGCCAAAAACGGAGGACCCGGAAGAGGCAAGCCTCTTCCCTACAATGGATATGGCAAAATATTTGATTATAACGCTGCTAGAGTGTAGGGAACGGTCTTGACCGTTCCGGACCATAGTGATCCGCGCAGCCAAAAGCGGAGGATCCGGAAGAGGCAAGCCTCTTCCCTACAATGGATATGGCAAAATATTTGATTATAACGCTGCTAGAGTGTAGGGAACGGTCTTGACCGTTCCGGACCATAGTGATCCGCGCAGCCAAAAGCGGAGGACCCGGAAGAGGCAAGCCTCTTCCCTACAATGGATATGGCAAAATATTTGATTATAACGCTGCTAGAGTGTAGGGAACGGTCTTGACCGTTCCGGACCATAGTGATCCGCGCAGCCAAAAGCAGAGGACCCGGAAGAGGCAAGCCTCTTCCCTACAATGGATATGGCAAAATATTTGATTATAACGCTGCTAGATGTAGGGAACGGTCTTGACCGTTCCGGACCAAACGGCATTTTTTATGAAGAAGCGCAGCCAGCCCACTTGCCAGCCGCGCTATCTCAATCTCCTGATAATCTCAAAAAGGATTCTTGCCCGTTTATTCCCGACTCTCAGAACAAATTGCCGTTCTCGTCGAACTTCATATACTCCGGTTCGCCGATGACTTCCATGCCCGGCGTTTTTTTCGCCTGCTCGACGAGCGCTTCGGAAACGAGTATCTCGCCGATATGCAGCGTGTTCTTGATCCGGATGACCCGCGGGTTATTCTGGTCGATGCCGTTTGACGTCTGGATGCCCGCCTTGATCGCGAGCTCGTCGTTTGCGATGATGATCGGGATTTTGCCCGGGCCGGTGACCGTCGGGGTTAGTATATTCGGATACGTTTTTTCAAAATCCATTTTATCAAACGCGCGCTGCGTCGAGAAATCAACCATGCCGAACCCGCCCGCGTTGCCGTGGGATTCGTCCGTCAGATCGAGCAGCACCGTCTTTTGCTTGACGGGTCCGCCGGACGCGTACGGCGTGCTCCATGTGCCTGTCACGTTCGGGTCCATGCCTTCGCCGCTGATGTTCTTGCCCGATTCGTCAATGATCAGCACGTCGAATTCCTGGATCAGAAGCGACGGCATGTTTGCGAAGGATTCCTGCAGCAGGGCTGGTTCCTCGTCGAATATTTTTTCAGCAGGCACCGCGACGAGCTTCTTTGTCTGGTCAAACGCGTTCTCGATCGTCGCGAGCCCGAACAGCACTTTTGGGTTTGCTAAGATTACTTTGCCGTTCGCGACAAGGTTCTCCTCCATTTTGCCAAAGCCCGCCGCGTGGCAGATCTCCGCGCCGTACTGCTTGCCCATGCCGATGACGGACATTTTGACGAGTCCGCTCTCATACGGCCCCCTGAAGCAGGTATGCGGCTTGATCCTGCCGATTAGTATAATGCCATCAGCTTCCGAGGCGTATTTATCGATCCTGACGGGCAATCCAAATTCCGAAACGCCGATCTGTACCGTTTCCATCGTCGCTTTGAGCGGGCACCCCATCGTATCCGCTGTGATCCCGTAGCCTTCGAGTATCTCAATCTGTCCTTCCGCTACGGCGCCGCCGTGGCAGCCCATGGCCGGGAAAACAAACGGCTTGCCGCCGACGCGCTTGACTTCGTCCACAACGGCTTTTGTGATCCGCGCGATGTTCGCGACACCGCGGCTGCCGCATGTGATCGCGATCGTCTGTCCCGGCTTGACCCTCTGAAGCGTCCCCTCGCGCTGAAGCTGCTTTCTGACTTCGCCTTCGATGTCGGAGATCGAGGTATGGTCAAACGTCTGTTTCACCCTGCACATTTTCGGTATTCTCGTCTTCTCCACGATCTTGGCGACCATACCGTCCGTCCTTGCTATCTTCCTATAAGAAATATCTTTTTTATCCGTCAAAAAAATCAACCTTCTTATTATATAATAAATTTAAAAATGAGCGAAGCTTGCCAACGTATAGTATATGAATATTTGTTTGCTGCGACACTTTTTATGATACCGGATTTTTCAAAAATGTCAAGTCATGTTGCATGATTGTATACTCATCATACAGTAAAAAGGAGGTCAAAAGGGGACTTCGTTTACCTGCACCGTAGGGAAGTGGCTTGCCCCTTCCGTTTATTGGCTATGCTACGCCGGTCGGAACGGTCAAGACCGTTCCCTACATTTGTTTTACTGCAGCCGCCCCCCTCGATGGAGACTACTTCGATTTTACCAGGAATATTGCTTTTATTATGGGGGCTCTATATAGTTGAGGTATCGAAACATGGAGGGAGGCGTTTTTATGAAAAAAGTCATCATCATCGGCGCAAGCAGCGGCATTGGGAGGGAACTCGCGAAAATCTACGCAAAAGAAGGTTGCCGCCTCGGGCTTGCCGCGAGAAGGCTGGAACTTCTTAATGAGCTGCGTCACGAACTGGACGCAGATGTGTTTACAATGCAGATGGACGTTTCAAAGACAGAGGAAGCCCCCGTAAAGCTCGACGAACTGATCCGGCAGATGGGCGGCATGGATCTGATCATACTCTGCGCGGGCACCGGTTTTCTGAATCCGGACTTAAAATGGGAGCTGGAAGAAGCAACGATCGAAGTCAATGTAAAAGGCTTCACCGCTTTAGCCGACACGGCCTTTTCCTATTTCACACAACAGAAGTCCGGCCAGCTCGCCGGCATCTCCTCCATCGCGGCCCTTCGCGGCAGCGCGATCTGTCCCGCGTACAACGCCTCGAAAGCGTATATATCAAATTATATGGAGGGTCTGCGCTGCAAATCAAAAAAACAAAAAACGGATATCATAGTTACCGATATCCAGCCCGGTCTTGTCGATACCGCGATGGCGCAGGGCGAAGGCCTTTTCTGGGTCGCCCCGCCGGAAGTCGCCGCGCGCCAGATCGCGTCCATTATCAGCCACAGGAAAAAGCACGGGTATGTCACAAAAAGGTGGCGGATAATCGCGTACTTGTTTAAAATTCTGCCGGGGTGGATCTATGAGAGACTACCGGGCTGACCGGTTCATTAAACGATGAGTTTTTGTTGCTCGTCTTTATTTCTTTTTCCTGTCCCTTTGCTGTCATTCTGAGCTCAGCGAAGAATCTTAACCTTTTGAGTTGTTCAACTACTATAGAATAATTTTATGAGATAGTAGTTATTTCACAGGCTTTTCGTTAAGGCAACCTAGGGGGAGTTCCGATTTAAGGGGGTAATAGAGATTGTTAAGAGACCTTAGGGGGGAAATCGGAATCCCTCCTGGTCTCTTAACGAAAACCGTTCTATAAATTACATATTTAATGATAACTCTAAGGCTTTGAACAAAACATAGAACTCCCACCGCTTTTTTAAAGTTGCCGGAAAAAACCCCGCAATTGCGCCTTGCCGGTATTGCCTTTCCCTCCCCCGCCGCGTTACAATAAAACTGAACTGTATAAACATGCCGATTCAATATTCCCCAATGAAATGCCACCTTAACTTTTTTGAACCAATGAATAAGGGGTGCTGAACATGAGCCTTTATCTTGCCGTGATCGCCGACGTGATCAATTCCCGCAAAACTGTGGCAGCGTTCGATATTTCGGAGCAGCTGTCCAAAGCAAACGACGATTTAAAAAACGAATTGCTCGTTCCGTTCAAATGCTTCCGCGGCGACGAAATTGAGGCGGTACTCGATATCAACAAGAATTTCATGAAATCGGTCCGCACATTGCAATACAGGCTGCGGCCTCTGAAAATACGCGTCGGGCTTGGGATCGGCCGTTTGAATACAGGCGGCGGCGATTTGCCCGATGATCCGTTTTTGCTGAACGGCGAAGCCTTTTTTGCGGCCCGGAGCGCCGTCGATCTTATTAAGGATACCTATAAAGAACAGGAGTCCGTTGTCCTGCGGGCCGAAGGTGATCAGGAAAGTGCGCGTTTTGAACCGTTGGACATCCTTTTCAGGCTGTACGGCAACGTTACCGGCCGCTGGAATGCGGCGCAATGGGATGCGGCGATGAATTATGAGCAGCTTGGCTCGATGAAGGCCGCGGCGGTTCAGTTAAAGAAATCCTACCAGAGCATACAGCGCTCCCTGGAACGGGCGGACTGGCCCCTTATCTCGGACACCGAAGCTCTGCTGCAAAAGCAGGTTTCCGACTTCATTTCCCGTTAAGCACAACCGTTTTCGGTTGCATTCCCTGAATACAACCGTTTTCGGTTTCATATACGGAAAGCAACCAACTCCGGCTGCAATTTACCAAACTACTCATCCGTGTTTTTTCAATTGGAGGCATACGATGTTTTTAACTGTATTCGCTCTCGCCTTATTGGCCCATCTGATCAATGACTTTCTGCTGCAGACGGATAAAATGGCCCAAAGTAAAAAGGATTTGAAATCAAAATCGGGCTGGCGCGCAATGTTAACGCATATCGCCGTCACGTTCGTATTGAATGTGGCCGCCTTTTATTTTCTGCTCAGCGGATGGCAGCCGCTTCTTGGTGCGGTGCTTGTCACGGCGGCGCACCTTTGCATTGATATATTGAAAAATATTATAAGATGGAAAAATCATGACGCGTTCCTGTTTGTATTGGACCAGGCACTGCACGCAGCCATCATTGCGCTCATCGTCAATATGGTTGTACTGAGTCCAGCAGCATTTGCGGGAATATATTCCGCCATAAAGCCGCTGCTGCTTTTATCCGGCTGGAACGCCGTATCAGATAAAGTGTTATGGACGATCATAGCAGGCCTTGCATGCATATGGGGCGGCGCGTGTTTCATCCGCGCGCTTCTAAATGACCTGCATATCAATTTTGAAGAGACAGCATCCGCCATGCCGCAGGGAACGATACACGCCGGAAAGCTGATCGGCATATTGGAGCGTATCGCCATATTGATCCTGATCCCCTTAAACCAGTGGGCGGCGGTGGGATTGCTGCTGACGGCGAAATCGGTCGCGCGCCACAAGTATCTCGATAACAAAACGTACGCGGAGTATTACCTGATCGGGACACTTTTAAGCTTCATCATAGCGGTGGTGGGCGGACTGGTCATAGCGGGGATATGGTAGGCCGCTCATCACAACAGACTAAATTACTTTCATTCTCATATATAAAATTAACCGCACCAACTTTGGTGCAGTCAGCGTATTAAAAAACCTTTCTAAACGACCCCCTCAAACGAGGGGACTGTCGTCATAAGGCGACCGGCAGAGGGAAAATGACTTAAAATCAGAACTCAGCCTTCAAGATGGGGTTTGACTTACGCCCTTAATGGCCTGTTACCAGCAAGCACCTAAAGGAGCCGTAGGGAAGGGTCTTGACCCTTCCGCCTTTTGTATCCGCGGATCTCTATCGTACGGAACGGTCAAGACCGCTTCCTACAGCCATGCCTGTAAACCTTTCTTTATCCCATTCTCCCGATTGTTGTTCTTGTATATCCGCTCAATTTCTTTCTCTTATTATCCTTCTTTTCATTCACCTTATCGCTTCCGCTTCTATTTTTTCCTCTCACACCCTTAACGTGTGGTTTATTTACAGACTGCCAGAAATGAGTAGCCTTACAAGCCGTTTTTTTGCCATCTGTCAGACCAGCAGCCCCCAAAGATAAGAGATCGGGAACACGAGTATCATAGCCGGTATCATGTTCGCAACGGCAAACGGTTTGATGTTTGTGAGCCTAAAGCCGATCGCGAAGCTGATGATCCCCCCGCATGCCAGGAAATCCCCGAGCATCTGCGGTGAAATCAGCGGCATGAGCAGGGTTGACCCGTAAAAAAGCGCCAGCATGATGACAAGCTGCGGGATGCAGATCGCCGCCACAATGCTCCCCATGGAAGCCGCAAATATGACGGCGGTAAAAAAGTCCAGGATCGCTTTTGCGAGAAGAATGGTATGCTCACCGGATAGGCCGGACTGCAGGCTCCCGTAAATCGCCGTGCTGCTGAAACAGAAAAGCACGATCGCGGTGACGGCCGCTTCCCTGAAAGCCGCTTCGTTCTCCTGCTGTTTACTGCGCAGCATCCTGCCCATCCCTTCCTGCATCTTTTTGGCGCACCATTCTATCTTTTCCTGCAGGTGCAGGCATTCCCCTACAAGCGTCCCGACAATAATGGAAAGGATGACAGCCGGCAGCGCGTTCATTTTCATGATGCCGCTGATCCCGACGCAGAAGGAGCAGAGCCCGAAGACAAGAAACAGCGACTTGCGGATTCTTTCGGGGATTTTCTTTGCTACAAGAGTTCCCAGCAGTCCTCCCAAAAGCACGGCGGCAACGTCCGCGATAATCCCGACAGGCATAACACTACCTCGCAATCAAACTATTTACTTAATGGCTGACCCTGAAAAATGGAATGAGAGAATAAATAAAAAGCAATGGCAACAGGCCGTGCGGTTTTACAGCGCGCCCATCTTTTTGAGCATCCGGTCAAGATGGTGCAGCGGAAGCCCCACGACGTTTAAAT
Source organism: Candidatus Limiplasma sp. (assembly GCA_963666755.2). Lineage (GTDB taxonomy): Bacteria > Bacillota > Clostridia > Christensenellales > Aristaeellaceae > CAXXOK01. The sequence goes on from CAXXGW010000008.1 coordinate 24,670, forward strand.
AGCAGCCGTTCACCTTTTTGATATAGCGGCAGGCGTGTCCCTGTATGCCGTATGCGCCCGCTTTATCCATGGGTTCGCCGGTCTTTATGTAGTCCAGAATTTCCTGCGGTGACATCTGCCCGAACGTGACAGCCGTTTTTTCATACTCCGTCACGGTTTCGCTGCAGGACGTATCGATGACGGTGACGCCGGTATACACGAAGTGAGTTTGCCCGCTCAACGCGGCGAGCATCTCAAACGCTTCCTTCTCATCCCGGGGCTTTCCCATGATCTCTTTTCCCAGAACCACGATGGTGTCCGCCGCTATGACGACGGCGCCGCTTGTTTGGCGGCCCGCCACGTCCGCCGCCTTTTCATAGGATAGCCGCATGCAAAGCCTGCGCGGATCTTTTATGCGCAGATTTTCGTCAATACCGCTTTCTATGATTTCAAAGTCCTTCACCAGAAGGGCAAGAAGCTCTTTTCTCCGCGGCGATGCGGAAGCAAGTATATATTTCATAAACGCCTTTCCTTATGCCAATCTTTAAAACCGCCAAGCCTGCAAAGCGCAAGCCTGTTCCGGTACAAGCATCGGGCTCAGCATGGATTTCCGCTTTCGATATAGAAATGCGGAGGGCTTAAATTATCATAGCGTTCCCGCAGTGTTTTTATATGATTGATAAACATTTTATCACAATTCCTATTCTTTTGAAATCTGCAATCCCGGGTTTTTGCCTGTATGCCGCCGGTTTTCGCCCCCGCGCATACTCTGCGGAACACAGGCGCCGCCCCGAACGTATAAAGGCTCCCTTTTCCCCTTGTCCGTCCTTGAATCTGTTTATATATTTTTGTAAATTCAGGCAATGTATTATTGGAAAATAACACCTTAAATGCTATAATATCCTAGCATTTAAATTTTTAGGCCGTTATTTGTCGCAAAGCATAACTGATTTCAAATTTCTTATCACTATTCTGATACTGCAATGGGGGAAGCATCTATGACAGGCGGGACAAACCCATCCATTGACGATCTTTTAAAAACAAAATGGATGTTTGATGAGCAGCAGCATATTACCCACACCGGCACATGGGAGTGGGATTTCAGGAAAAGAGAAGCCCGTTTGTCGGAGGAGGCCTGCCGGATTTTTGGCATCGACTCTGCCGTTGCTATGTTGAACGCCGCTTCTCTCATATGGTTTATCCATCCCGACGATACGGATACGGCAAAAGAAGCCTTGGAGCAGTCCATTGCAGGCCATATGCCGTTTAATCTTGTTTTCCGTATCACCCGTCAGGACGGGATCATCCGCCGTATCTGCAGCCGCGGCCAATCATACGATGACAGTCATGGAGCGCCGATAAGGCTTTTTGGCACAATACAGGATATTACGGATAACAAGTTCACGGAAGAATATACGTACCAGGCACTGCTCGAACAAGCAACAAAACGGCCTATCCAATTTGAAGAAACAATGCTGCGTTTAGCCCGGGAATTCATCAACATCCCCCCGGGAAAGCCCGGCGCCGCAATCGAAAACGCCTTGGGCGTCGTCGGCGCATACTGTGATGCCGACCGGGTTACTGTTTACCTTTATGACTGGGAGAACGCCGCGGCAAACCATTTATGCGAATGGGATAAAAAACAAGAATATTATGCCGGCGAAAAGTGCAGGACCATTCCTTTCCATATGATGATGGACATTCTGGCATGCCATGAGAAAGGCCAGGTCTACCGCTATAAAAAAGAGAGGCAAAACCCAAAGAACCCGTTTGATGAGACTGCGGATATAAGCGGCTGTGAAACAGGTATCGTCTTCCCTCTTTTCCAGGGCGGCCGTCTGTTTGCCACGCTTGGGTTTGCTTCTCTCAGCCATATTTTTCGTTATGATGCCCATGAATCAGGTATCCGGATTTTCGCTGAAATGATCTCCAATGTTTTGCAGCGTATTGATAATGATAAAATTTTGCATGAAATCCAGGCAAATAACAAATTTCTGCTCGACTCCATCAATGAAGGCTTCGGTATGTACGAACGTGACGGGACCGTACTCTATGTAAATAATGCATTGGCCCAGAGATACGGAAAGATTCCTGAGGAATATATCGGGGCGAAGATGGGAGATTTTCTTCCGGAAGACAAATACGCAGACTTAAGACAAAACCGCCTTAACAAGCTTAAAGAAGCGTTTGACACCGGCAGCCCTGTTTTTTTTGAAGATGCAAGAGACGAATACTGGTTCAGCCACCGGTTTTACCCAGTTTTCATAGATGGAAAGGTCAAGGCTGTTTCCCTGATTTCAACGGACATTACGGCAAAGAAACAAGCCGAAGAAGAGTCGCGGCGGAATCTGGAGCTGGAGAAGGAAGCCGAACTACTCCGTGTAAAGGAACAAGAGTACCTCCAGTTTCTGGATGGGTTCGCGGAAGCCACATGGATTCACGATATACAGAAGGAAACGCGGGAGTATTCCCCCCAATGGTTAAAGCGGATCGGCGCCGAGCATATCCGTCCTGAAGACATGAACTCTTTCATAAAAAGTATTATTCACCCTGACGATAAGGATCGAATTTTCAAACATATAAAAGAAGTCTATGAACAAAACGTATCCAAATGCAAGCTGGAATACCGGTTAAAGACCGCCGGCAACGAATATATCTGGGTTCTGGATCAGGGGAAAGTCCTATACGACATGAACGGCGCTCCACGCAAAATTTATGGCACGTTAATGGATATTACCGAACGCAAACTAAGCGAGCATACGCTTGCTTTTCAGGCGATGATTTTATCCACTGTAAATGAAGCGGTCATTGCTTCGGATGGGAACTTTCTGATTACGTATTGGAACGAGATGGCAGAAAAGCTGTTCGGCTGGACGTCCCGGGAAGTTATAGGAATGATCATAAACATATTGCTGAAGCCCGAATTTGAGGGTACTTCGCGAGAGGAAGTCATCCGAAATACGCTCAGAGACGGGTCTTTTACCGGCGAGATGATCTACCGGCATAAGAACGGCGCTAAAATAAGCGCCGAGGTACGCTCCCGTGCTTTCAAAAACAATTCAGGGGAATTTACCGGCATTGTCTCCACATTTCGTGATATTACCAAACGCAGGCAAAATGAAACAACGATTCGCCGTCAGAATACCATTTTAAAGGCAATTAACAGCATCTATGAAAACTCCATATCGTGTAAGACAGTGAAACAGTTGGGGATTAAATGCCTTGAAATCGTCGAGTCCATGACAAAAAGCCAGATCAGCTTTATTGCCGAATTGGATAAGGACGGTCTGCGGCGGGATATCGCAATCAGCGACACAGGATGGGAAATCTGCGCCATGCATGATAAAACAGGGCACAGAAAATTTTCCGTTTTGAAGGTCCGGGGCTTATACGGCGTTATTTATGAGACCGGCAAAACCCTTTTAACAAACGAAGCTATAGGCCATCCGGACAGTGCCGGCGTCCCCGAAGGCCACCCGCCGGTTTCATCCTTCCTGGGCGTACCGTTTATCCAGGGCGGTGAAGTCAAGGGGATGGTCGCCGCGGCGAACCGCGAAGGCGGCTATACCGAGGAAGAAAAAGAGATACTCGAATCTTTGACGCCGACCATTTTTGAGGTGCTTTTAAGAAAACGGGCCGAGGTTGCCGTACAGGAAAGCGAAACGCTGATGCGCACGATCATGGACAGCGCCTCCGATTTCATATTTATTAAGGACAGGCAACACAAGGTCGTCATGGTCAATAAAGCGTACGGGGATGTCTTCGACGTCGATATACAAAGCGTGATCGGTAAAGACGATTATGAATTATATCCGGACCCCGTCATGGCAGAAGAAGTTATCGGGAACGACCGGGTTGTGATGGAAACCGGCACGAAACATATCTTCCAGGAGTCCGCCGTAACGCCATACGGGCGTAAGACATTTTCCCTGTCCAAGGTCCCGTGGCGGGATGCAAAAGACAAGATCATCGGCATCGTTGGGATAGCGCATGATATTACGGAGCTTATGCAGCATGAGGCTGAACTTAAGGCAATCAAAGACGACCTGGCACTAGAGGTCGAGACGCTGAAAACGCTGCATACGCTGAATTCGAATTTCATTATGCAGGACAATCTTGAAACGATTTATAAAGGAATCCTGAAAGCCGCCGTATCCATGACAAATACAGAAAAAGGGTCCATTCAGCTTTTCGATGAGGACGGCCAGAAATTGAAGATGATCCAGGGCTGCGGATTAAAAGACAGCTTTATGCAAAATTTCCATACGGTCGGCCTGGATGTGGGGACGTGCGGAAAAGCATATAAAGAAAAAAGACGGATCATTGTCGAAGATGTGAACGAGTCCCCTCTCTTTTTGGGGAAGCCCAGCCTTCCATTCTTCTGGGGTGAGGGAATCCAATGCGAGCAATCCACGCCGCTGATCAGCAGCTCCGGCAAGTTCGTCGGCGTTTTGAACACGTATCATCCGGATAAAAAACAATTCAAAGAGCGCGAGCTTCGGATGCTGGATCTGCTTGCCCGTCTAGCCGCGGATACGATCGAACGGGCCAGAACGGAAATGGTTCTTGAAAAAGCCAAGCAGCAGGCGCTTGACCTTGTGAAGGAACTGCAGGAAGCCGACCGGAATAAAAACGAGTTTTTAAACACCTTATCCCATGAACTCAGGAATCCATTGGCGGCCATCGTAGCGGGTTTATCGCTCCTCAATGTCTCAAACGACAAACAGCAGACCGGGAACACGAAAAAAATCATAGAACGCCAGATAGACCAGCTTTGCCACCTCGTAAACGATCTGCTGGACCTGACGCGCATCAACAGCAATAAGATCTCGCTGAAAAAGGAAGCCATGGATCTCAATAAACTTGCCATCTCAGTTGCGGAGGACCATAAGGTTCTTTTCGAAAAAAGAAATGTGCGTCTGGATATAAAAATAAACAGCGAGGATTCCCTCCCTATTCAAGCCGACCCTGTACGCTTAAATCAGATCATAGGCAACCTGCTGCATAATTCGCTGAAGTTTACGGAAGCCGGCGGGAAAACACAGTTGATTGTCTGTCAGGAAGAAAACGATGGAAAAAAGGAAGCCGTTATCTGTGTAATAGACGACGGGATCGGCATCAAGCCGGAATTCCTGCCCAGCGTATTTGAACCGTTTACGCAGGCGGACGGCTCGCTTGACAGGCCGAACAGCGGCCTTGGCCTGGGATTGTCTATCGTGAAGGGGATTGCCGAGCTCCACGGCGGCAGTGTCAGCGTCCAAAGCGAGGGGTTGGGCTGCGGTTCGAGGTTCTGCATCCGGCTCCCGGCTGCGGACAATCCGCCTAAGGCGGAAGTCCGGACGGAGAAAGCCACTCAAGCGGCGCGCCCGCTGAATATACTCGTCATTGAAGATAATCGCGACCTTGCCGATATACTGTGCACGATGTTCACAATCATGGGCCACAAGACCGTTTCAGCGTGCAATGGCATCGAAGGCATCCGGAAAGCAAAAGAAAGCCGCCCCGACATCATATTCTGCGATATCGGCCTGCCTGAAATGAATGGCTTTGAAGTGGCACGCACAATACGGAAAGACGAAACGCTGAGCGGCGTATTTATGGTTGCCCTCACAGGGTACGCCGGTTCGCGCGATGCCGAGCAGGCCATCCTCGCTGGATTCAACCGGCATCTTTCAAAACCGGTGAATATTACCGTACTGAAAGCGGTCCTGTCGGAAGTGCTATAAAAATTCCCGAAAAAACAAACTACAATCTTGATTATAGGTAATATAATTCGCCATTTCCGGCGGCGTGTACGTCGAAAATGACGAATCTTTTGAAGCTTGCGGCGGGAGGCTTCCATGTAAACTCGAAAAAGCGGCGGTTGCCGCTTTACTTCAAAAATAAAGCCGGGGATTAACAACCCCCGGTCTTATTTATTCTGCAACTATCTGCGGCTCCGCGGCCAGATTCACGGTATCGTTGATCAACTGCAGCAGCGTTTCTAAAAGCTGCTCCGGGGATGCAAACACATATTTGAGATCAAAACCACTGATATCCTCATTGCCGTCAATGCCCCATTTGACGAAGCCCATATCGACGCCGGCCTTTTTGCACGCTTTGATATCGCGTATCTCGTCGCCGATGTACAGTATGTTATCCGCGAAATAATCGTTTGACTTCAAAAATTTAACGATAGCCTTATGCTTCCCGAACAACCCTTTCGAAGAGCGCGCGTCAATATCAAAATTCACTTTGTTTTTAAGGAAGTTCCTGATGTTCTCCTCGTTGTTGGACGAAATGATCGCCACTTTGTAACCGGCCTCGTGGATCAGGTTCAACAGGCTGATGACGTTGTCGAACGCCTTGACCGACTCGAGCTTCTCGCCGTATTGTTTCTTGAACTCACCGTCGATCCTGCGGATGAAAAAGTACAGCCGCAGCTTCCTGAGAATTTTCAAATCCGGGCAGTGTTTAATTTCTTTCGGAATGATTTTCTCGCATTTATATTTCACGGCGAGATCATTGACAACCTCATTGACTACCTGATTGGAATCCACAATCGTACCGTCAAAATCAAAAATAATGTATTTATACAACTCATGCACCTCAAAAAATACGACATGATCCGTCCAGAAAAAGCAGCCTTTAAAAAACGCTTCCGGCTATCCGCAGCTTTCGCATCAGATAACATCAGGTCTTCCGCCCGAAATGCAAACCGCCGATTTCCGCAAAGCAACCCGATTGCGCGCAAATTTCAGCGTCCCGGGCAACGTTTAATCCGGCAAAGCAGTTTTGCTTTTTTCATCCGGCCCGCTTCCTGGTTTGGGATTATTATAACCTTTTATATACTATGAATCAATATATATAATGTGTCACAAAGAAGTTCCGGTATCATGCTGATCATGAATCGAAGAGGCATCAGGCCGGATCGATGCGGTAAACCCGGACAACGCACTGCTCAGGGTGTCCCCACATACTCATATCCCCGGTAGCCGTAAGGACATGCATCCCCGTGTTTGTCCGGCAGATATCATATATGGCCCCTTTTACGCGGTGCCTTGAGCGCAGCTTCATATCCCGATCCAGGATACAGAGCGTGGAGAGCCCCAGTCCGCCATAAATAAGGCCGTTTTCATCAGCCGCCATCAGCCGGATATCATAATCGAGGGTCGTAATGGTATAGTCGAGCGTGTTCAGATCGATTGCCGCGATAACGTTATCATGTCCATAATAATATGCGCGCTGCACTTTCCGGTCAAGAACGGCGTCACTGTAAATGGATGTCCCTTTGGGAAGCTCCGCCTGCCCGACGAACCCGAAGGATTCGTCCATCTTGAGGAACACATGATCGATAGTGCGGTCGCCGTAGAAATCCCCGAGATAATAGATAAATCCGCCTTCAAACAACAGCTCGCTATGGTTATGGATATAGGGGATTGCTTTGCGTGCGACGGTATTGCCGGCCAGATCCAGCTTGAACAGTTCCCCGTCATTTTCAATTTTCTCGCCCCGGCTGCCAAAGTAAATATGTCCATCGTATAAAACCGGATTAATCCATATATGATCCACATCAATTGCTAAATCCCAAACAATGTCTCCGCTCGGGTTCAGGCATATGATATGCGGCGGATTATCCTGTTTTGTCCTGCAAATCATATTGCCGTTATCCAACACTGCATCGACCCTATAGACCGAAGGAGGAAGTTTCCTTTTTGCATTTATTTCTCCGTCCGGCAGCGGTTCCAGTGTATCTCCGCGCAGTTTAAAGCGCTTGATGTTCCGGTGGTCATAGACATTACAGCCATCGCGAAACGCCAGACTGTATGGATAATTAAAGCTAAATAACTTTGCGTCTATTTCTTGCGTAAAGTCATCTTCGTGCAGTTCTTGATTCTGTCCGCTTTTTTCATTTGTTGACTGTAAATTCGATATGCCTCGTCGCCTCTCTGTCGGATGAAATTGTCCGTACCCTCTTCAAAGAAATTCAAGTCCACATACAGCGCAACGCCGAAAAACTCCTCCAGCAGTTCAACCATTTGCCCGGCCTCGCTGCACCGGAAAATTTTACGCAGATCGCCTTCCCTCGCCGGATCAAAACCCAGTTCGGATATAAAGCGCCCGCATCGGTAGAGATACGGCGCACCACTGGCCTGCATGCAGTAACCCGCGCTCCATTTACCTGCCTGAAATAACGTAAGCGCTAGCAGATCGTCGTCAAAATAATAGAACGAAAGAACGGGCGCTCCGGTCTGCTTCGATACCTTTTTTGCCAGCGTATCCGCGCCTTTTTCCCGAAACGCGGGAGAAAAGACGCTTGTCCAGCCTTTTGAAATCCCCAGCACGGTATAACCGCCCGTCAAAAGCGGTTTCACGCGCTCCGGCTCCACATCATAAATATGAAGATTGCTGAGTGTTGTTCCCATATCGGCCTCCTGAAGCGGCAGAAATGATTCGGTGATGTTTCCCGGGTTATTTTTCTGATGAACGGATCAATGAAAGAAGCAGGGCAAGTCTTATCCTCTTCCGGCTTCCGTTTCTGTAATTGGCGTCTTTTTCCATTTTCCCTGCCTTGAATTATATCACAAATTTCATGCCCCGCCAAAAACCGGCGAAAACGCCTGATTATTCCGCATCATTCATCCGGTAAACGGCTCAGGGATGGTTCCGCTCCCGCCAGCCTTTTGCGTCAAAGATGTAAAATCATGGTAAGATAGATTGCGGCGGCGGGTTGAATGGACTATGATAGGAGTGTAGCCAAAAAACATTGGCCGTTGCACAGGAACAGCAATTGCGAAAATACATACAGGGAGGTAATCATATGGAAGAGTATTTGGGTTCCGGCATTCCCAAGCTGGGTTTCGGCCTTATGCGCCTGCCCATGCTGGGCCGGGAAATCGATATCGAACAGGTAAAGAAAATGGTGGACCTTTTTTTAGAGAAGGGGTTCACGTATGTTGATACCGCCTATGTCTATCACGGCGGCGACTCCGAGGTCGTGGCGCGCAAGGCGCTTGTCAGCCGCTATCCCCGCGAATCTTTCCAGCTGGCGACAAAACTGCCGGTCTGGGTGGTGGATAAAAAGGAAGACATGCAGAAGATCGTCGACGTCCAGCTTGAGCGCACCGGCGCGGGCTATTTCGACTTCTACCTGCTCCACTCGGTTGACAAGAGCAAGCTTGCAAGTCTGGACAGGTTCGGCGCTTGGGATTTCATGCAGAAATTAAAAGACAGGGGCGTCATCAAGCACATGGGCTTCTCTTTCCATGACAAAGCCGAGGTATTGGATAAAATACTGAGTGCCCATCCGGAGATGGAGTTCGTCCAGCTCCAGATCAATTACGTCGACTGGGACAACAGGGAAGTTCAGTCCCATAAGTGCTACGAAGTCGCCCTCAAGCACAATAAACCGGTCACGATCATGGAGCCCGTCAAGGGCGGTTACCTCGCGACCCTGCCGCCGGACGCCGAAGCCATATTCAAAGCCGCGAACCCGGCCTCTACGCCGGCATCGTGGGCCGTCCGCTTCGCCGCGTCGCTCGAAGGCGTCGTCACGGTACTGAGCGGCATGTCCAGTTTAGCCCAGATGCAGGACAACACAAGCTTCATGGAGCGCTTCACGCCGCTTGACGAACCCGAACGTGCCGCCATACAGGCCGTCGTCAGCAGGCTGCGCGGCATCCCCGTCATTCCCTGTACCGGCTGCCGGTACTGCGTCGACGGCTGCCCGCAGAAGATTTCGATCCCGGACCTGTTTACGACGTACAACGATTATACGATCTACCATAACCTTGCCACGAGCAAGCGGAAATACGGTTTTCAGACAAGCGGCAACGGCAAAGCCTCCGCCTGCCAGCAGTGCGGCGCGTGCGAGTCGCATTGCCCGCAGCACCTCGAGGTCATGAACATCATGAAGGACATCGCAAAGGTGTTCGAGTAGGCAAGGTATAGGGCAACCCGCCCGAGAATTTATATCCTGAAAAAGCAAAAGATACCGGCCATAGTATGAAGCCGGTATCTTTTTGTTATTTTACATGTGCTTTTGAATACTTTTTTCGTTATTGAAACCACTTAATTTATGATAGCTTAGATTTCCTAAATTGTAATCACGTGAACCTCCCGGTTTTGTGAGAGCGCGTAGCGCACCGTGAAAAGCGTGCCGCCCTTTTCGCGTCCGTCATAAACGGCGATGATCCGCTGTGACTGCGATACGATAAAGCGGTTGCGCTGCATATAGCAGTATGGCGTGTATGCTTCGCTGTGAACGCCGACGACGCTGCATTTGGCAAGCAGCAGACGGAAAGAACCGTCCGCCATATTGAGCCGGTTACGGTAGGGGATCGCCGCTTCCAGCGTCAGCCGCCGGATTATCCGGCATCAGGTTCGCGACAATGGAAGCGAAAAGCAGGTCGGTGCCCCGTGCAAAGCCCGATATGAAATGCGTATAGCCGTCGCCGACAGCCTGAGAGACTTCTTTTTTCAATTCGTCTTTTACATAGTCCAGTTTATCAACCGCAATGTCCCGGTGACCAGTGACACAGCATGTTTTTGCGCTCATATCTGTCTGCCCTCCCGAATGTATACATATATTCTGCGTAATGGGCTTATGTATATTGTCCCAATTATGATTGGCTTAAAAATATGCGACTCACGCAGGTATTCTGATTTTGTTGACGGAAAGGATTACACCCCATTGCTGGAAGTTTCTTATTACTTGAGTGAGGACTTTTTTGATACACTGCTGAGTAAAACGGAGTCGTTTAATAAAAATGACGAAGGAAAAACAGTAGTGTCATTGGATTCTAAGTTCAAAGAACTGTATAGTGCTTTGTTTCTTACTAAGTATGACAACGGAACGTATAAGATTAGAGTGGGTGAATATTCGTTCGAGCGCAGTACAAAAGAAACTCTTATTAGAACAACAAGTCTATTATCTAAATTTGCTAACACGGATATAGACTGAGAAGAAACAGAATGGAAAATTCAAGATGCTAACGCCTAAAAGCTGACATAAACAAATCAACTGCCATAGAAAGCTTTTTATTGAGCTTCTAGTCATGTTTATAACACGTTCATACGCATGAATTTTAGCTTCCCATACGGTATTTTGTTTCATATGGAATTTGCTCCGCGCAGCGGCCGATTTAAGGGGGTAATGGGATTGTTAAGGGACCTTAGGGGGGAAATCGGAATCCCCCTGGTCACCTTAACGAAAAGCCTATGAACTAAATACTATCTCATTCAATAATTCCATGGTAGTTGAACAACTCCAAAAGCACTAAGCTTCTTCGCCATGCTCAGAACGACAGCAACAGCAAAAAAAAATCAGGGAGCTTCCGGTTCCCCTTCTGCTCCCTGCTTCAACCTAACATTCTATTGCCTAACTGTTCTCTAAAAGAAATTATCCGGATGCGGCCCCGTCCTTTTTTCTTTTGACGACAGCGCGCCGATCGCTTTCATCTCATCCGCGTTCAGCGCAAAATCGAAAAAGTCAAGATTCTCTTCGATGCGCGACGGCGTAACTGACCTCGGCAGCGGCCGCCTGCCCATCTGATAGTGGTAGCGCAGTATGATCTGTGCGGGCGTCTTGACATACTTTTCCGCGATCGCCGTAATGACCGGGTCTTTTAACGCCTCACCGCCGCTCATAAGCGGACTCCACGCCTCGACCAGCATGCCGTGCGCCTTGGCGTACTCCTCGGCTTCCTTCTGGTGCAGATACGGGTGCATCTCAATCTGCTCGACCATCGGGACGATTTCGGCGGTTTTTGAAAGCTCCTCAAAATGGTGCGGCAGAAAATTGCAGACGCCGATCGCCCCTTACAAGCTTCTGTTCATACAGCTTCTCAAACGCTTTCCACGACTCTACGAACTTATCTTTGCCGGGCCAGTGGATCAGATACAGGTCGGCGTAGTCAAGCCCGAGCTTTTTCAGGCTGGTTTCGCACGCTTTCAGCGCGGAATCATAGCCCTGGTCGCGGTTGGCGAGCTTCGTCGTGATGAACAGCTCTTTCCTGTCAACGCGCGCTGTTTCGTATCGCTTCGCCGACGCTTTCCTCGTTGCGGTACGCGGCAGCCGTATCGACGCTCCTGTACCCGTGCGTCAGGGCATACGCAACCGCTTTAACGGCTTCTTCCCCGGGCGGCACCTGCCATGTCCCGAAGCCGACCATCGGGATCTCAACGCCGTTCGCGAGTTTACCATAAGGATATGTGAACTGCATAGTGTTCCTCCTAAAAATATTTTTAGCAAAATGGATTGCCTAATCAAAAAGTCTTTGACGCTGAGTCAACGTCTCAAACGAATTCGAAATTATCTGCTGTCTTGTCAGATTACGCTTATTCCTCATCCGTTTATGCCCATCTTCCCTTAAGCACCCGTCCAACTCAATATGCGCTGAAAACGTCCGTCAACCTTTCAAATTTACCGGCTGCCCCGATTTTCCTGCAAAAGGCCCGTTAAGCTAAGCACCCCCCAACGCCGGCCCTCATGATGCCCCTTTTATATCTTTATAAGGCTCTTTTGCTTTTTAAGCATATTGATTTTGAAATTTCGCTAAAATTAAATCCTTTGCAATTTGTTTTGCCCGATTGCACAGGAATTATCAGCCTTTTGAGCCCCGCGCAACAATATGACGGCAACCGCATTACCGCACAAAAAAGCAGACAGCTTTCATCTGGTTCCGCTTATAACTGCCGGATCGTATAAATAATATTCGGCTCGCAGGATACTTCCTCGTCGTCCTCATACGAATCGACGACATACGCTTCCGTTTTCTTGACAACCTTAAACCGCTTGAAGCCGAACCCCCGCCGCCGCGCACTGCGTTTCCGATATCACGATCGAATCGTAGCTGTTTGCAATAAAATCAGAGATCTGATATCCGGAATAGATTTCCCCTTCTTTCAATTCTTCCAGTAAACCGTTTTCATACGCCATAAACTGCACTCCTCTTTATACAAAATGAAGCATTTTTTCTATTAGCTTTTCCTATTTCCACTCATACAAATATAACCCCCGACTCCGCAAAAAGAAACCTTTTCTGTTCATCCGTCCACCGGAGGACCGCTCTTTGAGAACGGAACGGTACCGTTACAAGTTACATGGCTCTATTGTAACGCCGCCGGTACTGGAAAACAATCCTAATTTCCGCGAATTTTACGTTTATTCAGCGTACGTTCACGGCTGTTTTTCACGCTAACGGCATTGCAGCGAAAGTATTTTCCATCCGATCGCAAAAATCCATGCAGACTCAGCAGATAAAAGGAGCAGGAGTGTGATACAATAACCTAAAAGGAAGAAAGGCCGTGATTCAAATGACGTGCAATATAATGGTCGTCAAAATAGGCGAAAGGCGCAAAAATCCCCGAAGGTGCAGGAGGTCCTTTCCCAGTTCGGATGCAATATACGGGTCAGGCTGGGACTGCATGACACAGGCGACGTCTGCAGCGACGAAGGCATCCTTGTCCTGCAGCTGACAGGCGAGGAAGCGGAGATGTTCAAGCTGGAATCCGCCCTGAACGGGCTTGAGGGCGTCAAAGCCAAAATGGTCGTATTGGACTAGAGATCAGAGCCCTCCTTCAAGATGAGTTTAGCTTTCTCCCTATAGGGGCTTCTTGCCCGCAAGCGCCTATAGGCGCTGTAGGGAAGGGTCTTGACCCTTCCGAAAGTCTTGACCGTTTCAGACCCTTCCGCCTTCTGGACGCGGACCGCCATAGCGCGGAACGGTCAAGACCGTTCCCTACGCCTCGTCTTGCCTCTATTGGATCCGCTGATCACTATAGCCCGGAACGGTCAAGTGCTTGAATGTGTCTTTGAACTCATTGACGGCTGACCTGATCCGCAGTTTGACGCGCCTCTTGCACCAACGTGTATTTGCCGGGATCATCTTGTCTGAGCCTGCGCTTCTACGACATCCCGTAACAGCGCGGTATCCCCCGCCACGGCGCAGTATCCTCCGTGACGACGCAGTATCCCCCGTAGGGAAGGGTCTTGACCCTTCCGAAAGTCTTGACCGTTTCAGACCCTTCCGCCTCCTGGATGCGGACCGTCATAGCCCGAAACGGTCAAAACCGTTCCCTACGCCTCGTAAATACGATCCGCCTTCTTTTCATTCCCCTTATCGCTAAAAAAAGGCGGCAAAATTTCTGCCGTTCCTTCACTTCCATATCTATCGCTCCGCAAACGCCATAGAAGTTTTGTTCGATCTCCGGATTCGTAAAGCGCAATACCGCAAGCCATAGCGTTATATAGTATAATCTCTTTTTCCCATTTTTTTAACGGCTGCGAAAAAGCCCCTCAAAGCCGGACTTTTGAGGGGCTTTCCACGAACGCATATTGCCAGCCTTTTTGCTACCCCATCTTATAAAACCACTTTGTGACCTCGGGGTTTGTAAGGTCCTTCTGGTACGCGATGATGGGCTCGAGCATCGTGACCCTCTCTACGCCGCTGGGCAGCTTGCCGGTCTGGAGATACGAGATCATGTACTCAACGCCTTTGCTCCCCATCTCCATCGGCTTCTGCACGATGATCGCCTGCACCGTGCCGTTCGTCAGCGCTTCCACCTGGCCTTCGCCCGCGTCGAAGCAGACGACCTTGGCTTTTGATTTCTGCGCTTCCACGCCGCTGATCACGCCCTGCGCCGAGAAAAGGTTGCCGCCGAAGAACCCGGATACGTCCGGATCGGCAAGAAGAATGTTTTCCGTCTGCGCCGCGGCCTTGGACGGCTCGTTTTCGCACCACTGTTCGCTCACGAGCGTATACCCGTGCGACGTGACATAATCCTTGAACCCCGCCTCGCGTTTCTGGTTCGTGTCGACGCCCGCGCGCGACCCGACGGCGGCCACTTTTTTGACTGCGCTGGCGCCCATCAGCTCGATCAGCGCTTCACCCGCGCGCTGCCCGCCTTTATAATTATCGGACGTGATATGCGCGATCGCGATGCTTTCATCGGACACGGAAATGTCGAGCGTGATGATGGGAATGTTCTTTGCCTTGACGGCCTTTAATGGCTCGAGCATATTGTCGCCGCCCGCGGGCACGATCAGCAGCGCGTCCAGGCCGCCGTTCACCATGTTTTCCAATATGGGCGTCTGGAGCGTGTAATCGGACTTCGTCGCGCCCTGGCAGACGAGCTCGATGCCCAGTTCATCGCATTTGGCCTGTATGCCGCGCTGCATGCTGACGACAAACGCATCCGACGTGTTGCTCATGCAGAAACCGAATTTGTACTTTTTGCCGCCCGCCTTGCTCCCGGCCGGGCTGCTTGCGCATGCGCAAAGCAAGGAAACGAGCAGCAATACCGCCAAGAGAAAAGCGACCTTTTTCGCCATGCTTTTTTTCATCGGACAATGCCTCCCTTTCTTTTTTAAACACAAAGCGTCTATCAAGAACTATTTCAGTTGTGCCCGGCTTGAGAACTGGTCCATATAAACCGACAATACGATGATGACGCCGACAGCCACCTGCTGCCAGTACGTCTGCACGTTGATCAGCACAAGGCCCGTCATCACGACGGAAATGATCAGCGCGCCGACGAGTATGCCCTCCGCCTTGCCGACGCCGCCCCTTGAGCTGACGCCGCCGATCGCGGCCGCCGCAATCGCCGTGAGCTGCGATGTGGAGCCCGTCAGCGGGGACGCCGAAACGAAGCGCATCATTAATACGATGCCGGAGAAAGCGCCCATCAGCCCCGAGATCATATACAGCCGCGTGATGTGCGCTTTCGCGTCGACGCCGGAGCGGACGACCGCCTCCTGGTTGCTGCCGACGGCGTACGTGCGCATCCCGAAGCGCGTTTTATGCAGCACAAAGATAAAGAAGCAAAGGACGAGCCAGCCGGTTAAGATGCCCGGCGTGATGAAACTGATGACCGGAACGCCCGGGAAAAACTGCGTGTTGATGATTGTCCCGATCACGCGCGGCAGCCCGACGACTTCTGTGCCCTTCGCAAAAACAAGCGATAACCCGGTGCACGCGCCCATCGTGCCGATCGTCGCGAGAAACGGCGAGAGCTTCATGCGCGTCACGATAAACCCGTTGACCCACCCGATCAGCAGGCCGGTGCAGAGCCCGGCCCCGATGCCTATGAGGATGGCGGGCGCGGCGCCGAGCGCGGGCGCGAGCGTTTTCATCAGAACGGCCGCGATGACGCCGACAAGGCCGGATAACGCGCCGATGGATAAGTCGATGCATCCCGCGATCATGACGAGCCCTTCGCCGATGCCTAAAAGTATGATCTCCGTCATGTACGTCAGCGTGCTGCCCCAATAGCCTTCCGTCCAGATGCGCGGCTGGAAGAGGGTGAATACAAGCAGTATCAGCCCCAGCACAAACACCGTCCAGATATTGCCGATCTTTTCAAACAGGGCCGCGTTGCGTATGCTCCGCCGCATTTTGATATCGTATTCCTGCGCGATTTTATTCAATGCCGTCACCGCCTTCCGTCTGCGAAGCCGGTTCCAGCTGCGGAACTTCAGCCCCGCTTTCCTCTTCATGCTGCGCCGCTTCCTGTGCGGTCTGCGCCTGCGCGTCCGATGTCTTGGAGCCCGTGATCCACATGACAAGCTCGTCGAGCGTCGTCTCCTCGCGGTTGACGACCGCCACCGATCTGCCGAGCCTAAAAACCGTCATCCTGTCGCAGACGGCCATGACATGCGGCAGCGTGTGGCTGACGAGCAGCACCGCTACGCCCTGCGCCTTCACTTCGCGTATGAGCTGGAGCACCTTTTCGGATTCCTCCACCCCAAGCGCCGCCGTCGGTTCGTCGAGAATCACAAGCTTGCTGCCCCAAGCGATCACGCGCGCAATGGCGACGGCCTGACGCTGCCCGCCGGACAGCGTGCCCACCGACTGTTTAATCGACTTCACCGAAATTTTTAAGCGGTCCAGCACCTCCTTCGTATGGACGTACATCGTTTTCCTGTCGAGGACGCCGAACCACCGGCCCAAAAACCCCTTCTGTGCGATAAGCTCGCGCCCAAGATAGACGTTGCTTGCGACGTCGAGATGCGGCGCCAGCGCAAGATCCTGGTACACCGTTTCGATCCCCGCTTTGATGGCCTGGCGCGGGTTTTCAAAGTCGACCAATTTGTCCTCAAAATAAATGTAACCCTTGCTCGCCCCGTGCACGCCGGACAGTATCTTGATGAACGTCGACTTGCCTGCTCCGTTATCGCCGATCACGCCCATGACCTCACCGGGCCTGATAGCAAAGTCGACATGGTCAAGCGCGACAACGCTGCCGAAGTTCTTTCCGACGCCCTGCGCGCGCAATAAATATTCCACGCGCTTCCCTCCTTTCGTCCTGTTATTCAGTTGTTGTGAAAACGGCATCCGGCCGTAAAAAGTTAAAAAGGTAAAGACAGAAAACAGAAAGATCAGAAAATTCGTATGATTTTTTTCAACAGATTTGTTCTACATTATTTACTATGACTCCGGCAAACGCAAAATAACCAAATCAAACCGGCGGGCGTTTTCGAATTTTGTGTTTTTCCCGAATAAAAACGTGAAATCGAAAAATATATGTTTGAACTTCCGAATGCCTTGCGTTACTATGGGGTTGGAACGTGTTTATTTTTTTGAATAACGTGAAAAAGGGAGGTGTTCCTTTGTTCGCAAACGAATACCTGAATATCGCCGTAAGTTCCACAGCCGTCTATTTCTTCATCATCCTCGCGATCCGGATCACCGGAAGAAAAGAGCTTGCGCAGTTATCCGTCGTCGACCTCGTGTTCATACTGCTGATCAGCAACGCCGTGCAGAACGCCATGGTCGGCCCGAACACGTCACTGCTCGGCGGCATCATCGCGGCGGGCACGCTGTTTATCGTCAATTTCATACTGAAACAACTGATGTACCGTTTCACCAACCTGAGCAAGCTGATACAGGGTGGTGAACTGCTGCTGATCTATAAAGGTGTGCTAAATAAGAAGAACCTGTAAAAAGCACGGCTGAGCGTTGAGGAAATGGAAGAAGCCGTCCGCGAGCACGGCGTCGCCGGCATAAAGGACGTGGACCTCGCCGTCCTCGAAGTGGACGGGAATATCAGCATCATGTCGGACGATTACAAAAACAGGACAATCAGAAAACGCAGAGTGCGCAGGCTGACGAAAACGACGTCCCAGCAGGGCTAGAGGTACGAAGTATTATACGTCCCATGTATACAATAACAACGCCCGGCATGCCGTGTCAAAATTTCTCCTACTGATGAGTTCTCCCCCACTTTTGATGCGTTATTAAATAAAAAACGCCAAAAAAGCAATAACTGATGTGATAATTCAAGGCTGTTTCACCATAAAATTAAAAAGTTGCCCAGGCAATAAATCCCGTCCCTTTCTTGGGCCGCCGCATTTCGTCTTATGACGCCAAACGCGCAACTACGCCATAAAACGACAGGAACGTAACGTATTTTCTTTTCCAAACAGCTCTCCGGCCAGCATCAGGACGGAAGGAAGGATTTCAGCGATGAACGCAATCTTTACGGTATTTCCCATACTGCTTTTGCGCTATGGCCTCCTTGCCCTGTTTGGCGGCGGCGCTTTAAAGCGCGCGGCCTTTTTCCCGCCGGTAGAGGGCAAAGAAAAAGCCGCTTACTATGTGTGCCAGATTTCAACCCTACTGATGATTGTCTGGTTATTCTTCCTGACAGTCAAAGCGGGCTCCGCCTGGTTTGCCGCGGGGCTGGCCGTCTATTTCTTTGGCCTTCTGCTGTATACAGTTTCCATCATCAACTATGCCAGGCCCAAGTCAAGCGGCATCAACGCTAAAGGCTTATACCGCATCTCCCGTAATCCGATGTACATCGCATTTTTCATCAGCCTGTTGGGCTGCGTCCTTCTGACGAAGTCCATCGTCCTGTTTCTTCTGCTCGCAGCATACCAGATATCGGCGCACTGGATCATCCTTTCGGAAGAACGGTGGTGCCTCGGCCGTTTCGGGAAAGAGTACCTTGCGTATATGAACAGGGTCCCGCGGTATCTGTAACGCCGCCGTCTGCATAAAAGAAGCGTACCGAATGAAAAAGAAAAGCGTTTCTTTGATTGTCCTTGGCGTAAAAAAGAAACAGGCAGCCAAGTTCTCATACTTAGCTGCCTGCTTATAAATCTTGACTTCCGGAAATTTCGTTTTCCATCCGCCTTATGATCAAAGTCTGTATCGGTAACTTTTTCGTAAGCATCCGGACAATTACAGGGTAAACGCGAAAGTTCCCATGTCTAAAAAGAGTACCCTGTCAGTTTTCGTTATTTTTTCAGCTTATCCGCTTCGCCTGTTTCAGGTACGATTTTGGGTACTGCGGCCGCCTTGACTGCCGGCTTCTTCTTTTTTTCCCGCTTCTTGATACTTCTGTCCCCCATATAATTACACCCCTTAATTTATTCTTTTAGATGAACTAAGAAATCAGAACATCTCGAAATAATCTATATCCTCTTTTTTCTTTCTTACTTCAATAAATTTCTCATCCGTATAAACATACATATTTTTCTTATACTCGTCAATCGCAATGGTAATAGGATTTTTAGACTCACATAAAGACAGCTTTGGACTGCCGTCGATGATCTGTTTGGCGCGTTTGCCGACAATCAAAGCAAGCATATAACTATTCAGTTCTTCTGTCGCCGGAATTAATGGATTTATCATTTGACCGCATTCTTTCATTTTAAATTTTTGGTTTCTTTCTGGCGTTTTCTAATCTTTCTTTATAAAAAGAAAGGGTGAATTTCGAAAATGAAATGGAATGAGAAATTCACCTTAAAATTCCTGGTTATACTTAAGTTGTATGATGGCATCCATTGCTAAGATTTTACTGATATCGCTCTTCAAATTTTCTATAGCACATTTTTCTTGGGCAATGATTCCACAAACTCCGAAATCGTTTTCTCTTCAAGACTTTCCAGATATTCAATGAAAACGGAGAACCGCTCGTATTCTGCAACAGAAAGCAATACCGCATCCGGCTGATTATTTTTTAAAACAAATATCTTGCCGAAGCTTTCCGCCTTTTCCCTGCAGGCTTTATAATTCTTTATCATCTCCGAATTCGATACAATCGCTTTTGCCGGTATATTCATTTGGAATTATCACTAATCCCCTACTACAATATAGTTATAGTATACACCAATAATAACAATATTTAAACATATTCTTCAAATAATTATTCAAATTATTTGAAAACTGCATCCTCTTCTTAAGCCGCCCGGAGATACATGCCGATTCACAGCTTCCCGGACGGGCCCTCTCTTGGCGAACGGTCCCCGAATATATTGCCGGGCCGGCAGCCGGGCGCGCGCAGACGGCTTATATCCGCTCAACATTTAAAATGTTGCGGAAAAAAATAATAAGCATGTTGACAATATTATTTTAATAGTCTACGATTGTAGATGTAATGTAATACTATTCAACATGAAACACAATTCTGTATGGGGGAATGCCGGTATGAAGGAAACATTATCGAAGCAGGAATGGATTCTAATGGAGACGCTATGGCAGAAAAATCCCTTATTCCTCTCCGAACTCATGGAGGCGGCCTCGGCCTCCGTCGACTGGAACCGCAGCAGCTATTTAACGTATCTGAAACGGATGACGGACAAAGGGCTGATCGGCTATAAGACCGTCAGCGGCAACCGCTGTTATTGCCCCCTCGTTCAGCGCGAAGACTGCATCGAAAACGAAAGCAGCTATATACTCTCCAAACTGACGGAGGACAGCGCCCGCCTTCTGCTCGTGAGCATGATCCAAAAAAGCGGCTTATCGGAAAAGGATATGAAAGAATTGCAGGAGCTGATTCTAAAGCTCGGCGGCGATTCGGAAAAGGAGGAATAAATGGGACTCCTCACTGCCCTTCTCGAGATCACGATCTATTCCGGTATTATCTTCGCAGCTACGATGCTCCTGAAAAAG
Organism: Candidatus Limiplasma sp.; assembly: GCA_963666755.2. Taxonomy (GTDB): domain Bacteria; phylum Bacillota; class Clostridia; order Christensenellales; family Aristaeellaceae; genus CAXXOK01. The sequence goes on from CAXXGW010000008.1 coordinate 45,528, forward strand.
TGCTTTAAGAATAAACTGTCGCCGCGCCTGCACTATCTCGTCTGGCTGGTCCTGGTCCTGCGGCTGATGCTGCCCGTTACGCTGAATAGCCCAATCCATTTCTTTTCCGCCCCCGCCGCAGTGCAGAATGGCGCCGCTGCACAGCAAACCGTGACGCCATCTTCCTCCGGCGTACAGGGAACGGAAACCGCAGACAACCCGGGCCTCCAGATACCGGGTTCCTATCAGCTGGGGCGCACCGGCGCGGATGTGATGCCATCTCTCTCCCTACAGCAGTCCCCGCCATTTCCGGTTGTACCGGTTATGTTTGCTGTATGGCTCGCGGGCACGGTGCTGTTTCTATCGTATTTTATCATTCTCTATTTCAACTTACGGTTAAAGCTCCGCAGAAATGCGCAGCCCCCGTCAAAAAAGCTTTTATCATTATTCGAAGAAGTCAAATCAGAACTGAGAATCAAAGCAACCATAAAAATCGTCTGCACGTATGAGTACGGCGCCCCCGCCCTGCTCTTCCCGAAGACGGTCACGATGCCCGTCGAAACGCTCGTTTCGATGGACGATGAACAGATCAGATTCGCGCTGCGCCATGAGCTGACGCATTTCAGGCGCAGAGATCAGTTCATGAACATACTGCTCTCCTTCCTGAATTCCATCTATTGGTTCAACCCGTTCGTGTGGCTCGCTTTTAACCAGATGCGTTCCGACATGGAAGTCGCGTGCGACAGCATGGTCGTAAAAAAACTCGCTCCCGCGCAGCGAAACCGGTACGCCTCATTGATCGTGAGCCTCTTTGCGCGTCCGGCGCACAGAAAGATAGCGCTCGGCATGGCGCAGGGCGATACGAAAAGGGTTGCCGAAAAGCGTGTCCGCGGCATCTATATGAACGGCAAAAGCAAGATAAGCGGCAAGCTCGTTTCTCTCCTGCTCGCCGCCGTTTTGTTTGTCGCCTGCTTCACGACCTCGTGCCAGCCAAACCCTGAACACGAAATCGTCGTCGGGAAAGGGAATAGCAACGAAACTGTGCAGCAGCAGGCGGCGGCAACACCGTATCAGATAACGCAGCACTGGAAGGAAGACGCGCCCATCACGTTAAACGACCTGACCGTCACGATCGACGCGGACGTCGTCATGCCTAATGCCGCAAAATATCCGGTGATCCGCGTGAAAGACAAGCGCTTTACGCAGGAGGAAGCGGATCAGATCATTACCGTGTTGTCGGAAGGAAAACAACTGTATTCAAGTAAGGAAACAAGGGAGGAATTAGAAGAATACCTGGTTAAATACAGGGCTGAACTCGCTCGGCTCAAAGAGGAGGAGCCTGATTCACACTTGATTGATATCACTGAACGAAATATAGCGGATGTTGAAAAGCGGATTCAGGAACTCCCGGAACAGCCTGTATCAGAGCCTCCTGTGACGACTTTTCAAGACACCGGGGATGGTTTTGAGCGAGTCCTGGTACGCGCGGATCTTGGGCAGACGGAATTGGCATACATATCGATACAAAATGGATTCAATACCGTCACGAAATATGGATTCGCATTTGCATCCAGCGGAGTAATGCTTGCAAACGGCGCATGCTATGATGCGTACAATCCCGATAAACATGAAGCAACTGCGGAAAACGGTGTGCCAAGAGGGATCATAACGACAAGGGAACAGGCGATTGCACAAGCCGAGGAGATGATAGCTAGACTCGGCATACCTGATATGCAACTTGCGGTCATAAGGCCGGCGTATCTCTCGACTGGTGTTAATAATAATGTTGCTGAGGACGTGCAGGGCTGGCAGTTGTCATTTACGCGCCAGGTGGAAGGCATCCCTGTTTCGCTTTATAAAGATAATTCCGCAAGCACCGTTCTTGGCGCAATGGCGTATGGCGGATATAATGCAGATTTTTCGTACGAAAGTGTCACCATTCAAATTGACGATACGGGGGTCAAATTCATGCGTTTGTCGGGCCCGATGGAGCTTTTGGATACAATCAACGAAAACGCAAAACTGCTCCCGTTTGCCGATATACAGCGGCGGATTAAAGAACAGCTGCCAATAAGGTACGTGTACATGAGCCGCGGAACGGAAGTAACGCAGGTGTATGCGACGGGCATCCAGCTCGGGTATATGCGTGTGCGGGTCAAGGATACGCAGAACGATTATATGCTTGTTCCTGTATGGGAGGTATACGGTTATACCGATGAAACGAGCTGGATGTTCAGCGGTAAAGAGAAAACAAACCCGCAGAACTTTATTGAAACGCTGCTCACCCTTAACGCCATGGACGGTAGCGTGATAGACAGGAACTTAGGGTATTGATCCAGTAACAGAGCGGGTATCATGCAAGGCAAGGTGCGGAGGCACATTGAGCAAGCTGAGAGAAACATAAAGGACGGTTCGCCATTTTTCTCCCATATAATCCAAGAGGAGGTAATCAGAATGGATTTGGAAAGACATAACGAAGGTATTGGCAGGCAGGAAACGGAACAGCCGGCGGTTGCAAAAGAAGATCGAAAAAACAGATTTAAGCCCGGCCGCAAAGAAAAGAATAAAAAGATGATCCTTTTTTGGATACTCATAGCCATTCCCGTTATCGTTTTTGCTTTTTTGATTCCTCGTATCACTTCGCAGGTACAAAATGACACCGCCGCCCGCATCCATAAGGCGCTCTCGGAGCATCCCGGGCTGATTGAAGATAACTGTTCGGTCAGCTATGAATACTACCAAAGCATTCTCGGGAAAGGCGGAACCGGCTATGTAGCCGTAGCGCGGGTAACACTCAACTGCAAGGAAGGCGCGCAGTTTCAAGGTTCCGAAACAGATGAGATCAAAAATATTTTCGTCCAGGATATCGAAAGCCGGAGCATACTCGGGACCCAGGTCAAAATAATTACCCCGGTGACGCTCACGTTTAAAGACGGCACCGCCGCCACGTTCTGCCAGGACTCCTTCGCCTTATCCGACAGCGGCCAAAACGGCGGTATCATCAGCACGGAATATTATGAGCCGTGTGCCCCGCCTTGGGGCGGCATCGTAGTGTCGGCCGCCATCGCTCTCGTATTCTGGGCGGTTGCCTTAGGGTATTACAAGAAAAAAATCAAAATAACGAATGAGCTGACCGACATATACAATGAGGGCGGCCTCCACAAGATGACCCATATCCAGAAATACTGACAAGTTTTCAGCACCCCGCTGCCCTGCCCAACACCAGCGGCAGCTCCAGGCTGGTCATTCATGCGTTGGGCAGGCCCTATGGAGCTGTTGAGACCATATAAATGCCGGTAAAGGCAAGGGAAAAAGCAAAAATGGTTTCGTAAGAACGGAGGAATAAAATGGCGGTTTTAAACACCCTTCTCGAGATCACGATCTATTCCGGTATTATCTTCGCAGCCACAATGCTCCTGAAAAAGTGCTTTAAGAATAAACTGTCGCCGCGCCTGCACTATCTCGTCTGGCTGGTTTTAATTCTCCGGCTGATGTTGCCTGTTACGCTGAATAGCCCAATCCATTTCTTTTCCGTTCCCGCCGCGGCGCAGAATGAAACCGCATCGCAGCAGACCGTAACGCCATCTCCAGATGGCATACCGGGAACGGAGGCCGCGAACAATCCGGGCTTTCAGATACCGGGCCTCTACAGCCAGGGGTACCCCGCCGCCGGCGCGATCCCGTCTCTGCCCGTACAGCAGTCCCCGACATTTCCGGTTGTACCGGTCATGTTTGCTGTATGGCTCGCGGGCGCGGTGCTTTTTCTATCCTATTTCACAATCCTCTATTTCACTTTACGGCTGAAAATCCGCAGAAACGCGCAGCCCCCGTCAAAAAAACTTTTATCATTATTCGAAGAAGTCAAATCAGAACTGGGAATCAAAGCAACCATAAAAATCGTCTGCACGTATGAGTACGGCGTCCCCGCCCTGCTCTTCCCGAAGACGGTCACGATGCCCGTCGAAACGCTCGTTTCGATGGACGATGAACAGATCAGATTCGCGCTGTGCCATGAGCTGACGCATTTCAGGCGCGGCGACCAGATCATGAATATATTACTCTCCGTGCTTAATGCAATATACTGGTTCAACCCGTTTATCTGGCTCGCTTTCCGCCAGATCCGCTCCGATATGGAAGTCGCGTGCGACAGCATGGTCGTAAAAAAACTCGCTCCCGCGCAGCGCAACCGGTACGCCTCATTGATCGTGAGCCTCTTTGCGCGTCCGGCGCCCAGAAAGATAGCGCTCGGCATGGCGCAGGGCGATACGAAAAAAGCGGCCGAGAAGCGTGTCCGCGGCATCTATATGAACGGCAAAAGCAGAATAAGCGGCAAGCTCGTTTCCATACTGCTCGCCGCCGTTTTGTTTGTCGCCTGCTTCACGACATCCTGCCAGCCCAACCCCGACCACGAAATCGTCGTCGGCAAAGGCAACAGCAATGAAAATGCCCAGCAGGCCGCCGCAACACCGTATCAGGCAACGCAGCACTGGAAGGAAGATACGCCCATCACGTTAAACGGCCTGACCGTCACGATCGACGCGGACGTCTCCATGCCGAGCGCAGAAAAGTATCCCGTGATCCGCGTGAAAGATAAAGTGTTCACGCAGGAGGAAGCGGATAAGATCATCGCCGTGCTGTCTCAGGGAAAGCAGTTATATTCAGCTACGCAGACAAAGGAGGATCTGGAGCAGGATCTGATCGCATATAAGGCTGAACTCGAGCGGTATAATAAGGAAAACGCCGGCGAACAGCTGATTTCCTTAACGGAGCTGATGATAAAGGATATAGAAGAACAGATCAAGGCGCTGCCCGAGAAGGAAGTCATAGAGCCGCCGTCGACCACATTTCAGAAGACCGGCGTCGGTGCAGGAGCAATTTTCGTGCGTGCAGACCTGGGGAAAGCGCAGAAAGCGCTGATAGCTATCGAAAACAAGACTGCGGAATGGCCAAATTCCTCGAGGCTGGAATTCTATAATGGCCCCAACTACTGGCCGTACAACATGGAGAAGCATGAAGTGCTTCCGGAAAACAGTACGCCGAAGGGCATCCAAACGACACAAGAGCAGGCAACCGCCCAGGCGCAATCAATGATCGAAAAGCTCGGTATACAAAATATGCAGCTTGCCGTCGTACGCCCGGCTTATCTTTCAAGTTTTGACAACAATCATCAAACCGAAGACGTACAATGCTGGCAGCTGACATATGCGCGCCAGTTACAAGGAATCCCCGTTTCAATCTATAAGGAAGATGATGCCTTCATCATGCCGGTGGCAATCGGTTATGGGGCATATAATTCAGGTTTTACCTGTGAAACGCTCACAGTCCAGGTGGACGATACGGGAATCGTGCTGTTCTTATGGGCCGGTTCAATGGAACTTTTGGACACCATCAACGAAAATGCAAAGCTTTTGCCGTTTGCAGACATCCAGCAGCGGATCAAAGAACAGCTGCCAATCAAATTTACGAACCCGAAGGCAAGGAACGCCACGTTTGTGCAGGTAACAAACGTTCAGCTTGGCCTGGCCCGTGTGCGGATCAAGGACGCGAAGGACGATTATATGCTCATCCCCGTCTGGGACGTGTACGGCTATAACGACGCGACAAGCCCGTATATCAGCGGCAAAGCGAAAACAAACCCGCAGGACCTCATTGAAACGCTGCTCACGGTCAACGCCATGGACGGCAGCGTAATAGACAGGAGCCTAGGGTATTGATAATTTACTAGATTAAAGTAACGAGTTATGAATTTGATAAACTTTTGCTGGTAGAATAATAAAGGCAAGAAGGTTTTTTATAAATAAAAGAAACGCTGACGCTGTTTGTGCTTGACTTAAACGGATTGATTAAGTTGGGAGGAACTCAAGTTGACAAGAAAGCATTTGAAGCTATTTTTTATGTCGCTGATTTTGTTGCTTCTGGCGCTTGTATATGGCTGCCAGCCGACCCCGGACAAACCGGCCGTGGTAGGCAAAAATAATCAGAATACGCAGCAGCAGGCGACCGAAGAACCGTACGAAGCGCCGCAGCACTGGAAGGAAGACGCGCCCATCACGCTGAACACCCTGACCGTCACAATCGACGCGGACATTTCCATGCCGGACGTAACAAAGTATCCCGTGGTCCATGTGAAAGACAAACGCTTCACGCAGGAGGAGGCCGATAAAATAGTGGCCGAATTGTCCCAGGGCAAGAAGCTCTATCCGAATAAGAACACAAGGGAAGAATTGGAACGATCTTTGATTTCATGCAAAGCGGAACTCGAACGCCTTAAAAGAGAGTCTCCCGATTCGCCCGTAATTCCGCTTGACGAGGGGATGATCTCAGCGTATGAAAAGGAGATACAGGCGCTGCCCGAAAAGGAAACGGAAGAGCCCGCCGTGACGGCTTTGCATAAGATAGAGTATGTCAATGAAGCGGGAGATTTTTCATGGGAAGCGGAACAGGTGCGCGTGGACCTCGGGAAACCGGAGCGTGCGGTTATAGATATTTCCAATGGCTTTCTGGCATATCCTTCCTCCTCGCACATGCAATTTGTAAATGGGTCGGCGTATACTGCCTATAGCCCTAAAAAGCATGAAGTACCCCCTGAGAACACCGCGCCGAAAGGCGTTGCAACGACGAAAGAACAGGCTACGGCAATGGCGCAGGACATGATCGAAAAATTTGGCATAACCGATATGCGCCTGGCGGTCGTAAGACCCTCCTACCTTATCGTGCCGTATGGCAGCAACGACGTTTCCGAAGACGTACAGGCGTGGCAGCTGATCTATACGCGCCAGGTGGGCGGCGTCCCGCTTTCGTTCTATAAAGACAATATGGCCAGCTATCTTGGCGGGGGGAGTGCATATGGGGCGTATAATTCAGATTTTACGAACGAATCGGTCGTCGTTCAGGTCGACGACACGGGTGTCGTATACTTCGGCTGGTGGGGTCCCATGGAACTTCTGGATACGATCAACGGCAACGCAAAGCTGCTTCCGTTTGCCGATATACAGCAGCGGATCAAGGAACAGGTGCCGAAAGCATACGTGTATTCAAAAATGGGAACGAAGACCACCGAGGTACACGTAACGGATATCGAGCTTGGCCTGACGCGCGTACGGATCAAGGATACAGCAAATGACTTCATGCTCATCCCCACGTGGACCGTGTACGGATACAACGACGAAACGAGCTGGATGTACAGCGGCAAAGCAAAAACGAACCCGCAGAACTTTATTGAAACGCTGCTCACCCTCAACGCCATGGACGGCAGCGTGATAGACAGGCACCTTGGGTATTGAACAAGAATCTACCGAATTGGCAATTACGCATAATCACAATGCGGATGTTGAACAAAGCGATGGCAGCACCGCAGGATATGCAAATCAGGAGGGATACGAAATGGCAAAAAAGCATATAAGATTCATTGCACTGTGTCTGGCGGTATTGTTATTGGCGTCCGTTTGCGGCTGCCAGCCGACGCCGGATAAACCCGCCGTTGTAGGCAAAAATAATCAGGATATGCAGCAGCAGGCGGCCGAAGCGCCGTATGAAGCGCCGCAGCACTGGAAGGAAGATACGCCCATCACGTTAAACGATCTGACCGTCACGATCGACGCGGACGTCTCCATGCCAAGCGCAGAAAAGTATCCCGTGATCCGCGTGAAAGACAAAGTGTTCACGCAGGAGGAAGCGGATAAGATCATCGCCGTGCTGTCGGAAGGGAAGCAGCTCTACAGCGGCACCATAATCACCAGGGCCGACGTGGAGCATGCTTTAATCGAATACAAAAAAGAATTGCAGCATGTGAAAGACGCGGACGTTTCGGAGTTCGGCAGTGAAGAGGTCAGGCAGTCAAAGATAGCCGTCTATGAGCTGATGATCAAGGATGCCGAAAAGCAGCTGAACAGCCTGCCGAAAACGGCCGTGGAGGAACCGCCAGTCACAACATTTCAGGATACCGATATTGGCAAGATCATACGGCTGCGCGCCGATTTAGGAAAAGCAGACAAGGCATATATTACTTTATTCAACGGCGGCCAATGGTCGTCATCCGCCATCATCACTTTTAATAACGGCACCTTATATACTGCCTATAACACGGAAAAGCACGAGCTGCTGAATGAGGCCGGAGTACCCAAAGGTGTCAAAACAACAAAAGAGCAGGCAGCAGCCCAGGCGCAGTCGATGCTCGAAAAGGTTGGCATATCCGGCATGCAGCTTGCCCTGATCCGGCCCGCCTACCGAATGGTAGACGCGAACAAAGTGTCGGAAGACCTGCAGGGCTGGGAGGTATTCTTTACGCGGAAGGTTGAAGGTATACCCGTTATGTTATTTAGAAATATGCAAGGAAACGAATTAAGTACAAATTATTGTAGTAGCAATAAATATACTTCATCTTTCTACTATGAACAGGTTTCTTTTAACATTGACGATACGGGTATAACAAGTATGCAATGGAGCGGCGCAATGGATATGCAGGAAAAACTCAACGAAAACGCGAAGCTTCTTGCGTTCGGCGACATACAGCAGAAAATCAAAGATCAGCTAATCTATCGATATGCCAAACCTATTAAAGGAAAATCAGTTGCAACCGAGGTGCATGCGTCAAACATCAAACTTGAGTATATGCGCGTGCGGGTCAAGGATACGCAAAACGATTTTATGCTGATTCCCGTTTGGAATGTGTACGGATATAATGATGCAACGGAAATGATAAGCGGGAAACAGAAGACAAACCCGCAGAACTTTATCGAAACGCTGCTTACGGTCAACGCCATGGACGGCAGCGTAATCGACCCGTATGCGGGATATTAAACCTTATGTATAGGCTGGGGGAAACGAATTAAACAAGCCAAGAGGTGTGCGCTATGAAAAAACCCTGTTTTAAATCCTTTATACTCTTGCCGCTGCTTTTCGTGCTGCTCTTTTCATCCTGCCAGCCCAACCCCGACCACGAAATCGTCGTCGGCAAAGGCAACAGCAATGAAAATGCCCAGCAGCAGGCCGCCGCAACACCGTATCAGGCAACGCAGCACTGGAAGGAAGATGCGCCCATCACGTTAAACGATCTGACCGTCACGATCGACGCGGACGTCTCCATGCCAAGCGCAGAAAAGTATCCCGTGATCCGCGTAAAAGACAAGGTGTTCACGCAGGAGGAAGCGGATAAGATCATCGCCGTCCTGTCTCAGGGAAAGCAGTTATACTCAAATGAAGCGACAAGAGAGGAACTGGAGCAGTCTCTGATTGCGTTAAAAGCTGAAGTCAGCCGTCTCAAACAAGAAGACCCACAGTCGGACCTTATTACCGTTTATGAAGACTATCAAATACCGGATATTGAGAAAAGGCTGCAGGAAATGCCAAAAGAAGATGTCAAGAAAGAGCCTGTAACCGTTTTTCAAATGAGCAAATATGGCTGGGACCAGATTGCCGTACGTGCGGACCTTGGTAAAATGGAGCTGGCCGCCATAGCAATGAATAACGGATCGAATACGCTGCTGGAATCCGGATATTCGATTCCGTCCAGTTCAATCCTGTTTTCTGACGGGGCAGCCTATACCGCCTACAACAGTGATAAACATGAAGTGATGGCAGAGGACTCCGCGCCCGAAGGGGTTGCAACGACAAAAGAAGAGGCAACCGCGCAGGCACAGGCTATGCTGGACAAACTTGGTATAACAGATATGCGGATCGCGCAAATAAGACCGGCTTACCGCATCATACCCTATTCGACCGGCGTGATCGAGGATAAACAGAGCTGGCAGATCGTCTATACGCCTCAGATTGAGGGGATACCGGTAAATTTCTATAAAGACAACGCTGCCGGCGTCACCAATGGCGGCATGAGCGGTAAAGGGTATAACGCGGAGTATTTTAATCCGATCATTGTATTTTACGTTGACGACACGGGTATTGCCATGATGCGCTGGCTGGGTCCCTTGGAAGCAGGGGATAAATTGAATGAAAACGCAAAGCTTCTGGCATTCCCCGATATACAGCAGAGGATAAAAGACCAGCTTTCCAAGAAATATGCATATCCTGCCGGGAAAACAAAAACTACGCAGGTACATATCACGGACATCCGGCTTGGCTATATGCGGGCGCGGGTCAAAGACACGCAGAATGACTATATGCTCATTCCCGTTTGGGATGTGAACGGCTATACTGATCAAACCAGCATGGATGGAAAAGCCAAAATAAATCCAGAAAACTTTATTGAAACGCTGCTTACCTTTAACGCCATGGACGGCAGCGTCATCGACAGGCGGCTCGGTTATTAGTTATCCGGCAGCCAGGGAAACAATAACAATGTACGCACTTGTATTTGCATGAACCGTATAAATTTTAAATCTGGGGGGAGTACAATGCATAAAACAAACAACAAACCATATGGTTGGATCGCATTGCTTCTTGCGCTGGTACTGCTTGCCGCTTCATTGCCCGGCTGCGGCAAAAGCACAGCGCCTGCGCAAAAGCCCGCAGCCCCCGGCGAGCCTTCCGATGAGATCCGGATCGGCTGCATGCTCACCCTCTCAGGGGACTACGGTTATATAGGAATCCACCGCAAACAGGCGCTTGAGCTCGCCGTAAAAGAAATCAATGGCTCCGGCGGCATCTTAGGGAAAACGGTCGTATTGGACATACAGGACGATGATAAGCACAGTACCGACAGGACCATGGAGCTTATGGAACAATTCAAATCATGCCAGGCGATTATCGGGCCCGGAGTAAAACAAGCGGCGGCGATCAATGAGATGACAAAACAAAACAAGCAGATCGTTCTCGCGCTTGCGACGCCGACATATGACGATTTGCAGAATCTGCAGAATCCATATATGTTTTTTACGGGGCTTGGTTCTGTCCCGGAGGAAGAGGCATATGCAAAATTCTTTACTGAAAAGGGCTGCAAAAAAATCTGTGTGATGTATATGCAAGAGGAAAACAATATTGATATAAAAAATACAATTATTAATTCCCTTCAATCAAACGGCATCGATTATATCGAAGAAGGTTTTCAAATGAATCTCAAAATAGATTTCTCAAGCCAAATAACCAGCTGCATGGAAAACGGCTGCGACGGGATGATTGTCGGGGGCATGCCGGAGGCCTATAATTTTTTAGCGGAGCAGATGGCGGCGTACGGCTATTCACCTGTCATGATGGCGCTCACCCTGAGCGATTCCGGATTTCTGGAATTTATTGACGCAGGCCTGCTGAGAGGCTGGTACACCTGTGGGGAGTGGGTGCCAGACCCTCAGGATGAAACAGCGCAAAGGGTCCTACAATCTTTTCATGACGCAGGCATCAATGAAACTGAGAATGCCGCAGATATGGCCGCCTGCTATGGCAGCGTGTACGTTCTGAAAGACGCGATAGAACGCTGCAAATCCCTTGATCCAGACGCTTTAAGCCAGGCGCTCAAGGAGACGAAAGATTTTAACGCCGGATATCTTTACACGTGCGACGGGCAGCACCGCATGATACACCGCGTATTCGTTATGCAGCTGGACGAGAATAAACAATTACACACGGTCGATATCATCGAATAAGAAGGCCCCCATCTTCCCGCCTGTCCGGCGAGCAAAAGAAAAGGGCGCAATGCACAGGAGAAATAATAAGATTCGATTTGCTCTATTTCTATATCTATTGAAAAACAATATCAATATAATAATATCATAAGTAGGTCATATTAGTACTTTTTTTAATAGTATTCGGTTGCGTAACCGCTAGACTTCAAAATGAAATGTGGCCGAGGCCGCGTCAGAGCTGCTGATGCCCAGACGCCAGGTAAAAGCATAAGCAGGAGCGCCGCTTATTTTGGGCGCTCCGTCTTTTTTTTTTGCATGCAGGCTAAAAGCCGCTGTCGGTTCCGCGTCATATCTTTCTGCAGATCACCCCGATTTCAGTGGAAGCCGCATCATATTTTTCGCCGCACAGGTTTGACAATATTGCCTCCACGCGGAATCCGTTTTCCTCGAGTTCGGCCCGTATCGTATCCGGTGAAAAAAATGTCTGATAGATACGGTAAGGCGTCACCTCAAGATCGATGACGGCAAATAAGTCGCAGACTGCGGGGATATCCGGATACGGGATTGTTTTCTCCAGCATAAAGTGTTCATGCGGCCGCCAGAAGCCCGGGGCCGCATCATACCATTTCAAAACAGAACCCTTAGCCCTCTCCTGATATGCAGCCATGCTGCATATGTCAAAAACGAAACAGCCGTCCGGTTTTAAGGCGGCATAGATGTTTTCCAGCAGCTTTTTCCTGTTTTCGCGGCTGAGGACGCCGTAGTCCTGTGAAATCATCATGGCCGCGTCAAATAAACCGGTCCCGAACGGGTTCAGATAGCTGTCAAAAATAAATTCCGCATTTCCCCCCGGAACATGTTCTTTCGCATAGCGGATCGAGTTCTCTGACCTTTCTATTCCTGTCATCTTAAAGCCCTCTTGGGCAAGCAGCGCGCAGTAAAGTCCGGGGCCGCACCCGAGGTCGGCAATAGAGGCCCCGTTTTGCAGCCCCAGCGCCGAAATCAGATAATGACAGATCGCCCGTATTTTTTCCGGTTTGTAACTCGCGGCGTCGGTATCGGGCGAAAGGTGTGCCTCCAGCATCATCTTGGAAATATGCGGATCGTTCCATAGCTCTTCGCCCGGTTCATACGGCGCGGGGCGGCGGCTTGCATCCAGTAATTGATCTAACGTAATCATATGATCTTCCTTTCATTATTACAAAGCAGACTGAAAGGGGGATGCCATTTTTTACGATGGTATCCCCCAAAAAAACGAAAACGGACGCCATCGAAAGAGTAACAGGCAGAACAAAAAAGCCTGAAGTTCAGGCGCATTTGAAATCTGCATCTGTCAGCCCTTCGTTTCCGGCAGGCGCAATTCCGCTCCCGTCGGACGGCATCCCTCCTATTATCCATTTCAGTCTGCTGTCAAGAGGATTTTATCACAAATTTTTTGTAATATCCAGAAGAATTACGGCAATCTTTGCGGTTTGGCCCCCGGTCATATCAAATTAACCCGCGCTTTTATATTGATGATGCCGGATCAGTTCCCGGGCAATTTCGTCCGCCCGTTCCTGTGATTTATCGTGCTCGAACTGTACTGCGAAATGGTGTCCCAGTTCATGCGCCAATACAAAATACCGGTTGCGGTAGTTCTCGTCGATAAAAATCCGCTCCTCGCTGCCCTCATAGACGTACAGCCCCGCGACCTTATAGTTGAGGCCGTACTCGGACTGCATCCGTTTCATTTCCTCCGATGAAACGTACTGTACGGGAACACCTTCGCTTTGCGCGATTTTTTCCATAGCGGCAGCCAGCACGTCATCGCGGATCCGTACCCCCGCCAATAAAGAGCCAATAAAAAGCAGCAATACAAAAACCAAAAATAGTTTCGATTTCATATCTTCTCCCCTCTTTATTCGTTCTTTTTTAAATCCAAATACCCCATTTCCTGAAAAATATACGGTAAGCAATACCAATTATGAAGTCCGCCTATGGGATTGTCTATTTTCAGTAACGTCCCATAAAAGCCTCTTCTGCCGGTGTGGGCACAGAGTCATGAAGAATCATTGGCCGTCATTTGTCGAGATACGCAAAACGGGCGGCCTTTTTGCCGCATATTGCCGGAAAACCGGATGCGCCGTACCGCAAAAAGAATATTTCACGCATGATCCGTCCAAACTATTTTTATCGTTTGTTATAAGGAAGTATCCTAAAATGAATATCGGCTGGAATATAGAAACATATGCGTCTGTCGGTTCATTGATTATTACGGCAATCGTCTGCTGGCTGGTTATAAGGACGGACTGGAAAAGATATGCTCATTATTTTTATTGAGCGCTGTCACCGGCACGATACTATGCCATCTGTTTATCCGGCTCAACCTGTACGCGTTCCCATACAGGCTTTTCCCGCAGACTCGTCTTCGAATGGGTCGGCGGGAAAATTGTCCCGCCCGAATCAAGGAAACCCATCCCGCAGGAATCGCTGAAATACGGCACGGTAGGCTTTTTCATCGTCCGCTTCACTGCTTGTCCACGGTTTTTCTCGCAGGCGTTTACGCAGGAAAAACATTGCTGAAATAGGCTATAGTTACTGTTTGCCTGGGCTCGATTACCCTTCGCCTCCGCCATATAAAGCACGATTTCGGCAGTCTTTCATATGTTTATTGTATTGCAGGGGTTCCATAACGTGCTCCGTTCGGGAATTCCCTCCCTCCTGCTTCCCCGCATCCTATCCAAAAAGCTTTGCTCCTGGGAGCTCGTTATAATGCGCCAGCATATCAGCGCATGCCCGGCCTTCAGCAGTTTCATGCAAATCAATTTGACATTATTCATAATGTCTTATAGTATAAATATGGTATTTGTTGCTATCTAACGGATAAACAAATAAATAGTATTTATTCTGTCTAACAGGAAGTATTCCTTAAAGGAGAGAAGAATGATGAGGTGCGATTGTTGTAATCAGGAAAAAAGCGATCTAATCACCATAAACGCTGTTGCCTGCCACAAGCATATCTCCACGCAGGTCAAAAGAAACGGGAATATTCAAACCACGATATATAAAACCGAATATACGGACCTGACCCCGGTTGAGCTGCACGTAAGCGAGGGATGCACCGTTAAGCCATGGCCCCGGGTACGGAATATTTTTAATTTCAGTTTGTGGTGTTTCATTTTTTTCCTTGCTTTTTTCATTTCATCCCCTCTCGTCGTTCCGCTGTTATTGCCGCCTTCACAGCAGGCGCTTATTTTATTGGCGTTGCTGCCTTTCTTTGTGAGCTTTTTCGTGTTTGTCGCATTCGCGAATAAGTTCTTTTTATATAGTAAATTCAGAAAATACCGGGATTTCGAAAAACTTCGTCTGGAGAACAAGCTCGATCAGAAAACGGGCAAAAAATATGAAAGATTATTATCTTCCCTGAGATCCGATCTGAAACGCAGCCTGAAAAACGAGCATCTCGGAAAATCTACAGTTGATAAGAAAGACATCACGAACGAGGAAGCAATCCTCGGCCTGCTGATTAAAATGGTACCGGCAATGAAATTAGATAAAATGAAAGGCTGGTCGCTGCTGACGCCTCAGGAGTCCGCCCGGCTCTCCGCAAGCCCGCCAACCATAATCGGATAGGTCTTCCTGCTTTTATATAGGAATGTCAATATTTTATTCTTACATAACAGCACTTTCTCTTTGACATCAAAATAAGATTGCGTTATAATAATGTGAAAAGCAGGGGAGCTTGCATAGCAGGCTGAGAGGAAGTAATCGTACTTCGACCCGTTAAACCTGATTTGGATAATGCCAACGTAGGGATTGCACTAAAAATTGTCTGCTAGTGGGATATACTTTGTTGGTGTATCCCACTTTTAATTTTTTAGGGGAGTTATCATATGAAGTCAAATGAAAAAACATCGCTTTTAAGCAACGGCCTTTTATGGTTCGGGGCGGCCGTTTCCATTGCCGAAATCCTTACGGGCACATTCTTTGCGCCGCTTGGATTTTTAAACGGCCTTCTCGCCATACTCATCGGCCACGTCATAGGCTGTACGCTTCTGTATTTTGCAGGCCTGATCGGCGCCGACCGCCGGATGTCCTCCATGGAATCGGCAAGGATCTCCTTCGGCGGGAAAGGCTCTGTTGTTTTCTCCGTCCTGAACGTACTGCAGCTCATCGGGTGGACGGCCCGTCATGATCATAGGCGGGGCCGCCGCGACCGGCGCGATCGCAAATCCGGCGCTCCATCTCAACAGCAATATACTCTGGTGCATCGTCATAGGCGCGCTGATTATCCTCTGGATCCTCGTCGGCATCAAAAACCTCGGTAAGCTCAACACGTTTGCCGTCGGCCTGCTTTTCATACTGACGATTGTCTTAAGCGGAGTCGTTTTCAAAAGGCAATGCCGGCATGCCCGTACTTGGCGGCTCAATGAGTTTCGGCGCCGCGGTGGAACTATCGGTCGCGATGCCCCTTTCCTGGCTGCCCTTAGTTTCCGACTATACGCGCCACGCCAAAAACCCCAAAGGCGCAACCTTAGTCAGTACCATAAGCTACTTTATCGGGAGCAGTTGGATGTATATCATCGGCCTGGGCGCGGCCATCTTCACCGCCAATTCGGATATCGCGCAGATCATGCTCAGCGCGGGCCTTGGCATCGCGGGCGTTTTGATCATCATCCTCGCCACGGTCACAACGACGTTCATGGACGCGTACTCCGCGGGCGTGAGCTTCCATAACATCACGCGCAAGCTCGATGAAAAGTGGACGGCCGTCGCGGTCTGCGTTGCCGGGATATTCATCGCCATCTTCACGCCGATCGAGCAGTACGTCGATTTTCTCTACCTCATCGGCTCTGTCTTCGCACCCATGGTCGCGATCCTGATCACCGATTATTTCATACTCAAAAAAGACCATACGGAAGAGAAGTGGAATATCACAAACCTGATCCTCTGGGCAATCGGGTTCGCGGTCTACCGCCTGCTGCTGTCCGTCGATATCGTCGTCGGCTGCACCGTTCCGGTCATGGTCATCACCGGCTTATTCTGTATTCTTGTCAACGGAGGGAAAAAATTATGTTTGAAAAGATCCTAGAAAACGTGGCGGCGAAAAAGCCGCTCGTGCATTGCATTACGAATTACGTCACGGTCAACGACTGTGCCAACATACTTCTTGCCTGCGGGGCCTCCCCGATCATGGCGGACGACGCTGCGGAAGTCGAGGAAATCACTTCGATCTGCAGCGCCCTGGACATTAATATAGGCACGCTCAACGAGCGTACAGTCGCATCCATGCTCAAAGCGGGCAAAAGGGCAAATGCGCTTTCCCATCCCGTCGTGCTTGATCCGGTCGGCGCAGGCGCGTCAAGCCTCCGCACGAACACGACGTTTGAGCTGCTGAAAGAAGTCAAATTCTCCGTCATACGCGGCAACATCTCCGAAATCAAGACGGTCGCACAGGGTAGCGGCACGACAAAAGGCGTCGACGCGGACGTAAAGGACGCCGTCACGGAAAATAACATTGCTGAAGCGGTGACTTTCGCCAAAAGCCTGAGCGCGAAAACAGGCGCGGTCATCGCCATCACAGGCGCCATCGATATCGTCGCGGACACAAAAAAAGCCTACGTGATCAAAAACGGCCATCCCATGATGTCGAAAATAACCGGCACGGGCTGCATGCTCACGGCCCTGATCGCGGCCTATATCAGCGCAAACCCGGATAAAGTGCTCGACGCCACGGCCGCGGCAGTCTGCGCGATGGGCCTCTGCGGCGAGCTTGCGTACCAGAAGACGATACCAACCGAAGGCGGCACAGGGAGCTTCCGCACCTACCTCATCGATTTCATGAGCAAAATGGACGCGAAAGTATTGAACGGGGGCATGAAAATTGAAAGCAGATAAAGATTCCATGCTGCTGTATGTCGTGACCGACCGTTCCTGGCTCGGAAATAATTCCTTGGAAGCCCAGGTGGAGGAGATCATCAAAGCGGGCGCGACGTTTCTGCAGCTCCGCGAAAAGGAACTGTCCGACGGCGAATTCCTTGAGGAAGCCAACCGGATCAAAAAGATAACTGATGCGTATAAGATCCCTTTTATTATCAATGATAATATCGATATCGCCCTTGCCTGCAATGCCGACGGCGTGCACGTCGGGCAGGAGGATATGGACGCCTCAGGTGTGCGAAGCCTGATAGGCCCTTCTAAGATACTCGGCGTATCGGTGCAGACGCTGGAGCAGGCGCTGGAAGCCGAAAAGAGCGGCGCGGACTACCTCGGCGTAGGAGCCGTCTTCCCCACGTCCACAAAGCTCGACGCGGCGGACGTATCTATGGACGAACTCAAAAAGATTTGTGAAAGCGTATCCATCCCCGTCGTCGCAATCGGCGGCATCAGCGAAAAGAACATACTGGAGCTTAGCGGCTGCGGCCTTGCGGGCGTTGCCGTCATCTCGGCAATCTTCGCGAAACCCGACGTATCGGCCGCCACAAAAGAACTCCTTGCGCTTGCGAAAAAGATGGCGGCGTCATGAAATGCAAAGGCGCGATATTCGATATGGACGGTACGCTCATTGATTCCATGACCCTTTGGGACAATCTCGGCGAACTGTACGTAAAGAAACAGGGCAAAAGCCCGGAAGCGGGCCTGACGGAGAAATTGAAATCCATGAGCCTGCCCCAGTCGGCGCAGTATCTCAAAAAGCGCTATGCCCTCCCCTATACCGAAAGAGAAATCATTGAGCAGGTCGACACGCTGATTGCATACGAATATAGGAACGAAATCCCGCTCAAGCCGTACGCAGCCTCCTTTCTGGAAAAGCTAAAGAAAGACGGCGTGAAAATGTGCGTCGCTACGGCGACAAACTATCCCCTTGCAAAAGGCGCGCTCGACAGGCTCGGCGTTTTAAACTATTTTGATTTCATACTGACCTGCACCGAAGCGGGCCTAAGTAAGGACGGCCCGGAATTCTACCTAATGGCGCTTGAGAAGCTCGGCACAGCCAAAGCGGAGACGGTCGTTTTCGAGGATACGCTGCATGCGATCAGGTCGTCAAAAGCGGCGGGGCTGTATACGGTCGGCGTATACGACGCCTATTCAAAAAACGATACTTTAAATATAAAAGAATTAGCGGACCAATACATACGTTCCTTTGAGGAATGGGAGGATTTCAAATGAAAAAGGTATTGACCATTGCGGGTTCCGACTGCAGCGGCGGCGCAGGCATACAGGCGGACATCAAGACGATCACCGCACACAAAATGTACGCCATGAGCGCCATCACCGCCCTGACCGCGCAGAACACGACGGGCGTATACGGCATATTCGAAGCAACGCCCGAATTCGTCGGGCAGCAGATAGACTGCATTTTCAATGATATCGTGCCCGACGCGGTCAAGATCGGCATGGTGTCAAACAGCAAGATCATCGAAGTCATCGCACAGAAGCTGATCGAATACAAAGCGGAAAATATCGTCGTTGACCCCGTTATGGTGTCGACAAGCGGCAGCAGCCTGCTTGAAAGCAACGCCGTCGACGCGCTCATTCATAAGCTCATGCCCATCGCGGGCATAGTGACCCCCAACATCCCCGAAGCCGAAGCATTATGCGGTTTTGCAATCAAAAATGAAAGCGATATGGTGAAGGCCGCTGAAAAAATCGCGGGATCACTTCGCGGCAGCGTGCTCATAAAGGGCGGGCACATGTGCGATACCTCGGACGACCTCCTCTATACAAAAGGCAGGGTGAAATGGTTCCGTGCCGAAAAGGTCGATAACCCCAACACGCACGGCACGGGCTGTACGCTTTCCTCGGCCATCGCGTGCAACCTCGCATCAGGCTGTGATATGGAAACCGCGGTGGCAAACGCCAAAGCGTATATCACGGGCGCTCTCAAAGCGAATCTGGATTTAGGCAAAGGAAGCGGGCCGCTGAATCATTGCTTCTGCCTGTGAGAGGTATTGAAAGAAATAACAAATGAACCGGGCCCGACTAGGATTCAGGTCCGGTTTTTTGTGCAAAAAGCTGTGTCAATTTAAACTATCTTGGATTTCTTAATTCTCGTATGTGATCAACCCGCCCATTTCAATCACTTTTTTAACAAAATTATAGCCCTCGGGCTTGCCAGTAAAATAATAGTTTATTACCCGCACATTTCCTGCGTGAGTAACGATTAAGACATTTTTCCCCTTGTGCTCCTTCATAATCACATCACACAAATCACAGTTCCGTTTTATAAATTCGTCGTAGCGCTCTGTCCCTTTAGCACCTTTTTTGACCGCCATCCAAAACAGTATCTTCATTACTGCGGTTTCCTTTTTACCCTCAAAATCACCGCAAACTATTTCTGCGAGCCTATCGTCGAACACAGTCGGGCCTTTATAGATCGTTTCGGCAGAATTGGCGCGCTCGTGTCTGCGGGCTGCAAAAGCACGCATCAAAACTGACATTTCTTACGTTATCGGCTTGCAGTTTTGCCTGTTCTATTCCTGTTTTATTCAAATAGGTGTCTGTACAACCATTACACCTTTTGAATAAGTTCCAATCGGTTTGTCCATGACGAACGAGATATATCATAATTATTAATCCTCCAAAAATATTAATAATCAGATTTAAGATTTAGTAGCCAAAAAGTCATACCTTATTTGCATAATATAACATAGGATTTAAATATAGCGCAACAAAAAGTGCAACATTTAGTACAACATGAATAACAAAAAGCGCCCGTTTTCGGTGTCCAACGTGACTGAAGAATACCCATTCTATTTGACAAAACCGCTTTTTCTAGGGGTTCTCAGCATATAATTAACATATGCTACTTACCCGCTTAGAACGTGCGAAGCGGCACCAAACGACTTATTCTCAGCACTTGCGAACGCGCTCGGGCACTCATTCCCAACGAGAGCGGACGAAAATGTAACCCACGTGTTGCACCAGATGTTGCTTTAACCCACCTCTTAATCCCTTTTTCTTGCTTGTTTTTTTGCCTTATGTTGCAACAAAATAATGTATGGTATAATATGCAAATATAAAATGAGCTATAGCTATAAAATAATGGTTTATTCATATATTTAAGGAGGTTTAAAGTGTATTTGGCTCAGATCAGCAGAGTAAGATCAATTCTGAATGAATACGGCGTAGAATGTAAAGACGGTATGAAAGATGAGCAGTTCATTCAAGCGGAGAATTATTATAATTTTGTTTTCCCTCCAGATTATAAAGAACTACTGCGCACACTCCTTCCGGTGTCAAATTCCTTTTATGATTGGACTGATTACACAATAAGTAATACGGAGAAAATAAAAAAAATGATATCATGGCCGATCGAAGGAGCCCTATTTGATGTTGAAAATAATGATATTTGGTTGAAGTCATGGGGGAATAAACCATTAGATTTGAAGTCAAGGTTAAGCATAGCAAGAAATAATATGGAGAAAGTCCCGAAGCTTATTCCCATATACTCACATAGATATGTTGCAAGTTTGCCAAATGAAGAGAATAACCCGATATATTCAGTTTATCAAACGGAAGTTATTTTTTATGGTGAGAATATATGGGACTATTTTGAAGTTGAATTTAGCAAGAAAAAGCATTCAGAAATTGATATCTCCAAAATAAAAAAAGTGCCATTCTGGCATGAAATGATTGTCAATTTTGAAGACCTTGTGTAATGCTATTCCTAATTAAGCTAAATACCTATAGCCTCTTATCTTACTACAATCAGATTATGATTACATACCCGTATGGAAATGCCATGGAACGGTAGAGCAGCGGTATAAAGGCCATGTTGTTACGATGGAAAAGGATCTGGTGCTTGTGAATGCGATAGACGGCAGCGTAATCAACAGAAATGATTATTAAGCGGTACCCCGCATGAAAAATTGAAACCCAGAGGAGAAAGCATATGGAGAAGGCTGTGGCCTGCTCCATTTTCGTGATTATTGTATCAGCCATAAGTTCCCCCTTTACCGTAAAATATGCTACTATAGGTAGGAAAAACCGTATTTGCTGCGTTACTATGTGAGGAGGCAGGAGCATGCCTGATTTTAATGCCTGCTATGGAGAATATCTAAGGGACGAATCGCGCCAGACCGGCTGGGCCGAGAGCATTTCCTTCCCCAAAACGGAAGAACAGGTGCGCGAGGCAATCTGCGAAGTATCCTCACAAAACGGGACAATCACCGTGCAGGGGGCCAGGACGGGGCTATCCGCCTCCGCCGTTCCGAACGGCGGCCATATCCTCAACCTGAGCCGCATGAATAAAATACTTGGCGCGCGCTATGACGAAAACAGCGGCGATTTTTTCCTCACCGTGCAGCCGGGCGTACTGCTTTCGCAGATCCGGAAAGCGCTGGCGCAGAAATCATTTATCACCGGCGAATGGGATCAGCCGTCAAAGGACGCGCTTGACCATATAAAGCCCGGCGAATGGTTCTTTCTCCCCCGATCCGACCGAGACGTCCGCGTCCGTCGGCGGCATGGCCGCGTGCAACGCTTCCGGCGCGCGCACGTTTTCCTACGGCCCGACAAGAAAATATATAGAGAAGATCCGCCTCCTGCTAAACGACGGAGACGCTTTAAACTTACAGCGCGGACAGCAGCTTGCAAACGGACAGGACTTCCGGCTCGTAACCGAAAACGGACGCGAAATCGAAGGAAAACTGCCCGATATTTTTGCCCTGGCCTATCAAAAGCACGGCGGGCTATTTTATAAGACCCGACATGGACATGATAGACCTGTTCATTGGCGCGGAGGGCACGCTCGGCGTCATCACTCAGCTGGAGATCCGCCTGCTGCGTTCGCCCCAATTCGTCTGCGGCGTCACGACGTTCATGCCGGACGAAGAAAAAGCGCTCGACCTTGTCCGCGCACTGCGCGGGGAAAAGGTTCTTAAAGATAAACCGCCTTTTATTTACCGTCCTACGGCCATCGAATTTTTTAACCACAACGCGCTTATGCTTTTAAAGGAAGCGCAGAAAACGCTCCCGGCGTTTGCCCAGATACAGCCGCTGGGCGGCTTTGACCACACGGCCGTTTATACCGAATTTTCAGGCGGCACCGAAGAAGAACTATGGACCGTTCTCCAATCCTTAGGGCAGCTGATCAGTGATCTCGGCGGCGATCCCGAGCATACGTGGGTCGCCAATAACCCAAGGGATATGGAAAAATTGCATTTTTTCCGCCACTCGTGCCCCGAATGCGTCAACCTGCAGATCGACGTCAGGCGCAAAAAGGACAGCCGCATCACGAAGCTCGGCACCGATATGGCCGTGCCGGACACCCATTTAAAAGAAGTAATGGCATTATATAACCGCGATATTCAAAAATCCGGCCTTGAAGCCGTCATTTTCGGGCATATCGGGAACAACCACCTGCATGTCAACATCATCCCGCGGGATATGGACGATTACGATCTTGGCAAGCGCCTGTATAAGGAATGGGCGCGGGAGATCGTGCAAATGGGCGGGACCGTTTCCGCCGAACACGGCGTCGGCAAACTGAAAGTCCCCTTTCTGCAGCAGATGTACGATACCGCGCAGTTCGCCCAGATGCGGGCCTTAAAAAAGCTTTTTGATCCAAACGGTTTATTCAACCGCAACAATATATTCGCATACGAGGATTCCGGCCTATGAAACTGATTGTCTGCATAAAGCAAGTCCCGGCCTCAAATGAGGTGAATCTCGACCCGATCACCCATACGATACTTCGGGAGAATATCGAATCCGTCATGAACCCGTTCGACGCGTTTGCGCTCGAAGAAGCGGTGCGTCTCAAAGAAAAATATGGCGGCTGCATCTGGGCGCTCAGCATGGGCATACCGGCTGCCGAAAAAGTGCTCAAAGAAGCGCTTTCGCTCAAAGCGAACAGCGCGCTGCTTTTAAGCGACCGGAAATTTGCCGGAGCCGATACACTCGCCACGGCATATACGCTGAGCCTGGGGATCAAAAAAATAGGGAATTTTGATCTGATAATCTGCGGCAAGCAGGCGACCGACGGTGATACGGCGCAGGTCGGCCCGAGTATGGCGCAGCAATTGGGTATCCCGTGCGTTACGGATATCAGCCGCATCATACGGATAGACAGAAACAGCATGGTCTGCAAAAAGCTGACCGACGACGGCTATCAGACGGTCGAAATCAGACTGCCCGCCCTGATCACAGTCTCGAAAGAGATCAACGTCCCGCGGCTCCCGTCGCTGGCCGGGATATTTCAGGCGGCGTCGTGTGAAGTCATGCGTGTGACCGCGAACGATCTCTTAGCCGACGAAAGCAGAACCGGTCTAAACGGTTCGCCGACACAGGTCGTCAGAACGTTCATCCCGCGCCGCGAAACAACCGCTGAGTATCTTTGCGGCGATCCGGCGGAAGCCGTATCCGGTTTACTGAAAAAATTGCAGGAAAAGAACCCGATTTAAAGGAGAACTATGGGGATCAGCATAGACAAAAACAGATGCATAGGCTGCGGGCTCTGCGTCCCGGCGTGCCCGTTCGGGGCCATCAAAGTCGAAAACAAAGCGGCGGTCATACTGGACAACTGCACGCTGTGCGGCGCTTGCGTGTCCGCCTGCAAGAAACAGGCGGTCTTGCTTGCACGCGGGAAATATCCGGAAATACCGCAAAGCGGCGCCTGTGAGGGCATCTGGGTGTTCGCCGAACAATACGGTGGCGCGCTGAAAAACGTCACGTTTGAATTGCTCGCAAAGGCACGCGAATTAGCAGACAGCCTCGGCTGTAAAGTCAGCGCGGTCCTGCTTGGAAGCACCGCGGCAGAATCGGCCCAAAAGCTGATCGAATACGGCGCGGACGAAGTTTTGATCGCAGACGCCCCGTATCTTCACGGCTGCGGCGATCAGGCATACGCGGCCGTATTGGCAAATCTCGTAAGAACACAAAAACCCGAAGTCCTGCTGATCGGCGCAACCTCCTTCGGCCGCTCGCTTGCGCCGGGGGCCGCTTCCCTGCTTGGCACAGGGCTGACCGCCGACTGCACGAAGCTTACAATCAACCCGAAGACCCGGCTGCTTGAACAGACACGGCCCGCGTTCGGCGGCAACCTGATGGCGACGATCATCTGCCCGGAGCGCCGCCCGCAGATGGCGACTGTCCGCCCGCGCGTTTTCCAGCCGCTCGCGCCCGAAGCAGGCCGTACGGGAAAAATCATAAGGCTCACCTTACCCGAACCGGAAACGTCTTTTGTAAGAACGCTGCAAACGGAAAAGCTCGAACTCAAAATGAACCTCACGGACGCCGATATCATCATCGCCGTCGGCAAAGGCATCGGCGGCCCGAAAAATATCCGTCTGGCGCAGGAGCTCGCCGCCGCCCTCGGCGGAGCCGTCGGGGCTTCGAGGCCCGTCGTGGATCTTGGATGGCTGCCCTATACCCAGCAGGTGGGCCAGACGGGCAAAACGGTCGCGCCGAAGCTCTATATCGCGTGCGGCATATCGGGCGCGGTCCAGCACCTTGCGGGGCTTGGCGCCATCGATACGGTCGTCGCCATCAACAACGATCCCGACGCGCCGATATTCAAAGCGGCCCATTACGCAATCGTCGGCGACTGCTTAGAAATACTGCCGGAAATGACCGCGCAGGTAAAGCGGCTGCATGCCGCCGGCACATAACCTGAGGCCCGGCATTTTTTGCAATGATAAACCACCGGCTCATTAAAAAACCTTCTGTCCATAGTCTTATCCTATAGCAGAAGGTATTTTTGTGTTGTACGGTTAGTAAAGCAATCAGCTATTAATAATTGTATTTTTGCTCAAACCCCGCAAGTTTAGCGAGCAAGGCCTCCAATTCCGCTCCGCCGGTATCGAGCAGGGGCTTTCTGACGGACCCCGCGTTGATCTTCGTCCTGTAACGGACCGCGGCTTTATAGTAGGACATATCCACGCCGTTTTTCAGAATATTGGCGATTTCCATCGCCGCTTTCATATGCTTCAGCGCCGCGTTCCTGTCGCCGCATGTATAAGCTTTATACGCCTGCACAAATGGTTCCGGATAAATATTGGCGACGCCGCTAATCACGCCGTCACACCCGAGGTCCATCACCTGCATCATATATTTGTCGGCGCCGTGCATCACCCTGAAATGGCCGTTATTGACGGCGCAGTAGTCGATTATGCGGTTCAAATCCAGAAAACTGTATTTGATTCCGACGACGTTTTTTGTCCTTTTCAATATCTTTTCACAAACGCCGGCGGTCAGGTCGTTCGTCGAACACTGCGGTATATTATAGAGGTATACGGGGAAATCTTCCGGCAGGCTGTTCGCCACCTCAACATAATAGTTTTCCATTTCATCTTCCCGCACCTTGAAGAACGAAGGCGTCACAACGCCAATCCCGTCCGCGCCGCATTCATGCGCATGTTTCGCTAACGAAAGCGTATCGGCCAGATTCATCGCCCCCGCGTGAATAAAAACGGGCGCTCTGCCGTTTGCTTCCTCCACAACGGCCTCGGCTATCTTTTTTCTTTCATCGACGGAGAGCAGGTACATTTCTCCGGTTGTCCCGTTCGGGTACAGGCATGAAACCTTTTTTTCAATCAGGTGATCCGTTAATTTTTTTACTTCTTGCAATAAAATTCCCCCGTTTTTATCCATAGGGGTAACCATCGCGGCAGTAACTCCAAACAACTTTTTCATGAAACTCCTCCATGTATTATGAAAACATCAATGTTTTTTTATAAGCGGTTTTTGTTAAGACCGGCATACTGATAAGAACCGTGTTCTGATTTGATTCAACGCTGACCGTGCGTCATTTTACCGTTTTAAAATTAAAAAATCGTTTTTACAGACTTCCCTTCGACGAGATCCGAATCAAATACCACTTCTTTGACTTTTCCGTCCGGGTTATTTATCCTTTCAAGCAGCAGCTGCCCGGCAGTTCTGCCGATTTGTGCGGGCATGGCCTCAAAGTACGTAAGCCGCGGTTCAATGAGTTCGGAATTGATGATGTCGCCTAACGAAATAACCGATAGTTCGCCGGGAATAGAAACGCGCATTTCTTTTGCTTTTTTAAGGATTCCGTCCGTAATTCTTGCGCTCCCGGAAACGATGGCGGTTACGTCCTTCAAATTCCCAATGATTTCCTCGAAGGCCTGGCTGCCGAATTCTTCGGTAAACGTTCCGTTTTTAATCAATTCTTTATCGGCAAGAAGATTTTGCTCAAAGTAGGATTCTATATATCCGGTGAGCCGGTCTTTATTGGAGGGCAGCTCTTTCGGGCCGGTCACCAGCGCAATGCGTTTGTGGCCTTTTTCGAAGAGATAACTGTTCATTGTTTTCATGGCCTTCACTTTATCCACGTAAACCGAATCAAAGAACGGCCTCTTGGGCCTTCTGTCCATAAGCACGACGGGGAAGCCTTTCTCTGCCAGACCGGCCAGCATTTCTTCATTCTGCCCCGTGGAAGTAATGACAATACCGTCAACGCTCTTATTGACCATTAAATTGATGGAATCCAGTTCTTTTTGTTCCCAGTCTCTTGTGCTGACAATCAGAACGACATATCCTTTTTCCCCGATAACCTTTTCGATCTCGCTTATAATTTTCATAAAAAAGGGATTCGACATATCGGGAATAATGACCCCGATTGTTTTTGTCTCATTGCACTTTAATCCCCGCGCAAGCTGGTTCGGCGTGAAATTCAGCTCCCTGATGGATTGCTCGACTTTTTCTTTTAATTGTTTTTTAACACTCGGGGCACCATTCACTACTCTGGATACAGTCGCAATGGATACATTCGCATGTCTGGCAACATCTTTTATCGTATATTTCATTGAAATCCCTGTCCTGTCTTCATTATAGTAAGCTTTTTAGTAAGCTTTGTTGTTTGAAATGACGTTTTTTGGTTTATAAGAACAAAGGACTTAGTCGAAGATATAATAATATAAAAAAAAGATTTTGTAAACGTTTTATGGCTACTTTTATATAAATTTTATTGAAATTCTGATATATTTTTAAATAATCTGTTTTGTAATCGTTTTCTTTAAAATGATGGCAGCAAAAGCACGGGGCTTGCTGCCCCCTTCTTTTGTTCATTCACAAAAAAGCCTCCCGTCCTAGTCATCCTAAGACAGAAGGCATTTTGGTATCATTCCTATTTTACGGGTTCAGTTTATTGATAACCGGTTTTTGCAGAAAACGAATCCGCTTCGCTGTTTAAAGCAAATTGATGTTCGCCGCGGCGCACGCATCGATCATTTCATCCGGCCATACGGACGCCTGCACCTCCCCAACATGGGCTTTTCCGAGGAAGAACATGCAGATTCTGGACTGCCCGATGCCGCCGCCGACGGAATACGGAAGTTTCACTTCCAACAGGTCCTTATGGAACTGCATCTCCCTGCGTTCCTCGCATCCGGCAAGCTTGAGCTGCTCCATAAGCGATTTTTCATCCACCCTGATGCCCATCGACGAAACCTCGAACGCCCTATTCAGCACGGGATACCAGAAAACGATATCGCCGTTTAAGCTCCAGTCGTCATAATCCGGCGCCCTTCCGTCGTGCCTGTCGCCCGAAGCGAGCTTTGCCCCGATCTGCATGATGAAAACCGCCTTTTTCTCTTCGGCGATTTTATCTTCCCTCTGTTTCGGCGTAAGATGCGGGAACATGTCCTCGAGCTCCTGCGTCGTAATGAAGGAGATGTCCTCCGGCAAGTATTTGTCTAAAAAAGGATACTCCTTCAGGATATAAGACTGCGTATCCAGAAACGCCTTGTAAATCTTTTTGACAATCGCCTGCAGAAACGCGGTATTCCGCTCATCCTTCTCCATGATCCGCTCCCAGTCCCATTGGTCGACGTAAATGGAATGCAGGTTGTCAAGTTCCTCGTCCCTTCGTATCGCATTCATGTCGGTGTATAAGCCTTCGCCGCTTGCAAAACCGTATTTCTTGAGCGCCATGCGTTTCCATTTGGCAAGCGACTGGACGATCTCGACGGTAGCCTCCCCCATATCCTTGATGCCGAAGCCGACGGCGCGCTCAACGCCGTTTAAGTTATCGTTCAGCCCCGTTTCGGGCCGCACGAACAAAGGCGCCGACACCCTTGTGAGGTTCAGTTCGTTTGCCAGGGAGCGTTCAAAGAAGTCCTTGATTTTTTTGATGGCAACTTCCGTTTTCCGGATCGAAAGCGCAGAAGAGTACCCTGCGGGCAAAATAAGTGACTGTAACGGTTCCGTCATACCCTTTCCCCCAATTCAATTTCTCAGCAATATTTGACCATGATTATTGTAATACAGTGTTTGGCGGTTTGTCAAAACCATCCTGTACAAGGCAAAAACCATACGGGAACTACGGAAGGAAAAAAATGTATTGAATTATCCCATGCAGCGTATATGATGATATTGTAGAAGCAGAGCTTTCAGAGAATTTTCATGAAAATCCCTTAAAACTGTCAATAAAGAATAAAGAATTGGGAGGTCAAAATGGAAGATTTGTATTGTCGACATTGCGGTAAAAAACTCGAGCCCAATGAGAGATTCTGCGCGCAGTGCGGTGCCCCAAGGCCGTATGGTTCCGGTGTTGCGCCAGGTCAGGTTCCCGTGCAGCCGCCATACCGCCCGCAGCCTCCCATGTCCCCTTCTCCGTATGCTGTTCCTCAAAAAGCGCCTACATACCGGATTGTACTTTTGACCGTTCTGGTCATGCTGCTTGTCGGCGCAGCCGGATTCGGCGTCTGGCGCCTTTTCATCGAACCCGCGTCCGGCGGTTCATCACAGGCGGACGCGAACCCGCTCAGCAGCGATTCGAGAAATATACTGTTTGCCACTCCGTCCCCCGGCACTTCCGGCAAGCCGCCCGCGTCCAGTAAAGCCGCGTCCCAAACGCCCTCCGTCATACCGACGCCGGTCAAAACATCGACCCCCATCCCCACCCCTACGGCATATTATGGTGGTTTTACCCAGCTCATAGGCAAGAGCGGCCAGCCGGGCATCACTGAAGCAAAGGCCAACGCCCTTTTCGGCAAGCCCAATTCGCGCGATCAGGAGGAATACGGCGACGGCGAGTACGTCTATTTGGATTACGGCACTTTTGAGCTTGGTTTTCCGTATATAAACGGCAAAACGACGTTCTGCGACTACGTCATGGTGAAAGACGACTCCGCCCCCGTCAAGATATTTGTCCTGACCATAGGCATGACACAGCGGGACGTCGAGCTGACCGTCGGAGGGACTTCGTTCGAAATCGATTATAAAGAACCGGACGATTCCTACTGGGTATACGCCGACAGCGCCACAAAACAGAAGCTGTTCATCACGTTTGAAAAAGGAAATGTCACGATGTACTCGGCCTATTACGATCCGGAATAAGCCGAGTACATTAGGAATTTCTGAACAAATCGGCTTTCAACAATGCTCTGAATCTGCGCAATATGTACAGTCATGGTACTCAACCGAGCGGAGAAGGAAATGAGAATATTCATGAAGAAAACTACATGACTTTCCTGAGATTATTTATATTGATAATTATCAAAATAAATGATGAGCGTTGTATTGCGGACAGTAAAGAATATAAGACTAATTCTCAACCCAGCCCACTCATTATATAGATGGTGTATTTATTATAAATTAAAATTATATCGGCAAAAGACTATCTGACAGATAGTCTTTTGCCGTGCATTCCTATGAGTAATAAAACGGTAACCCTTCTTCACCTGCACTCAACACTGTTGTTGCAGTAAACAAACCCGCGCGAGGCATCGAGTGTGACGGCCGAACCGGATTTCAATATTTTGATCGCGTTTTCCGCGCCGACGATAACCGGGATATCGAGCGACAGCCCGACGACTGCGGCGTGGGAACTTGTTCCGCCCTGCTCGGTGATGATGCCCGCGGCTTTCTTTAAAACCGGCAGGAGCTCGTTGGACGTCCTGCGGATGACGAGTATGTCCCCTTCCTGGAAGTTTTTGAAGGCTTCCTCGTCGTTTGCGCAGACGCAGAGAGTCGAGCAGACGCTCTTGTTCGTGATGCCCTTGCCCGATACGAGGATGTGCCCGACGATATGCACCTTCATCATGTTCGTCGTGCCCGCGATGCCAAGCGGCACGCCCGCCGTAATGACGACAAGGTCGCCGGTCGCGGCGAGGCCTTTTTCCTCCGCGATCTCAACGGCCCGGTCGAAAAGCTTGTCCGTATTGTCCATCTCTTCGATGAGGAGCGGCCTGACGCCCCACGACAGGTTCAGATGGCGGCAGATATGCGGATACGTCGAAAACCCGATAATGGGGCACGCGGGACGGTATTTGGAGATCATGCGCGCCGTCGTGCCGGTTTTGGTCACCGTAATGATGGCCCTCGCATGCAGGTCATGGGCGGCGTCGCATGTCGCATACGAAATCGCGTTTGTCACGCTTGTGTCTTCGTGGTGCTCCCGCAGCTCAAACCGCCGGATATAATTGATGTCATTTTCCGTGCGCTCGGCGATGCACGCCATCGTTTTCACGGCCTCCACGGGGTAGAGCCCCGCGGCCGTTTCGCCCGAAAGCATGATCGAGCTCGTGCCGTCATAGATGGCGTTCGCGACGTCCGTCGTTTCGGCGCGCGTCGGCCTCGGGTTCTTGATCATGGAATCCAGCATCTGCGTGGCCGTCGTGACCTGCTTCCCGATGTTGAACGCCTTGTGGATCAGAAGCTTCTGCAGCACGGGCACTTCCTGGAGCGGTATCTCCACGCCCATATCGCCGCGGGCGACCATGATGCCGTCCGCCACCGCGAGGATCGAATCGATATTCCGTACGCCTTCCGCATTCTCAATTTTCGCAATAATGTTGATGGTATGGCAGCGGTGTTCGTTCAGTATCTTCCGTATTTCCAGGATGTCCTCGGCGCTCCGCGTAAACGACGCCGCGATGAAATCAAACCCGGTTTCGATCCCGAACAGGATATCGCTTTTGTCCTTTTCGCTCAAGAACGGCATGGAAAGGTGTATGCCCGGCACGTTTACGCCTTTCTGGTTGGATAACACGCCGCTGTTTTTGACTTTGCACGCGATATCGGTATCGGTAACCTGCAGCACGCAAAGCTCAATGAGGCCGTCGTCGATCAGGATCGTCGTACCCGTCGTCACGTCTTTGGGCAGATCCTCATACGTAATGGAAACGATATTCTCGTCCCCCGTCCACTTCCCTCGTCGTCAGCGTGAACGTGCTGCCTTTCGTTAAGGACACCTTGCCGTCTTTGAAGCATTTGATCCGTATTTCCGGCCCTTTCGTATCGAGGATCGTCGCGATCGGGAGATCCATTTCCTCCCGCAGCTTCACGATCTTGTCGAACCGCTCTTTATGCGCCGCATGATCCGAATGTGAAAAATTAAAACGCGCGGCGTCCATCCCCGCAAGGATCAGTTCCTTTAGGACCGCTTCTTCGTCCGTGGACGGGCCCAGCGTGCAGATGATCTTTGTTCTTCTCATGATTTATTCCTTCTTCTGTGGTCATATATCCATGCCGGAACCCATTATACACCATGTACCGGGGATAGAAAATTAATATTATGTAAAATCGTACTTTTTATTGCCAAACCGTATTTTTTCTGTGATAAACTTTAAGTGAAAAAGAAAAAAGTTCATGCGGAAAGAAGGCGTCGGATCGTTATGTCCATGACGGCACTGCCCATTGAAAAAGCGTTTATGCTGATCGAGCCGGGACCTGTGCTCCTCGTCACGACGAGCGAGGGCGGCAGAAACAATATCATGACGATCTCCTGGCATATGGTGACGGATTTCACGCCGAAGATCGCCCTGACGACCGGCCCGTGGAATTATTCTTTCAAGGCGCTGACACATACGAGGGAATGCGTGCTCGCGGTCCCGGCGGTCGACCTTGCGGAAAAAGCGGTCCGTATCGGCGACTGTTCCGGCGAAACGGTCGATAAATTCAAGCGGTTCGGCTTAACGCCGCTGCCGGCGGCCAGCGTGAAAGCGCCGCTGATCGCCGAATGCCTCGGCTGCATCGAGTGCCGCCTGACCGATTATATCGAAGACCAGGATATTTTGATCCTGCAGGGCGTACGCGCCTGGATCGACGCGGATAAAAAAGAGCGCCGCACATTCCACGCCAACGGCGACGGCACGTTCGCCGCAGACGGCGAGCCAATGAACTTCCGCGCCCTGATGGAGGACAAGCTCCCGACCGGGGTGTGATATAGAAGCAAATGAGAAGAAACCGCCCACAGAATATGTCAAGTATCTCCCATCCTTCCTGAAAGCGCCGTATCTATATCCGCGGCCCCCATTCACCGATAAAAGTCCCCCGATTTTATTCTTTATGGATATAGCCGACAGAAAAAGGAAGAATGACGACATAACTGTTTGCCTGTAGGATGCTTCCTATCCCATAGCCGATCTGAATGAATTTGAGGTATCTATGAGAAAACCAACGTTTTTTAAAACCAGGCGCATAATAGTATTTATGTCCGTCTTTCTGCTGGCTGGCAGCCTGATCACCGCCTGCCAGCCGACGCCGGAGGAGGCGCCTGTCGTCAACAAGGCGGACGGCGGACTGGAAAAGAAGATAAACGAAACCGAACCGTCAGCACAGAAATACGAGGTGCCGCAAAGCTGGCAGGAAACGCCTGACATGAAAGGCAGCAAAATAAAGGTGAGCATTGACGCTGAGGTATCGGTGCCGGACGCGGCGCAATTTTCGGTTTTGACCGTCGTCCCGGATAATTTTTCGCAGCAGCGCGTAGACAGCCTCATAGCCTATTTTGTAAAGGACAAAAAAGTCGTGATACCCCCGCAGAAAACGAAGGCCGATCTGGAAAAGATGTTGATCGATGCAAAACGCGGGCAGCTCATAGACGGGAAATATGTAGTAAACGACGATTCAAAAGCAGCGGTCAAACAACTGGAGGAAATGATCCGCAACGCGCCGGAAACAAGCGAGAAACAATATGTGACGGATTTCACGATTAAACCTGACGGTACGGGCGTCGGCGGATGTTTGGAATTGGGCGGGGATCTATACGGTACGGTAAGCGCTTCGGCAAAAAATTTCATCTTTGCAAATGGCTATGCTGTGCCTGAATCACAATGGAAGGATAGGAATATTAAGGACGCCGGAGAAATTCAGATCTCAAAAGAAACAGCGGCAGCCGTAGCGCAATATCTGATCAACGAACTGGGCATTCAAAATATGGCGCAATCGGATATTGAAAAAGCACAGTTTTTTGCCGAAAAAGGATTAAAACCCAATGGCTCGGAGTACATTTCAAAAGGTTACTATATCGAATTTGCATTCAGCTATGACGGGTTGGATACCGTATTGTTTAAAGGCGGAGGTATGAACAAAAATGAGGAATTTGAATACAGCGCGCCATGCCATCCAGAAGAAATAAGCATCTATGTGGATGAAAGCGGTCAGGTTCAGATGTTTTACTGGACAGGCCCCCTGAAGATATCGGAAACGGTGACGGATAACGCGCCGCTGATGCCCTTTGAAAAAATGCAGGAACGCATCCGCAAACAGATTTTTTATAAATGCTCCTTCCTGGAGGGTGAAGACGTCTCAATTACCGTAAATAAGATCGGGATGAAGCTTGCGATGATCCCCATTCAGGACAAGACGGACGAGTACATGTACGTTCCGGCCTGGTATGTTTCATATACGAAAAAATGGGCGGTGGATGCCATTAACGATACCGGCAAGCATACAACAGAAATGACAGACGACGATCTGATCGTATTGAACGCCATAGACGGAGGAGCGGTCAATCCGGTCTCTATCAAAAGGAACTGAGGATACCCCGCAAAAAGATTGTTCTTCAGCAGGCGAAAAATCAGGAAAAATCCGAAATTCCGGTATTTTTTGTGGAAAATGTTGACAAAACAAATAGATGAAAATATAATCAAACCAGACAAATGTCAACCGATAAAGGCAAACATGGGGAAACCTGTGGACGCAAAGCTAAAGGGCCTGTAGCGCGATAGCGTATGGCAGCCAGTTACCGAAGGAAAGCATAGAAAGCGGTTCCGTTTATTTGGCTTCCCTTCCTAATTGAAGTGGAGCTTTTTTATTTGGCTTCACTGCTCATGGCAGTATTCGTATTGCCAATGCCCGGCCCTGCCGCAAATCAAAAAATTTGCCGAAACCGGCGGAGAACCATGGAACGCAATACACATGGTTTTCGCACGCCTGAGTTGTTGTGGTTCAATGCAAATATTCTGTTAGGCGGGGAGAACAATGTTATCTAAAGTCAGGTCAATTCTGAAAAGCTGGAAGGACGAATCCGGACAGGTCCTTATACTGGCCGCCATCGCGTTTGCCCTCGTCTGCGCCATCAGCGGTTTTATCATTGACATGGGCAGGGTGACTATCGAGAAATCAAGCTTTCAGAACGCTCTGGACGCCTGCGCCCTTGCCGCCGCCATCGATCTGCCCGATACCGAAAAAGCCGCCGATACGGCTGAGCAATATATTCAGAAAAACGGCTACAGCCCGTCCGATATTTCCATATCCTTCTCCGATCAAAATTATACGGTCAGCATCAGCGGCACCAAAAGGGTCGAATACACGTTCGCCAAAGTCATCGGGATCAACAGCGCAAACGTGATGACCGCCGCTTCAGCCACAAAGAAAACCCTCGGCGCAGCGTTCGGCTATACTCTTTTCTCCGGCGATCCAAGCTATCCGCTGACGATGACCGGCAGCGGCCAATACATCGGCGGCAGCGCCCATACGAATTATAAACTGACGATGACAGGTTCAAGCCAGACGATCACGGGTTCAGCCGAGGCCGTATCGAGCATTACCATTACGGGTTCCGGCATAACCATCGGGGGCATCTGCGAAGCCGCGACGATCAAGACAACCGGCAGCGGCATCGTTACCGGGGCAAAAGTGTACACTGCCGCCCCGACGGTCGGCATGCCCGATTTTTCGGAGGCCATCAAAAAACAGGCCGAAGCATCCGGCCATTCATATACGGGAGATCAAACGTTCAACGGTTCCTTTATCAGCGTCGATCACCCGATGTATGTCGACGGAAACGTAACCATCTGCGGCAGCCAGTTCACAGGCAAAGGCTGCATCGCGGCGACAGGCAATATTACGTTCACCGGAAGCGGCCTGACGAGTTCCGGCAGTGAGGTGTGCTTTTATTCGAAAAACGGGAATATTTCGCTTACCGGTTCCGGCGCCGTTGTGGACGGCATTATTTACGCGCCGAACGGGACGGTTGCCATCACCGGTACCGGTGTGACGGTCAACGGCCGGATCATCGGGAACAGGCTGTCTTTAACAGGCAGCGGCTACAGGATCGTATCCGGCGAAAATGACCTTGACTGCCTCCCCGCCGCCTCCGTTTCGCTCACGAAATAGCAGACAGATACCTTAATCGCCCCGCTTCTCAACAATTTATTCTATTTTCGTCATAATCCGGCATAAAATGATAAAAGATGCGCAAAAAGCCCATGTCTT
The DNA here is from genome assembly GCA_963666755.2 of Candidatus Limiplasma sp. Classification (GTDB taxonomy): domain Bacteria; phylum Bacillota; class Clostridia; order Christensenellales; family Aristaeellaceae; genus CAXXOK01. The sequence goes on from CAXXGW010000008.1 coordinate 81,410, forward strand.
TTTGACACGTTTCCCGTTGCGCTTCTATTACATTAAGAGATACAATATAAGTAATTAAAGGAAATATTTTGTAACTTCTCTTCATTTCCCCGGCTGCTCTGCATTGTTCACAGTTTGTTTACGGCGTACTTCAACCTAAATCGTCCGGCCTCCTAATAAAAATAGGAAAATACTGTTGATTCTGCCTGCTCGTGATTTTGACTTTAGATGCATCTTATTCTTCTGACGTCAAACGTTTCCGGATGGTATGGGATCTGTCTCCGCTTTCCGATGGAAAGCGGCGGTATTAAGAAATGGGGCGATGGATATGTCATTTTTGGAGAAACTTCTTGACCGGCTGTTCTTAAAATACTGGAGCATTCCGGCCGCATTGCTGCTTTGCGCCGCCGTTTGCCTGCCCTTCATTCCCGAAGATTTCAACGGTTCATTTTCGCAGCTCGTCTGCGCCGTTTCCGTCACTTCAACCGCATTGCTCCTCTATATCATTGCAACGATAAAGCACAACCTTCTCCCGCGGGCGAAACGGGACTGCCTTGCCGTCCTGTTCGTCGTCGGCGCCGAATCGGAAAAAAGCTTTCTCGATGTGAAATTCAAGCTCGTGCAGCCGTTCGAGGAATCGCTCAGGCAGCCGTCCAAGACAAAATTCGAGGTCGTCTGCATCCGCCGCAGCAGGCTGAAAAAGTATGACCTGTATAATAAAAAAGACATGGTCACCCTCCTGATGAAAACGAACTGCATTTTCCATGTCGGCGTCGTGTACACCGTCGATAACGAAAGCAGCGGCGAAAATTACGAAATCGAGATCAATACCGGCGTCGCGCATCCCAAATACCAGCAGACCGCCGAAACAATATTGGCCCACGATATGATCACGCTGACGGACTCGATCAAAAACGTCAAATTTACGCGGCACGATAAGATTGAGAAATGCAAAGTCACGGCGCTGTCGCTGACGTATATCATCAAATATCTCGCCGGGATCGTCTACCTGTTCGCAGGCGAAACAATCCGTGCAAACGAGCTGTTCGCCGATATCTATGACAGCCTGCAGGATGAAGAGCACAGCCTCCCGGCCATCAGCTGGCTAAAAAACACCGTCCCGGAAAGGTATTTCATCTCGAATACGATCCTTTCGCGCAGGGAGTATCTTGACTACTGCCACGACAAGGACAGGATTCACTTAGACAGGATGGAGGATTACCTCACGAAGGCGAATACGCTCGTACCGGACACGTACGATTATTACCTGAACATGGCGTTCGTCCATGCGTTAAAGCACAGGGACATCGACCTCGCCGTCCAGTGCATCAAGCGGTGCAAACCGTTTAAAAGCTATCACGACTGGCGCTACAGCGACGCGTTTCTGAGCGCGTACAAGCCGAACCCGGATAACCCGTTTACGGTTTACCGCAAGTGCGAAACGGCGCTCAGGTACCCGGCGGAGCACGTGCATGAGCTCGCGTCGTTCATCGAGAACGTGCTATCCGACGAGCCCGAAAAGTTCCTTTTGCACCTCGCGCTGGGGCTCATCTACGAGGAAGGCGGCGACATCCCGCAGATGAAGCATCATTTCACCTCCTTCATCCGGAAAGCAGCCGGCATGCCGGGTTATGACCAGATCATCCAGACGGTCAAATCGAAGCTCCTGGCGCACGAGGCCCAAGGGGGCGGTCCCAATACACGCCAGCGCAAAAACTCCGGCAGAACGGCGTGAGGGAGAGACGGTCTGCTGAAGCCGTAAAGATTTCCGCTTCCTGACACTGCATATATAAAAATCTTACGCCCACATCATGCCTGTTTAGGTAGAATGTGGGCGCTTTCCAAATTGCAGGAACCATCTGTTAAGATTGAAGGCAAACGAAGAATGATTCTAAAAAATATGGAAAGAGAATAAAAAACGGGAACCCGATTCCTCTTTTATCTTCGTATTACTTAAGTTTTGCTTATATATGGCAATTCTTTGAGCTAATCTAAGACCCTCCATTCTCCCATTGAACCGTATTCTTCCCAAGCTTTTTCCCCTCGTACATCAAGCTGTCGGCTTCCTGTATCAAGTCGTTAAAGCCGGAACTTTCCTTCATTACTGTAACTCCGAAACTGCATGTCACATTCATATCTTGAATGAACGTATTTTCGCCTATGGAATTCTTGATTCTTTCACTTAACATAACGGCATTCTCCAGGGTGACATTCGGCAGAAGCAAAACAAACTCATCCCCGCCCCAGCGCGATAACACATCGGATGCCCGCAGCTGGCTGTGGATTCGCTGGGCCAGGTCCGTAAGAACGGAATCACCAATAAGATGGCCATGCCGGTCATTGATCTTTTTCAGATTATCAACGTCAATAAAAACCAATGACAAGGGCAGCCCTTGCCGATGGCAAAAATTGATCCACCGGTTCGCTTCTTCTTCCAGTTTGGTTCTGTTGGCTGTTTTTGTCAGACAGTCAATGGAACTGATATATTCCAGCTCGCTCTTTGCTGCGAATTCCCTGTACTGATGCCGTTCCATGTTCCAAGCGAAAATTGCGCACAGCAGAATGGTGATGGATAAATAGACGACTGCAGCCCAGTAATCCGTAATGCCGGAGAACTTAGCGAATAAAAAAGAGTATGCCAGGAATGCAATGGCTCCCGAAACGGAAACGAAAAGCATATACGCCCACCGGTTTGGAATAAGAAAGACGGCGATCATAAAAATGATCATTCCCATTGTTTGTATCAGGAAGTTAGGATGGTTATACCGGCTTAAAACGAAAATAAAAATAAATATGGAAAAAAGCTCGCATCCGGATACAATCATAGAGAAAATTTTGAATGTTTTCATTTTCTTTATCAGCAAAAATGTCCCAAATAAAACAAGAGAAAATGCCCCTCGGATAATGAATATGCCTACTAATTTTGTTGAGAATTCAATATTCAATGAATCCGGAATAAGCAACAATAAATTAAAGATTCCAACAACAAGAATCATAATACGTATATACTTCTGAAAACCGCCCAATTTATTATCAAGATAGGACGGTTGTGATTCAGATAATGAATCATTTGATTTTTCCGATAATTTATTTTCCAAATCAGGTTGCCCCCCCAGAAAGCCCGATCTGCCGAGATTTCATCGTTATTATATAGTATCTTTCGACAATATAACAGAGTTACTTAACTTAAAATTTAATTTTTTATAACAAAGATATATCGGGCTAACCGGAGTGTAACGGCTTTTGCTTCAATTAATCATTTTATCTTTACGATATAAAGATTATATGGTATGACAGAAGGTGGGAATAGAAAATCGAAGACAATATTTAGAATAAATAAGGAGGTCGGAACGTGATTACCATTCTGCTCGCTGCTGTTGCCGCAAGTATTTTCCTCTGCTTTGCCGTTTTGCTGATCATGAGCCCGGGCAAAATAAAACCATACACAGACGAAAACGGTAAGATCCCGGAAAACAGCATTGCGGAAAAACGTTTTGTTGAAATCAACGGCGTCAAAATGGGCATGATTATCAGGAGCAGGGATGCTTCCAGCCCGGTGCTGCTGTTCGTTCACGGCGGTCCGGGCATGCCGGAATATTTCCTGACGAAACAGTATCCCACGGGGCTGGAAGACTATTTTACCGTCGTATGGTGGGACCAGCGGGGCGCGGGATTATCCTGCGGCCGTGATATCGATAAGAATACCATCACAATCGGGCAGTATATTGACGATACCATCGCGGTGACAAATTATCTGCGCGCGCGTTTCGGGCAGGAAAAGATCTGCCTTATGGCGCAGTCATGGGGCAGTTATTTCGGCATCCAGGCCGTGCAGAAGGCGCCGCAGCTTTATCGCGCTTACATAGCGGTCGCGCAGATCACGAATCAGGAGGAGTCGGAAGAAATCGCGTATGAATACATGCTGGACTATTACGCAAAAGCGGGCGACGGGAAAACCGTAAAAAAGCTGAAAAAATACGGCTGCCTGTCTGCCGGGTATTATAAAATGCGGGATGACGTCATGCACCGCGCGGGCATCGGCACAACGCACGATATGAAATCGGTTGTAACGGGGGTATTTTTCGCTTCTTTGAGAAACAGGGAATATACGCTGCCCGAAAAAATCCATCTATGGCGCGGCAAGCTCTCCCTGAACAAAAATAAACAGCTCAAAATGACAGCCGATATACGGAAAACCGTCCCTGCGCTGAACGTTCCCGCATACTTTTTTCCGGCGAATACGATTATACCGTTAATTATAAAATGTCGGAGGAATATTTCAAACAGATAACCGCGCCGGTAAAAGGCTTTTATCTTTTTAAAAATTCGGCGCACAGCCCCATGTTTGAAGAACCGGACAAAATCGCGCAGATCGTGAAAAGCGACATACTGAAAAATACGAACGGCCTTGCCGGACTGTAGGGAAGGGTCTTGACCCTTCCGCTTCTTGCCTCCACGGATCACTATGACACGGAACGGTCAAGACCGTTCCCTGCATGCAACTCTCCTTTTACTCTAAAAAACTCAGCGCACCGCCAGGCCCTGGGCGCCCAAGTCCGGCAGGCCCACATTACCGGCGACTTGTTGTCTCACAAGCTGTCCGTTCCCGCCGGTACGGAATACGGAAACAGAGCCCTGGTTTCCGTTCAAAACGTAGAAGTTCGCTCCATCCGGGCTTACTCCGCTGTCGATCGGCGCGCCCATAGCGGACCCCTGGGGCGTAGAGGGGATATTCCCCATCACATTCAATGTTCCGTTCCTGTTCACGCGGTACGCCGTGATGGTGCCGCTTGCCGCATTGGAAGTATAGGCATAATTTTCGTCTTTGGCGGCCGTTACCCAGCATGTCGCCGTCTGCCCGTTTTTGACGGAACCGCTGACGGTACGAAGTTCCCCATTTTGCGTAACGGTGTAAGAGGAAAGCGCGTTTGCGCCGGCTTCCGTGACAAGCAATATCCCGGAAGAAAGAAAGCAGGAGCCGAACGGCCCCGCGCCGCTGGATGGATTGACGGACGGACCGGATAAAGTGCCGTCGTTAGTTACCTGAAATACGCTCAGGCGGTTTGTTGTCAGCTCGGATACGACAAGCTGGCGGCCGTTTGAGCTGAATACAATGCACGACGGCTGCGCGTTCACCGTGCTGAGATTCCGCGATGAGCCGGGTATTGCGGTAAGCCTCCCGTCAGGGCCGATACGGAAGCCGGTGATGTTGGACCGGTACCCGTTTGCACTGCTTCCGACATTGGAAACATACAGCAGGCCGCCAAATACAGCCATACTGTTTGGCTGCAGCCCGCCCGAAGGCATCACGCCGGCCAGATTCAGTTCGCCGCCAAACGCAATCTGAAAGCTTGAAATGCTGTTGCTGCCCGCGTTTACGGCAAAGAGAAACCGCCCGTCGCGGGACAGGGCAAGCGACCCCTGCGATGTAAGCGGATCAACGCCGCTGCCCGGCATTTCGGGATGGATTCCTCTCGGACCGGTGCCCAAGCCCAATGTGCGGTAAAAACTCGTGGGCAGCAACGTGCCGTCGGTGCCCCTGAAAAAGGCGGCTATCTCGTTGTCGTCAGCCGAATTTGTCATAACATAGACCAATCCTGCCATCTGGTCATTTCTATCTTCAGGCATAGTACAATTCCCCCCCAAAAATCTTTTTAATAGTAGATTCGCACTGACAATACTGCGCGAGTGTTCTGACCAGCTCAAACCATACGGATTCCTTTTGTGCAATTCGGAATCAATTACCCCTCCGGCAAAAAACCGTTCAGCGCACCAAGCAGCCCTTTGGGATCTTCCTCGGGAATGAGATGCCCGCACGGGAGCGAAAAGCCGGTTACATCCGGCGCCCAAGCGCGCCAAAGGCCGGGTATGTCGAACAGCCGGCCGACCGTCCCCTTCTCCCCCCATAGCGCAAGCAGCGGCGCGGTTATCTTCTGGTATTTCAGCCTCTTCTCTATTTCCGTGTCTATCGTGACCGAGGCCCTGAAATCCTCGCACATCGCGCGAATGCACGCGGGATTTTGAAAACACCGCAGGTATTCGGCAAACGCTTCCGGCACAATCGCCCCTGGCGTACTGTTCTGCACTGACAGAAGCGCCGTCAGGTACTCTTTCGGCGACGCGCCGATCATCATTTCGGGCAGCGGCGCGGGCTGGATATGAAAGAACCACCAGAAACAGTTTTGTGCAAACCCCCGGTTCGTCCGGCTGTAAAGAAGCGCCGGCGGCGCGGTATCGAGTACAAGAGCGCGCTCCACCGCATCGGGATGGTCGAGCATCATCTGAAACAGCACATGCCCGCCGCAGTCGTGGCCGGCAGCAGAAAACCGGATGAATCCGAGTATGCGCATTACGTCGATCTGGTCCTGCGCCATCTCCCGCTTCGAGTAACGGACATGGCCGGGGCCGCCGTCGGGTTTGCCGGAATCGCCGTATCCGCGCAGGTCGGTGACAACGACGGTGAACCGGTCCGTAAGCGCCGGGGCGACCTTATGCCAGGCCACGTGCGTTTCCGGATGGCCGTGCAGCAGCAAAAGGGGCGGGCCGCTGCCGCCGACGAGTGTGTTGATCACCTCCCCGCCCGTCTGTACGAAAAGCTGCTTAAAATCCGGGAAGAGCAGCTGGTTTGCCTGCGTCCCCGGTGCCGCGGATTCGCTGGAAGCCGCAATGGCGCCGTCAAACGCGGCGGGGTCCCCCAATGAATACGGGTCAGTCATAGTTCGTCTTCACCAGCCCTGTTTTTACTCGTACATCAAAAATCTATTCTCCTTTGAAAGGTTTCATGCCAGCCCCAGGCCGATTCAGGCAAGCCGTGCGGGCCTGCTTTTATTCCGCTCATTGTCCCGATTCGGTCCTCAGGGCAGGCACAGTTCTTTGCGCTCTATTTTTTACAGTTTCAAACCAACTCTGTTTCGGCCGGTTATTTTGCCCATAAAAAACAGCCCTTGAAAAAAACAGCCATAAGCTGATTTCAAGGGATTAAGTTTCAATGAAACACGGGAACAGTTCCTTTGGTTACAGGCTTGTAATAGCATACAGACAGAATATAATAAGTATATTATGGATCACTTCAAAAGGGGGGTGCAGTTCATGACGAAAAAAATCAGCCGTATCCTTGGTATCATTGGCGGCGCGCTGACACTGCTTCCATGGCTATGGATGACCGTGCAGTGTGCATGGGCTCTTCTCCATCCCTACAGCGCGGCGAACTTTGAGTCGAAAGGCTATACATCCGGTTTTCTTGTATTTTCCGTCCTCTATAGCGTGATCTCTCTGGCCGGCCTGATTGGCAGCCTGCTCGTATGCAAAAAGCGCATCCTTGCCGGCGTTTTGATGATTGTATCCGGCGCGCTGATGTTCGCATTCGGCTTGCCGATGCTTTTGCTGGGGACGAGATGGCTAATAAAGCTGCCGCCGGTTCTTCTTGTTGCCGCCGGGGTGCTTTCGCTCGCCAGCCCATCGGGCGGCGGTTCATAAGGCATGCTCTTTGCGGACACTTTGATACGGGTATGATCACGGCGCCCGAAAGAAAGAAAGAAAGAAAGGAAGAAACGTGACGGCTGCTCTCTCTCGGCAAACAAAAATACCCGAAAAGCGGAATTGCTTTTCGGGTATTCTGCTCTTTATTTATTTATGCTCCTCCAGCCATTGCTTGATATACTGATTATTAATAAATGGGCCTGCCAGTTCGTTATTAGCAATTTCAAAAATTGTCTTTTTCCAGTATTCCGGGACATACATAAAAAGGACAGGAAAGTTATAGTTGAGCGCGGCCGGCTTGATCTGCGCGGCGTCAGAGGGCACCTTGAAGAGATTATTTATACAGCCTGATAACGTTTTTGTCTGCACTGTCAATGATCAGCCATCCGTCGTTTTTGTTTATTTTTCCGGGCGGCATGTCAAAATCGATTTCATTTTTCGTGATAATCAAGTCCGCTGTTGCCTGGCCCTGACAGAAAAAGAGTAACCGCTTTTCTCCCTGGTCCAGCTTCTTATATTCGATATGTCTGCCGGCCATAGCATACAAAGCGGCTCCATCGGTAGAATTATCGGTTAGGTACCCTTCGTCCCACAGAAAAGGCGTAATCGAGACAAGGTTCACCTTGTCCCTTTTTTCGGCAATGGTTTCCAGCCTGCCGGCCATCTCGGCCTTTATTTCATCCGCCGTATTTGCCGGTTTATAATCCTGCGGCAAAACATTCAGCAAAATCACAGTTATGATCGTTCCCGCAATGATACCCCATGTTATGATCCTGAATAGATTTGCGGATTTTAACAGCTTCATTACTTGTCACCTCAATTCGGCTTCTTCCCTCAAATAATTCCGTATCGAATTTTTCAGTCACGAATCGCTAAAAATACGGGCATGGCAATCATCTCATTTTGCCTTAACTATACTTCACAACGCAGAGATCAATGCCATTATCCGTCAGGTCAATATTCAGCCAGTCGGAGGGTGTCAGTATATAATCTCCAACCGGAATCATATTCCATTCATTGTAAAAATGAACTGTCCGTGTGTCATATACCATCGTTTCATCGGCAAAGAACAGGCCTCTGCTGTTATATTCCAGAGGGTCCATATATTCCGCCTTTTTGTCACCCATGAATTTCTGAAATCTTTCAAGAGAAATATATCCTCCGTAAATGTACTCTTCCGTCCAAACAAACGGCGTCAGCTCCGCCATCGTTATTGCTTCGGTCTTCTCCGAGAGGATCTTGATCCTGCTGATCATTTCCGCTTTGATCGTATCTGGTTTTTTATTGTTTCTGACGTTTATACAGACAAGAATAAGGATCCCGCAGCATACCGCCAGCAAAAGCAGTTTGATCACCTTTTTCATGCTTTGACCTCCAGAGTTTCAATCCGTGTCCATCCCAAATGCCCTGGCCTTGCTATCACAACATCATAAAAACTTGCGCCAGATCCGTTTTATTTTTCCTTATTGTACTTCACAACGTAGAGATCAATGCCATTATCCGTCAGGTCAATATTCAGCCAGTCGGAGGGTGTCAGTATATAATCTCCAATGGGAATCATGTACCAATCATAATAAGAATCAACAACCCTCGTGTCAAATACCAGCTTTTTGCCGGCAAAAAACATTCCTCTGTGATTAAATTCCTGGGTATCCATATATTCCGCCTGTTTACCGCCCATGAATGTTTGAAACCGTTCAGGGGAACTATATCCTCCGTAAATGTACTCTTCCGTCCAAACAAACGGCGTCAGCTCCGCCATCGTTATTGCTTCGGTCTTTTCCGAAAGGATCTTGATCCTGCTGATTATTTCCGCTTTGATCGTATCTGGTTTTTTATTGTTTCTGACGTTTATACAGACAAGGATGAGGATCCCGCAGCATACCGCCAGCAAAAGCAGTTTGATCACCTTTTTCATGCTTTGACCTCCTCAGTTCAGTCCATGCCCATCCCAAATGCCCTGGCCCTTCGATATGACAACATCATACACCATCCTTGCCAGGTCGTCATCCGATACACCTTTTCCTGCAACAACACCTACGGCAATGCCGACCGCGTTATTATGCAGATCCATATTTGTGGCATTATATAATGTTGTGTCAATTCCCAGCTCGGCATTTATATATGCTTTATCCGTATTTTGGTCCGGTTTGTTCTCATGCGCGTCAGCAAAACGCTGCGCGGCATCCGCTCCGCCCCAAAGCGATTTCGTATTTAACGTATGCCAGCACGCGTGCTTGAAGGCGTTGGCAGCCGTGGTATCTATATCTTCGCTTCCAAAGTATATTTTTGTATATTGTTCCGCCTTGTTTTTATTATCCAGCGCTGTGATCACATTGCCAAAGCCGGCAAAGAGCAGACCGTTTACGGCGATTGATGCTTCTTCCCCGGATAGTTCCGTACCGAATATATCCACTATTGAGGCATCTTCGCTTACGACGTCTTCCGGTTTTTTAGTTCTTGCAGCGATTTGTTTTTGATATTCCGGATTATTGATTATTTCCTCGGCTTTCACCCTGCGCTCTTCCATCGGCGCTTTTTTAACCATATTCTCATCAGATTGTTGGATTTTAGCCGAATTTACTCTATTTATCATGTCCCGATCATACGAAAAGTCAGATGAGTCTTCCTGCGATAGCTTTCTGATCCTGTCATTATTATATCCTTTCTTTTCCCAGTCCGTCCATAAGCTGTTGATAGGCGGGCATCTTGCCATTTCTCAAAAAATATTCATCCATCAGTACCTTTTCGATGGCCGCTTTCATCAGCGGATCGTCGCTGTCTTCGAATACGCCGGGCGATTCCAGCCGCGGCTGTGCAAATAGATATGGGCTCTTGCTCTGTATGTTCTGTGTACTATTGAACGTGCCGGGCGCGGTGTCTTGCCCCGGCAGATAGACGCCCCGCCCCAATGAATGCGACGTCTCTCCGGATGTCCCGGACGTCTGCGTGCTTTTGGCCGACGGCGTTGCTGCTGCGCTTTGTGCCTTTTCCCATTTCTTTTTATCGCTGTCCAGTCCTTTTTGGGTGCTATCGAGCCGCTTTTCTTCTTCCGCTTTCCTCTTCTTCTCCTCTTCTGCTTTTTTCCATGCCGCGAAATCCTGCGCATCATACGCGCTGAATGGAATACTCATCTATGCCCCTTTCCTGAAAACGTCGTTCCCATATAAATAAAATGAAAAACCGGACTTTCTGCCTTTCAAACCGGCTTTCCATCCGCTTTAACTATAAGGAACCCGCCGCCGCTTTTTCTCCCCCGCGGGCATGATTCGCTATAGCGCGCCTAGAGGGTAATATTGAATCCGTTTCCAAACTTTCATTGTCTGCTCCCAAAAAATACATCAGATAATCCATATCGGCAGGTACGATACTGTACGGCAGCAGGTGTCCGCACGCATAAAAGCCGCCCACGCAGCGGCTGTTTTAAGGGGGTAATAGAGATTGTTAAGAGACCCTAGGGGGAGAATCAGAACTTTCCCTGGGTCTCTTAACGAAAACCGTACTATAAAATTACTCGCCGCATAATGCATCGAAGGCAGGTGTCGGCAGATACTAAAAATCTTCCTGTGCGGCAGCCATTCTATCCCTTTACAGCCCATATCCGCACAAACCCTAAAAGCTCTTATCTCCCCGCCATCGCCGACGCCATCTGGGACATCTGGTTCGCCGCCGCGTTCGCGCCGGCCGAGTTCCCCTGCCCCATGCCGGGCCCATTTGCCATTCCCTGTCCCTGCGCGCCGCCCTGCCCCGGTGCGGCCTGACCACCTTGTCCGGACCTGCCCTGCGCCTGCTGGGCCTGCGCCATCTGCTGCATCTGCATCATCTGCTGCATCTGCGCCTGCTGTTGCTGCTGCTGGCGTGCGAGGCTCTCCGAAAGCCGCTGCATCACGATGTCCTTGCCCTCGAAATCCATCATCTCCATGCAGACGAGCGCTTGTTCGGCCATCTGCGGATTGAAGAAGCCCATCGCGTAAAACTCCTTGGCAAGCTCGTTCTGCGAGATCCGCGAGAACGGGCTGTTCTTCTGGGACGTGATCTTGATATCGAAGACCGGCTCGCGCATCCCGAGCGACACGCCGAAATCGCTGCCCTGATCCCGCGCGATCATGCTGCCGTTGTCGTACTGCACAAACTGCGCGCCGCCGTTGTCCCCCGTGATCCTGAAGCACCGCGGCTCGTCATAGAACTGCCTTATCAGCTCGAGGCATAAATAGTTGACCCGCGTGAACGCCCTGTATGAAGACTTGATCATGTCCCGCGATAGCTTGCTCCCCGCTTCCTGAAGCGCCGCGATCGCCGAAGCCGCCGTAACGCCGCCCGTCGTTCCGCCCTGCGAGAAATCACGGTTTCCGGACGTTTCCTTCATCTCGTCGATCTTCTGGTTCAGCACGTTCAAATACATCGAATTGATGGGCGCGACGTTGATCTCGCGGATGCTGTCCTCTCCGAGGTTGCTGCCCGCAACGTGTACGAAATCCTTCGACCAGTCGGCGAACTCCTCCTCGTTGACCGAACCGTCGTGCCTGATAAAGAACCGCTTTTTGCCTGTCATCATCGCGTTTGTCAAAATCACCTGGTTCAGCTTGTCAATGTACATCTGCGGGTCCTTCATGATGTCGATGTACCCGAACCCGGTCGGCATCCCTTCCTCGAGGAACAGCACGTCGAACACGAACGGGTATTTGCCATGGTCATAGAACCCGCGCTCTTCATATTCAGGATCGTCCTCGGACGAATAGAGCACCTCGTCATTCACAAATTTGCAGTAATGCAATATGTCCTTTGACCCGCTGCGCACCTTGTAATACCAGTCGACGACCGCCGTTTTCTTCGACGTGTCGATGGATTCGTCGTACAGATAACGCGAAACGTCGACGGCATTGCCGCCAAGCTTGTTCTTGAGCTGCGGATACTCGTTCTCGAGCACCTCGTTGTCCGCGAGCTCAACGTGGAAGAAATGGCGCGAAGCCTGTATATCCTTGATGCCGGGCTCCCAGAAAAGGTTCAGTAAGTCGATCTGTCGGATCTCGATATCCCCGAGTCCGCCCATTTTCTGCGGGTTCCAGAACACACCCTCGACGCCCGTGCCCGTCTTGAGCTTGTACCACCATTTGTCGCTGTACGTCTGCTCATAGTCGTTCTGATCCAGGATCACCGGCAGGATCGCGGAAAGCTGCTTGGCCGCCGCCTCGTCGCCCGCCTCGCGCGGCAGCACGCTCGGCATCGGGTAATTGTCCATCGCGTCGGCGTGCTTGTTGGCGATGGAGTTAAAGAGCCACGCCGAAACGGGCTGCACCTCCCCCGCCGTTTTCAGCCGCATCTGCTCCCAGTGCCGAAGCTTATACCATTGCTCGTTCTCGATGATGCGGTGCTCCAGATTCGCCTTGCCGCGCTTGTACTCGTGCAGCGTCAGGATCGCTTCCTCGATCTGTTTCCTGCCGATCTTTTTCCCGGCTTCCTCTCCGCCTTTGCTCTCCGCTTTTTTTGGCGTCGGTTTCTTTACGAGCGGCTTTAACCCCGTCCCCTGCGGCAACCCCTGCTCCGTCGGCAGCCCGCTTTTCTGCTGCATCTGACCTTGTAATGGCATCTGCCCCGGCTGCATCATACCTCCCTGTACGCCCATAGCGCCGGACGTCTTATCCTCCTGCGCCATCGAAAGCAGCACGTCCTCCAAATTGCGTATCTTCTCTTTTTTTGTCTTTGCCACTTTGTATCCTCCCTTATGCAATTCATTCCTGCCCAAATAGTTTTCTGGTTTTATCGGTCCCGTATAGCGGCACATGCCGCCCGCATATTTCATCCGTATATAAAGCCTATCTGAAAAAAAGCGGGATTTCTCCCCATGAAAGCGAGATTGTCTTTTTTATGATCCATGATAATCAGAAGAAAAAAATTTTTCTGCCTGCTGGTTCTTCCATTGCTCTTTCATAATTGATTGCTTAATTAACCAGGAATTATTATTACTTAATTAGCAACTATCCCTACTCCTCATTCCACCCTCGCCTGTCATTCTGAGCACAGCAAAAGAATCCAGCGAAGCGTTCCCCCACCGCCTGATACATATGTCCGCCGCTACTCTTACTCGCGCCCGAACTGCAAATTATTAATCTTCCCGTTCAAAACTGTCTTGCCCCGCAATAATTTTTGATATACTGTAAAAAAGAGCAAAAATCACTGCAATATTTTTCCTTCTCATTCGTCTTATAATCGTAACCGGTTCACAAAAAATCCGTTTCGGGGAGGTGATCATCTGAGCAAGTTCGAAATCCGTCAGGTCTTTGAGGAAAACTACGAGCGCTTCCGCCGCTTCCTTCACGCGCGCTTTCACAGTCTGAACGAGTACGACGTCGAAGACCTGATCCAGCAGTCCGTTATGAACCTGCTCTATAAAGGCGACGGCCTTTCCGATATCCGGAACATGACGTCCTATCTGTACGCTTCCCTCGAAAACGGCGCGAAAGATTTTTTTAAAAGAGGAAAAAGGAAACCCTGACAGCCGAAGAGATTGACGAACAAACGCAGGACGTGGAAGAAGAAATACTGACCCGGGAACAGAAACGAGCCGTTATGGATGCCATTGATAAGCTGGACGATAAGCAAAGGTACGTGTTCGTCGAAACGGAGATCAAAGGCCGGAGTTATGAGGAACTATCAAAGGAATCAGGCGAGAAGATCGGAACGCTGCTGTCCCGCAAAAGCAGGGCAGCCAAAAAACTGAAAGACATGATGTATGAGTATATGAAGGAGGAAAAAAAATGAGTGAATGCAGTGAAAAAAAAGGAAAGCCAACGGCAGGTAAAATCGTTATGATGGTCATCGGCGGCATCGCGTTCTGCTTTTTATTCGGGTTCGTGATCCAGGGCCTCTGGAACTGGCTGATGCCCCTGCTGTTCGGCCTGAAGCAGGTCACCTACTGGGAAGGGCTTGGCATCTGGCTGCTGTGCATGCTGCTGTTTAAAGGCTCGTCGCCTCAAAAGCACATAAATAAAAAAGACCGGCGCTCCATGCGGGACGAGATCAAGAAAGAGATCAAAGAGGAAATCCGCAAGGAATTCGCGAAAGAATACGGAAAAGAAGCGCAAAAGGAAGCGAACGTGGATCAAGAGAAACTATACGAAAAATGGTGGAAGCCGAAGGCAAGGATAGCTTTGAAAAGTACGCCAAACAAAAGGAAGAAGTCATGGAATAACATTTTGACATACAAAGGCGGCCGCAACGGCCGCCTTTGTATATTGGAAAAAGCGTCATTTTTTTGTTGCGCCGCGCCCTTTTGCGGATTACAATGGAATTATGCAAAGTCAACTCTCCCTCTCCCATCCAATCGAAATTCTTCACGCAAAAGGAAGTACGCTATGAAATACAAAACAAAAAAAGTGATGCAGGTACGGTCGGCAGACGAGTTGGATGAACCGGCGCGCGTAACGGCGCGCGAACAATATTATGCAGCATATAAACGTACAAGAGAGATACTCCCCCAAGACTTCCTTGACATTTATGAAAACCATCACGGATTTCATGACGCTATGGTTCCGTATATCGGTTTATTAACTAAATATCCGGAATTTGATATCAACCAACATATGCCCAGTGAAATGAAGCTTGTTATTATTGATGACTGTGAAGATCTTGTATGGGAAATTACACTCGAACATATCAAACAAATTTCAAGTAAATTTTATTCGGATTACGATGGACTGGATAGGTTACTCTCATCTTCGATGAATTATTGCTCCACGGCAAAGAACGATATCTCGTCGGGAAATGCATTTTCCGAGGGGTATCATTTAAAAGTTGTATTCAAAGCACTGACCATCAAAGAACTGTCAAAAGATGAAATTGACGCCTATAAAGCGTTCTTCCAAGAGAGGCAGGTGCGCCCATGACACAAACAAACGATGCCATGATGATCAAATTCGGGTGTGAACACGTTCAAGGATTTGCGCGAGGATATTGAAGGCGTTATCGAATGCCTGGAAAAGTATATCGATATTTTCATCACCCAAAAACAACTTCGCCACTATATAGCACTGGAATACGCGGATGGCCAGATAAAAGATCAAACGGTTCAGCACGAAAAGTTGGGTGCTTGTCAAAACGCAGCTATGGGAAAGAAAGTCACTGAGATCTCGATTATTTACGACTGGGAGAAAAGACGAAAGCTGCCGGAATAGCAGTGGCCCTTTTGCGCCGGTATCCGTATCTGTCGCATTGTGCAGTGAATATAACGCCGAGGAGAGGCAAATGAAGTTGCTTTTTACCGTAATGGACAGGTGCGCCTATCTGCAGAACGAAATCATTGAGTGGTTCAAGGAAGCGTTTATCCGATTTGAAGGTATATACGGTTTTCTGGATTATATGAAAAGTACCGTAATCAACCCTAGATATGAAACTGCTTGGGAATTGTTGGTAGAGCAACCATATTATTTTATACTCTTCCAGCTTTGATACGATCGGCAGGGGGTATTTCCTTGGGGCAACATACTGACCGAAGGCCATATACGGGCTCTTGGGCGGAGAAGAATTGTTCCAAAAAAACTTTTCCTGCTTTCAGCTTGAGAAGCTGAACGTCAAAAAAGGTACGGCGTATTATGTGCAGATCTCGGATGACATTCATATATTTGATCCTGCGCTTTACCTGCAGCTCAAAAAGTTGCTGCAGCCCATTTTGCTGCAGGGAAGACGCTGAAACGATTGTGGAACGGGACTACTCCGGAGATTCGCGCAGAATAAATCGACTGGTCTTTGACGAGCAGGAAAGTCTCGCGATGCAGGAGGCCTCCAAACTGCCGGAGAAGGAATTAAGAGAGCGGGCTTATCAGAAATACCAGGAAAAAATCAAAGCCATTTTATCCGGAGCAAACTGTAGCAGCGGAACCTAAACCGCCGGAAAAAAAAGCGTAAGAAATACGTTCCGCAGCGGTTTACCGCGCTGGAAAACGCGGAGCCGGAGAATCTGGATATACACATCCATTTCAAAAAAATCAGCGGCGACGGAATGGGAAAGCTTTCAGTCGCTACTGAACTCATGGGCGGATATCGGCCTGCACGGCGGGTACGACGGAAACCTCCATCACCTTTTCGGTATCTGGAATGAAGATAACAATATCAAAATGACTGTGGACATGGGCAGTGTGGATATTGATATAAGCATAACGGCTCCTTGACAGGATCGTGAACTGTTTTGCACAGTTTCATCACCTTGTTATTGAAAAAATGGTACTCGGAAGCGAGGATGACGAATGACCGTCCTTCCTTCATGCTGATCATGTGTCCTGCCAAATCACGGCAACAAGGTAAGCGCCGGAGATTCCTGGTATACCGTATAAGCTTTTCATCCCTTTGCAGGATTTTATTTTCAGAACTAACCTTTTTAATATATCTAAAACTGGGAGGAGATTTTTACTATGGACAATATCAAATGGGCTGTCGCCGGAACGGGTTTCAACGCGCGCCGCTTCGCGCAGGGCATGGCGGTTGCGGGCTGCACCCAAACAGCCGCCGTCTGCTCGCGCAAGGCGGACACCGCCGCGTCTTTCGCGCAGGAATTCGGCTTTGCATCGTGCTTTGCAGACTATGAGGAGATGCTTTATAAAGCAAAGCCGGCCGTCGTGTACATCGCCACGCCGAACAATTCACACTATGACTATATTCAAAAAGCCCTCGACGCAGGCGTGCATGTCCTCTGCGAAAAGCCCGATGGCGGACAACCTGCGCCAGTTCGGACGCGCTCGTCTCAAAGGCATGCGAAAAGAACCTCTTTTTAATGGAGGGAATGTGGACGCGCTGCTCTCCCCGCAGTGCGCCAGGCAAAAGCATGGATGGACGCGGGCGAAATCGGAGAGGTGCTCTCGGTGCACGCGTATCTTGGCCTCAAGACCGACCCGAACACATGGCAGACATGGAAAGCGACGGCCAAATACGCGGGCGGCGCATTGCGCGACGTCGGGATCTACCCGCCTCGCCATGGCGTATTTCGCGTTCGGCTGCGATCCCGAAAAGGTCGTGTCCAACTGGAAATCCAACGGCGAAGTCGACGTCAGCTGCGACATGATGCTCTTTTACGGCGAAGGCAAAACGGCGTTTATCGGCGGCGCCTTCGACCGCGCAAGCGAGCACGAGGCTTTCATCATCGGTGAAAACGGCCGCATCGAGGTTTGGCCCCTATTTTGGCCACTCCGAACACGCGCGCCTGTATCACGGCGACACGCTCATCAAAGAATTCAACGACCCGTTCCCCGCGACCGGCTTCCCAGTACGAGCTCCTCCACGTCAACGACTGCCTGAAAAAAGGCCTTATCGACAGCCCCCTATTATCCGCTTGCAGAAAGCCGCCGCATCTGCCGCCTCATCGACTCCCTCCGCAAGGAAATGGGGCATCGTGTACGAGACGGATATGTAAACCGGAGCAGTAGCGCAGCCAGTAAACGTTTATATAAATAGCCGCAGCAGAAAGAGGTCTCTTGATGAGATTTTTTCAAAAGGAGGAAGTAAAAACGGATAATCCTTATTTAGGTCTACGGCAGCAGGCGCTTTCAGTGAAGCCTGAACAATTGGGCGTAACGCTTGATAATAACGAGCAGGTCTATGCCGCGGTCGTCGATTTGCCTGTCACACACGCGACCGTCACCCTCGCCTGTTTTTTCGACGGGACGGTAAGCCTTTACTATAGCAACGGCGGCGGTATGCTGGGCGCCGGTCAAAAGCATGAGGAAGTAAGGAAGGCGGGCATGTCATTTCTGTTCAGCGCAGGACAAACGCTGAAATTCCTTGAAAAGACAGATAATTTAGACCTGCCCCATAGGCAAGGACGCATGCGTGTACTTATTGGCGAAAGATGGTGTGTATAAAGCGGCATTTAATATGAGCGATATACAAAAATATGACCGTCCCATACAATTTCTGAATTTTCTCGATTCAGAATACGTTGAATAAAATAAGGGAAACGAGCGGGTTTTGACTTTTTATACTATTTATACTATCGTCTAAGTTGTAAAGGCAGCCATTTTCCGGCGTGCCTTTTAGAATGTCATTTACCAATAAGCAGGATGTGCATCCTGTTTATTACAGCTAAAAGTTATTTTCTACGCATGTAATCCTATTGCATTCCCCCGCCGGATTGCATTACAATGGACAAAGAACCGTAAGCGACAAGCCGCTTACTGTAAAAGAGGCAAAAAAATGATACAGAATATCCAGCCAAGAATCTATGACAACTGTTTCCGGCAGGAGAAGCCGGATGCAGACAGCTTCATCCTGTATATAAAAGACAACGCCGTCCTCATCAACGAAACGGACGGCGGCTTCACGTTCCCACGCTGGAACGAGCTAGCGCCGCATGATCCCGCGTATACCTATTTATTCTCCATTGACCGTACGAAATTTTTCCTTGCCGAGCCGATAGAGCCCAAAGGCGGTTTCGCTTACCATAATATGATGGACTTTAGGGGCAAAGAGCCGAAGTACCTGTCGTTTGCGTCCGTGACGGCGTGCCAGCTTCATAGATGGTATTCCACAAACCGTTATTGCGGCAAATGCGGCTGCGAGCTGGTCCACGACAAAAAAGAGCGCATGATGCGCTGTGACAACTGCGGCAACACGGTTTATCCCAAACTATCCCCCGCTGTCATCGTCGGCGTGACGGACGGCGGCAGGATACTCCTGACGAAATATGCGGGCAGAGCATATAAAAGATATGCCCTGATCGCGGGGTTTTCGGAAATAGGCGAATCGGTGGAGGAAACCGTAGTCCGGGAGGTCATGGAGGAAGTCGGCGTCAAGGTAAAAAACATACGGTTTTATAAAAGCCAGCCCTGGTCGTTTACGGACACGCTGCTGATGGGATTTTACTGCGATCTCGACGGTTCCGATCAAATTATAATAGACAAAAACGAGCTGTCGGAAGCCGAATGGGTCCACAAAAAAGACATCGACGTTGCGTTTGACGACATCAGCCTGACCAACGAAATGATCACGCATTTTAAGGAGCTGTAAAAATAACGCCGTTTCAGCTTTTTTCATGCGCGCCGCAGAGGCAATGGCGCCGCTGCAGGCGCGAAGCATTCACACGAGGCAAACGCCGCATGGGGCCCGTGCCCCCTTGCATAATTTCCTATGGAGGGGCAATCATGTCACAAGATCATCTTTTATGGATACGAACATATTTAAAGGAAATGTATCAAACACCAATACTTGAAAATTTTCTTGACCTTCAAATTGTTGAAGTCGCAGAGGGAAAAGTTATATATAGCGCTAAAATGATTGATAAGCACAGTAATCTTTACGGTTTTGTACATGGGGGTACTTTGGCTTCGATTTCAGATGTAGCAATGGGTGTTTCATGTATAACTCTGGGGAAACGGGTAGTAACAATAGATATGAGTATAAGCTATATAAAAAATGCTCCCACGGGAAACACGCTTACCGCAGTAGGTGAAGTTATTAGTAATGGCAGGACAATCATGCGGGCAGCAGGTGAAATATATAGTGGGCAGCAACTCCTTACCAGGTCACAGGCTTCTTATTTTGTTACTGGTAATTTTAATGAGAATGACTATCCCAAGTCTAAATAAATTATTTTTAATTTTATTATATTTATATAATGTGAAACAACGAAGTCTCACAAAGAGATTCTCTTCAATATTATTCTTCAACAGAGCCTTACTCTAAAATGCCGATAGAATTGATAACCATCCCATTACTCCATGGGCAGCCGTTTTGACCGGCTGCCTTTTTGTTTGGATTCGGTCATTGCATAATAGCCGTTTTGCCTTTAAAAACCATGTCCCTCCATCTCTCCCGCAGGGTTCGGCGGCATAAGCAGGCGGGCCGGATGGATGAGCAGGACACGGCAGCCTTTCCCGTACGCATAATGGACGGTGCCGCTCGTCCCGCTGCTGGAGCCGTCCCATACGGCGATCATGAACTGGCTGTGGTTCACCATGTGCTGGCTCCGGTTATGGTAGCAGTCCGGCGTAAAATGTTGCTGAAACATCGTTTCTTTATCAGCCTGCGCAATGATTTCAAAATACCGCTTCCTGTCGTCCTCCGGCCAGGAGGCTGCCTGTCCCTCAAAGGAAATAACGCATTCCAGCGTGACGGGATATGTTTTTTTTAATTGGAGCACAGTTTCCGCGCCGTACGTGTCTATCCCCCTTGCCATGCCGCTGATAAAATGCGTGACGCCAAATTGCGTAACAAGCTGTTCGGCCTGCCCATAGAGCAGCTTTTTTAGTTTTACGCAATCAAGGCTGGTCTCATCCGTGCCCCAGGGGAGTTTTTCAGGACGGTGACCGGCAAAACAGCAGGTTTGTATAATCATTTTTATCCCTCCGATATGCGATATATCCCATATTGTACCACAAAACCTATTATTTGGGATATATCCCACTCGATATATCGTATAAGAATTTAAAATTGGTTTGAAGATATATCAGAGAATAGGGGGTATAAAAATGAATGCTAAAGAAGCCGTCGCGCGCAGAATTATCCAATTATGTACGAAAAGAAAGATCGCCATCAACGCGCTTGCCAATTTAAGTGGTATCTCCCCTTCCACGATCTACAGTATGCTCAACGCAAAAAGCAACAATCCTGGAATCGTCTCAATCCAGCGGCTTTGCGACGGGCTTGATATCAGTGTAAGAAAATTCTTTGACTCGCCTTTGTTTGAAAATTTGGAGCAGGAGATAAAATGAAGCCCGCTATTGCAGGCTTGCTTTACATAATTCTTTCTTAGTTATAAACGGAGTTCTTTTTGTCATTCTGAGCGAAGCGAAGAATCCCCATCGGCCCCCTCAGATAAGGGGGCCGCCGTCGCAGGCGGCTGGAGGAGGGAAATGCCCCTTGATATTTACTCTGTGGTGTTATTCTGAACGAAACAAAGAATCTTAAACTTTTGGAGTTATTCACCTGCCATGGAATGATTTTATAAGATAGTATTTATTTCATAGGCTTTTCGTTAAGGCGGCCCAGGGGGAGTTCCGATTTTCCCTCCCCTAAACTCTTTATCCAATCACCCTCCCGAACAAAATGCAATGGCAGCCGTTTTCCAGGGCTGTCTTTTCTATGGATTCAGTCATTGCATAATAACTGTTACCGCCTTTAAAATCCATGCCCCTCCATCTCTCCCGCTGGACTTGGCGGCATGAGCAGGTGGGCCGGATGGATGAGCAGGACACGGAGGCCTTTCCTGCACGCATAATGGACGGTGCTGCTCGTCCCGCCGCCGGAGCCGTCCCATACGGCGATCACAAACCGGCTGCTGTGCACCATATACCGGTTCCGCTTCCCGTAGCAGTCCGGCGTAAAGCGGCTTTGGAACATCGTTTCCTGATCCGCCTGCGCGATGATTTCAAAATACCGGTTCCTGTCGTCCTCCGGCCAGGAGGCGGCCTGTTCCTCAAAGGGGATCGCGCATTCCAGCGTAACGGGATATGTTTTTTTCAATTGGAGCACAATTTCCGCGCCGTACGTATCGATCCCCCTTGCCATGCCGCTGATGAAATGGGTGACGCCAAAGTGCGTGACAAGCTGTTCGGCCTGATGGTAGAGCAGCTTTTTCAGTTTAACGCAATCGGGACTAGTCTCGTTCGTGCCCCACGGGAGTTTTTCGGGCCTATGGCCGGTGAAACAGCAGGTTTGAGTAATCATCATGTATATTTCTCCTTATAGTGATATATCACTATAATAGCACTTTTTTCATTGTTAGTGAAGTATCACTAATATGAAAAATCTTAGTGACATATCATTAGGTTGTGATATGTCACTAATGGAGGAAAATATATGAACGTACAACAAGCGGTCGCCATACGGATCAGGCAGCTTTGCAAAGAAAAAGGCCTAACGCCCAACGGTATCAGCACGCTCGCGGCGGTTCCGCAGGGAACAGTCAAAAGTATTTTGAACGGTGAAAGCCAAAACCCCGGCATTGCTACGATCAAAAAGCTATGCGACGGTTTTGAAATTACCCTTGGAGAATTTTTCAGCACAAAGGTATTTGATAGTTTGGAGCAGGAAATAAAATAAGCCCACTAAGCGGGCTACTGAAAATCTTATCTCTCTGTTTTTTTGAACGGAGTCCTTTTTGTCATTCTGAGCGAAGCGAAGAATCTTAACCTTTGGAGTTGTTCACATACCATGGAATAATTAAATGAGATAGTATTTAATTCATAGGCTTTTCGTTAAGGCGACCCAGGGGGAGTTCCGATTCTCCCCCTAGGGTCCCTTAACAATCCCATTACCCCCGTAAAACGGCCGCTGCGCGGGCGGCTTATGTTCAGGGATACACCTGCCACCATGCATAGTATATATTGAAGCACTTATTATTTAACAAAATCGCCATTAATTTGAATAACGATAACATGAAGTGATTATGTTATCCACGATTTGTATTTGCGATATGTCACTGTTTATTTGACAAAAAACAAATTAGATTTCGCAATCTTTCTTTTGCATTAATACCTCGTTCTCTGCAAAATTTATTCATCCATACTTTTTCGCGTTCACTTCCTGGATTATCCCAAAATCGCTTTATGAAATTCTTTAATTCTTTATTACAATTCTTATTTAGATTTGAAGTATTATTAATAGTATCAAAATAGTATTTAAAATCATCTTCGGTTATCCAGTTTTCTAAATAGTCTAGAAATAAGATTTCATAGAAAGTAAGAGGTATTACATCCGAATCTATACTTCGCATTAGAGTATAATGGGGGCCACGTTCTTTTATATCATCTGTAACTAAAACAATACAACCTAGCGTTTTTGCCAAAGCAATAGCATATACTTCTCCAAGATTACCCGGATCATATAATATTTTATTTTCTTTGACATGGCTTTGAAAAATGTCGAACATTTGTATTCGCTTAAGATCATTATCACAAATTATTTTAATTTTACCAGATTCTACATCCGCATCAAATAATTCTAGGACTTTAGATTGTGCATGATTTTTCATTTCAGGATTGCGAATAAATTCATATATCAATACTTTTTTAAATCTTCTGAAAAGAATATTTTGTTGATTTGCATTGTAGAGATCAATAATTGCACATGTATCGAGAGATGCCTCCATTAATCCATCCCCCTAAGTAATTCTTCAAAGCTCTTCTCCTCAGGTTGTATTTCTATGTTATCTCCAACATCTTCAAAATTCATGTCAAAGTACTTTAAAGCCCAATTCAAGGCTACTTTTAGGAATTAATTTTTCACGATAATTTGATATGACCCATTCTAGGTATTCGGCTGGGATTTGTTTGACATTTGAGGGTTTAATTAACTCTGGTTTCCCAATCGGCTTTAAAAGTTCCGTAACAGTTTTTTCTTTTTTCTCTAATTTCAAATTATCAAAGATAGCTTCTTTTAATAATCCAAGTGATTTTAATCTAACAAGAACCATATCATAACTTACATTAAATGCTTTTTGCATTCTTGCAATTTCAATACCACCCCAGGTTTCAAGTTCTTTATCATTTAATTCAAGTCGGATAAATTGCTCAACTTTTTCTTTTGGCATAAGTAAACATCGTGCAAAATAATGTGCTTCGTTTTCAGTTTCATCTTTAGTGTTATCAAAATTGTCATCCCTAATTATTAATTTGCCTTGCTCCGATAAATGCAATTTTTGATGTCCAATTTCATGGGCCATAGAAAAAATTTCTCGTGATAAAATTTGAGACGAATTTGTAAAAATAATCCTATCCGTATTTTTAATCATCGCAAATCCTAAAAGCGCATCTTTTCCTATTGGATATCGTACCACCCGATATTCGAGTTTTTCTGCAGCTTCAAAAATATTATTGAATCCATAATCAGTTATTTGGCAAGTACACCTTACGTTATTCGCTACTTGCTCAATAAAAATTTGTCTGTCTTTACTCATCGACACTAACCTGCCTTATACTATTATATAATTTTCGATGAGCATAAAAAGTATCTAGCATATTACTAATGAACTCAAATTTATCTTCTGAGACAGAACCATCGTTTGCTCTCAGGTATATAGGCGAAATATTGTTTACTGATGATGTAATTTCTTCAGTACTTATCTCAAAGATTTTAGCAATTGTTTTTATACTTGCATACGAAATATCAATTAAACCTTTTTCAAGTCTAGCATATTTTTGCCTCGAGCAATCCATTTTTTCCGCGACTTGTTCTTGTGTAAGGTATCTTGCTTCTCTTAAGCTCCTGATTCTCGCTCCCAAAATCTCATTCATTTTCAATCCCCCTTCATAATTATTTTACTACATAGTATTCATAAGTCAACAAAAACGTTACGTTATTGCAACATTTTTTATTATTTTTTCCTAATTTTAAAAAATAATTCAGCTTTATGTTACTATTTCATAACATCACAATTTTAGCTTCATGTTTGACTCCAAATGTTCGCATTAAACAAGAGGAATCGGATTATTGACCATTACATCATAAATTTCCAAAAGACGGAACAAATTTATAGCCTGAAAAATTTATACTTATCCTCCCTCTTCTCCCTCAACTCCAGCGGATCATCCCCAAACCTCTCCGGCACCTCCACCGGGCGCGGCGAGATCGGGTTTTCCATCAGCACGTACCGGCACATGTCGTAAATGTGGTCTTCCTGGCTCGTGTTCACGTCCTCCACGTCCTTCTCGTCGTATACGAGCGCGGGCAGCGTCCTTATAAAATGCCTGCACGTCGAAAACACCTGTAGCATCGGCAGCCCCTCATTGTCGAACGCAAGGCGGTAATGGTACTGCATCTTGCCCGGAATCCGCGTGTTGTCGCCCCGGCTCCAGTAAATGAAGTTCGGCGAACGCTCCATCATCGCCGCGACCGATTCGCCCCGGCTCTCGTCGAAGATCGACGGGTCGGCCACGCCCGTGATCACCCTGCCCTTCAAATTCGGGTCCTCATTTTCAATCTGTTTAATCTTCGCGGCAATCTGATCCGGCGTCATGCGCACACCCGTATTCGGCGTCCCGGTGCATCCGTACAGTTCGCGGATATGGTACAGCCGCCCGTCGTGGTCCACGGCGAACCACCCCACGGAAAACGGCCGCGCGTAGCCGAAGTCGAACCCGCGGAAGACCCGCCAATACTTCGGGATCGCGAACGGCTTGATCACGTGCGTAAAGCGCTGGTCGTCGTAATGGGCCGGATCGTTGCGCCACTCGGCAAACACCTGCCCGCTAAAGCTGTCCCACGAACCGTATAAAAGCGCCTGCCGCTCGGCCTCAGGCAGCATCGCAAGGTTCGCCAGATAGTTCGGGTCGTTCTCAAGAAGCGCATCGTTGTCAAACACCGTCGACGGCACGAACACCCGTTTTCTGACCAGTTTCGCCGTTTCCCCCGTTTGGCTTATAGACAGAAACGATCGTCTCAACCGGCGTCAGCGGCGGCGCGACGGAGATGAACCGTTCTTTTACCCACCCGTGCCCCACGCTGCCTGGGTTTGTCGCCGCCCGGATATACACCCGCGTTCCCGGCCCCGACGGGCGGTTGCGCGAAAACATATAGCTGTATTCCTCCTACGTGAAATGCGTCAGTTCGTCAAACGCGATAAAATCATACCGCTTGCCCTGATAGTTCTGCCTGTCCTTCGTGAACTGCATCGACCCGAAATAGATCTTCGCCCCGCTCGCAAAAGTCCAGCAATGCTCCGTACCGTGGTACTTCGCGCTGGGATACGCTGATTTATAGAGCGCATAGCTCCGGTCAATGAGCTCGGAAAGCTGCGGAAACGTCTTTCTTAAAAGCAGCGCCCGGTAGTGCGGTATATGCACCTGCCGCAGCGCCTCGGTCAAAAGCGCGTCAGATTTGCCGCCCCCCGCCGCACCGCCGTATAAAACCTCATATTCCGGCCGCTGCTGAAACGCCCGCTGCTTGGCCTGCGGCCGCCAAAGTATATTGCTTTCGTTCCCTTGTCCAACGTAAATATCCCAGACCTCCCCGCGGAGGAAGATTCTCTGTTTAAAAAGCCTGCCTTTTCCCCCGCCGAACCACACAATCCCCGTTGATTTCTCCCTCAAGCCTACCGTAAATATTTTTTTTTATCTCCCCATGCTTGGAGATTCCGGGCTTTACACACCGCTGCATGAGGGATAAAATAAAAAGAAGTAAATACCTATCCATCGTTTCCGCCAAATATCAAAACACACCAAACCATTTCAGATTAGGACCATGTCATCATAATCAGAAAGGATGGTCTCAACATGCACCAATTCCTCGACGACAGCTTCCTGCTCAAAACCGAAACCGCGAAACGGCTTTATAACTCTTACGCCAAAGACCTCCCCATCATCGACTACCACTGCCACATCAACCCGGAAGAGATACTGCGGAACAAAGCGTACGAAAACCTCACGCAGCTCTGGCTGTACGGCGACCATTACAAATGGCGCTGCATGCGCGCTTTCGGCATCGACGAGAAATACATCACCGGCACCGCGCCCGATTATGAGAAATTCCTCGCGTTTGCCGGGATGATGCCCTTTTGTATCGGGAACCCGGTCTATGTCTGGAGCCACCTCGAGCTGAAACGGTATTTCGGAATCAGCGAGCCGCTGACGCCGAGAACCGCCCCGCAGATATGGGAAAAGACGAAAGCCATGCTCACAGGCGGAAACATGAGCTGCCGCGATATCATCCGGCATTCCAACGTCGAAGTCGTCTGCACAACGGACGACCCCGCCGATCCGCTCACCGCCCATCAAAAACTCGCAGAAGAAACGCCCGGCTTCCGCGTCCTCCCGGCCTTCCGCCCGGATAAAGCCCTGGAGATCACGCATCCGGGGTTCAGCGATTATATCAGAAAGCTCAGTGCGTCCGCGGGCTGCCCGGCCAATACGTTTAATCATCTTAGAGAAGCGCTTTCACGGCGGATACAATATTTCCATGAAAACGGCTGCCGCATTGCGGATACAAGCTTGTCCCAAATACCCTTTGCGCCTGTCTCGGACTGCGAAGTCACGGCGATCCTGCAAAAAGCCCTCTCCGGCGAAACCGTCACCCCTGACGAGGAAGAAGCGTATAAAACGGCCCTTTTGTTCGCAGCCGGACGCGAATATCACAACCATGGCTGGGTCATGCAGCTTCATATAGGCGCCCTTCGAAACAACAACCGGAAAATGTTCCAGGCCGCCGGGCCGGACACTGGCTTTGATTCAATGAACGACCTCAGTCTTGCCGGGACGCTTTCCAAATTCTTAAACGCGTTCGAAACGGGCGGCATGCTGCCGAAGACCATTCTCTACAACGCCAACCCGAAGGACAATTACATGCTCGCTTCGATGATTGGCAACTTTCAGAGCCAGCCGAAAGGCAAAATACAGTTCGGTTCCGGCTGGTGGTTCAACGACCAGAAAGACGGGATCGAGGCGCAGCTGCATGCGCTCGCGAACTGCGGCCTGCTATCGCAGTTTGTCGGCATGCTGACCGATTCGCGCAGCTTTTTATCGTATACGCGCCACGAGTATTTCCGCCGGATCCTGTGCCACATGATCGGGGGCTGGGTCGAAGACGGAGAATACCCTGCAGACGAAGAGGCGCTGAAAGCCATCGTGGAAGGCATCTGCTACAAAAACGCAAAGGAATATTTCGCATTTTAAAACGCTTTCCCCGATAATCCTGTATCTTCCTGTTGCGGCCCGCGCGCCGCGGGTATATAATAATTTCATTATTTACATATTTGTCTCTTGGGAAGCAGAGTAGACATTCGTGCGTCAAGTGTCAGTTGGACGGGGAGTTGCCACTGAACGAAAACGAATCGGGAAAAGCCCGGTTCTTGCGGTACGAACGTCGCATCCCGCTGCTGCATGGGAGAGGGTCGTACCTCCGCATGTAGCTTATTTACAGTAAGGAGGTACAGAAAAAATGAGACAATTCTTTGACGCATTCAAAAATCCCTTCCGTTCCTTTTCCGACCCCCGCACCGTCGCCGTCGCGGCGATGCTCGTCGCCCTCAATGTTGTTCTCACGAGATTCTTATCCATTCAGACGCAGTTTTTACGGATTGACTTCGGATTTCTGCCCGTGGCTATCTGCGCGATGCTGTATGGCCCCGTAACAGGCGCGCTCGGCGCCGTGCTGGCGGACGTCATCGGTTATTTGCTCTACCCTACCGGGCCGTATTTTCCGGGGCTTACGCTCAGCGCGTTTATATTGGGGCTGATTTTCGGCATCTTCCTGTATAAAAAAGACCTGTCCGTGCTGAGGACCGCCGTCTGCTGCCTCTGCGCCGTTCTCGTTGTCGACTTCGCCCTCAATACGGTATGTCTGTCGATCCTGTATGAAAAAGCGGTCGCCCTGTTCGTTGTGCCGCGTCTTATAAAAGCCGCCGTCATGCTGCCCATCGAAACGGCGCTCATTTACCTGTTCTATCAGGTGCTGGGCAAGCGGCTTGCCGCGCAGCTGAAAGTAAAAAACGCCGGGAGGCCCTAAAATAACATGAAGATCACACCCGTCAAAGCCGGTATCGTCAGCCCGTTTGCGGATATTACGGAAGTCCTTTCCGGCGCGCTTTCTGCCGTTCCCGAAAACAGCATTCTGGCTATCACGTCCAAAATCGTCTCGTTATGCGAAGGGAACATCATCCGGCAGGAAGACTGCGAAAAAAGCGAACTCATCAAGCGGGAAGCCGACCTTTATCTCCCCAAGGGCGGCAACCCGTATGACGTGTACCTGACAATCAAGAACAATGTGCTCATTCCCAACGCGGGGATAGACGAGTCCAATTCGGACGGTTATTACGTGCTGTGGCCGAAGGACCCGCAAGCATCCGCGCAAAGGTGCTGGCAGTTTATCCGGGAGCAGTGCCAACTCAAAAACATCGGCGTCATGATTACGGACAGCACCGACACCCCGCTGAAATGGGGCGTCACGGGCATCTGTATCGCGCACTGCGGTTTTGCCGCCGTCAACAACCATATCGGAACAAAGGACCTGTTCGGTAAACCCCTGCGCATGACGAAGGTAAACGCAGCCGACGGGCTCGCCGCCGCAGCGGTACTTTGCATGGGCGAAACAAACGAGCAGACGCCCCTTGCGCTATTGGAGGATCTCCCGTTTGTCCGTTTTCAGCAGGGGCCGCCTACACAAGAGGAATTGCAGGCGGCGCATATCGCGTTAAACGAAGACATATTCGGGCAGTTGCTGACGGCCGCGCATTGGCATTCAAAAAAATAGATGGCGCACCGCGCATGTAAGGCATTCCTTTCCCGTCAGCCAATAATGGCGTAAGTCTGATGGAAAAGCGCTGCATCATGTGGTATGATAACGCCAAACTGAATTTATTACGGAATAAAGCTCCGTATGATTTATTTGACATAAATTGTAAAAGGGGCTTATGGAATGAAAAACCAAATCAAAGAAATGATTTCGAATCTTGGCGCGGACGTGTGCGGCATCGCCAGCATCGGCCGTTTTTTCCAAAGCGCCCGCAGGCTTTCATCCAGCGGATATTTTCCCCGGCTGCCAATCGGTCATTGTATTCGGAATCGCGCTCCCAAACGGGCTGACAAAAGTTGAACCGCGGCTTGTTTACGGCCATTTCAATTACGGCGTATGCCCGGACGTTGACCGGATTGCGTTTAATGCTTCAAAAGAGCTTGAAAGGCTTTACGGCGGGTACGCCGTGCCGGTGCCGTCAGACGGCCCTTATGAATATTGGGATGCGGAAAAGCTGGAAGGCCGCGGCCTGATCTCCATGAAGCATGCCGCCGTACTCGCAGGCCTGGGGACGCTCGGCAAGAACACGCTGCTGCTGAATGAAACTTACGGCAATCTGCTGACGCTGGGGGCTATCCTGACGGATCTCGATCTTGCATCGGACCCGCCGGCCGAAAGCATTTGCATCGCGAGCTGCAATTTATGCATCAAAAGCTGTCCTACGCAGGCATTGGACGGGCAAAGCGCAAACCAGTTCAAATGCAGGCCGCATACATACGGGACAAATGCCAGAGGGTTTGAAACCGTCAACTGCAATACGTGCAGGACGGTCTGCCCGATGCGGTTCGGAAAGAAAAAGGATTGAATATTCAGTAATTCCTCGTAATAGCCACATGACAGATTTTATTTTCAGATCATACCCGGCATAGAGCCGGTTCATAAAAGGACCGGCTTATATTCGCTGTCTTTTCGTTCTTTTGGGCAGTCCCCTGCTATCCCGTCCCAAGCTTGCATAGTATGGATATAGGAAGCGGAGTCGTTCGCCGCCATCCCGGCAAAAAGGGTTTTATGGAGGAACCAGAGCATGAACAGAGGCGCAATAAGCTACATCATCCGGATCTTCACTCAGCGGATATTAGGGGTGCTCTTCTATCTGCTGGGCGCATGGTGGAGTATGAGCGTACGGTCCTGGGCCTATTTCTCAGTCCACTTTGCCGCCGCCATCATTTCCAGCATCGTGATGTTCCGTGTAAACCCTGCTACGCTTTCCGAGCGCGGTAAGACGAACACGGACTCCCCCATATGGGATAAATGGCTGCTGGGCGTCTTCTGGCTGCTGGCTTTCTTTCTTATTTATTTCATAGCCGGGCTTGAATCATCAAAAGCGCCGCCGCCGGGCACTCTTTTCTGGATAGGCATTCTTTTGCAGTTGCCGGTTTTAGCGCTGGCGCTGCACGCGCTGGCCGTCAACACGTTCCTTGAATCCACCGCGCGCGTGCAGGCCGACCGCAACCAGACCGTCTGCACGTCCGGGCCGTACCGCGTCATCCGCCATCCCACCTATACCTCCGTACTGCTTTGGTGCGTGTCGGTATCCATGGTTTTCGAAACGCCTTTCGTTATCGTAACCGCGGCCGTAATCGCAGTGATCATCGTCATCCGCACATACCTTGAGGACCGGATGCTGAAGCAGCGGCTCGCAGGCTACGCACAATACGCGCGGAAGGTCAGATACCGGCTTATCCCGTTCATCTGGTAGCCGGGAAAATGTAAACTAATTCCGGACAGGAATTTCATTGTTTTATTCTATTCCCTTATGATTTTAAACGTCCCAAATAAAAAACACCCGAAAAGCAAAATTATTTTCGTGGATTCTAATCTTTATCTATTTTTCTAATTAGCAAGCACTATCACACATTATCTTGAAATCCCCCTAAACCGGCAGAAGGAGTTGTTCACCTGCCTTGAATTCAAAATTCAGAAGTTATTTATAGTAGGGTTTTCGTTAAGGCGGCCCAGGGGGAATCCCGATTCTCCCCGCACCTGGGCGGCGGAAAATGGCCGGATGCGCATAACGGCAAGGCTGCCATTCGCGGGGCTTCTTTGGGATTAAGCCGGTTCACTGTCACCTTTTGCTTATGCTGCCGTAAACAAAAGACACCCGAAAAACGGAATTGCTTTCGGGTATTCTGAGTCATCACTTATTTGTGTTCCTCCAGCCATTGCTTGATAGATTGATTATTAATGAGCGGTTCGGCCAATTCCTGTCTCGAAATTTCAAAGAATGTCGTCTTCCAGTATTCCGGGACATACATAAAAAGAACAGGAAAGTCATAGTTGAGTGCGGCCTCCTTGATCTGCGCGGTGTCAGCAAGATCCGGGACTTCCGTGCTGCCGTCTGCGCGCTGTTGATCCCATGTTTTTTCATCGTCCGCCGTTACAAATTTATAGCCCATCTGCCTTTCGGCGTCATACCCGTCAAGCTCAAACACGGCTTTCTTATTATCTCCATATGGAATTGAAACGACCGGCAGGTCAGTGTGGGAGAAATAAATATTGAAATTATTTAAACAGGATTCTTCTATGGATTCTTTGGTCCAGTTCCCATTAGACAGCCCATCCTGCGCCCATTTCTCCATCTCCGGCGTACTCATGATTGCTTTGAATTTATCACCGAATTCATCACAATTCTCTGACATTTGCTCCTGGCTTAATTCGTCCTGGTATTGATACGCCCACATGAACAGCACCGGAAATTCATACCGGACAGCCGCTTGCTGTATCAATTCGGCATCATTCAGATCCGGTGCCTCTATATTTCCTTTTTTGCGGCTTTCTTCCCACTCTTCCTTATCCTTTTTCAGCACCAGCTTATACCCGATCTTTTTTGAGAAATCGAAACCATCCAGCTTAAAAACAGCCGTTTTTGCCGTTCCATCCTGAGATTGATACGCGATAGAAACAGTGGGTACTTCTTCCTTGCTCAGATGAACGCCATACATGTTATGCAACTTGGGACTGAAAGCATCAAACAATTGACCGCTTTTTGCAAGATTTGAATCAATTGGATCACAGCCCGTGCACACTATACCGGCAAAGAGGATCAAAATACATGTAAGGAAACAAATGAATTTTTTATTCATGATTCTCTCCTTTATCCATTGGGATAGATTTTGTCATGATCGCCCCAATTACTTGGTGCTTTAGGTAAATCAGAATATACGATGCTGTTTGGCGACTTAAAATCAGTATTCTTATACATCACGCCGTATTGGAGCGCCAAGATATCTTACTCCAGGCAGCCAGTTATCGCCAAACCATTGATTCGTAAACAGCTCGCCTTTTGAAAAATAGCACTCGTTAGAATACTCGTAAGCTTTGGGATGCGTATGCACAGTCGCATCGCCTCCTAAAAACACGATATTTGCCCACATCTCGGGAACACTTTGTTCCCCTCCCACAAATACCGGACCCAGATAATATTTCTTATATTCTTTACTATACCGTATGACAGTTCCATATTCTTTCTCTTCTTTTTGCGACTGACCCTGGTATTTTAACAGGAAATAATGGGCGGCATCATCCATCGTATCGAAAAACTTGGTTTCCTCAGTATCTTCTGGTCTTGGCGCCTCAGGTGTCGGTGTCGGATTAGGATTTATGCTTGGAGTTTGTTTGGGTACTGGCCGGGCCGGATTTCCATCGGAATTTTTGCTTGACGTTTGTTCCGCTTCCAATGCCGCTCTCTGAGTCATTACCTCATCGGACTTTTTTGCGTTTTCCATAGCCGCCCGTTTAACCATATTCTCATCAGATTGCTTTATTTTAGCTGAATTTATTCTATTGACCATGTTCTGATCAGATTCTTTTATCAAAGCATCGCTCGTTCCGCTTTGTGATAGCTTTCTGATCCCGTCATTATTATACCCATTTTTTCCCACTCCGTCCACCGGTTGTCTATTTCCGGGAGTCTTACCCGGTAGCCCGGCAGTGTTTTCCGCTTTCTTCCAATTCTGCTTTTCCTTAACCAATGCGGTCTGGGCATCCCCGAGCTGCGCGTTCAGCGCATCCAGTTCTTTGGTGTACTCGCGCGGGTAATAACCGTAGTGTTCCGCGATATACGATTTTAGATCGGCTACGTTCCGTTTGAGACCGTTGATCTTCGTGACGCTGGTTTCATAGTACCTGCCAAACCCGTCCTTATCAGCATATTTGCCCTGTCCACTGCCGATATCGGAAAGCAGCACTTTTCCCTGCCTTTTCACTTCCTTTGTCAGGCCGGATACATTCAGCGGCCCGCCGGTATCCCCGCTCTGCTTTTTCAGTTTGTCCGTTACCGTCGTCCCGACATGCTGCTGCATGTCCTCCCCGTTCGATATCCTTGAACGTTTGGGCTTTTTGCGCCGCCTGTTCCGCTTTCTTCCTATCTTTTTCTTCTTTCCTCTTCCGCTTTTTTTTGCGCTGCATAATCCTTCGCATCATACGCGCTGAATGGAATACTCATCTGTACCCCTCCTCCTTTCAAAAATGCAGTATCCCTTAAAAGCCGCAAAGCCCCTAAAAGCACCTTTCATTTCAACTATAGGGAACCCTTTGCCGTTTTTTCTCCCCCGAAAGCAAAAAAGGAGAACCATTATCCGGATATACTCCTTCATGTCCTCCCGGCCGGTATCCTTGAACGTTCGGCCTCCTGCGCGGTTTTCTTCCATGAACATTTTGCGATGCGGTTATTCCTCTGTAGGGAAGGGTCTTGACCCTTCCGCTTTTTGGTTCCGCGGATCACCATATCACGGAACGGTCAAGACCGTTCCCTACGTCTATGGCGGATCGCTGCAGTGCGGAACGGTCAAGCACCGCCTTCTCCTTCCCAAAACGCAGCATTATAAAAACCGCAAATCCCTTTCATTTCAACTATAGGGAACCCTTTGCCGCTTTTTCTCCCCCGAAAGCAAAAAAGGAGAACCATTGTCCTTGACATACTGCTCCATGTCCTCCCGGCCGGTATCCTTGAACGTTTGGGCCTTTTGCGCCGCCTGCGCGGTGTTCTTCCATGAACATTTTGCGATGCGGTTATTCCTCTGTAGGGAAGGGTCTTGACCCTTCCGCTTTTTGGTTCCGCGGATCACCATATCACGGAACGGTCAAGACCGTTCCCTACGTCTATGGCGGATCGCTGCGGTGTGGAACGGTCAAGCACCGCCTTCTCCTTCCCAAAACGCAGCATTATAAAAACCGCAAATCCCTTTCATTTCAACTATAGGGAACCCTTTGCCGCTTTTTCTCCCCCGAAAGCAAAAAAGGAGAACCATTGTCCTTGACATACTGCTCCATGTCCTCCCGGCCGGTATCCTTGAACGTTTGGGCCTTTTGCGCCGCCTGTTTCTTTTCTTCTTCCTCTTTCTTCTTTTTTTCCTCTTCCGCCCACCGCAATGATATCAACGCAACAACGCGGAACGGTCTTGACCGTTCCCTACGGTTCATGCCCGCAAGCCTTCCCGTCCCACGCAAAATGGCCTTCCTGCTTTCGCCTACCATTTGCGTTTTTCCAGACAAGAACGGTATTTTCGGGATGTTCCCTGACGGCCCCGGCATAAAATAAGCCTCCGAAAGTTTACCTCCGGAGGCTTGATACCTATAATCACATTCCGTCCGCGCCGGAAGGACCGCCCCTGCGGTCAATACGTATCCAATAAACTGCGGATCTTAACGGCCCGCTGTATCAGCTCTTTCGCGTAACGCTCGTGCACCTCGTCAAAGACGACCTCCTCGCGGGAAAGGCTCGTGTCAAAAAGGCCGGTTTCCTTGAAATAGCGCTTGTGGAACGCGCGGTTTATCGTGCCGTCCTGCCGCGTGAACGCGATAACCGGCAGAATATCGTAAAACAGCCGTTTTGCCGCTTCCCGCCTGCCCCCTGCGTGCAGCGAATAGATATTCGTAAATATCTCGAATAACCCCGACGGCATCACGGCATGGACGCCGCGGTCAAGCACCTCGATCATCTGGTCGTTCCCCCAGCCGCTTGATATATTCATCCTGCCTCCTGTTGCCTTTAGCAGGCGGGTATATTTCACCCCGGCGTTATGCACCTCGACCTTCACGCCGATGACGGACGCGAAGCGCTCAAAGCACTCGAGCAGCACCTCGTCGGGTATGCCCGGGCCGTTGAAATCGACGTCCTGGAGAATCAGAAAAGGCGGTTTTTCCCTGTCAATGGCCTCGATATCGCCGATATACTGCGCGGGGCTTTCGCACGTCAGGTTGATATTGATGCCGTCCACGCCGAACCCGAGGTACTGTTCCATGAGCGTAAGGCGCTCCGCCGTTGTCGGCGCCGTAATGCTCGTGATGATCTTGGCTTTCCCGCGCGCAACCTCGGCGGTCGCCACCACCATATCCCGCTTCTCCTCAAACGTTAACAGCGGGATCTCACTTGCAATGCACGGAACAAGAAACCCCGCCGCACCGGCATTGCAGGCAGCCGCAATCTCCCGCTGCAGCGAAGCATAGTCCACCGATCCGTCTTCCTTAAAAGGCGTGATGACCGTCGTAACAAGCCCCTTTAAAGGGTAAAGCTCCTTTTGCATTGAATTCCCCTCCAATAATCAAATTGTGGCATCCAAAGAATCCGGCAGAACCGCCCGAACAGTTTTTACGAATGAATAGGCATGAGAATAAAAAGTTGCTTATATCTTCTCCTTATACCTATATTCTTCTTCTAATAATGTGTTAAAATCCTCATTGCTTAAGGTCTTGGATTGCGTTGGATTTAAAGCATATAGGTTAGTATTTTCTACTTACTTTCCCCACGCCCTTAACCAGTTCCCCCGCACCCTCATTATACCCAATATCCGTCAACTCGTCCACGCCTCTAGAGCGTAGTCCGAATATCCGCCTCCGCTGTTATGAAAGTCATCCATCTTTGTATTTTCCGCAGGCGCCTCCATCGGACCGCCTTGCGCCAAAGCTAACGCGATCAGGAAATATAAGTATTCGTGCCCAAGGAAATTAGCCACGCCCCCGCCGTATTTCTTGTAATCCTCATCCAGTCCTTTCCCGAAATACTCATTCACAGCAGCCCGCAAGCTGCTGTTCGCGTTCCGGGCGATATACGCCTCCACAATTTCCTGCGGGACGCCGGAATCCCTGGATATATCCGCTAATTCAAGCTGGCTCGCCGCAATGAGCGCACGCGACCACTCGGGATGGTGCGCGAAATACGCATCCAGCATCGGATAGCTGCCGCTGTATTCGCCGCCCGTGGCCAGATTCCCAAGAATTGTTCCAATGCCGCCCGTAACATTTTGAGCATCAGCCATCATTCCCGCAGTAAATTCCCCAAGCGTATACAACAAGTAAATCCCGCGCGTCGTACGCGCCAAATGGAGCGCTCATCCGCACCGCCTCTCTTTCCCAAAACGCAGCATCCTTTGGAGCCAGGTTTTTTTTATTTCAACTATAGGAAAGCCGGCGGCGCGTTTTCTCCCCAGAAGGCAAAAAAAGGAGAACCATTATCCGGATATACTCCTTCATGTCCTCCCGGCCGGTATCCTCAAACGTTCGGGCCGCCTGCGCGGTTTTCTTCCATGAACATTTTGCGATGCGGTTATTCCTCTGTAGGGAAGGGTCTTGACCCTTCCGCTTTTTGGTTCCGCGGATCACCATATCACGGAACGGTCAAGACCGTTCCCTACGTCTATGGCGGATCGCTGCGGTTTGGAACGGTCAAGTACCACCTCCTTCTCCTTCCCAAAACGCAGCATCCTTGGAAACCGCAAGCTCCAAAGAGTACTTTTTCATTACAACTATAGAGAAATCGGCGGCGCGTTTTCTCCCCCGAAAGCAAAAAAAGGAGAACCGCTCTTCCCCTTTTGTGCCGCTCCCAAAATGGCTATCGCTTTATTCGAGTGCTTTTTGAAATAGCTCACTGCCGCAAATAAAATGAACCTCCGGAGATATGCCCCGGAGGTTATGGTTACGGTAAACACTTTTTATTCGGATCAGACTTTCAGATCCCTCTTCTGATAGAAGTAGTAAGTCAATCCGACGCAGATCGCGACAAACAAAACCGACAAAACCACAATGAGCATATCAAGCCCGTTTCCGTTTACGATTTTCGCATAGTCAAAATATTTGAACGGCGACAGCACGTTGAGGAAGTTGACTTTGTCTGTCAGATCGGTTATTTTGGCTACCGCGAACGAAACCATCAGTATGCCGGTCCCCAGCGACCCGGCCGCTTTCGGGTTTTTCATAAAGGCCGAGATCAGCGCGCCCACTGCCATGAAAACAAGCTGGAAAAGGAACAGGCTTAAATGGAATACAAGTATTTCGCCTGTGATATCCGCCCCCTTATTATAGGCGGATACCATCATAATGGAAGAAACAAGCGAAACTAGATTGATAATGATAAGATTCACGAGCGCGGCATAGAACTTTGCCGAGACGATCTCTTTGCGCGATACCGGCTTTATCATCAGGAACTCCGTCGTCTTGTCCCGTTCTTCTTTGGCAATGATGCCGGTCCCCAGCAGAACGGCGTGAACGCCGACCGTGAGTTCAATATAAAGAAACAAAAGCGCAAAATAGCCGCTCATGACCGTGACGTCAAACGACCCGATCCCGAGCAATGCCCTGACGGTATAGGGCATGGCGTTGAAAATATCATTCGTGCTGCCGCTTCCGGCCGAATACGCCGTGTATTTGCTCATGCCGGCGGCGATCAGCAGAAACATGCATACGCTCCATATGATCAGCGCTTTTCGGTTGGCTCTTAATTCTCTTTTAAATATGTTCATATTCACACTTCCTTTCATTCGCTTTGAGGAGCATTTCAGCTTACGGCGTGGATATCCTTTCGGTTGTAGACAACATAGCTGAGTGCGATTGCCGCTACGAAAAGGATGGCGCCCACAATCAGATACGAAGCCTCATAGCTCCCATGCTGGATGATATAGAAGACGTCGTAATATTTGAAGGGGGTAATGTACCGGGTCCACTCCTCGCCGCCTGCCGACGCAATAACAGCGCCGATGAAATAAAATCCGAAAACGGTTCCGAGCGAAAGCGGGAGCACGGTTTTCAGCTTGCTGAAAAAAACCGAAACGCATACCCCGATCGCGAGGAAAAGCAGCTGTATAAACGGCAGCATCACGTTGATCATGAAGAACAGATTCATGTTGTAATCAGCGGCGCCCGAGGCGTTGGCAATGAGGATCGAGACCGCGTAAAACACAATATCGGTTGCAAAGAGCATGGTAACCGCCGCCAGAAGCTTTGATGTCACGATCGAGTTGCGCGAAACGGGCTTCGTCAGCAGGAAATCCGCCGTGCGTTCCCGGGATTCCTTTGTCAGGATGGAGGTGCCTATGATCATCGCCTGCATGGCCCCGATGAGCACGATAAACGAGAATATCATCGCGTAAAAGCCGAGGAACGACGTGATATAATCCAGGTTGATGCTCAGCGCGGCCCGCACCGCAGGCGGGTAGCCGCCCAGCAGCGTTTTCAGCTGCGCCGTATCGTTGACCATGCTCGGATAAACGGAAAGGAATATCGCTGATAGCGCAACGATGGAAAAAGTCCATATGATCGTTGATTTCCGCAGCGATTTCAGCTCGAAAAGATACATCTTCATCGCTTTTAGTCCTCCTTGGCATAGTAATGCATAAAGATTTCCTCAAGGTCGGGTTCGGTGATGGATATGTTCGCAATGTCGAGTTCAGCGATTTTCTTCATCATGGTGTTGATGTTCCCTTTGAATATGAAGCTGGCCGTATTATCCTTAACGCTGTAATCATTGACGCCGGGAATATTGAACATGCCGTTTGTCAGGCCGGACTTTGGCTCGACGCTGATCCGCTTGTAGCTGTTTTCCTGCAGGTCGCTCATCTTTTCAATCCGTATGATCTTCCCTTCTTTGATCAGGGCGACCCGGTTGCACATCCGCTGCACTTCGCTTAGGATATGCGAAGAGAAGAACACCGTCGCGCCTTTTTTACTTTCCTCCCTAATGAGCGCAAAGAATTTCTGCTGCATCAGCGGGTCAAGGCCGCTTGTAGGTTCGTCGAGTATGATCAGTTTGGGCTCGTGCAGCAGTCCCTGCACAATGCCGACTTTTTTCTTGTTGCCGAAGGAAAGGTCGTCGATCCGCTTTTTCAGATCGAGATCCATAATTTGAGCAAGCTCGTTGATCCGCTTTGTGCAATCCTTGTGATAGAAGCTGGCGGAATAGTTGAGCAGGTCTATTACTTTCATTTTATCGTAATAGAACACTTCGGAGGGCAGATACCCGATCTCTTTCCTTACTTCCGGATGCTCCACGCAGCTTTTCCCGAAGATGGTCGCGCTGCCCGCGGATGGATAGATGAGCCCGAGAAGAGTCCTGATGGCCGTCGATTTTCCGGCGCCGTTCGGACCGATAAACCCGAATACTTCACCCTCTTCGATCGCCAGATTGACATCGATAATGCCTCTCGCTTTTCCATAGCTTTTTGTGAGATTTTTCAGCTCAATAACATCCATAGAACTTCCCTCCACATATTTTTCAAAATAGGAACATTTCCATTACATGGTTATTTTATCTTCCGTCTTACTCAGGGCAGGTATTCTTCCTTATAGAAATTTCTTCTAAAGAGCTCCATGCACTCTTTGAACTCCTTGTCAAAAGCTTCCAGATCTGCGCTTATTCTGTCCGGCGGTTTTGTGATAAACCCTTCGGTCATCCGGATTAATATTTTCATGACAAGCCTGGGATCGATGCCGTCCTTAAATTTTGAAGTATCTAATCCATCCAGGACAAGCTTGTTCCGGAAGCCTTCCCCCATTGTAAGCATGGCCTGAATATCCGGCGCCACGTCCTGGTCGCTTTCAAAATACACGCTGTTTAAAAAAGTAAAAATGGACGGGTGTTTTTGGATCGCGGCGATTTCAATATCGGCCGACAATAATATCCGTTCAAAGAAGTCGGTTATGCCGGGATCAAATTTCTTCCCGATCTCTCCGTTTATAATTTCTCCGCAGAAATTGATCAGATAAAAATATAAGTCCCGCTTTGTGCCGAAATAGAAGAACACCGCCGCTTTCGATATCCCGGCGGCAGCCGCAATATCCATGACGGAGGTCTTTTTATATCCGTTTGCGCCAAAGGACCCAAGCGCGGCGTCGATGATGCCGTTCTGCTTCTCAGCGGGAAGGCTCAGGAATTTTTCCACCCAATTCATCTCCTGACCGAATCGGTTTGTGGCTATAGTATAGCGCTGTAAACCGGTTCGGTCAATAGTCTTTAAAAAAAATTTTGTCCATTTATTCTATGCATTTTTTGGTTTTCCCAGCATAAGCCCGCCCAGGCTGATTTCGGGATATTTGCGGGAGTTTGATCAACGGACATGAGCAGCATGAAGTGAAATATTATGAGGAAAAGAAAAGCCGGGTTTTCTGCCCGGCAAATGGCTTTCGTTGTATCATCAATAGAAACCGTTCACTTGTCTTCAATCAAGACGCACGAACCGTCCCCCTGTCTTTTTTTCTGACTATTTGGAGGTTTCTTGCATGCTGTCTTTTAGTTCTTTTCAGCCTTTTTCGTCAGGCGAAACTATGCTATAATTGATAAAAAAGATGCAGAGGTAACCATATAGTGAAGTCATTATCGAAAGCATTGTTTGCCTCATACCTATTCATCCTGCTATGGTTAGTATTATTTAAATTTTCATTCAATTTGTCCTTACTATTAGATGCTCATACCAGAAGTATTAATTTGATTCCATTTGCATTCGTAAATGGGCGAGGTAATTTGAGAGAGATACTCTATAATTGCGCAGCTTTTATTCCTTTGGGCTTGCTTTTAAGTGTAAATTTCAAAAGAGCTGCCTTTTGGCGAAAGCTGGCTTTTGTATCCGTTTTCAGTCTTACTG
The DNA here is from genome assembly GCA_963666755.2 of Candidatus Limiplasma sp. Lineage (GTDB taxonomy): Bacteria > Bacillota > Clostridia > Christensenellales > Aristaeellaceae > CAXXOK01. The sequence continues at coordinate 122,923 of CAXXGW010000008.1, forward strand.
CTGAGATAGCTCAATATGTACTTGCGATTGGGGCAACAGATATAACAGATTTAATCACAAATACTATTGGCGGGTTTCTTGGACTGATACTATATGATTTATGCAAAAAGTATATTCATAATGAAAAACTGGACCGGTTTATTGTTGTAGCTGGTACAATTTTACTAATATTATTTATCTTGCTTCGTGTCCTGGTCTTCAAAAACGTAAGATATCAATCGGCACGCTAGTCTTCATTGCAACGAAACGCTTTTATAAATTGAATGCCTTATCCGCCGCCATTGTACGTTTGAAATATCGTCCCGACTCTGTTTTTTTAATCGAGGTACCCGGAAGTCATCATGATCGTCGGTTTTACCTTCAGCGCGTCCGGTTTCCCGTTTTTCAAACATTCCTTTGCATATACGGCAACGATCGCCAAGAAACATTGTAAAATCAAATATCGGATGGTTTGAATGACTCTGCAAAGATAATTGACAGGACATTCGCATATCATCGGCGCATTGCCTGCTTCATCATAAAAATACCCCCGCTGTGGTATAATTGGTTGGAGTATCTGCATGAAAAGGGAGGTAAAAAATGAAAAAGCTCATTCCTGCATTTGTACTCGTGCTGCTCCTCACCCTCACCGCCTGCCAGCCGACGCCGGATAAGCCGATCGTCGTGGGGAAACAGGGGGACCCGTTAACAAGTCAAGCAGCCGGCACGGAACAAAAACCTTTTGAGGCGCCGGAGCACTGGAAGGAAGACGCGCCCGTCACGCTGGAAAAGCTGTCGGTAGTCGTCGACGCAGACGTCGCCGTCCCCGACGTTACGGCATACCCGGTGATCAAAGTCGGCAACAGACAGTTCACCCAGGAAGAGGCCGACCGCTTTATCGATGTGCTGGCGCAGGGGAAAAAGCTGTATCCCAACATACCAAGCCGGGAAGAATTGGAAAGTTTACAGCTTTCCCTGCGCGCGGAATATGAACGGTTAAAAGCGAAAGAACCGAATAGTATTTACTTACCCATCTATGAGTCATATATTGCAAAAGGAGACAGATACATTGCTGAACAATATAATGAAGAAGCGTATAAGAACGCAAAAATAAATACCGATATCAAACGCGGGTCCATACTGCTCCATGTCGATTTTGGCAAGCCTATGAAATCATCGCTTACCATTGCGAATGCCGACGGGCTTTCGAATATACTGTGTACCAGTTCACTTTATTTTTCTTTAGATACTAGTAATTACACCAATTATGATAAGGCAGCCAATGAAGTATTATCTGTAAACGATACCCCGGTCGGCGTAAAGATGACGCGTGAACAGGCGGTTGCACAGGGGGAAGAGATGCTCTCAAAGCTTGGCGTTACGAATATGACGCTTACTCAAATTGCGCCTGTGTTTTCAACATTCTATGGCATTCAAGCCATCCGAGACAAACAGGCGTGGCAGCTGCTATATGTCCCGGCTGTCAAAGGAATCTCTGTGAACTTACGCCGGGCATTAGGCACCGACATTTCTAATTCAATTGTAGGGACAAATGGCAACGCTCCTATGTATTATAACGAAGTGTTTACGCTCGTAATTGATGACGAGGGCATGCACTTTTTAACTTGGCAAGGTGCCATGGAATTGCAGGATACGGTGACGGAGTCTGCAAAGCTTCTGCCCTTCAATGAGATTCAGGAGAGGATCAAAGAACAGCTGCCGCGGCAATATTCGGACAGCAATATAAAAGCAGCCTATCCCACAAACATTGTGCATGTGACTAAGCTTGAACTGGGCCTGATGCGCGTGCGGGTAAAAAATGCTCCTGATGAATACATGCTTACCCCTGTCTGGGACGTAATCGGGTACACGGACGTAAATAATAGCACTGGGGCCGCAAAAGTCGATCCGCAGAATCATATAATAACGCTGCTTACGCTGAACGCAATGGACGGCAGCGTGGTCGACAGAGACTCGGGTAATTAACCGCCTCCTTCTCCTTCCCAAAACGCAGCATCCTTTGGAAACCGCAAGCTCCAAAGAGTACTTTTTCATTACAACTATAGAGAAATCGGCGGCGCGTTTTCTCCCCCGAAAGCAAAAAAAGGAGAACCATTGCCCGGACATACTCCTTCATGTCCTCCCGGCCGGTATCCTTGAACGTTCGGGCCTCCTGCGCGGTTTTCTTCCATGAACATTTTGCGATGCGGTTATTCCTCTGTAGGGAAGGGTCTTGACCCTTCCGCTTTTTGGTTCCGCGGATCACCATATCACGGAACGGTCAAGACCGTTCCCTACGTCTATGGCGGATCGCTGCGGTGTGGAACGGTCAAGCACCGCTCCCTACGTCTATGGCGGATCGCTGCGGTGTAGAACGGTCAACCACCTCCTTCTCTTTCCCAAAACGCAGCATCCTTTGGAAACCGCAAGCTCCAAAGAGTACTTTTTCATTACAACTATAGAGAAATCGGCGGCGCGTTTTCTCCCCCGAAAGCAAAAAAAGGAGAACCATTGCCCGGACATACTCCTTCATGTCCTCCCGGCCGGTATCCTTGAACGTTCGGGCCTCCTGCGCGGTTTTCTTCCATGAACATTTTGCGATGCGGTTATTCCTCTGTAGGGAAGGGTCTTGACCCTTCCGCTTTTTGGTTCCGCGGATCACCATATCACAGAACGGTCAAGACCGTTCCCTACGTCTACGGCGGATCGCTGCGGTTTGGAACGGTCAAGTACCACCGCCTTCTCCTTCCCAAAACGCAGCATCCTTTGGAGCCAGGTTTTTTTTATTTCAACTATAGGAAAGCCGGCGGCGCTTTTTCTCCCCCGAAAGCAAAAAAGGAGAACCATTTGTTCCCCTTTGAGCTGTTCCATGTATACCGCCCTGCAAAGCGTTACGCCACATTCACGATTTTCACGCCCAGCTTCCGCGCGCAGGCGACCGTGTATGCCGTGCCGCCGCTTTCCTTCGTGAGATAGCAGATGCAAAAGCCGCTCCGTTTTGCCATTTCCCGGTTGCGCGCGTGCATGCACCCTGCCGCGTACGATTCCGTAATATAGGAGGCTTCGTCGCACCGGGAAAGTATCCGCCGGTACGTAAACCTGTCGCACCAGCGCCATTTTGCGTCCTGATCCCGGCACGGCAGCACAAGCGCGAGCCTGATCTGTCTGTGCTTTCTGCGCATCCGGAGCACCGCTTTTGATGCCAGCGTGTCAAAGCCGAGCGCACCCCCGGCGCAGAATTCTGTGACGCCCTGTCCTATGAGTTTTTCAATCTCCGCCTTCAGCCGCTTTTTCAGCGCGGGGACCATTTTCTTCGGCACCCCCCTGTGCCCTGTAAAAAAACATGTCTGCTCTTTCAATGACGCACCTCCCGATTCAAATTTTTTTGCGCCGTGCCGCCAGGGTATCCGGCGCGCTCTTTTTTCTCTGCGGTTTAAGGACAAAACCGGAATGCCTGCTTCCGCCTGCCGGGTGGCGGACTTCCCGATAAGCGGTGATTATGGAAAAGTATTATTAATCCAAAGATCATTCCCTTTGTTTTTTAGGAAATTACTTGCATATTATGGACTGATATTGTATGTTTACTATGAACATAGTTAAAAAAGGGGGAAAGTTTATGTACAAAACGGAATCGGTGCTGGGCCTCATCGGCTCAATTTTCGCATCTGTCGTCGCGGCGCTCGCATTAGCAGGCACTATCTTAATCGCTGTGTTCTTTGATACAATTGAACCTTTTCTGCGAGATGTCATAAACAGCAATGTAAGCAGATTCCATTTGAATGTCGACATTGTCTTAAACGCCGCATCGGGCATACTGGTCTTCATTGCAGTCATAGCCTTTATCATAACCGTCGCATTGGTAGTACTCGGGTTTATCGGGACAGCAAAGCTTAGAAAAGGCGATAAAGGAGGAGGCGTGCTGCTTATTATCGCGGGCGCCATCGCGTTTTTATCTGCCATCGGTTTCATCCCTTCCGTACTTTTCCTTGTGGGCGGCATCATGGCCGTTTCAAAGAAGGAGCCGGTCACAGTTTAGCAAATGTTTTTCAGGACGGTTGAAACCGTCCTTTTTTTATGCATTTTCAAGGTGCCGGATCGCTTCGTTGCATTCACGGAGTCATCGTTTTTATGCTTATTTCGGCTGTCCGCCCTATAAATCTCCCGAAAAAGCGGGAGGTTTACTTTTTGGGGATTTCCGGTTCATACTCTCCGCTTCCTTTTCTCTCTCAAGGCGCGGCGCGCTCTTTCGGCCGTTCCCGCTTTCATTCTTTCTCCGCAATTTCCTCCGGAAGGTCAAAAAAACGCTCCAGCTTTTCAATGTCATAACCGTGGCGCATGAAACGCCGCTGCGGATTCCCGTCCTGCTTTGATCCGCCTGTTCCTTTGCGGGCCTTTTCCCTGTTCTCCTCATGGTTTTTGACCTCCCCGGGCGTTTTGATCCCCTGCTGTTCCCATGCGGCCAGGCATTTTTCAATATATCCCCACGGCTTTTTCCCGAGCTCGGCGCAGTGGAGGATGGCCGTTTCCACCATGACGGTCCCCATCCGGTTCACCCATTCCGCCATGCGTTTCACTGCAGCCGGGGTGCAGTACGCATCCCCGTGGTTTTCACGAAAAACAGCCTGGATTTGGGACAGCATCGTTTGATCCGTTTCCCCGCGGCGTGGTTGTGGTTGTCCGTAGCATGTTTCAACAACAACTACCTGCTCCCTATTCTCTTTTTCCTGCTTCCTGTTCCCTGCAATGGGACCGGTACCGCATACCGTATCCTCAACAGTATCGGATACCGTACCGCATACCGTACTGCACACCGTTTCTTTCACCGCAGCCTGCTTCCTGTACCCCGGTTTTCCGGAATATTTCCCGTTTTCATCATCTTCTTCAGCGGATGCGCCGAAGGGCTCCCGGGGGGTGTCCCCGGGAAAACCCTCTCCGGTTTTTGGCCCGCCGCTTTGATGCGGATGCGCCGCTTCATTCAGCCGCCGGGAAAGCGCATCCGCAAGGGGCTTCAGGTACGATTTTCCCGCCGCGGCCTCCGCTTCGATCCTAATAAGCACATGACCCAGCAGCGGATTATCCGGCATCGTCTCAAGCTTCGTTACGGCGCCCGCCGCCTGCTTCGGGCCGTCGATGGGGTTATGCCTGAGGTAGTTTTTTAAAAAAACCGTTTTTGTCTCCTCGTCATATTCCACCATCTCGCTTTTTAATAGTTCATTCCATGCCGTGCAAAACCGTTTTTCGGTTAATCCCATGTCTTCCCTGGCATAGGACCGCGGCATCCGGTAGCAGCCGATCACGTTACGGTGTTTTGTCGTGAGCAGGTACAGCATTAAATACCTGCCGTCGCTGGATAGGGAGAGCACCTTCTCATCATCCCAGAACCTTGCTTCCACTTTGGAGTACACGGCGCCGCCCCTCCCTTATTTCTTCGAGTTTTTTAAGCTCACGCTGCTCCGCCTCGTCATAGCGCTGCTGGTTCATCTGCGCAACGCGGCAGCAGCTTGCATAGTCATGCGTCATGCATTTTGTCTCCTGCCACCGTATTTTACGTTCCTTATTCTCAAATACGATCGACAGAAACGTCCGGCTTGTCGGCCCTTCGCAATTGACGCGCAAGGGCCCTTCTCCACGATAAAAGGGGCAAATGGTGTCGGCCCCGCCAGTTGTATTACTCATAATCCTCCTTACCTCTCTGATATTTTCAATCAATATCCTCACAAAAAAGCGTTTGATCCACCATCGCCGCAAATTTGTCCCGGCTGCATATTTTCGTGCATGGGGACAGGACAGCGGCGCCCTTATCCTGTTTTTCCTTCGCTTGTTTTCATGGGCGGCAGCATGCGTGCCGGCAACGCACGCCCGTCCTTATTGATCCGTTAAGCTGGGCCTGTTTGCGCCACCTCCCTGTCCAATTCTAGGCTGACTGTTTTCAGCAGACGATTCATTGGAAGCGCCACCTCTCCACCTGCTTATTTTTCCTTCTTTAGCTCTCAGGCAAATCTTCGTTTTTTGCCTGAGGCCGCGTCAATCGGTGTTCCGTCCTTATTGAAAAGAGCAAAAAAATCCCGGTTGCTTTTTCGGATATGATCCGGCCCAAGCAACAACTTGCTTTCACATGAACATCTTTATAAAGGGTTATACCGGACGGACACATTCGATGCCGGCGGCGCATACTGCGCAGGCCGTATCCGCTATAGACTTGACAACATTGGCGGGCGTTCCTTGCCCGCCAGGGTTAAAGTCCGAGTGATTCCTGTAAAAACTCCCTCTCTTTCTCGTTAAACTCATCAAGAAAGACCTGGAGCTGCCTTAAAAGTTTATTGCGGCACGGCTGGCAGATCCCGTGCTCCTCATCGCGGTGCAGAAAATACTGGCCGCAGCTTGCGCACCGCTGCGCGTCGTCGTAGTCCTCCCCTCCGCAAAAGGGGCAGACGCCGTACGGCTCCCGGCATGGCGTACCGAAGTGTTCGAGCCCGGCGTCGTATTTCGTTTTAGGATACGCAAATACGCGTCCGCAGCTGCATAACTGCATCATCGGTTCATTTTACGCCGCCGTTTTTTACGCGAGCAGCAATACCACCGCCGTCATGAGATACATGGCGCCAGCCGACGCCACAATCATCATCCAATAAAGAGGGCTGAATTCCCTGATCCTCATTTTCCTCATGGTGCGATTCCTCCTTTTCAAACATTTAAAATGTTCATACCATGCCATGCTGTAAACAAACGCGCTTTTTTCCGCAGCCGCTACCTGTATCGTAATGAAGCGCGCCTTCCGGTTTCTCCCCCCGGCACGATAAAATTTTTATGTTTGTTTTCATTGCAGCCATCACCCGGTATTCAAAATGGCAGGTTTGCCTTTCTTAGCGTGTTGTTCTTTCCCCGCTACGATGCGGCTTAAAAAGCCGCATCGGCTTCCTTTATGTCGATTCTCCTGCGCAATATGCTGGTTTTGGGTTAAGAAGGTTCCTTTTTTCCGTGAGATAAGATTGCCCTTCGAAGGCCTGAGAGTGATTGCAGATTCGGCAGTAAAAAGAACTGCCTTTTTTTAAATCATTGCGAAAATTGTTCCCGGAACCGCTGCGGCACACCGCTGCCCGGCGGTTCCGGCGGCAAAGGATCACTCTTTTCTATAAAAAAGTGCCTCTGCCTGCTCATTTTTGCATTTTAATCATTTCACATGATTATGCTACCGTAGTTCTCCCAAAATGTCAACATTTCTGATGATTATTTTTCAAAATTTTTCCAGTATTCTTAAAAAAACACTTGCAAATTATCACGTGTAATGATATAAAGAGTATAGATGATACTGCGTTTTGAATTGCTCAATTCTGTTTTATACAGCTTGCTTTACCCATGCGGGATATATCCAGCTCATTTCAAACCAGCAAAAATAAACGAAAAGGATGGCGGTCAAACTTGTTCAGCATCGCATTAAAATCATTACGTGAACAAAAGGGTATATCCCAGGCAAAACTGGCGGGCATACTGGGCGTCAGCCAGTCGACGATCGGCATGTGGGAAAGCGGCAAGAACAAGCCGGAATACGATAATCTCCGTAAATTGGCCGACGTCTTTCAGGTCCCGCTCGACACATTGAGCGGAAAGCAGGCCGCCCCCGCGCCGATAGCTGTGGACCGTGCGGAACCAAAGCAGGCCAAAGGCGTCTGGGTCCCCGTACTCGGGCGCATCCAGGCCGGTTACCCGATCGACGCCGTTGAGGAAGTCCTCGATTATGAAGAGATCTCAAAAGTCATGGCATCCCAGGGCGAACACTTTGCGCTCCAGATCAAGGGAGACAGCATGGAACCGCGGATCAGCCAGGGCGACGTCGTGATCGTGCGCAAGCAGCCGGACGTCACAAGCGGCGATATCGCCGTGGTGCTCATCAACGGTACGGACGCCACGATCAAGCGCGTCAAAAAAAGTACCGAAGGCATTATGCTTATCCCCGGCAACCCTGCTTATGAGCCGATGTTTTTCAGCAACAAAGCGATCGAGGACCTCCCGGTGCGCATACTCGGCAAAGTCGTCGAACTGCGGGCGAAGTTCTAAAAATCCGTCTGATAAAATAATACGGACATCCTTAAACATATTTCTCAGAAAGATGAATACGATTTGGCCGGCTCTTTTGTTGCCGGCATAGGTATATAAACAAATGCAATACTGCATCGGAGGCTGTTATTTATGACCCTCGAAAAAAGCAGCCGGCAATCTTTTGCCGGCAGAAATGCGTGTTCCAAAAACGGGCAGCAAAAAGAAGGCGGAAATCCCGGCGGCCCTGCCCATTTTGAGCAGCGGCAGAGCCGTATCCTATCAGCCGAGGCTTATGACCGGTACGGCTGTTTAGGCGGCTGGCTTGCCGTCATGACGATCGGGCTGATCACCGGCATGATGGTTCACGCCTTGGCTTTCTCCATGTTTTTTCCGTACCTGTACACAATGCAGAAATTCAAAGATTTTCTCGCGATCCTGATGATGGCGTTCAACAGCCTGACGATTGTGCTGGAGTTCGTTGCCTGCGTTCTCATACTCAAAGGCAGCCGGGTTTTTAAAACCTTTTATGGAATTGCCGCCGCTTTCTTCCTTGTAAGCCTGATCCTTGTCGTATCGATCCCGAATACCCTTCCGTCGCGGCACGGCTTTGTAGCGGTCAACTATTTTGTACAGTTCCTCTGGATCGTCTATGTTCACCGTTCCCGCCGCGTCGACGTTTACTTCCAATACTACCGTCTCGTCAAGCCGCCGGCGCAAACCGGAGAAGCGGTGCCCGGCAGCCTGCCATCGTAAAAGGAGGTCAGCATGGAGAGAAAGAATCTGATACGGAAAATCGCCGCAGGAATATTTTTTGCGGCCGGCCTCTTTTTTGCTTTGTATTTTTCCGTCCTGACGGCGCTTCAAACGATTTATCTCGATGTGAGCGGCCTTGTTACCGTCACGCTTTTCGTCTGCGTCCCGCTTGCGTTCGGCGCCTGCTTTCTTGTCGCCGCGGTCTCCGGATTGCAGAACAAGCAAAAAGCGGTGCGCATAATCCTCTTCGCCGTATTTGCTTTTTATTGCGTCGTACTGATTGCCTTGCTGTTCCTGGGCGCGCTCCGGCAGCCGAGGTCTCTGGGCGGCATAAGCCTTTCGGATTATCTGAAATGGAATACGAACCTCGTTCCGTTCAAGACGGTTGCCAATTACTTCCGCGCCCTTGCAAACGGCCGGATCAACACGTCCACGGTCATTGAGAACCTCGCGGGCAACCTGCTCGTGTTCGCGCCGATGGGTTTTCTGCTCCCGTGCTTATTCAAAAAGCTCCGCAAATTCGGCTGGCTCCTCCTTACTGCGCTGCTGATGCTGGTTGCGGTGGAGGTCCTGCAGCTTTTCACGTACACCGGCAGCTGCGACGTCGACGACGTCCTGTTAAATCTTTTCGGCCTCCTGCTGTTTTATGGCGTCTGGCATATAAAACCGGTGCAGAAGGGATTGCGCAGGATCTATATTTTGAAATAGACTTTTATAGATGCGTTTTTTGTCCGCCTGACCCCAGCGGAGCCGGGTCAAAAAAATGCAGCACTTGTTTTGACTAAATTTCATGTTGTCATAGTAAAAACAAATTGAAAAAAACAAATACGCATGCGCATTGCTAATGTTATAATGTACAGGTATGCTTCGGAACAGAGTCCCGGAATGGTTTATACATGTATTAATATATAAAATCGAAAAAGAGTTGAATGAGCCCAATGGAATTGCTCAAAAAAAACAACGTCTCCTTTTGGCGGATCATTGCCGCAATAGTCATTTGCCTTTTGCATTTTTTCACGACGTATAATGTATACGGTTTATATCCGAATCTCACGCCAGGCTGGGGGATTTATACTGAATTTTTCTTTATCGTCTCGGGTTTTTTGCTGTATGCAAAGTTTACCGCAAACAGGAATGCAGGCAAACAGGAAACGGCCTTTCAGTATACTAAACAGCGGTTCCTTAAGTTTTATCCGTATTATGTCTTCTCGCTAATCTGTTTATCGGTCTATAGCCTGATTAAGGGAACCTTTAACATATTGAATTTCTTAAACGAATTGCTGATGCTGCCTTTCTCAGTATTTGGCCTGAATAGATTGCAAAATGATGTTGCATGGTTTCTTCCGGTTATGCTTGTAGCGGGATATTTGATCTATTACCTGCTTTCGCATAACGAGAAGCTGTTCAACAATATCATAGCGCCATTTTCGGTTTTATTGATTTACGGATATTTCTACAATAAAGCAGGTAATTTGTCGACTGCGCATTGGTTAAGGGAAGGTTTTTTCATTTATGGCGGATTCATGCGCGCATTTGCCGCAATGAGCATCGGCGTCATCTGTTTCCGCTTATTCAGCAAAAGAAAAGCACCACAAGAAGCAACCGGCAGGTTCGCGGATTTACCGGCGAAAATATTGGAATTCAGCGGATTTTCCATAGCCATTGTCGTATTGATGTTCTGGGGAAAGTCAACGGCGGATTTTTTATGTATTCTTATTTTAGCCATAAGCATTACGCTCGCCTTTGGAAATCAAACAAAGGTTTTCAATACAAAACTTGTATACAGGATAAATGCATTGTTATTTCCTGTATATTTAAACCAAAGATTTGTTATCGATATGCTCCATGAAGTATTCCCTGCCGTCACGGTATGGCTTGTTCCCGTTTACCTGGTTGTTCTTTTTGCTTTTTCGGCGCTGACAAAAAAATTGGCAGATATGGTCAGCTATTCGTTAGCAAAGCAGAAGCTGGGAGCAGGCCTCAAAATATCCGGCGTCTGCGCTTCCGTGATCATATTGCTCTCCATGATCATTGTAATCATCAATCAGCATTTATATTACAGAGCAAATGTCGAGGTATCATCCTGCAACTGGCAGGCCGGAACATTCCAGGTCCGAGTCAATAACGCGGGTAATGCAAAATCCGTAAAGGTCCCTGTGTGGAGTGAGAAGGCGGAAAATTACGGGGATTCACAAAAAGATATAATTTGGTACGATGCGCAGAAGAGCGGAAATAATTGGTATGTAGACGTGAAATTGGCGGACCATAACAATGACAAAGGAAATTATCTGATCCATGTTTATATAGAAGAAAAATTTTATGCTTCAACAAGCATCGAGGTTCCTGAGAAAAAAACATGATATCGCAGAGCGTCAAGCCGGTTTTTGATTATGAATTCCCTGTAGTTTTTATTGCCCGGGTATTGGAATACCGTGATGATGGCCGTTTTTTTATAGTGGCCGTATAATTCCATTTGCGTGACCAAGCGTTTTTCAGGCTGCAGCGGCGAGGGCCGGACGGCTGCTTCGTCCCCGTCATCCCTTGCATGAGAAATGTCGTTTCAGATTTTATAGCAAAAATCGAGGTGTCATCCATGTACAACGTAGCCATTTTCGTATTTGACGGCGTCGAACTGCTTGATTTTGCGGGACCGTACGAGGTCTTTTCCGACGCGTCGGAGCTGTTTCATGGCGAGCTTTTCCGCGTGTTCACGGTCGCCCGGGACACAAGCGCAGTCAGTTCGGTTAACGGCCTAAGGCTCCTTCCCGATTTCGGGTTTGACGCCCACCCGCCCGCCGACGTGCTCGTCCTGCCCGGCGGGATTGGGACAAAAGCCGAAATGAAGAAAAAAACCGTGCTTGCCTGGATCAAAAAGCAGCACGCCAATACGAAAATCACGATGTCCGTCTGTTCCGGCGCAAGGCTGCTCGGCAAGGCCGGATTGCTGGACGGGGTCGAATGCACGACGCACCACGAGGTCATCGGCGATCTAAAGGAAATTGCCCCCGGTGCCGTCATCAGCGCGGACAAACGGCTTACGGAAAGCGGCAGGCTGTATACGTCGGCGGGTATCTCGGCAGGCATCGACCTGTCGCTCCATCTCGTCGAGAAATTATACGGCAAGTGCGCCGCCGACAAAACGAGAGCCTACATGGAATATGGTGATTGGAAAGAGCGAGGGTGATTCATGCCCATCGCTCTTATCTTTTATAGCAAGCTGCACTTTTTCCTTATTCTGAAAATCCGTGCATTTTGCCGCGCCGACGCATCCTAAAATATCGGGGGGATTTCATCATGTTTTGCCAGCGATGCGGAAAGGAACTGCCTGCGCATACCTTCTTTTGTCCGTTCTGCGACGCGCGCACAGCTTTCCCTGCACCCGGAGAACCGTTTGCGGACGGGGACAAATACGCCGATATCGGCGGCTGGCTGATCCCCCTGCTGATCACGCTTTTCCTGAGCATAGTTTTCAGCTTTCCTCCGGTGATCGTATTACTGCACTTCACAATCACGCTATATCCGGCTTCCATCCTCGTAAAAACGGCGCTGCTGCTGGCCGCCGCAATATTTGTGCTGCGGATCGTTTCGTTCAGGTTCTTCTTGAAAGCGTCCCGCTGTTTTCGCATGGTTTTCACCGTCATGGCGTCCTGCGGCGTATTGCTGATTCCGATCGTCCTATGCATGCCCAAACCTGACGCTTCCCTCGGCAGCGCGGTTTTATTTTACATTGCGCTCAACCTGGCGCCTTGTATCTGGATTCCCTATCTTTTCCTGTCCCGCCGCGTGGACGGGTATTTGAAATATCGCCGTATTGTACAGAACGGCATCCAAGCATCTTCTTTCGCAGGCGAAACGCAGCCGAACAAAACGGATAGCCATTCCATCAGCGAATCCCCGCCAGCGTATCCCTGTCCCGCGCCAATTATGCCCACGGCCGTTTCCCCGCCGGACGAATATGCTTATTATAGAATATTCAGCGGAGGGCTTGCCGCGCTGCTTGTCGATCTTTGCGTCCGTGCGCTCCATATGCTTTCCTGGCTTCTATTCTTCCTGAGCTATCCGCCTGCCGCGCCGGAGCCGATGTATTTTGCGTTCACGCCTTTTGTGGTGCTGTCCATCGCAGGCATCGCGCTGCAGAGCCTTGCGGGCGTTTTTGCCGCGCAGGCGTACCGTACGTTTCGCCTCCTTTTTCTTGCGGCCACCGTCAGCTATATCGCGTATTTCGCCCTGGCTCTTTCCATTCCCCTTTTCGCCTGGAATCCCGTATACCTCGCGCTGCGGTCCGCCTCAATACTGCTTGAAGCCATCTATGTATTCCGTTCCCGCCGCGTCGACGTTTACTTCCGCTATTATAAAATCGTGCCGCCTCCCCTCCGTCAGGCGGACGCTATAACCGAAGAAATAAAAAAAGCGTTTTGAGCCGCTTTATAAAACCACAATACAAAGGAGGTCTTTATCATGATCTGCCACCGCTGCGGTGAAGAATTTGCCGATGAACTCGGCTGTTGTCCCTATTGCAAAGAACGCGAGGAACGCGCAAAACAGCCCGGTTATGTTCCCCCGGCGCCCTTTTCCCCTCCTCCGGCCGCAGATGCGGCCAGCCGCATCTACTGCAAAAAATGCGGAAACATGTATGAGAACTCTCTCCCGGAATGCCCCCATTGCAAACTGGCCGCCGCAGGCGGGAGGGAAAAGTACTGCGAAAAATGCGGCCGCACGTATATGGCGGAATATACGGAATGCCCATACTGCAAAATAATGGAAGAAGAACTCGGCGCAGGCGCTCCGGCAACGCGCTCCACTACGGCGGCAGGACCGTACGGGTCGCATGAACCCCACTATGATGACTATGATTCGCTCGGCGGATGGCTGGCGTTCCTGCTGGTGCGTATCATTCTCGGGATCGTATTGCAGATCGTCGATATAGGTAACCTCTCAAGGCTGCGAAACACATTCTCTTTATCTCCTTCCGCGGGCACTGTCTCCACATTGATCGCTTTAGAGGTTATTTTTATCATATCAGAAATCGCTATGGTAATATTGATAGTCAAACATTCCAAAGCTTTCAGGCCGCTGTACGTTATTACCGTCATCTCCCTCATTATTTCAAATTTTGTTATCTCAGCAACGCTTTCATCCGGAAGCGGCACGATTGTGGGCACGGCTGTGATGGAGTTTCTCTGGATCGGTTACCTCTTCCGTTCCAAACGTGTCGATACGTATTTTGGATATTATAATCTTACATTGCCGCCCAGAAGATAACCGCCGGGATTTCGTCCGGCCCGTCCGCCGCCATTTTTTTAATATCGCAACAGACAGAGGTTTAGGCTTATAAGCGTGCTTGTCATAGAAGCCTTAGGATTGGCTATTTCTTCCGCTCCAGACGCGTCGACACTCACTTGAATATTATAAGCTGACATCGCCGTCGAAATAATTTGCCATCCTTTGTATGGAAAAGCTTTGCCCGAACGGGCGTTGTTCCCTGCTAAAAAACGAATAGTCAAGGAGGTCCTATCTATGATCTGCCGCCGCTGCGGTGCTATATACTCCGGCATATTAAGCCACTGCCCCTGCTGCCAAGAACCAGCCGGGCAAGACGCCCCGTCCGATTCCGCCGCGCCTGTTCCTGCGGCCGAAAACGCCTTCGCGCAAAAAGAACCGGAGCCGGTGCCCGAAAAGGCCTGCGCCAAATGCGGGCGCACGTATATGGCGGAATATACAGAATGTCCGTACTGCAAAGTAGCTGAAGAGGAAAAAGCGGTCTTTGCGGGCGCCCCGGAGGAAGGCCGCCCGCGGAATGTATCCTGTGGCCAAAAACCAACCGCCGATCACGAAAAGCCGTGCCCGACGTGCGGCCGTACGTACGGGAGCTTTTTCGATGCCTGCCCCTTCTGCACCGATCCTTTTTATCCACGAACAGCCACGATGAACAAAAGCGGCAAATGGCTGCTGACAAAGCGCCAATACGGCCGCTACGCGCACCTTGGCGGCTGGCTGCTGCTCGTGTTATACCGCCTTCTGCTCGTTCCGGTCGGGTTCTATATACAGCCGTATCCCCAAATGCTGTACAATACCATCCTGTATTATTCCGCCGGCGGTTTTCCTGCGCGCTGGTATATCATTTTAGAATACATAGCGGCCTTGGTGTTGACCGTTACAGTACTGGTACTGCTTTTCAAAGGCAGCAAGAAATTCCGAATACTATATGCTGTTTTTGCTGTCTTCAATACGCTTGATATACTCATTTGGGTGATAGCCCAATCCATATATAGCATTTACCTTTTGATCGCCGCCGCCGTCATCCTCCTGGACATCCTGCTGTCCGTTTCTCTTTACGGTTCCAAGCGCGCGGATGTTTATTTCTCTTTGTTCAAGCGCTGTGAAACGCCCCCCACGAATGAGCTGCGCCGCACCAGGCTTATAAAGGCACCCGGCAAAACGCGGCTGACGGTATGCCAGTATTACGGCTTTGATGGGATCGGCGGCTGGGTCATCGGATTATTCGGTTTTCTTTACGGTGTTTTTAACCTGGCAGTACGCGTTTTTTCGCGCTTAAGGCCGCTCCAGATATATCTCTCGTTCTACGGCGAGAACCTCGAAATGCAGACGCTGGTCAACGCGCTTCGAGGCATTATCATCCTTATCATCGCCGCATACGTGATTCTGGCGATCTGCGCACTTAAAGGCGTAAAAGCCACGCGCGGCATCTATATCGTAACGGCACTGATCCATATTGGAGGTGTCGCCTATTATGCCATAAGGACGCGCCAGGATATGGCTACGTTCGATACGCTTGCCATTCTCGCCGCGGCGCATGCCGTTTCACTTATTTATATGTACTGCTCCAAACGCATCGACGTTTATTACAGGCACTGGAAACTAACCAGGCCGCCTGAGAGCTATCCCGAAACATCCGTGAGGCCGCTGCCATAGGAATTGTTTGTTGGAAACAAAGGGATGATCTGAAAAAATAACGGTCAAAAGGCAAAATACAGGAGGTTCCCCATGACCTGCCAAAGAAAGAAAAAAGCCGGTTTGCCCCGCAGCCGCATCACGCTGCCGTGCGACGGATATGAGCGCTATACCCTGCTGGACGGCTGGCTCACAGTCTTTTTGAGCTGGATTGTACTGACGCTCGTATCCACCTTATCCTGTTTTCGGTTTACGCTTGCAGGCCCCGCCCCGGCACAATCCGTTTCAGAACCCGCCGCCGCCGCAGATCATTTTCTGCTGATGCTTGCGCTTAGAATAATTGGCAGCACCTGGATGATCCTGATATTTTTATACTGCTTTCAAATGATTCAGATCATACGGCGGAATAAATCCCCCCGAAAAAGCTGCATTTTTGTTTTTATCATATGGGCGCTGCTTTGTATCTTACTGGCGTCAGACGGCTTTAAGCCTGCCCTTCTCCTATTCTTTGCCATAACGGCGGGCTGGGGCGGCTGGGCCGTTTATCTTTACCGTTCCAGGCGCGCAGACGTTTATTTTGGCTGCCACCGGATCATTGCACCCATAAAAGAACACCTTTGCCGCCGCTGCGGCGGGACTTTCCCCGCAGAAACCGCAGTCTGCCCGTTCTGCGGCGCAGACAGAACCGATGAAATCAAGCCGGGCGCATCTCCCATGCCGCCCGGTTTCCCGGAAGCGGAACGCGTTCCCGTTCAAACGCCGGGCCGCCGTCTATCCGAAATCTGGCGCATTGCCGTCATCATCCGGCTTATGCTTGGCGTCCTACTCGTCCTGCTGATTTCTTTTAACTTTTATGCGCTTTACCCAATGGCAGGCGGATCTTTCGCGCAGGCGCTTGATATCGCAGGCATGATGCTGCTCTATTCAGCCGTATTATACGTCGTTCTGCTCGTTCAGCTATTGAAGGGATTGCAGCCTTTTAGGACGTGGTACGCCGTGGATGCCGTGATAAACGTCCTGATTCTCCTGGCAATCTTTATTTTGGTTCCGGCACTGGGTACGGTCATCATGCTAATTTCCCATGCATTCATTGACATCCTCATACTTGCATACCTTTTCCTCTCCAAACGCGCGGAAGCGTATTTCAGGAACCGCCTCCCTAATTTTCCCCTGACATAAAAACAAGATTCAAAAAACTGAATTTACAAAAAAAGTTATAAATTGATGCTGACTTTATGTTCCAGAAAAACCAGCGTTAATTCTCTCCTCTTTGAAAAAAACTAAAATAGAAATAAAAACAAAAAGCCAACAAAAAAGGGGTGAATCAAGTTGGGTTCTCCGAAAATGCAGGTAAAATGCTCTGTGGACAACTGCGAGTTCTATAAAGATCAGATGTGCCACGCCAGGTCTCTCGAAGTCAATACAATGGGCGATGGTTATGCGCAGACGAGCGACGGCACATGCTGCAAGACATTCAAGTCTTTAAGGTAAAAAAAGCAGTCGGAAAAAAGAGCGGCTTTTAAATGAGGCCGGGTAAGCAGGTATTTGCGTCAAAGCAGATACCGCTTTACCCGGCGTTCTCATGAACGCAAACAGATCCTTATTCGGACTTTTTTTGAAACTGTGCGGCAATAAAATCGATAAAATACCGGCTTGCGATCGGCAGGATGTTTTTTTGCTTGTACGCGAGCGCAATTGTCCGGACGACCGGCGGCGTAATTTCTTTCGTCACAATTTTTTGAGGATGCCTGCTCAGCACCAGCTTGGGCAGTATGGAAACGCCGAGCCCCTTCTCGACCATCGACATGATCGTATAATCGTCAAACACGCGGTATTGTATATTCGGTTCCAAGCCATTTTGCTTGAAGGACTCGAGCGTCACACTCAATTCCCCTTCGTCCAGAAGGATATAAGGCTCTGCGGCAAGCGCCTGCAGCAAAACCTTTTTGCGGGAAGACAGCGGATGCTCCGGCGGCAGCACGGCCAGCATCTCGTCGATCCTGAGCGGAATTACCTCAAGCCCCGTGACGGCGTCCGGGTTGACAAACCCAAAATCGACGCTCCCTTCCTTGATCCAGTTGGCTATATTGGTGTATTCGCCCTGCTGCAGGTCGAAATGCACGGACGGATATTGTATTTTAAAATCCTTCATCAGCCCCGGCAGCCAGTTGGAGGAGACGCTCGAAAATGTGCCGATGCGGATATTGCCGCCCTTGAGCCCCCGCATTTCCCTGCTTTTTTCAAGCAGCTCCCTGCGGGCGTTATTCACGTTGCGGATATACGGCAAAAACGCTTCGCCGTCCGGCGTGAGCTCGACTTTGTTTTTTGCGCGCTTAAAAAGCGTTGTGGACAATTCAGCCTCCAGCGAGTGTACCATCTGGCTGATTGCCGACTGCGTATACCCAAGCTCAGCCGCTGCTTTTGTAAAACTGCCCGTCTCAACGATCTTCATAAACGCATCGTACCGGGTCAATGAACCGCCCCCTATCCATTAGTATTTCTAATAATATCATTATAAATATTCGTTTGGCTAATGTAAATGATTATGGTAATATAGAGATAAATAATTGAAGTTTTACGATTGTTTAAGGGTGTTTGTGGATAGAATACGGTCATCTTCTGGTTCACAAAACCCGTTCGGAATAAAATGCCCTCCAAGTACAGAAAAACAGTGCGGCCGCACCAACCGCACTGTTTTTCTGTATAAAAATATTCCCTGTTTCATTCATTTCCCGTTCCTTTTTGCCGAATCCAAGCCAACGCCCGTCCTCTATGGCGAACCCCCATCTGTGGTAATCCGTCCCAGTAAGCGGCATTTTTTCCGCCGGTCCCTCACTGTCCTTTGACTTGCCTGGACCAAAATCCCTTATTGAGTCAATGATAAATACTCTTTTTCCGTGACCGGCGATACGGTGCCGTACGACGGCGTACCGCCAAAGTTGGAGGTAAGCGCGTTGATTTTCCAGTAATTATCATATTTTACGAGTAAAAAACCGCCCAGATACGTCTGCCCGTTCCATTCATACAACGCAACGTAATCCCTAAAATCTGTGAATCCATAGACTTTTGCGCGCTTTTGCACATTGGATAGATTTGCTGAGGTTGATTGCTTGCCGGGAGACGCAAGGTCCGCACGCACGAGCTTAAGGCCATTTATACGCGACGGGTCGATATGGTTGAGAATGTCAGAAGACGTATCGGAATTGCCGTTCATATTGACCACCGTGCCGCCGGTATATTTTTCATCCAACAAAAAGCTGTACATAAACATTTTAATGTAGCTGCTGTCCTGCGACGCAATATAGATTTTGTTCATCTGCCCGTATTCCTTGTACTTCGCGGGGAACGTCATCTGCGTAGGGTAAAAAGCTCTCACATAATCAATTGCAGCCGCAAAATCAGTCTTTTCGGCTTTTTCCTCAAAATCAAAGGCGGCAAGCGCGCCGTTGACATCGCCGCTGCCGACGCATTTTGCAAAATACTGCATCGCATCCTCAGGCGTAGAAAACTTCTTGGAAGCAATGCCCATGCCGCTCCCCGGGATAATCAGCGCCAAAAGCAGGGCAAACGCCAGCAGAACGGCAACCGCCGAGCTGACGAGCGTTGAAAAGGGCACTTTCTTCCGCTTCGGCTTGGGGCGCACTGCAAACGGCTCCGCATGGACCTCCGACCCGCATTTCGAGCAAAATACGCACGCGGGCGGGAGCATCGCTCCGCATTTGGGACAATAGAGCGCCGGGTTCAGTTTCGCGCCGCAGCCGTTGCAGAAAGCGGCATTTTCGGCATTTTCCCGGTGGCATTTTTCACAGATCATGGCTTTGCCCTCCTCAAAATTGAACAATATCTTTCTATTCATAATTTACCATATAATAGTACGGAAAACAAAATATAAAAATGCGCAGTAAAAAAATAGTGCCATAAATCATAATTCATCCCGTTTCACTGCATTTACGCGCGCTTCGCGTTTGAAAAATTGTGTTTTTCAAAAGAAAACTGGACAAAAAAGCGGCTTCAAAGCCGCCCGGAATTTTGCCTTGACTTGCCGTCTATTTGCGGGATAAAGCGCCAAGCAGCGCTTTGCCGTCCTTTATGGGCCGGCCGTGCCCCGGGCATAGCCAGACAAAGTCCATCGCGTCCAATAAACGGATGGATTCAAAAAGCATATCTTCATCCCAGTTCATGCGCCTGCTCAGCGGGCTGAGCCGCCCGTTTTTTAACCGGAACAGGTCGCCTGTAAAAACGGCCGGGCCAAATTTATAAATGGTGTGTCCCGGCGTGTGTCCCGGCGCGGAAAACGGCTGCACGTCCCCGAATCGCGCGCCGTCGGTAAACGTTCTGACTTCCGCCGCCTTTTTCGGCATCATGACCGTTTCAAAGACGTGCTTGATCCCCGGCCGCTTCAGTTCGCCTTTCACATACGGCGCGTCCTTTTCGGATACATAAACTTTTGCGCCGGTCGCCTTCTGCAGCGCATATAAGTTTCCGGTGTGGTCGACGTCATGATGCGTCAGCAGTATTTTTGTGATGGAGCCGGGGCCCGCGCCAAGCGATTTCATCTCCGAAAGGATCCTGTTCGCCATACCCGGCAGTCCTGTATCGATGAGTATATTCTCCTTGCCTTTTATGAGATAGACATGGCTGAAGCGCGAAGCTTCGAGCAAAAAGACGTCCTGAATGATCTCCATGAGCGTTCCCCTCCCGATAAAAACTTTTCATGCCTCCATTATACCGGACACGATCCGGTTTACAAGGGTATAGGTGAAACGGCAGCTTTCCCTGCGTTTATGCTTCTCCCGCATTCACCGCATCTGGCCATGCAAAAAAGCCGGGCATTCCGCTTACCCGGCTTTTAACGTATTACGGCGCATTATTCGGCCGGTTCAACGGGAAAACCCATCGTTTTCCAGGCTGCAATGCCGCCAGCCAGCTCAAGGACATCATAGCCGTTCTCCAGCAGCAGTATCGCCGCTTTGGCAGCCATGTTGCACCATGTTTCCCAGCAGTACACGACAATTGTCTTCTCTTTCGGCAGCTCACCCAGCCTTTGTGCAAGCTGGGCCAGGGGAAGGTGCTTTGCGCCCGCAATTTTCTGTTTCATAATATGCGGCAGCGCATTGCGCACGTCAACCAGCATGAATTTGTCCGGTTCCGCCTTTGACGCCTGGGTAAAGTCCATAGGACTGATTGTGGATTCGACTTTTGCTTTGAAATAATCCAGTTTGCTCATTGATTCCTACTCCCTTTCAATCTTATCCAGCAGTTTAAATAATTGTCCGGTTTCATCCCGGCTGAGTTTTTGGAGAAAAACGGATTCACAGCGCTTCATGTCCGCCCATAAAGATGCAATCAGTTCTTCGCCTTCCTGCGTTAAAACAAGGAAATACGCCCTCCGGTCCGTCGGGTGTTTTACCCGCTTTACAAGCTGTTTTTCTTCGAGCTGGTCGACAATTTGCCCCATCGTTGTCTGGTCAACCCGCTGAATATTGGCGATCTCCTTTTGCGTCAGGCTTGGGTGTTCATGGATAATCAGCATCGCTCCGTTCTGTTTGGATGTGATGCCGGCCTGAGCAAGATAGCCTTCGAAAAGCTCAAACATACGCTGTGATGCTTTTGCCAGCTTAAACCCCAAAGATTCTTCTATTTCCATCGGCACTTATCACCACGCAATATAATAAGTTTAGCTGATAATAAGTTTAACTTATTATATTTGCTTTGTCAAGCTTGGGAGCAAGCGCTATCAAATCGGGTTTTCATTTTTTACCGGAAGGCATGATAAAGCCCGCTTGCATTTTTGAAGAATACAAGCGGGCGTCTTTTTTGACAATCTGAAACCGGGATCAAATCCCGCTTTTTACGAGTGACAAACATCTGATACGGCATAAGCCGGCGCAAGCTCCGTTTCCGCCAGCCACCGGTAATAGCCCAGGCCGTCGATCATCACATCGTAGAAAGGCACCATGCCGACGGAATGGACAATCTGCACCGCCATGCCCGCCATGATATGCGGCGGGCGTCCTTCCGCCGAAGTGATCTTTGCAGCCGTCCCGGGCTTGAGTACGCCCCACTGTCCGGGATCAAGCGGTTCCAATTCAAACCGGGCAAACCACTGGTGCAATTCGCCGCACGGCAGCTGCACCGCATACAAACTGCCCACCTGCACAGAAACGACCCTTCCTTTTGTACCCGGCTCTATTTCCGGCAAGCGGCGATAGACAAGCGATACAACCCTTTCATTCGTTTCAAATTCCGGCGAACCGGTGCACCAAAGTGCCATTAAAGATCACCCCTTTTGCTTTGTATGATATACTATTGCAAACGGAGTGTTTTTGTGATTGCGAAAATCCCGGCAGGTCAACGCGGCAAACTGCGCCGCCCGCCCAAAAATGGCTGCGAAGGCCTCCTGCTGATTGAACAAATATCATTCCGCGCCGGACATATTCCTGCATTCCGCCGCGCAGCTTCTGCATTCCTGCGCGCATGTTACGCAATGGGTATCCGTAAACACTTCGCATTCCCGGGCGCAGGCGTCGCAGACCATCGCGCAGAGCTGGCAATGCTGCACGGCCGACGAAGCGTTGATCGACATGCTCGCAATCGACATCTCGCACATCCGGGCGCATTCCACAAGCATTTTGATGCATTTTGTCTTTGACTGCACGTCCGGCCCGTCCAGGCTCGCATCCAGACACGCATAGCAAGACTGCGCGCAGCGGTAGCACGCTTCGATGCAGTTCCTGAAAGCGCCGTTTATATTCGTTCGGATACCCGCCTCAGGCGCCCGGCTCACACCAATACCATATGTCCCACCATCCATTTTTAAAATCTCCTTTTGTTTTTTCCGGTATTAGTATCCTCGAATCAAAGTATGCTATACAATAAATACGCTGAACGGGCAATATGCTTTTAGCCGTTCCTCTGAAAAAGTCAAAAAACCCATGCCGTTTTTTTAAGAAACTGTCGACGGCGGGCCGGAGTGCGTTTATAATAAAACAAGTGGTTATTTATAAATGTTGGGGGTTCCGTTCAAATGCAGGATAAGGTTAAAGGGCCGCTGCTGATCGCATGTACGGCCATACTCTGGAGCACCGGCGGCCTGCTTATCAGCTCGTCCCGTGGGACGCCATGACGATCACCGCCATGCGTTCTTTCTTTGCTGCGCTCGTTATGATGCTTTATATGCGCAAACCGCATATCACGTTCTCGCCCGCCGTCATACTGGCCGGGCTGTCGCTCTCCGCCACGACGATCCTTTTCGTTTTCGCGAATAAGCTCACAACGGCGGCAAACGCGATCGTGCTGCAGGATACCGCGCCGGTCTTTATCGTCATTTTTTCCATCGTATTTCTGAAAAAGCGCCCGAGAGCGGCCGACATCATCGCGGTCCTCGTCGTCTTTGCGGGTATGGTGCTCTTTTTTATCGATAAGCTGCAGTCGAACGCGCTGCTCGGAAATATACTCGCCGTGCTGGCCGGCGTCTCGTTCGCGGGCGTATTCCTGTTCAATAAAATGCCCGGCGCAAACCCGGAGGAATCCATCCTCCTCTCGCATATCATAAACGCCGTCGCCGGGCTTCCGTTCGTGATAGGCGGTATTACGTTCCAACCATCCGCATGGCTGGCGATCGTGCTGCTCGGCATATTCCAGCTCGGCATCGCTTATATACTTTTCTCAAAAGGCATCCGGCTGACGCTGCCTATTTCGGCATCCCTGATCGCGATGCTGGAAACCGCTTTTAAATCCCGTCTGGGTGTTTCTGGCTACAGGCGAAAAACCGGGCGTCTGGCGCTCTTTGGCGGCGCGGTCGTGCTCGTTACGATCGTCATCTACAACATACTGATCGTCAAACAGGCTTCCAAGGACGGCCATGCGCAAACGGACGGCGTGTCCGCTCCGTCCGCGCCGCCCGCAACGCAATGATTTAGATTGTGCATGTCAAAAATAAGAAAGGATGGTTATAGGGAAAAACAATGAAATACAGATTTTCAAGCTATTACTTATGGGGGCTAAGGCTGTTTTCCCTTGCCTGCTTCGGCGCCGGGTGCGCTCTTTGGGTATGCCAGTTTACAGTCCGTTCTATTTTCCCATACTGGCTTACGGCCGCCGCCGCGTGGCTTGTGGGCCTCTATTATCTCTTCGCAATCCGCAAAGTCGCCGGGGTGGTGCTGAGCGAAAAAGGCGTCACGGGACGGTTCCTGTTCAGGGATTACCGTATGCTGAGCTGGGATGAAATCAAAGAAGTCGGAATAGGGTACCATGCCGATTTGATGTTCACCCACAGCTGGATCTATTTTTCAGGGGAGCCCCTGGCCCAGGCGGAATTGTGGGCAATTGACAGCAAAAATGTGCACAAAATCCGGTTCTCCCCAAAAGCGGTAAAAGCGGTGCAGAACTTTTACCATGGGGAAATCAAAGGCCTGGACGAAAACACACGGACTGTCTATGTGCATTGACATAAACTGAAATCATTTTATATCCGTATTCACATTTTCCGAGGATTCATTTTTTTATAAACTTTCGCATTCCATATGAAATAGACAATGACGGATACGGTAAACCCAATGATCCAGCCGCCTAAGATATCCCCGGCGTAATGAACGCCGAGATAGACTCTGCTGTATCCAATTACAATTGTAAGAAATACGCAGAGGCTTGAGAGAATCAATTTAACGGGCGTATTTTTGATAAATTTAAAGATAAGTATTATTAAAATCGTATAAAGGGACGCGTTGATCATGGCATGGCCGCTTGGAAAACTATAGCTGCTTTCATTAACCATCCGCAATATATCCGGCCGTTCCCTCGTAAAGAGATTCTTGAGCGCAACATTCAAAACAAACGATATGATCACCGATACCGAAACAGGAAGTGCAATGGTTCTTCTCGGCTTAGGGAGTATAATCAGCAATAAGCAAAAAGCTATGACTGTCGTGGAATCGCCAAAGTGCGTCACAACTTTCATAATACCGGTGATCGCGGGAGACATTTCCTCCATTGTTTCGTTATAAGCCCAGCCTTCAAAACCATTTGTTATCCCTGCGTCTATGCCAACCGCAAGGAATACGAAAAGTATAACGGGTATCACCACAAGCCAGATTTTTCTCTTTTTCATCCAAATCCATCTTTCAAGTTTCTTGACTTTGATAAATTACAAAGGTATTCTTCGCATAAAAAATAAAACTTATTTTTTATTTTTTCTTCCCATCCCAAAAATAAATATCCCCCGCTAGGCCGGGGGATATGATTTATTGCTTCTATTGCAGCTCATCGTACACATCCGGATCATATTTGAGCAGTAGGCGCATCAAGTGTTCCGCATGCCCTTTTTCCTCCAGAATGATATCGTGCAGCGCCGATCGGATATCCTGATACGGGAATTCTCTCATTTCAGCTTCATAGAGTATCACGGCCTCCAGTTCCCCCTTGATGTCGTCGCGGATGCTGTTCAGTATAATGGGCGCGTATGCCTCCATCCCGTAGCTCATCACCGGCGTCTTCGGTCCGGGGCTTTCGTTCATATGGTCAACGAATTCGGCATATTGTCCCGGATCGTACTTCCTCAGCAGCTTTAAAATCCAGCCGTAATGCTTTTTTTCATCCAGCATGATGCTGTGCCAGGCATTGTTGATCTCTTCGATATTCGAATTGGCGATATGAGTCTGGTACCCGTTTATAGCGATGATCTCGGCAACCAGTATCTCCCGAAGCTTGTTTGTAAATTGCCGCGCAGCGCCCTGCGGCTGTCCGTTCGGATATGTATAGCTCATAAGTATCCCCCCTCATTTGACTATCATAATTTTATGATTTTATCAGTTCCTTTACTATATGCAGACATGCACAAATCCGAAACATGTCTGGCGCTGTACCGTTTGCATCTTACAAGGCACAATACTCCCCCGCCGCTTTTAATACATCCGCTCTCCAAATAAAAATGACCGGCGGACAAAAAAAATATTCATATTTGACAAAAAAAGAATTGCATTTCGAAAAAAAAGGTATATAATGCAAGTACGTAGTTTTAGGCTTGCAAAATTGCTTAAAGCTCCCCGGTTTGTTCTTGTACAATATTCATATTGTTAGTGATGAAAGACATAGGCGTCTTTTGCAGATTTTCTGCAAGAGACGTTTTTTTAGGCTCATAACTAAAGAGACATAGGCGTCTTTTTGCAGTTTTTCTGCAGGAGACGCTTTTTTTATACGATGGGCTGCAATTTGCCGGTTCTCCGCTGGTAAGAAATACGGCGGCAATAGCAAGTTCGGGCTCCGAGAAGGGGTCTATTTGAATCAACTTGGTGAACTAAAAACCATTAAAATAGGAGGAATTAGTATGAAGCAAAATGATACCGGGTTAAAAGCGCAAGGCCATTCAGTGCAGAAGCAAAATAATAAACCGGGGATTGAAAAAAGCAAGATCATTTCCATTATTGTCCTTATGGTAACCTCGATCGCGATCATTGCATTTGGCGCTGCTTTCAGTATTTACAGCATTATCGATAATATCAGTTTTACTGTTTTCAGCTCCCAGATGAACGGCGCCATATTCGGGGCGGTGATCATATTCCTTGGCGTCCGGTATTTTTTATCGGTCCGGAAGTTAAAAGCCGAGGTATATAAGTCCACTTCGAAATTTTCCTGGAGCAATTTTAAAAAACAAAAGGCACACAAAAGTCTTTAAAAGAAATTTTTTATTAAATTAAGAATGGGGGAAAAAATATGAAAAAATCCAAAAAGATTCTGATCGTATTGCTGGCCATAGCAATACTGGCGGCGGTTTTCATCTTGTTTTCAGGGGTTGCGAACTCTCAGGGCGCCGATCCGACAGGCGCGTCCTATGCTGCCACCACCGGGAGTGAAACATTGAACGACGTCGCGACCACCGCAAAGCAGGCATTATTCGGTTCCAATTTCGTTTGGATCATGATCTGCGGCTTCCTGGTATTCTTCTTCCAATGCGGCTTTGCCATGGTGGAAACCGGGTTCTGCCGTTCCAAGAATGCGGCCCACACCATTACCATGAACTTCATGGTGTTCCTGGTCGGCGCAGTCGGTTACTTCCTTGTAGGCTTTGCCCTGCAGATGGGCGGTTCCGGCGGCGCGGCAGGCTTAGGTTCCGGCGGCGCGGCGCTGAACGGAATGTTATCCATCCCCGGCCTGGGCGGCATACTCGGCACAAAAGGCTTTTTGCTGAGCGGCACATATGATGCGGGCATTTATGCATTGTTCTTCTTCCAGATGGTGTTTATGGACACAACCGTAACGATCCCGACCGGCGCTATGGCGGAACGCGTGAAATACTCCGCGGTTGTGATCACATCGTTCTTTATCGCCATGTTCCTGTATCCCTTGTTCGGCAACTGGGTATGGGGCGGCGGCTGGCTATCCACCCTTGGCAAAAACTTCGGGCTGGGGCACGGCGTTGTTGACTTTGCAGGTTCCGCAGTCGTTCACACAATGGGCGGCATGATCGCCCTGGCAGGCGCCATCGTGCTCGGGCCCCGAATCGGCAAATTCAAAAAAGACGGAACTTCAAGAGCATTCCCCGGCCACAATATCCCGATGGCCATCATCGGTACCATTATCCTGTTCTTCTGCTGGTTCGCATTTAACGCAGGTTCAACGCTGAACGCCGCAGACCTCAGGCTTTCCGTCGTCGCGACCAACACGATGATAGCCGGCGCAATCGGCGGGCTTGTCGCCATGTTCTATATGTGGAAAAGATTCGGCAAGCCTGACCCTTCGATGACAGCCAACGGCTGTTTGGCAGGCTTGGTGCAATCACCGCTCCGTGCGCTTTCGTCGATGGGATATCAGCCTTTATCATCGGCCTTGTCGCCGGTATCCTGGTATGCGTCGCCGTACCCATCGTTGAAAACAAGTTTAAGATCGACGACCCGGTCGGCGCCATTTCCGTTCACGGCGTCAATGGTCTCTGGGGCGTCATCTCCCTGGGCCTGTTCGCAGACGGCAGCTATGGCAGCGGCCTCAACGGCGTAGCGGGCACTGTAAAAGGTTTATTCTTCGGAGACGCCTCGCAGTTCGCGGCGCAGCTGGTTGCCGTCGTCGTCCTCATCGTATGGGGCTTTGGCGTATCCTTCTTATTCTTCAAACTGCTTGATAAGGTTTGGGGCTTGCGGGCGAAACCGGAGGATGAGCTTGAGGGCCTGGATATTCCTGAAATGGGCGTGCTCGGCTATCCCGATACACAGATTGTACGGAACGAACTGGACTACAGTTCAGCCGACAATGCGGAGATCAAACAGCTCGCCCGGTTCAAGAGCAGCAAACTGCTCGACAAACTGTATCAAAAACCGGCTGCCACTGCTACCGTAGACCAGGCCGTCCCGGTCCAGGTTATTTCGCAGCCGCCTGCCGCTATGGCGTCCGATATAAAACTGACGCACATCACCATCATTACGAAGCAAAGCAAGTTCGAAGCTTTGAAAGCGGCGATGAACAAAATCGGCGTCACCGCATGACGGTCACGCAGGTGCTTGGCTGCGGCATGCAGAAAGGCAAGACCGAATACTACAGGGGCGTTGAGATGGAAATGAATCTGCTGCCCAAGGTGCAGGTCGAAATCGTCGTAGCCAAGGTCCCGGTCAGGACGGTCATCGAGGCGGCGAAGGAAGTCCTCTATACCGGCAACATCGGCGACGGCAAGATCTTCGTCTACAACGTGGAGAACGTCATCAAAGTACGTACCGGCGAAGAAGGCTACGACGCATTGCAGGACGTGGAATAAACAAGCAATAATGACAGAATCACAAAGGCTGCTGATTTTCATCAGCAGCCTTTTTATATGCAAAAAATACCATTTTATCTTTTCTCCTCCGCATCCAAGCATTTCTCTTCTCTACACATCCGGTCCGGTTAGAATTGAAATTGCTTGCGCATAGGTAGCAAGTCTTTTTCTAGCCTTATCATCCACTTTATCGAGTCGTGTCACATCGCTGTTGTGGCGAAGGTCAGCCAATTTAACTGCCCGTGCAATCGGATTTTTCCTTATTTCGCAAACGTAATCCAAATACGGAACAGCGTCGTCATGTGTGAGCAGCGACAACGCGGCGATCACGGAAGCAGGGAAGCCTTCTTTGCGCAGATCGTTGAGTGTGACGGTTGTGTCCTCGGCAACGTCATGGAGAAGCGCGGCGATAGTTTCCTCTTCTGTTTGCATCTGCTCGGCCACGTGAATGGGATGATATATATACGGGACGCCGCTTTTGTCTTTCTGACCGTGGTGTGCGGCGTATGCGATTTCCATTGCACGTTTTGTCAGCATGGTGTAGATCATGTCATCCTCCTTTACTGCCGCTCCAGCGCCGAGAGAAACAGTGCGTTCAGCGGCGCCCAGTCCTTTTCTGGCGCCGGGAGCATGGCTTCGATCTGCGCCCGGATGACGGGCAGGGTTTGCCCGATAAACGCATTCAGCTGATCGATGCGCGGAATTTCCCTCAATTCAGGCGCCGACATCTTCCGTTTTAGGAGTTCCCCGATAATCGGCTTCAGCCCGGGCTCGAGCTGTGTCTGCACAAGCTCGGAAAAACGCATGGGCGGCGGGGTCTGATGCTCCAGTATCCAGCGGCAGGCAAGAAGCGGGCGGAGCACATAAAAGTACTTTTTCGCCTTCACCATTTCCCCCTTCAGATATTCGCGGTAGTTGCCCTCGGCCATGCTCAGATAATGCCATAGCCCTGATTTCGCCGTAAAATATCCGCTGATGATAGGCTTGAGTTCCTGAAAATACGGCGTCGTCTTGTAAACAACAGGCGAACTGCTCCACTCGAACAGCGTGGGGTTGGACGTATGCAGCAGCCGCAGCGTCTTATCAAGATCCCAGCCGCTGATATCCAATACGTCATTGACCGGATATTCCAACACATCCCGTCTCCTATTCAGCCGTAGGTAATATTCCTTTGGCCGGACATAGAAAAAGCGCACGTCATAATCGCTGTCCGGCGAAGCGAACCCCCATGCCCTGCTGCCGGATTCCACGGCGTGCAGTATGGTGACGTTCTCAGTCTTTTCAATCTCATTCAATTTTTTTATAATGGTCTCACGCATATGCTTTTCCTCATAGTCTCGGGTCAACCGGCTCGCTTTCGAAAGCCAGCACGGCAAAGACGCATTCATGAACCCGGTACAGTGGTTCTCCTGCGGCAAAACGCTCAAGGGCCTCCATGCCAAGCGAAAACTCCCTCAGCGCGAGCTGTCGCTTGCGATTCAAACCGCGTTTTTTTAAACGCTTCATGTGCTCCGGCATTGTATATTCCGGGCCGTAAATGATCCGCAGGTACTCCCGTCCGCGGCACTTGATGGCAGGCTGCAGCAACTCCGTTCCGTGCCGGGCAATAAAATGATACGGCTTGACTACCATTCCCTCCCCGCCGGCGCCGGTGAGCGCAAGCCACCACCCGATGCCGCTTTGCACGCTTGCTTCGTCATTGACATCGACGATGTGATATTCGGTGGGCGAAAACAAATCGTCAAAACCCGTTATATATTTTTTGATTGTCTCCATATGCCACACATGGTCCTGATCGCTGTGCACGGTGCCCTCTATGGCAAGGATGTGGAACGGCGCGATCCTTAGATCATTCACGCCGCCACCGGCCAGCAGTATTCCCGGTACGCGCTGATATACTTGTTCACGCAGGACTGCCGTTCCCTGAACGCTTTTAAAACCCAGCCAAATCCACGTTCTTCCCGGATGTGTTTTCAGGCACCTCGTATGATAGTTTTCGCGTTCGCAAGCAGCCTCCAAGTTCCAATAGACTTCTGAAGCGCCGTGCGCCCGGCGCAGCCGACCGGCGCGTACTGCTTTTGCAGCAAACCCTGCGCCTTGGCCGACCATGGCATCAGCTCGGTATCCAGGCATACCAATCCGTCCGGAGATCGTCCCAGAATCCGCTTTATCGTCAGCACACCGCGTCCAGCCTGTCAAGAACAGCGGCCTCCGTTTGCTGATCATCAAAAAAGTGCCTGCCCGTGCGGGTATACACAATGCCGCGGCTGCTGTCCGCAACACCGAATCTGCGCTTGCCGTCTCTGTGTCCCGGCAAAGCGTGATCACCGCCCGGGAACCCATATGCTTTTTCTCGCAGACAACTTTCTCAATACCTCTCTCGCGGTAATACGCAAACGCCTGGTCGGGTATTCCAGATAATCCGGGAGCTTGCTTGTCTCGCAGGGGGACATCGTGGGTGGCAGGTAAATCAGCCAGTGCGGATCGGCGGCAAAGCGGCTCATGACCTCCAGCGCCGCCGCGGCATTGTCCTCGCGCACGTCAACGACCGGCAACAGGCGCGTCTGCAGATGGAGCTTTCCCGATACATCGCCGACCGTCAGCATGTCGTCATATGTCTTATTCCCGTCCGGCAGCGGTTTTATTGGCTCGTAATAGCACGTATGGGCCCTGACACTGACAAATTCGCGTTCCGGATAGCGCAGGGCGGTCAGCTCCCACCGAACACGCATCCGGTATCAATACAGTATGTATTGTTGAGGACAGCAGGTTCGACCTGCGGGATATGGCCATAGACCACCATTGCGCTCCCGCGGTACTCGTCCGCCCAGTTAAGGCGCACCGGCAGGCCGTATTCATCTGTTTCACCCGTCGTCTCGCCGTACAGGCAAAATTCGCGCACGCGCATCGAGCCGCGGCCCTGGAAATGTTCCTTGATCCCGGCATGGGCGACGGCAAGTTTGCCGTCATCGAATACATAATGGCTGATCAGACCGTCAGAAATTTGGCAGTTTGTGCACAGAATTCCTCACTCTCCCGCATAAGTTCGTCCACGGTATTCTGTAACCCGTGCGTGATCTGCACATCCCGCCCGTTCAGTTCCGAAGCAGTTTGACGTCGTGGTTGCCGGGCACGCAAGCGCGCTGCCCTTTGATACCATGTCCATGACGAGCCGCAGCACGGCTGCGTTCTTCGGGCCGCGGTCGCACAGGTCGCCGAGGAACACGGCGCGCCGTCCTTCCGGGTGCGCCATAACGCCGCCGTCCGTTTCCGCATAGCCGAGATTAATAAGCAGTTCATGGAGCTCATCGTAACAGCCGTGGATATCGCCTATGATATCGAACGGCCCATGTTCCGTCTTTTATCCGTTCAGAGAGGCGTACGGAGAACCTCCGCCGCGTCGTCTCTTCCGGGCTGTTCAGTATATATACGAACCGGAAGCCTTCCCGCTTGAGGTTTTTCAGCGAGCGCCTCAGATCGCCGCAATGGCGCGTTATGACCGGTCTGGCAGCTGCCGCTCGGGGCGAAGCGCGTTGCGTTCACGGCAGACGCGCTCCGGCATATTGAATACGATGGCTGCCGGATGGCAGTTTTGCTCTTTGGCAAGCTCGATTACCTGGCGGCGCGCGGGAACCTGCACGTTCGTGGCGTCGATAACGGTCAGGCGTCTTGCTTCCAGGCGTTTGCGGGCTACATAGTAAAGCGCGTCAAAAGCGGCCGGCGACGCTTCCTGGTCGTTTTCGTCGTCGGCGACCATACCGCGGAAAAAGTCGGAAGACAGCACCTCGGTGGGTTTAAAAATGCTCTGCCGCAAACGTGGATTTGCCGCTTGAAGTGCCGCCGATGAGCGCCACAAGGCAAAAATCGGGTATCTCTATCTGCATTTTGTAAACACCCCCATCTGCGTCGGCGCCCCGACGCTTCCATCCATCTCCCCGATACCGGAAAACACAGCCGTATAGCCAAAGCGCTGGCATACGCTTTCCGCCCAGGCGCAGAACTGTGCCCGCGTCCACTCAAACCGGTGGTCAGAATGACGCAATTTTTCCGTATTCAGATGCTCATAGTTTTTGTTATATTCCACATTGGGCGTCGTGACGATCACCGTCCGCGGCGCGGGCAAATTCAAACACAACCCTTTCAAGCGCAGGCAGACGGCTCATGTCCAGATGTTCCATGACTTCCACCAGGCAGGCGGCGTCATAGCCTTCCATCCGCTTGTCGCGGTACGTCAGCGAGCCTTGCAGCAAGCGTTACCTTGTCGCGCTTGTATTCCGCAGCGCGGTCAAGATGCAGCCTGTCTCTGGCCCGTTCCAGCGCATAGATGGATACGTCCAGCCCGAGGAGTTTCGTGATCTGGTTTTCTTTTAGCAACCTTGCAAGCAGACGGCCTTCGCCGCAGCCCAGATCCGCGACGGTTTTTGCGCCGCAGTCGCGAACTGCCTGCACGACCGCGTCAAGGCGGGTATCGTTCAGCGGCATGCGCTTCTCTTTTGCTTCCGGCATGGCATGATCCGCCTCCGAAGGTTCGGCGCCGCTTTCCGCTGGCGTCTCCTCTACGGCGCTTTCAATCTCTTCGGCATCGAGCAAGTGTTCAATAGCCCGGTTGGCGAGCCCTTTCTTTTTATTAAAGTAACGGCGCGCGATGAGCTTCATCTCCGGGTGGGCGTTCAGCCATCCTTCACCGTGGCGCAGCAGCTTTTCCACTTCATCGTCGCTCATCCAATAGTGTTTTTGCTTATCGAAAACCGGAATGAGCACATAGAGATGATTTAAGAGGTCGCACAGTCGTACCTTGCCCCGTATCGTCAGATCGACATAGTCGCTCTCGCCCCATTCCGGAAACTTCCCGTCGAGCGTAAAGCTTTTGAATGATACCGTATACCCAAGCGGCTCAAAGATGCGGCACACTATGTCCGCATCGCCGCGGCAGGGCAGCATCGTGAGATTCGCCTCCAAATCAAGCGGTGCGGCAGCCATTTCAGGACGCGCATTGCACCGTCCTGCCATCGCGGTGGCAAACACCTGAACGAGCGCGGTGCTCATGAAAGACGACGCCACATACGGCCGGTCATTGAGATAGTCAAACAGGCCCCCATCCGCCGAACCCGCCTTGCCGCGCGCCAGGTCAACGGGATTGATGTCGATGAGCAGCGCCGCGGTGCATTCCGTTTCCTGCACAAGCGGATAAAACACATACGCGCGCCCGAAGCTCAGTTCAAATTCCTGCGCCCGCATAGGGTTCTTATGCAGCAGATAACCGAGATCGGAGGCCCGTTCTCCCCTGTATGTAATCGTCAGAAGCATATGTTCAATTCCTCTCATTTGGTGAATGACAAGATACTGTCGTGATTATATGCATTATATCATACTTCCTCTGCGGCAAACAGCTTTCCGCCGCGTCAATCTACACGTGGCGAAACATTAACATTATCCGCAGGAAATAAAAACACGCTGCGAACGATCTCACAGCGTGCTGATTATGGCAAAGCAATTTCCGCCTCAATGATGGAACAGCCTTAGTCCCGTGAAGGAAAGGACCATGTTGTACCTGTCGCATGTATCGATCACGTGGTCGTCCCGTATTGAGCCGCCCGCCTCGGCGACATAGCTCACGCCGCTTTGGTGAGCGCGTTCGATATTGTCCCCGAACGGGAAAAACGCGTCGGAACCGAGGCTTACGCCGGTGAGTTTTTTAAGCCATTGTGATTTTTCCGCTTTCGATAAAACGACAGGCTTTTTCTTTAAAAACGGCTCCCAGTTGGCGTCGTGTGAAAAATATTCTTCGGCGTTGTCCTGCAGGAGCTGGTCGATGACGTTGTCGCGGTCCGGCCGCTTGATCCCTTCTGCGAAGGGCAGCTCCAGTATGGCGGGATGCTGGCGCAAAAACCAGACGTCCGCTTTGCTGCCCGCCATGCGCGTGCAGTGGATCCGCGACTGCTGGCCCGCCCCGATGCCGACCGCCTGCCCGTCAAAGGCATAGCAGACCGAATTGGACTGCGTGTATTTCAGGGCGATAAAGGAAACCATTAAGTCCCTTATGGCCGTTTGCGGGAGGTCCTTTTTTTTGCTGACGATATTCTGAAACAGCGCTTCATCGATTTTGCAGTCGTTCCTGTCCTGTTCGAACGTGACGCCGTATACGGTTTTCTGCTCGGTCTTTTCAGGCACATAGTCCCTGTCCATCCGCAGTATGCAGTACGTGCCCTTGCGTTTGGCTTTCAATACTTCCAATGCTTCCGGCTCGTAATCCGGCGCGATGACGCCGTCGGAGACTTCGCGGGCGATCAGCTTTGCCGTCGCGGCATCGACCGTATCGCTCAGCGACACGAAATCGCCGTACGACGACATGCGGTCCGCGCCGCGCGCCCGTGCGTACGCGCAGGCAAGAGGCGAAAGCTTCACGTCATCCACGAAATACGCCTTTGCGAGCGTTTCACTAAGCGGGTTGCCGAGAGCGGCCCCCGCCGGGCTGACGTGCTTGAACGACGCCGCCGCGGGCAGCCCCGTCGCAGCCTTGAGTTCTTTGACAAGCTGCCAGCCGTTGAGCGCGTCGAGCAAATTAATGTACCCGGCGCGGCCGTTGAGCAGCTCGAAAGGCAGCTTACCGCCGACAAAAACCCGCGCATTTTTCTGGTTCGGGTTACAGCCATATTTTAAAATCAGTTCATCCATTCTTCTTCATCCTTACCGCATCATTATAAAATGTTCTTTCAGTATACCATAGTTCCCGCCGGGGCTGCGGAAAAACTTTTTAAATAAGGGTTTTTTATCAAGTGTTTACCGGTTCGGCTTAGCCCGCGTTTCTTGTACGGCTTTTTACAGTCAGCAGCAGAGATTACGGGAAGCTTTCACCTTTGTTCTGCCCCGCTTTTCTATCCACCTATCCATTTCATAAAAATTTTCAGAAAAACTTCATATCATAGTTGACAAATATAAATAGTAGGAATATAATGATCAAAATTCATGTAAACATATATCTTTAGTATGTAATAGGGCCGGGAAAAGGGTGAGCGGTATGCCAATGGTCGAACTGAAAAATATCCATAAAGCGTTCGGGAAAAGCGAAGTCTTAAAAGGCGTCGACCTTTGTATCGAAGACGGCGATGTGATCGCTTTGATAGGGCCGAGCGGCACCGGCAAAACGACCCTCCTGCGATGTACGAACTTTTTGGAGAGGCCAAATGAGGGAACCGTTTCGGTGGACGGATTTACAGTCAACTGCAGGCACGCTTCCAAAAAAGACGTGCTCGTCTTACGAAGAAAAACGGCGATGGTTTTCCAGAATTATAACCTCTTCAAAAATAAAACGGCGCTGGAAAATGTGATGGAAGGCCTTATGATGGTTCAAAAAAAGTCCAAAGAAGAAGCAAGGGAAATAAGCCTCAGCCAGCTCGAGAAAGTGGGCCTGAAAGATAAAACCGACGCGTACCCTTCCGAGCTGTCCGGCGGACAGCAGCAGCGCGTAGGCATCGCAAGGGCGCTCGTATTGAAACCGGAAGTGATCCTGTTCGATGAACCCACCTCCGCCCTTGACCCCGAACTCGTCGGCGATGTACTTTGCGTCATCAAAGACGTAGCGCGTTCCGGCATCACGATGCTGATCGTTACGCATGAAATTGATTTTGCGAAGAACGTTTCAAACAAAGTCGTTTTTATGGACGGCGGCAGGATCGTCGAGCAGGGAACGCCGGACGAGGTGCTTATACACCCGAAAGAAGAAAGAACACAGCAGTTTTTAAACAAGTTTAATTATTTAAGTTATCAAATTTAAAAGAAAAAGAAAAAGGAGAAATTTAAAATGAAAAAGAATGCAAAGTTATTGGCAAGTGCAGCGCTTATATTGGTCCTCTCCATCGTCACTTTGCTGACCGGCTGCGCAGCCAAGAGCGCGGCCACAACGCCGTCCGCCAGCGCGGCGGCTACCGCAGCGACAGGAACCACCGCCACTGCAACGCCCGCCGCAAGCGCAAAGAAAGTAGTTGTCACGGTCGCATCCGAAGAGAAACCGCTGAGTTATACGGATGCAAGCGGCAAGCTCACCGGGTATGAAGTGGAAGCCTTAAAGGAAGTCGATAAGCTCATCCCGGAGTATGAGTTCGATATTCAGAGCGTCGACGCCGATTCACAGCAGATCGGCCTGGATGCAGGGAAATATGTCCTGATCGCGGAAGGCCTGTTCAAGACGGCCGAACGCCAGGAAAAATACCTGCTGCCCGATGAAAACGTCGGCGCGTCCCTGATCAAGATCACCGTCAAGGGAAGCGACACCACCATCAAGACGCTCGACGACCTCGTCGGAAAGAAAGTCGCTCCCGTTTCCCCGAACGGCGGCATCTTCAACCTGCTGACGGCATATAACAAGGCGCATACCGGCCAGATCACGATCACAACGCAGGAAGGCCTGTCCGATTCCGAAAAATACCAGGGCGTCGCGTCAGGCAAATATGACGCGGTCGTGCTCCCGTCGCTCGGATTCGACGAGATCAAGAAGTCGCTGAACCTCGATATCAAACAGACTGACCCCGTCAAAATCAGCTATACGTATTTCGTGCTCGGCAAGACGCAGACCGATTTGACCGCGAAAGTCAATGAAGCGCTCAAATCGCTCAAGAGCAACGGCACATTAAGCAATCTCTCCGTACAGTTCTTCGGCGAAGACGTGCTGAAATACCAGGAAACCAAATAAGCTTTCCCCACCGCTTTATTATAAACGCCAATTCCTGTGAGCATCCAACGCCGGTAAGCCGCGGATGCTCATACCGGATTGGACGCGGCGCAGCGCTTCGCGGCATCAACGGAGGTACGCTATCAAATGTCTTCAGGAATAAGTCCGGCATATCTGACCGGAATTTTTATTAAACTCATGGAAAATGTCCCCATCACACTGCTTGTCGTCCTGATTTCGGGCGTTCTGGCTTTTTTCCTCGGCGCGGCGGTGAGTGCGGTCCGGATACAGAAAATCAAAATACTGTATCCGCTCTTTTCCATCTACATATCGTTTGCGAGAAGCACCCCGATCCTCATTCAGCTTTTCGTGATCTATTACGGCTCCCCCCTGCTTTTCAGCCTGGCCGGCATAGACATCAACCAATGGGGCCAGACGGTTTTCGCCATAATCACCCTGATCTTCCATAACGCGGCCATTTTATCGGAGATCGCCCGCCCGGCCTATCTTGCGGTGGATAAGGGGCAGCACGATGCGGCGGACAGCATAGGTCTTTCGGGTTTTCATAAAGTCATGCGGATCATTGTGCCGCAGATGGTCCCTATCGCGCTGCCAAGCCTCGGGAACCTGCTCATCGACCTTATTAAGGACACTTCGATCCTGTTTACGATCGGCGTCGTAGACCTCATGGGGCGGGCAAAGCAGATCATTGCGAACAATTACGGCATTGGCAAGGTTTACGTCTTTATCGTTGTCGCGCTGATCTATTGGTTCCTGTCAGCCGTGGCGGAAAAATTTATCCGCATCATCGAGAAGCGGCATAAGAAGTACAAATTCGCCGCGGGCGTAGTCGTCGGGAAAGGAGAACTGGATCATGACGTTTGATATGAAAACGGCCGCAGACGCGTTCGTCTCGAATCTCACCGTAATACCCGCAACGCTCGGCCTTGCGCTTGTCATACTTGTTCTGGCCATCGTGCTCGGCATGGTGCTTGCGCTCATCCGGCTGTATAAAGTGCCCGTCCTCACAAATATCGCGACGGTTTTCATTTCGTTCATGCGGGGCGTTCCGCTGCTTGTCCTGCTGTTTATCGTCTATTATTCGCTGCCGGATTTTGCCGCGTCCCTGGGACGGCTCATTCACGTAACGGTTGACCCGAACAACGTATCCCCCGTTTATTCGGTCATATTGACATTTTCAATCTATGGTTCGGCCTTTCAGGCTGAGAATATCAAAGGCGCGCTTTTGTCCGTCGAACTCGGGCAGATGGAAGCGGCTTATGCCGTTGGCATGACAACGCTGCAGGCTTTCCGTCGTATCATTATCCCGCAGGCGCTGATCGTCGCCGTCCCGAACTTCTGCAATGCGTACGTGTCCACCATCAAATCGCTATCCCTCGCTTTCACCGTCGGGGTCATCGACATACTGGCGAAGGCAAAGCTGAACGCCGCGCTCAACTTCCGGTATATCGAATCGTACGCCGCCGCGGCGCTCGTGTACTGGATCTTATGCATCGCCCTTACCATACTCTTCCGGAAAATCGAAGCCAATCTGCGGCGCGGCAGGGCCGAAGCCGCCCACTGATCAAAATACCATTGTAAAGGAGAACTTCCATGAATAAATTTGAACGCATCAAAGCGGCGCTTGCCTTGCAGGATGTCGACAGGGTCCCCGTCAACCTGTGGCACCACGTGTCCGAAACCGACCAGGACCCGAAAAAACTGGCGGAGGCGCTTGTCGCGGACAATGCAAAGTATGATTTCGATTTTATCAAGCTGATGCCGTTCGGGCTGTACAGCGTGCAGGACTGGGGCGTCAAGATCAATTTCTACAATACGAAAGGGAAACCGCCCCTCGTCGCCGACTATGCTATCCATTCCGTCAAAGACTGGGCGAAGCTCGAAAAATTGCCCGTCACAAAAGGCGCGTGGGGAAAAACGCTGCTGCTCGCGCAGTACGCCGAAAGGCTGATACACGGCGAAACGCCTTTTGTTCAGACGATTTTCAGCCCGCTTACGACGGCGCATAAGCTCGCCGGGGACAGGATCCTTAAGGATCTAAAAGAGGATCCGAACGTATTCAAACAGGCGCTCCAGGTGATTACGGATACGACTATCGGCTTCGTCAGGGCCAATATAGAAGCGGGCGTCAGCGGCTTTTTCTTCGCCACAAGGTGCGCAAACTACGGTTATATCTCTGAGGAAGATTATAAGGAGTTCGGCGAAGTTTACGACCTGCAGGTGATCAACGCATATAAGGACCGGACGTTTTTCAATATCGCGCATATCCACGGCGAAAACGGCATGTTTGACCGGATCGAAAAATATCCCGTCAGCTGCGTAAGCTGGCACGACCGCTGGACGCCCCCAACGCTCGCCGAGGCGCGGAAACTATCAGGCAAATGCTTCCTGGGCGGCCTCAGGGAAGTGCCGTATTACGGCGAAAACGGAGAAATCATCCGCCCGAGCCTTCTCAATACCGGAAGCCCTGAGGATATCAGAAAGCACGTGGCGGAGGCCATCGAACAGGCCGGCGAAAAGGGCCTGATCATCGGGCCGGGGTGCGGCGCCGACGAGTTTGTCCCGGAAGCAAATATACACGCCATCCGGAATGCCGTGGAAAAGTATTGAACAAATCAATACAGTCTTGGGTAATGGGGCTAGGCATGGCCGATGCGTAGGGAACGGTCTTGACCGTTCCGCGCGCTATAGTGATCCGCGAATCCAAAATGCGTAGGGAACAATCTTGACCGTTCCGCATGCTATAGTGATCCGCAAATCCAAAATGCGTAGGGAACGGTCTTGACCGTTCCGCGTGCTATAGTGATCCGCGAATCCAAAAGCGGAAGGGCCGAGGCCCTTCCCTACGGCGCCTTTAGGCGCTTGCCGGCCCTGATATAATGCAAACCCCGCTTTGAAGGCGGGGTTCTGATTTATGCTCAGTGCGCATGAGTATGGTGGATATCCGGCATATGGAAGTGCGCGTGCGTCAATGGCTCATGCGTATGCATGTGGCTGTGTTCCCCTGGTACGGGCGGCGTATGCGCGTGATTGTGATGCCCGTCGCTGTGGGTATGCCGGTGCTCGTGCGTTGCCGCTTCGTGCGTATGGGCATGGCTGTGTTTCTCGCCGGATGCGAGATACGCCCCTGCGATCATGATCAAAAGCGCCGCCAGAAAGTAAAGCGTGGGTTTTTCCCTGAATACTATAAACGAGAGCATAACGCCTACGAATGGCGAAATCGCGTAATACGCGCTTGTGCGCGCGGCGCCGAGCTCCCGCTGCGCGCACACATAAAAGTATATGCTCAGCCCGTATGCGAAAAAGCCTAACACGAGCGCGGCGGCGATATACGCAAATGACACCGCCTGTTCTTTGAGCGCGAAGGCCAGCAGCAGCGAGCCCGTCCCCGACCCCAGGCCTTTGATGATAACGACCTGCATTGGGTTTTTGACGGAAAGCATCCGCGTGCAGTTGTTTTCAAACCCCCAGCAGACGCACGCGAGCAGTATCAGCGCCGAACCCGGCGAAAACGCGAAGCTGCCAGCGTCCCCGGCGGATAAAAGCACGCTTGCCGCGGTGATCAGCGCGATCGCAAGCCAGAGCCGTTTCCCGATGGTTTCTTTAAAAATAAAGAGCGCGATCAGTGACGTAGCGACAATTTCAAAGTTGCTTAAAAGCGAAGCGTTTGCGGCCGCCGTCAGCTTCAGCCCGATCATGAGCAGAAAAGGCGCGGCGATATCGAGCGCGATCATCCCAAAGACATACGGCAGTTCCCTCTTCGTTATTGCCGCCTCCGGTTTTCTTCTTTTGCGCGTAGTGAAGCTGATGCACGCCATGCCCAGCCCCGCGCCGAGATACAGCAGCGAAGCCATCAGCGCCGGCGGTATCCGGGCAAGCAATATTTTGGCGGCCGGCGAGCTGATTCCGTACAGCGCAGCCGCCAATAAGGCCCATAGAACAGCGGTTTTACTCTTTGAATTCAATTGCGGCACCTCAAGAAAAAGTTATTTTACAAATTTATCAATGGCATCATTCAGCAGTTCAATGACCGCGCTGTCGCCCGTCTCCACCGCGTCGACAACGCAGTGGCTGATATGGTCCGTCAGGATGATCTTGCCCACGTTGTTGACGGCAGACTTTACGGCCGCAATCTGTATGAGGATGTCGCTGCATTCCCTGCCGTCCTCCACCATTTTTTTGATTGCCTCCATGTGGCCG
The DNA here is from genome assembly GCA_963666755.2 of Candidatus Limiplasma sp. Taxonomy (GTDB): domain Bacteria; phylum Bacillota; class Clostridia; order Christensenellales; family Aristaeellaceae; genus CAXXOK01. Next base: position 164,232 of record CAXXGW010000008.1, read on the forward strand.
ATCGCCCTCGACAGCCTGTTTAGAACCAGCTTTGTATTTTCATGCCCGCGATGTTCGCTCATTTCTGTTCCTCCCGTCATCCCATTATCCCCCCATGGGGGATAATTTTATTATATCATCCATTTCCGCATCGGTCAAAGAGAATCATGCAGATCATGCTGTTTAAAAAAGCGATCTGATCCGTATATATATAGCGGCCTGCTATCTCCATGCATAGCCTTTCCATGAATCAAAAAGGCTTAATAATCAGCCTGCCGCGTGAATATGCATGAACTATGAACAAAACATAAGCGGGTAGATATCACCATGAAAAAAATCCATATCATTGTCATCAAAAAGAAATCGCTGCTGCTTGCCGCCGCCGGGCTGGTTCTCTGCATCGGCTTGATTATACTGGCGACATGCCTTCTTTCAAGTGAAAATACGGAGACATTTGATCCAGCGGCCGCGGAGTATACGATCCTCGCGATGAACGATTCGGGCATGCACTGCTACCAGGAAGATTACTCGAGCTTTATGATCCTCCCGCCGTCCAATACGCTCAAAGTGCAGATTTTCCGAAAAGGGAAAAAGTCGGCGGAGCTGATCAGCTCGGGGATCACGGTAACTTATGAGCTCATCAACAACACGACTTCGGCGGACAAAACAAATTTCTGGGACTACGCCAAGAGCTACGGCTATGACGTACCGCCGAATATCGGGATCACGGGCAACGGCCTTACCGGCGAATGCAAACTGTCGCAGGACGGCAAGTATTATGAAGCCACGGCCATCCCGCTCACCCCGTACAACGACGGCAGCACGACGAGGAATCCGTTCCAGATGGTGCGAATCCGTGTCACCGATACCCAAAATAATACCGTGCTCGCGCAGACCGAAAGCGTTGTTCTGCCCGTTTCGGATGAAATGGAGTGCAGCGCCTGCCACGGCAATGATCAGAATATACTCAAGGCCCACGACAAATTATCGGGCACGACCCTCGTCTCACAGCTGAAAGACGGCAAACGGTACAAATGCGCCGACTGCCATAAGGAAAACAATCTCGGCACAGCCGGACAGCAGGGCGTTCTGCCGTTATCCCAGGCGATGCACGGCTTCCATGCAAACAAAATGTCGGCAAGCGATATAACGCCCGTTTGCTACAGCTGCCACCCCGGCCCGACGACGCAATGCTACCGCGGCGCGATGTACGCCGCAGGGATCAGCTGCGAGGACCCGCGGTGCCACGGCGATATGGCCAACATCGCCAAAACGCAGGCCGCCGGACGCGAGGCCTGGCTTACCGAGGTCGACTGCGCCAACTGCCATGGTAAAAAATACGCGGTGAATACCGATCTGCTCTACCGCAACTCGTATCTGAAAAACGGCCCGGCCTCCGGTATGAACAACCTGATCCTGTGCGAGTCGTGCCATAACGGGCCGCACGCCGAATGGAAATCCACGCAGAATGCAGACAATTTACTCCCCATCAGCCTGCTCGGACAGCCAAGCTATATCGACAAATGCACCGTCTGCCATCAGGGCAGCGGCAAAATCCACAGGGGGGCCGGATAGAAGCTAAAGGTTCTCAAACGAAAGCGAAAGGTTGATGCGTAAAGAATGGAAAATGTACTTTTATTATCAGCCGCGTGCCTGACCGTCTGCGCGGCCGCAGCCTCTTTCCTGCTGAAAGGGAAAAAAGAACTGTTTCTGAAACTGCTCTGGGGCCTTGCCGCGGGGCTGGTTCTTTTGGATCTCTCTCTGATGGTCTGTTATCTTTCAGGCGGACGGTTCGACTTTGCCTATGTGTACAACCATACGGACTCGGGCCTTCCGTTTGCCTATAAAATTTCTGCGCTGTGGTCGGGGCAGGAAGGCTCCTTCCTGCTTTGGACGGTAACGCTTTTCCTTATGGGCATCCCCCTGCTCCCAATAAAAAACAAAAGAAACTCGAAGGCGTTTGGGGTCTACGCGCTTATCACCTCCTGCATCTGCCTGCTCTGTTTTATCTCGCAGCCGTTCGCGAGAACCGGAGGCGTCCCCGCAAACGGCCTGGGTATGGCGGACGCGCTCAGGGACCCGTGGATGGTTGTGCATCCCCCGCTCGTGTTTATTGCGTACAGCGCCATGGCGGTCCTGGCCGCGCTGTCAGCCGAATTATCGTGGGAACCCAAGTTCCTCGTCCTGAAACGGCTGAATTTCTGGGTCCGCTTCAGCTGGATCATGCTCGGGCTCGGCATATTCACCGGCAGCGTCTGGGCATACCGCGCGCTCGGCTGGGGCGGCTACTGGTCATGGGACCCGATCGAAAACGCGGCGCTCGTCCCGTGGCTGATCCTTTGCGGCCACCTGCATAAAAAAGGCAATGCAAGGCGTTCCAAATATGCAGTGCCGTTTGCCGCCGCGTGCTTCGGCACGTTTTTAACGCGCAGCGGCATCCTGGGCGGCCAGTCCGCGCACGCGTATGCGGACGGCAGCACGCTTATCTCCATACTGCTGATCGTCCTCCTGCTGCTCGCCGCAGTCTGGATATTCTTTTCAAAGAACGTTCGGAAAGAAAAGAGGCGCAGACGCCTTGTTGATCTTTGCAAAGATAAAAAACTGCTTTTTGTCAATCTGCTGTATGTCTTCGCCGGCCTCGTCTTTCTCGGCACCATTGTCCCGCTGATTCTGTCTGCAGAAGCCCCTCAGGCGTATTACGATGGTATCAGCATCGCGTTTGCTCTATCGTATGCCGCGCTCATGCTCGCGTGGGATTGGCAGGCCGCCAAACGGTACGCCGTCGGGACAATGGCGCTCGCCACTTTGGCGGTGCTCTGCGCCGTTTTGCTCCTTAGGCCGTCCAACATATTCTTTGTGCTGCTCCTCTGGTTCTGCCTGCTGCCCCTATCGCTTTGGGCCGTCTCCGGATTCAAAACGCAGAACTGGAAATTCTGCGTGCTGCATACCGGCATCACGCTGCTCATCATCGGGGCGATTTGCTCATCCGGCCTGAGCAAAAACGCGTACGCCCTCGCGCAGCCAGGCAGCGCGGAACTCAATATAAACGGCATAAGTATTCCTCTTTCCGATGTCCAAACTAAAAACGTGCTCATCGTCTCCGAACCGTCGGGCGATATCATACTCCAAAGCACCGGCGCCGTCACAATGTCCGACGGCTCCCTCGCGATCCCGTACGCCACCCGCCCGCTCGTTTTCCTTTTCTGGGCCGGCGGGTTTACAATGATATTGGGCACGTGGATTGCCGCTATCGCGCAGAAGATTCTGACAAAAAAGCCGGTGATGTTGGCGCCGATGCCCTTCGCCACCATGGACGGATCGCGCAACTCGCCGGGGCGGTTGACGGTGAATTGGTCCGAGGCCCAATGCTCGCGCCGCGGCGGCTTGAGCCCCTGGGTCAGGGGATGGCGTTCGATGATGCGCTTGACGTTGCGCACCATCTTTTTCGCCAGGGCGAAATCGGCGGCCAGCACCATGATGCGCAGATTGGGGTCCAGCATCAAAACCCAGGCGCAGAACAGGCCGACGATGGTGGATTTTCCGCTGGAGCGGAACGCCATCAGCAACATCTCGCGTTCATGCCCCCGCCAGCGCGCCGCCAGCCAACGCGCCATGCGCAGGTGATGCCGCGGCGTGGATTGGCCCAAGCGGGCGTTCCACACCCAGATGAATTCACCGAAACCCACCGGCGGCGCCCGCCGCCCGTCATCGGGGGGGCCGTGCATGGGGAACCTCCTTTGGCAAAGAAAAAGCCCCGCCTTCCAGATGGAAGGCGGGGCCGCAGAAAAACCGGCGCCTAACGGGCGGTCGCCGGGGTCACGCGCTTGGCGCCCAGGGGATGGGCGGCCCAGGCGGCATAGATTTCATTGTATCCAGAGCCAGCCACATCAGCCGTCGATGACGTGCTGCGGAGCTTGGTGCCCGCCGCAAGAAAGTCGATAACGCAGGGATACGTACTGTTGCCGACGCTGGAATTGGGGCACAGCGTGACCTTTGCCGACGCGGTGTTGGTCGGGTCAATCGCACTAGACCACACGTTCCAGGGGTAGTTCTGGTCAGATGCCTTTGCCAGGAGAGTCGCCGGGACAAAGCCAAGATGCGCGTATGGCCCATCGATAGAGGCCGTCCCGACCCACTTACCGAACGCGCTGAAGCCGGGCACTTCGGACCAGACATAGGCGATCAGCCGATTATCGCCACCATTGACATAGCTGGACACGCCAACCGTGAACCCGCTCGACGTCGGCGCAGTGCTGTTAAAGTAATCGAAGGACTTCGTCTGACCTTCCGTATTGTTGAGACGCAAATCGTACCCAGCCGCAAGCGCTCCATGGTAAAGAGGCCATTCTGAAACCGTGTCGCGGTTTTTAATAACCATGCAGCCGGGAATGCGATTATTCCTGTGGGAAATGGTACGGGCAACACCCGTACCCGTATAGGTCACGATGTCGAACCCCGCCTCAGGCGCCACCCGCCATGCCTCGACCAGATAGGTTCCAGCGGCAAACGAGGAGCCGAGGGTGCACATTCCGGACGAACTGATGGACGACAGCCGCTGCGTCTGTCCGGTCAGTTCCTTTTCCGTGCTGTCACTGAACAACACCTTATCGATCCCCCGCACGGTATCGATCCAGTTCCAGCTCAAACCGGCGGCCAAGCCCTTGATCCGGAACAGCGTATGCGAGCCGCCATTGGCCGGGTCCGGGTTCCAGCCCAGGGTAAAGGTGCTGCTGGTACCGTTGTGGATCACCAATTGGCACGAATAATACTTGCCCGGCTGCTTCGCCGCCGCGCTGACCGGTGTCGGCAGGTTGGCGGTGCACAGGGGCTTGAAGCCGGAGGGGGGAACATAGCCGCGCTGACCAAAATCAACCGTGATCTTGGCGAGCGCCGATGCCGCAGTGGCTTCCACCCATGGCCAGAACCATTGCCCGGTCAGCCCGGTGAAGGTGGGGTTGATCCCCGCCACGGGATCGCCGCTACCCTGCCACGTTGTCGTAGAGCCGTTATAAATCCCAACCCAAGCGTTGCCGCTAGTCGCATCAAACGCAATGTCAATGGCCTGCCCAACAGAAACAGTGGAGCCAAACGCCGCGCCAGCCCCCGCGCTGTAACGCTTGCCCGTATCCTCATAAACATACACCGATGAACTTCCGGCTAGGGAGGTTCCTGTTGGCGTGAAATCGGACTTCGCCAAACCGACAGCGACGCCGGTAGTGCTGCGGCTGGTGATCATGGCGCGATACGCATACTTGCCGGTAGTCGGAAACGGCATGGTAGCGAGGCTAGAATAATTGGAGACCGCCCCAGCAGACGAACCACCCGTAGTCACCGCCAAGTTTCCGGCTGAAAGCGTTAGGCCGGTATTGTGCGGGGACAGCGGATTCAGCGTCGCATACACATTGGTCGGGCTGTCCTTCAGCACGTCGTTGGCGAGAAAGCCGGTCGGCGTCCAGTGATTGCCCTTGCCGCTGTAATCGGTGCCCAGATCGTTAACCGACCCCGTGACGCTCCACGGTTTGCCCAGATAGAAGCCGTTGGGGCCGAAAGTCACATTCTGCACCGACTTGGGCCGCCAGGAACCGGTGAGCGGGTCGAATTCGCCGAACTTGGTCGGCGGCAACGCCTCTCCATCGATGAAAAAGACCTCCGACAGAGAGCCCTTCACATAGCGGTCAGCATCGGAAGCCATGCCGATGTAGTGCGGAATGAGATTGTTGATCTCGGCATCACCGCTGATAGCCTTCTCTCCGAGATAATTCCCGTTGATATAAAGGGCCAGCTTGGTGCCGTCGGCAACCAAGACAAGGTGATAGAAGCCCGAAGGATCCCGGAAACGCGGAGCGGGGAAGGCGCCGGTGGAAGCGCTGTTCCACCATAGCGCGAATCCACCTTGGGTGTAACTGCCGTAATAGGCCACACCCGTCAGCGCCCCCCCCATGGCCGGGCTACCAGCGGTGAAGAGATATTGGTCGGCGGCCAGATCGGCGATGCGGTACCAGGCACTCCAGGTCCACACCTTCCGGTTCCCCGCCGCACCCGGTGTCCGGCTGAGATACTGCCCCCCTCGGAACAGCAGTGAGTTTTCGATGGAATAGGCGGCCTTGCGGCCGCCTCCCAACATCATGGTGTCGCTGAGCATGGATCAGGCCTCCACGTCGTTATAGGCGTATTCGATGCGGCTGGTGCTGCGGACGTGATAGTCGATGCGGCCATAGCCGGTGATTTCCGACGGCGAGCCGGTCTCGCCCACGCGCCTCCACTGGGTACCCATATTGGTGATGGCATGGCCGTTCGGGACGATGCCGATGGTGCCCTTCTGACCGACCATGGTGCTGTCCAGGGTCGGGTTGGCGAAGGTGATGCCAGCAGTCAGGGTCAGGTCGAAATTCTGGTACTGGGTGAAGTCCAGCGCCACCGAACCACCGGCATCGGCGGTCAGCACGGCCTGGGAACGCTGCGGCTTCTGCCAGTCCTGGGCGACATTCAGATAGGCGACGTTGTCCAGGCCCAGATTGTGGCGGGCCAGCGGGGCATCCACGTCCGACAGGTTGTTGACCTTCAACACCGCACCGGCAGACAGGGTACCGAGCGACGCGGTCAGGGTGGCGATGACGCTGTTCAGCGAGGTCTCGGCCGCGGCGATGGCGTCGGTCACGCCCAGATTGGCACGGGCGAGAGTCTTGTCGGCCACATCCGACAGATTGGCCGCCTTGAGCAGAGCACTGTCCGCCAGGGCGTTCAACGAGGCCTGAACGGCGGCGATGGCGGTGGTCAGCGACGTCTCGACGGTGGCGATGGCGGCGGTCACGCCCAGATTGGCACGGGCGAGATCCTTGTCGGCCACATCCGACAAATTGGCCGCCTTGAGCAGGGCACTGTCCGCCAGGGCATTCAACGAGGCCTGAACGGCGGCGATGGCAGTGGTCACGCCCAGATTGGCGCGGGCGATTTCCTTGTCGGCCACGTCCGACAGGTTGGCGGTTTTCAGCAGGGCGCGGTCCGACAGCGAGGCCAGCGAGGCGTTCAGCGCGGTAACGGCGTTGGTCAGCGAGGTTTCGATGGTCGCGACGACCGCGCTGACACCCAGGTTGTTGCGGGCGGCGGCCTTGTCGGCCACATCGGACAGATTGCCCGACTTGGACAGATACAGGCCGTCGGCCACCGTCTGGTTGAAGGTGTTGAGGCCGCTGTCGATGCGCAGCTTCTGCACGCCGCCGTCCAGGGTTTCGGTGGTCAGGGTGACGTTGGTACCGCCCACCAGCTTGTCGGCCAGATGGCCGAAGGTAGCGTCATCCACGGTGACCGAGACGCCGCCACGATAGCGCAGCGACACCTGTTCGCCGGTCGCGGGCGGGGCGTCGAACACCACCTTGCCACCCTCGGGGCAGGCGGCACCGACGATGTTGAAGCCCTCAGCACGGATGGCGCCGCCGACGCGCACTTCCAGGGCGGTCTTGGCCGGGATGAAGAAGGGGAACGCGAACGAGACGGTTTCACCGTCGCCGCTGTGATTGATCTTGCTGGTCATACTGTGTCCTTTCACAAAAAAAAGCCGCCGGAACCATTCCGGCGGCTTGGGAAAACGGATATCGGGTGACGAGAATCAGTCCTGATCCTCGTCGTCCTGAAGATGATCGAGGGCACGGCGGGCCTGCCCCAGCAGGTCCTCCAGCCCATCTTCGGCGGTTTCGGCGGCCTCTGCGGGGCCTTCGGCCCACCGCACCAGCTTGACCAGCGCTTCCACATGGGCCAAAGCGGCCTTGGCCGCCGCGTGCCACGCGGCGAAGCCCTTGGAATCGGCGGGCGGTTCCTCGGCGGTGAAGCGGTGGTATCCGGCCAAGGCCGCCTGGATACGCTCGGGCAGGCCGTCCTGCACCGCGCGGCGCAGGGTGTCCATATGCTCGGCCATGACCGTTTAGACCACGGCCCGCAATTGGCCACGCAAGGTGGCGATCCGGGCATCCAGATCGGCCAGCCATGCCTTGCCGCCCTCGGTCAGGGCCGCCTCGCGCAGGCGGCGCGGCGTCTGCTGCGCCTCCAGCGTGGCGATGGCGCCCAGGATTTCCATCTTGGGATCGGGCACGACCGGCGCCACATCGCGCACCGCAGTGACCAGGGTCAGGCGGTCTCCATCGCGCAGCAGCGTCTGTTCGCCATAGGCCTGGGCGTCCGTCAGCACGGGCGGCGGAATCACCGCCACCACCTCGATCCCCAATTTGGCCAGTTCATCCGCACTCAGGCAGTACGGGGCGCCGACCCCCGGCAAGCGCTGCTGCAGCGCTGCACGATCCAGCAAACCGCCGGAGGAGCGGTCAAGATAAAGCGTGTCCATGAAGCCCCCTTTCAGTAAACGATGACGGCACGGCCATCGCCGCCCGCGTTGGAGTAATGGGATTGCCCAATTCCGGCCCCCGCGCGGTCGGCATCGGAATCCTGGCTGGCCCGCATCACCGCCATGCCGGACGGCACCAGGCACGACCCGGCACCGGCGGCGGAATAGGCGCAACCGCCCGCACCACCGCCGCCATAGCCGCCGCCACCGCCCGCACCGTTGGAAGTCCCACTGCCGCCGTGCCCGCCGTTCAGGCGGCCCTTGCCCGGTTGCGCGCGGTCACCGTTGGTGATGGCACTGGATGATTGATTGAAACTGTCGCCACCGGCACCGCCGCCCGAGCCGTCCGCACCGCCACCACCACCAGCACCGCCATAGGCGAGACCGCTGTAATTGGCCGGGGTCGGGAACTGGCCGTCGGCACCCGCGGTTCCACCGGTTCCGCCAGCCGTGCCGTAATAATTGGTGCCGCCCCGGCCACCGCCGGACGCGGTGCCATCCTGACCAGCGCCACTCCAGCCGCTGGCCGCCCCCTGGCCACCCTGCCCCACACCGGACGCCAGGGCTCCGGCATGGCCGCCCTGGGCCTGGCAATAGGGGGAATAGCTGCCCGCCCCCCAACTGCCGCCACCGCCACCACCCGCCACGGCGATCCGGGTTCCAGCGCAGGTCCTGATTCCGGTGGCGGCACCGCCGCTGGACCGGGCATTGACATTGCCGCCGCCGTAATCGGCCAGACCGCCGCCATTGCGTCCGCCATTGGCTTCACCAAGAGCCTGATGTCCATAGGTGACGGCACCGCCGCCGCCCACATAAACCACCAGTGATGTCGGCTTGGCGATGCTTCCCTTGAGCGCGGCGCCGTCGCCGCCGTTGCAGGTAGCACCACCGCCCCACAGCTTGATGCCCAAAGAACCCGACCCTCGGGTCTTGAACATCTGCATGGCGGCCAGGCGGCCACGCTGCGGTGATCCGAATTTTCCGGTGAAGACGTATTTGCTGCCCACCGGATCGATCCGGCCCGGCAGACCCGCCTGCACCTGTCGCGATGCGGCGCGCATCATGCGTACTCCGCGCCGACGAACGATCCCTGCCAGTTTGCCCCGGCATCCCAGGTGGACAGGCAGAAAATCGCATATTTCCCAGCGGCGGTCGGCCATTGCGGCACTTCGCCATAGGGCCATTTGGTGTTGCCGGGCAGGACAAAGGCCCGCGCCCCCACCGCATCCTGGGCCAGCCACAGCAGGAAGGAATGAACCTTTCCCGCCGACAGATTGGCGCTGGAAAGGGTAGTGGTGCCAGTCATCACCAGCCGCAGCGCCGCCTTGCCGTTGCCGTCCAGCACCAGGGAGGTGCCGCTGCCCAGATCCTGGAACTGCTCACCCACGCCCAGATCGGCCGCCACCTGCTCGGGCGAGCGGTATTCCAGCCCGCTGCAATCGGTCTTCTGCCGCAGGAAATGGCCGCCATGACCGGTGGCGGCGGGCAAATTCAACCCCGCCGCGCTGGCCGCCGCCGCCGCCGCGCTGGCGGCGGCCGACTGGGCGTGAGCCTTGGCGGACAGGCCGATACCATCCACCGGGCCATCGGTCTTTTCCGCCCAGGCCGCCGATTGCGCCGCCGTCTGCGCCGCGGCGACCGCCTGGGCAGCCTGAATGCCTGCCAGTTCGGCCGCACTCTGCGCTGCCACCACCTGGGCATCGGGGTCAACGACAGAGTTGACCAGGGACAGGCCGTCCACCGCCCATTTGATGGTGCGGCCGGGAACCGGCTCGGGCAGGCTGAGATCAGCAGTGCTGGGGCTGGTGAACGGCCGCCGCAGACAGCGCGCCACGTCGTCCGCCACCTGCTGCACCGCCGCCACCTGATAATCCAGCTCGTCGTTCAGGGTCTTGGCGCGGATGATGCCGTCGGTCTGGAAATCGCTAACCCGCTCCAGCGCCACCCGGCGCCGCAGGGTCAGACGGCTGCCCTGGGCGGGCGGTACGGTGAACAGCACCACCCCGCCCGAGGACACCCCCGCCCCCGACACCGAGAAACCCGCACTCACCCGCGCGCCATCCCGCCAGACTTCCAGATCGGCAGTGCGGAACACGGCGAAGGGATAGATGAACGCGGCCTGGATGCCATCGCAGACATATTGGATGCGCGGCGCCACGTCGTTGATCTGTAGATGTTCGGTCACGATATGTTCTCCCGTTAACTAGCGACCTTCATTTCGGTCGCGACCGCCAGCACGGTGCAGGGCAGCGGCACGTCCTGGCTGATGCGCCACAGCGGCTGAAAGGCGTCGCGCCGCCAGCCAATGGCCCGGATCTGCACGTCGCCGGAAAAGGCTGGCGGTGCGGCATCGAACTGATGGCGGCCGAAGCGGCGGAACGGAATGGCGGTCAGCCCCTTGCCGGTGTCGATGTGCAGCGCCTTGGTATCCAGCAGGCGGAAATGCGCCCGGATCAGGCGCATCACCGCCCCCGGCCCGGCGCCGCTGCCCTCTTGCACCACCGGCGGCAGCGGCGCGATTTCGTGGGCGTAGGGCAGCCCCACCTGCACCTCGCGAGCTGGCTCGCGCAAGGTGACGGCGCCGCCCGAAACCACCCCGTTTTCCAACGCACCGCCATCGGCCAGCACGCGCACGGCGCGGCCTTCCAGATGATCGAGCCCCCTCCAGATGGCCTTGGCCTCGGTTGCACTCCCGGTCATGGCGGCATCCAGCGACAGGCCGTCATCGAAGCACTCGATCATGGTTCCGCCCGCCCGCTCGACCAGCACATAGACCTCGCCTTCCACCACCGCCAGCGACCGGAAGGCGCCGTCAGTGGCATGGCGGGTCCAGGCGGTAACCTTTTCGGTGCGGTAGATGGTCACCGTGCCCAGCGACCCATCGCCCATCACCACATGGAACAGGCGGCGGCGCGAGTCGTAATCCTGGTCCACCGGATTGACCATCAGGTGCTTGGCCAGCATGGCGAGATCGGTGGATTGATAGGCCTGCTCGACGTCGGCATACAGGAACTCGCGCAAATCGGTGCCGCCACGCGACACGTACAGCGTCGCGCCGTCCACATCGCGCGGCGGCACCTGGCGGTCCACCGGCGAGCCGACACGGGTTTGCCGGGTCAGCTGGATTTTTGACGGCGTCAGCGGATCGCCCGACACCATCCATTCGGCGCCCGAGGTGAAGACCTGGAGATGGCGGCCCGAGAACACCGCGCGGATGGCATTGACCTGATCGGACAGCAGGGCGAATTCAATGGCCTCGTCGTCCTCGCCGTCGCCCAGGTCGAAATTGAACAAATCCGAGGATTGCGACATCCACAACCGGTTGGGCAGATCGCGCGAGCCGCCGATCACCAGCCGGTCCTGATGGAAGCACACCGACACCGGCCAGCCGCGCAGATCGGAGAACGCCTGTTCCTCCCAATCGGTGGTGGCGTTGCTGTCCACCAGGCTCTGCTTGGCCACCGCCGTGGCCGAGGTGCCCGAGGCGACCGCCGTGATCTCCACTTCCTTCTGCTTGAGACGGAACCGCTTACCCACATGCCCGGCCAGGAACACCGAGGCCGACGCGGTCAGCGTCACCGTACCCGAGGTCGCGGAGGCCCGCAGCGTCACGGTGTCTTCCGCGAATTTATGGCTGGGCTGATAGATGATCTCGTCCTTGGCGTAAAAGCTCCACTCGGCGATGCTCCAGGCGCTGTGCGAGGTCCGGGTGATCTTTCGCGGACTGACGTCGGGATGAACCACCAGCAAGGTGTCGGCGGTCTGGCTCCAGCGCAGCTGCGACAACTGGGCGGTGCTCCACGGGCTGGCAAAATCCGCCACATGCACGCCGTCGGCGTAGACGTCCGCATGGCCGCCGGTCAGCACCAGCAGATAGGTTTGCTCGGTATTGAACTCGAAGGCGATCAGGCGGCCCGGGCCGCGGGCCGTGCCGATGTGCCGCAACCCCGCGCGGCGCGACACGCCGCCCACCGGGGCGATCACCACGTTGCGCAGACGCATCGCGCCATTGGCATAGGCGGTCAGATCGCCGCGCCCCAGCATGTCCATGCTGAGCTCGCCCGCCGTGAAATTGGTCTTGGTCATTGTCACGCTCATGACCGCACCTCAACCAACGGGAAATCGGTGATGGCCTGGGGGGTGTCCTGTTGGCCGTCGGCCAGCTTGGCACGGCGGAATTCGTCCTCGGACAGCTTGTACAGCAGCTCGGCACGGGCCGAACTTTCGGTCAGCGGGATGCAGAACTCCGCCGCCAGCCGGGCGATCAGCGCCTGATCGAAGAACGGCGGGAACGACAGCTCCTCCGGCCGGAACACATAGGTCAGGACGAGCTCGTCGGCATCGCAATGCAGGCGGCTTTCAGCGATGCGATAGGGTACGCCATAGCCTTGGCCGCCGATGCCCGCCGACAGCGCCCGCAGGAAATCGGCGGGGAGTTGAAAAGCGTTGGCGTAATCGGCCAACGGCGACGCCGCCAGGCGCGGCAGGCTGATCTGGCCGGTGGCGAAATTCCACGGATGGGCCGACAACAGCGCATCACGCAGCGACGGGTACAGATTGGCCGCCACCTCGGATTCGGCCGAGCCCTCGTCGAACGAGGCGATGGTGGCGGCACCGATTTTCAGCAGCGCGCGCGAACACAGCGCGATGGCGGACAATGCCATGGCGGGAACTCCTGTTCTGGATGGAAAAGGGGGATATCAGGCGTCGGCCAGACGGCGGCCCTGCCACCAGCCTTGTTTGAGGCCGTCGCGCAGGATGGCTTGCAGGGCAAACGATCCATAGGTGCCGTCGATGAACGACGCCCACGGCCCCATGTTCATGAAGCGCAGGTCGATATTGGCGGCATCGGGCCAATGGATCAGCTGGATGGGGGTGCCGCAGAAATCGACGCGCACATGATGGGGATTGTTCCCCACCGATGGCATGACCTCCAGCGACAGGCCGCGCTCCACCGCCAGCCGGTTCAGCGCCGCGAACAGGTCCGAGACGAACAACTGGTCACCCTGCGGTGCACGGCCGATGCGGCCGGGGCTGCGCAGGCAGAAATCCACCGGGCGGATTCCGGCGGCGGTCAAATCGAGAATACGGCGCAAGGCGGCATTCAATCCCTCGCCCGGATCGGAGACCATGAACGACAACTGCCCCAGCGGCAGCCCCGCCGCCACCATGGCATCAAGCGCCGCCACCACCTTCGAGAACACCTTGGCGCCGTGATAATCCGGACCGTGCAGCGACAGCGAGGCGCTGTGCAGACCGGCATCCATCAGCGCCGACAGGCGCCCCCGATCGGCCAGACGGACACCATTGGTATAGATGGACGGCGCCTTGCCACCGGCCCGGATTCCTTCCAGCACCTGCGGCAGATCGTCACGCATGGTCGGTTCCGCCCCCATCAGACAGACATGACGGGTCGGTGCCGCCAGGGCCTTGGCCACCACCCAATCGGCGGAACGGTCGGGGCGGGAATTGTCGGGCTGGTGATAGCAATGGGCACACGCCAGATTACAGCGATCCGTCACCTCGATCAGCGACATCTGCCCATAGGCGGCCGCAGAGAATCCGGTATCGCCCTGCTGGCAGGCCCGCCAGAACACCGCGTCGCGTTCCACCATGGAGACGGTTTCGCCATGCACGGGACAGGTCTTGCGCATCATGACGGCACCGCCATCGATGAACAGCCGGGCCTCGATCTCGCGGTAACAGGTCGGACACAACGAAGCGGTGACGGTCATCTCGAGAAACTCCGGAAAGCCGACGGGCCGGTTCTCCGAAGAGAACCGGCCCGTACGGAACACAGCGGATCAGCGGGCGTCGGCCGAACCGATCTGGGTCATGTCGTTGACGTCGACCACGCCGGAGGCCGCCTGGGAAACCAGGAACAGACCGGCCTTGGGAGCGGCGGCGGTGTCGACGTTGGCAATGATGATGTCGCCGACGCGCAGCATGTCGGCGGCGGCGTTGAAGTAACCGGCGGTATCGACCGACGCGGCGGCATCGGCGGTGACGTAGTGCCACAGCGTGAAGCCGTTGGCGTAGGCCAGCACCGACAGGTCCTTGGACTGGTAAGCCATGGAAAGACTCTCCTTACGATTCGAGGCAGCGCAGGCTGACGATGCCCGCCGGGTCGATGAGGGCGGCACCCTGGCTCATCATGTTGTTGATGAACCAGGCGGCGCGGTCGCCGTGATAGGTAATCTCGGACTTCACTTCCGAGCCGATGGCGTGGCCGATGGCGGTCTTGTGGAACCAGAAGCAACGGCGCACGTTGCCCGACTTGGTCAGGCCGGAATGGGGCATCCACAGGGTGCCCAGCCAATGCTTGGCCTGGGTGCCCTTCCACGGCAAATCCTCGGAACCGACGTAATCGGCATCCGAGAATTCATCGATCTGCAGCAGTTCCGACCATTGCTTCCAACCGACGATGGCGGTGCGTTCGCCGTCGTCGGGAACATCGGCCTCGCCCAGCATCTCGAAGGCGGCCAGCACCTTTTCCTTGGTCAGGCCGGTGGTGGCGTCCAGCGCATGGTTGGTGGACTTGTCCAGCTCGGCGATGATCAGTTCGTCGGTCTTGCGGCCCAGGGCATAAGCACCGGCATTGACCAGCACGGCGCGCTCGTCGTGCTCGATCTTCAGTTCGTCCAGCTTGTCCAGCCAGTCACCGGCGTAATAATCGTACAGCTGGCATTCGACGGTCTGGTGATCGACGTTCATCACCGGCACCTTGCCGTGACGGGCCTTGGTGCTGGCGGCGCCCTTGCCGACCTTCTGGAACACGGCGATGGCGCCGGTCACGTTATTGCGGGTGCGCACGGTGTTGCGCAGCTTGGAACCCTGGCGCTGGAAGGCGGCATGCACCTGGGCGCCGTAATCCTTGGAATAGCTGTTGATCACGGAAACGGACATGATTGCGATCCTTTGATTGCATTGTGGAAACGCCCGTCACCGCCCGGTTCTGGCCCAAGGGCCGCCGCGCGGAACAGGCAGACGTCCGCCGGGCCGGGCGGCCCGGTTCTCCGGCGGACGCAAAGTCAAGAAAGGCAAGGGTGCCGCCCTTCGCGCCGCCGAGAGGAAAGGCGCACGAAGGGCGGCGGCGCTCGACGGCGGTAAAACCGGCCGGAGCGCCAAGAGGGGGCAAAAATTCCCGCTGTCGCGTGCGGGGAAAATGGTTATGATCAGCGGCACTATTTCCCCGGGCGGCAAGGGATTCAGGGAACGTCATGACCGAGACTGTGCAAGCCACTCGTTCCACCAGCGGCACGCTGCGCACCGAACGCATCGAAGCCCGCGCCAGCGCGCTGCTGTCCGATTGCCGCCGGGCGTTCCACGCCTTCGGCGAACTGGACGAGCTGGCGGAAAACCTGCGAATCCTGTCGCTGAACGCCGAACTGGCGGCCGGCCGCGCCGGTGACAAGGGCCGCGCCGTGCGCGCCCTGACCCAGTACACCCGTGAACTGGTCAACCGTCTGGCCCAGATCCGCGGCGAGATGAACCAGCAGCGCGTCCGCACCGACGCCCTGTCGGAGCAGATCGAAAGCGAGCTGAAGCACCTGCGTGAGATCGAGGAAAGCTCGGGCAGCGATAATTCCACCTTCGCCGACACCATGAAGTCGCTGGTGGAAAAGCTGGACGTGCTGTCCACCAACGTCGAAGACCTGTCGCGCCGCGCCCATGGCGTCGAGGAAGTGGTGAGCCAGTCCGACTCCATCGCCACCAACATCGCCATCGAAGCCGCCGCCGCCGGTGTCCACGAAAAGGAATTCCGCACGGTGTCCGACACCATGCGCCGCTACGTGGACGACCTGCGCAAGATGATCGACGAAGCATCGGATTCCGTGCGCCGCGCCCTGGAAAAGACCGAGTCGCTGCGCCGCCTGGGCGTCGAGAACCTCAACGACCTGCGCCGCTAAGGCTGCATCGCGTCAAGAAAGCCCCTCTCCCGCCCGGCGGAAGAGGGGCTTTTTTTTTTGCCCTATTCGCCGTACAGACGGCGGAAGCCCGACGACACCTTGTCGATGAAGGCGGGGTCGCGCTGCTTCCAATAGCGCGGGTCCTGCATCATGCGCTTCAGTTCGGCCTCGTCCGGGGCTTCGTCCTTTGGCGCCGCCGCCTTGCCCAGGCCGGGCTCGCCCGACGCCATCATGCGTTCCATGGCCATGACGCCTTCGGGCGACCGGGACAGCGACTGATAGACCTCGTCCGGCAGATTGGCCTTGCCCCAGGCCGAAACCTGACGGGCGGTTTCCGACCAGCGGGCGTCGCCGCCGTAATGGTCCTTCAGCCGGTCCAGGTGGCGGCGCATGTCGTATTCGCTGGCCATATTGGACATGGCGGGCAGCACGCAATCATGGGCCAGATCATAGACCAGCTGCGCCTGGTCCGGGGTGAATCCGGCGGCGTGCAGGCGGCGGTTGACCTCGGGGTCGGGGCTCAGCAGCTCGTGGCGGCTGGCGATTTGATAGCCGTCGGGGCTGTCGGGCACGCCCAGGGCGCGGTGAAAGGCGCAGCGTTCCTCGTCGGAACAATCGGCGCCCGGCACCCGCACCATGGAATGCATGCGGCGTTCAAGCTCCAGATAGGCGCCCAACAGGGCATCGGTCCGCACCGCGCCGGTACGCGGATCACGGAACTTTTCCGGGATGGCGGGGGTGCCCTGTTCGGCATCCGGAGATTCATCGTACATCATTTGTTCCAACTCCTAGACGTGAAGGCCGCCCTCGCGGCCGGTACGGATCAGGGATTGCAGGTGCAGCACCAATTGACGCTGCCCCTCCAGACTGCGCAGGGCGGCGTCGGACGCATCCGGCCCCAGGCAGCGTTCAGTGGTGATCTGGGTCAGATAGGCCAAGGCGGTTTCGCCATCGGCGCCGCTGAACAGCCGGGCGAATAGCCGGGCCAAACGCTGGCGTTGATCCTCGCCGGGCGATGCCTGCGGCAGCTCGAACCACGTCCAGCCGGGATCATTGGCCATTGCCGCCCCCCGCGCTGGGCTGAACCATCAGTTCCGCCGGGACATTGAACACCCGGCCCAACCAGCGCGCCGCCGCCGCCGCGTCCACCACCTGCGCCCCGGCCGGCCCCAATTGCGCCAGGGACGACAGCCAGGTCAGGGTGTTCATGGCATCACGCTGCGCCTGATTCTGGGCCAGCGGCGATTTGTACTGCAAATCCACCGCATGGCCATCCACCAGCAGATCGGGGATTTCCCCCCGGCGGCGCAGGATGGCCACCGCCCGCAGGATCAGCGGCGTCAACAGCTCGCATTGCAGGCGGCCATAGGTGGCGCCCAGCAGACGGGCCATTTCCGCCGAGCGCTCCAGCACCTCGGTGGCGGTCATGCGCGGTGCGTCG
The DNA here is from genome assembly GCA_963666755.2 of Candidatus Limiplasma sp. Taxonomy (GTDB): domain Bacteria; phylum Bacillota; class Clostridia; order Christensenellales; family Aristaeellaceae; genus CAXXOK01. Next base: position 181,897 of record CAXXGW010000008.1, read on the forward strand.
GGCTGGCCCAGCTTGTCGGCCAGCAAGGCATGGCGGATACGGCCGCGCAGATCGTCCAGCACCAATTGCGAGATGTCGAAGCGTCCCGGCGCATCCAGCGGCTTGAGTCCCGCCGACCCCACCGCCTTGGGGATGATGGTGCCGGGCACCAGCTTGATGTTGGCGGGATTGAGCACGCCGTCGTCATCAGCCTGCCAGATGCCGGTGACGGCGATGGTGGCGTTCTTCAGCACCAGTTCCACCACCTTGTTGGCGGTCTTGATGTCGGGCAGTGCCTTCATCACCGGCGAGCGTCCATAGGTCTCGCCAGGCGCCTTGAGCCAGCGGAAATTGATGAACGGGCTTTGCTCGAAGCGGCCTTCGGCCAGCAACGCCTCGTCGCTGTCGGCTTCTTCCTCCAGCACGGCGGCATAGCGGTAGAAATGGCCGTTGGCGGACGGCACCACCGCTTCGACCACGGCGATGCGCAGATCGGGGTCGTCCTCGGCCTTCTTGACCAGACTTTGCGGCAGGGTGGCGCCGCGGAAGCGGGCACGCAGCGCCGCCAGCGTGAGCTCCGAGCGGCGGAAGGTGGTATCCAGGCGGCCATCCACGCCCTCTTCCATCACCACCTGCCCCAGGGGCACGGCGGTGAAACGGAAGGCCGAGGGTTCACCGGGCGGCGCTTCCTCGAACAGCAGCGAAGCGGTGCCGCCGGTGACCACATCCAGGTAGCATTGATGCATTTCCACCGCGAAATTGGAGCGGTCGAAATGGGATTGCAGCACCGCCCCCACCCGGTCGAGCACCGCCGCCGCCTGATCCCGTTCCTCGGGCGACAGATCGGCACCCGCCGCCAGCCCGAACCATTGGGCCCAAGGCGGCGTCAGTTCTGACAGCAGGCTGGCCGCCAGCTGGTCCACCGCATCCGGCGCCGTGCCGTCGAACAGGCGGTCGCCTTTCTTCTCGCCGGGCACCGGCTGATGCAGGACCGCGTCGCGCAACGGCAGGGCATAATCATAGCATTCCTGCCAATGGGCTTCCCACACCGAGCGGCGCTGCCGCGCCTTGGCATAACGCTTGAGCAGTTGTCCGGGATCACGATCCGGCCCCAACAGGCCGCCATCGGCGGTCTTGGAGATGTCGGCCATGATCATTCCCCCAGCAGGGATTTGGTGGCGGCACCGCGCTGCGGCGACGCCGAATCCAGCACGCCCCGTTCCGACGTGGCGACCATGCCCGCACGGCCACGCCGGTTGCGGGCCATGATCTCTTCGCGCTGCTTGCGCGCTTCCTCGTCGGGATCGGTGGTGACGACCGGCGGGGTATAGGCGGGCGCGGGCGTCGAGCTGCTGAAGAAGCTGCCCATGGGGGACCTCCATATTAGGAATTTAGAGATACGACGCCGCAAACGGAAAAGCCCGGCAAGAGCGTTGCTCTGCCGGGCATTGGACGCAGTTCTGGCGTTGATGAAAATGACTATATGCCCCGCCCCCCCATCCCGTCAATCAAAAAAGTTCCCTTTTTGTTCAGATGGCGAAAAAGTTGCCACGGGGTCAACACGAAACCGGCCCGAATTCCCAAGACCCGCTTGACACACTCGACGCAGGAGTAGGGACGAATCGGAAGCACTCTCCGGTTAGGAGAAATAAATTGCGCCTCCACGACCAACATACCTTGCTGCCGATAATGCAAAATCGGATCAAATTCCTTGATAAAAGGAACATGTGCAACAGCGGTATAGTGGGACAACGGATCGACCACCACCCAGCCGGAGGCGCATTCCAGCACCACGAAGCAGTGCCGGAACCCCGGCCGCAACCAGCGCAGCCACCACAGATCGGCCTGCCCGCAGAACACCACCAGGGCGCGGCGCCAGCCGGGAACCACGTCGGGCGCACTCATGCCACAATCCCCTTGCGCTGCAAAGTCGGCGTCAGGCGGTCCAGCGCCTCGCCCCAATCCGCCGCTTCGGCGCTGGTGTCGCCAGCCCAGGGATCTGGCGGGCTCAGGCGGCATCCGAAGCGGCCAAGCACCGCAATATGCCGCTCGCCCAGAACCTGATTGCGGCGCAGGAACAGCACCGCACGGTAAATGTCGTCCGGATCGCAGGGCCGCCCCACATCCCCCTGGTCGGCGGTAAAGCGCACCCCCTCGATTCGCGCCATCTGACAGCGGGCGAACCACATCCAGGCTTCCTCGGCCGTCATGAACGGCTCGGCCGGCCGGTCGCTCAGCGGTCTTGGCGCGAATTTGCCCACACGCATGACGATACCTCCATAATGAGAACATCTAGCGAACATAGATGCCGGAATCTCGGGTATTGAGTCAAGGGTGATAGGCTGATATTCCTGCTGACCTAAACCAACGATTGCGAGACGATCTTCCCATGCTGAAGCACGCCGACATCTGGGCCGCAATCGACGCCTTGGCCCGCGACCATGGTCTGACCGCATCCGCGCTGGCGCGCCGCGCCGGACTGGATCCGACCACCTTCAACAAGAGCAAGCGCATCACGCGCGAGGGCAAGCCGCGCTGGCCTTCGACGGAGAGCGTGTCCAAGGTGCTGGACGCCACCGGCGCCACTCTGTCCGACCTGCTGAACCACATCGGCGAGCCGCCGCCGCGCAACGGCGGTTCGCACCTGCCGCTGATCGGCTTCGCCCAGGCGGGCGACCGCGGTTATTTCGACGATGCCGGTTATCCGGTCGGCGGATCGTGGGACGAGATCCCGTTCCCCGAAGTGGGCGACCCCAACGCCTACGCCCTGGAAGTGTCGGGCGACAGCATGGAGCCGCTGTACCGCGACGGCGACCGCGTCATCGTCTCGCCCGCCGCCTCGGTGCGCCGGGGTGATCGGGTGGTGGTGCGCACCGTCGAGGGCGAGGTGATGGTCAAGCAATTGATCCGCCAGACCGCCAAGCGCATCGAACTGGCCTCGCTGAACCCCGCCCACCAAGGCCGCAGCCTGGCCACCGAGGACGTGACCTGGATCGCCCGCGTGCTGTGGGCCAGCCAGTAGTTCCTCGACTTTTTGTTCGCATTATGTTCTAATGACGCCATGATGCTGGACCATCGTGACGCCCTGGAACGCCGCTATGACGGCCCCATCCCGCCCGCCGACCCCGCCGTCCTTCCGGCGGCATCGGCGTTGCGCGCCCGGCTGTTCCAACGCATGGCCGACGACCATCGCGCCCAGACGGCGAAGCACCGCCGCCGCTTGTCCGCGGTATCGGCCCTGACCGACACCCGTCTGGACCGCCTGCAACGGGATTTGCACCTGTCGCGCAGCCTGGGCGTGGCGTGGCGGAACCGCTGAGCGAAAACGAAAAAAGGGCGCGGATTGCGCCGCGCCCTTTTGCCAAAGCGTCAAAAATCACCCGACGATGTGGTAACCGCCATCCACGAACAGGGTGGTGCCGGTAACCGACTGCGCCAGATCGCTGACCAGATAGGCGGCGAAGGAACCGCAATCATCGATGGTCGCCAGCTGATGGGTCGGCGCCTTGGCGGCGGCGGCTTCCATCAATTCGTCGAAATGGTCGATGCCCGAGGCGGCGCGGGTCTTGAGCGGGCCGGGCGACAGCGCCACGACGCGGATGCCCTTTTCACCCAATTCGGCGGCCATGTACTTGGTGCTGGCCTCAAGCGCGGCCTTGACCGGACCCATGACGTTGTAATGCTCGACCACCTTGCGGCCACCGTAGAACGAGATGGTCATCAGGCAGCCGCCATCCTTCATCAGCGGCTCGGCCAGCTTGCCCATGCGCATGAAGGAATGGCACGACACGTCCATGGCCAGCATGAAGCCCTCGCGCGAGCAATCGACCACGCGGCCGTGCAGATCCTCGCGGCTGGCGAAGGCGATGGAGTGGATGACGAAATCCAGCTTGCCCCAGGTCTTCTCGATTTCGGCGAAAACCGCCTCCATCTCGCCTTCCTTCTGCACGTCCATGGGCATGAAGATCGGCGCGTCCAGACCCTCGGCCAGCGGGCGCACCCACTTTTCCGCCTTTTCGTTCAGATAGGTGACGGCCAGTTCGGCGCCGTAGGCGCGGCAGTGCTTGGCGCAGCCATAGGCGATGCTCTGGTCGTTGGCGATGCCGACCACCAGACCCTTCTTGCCGGTCAGGTCCAGCTTGGCCACCGTTTCATAAGGCTTCAGGTTAGCGTCCATGATCTTCCTTTCGGGGTAAAGGACGTGCTGCATTGCAACATACCCCCGCAAGCGGTCCTACCTCAAGCGCCGCCCCGCGCATTTCGCGGAACCTTCATACGAAAAGTAGGGGCTTGCCGTGCTTGACGGGCCAGACCGGGCGGCGCTATGTGTTGAGAACGTGGTGATTTGACCGACCGGCTTGCGGCCACGTTAAAAATAAGCGCTAAAGAGGTTCCGAGCTTGGCATGCCAGGCCCCGATCCGCCCCGGTCGGGGTATTTTTTTGTCTGCATGCCTGCCAGGAAAGGGGCAATCATGACTAAGAACACTCCCACCGACCGCCCGTTGCGTCTGCGTACCCGCCAGGTCCGCGCCGGCCTGTCGCGCACCGGCTTTTCCGAGACCAACGAAGCCATCTTCATGAACTCGGGATACGTCTACGGCAGCGCGCAGGAGGCCGAGGAGAGCTTCGACGGCACCCGCGACCGCATGGTCTATTCCCGCTTCAAGAACCCCACCGTGGCGGTGTTCGAGGAGCGTCTGGCCGCCCTGGAAGGCGCCGAGGCCTGCCGCGCTACCGCCTCGGGCATGGCCGCCGTGCACGCCGCCCTGCTCTGTCAGGTGCGGGCGGGCGACCGGGTGGTGGCGCCGCGCGCCCTGTTCGGCTCGTGTACCTGGATCATCGGCGAGCTGCTGCCGCGCTTCGGAATCGAGGTCGAGTTCATCGACGGCACCGACCCGGCCCAGTGGGAAGCGGCGCTATCCAAGCCGACCAAAGTTGTGTTCCTGGAAACCCCCTCGAACCCGACCCTGGAAATCGTCGATCTGGCCCGCGTCGCCGAACTGACCCACAAGGCGGGCGGCCGTCTGGTGGTGGACAACGTCTTCGCCACCCCGATCTTCCAGGCACCGCTGAGCCTGGGCGCCGACGTGGTGGTCTATTCCGCCACCAAGCATATCGACGGCCAGGGCCGTTGCCTGGGCGGCGCCGTGCTGGGCTCCAACGAATTCTGCAACGACGTGCTGGGGCCGTATCTGCGCCACACCGGCCCGGCGCTGTCGCCGTTCAACGCCTGGGTGCTGCTGAAGGGCCTGGAGACGCTGGACCTGCGGGTCGAGCGCCATGCCGCCAATGCGCTGAAGGTCGCCCAGTTTCTGGAAAACCACCCGGACATCGCCCGCGTGCTGTATCCCGGCCTGGAAAGCCACCCCCAGCATGCTTTGGCGAAAAGCCAGATGTGCGGCTATGGCGGCGTGGTGGCGTTCGAGCTGAAGGGCGGCAAGGACGCCGCCTACAAGCTGATGGACGGGCTGGAGGTCATCGATATCTCGAACAATCTGGGCGATGCCAAAAGCCTGGCCTGCCATCCCTGGACCACCACCCACCAGCGCCTGACCCCCGAGGAAAAAGCCGCCCAGGGCATCACCGAGGGCCTGCTGCGCCTGTCGGTGGGGCTGGAGGATGCCGACGACCTGATCGACGACCTGCGTTTAGCATTACAGGGCTGACCGACAGGCAGGTGGATTTCGTTTGAAAGCAGTCTAATATTCACCCGGTGCGGCCCCCGCCGCACCGGGTTTCGTTCGTGCGGCGCGCCGCACAGGGTTTCGTTTGCTCGGAAGTGCGATCCATGTACAGCCAGACCACCCGCGACATCACGGTCACGGTTCAGCCGGTTTTCCTGGAAGACCAGTCGTCACCCACGGAAAATCATTACGTCTGGGCCTATCGCGTGCGGATTGAGAACAAGGGCAGCGAGACGGTGCAACTGATGCGCCGCCACTGGAAGATCACCGACGCCTTGGGCCGCATGCAGGACGTGCAGGGCGACGGCGTGGTCGGTGAACAGCCGTTTCTGGAACCGGGCGGCAGCTACGAATACACCAGCGGCACACCGCTGAGCACGCCGTCGGGCATCATGATGGGCAGCTATCAGATGGAAACCGGCGACGGCCAGACCTTCGACGTGGGTATCCCAGCCTTTTCCCTGGACAGCCCGCACGAGGTTCACCGGCTGAACTGAGCGGGTTGCAAATTTCCGCCGCCATCGCCACATGCCGGAAGCGACAGAGTGTTAACCGGGACCAGGAAGAGCCATGAGCGACCAGATCACCTTGCCCGCCGAACTGCGTGACGCCGCCGCCGCACGCCGTCCCAGCCGTACCGAGGCTGAGGAAGCGGTGCGCACCTTGTTGCGTTGGACGGGCGACGACCCGGACCGCGAAGGTCTGGTCGGCACCCCCGAGCGGGTGGTCCGCGCCTATGAGGAATTCTTCGCGGGCTACGCGCAGGACCCGGTGGACATCCTGCACCGCACCTTCGAAGAAACCGACGGCTATGACGAGATGGTCGTGCTGCGCGACATCCGCCTGGAAAGCCATTGCGAGCACCACATGGTGCCGATCATCGGCAAGGCCCATGTGGCCTATCTGCCCGACCGCCGGGTGGTGGGCATTTCCAAGCTGGCGCGCGTGGTCGAGATTTTCGCCAAGCGCCTGCAAATCCAGGAAAAGCTGACCAGCCAGATCGCCAACACCATCAATGAGGTGTTGCAGCCCAAGGGCGTCGCCGTGGTCATCGAGGCCGCGCACGAATGCATGACCACCCGCGGCATCCACAAGCCGGGCGTGACCATGGTCACCAGCCGCATGCTGGGCGCCTTCCGCACCAGCCCGGCCACCCGCCGCGAATTCATGGCGCTGATCCAGGGCAGCAACCGCGGCCTGTCCAACGCCTGACTGTGGAAAACCCCGGCCAAGCCGATTATAGTAGCGGGAGGTAGCCGACACCGGGTGGCACCCCAGTGTCGGCCTCTCCTAGGCTCTGGTCACCAGCAGGTGGATGCGAATCCGCCAGACACGGAACCGGAGCACCAGGAGAAACGGCATTTTGTTCATGCCATTTCCTCCTTGACGGCGGACCGGCCCATCCGGCCCGCCGTCGTCATTTATACGGGATGATGTCCCATGGACACAGCCATTGCATGCACCGCCGCCACCTCGTCCGCCAAGGGACGGCGGTTCAGTTTGGGGGCTCGGCAGGCGCGGTGCTGCGGCTGGTAATCCTCAAGAATCTGCACAGCACTCACCGGCGGCAGGCAGGCAAACACCGCCGCGCTGCCCGCCAGATCGTTGGGCAGCACCAGATGCCGCACCAGCAGGCCGCCCACCGCCCGCCCGGCGGCGTCGCGGCGCAGCGGTCCCACCTGACGATGCATCTCGGCCACCGCCGCCGCCGCCACCCGGGGATAATCGGCGACGCCCAGGCACAGACGGGCCGCATCGGCACCGCCGTGTTTGACATCGGCCACGTACAGGTCCACCACCCCATCCAGCAACACCAAGGTGTCCAGGCTGTCATAGGTTCCGGTGGCCCAGGCCAGCGGCAGGGTGAAGCCCGCCACCGCCGCCCGTGCCACTCCGTCCAGTATTTGCGCCGGAACATGGCTGGGGCTGGACAGCATCACCATGCGCGCGCCCGCCTGCTGCTGGCGGCATAACAGGGCGGCCACGTCCATCTCTTCGCCCGCGCCGCCCCAACTGGCGGCGGCGGTGGAGCAGGCCAGACAGCGCAGATTGCAGCCGGAAAACAGAATGTCGGCGGCCCCCGCCAGCAATCCCGCGCCTGCCGTCACCGATGCGACGCGGGCAACGGCGCCGGTCTGGCAGGTGGCACGGCGGATGCCCTGGGTGCGGTTGGCACCGCAACGCCGCGCGCACAACGTGCACGCGGCAAGGCGGGCCAAGGCTTGGTCGGCGCGGTCCCGCAACGCGGCATGATCGTGGGTCAAAGCGGCCATAGCCCATGATAGCCGGGGCACGAAGTGCTGGACAGCCCGACCGAAGCGGGCCAATAGTCCTTTCCTCATCCGGGGGTATGGAACGCGTGATCGACTTCAAGCCGGTCGTCTTCGTCAACGGCATCCTGCTGATCATCCTGGCCGCCGCCATGGGCGTGCCGGCGCTGGCTGATGCCGTCTCGGGCGATTCCGACTGGCGGGTATTCGTGGTGTCGGCGCTGATCAGCCTGTTCGCGGGCGGAATCATGGCGTTGGGCGCCCGCCCGGCGGAACACACGCAACTGACCACCCGCCAGGCGTTCCTGCTGACCGCCTCGGTGTGGTATCTGCTGTCGGCCTTTGCCGCGCTGCCCTTTGCCCTGTCGTCCTTCGACCTGTCGCCCGCCGACGCCTTTTTCGAGGCGGCCAGCGGCTTCACCACCACCGGCTCGACGGTGATCACCGGCCTGGACAGCGCGCCCAAGGGCATCCTGCTGTGGCGCGGCCTGCTCAACTGGCTGGGCGGCGTCGGTATCATCGTCATGGCGGTGGCGATCATGCCGATCCTGCGCATCGGCGGCATGCAGCTGTTCAAGATGGAAAGCTCGGACAAGAGCGACAAGGTCAAGCCGCGCGTCGCCCAGGTGTCGGGCTCGATCCTGCTGGTCTATCTGACCTTCACCATCGCCGCCGCCCTGGGCCTGTGGCTGAGCGGCATGACGCCGTTCGAGGCGGTGTGCCATGCCTTTGCCGCGCTGGGCACCGGCGGCTTTTCCACCTCGGACCAGTCGCTGGCCAAATGGGGGCCGCTGACCCAATGGGTCACCATCGCCGCCATGCTGGCGGGCGGCATGCCCTTCACCCTGTTCGTCAGCCCATGGAAGCACCGCCGCTGGCCGTTCCTGCAGGACAGCCAGATCCGCTGGTTCCTGAATTTCGTCGCCTTCTTCGCCCTGCTGCTGGCGTTCTGGCAATGGGCGGTCAACGACATGGAGCCGGGCGACGCCCTGACCCACGCCACCTTCAACGTGGTCAGCGTGGTGACCACCACCGGCTTCGCCTCGACCGATTACAACGCCTGGGGCGGCTTTGCCCAATGCGTGTTCTTCATCCTGCTGTTCATCGGCGGCTGCACCGGCTCGACGGCAGGCGGGGTCAAGATTTTCCGCTGGGAAGTGCTGTTCAAGCTGGCGGGCGTGCATCTGAAGCGGCTGTTGCACCCGCGCGGCATCTTCGTGGTGGATTTCAACCGCCGCCCGCTGGCGCAAAGCATCCTGGATTCGGTGCTGGGCTTCGTCGCCGTGTTCTTCCTGACCTTTGCGCTGTTCGCCCTGGCGCTGACGGTCACCGGCATGGACCTGATCAGTGCCATCACCGGCTCGGCTCAGGCGCTGTCCAATGTCGGCCCCGGCCTGGGGCCGGTGATCGGACCGGCGGGAAACTTCAAATCCATCCCCGACACGGCCAAGTGGATCATGGCATTCGAGATGATCCTGGGCCGTCTGGAACTGTTCACGGTGATCGTGCTGTTCACCCGGTCGTTCTGGCGGGAGTAGCGGCATGATCGACCTTCGCCCCGTCCTGCAGATCGTCGGCCTGATCCTGTGCCTGCTGGCCGCGTCCATGACCGCGCCCGCCGCCATCGACCTGCTGGCCGGGAACGAGGAATGGCAGGCCTTCATGCTGTCGGCCCTGATCACCGCCGTTACGGGCGGTGGGTTGTGGCTGGGCATGCGGACCGATTTCCACGGCCTGAGCGTGCGCCAGACCTATCTGGCCGCCGCGCTGGGCTGGATCGCCCCCTGCCTGTTCGCCGCCCTGCCGCTGGCGCTGAGCGAGGCGCGGCTGGGATTGGCCGACGCGGTGTTCGAGGCGACCAGCGGCCTGACCTCCACCGGCTCCACGGTCATCAGCGGCCTGGAGCGGCTGCCGCCCGGCCTGTTGCTGTGGCGGGCGCAACTGAACTGGATGGGGGCCATCGGCATCATGGTCATGGCGGTGGCGGTGCTGCCGGTGCTGAACATCGGCGGCATGCAGATTTTCCGCATCCAGGGCGGTGACAGCGGCCTGCGCCGGTCGTTGCGGGTCGGCGCCACCATCCTGAAAGTCTATGCGGGACTGACGGTGGCCCTGGCGGTGGCGTTGTGGGCAGCGGGCATGCCGCGCTTCGACGCGGTGGTACACGCCATGAGCACCATTTCCACCGGCGGCTTCGGCACCACCGATGCCTCGTTGGGCAGCTTCAACAGCCCGACCATCGATTTGATCGCCTGTATCGGCATGGTGCTGGGCGGCATCCCCTATCTGCTGTTCCCGCAACTGGCGCGCGGCCGCTGGCGCACCATCCTGCGCGACCAGCAGGTGCGCTGGTATCTGGGCCTGATGGCGTCGGGGTCGCTGGCGGTGGTGCTGTGGCTGATGATCGAACGCGGCTTCACCCCGCTGGGGGCGCTGCGCCATGGCACCTTCACCGTGGTATCGGTGATGACCGGCACCGGTCTGGTGACCATCGATTACAGCGACTGGCTGGGCCTGCCCGCCGCCATCCTGTTCTTCCTGACCTTCGTCGGCGGCTGCGCCGGGTCGGCCACGGCGGGCATCAAGGTGTTCCGCCTGAACCTGCTGTTCGCCAACGCCCGCGTTCAGTTGCACCAGTTGCTGCGCCCGCACGGCGTCGAGATTCCCACCTTCAACGGCAAGCCGGTGTCGGACGAAATCCTGCAATCGGCCATGGGCTTTCTGTTCGTCTACGTGCTGGGCTTCGCGGTGCTGTCCATGCTGCTGGGCTTCCTGGGCGTGGACTTCCTGACCGCCATCTCGGGCGCGGCGGCGGCCATCTCCAATCTGGGGCCGGGCCTGGGCGAGATCATCGGCCCCGGCTCGACCTTCGCCGCCCTGCCGGACCTCGCCAAGCTGCTGCTGGCGGGCGGCATGCTGTTCGGCCGCCTGGAGATGTTCATCCTGCTGGTGCTGTTCGTGCCGAACTTCTGGAAAGAATAAGGTTTAGTCCCGCTGTTCGGGACGGTACTCGGTGACTTCCCAGGTCCCGTCTTTGGCTTGGCAGGCGGTGACGTCGCGGTTGACGTGCTGGTCGCCGAAGCTGGCATCCTGCTTGAGCGGGCGACAATTGCGGCCCGAGCGATCGGCGTAGGCGTTACCCGCCGCGACCACCGAACCCTTGTTGCCCCGATCCGTGGACCACGACACCGGCTTGCCGTCCTCGGCCACGGCGATGGTGGCGCGGGCGTGCTTTTCCTCGGCGGCGGCATCCATATAGGTCCCGGCGGCATAGCCGACCACGGCACCGCCCAGCGCGCCGACCCAGGTGCCCTGGGTGGCGGTGGCGGCCACGGCGCGACCGATGCCTGCGCCCAGCGCGGCGCCCCCGGCGGTGCCGTAAATCTGACTGTCGCTGGGGCTGGACGAGCACCCGGCCAAAGCCACCGCGACGGCCACAACGGCCACACCCTTGCGCACCATATTCCCCCTCCTCGCGAAACAACCGCAGGGGATCATATCGCAAGCGACGGGACGCGTCACCGTCCCGCGATCGTCAGGCCATCCACCCGCAGGGTCGGGCAATCCACACCGGTACGGAAGACCAGATCATTGGCGGGGGTCAGGTTCAGCAGCATGTCGCGCAGGTTGCCCGCCACGGTGATTTCCGAGACCGGGAAAGCGATCTCGCCGCCTTCGATCCAGAACCCGGCGGCGCCGCGCGAATAATCGCCGGTCACCATGTTGACACCCTGGCCGAACAGATCGGTGACGTAGAAGCCCGAGGGGATGTCGCCGATCATCTCGGCCACGGTGATCTCGCCCGGCTCCAGATAGAGATTGCTGGCCGACGGGCTGGGCGGCGAGGCGGTGCCACGCGTGGCGTGGCCGGTGCTCTTCATGCCCAATTGCCGGGCCGAGCGGCAATCCAGCAGCCACGAAGTCAGCACACCATCCTCGACCAGCGCCAGCTTGCGGGTGGCGACGCCTTCGCCGTCGCAGGGACGCGAGCGCAGGCCACGTATCCGATGCGGATCGTCGATCACCCGGATGCCCGGCGCGCAGATGCGCTTGCCCAAGCTATCCTTGAGGAAGCTGGTGCCGCGCGCCACACCGGCACCATTGATGGCGCCCGACAGGCTGCCCAACAGGCCCCGGCTGACGCGCGGGTCGAACACCACCGGCACCTGACAGCTTTTGACCTTGCGCGCGCCCAGGCGGCGCACGGCGCGGCGCCCGGCCTCGTGGCCGATATCCTCGGGGGCGCGCAGATCGGCCAGATGCACCGCCGAGGCGTAATCGTAATCGCGCTCCATGCCGGTGGCGCCCTCGCCCGCCAGCACCGAGGCCGACAGCGACGACGACGTCACCGCATAGGCATGGGAGAAACCGTTGGAGCCGACAAAAGCCACCGCGGAGCGACCCCAACCGGCGTCGGCGCCTTCGGAATTGGTCACCCCGGACACGGCGCGGGCGGCGTCCTCGGCCCGGCGGCACATATCCAGCAGATGTTCGGCGGTGGGTTCCTCGGCATCGCAATTGTCCAGCTGGGGAAAGCTGGTGGCCAGTTCGGCGGGATCGGCCAGACCGGCATAGGGGTCCTCGGGCACGGTGCGGGCCATGGCGACGGCGCGTTCCACCAATTCATCCAGGGCGGTGGTGGACCGGTCCGACGACGACACCAGCGCCTGACGCTTGCCCAACAGCACGCGCAGGCCGAGATCGCCCCCCTCCGAGCGCTCCAGCCGCTCCAGCTTACCCAGGCGCCAGCCCACCGACACCGAGACGGAATCCAGCAACACCGCGTCGGCGGCATCGGCACCGGCCGCTTTCGCTTTGGCCACCAGGCTTTCCAGCAGGGCAAGCGTGTCGGACATGGGGATTCCTCCGGGCAGGGTGGCGGGAATGACGGGAAAAGCGGCACAAAGCCAAGCCCAACGCTAGCACGCCGCCCCGCCGCAGGGAACCCGCCCCGTTCCGCCATATATCCCGGCAGGGGACTCCACCCAGGATTGATGCTATACTGAGGGCGATGGAGTGTAACGGGAGGACGCCATGGCCGCCTCCGGCATATCGGCCACCGCATCGACCGACACCAAGTACCCGATGATGATCAACGGCTATCTGTGTTACAGCGCCGCCGAAGTGCGCGCTGCGCGCCAGATGATCAATCCGCGCTCCATCGACAAAACCACCGGCCTGCCCAAACGCGAAGACGCGGCCACCACCGCCGCCTCGGCCGAGGCCGCCAACACCGCCGCTGCCAGCCGCGCCGCCACCACCGCCCGCGCCAATCCCTATGCGAACGCCCTGAACACCTATACCGCCCAGGGCGCCACCAGCCGCGACGACCAGACCGCCCGGCGCGGATCGCTGCTCGACATCCTGGCCTGACCCCCTGCTATCATGGGCGGGATGGATACCCGTGGGAGGATCGCGTGCGCCTGATGCTTGTTGCCGCCTTGGCGTTATGGTGCGGCACTGCCCAAGCGGCGGAACTGAACGGGCGGCTGGAACAGGGCGGCATCGCCATCGGCCGGGCACAGCCCGGCACTTCGGTCCGACTGGACGGCCGCGCGGTGCCCACCGCCACCGACGGCACCTTCCTGCTGGGCTTCGGACGCGATGCCGCCGCGCAGGCGGTGCTGGAGGCGGACGGCGAGCGCCGCGTGCTGGACATCGCCCGCCGTGAATGGAAGGTCCAGCGCATCCAGGGCCTACCCCCGGCCAAGGTCACCCCCGACCCCGCCGAACTGGCCCGCATCAAGGCCGAGAACGAGTTGGTCGCGGCACGCCGCGCCGTGGTGTCGCCGGTGCCGCTGTTTCTGAGTGGGCTGGCGCAACCCGCCGATGGCCCCATTTCTGGGGTGTTCGGCAGCCAGCGTATCCTGAACGGCGAGGCCCGCGCCCCCCATTCCGGCACCGACATCGCCGCCCCCACCGGCGCCCCGGCCCGCAGCGTCGCCGACGGCATCGTCACCCTGGCCCATCCCGACATGTTCTTTACCGGCGCCACGGTGATGATCGATCACGGCCTGGGGCTGCAAACCGTCTACGCCCATCTGTCGCGGGTGGATGTGGCCGAGGGGCAGACGGTCGGCAAGGGCCAGATCATCGGCGCCGTCGGCGCCTCGGGCCGGGCCACCGGCCCCCATCTGCATTGGGGCGCCACCTGGCTGGATGTGCGCCTGGACCCTGAAACCGTCCTGGACGGGTTGCGCACACCCTCCCCACCCCATACTTCAGGCATAGATGTGCGTTGATACAATATGCTGACTGGCTGTAGCCAAGCTTTCCGCGCTTCTCCTACCTAGGTATAGGGTAAGCACCGGAGAAGGCAGTGTCACAGCTGTTAACGACCTGTTAATACGCACAAGATGGTGTGAATTGATCCTCTTATAAAAATTCGCGAGACTCATTCCAAGATGAACGCGAGGGGGGATGCCGCCATGGGACAGGCGTGCAACGGGGACCATTCACAACGACGCTGCGATTCATGCCGTTATTGGTTCGAACGGTGCTGCCACGCTTTGGCGTTGGCCGACGGTTCCGACCGCCAGCCGCAAAGCTGCGCCCATTTCGCACGGATGCAGCCCGCCGCGCAGGCCGTCACGGCCGAGGCGGCGCCATGCTGATCGTCAACCGCCTGCCCGATCCGTTGCGCGACGCCCTGATCGCCCTGGCGCCCGCCTTGGCCCACCTGCTGGCCGGATGGGCCATTCTGGGCTGACTGTCTTCTGGGCTTGATCAGGCCGCTTCGGCGGCACCCGCGCTGCGCACGCCGTGCAGGAAGCGTTCAACGTAGCGCCGCAATTCCGTCGCCTGCCCCGACAATTCCCCCGCCGCCTGCAACACCTCGGTCGCCGTGCTGCCTGCGGTATGGGCGGCCAGACTGACCTCGACGATATTGTGCGACACCTCTTGGGTGCCGTTGGCGGCCTGCTCCACGTTACGGGCGATTTCGTGGGTGGCGGCGGTCTGTTCCTCGACCGCCGCCGCCACTTCCGCCGAAGTGCGGCTGATATCGCCGATGATTCCGGCGATGGCGGCAATGGCGTCGGCGGCCTCGCGTGCCGAGGATTGCACCGCACCGATCTGGGCGGTGATCTCGGCGGTGGCCCGTGCCGTCTGGTTGGCCAGATTCTTCACTTCGGACGCCACCACGGCGAAGCCCTTGCCCGCGTCACCGGCCCGCGCCGCCTCGATGGTGGCATTCAGTGCCAGCAGATTGGTCTGCGCCGCGATGGCGGAGATCAGGTCCACCACCTCGCCGATGCGCCCGGCGGCGGAATTCAAATCCTGCACGATCTCGCCCGAGCGCCGGGCCTCGGTCACCGCCGTCTCGGCGATGCGGGCCGAGGTATCCACCTGACGGGCGATCTCGGCCTCGGTCACTGACAATTCCTCGGTGGCGGCGGCAACGGTCTGCACGTTCATGGCCGCCTGACCGGCGGCCGAGGCCACCGCAGAGGATTGCAGCCGGGTCTCCTCGGCAATGGCCGACATGGATTGGCTGGTGGCCTGCATCTGGGTCGCGGCGGCGGTCACCGACTTGGCGACCTCCGCGATCTGGATGTCGAATTCGGCGGCCAGCCGCTCGATCTGGCGCTGGCGCTCCAACTGCGCCTCCTGCTCGCGCAGGCGTTCGGCGGCGGCGCGTTCGGCGGCTTCCACATGCTCGCGGAAGATCACCAGCCCGCGCGCCAGTTCGCCGATCTCGTCGGGGCGCGCGGTGTGGTCGATCTGAAAATTATGTTCGTCATTGGCCAGACGGCGGATGGCCTGGGTCACCTCGCCCAGCGGCGCGGTGATCTGGCGGCCGATCAAGGTGGCGATCAGACCGACCAGGGCCAGGATGCCCAAAGCCGCCAGACCGAACCACAGCGCCCGGCTGCGGAAGGCGGCATCCACGTCGTCAACATAGATGCCCGAGCCGATGACCCAGCCCCACGGGGTGAAACCTGCCACATAGGACAGCTTGGCCACCGGCGTTTCCGACCCCGGTTTCGGCCAATGGTAATTGACGAAGCCCCCCCCGGCCTCGGTCACCCGGCGGTTCATCTCGCGAAACAGATAAAGCCCGGTGGGGTCCTGCATGGCATCCATGCTGGTGCCCAGCAGCTTGGCATTGGGATGGGCCAGCATGGTGGCGCCGGACAGGCGATGCACCCACAGATATTCGGCGCCGTCGTAGCGCATGGCCGAGATGGCGGCCAGTGCCTGGGCCTGGGCCTCGTCGCGGCTCAGGCTGCCATCGGCCTCGCGCCGCTGGTAGTACTCCAGCAGGGTGCGACCCGCATCGACGATGTGTCGGGTCTTGATCTCGCGGTCGACCAGCAGGTCTTCCCGCATTTGGTGGACGCTATAGGCCACCACGGCCAAGGTGCCCAGCACCGCCGTGGCGACGATCAGCCAAAGCCGACCCCCGATCCGCATGATTTTTCCTCCCCCACCGAGTGTCGCTCTAACGGCAACTATCTCGCGTAGCGAGGGAGTATCACCAACCAGCGGTCGCCAGTCAACTTTAGCATATGAAAGTATCCGAAAGCGGTAGGGAATGTGCCTTTTTCTGCAACGCTTCCTATCCCCGGACTTTTTTCAGCGCCTCCTCCAACGCGTCGCACACGGTATTCAACACTTTGACGCGGGCCCACGGCTTATCGTTGGCCTCGATCAGGGTCCACGGCGCCTGGGTGGTCGAGGTTTTCTCGACCATGTCATTGACCGCCGCTTCGTATTGCGGCCACTTGTCCCGGTTCCGCCAGTCTTCGTCGGTCAGCTTCCATTTCTTGTACTCGATTTCGCCGCGCTGATTAAACCGCGCAAGCTGTTCTTCCGATGTTATGTGCAGCCAGAACTTGCACAGCACCGTGTTGGCCTGCACCATCTGGTCCTCGAATTCGGTGATCTCGCCATAGGCGCGCTGCCAGGCTTCTTCCGAGCAGAAGCCCTCTACCCGCTCCACCAGCACGCGGCCGTACCACGAGCGGTCGAAGATTGTGACGCGGCCAGCGCGGGCCAGATGACGCCAGAACCGCCACAGGTAATGCTGGGCACGCTCTTCCTCGGTGGGGGCGGCGATAGGGTTGACCTGATAGTCGCGGGCGTTCAGCGCACTGGCCAGACGGCGGATGGTGCCGCCCTTGCCCGCCGCGTCCCAGCCTTCGAACACCAGCACGGTGGAAATGCCCTTGTCCTTGGCCCGGCGGTGCAATTGCGCCAGCCGCCCGCGCCCTTCCTGCAGGACGCGGTTGTATTCCTCGCCCGACACGGTGCGGGTCATGTCCAGCGACGACAGGATGGACGGCTGGGCGCTCAGCACCGAGGACTTGTCCTCCTTGGCCTTGCGGGCGGGCTTCTTCAGTTCGGCCGTCACCTTCTTGGTCACCGCCCGGGTGTCCAGATGGCGCAGGATGGCATCGCGCACGGCATGCAGCACCACAGACGTGCGGTAGCGCGGGTCGGCGCCCTCGACGATCTGCCATTGGGCATGCCCGCGCGAGGTCTTCATGATCAGCCGTTCGGCGGCGGCGATGAACTTGTCGTACTGGCGGTAGTGCTTCCAGTCGGTGTCCGAGACCTGCCACGCGGTCAGCGGGTCTTCCTCCAGCTTCTTCAGCCGCTTCTTCTGCGCCTTCTCGGACAGGTGCATCCAGAATTTCAGGATCAGCGCACCCTCGTCCGCCAAGGTCTTCTCGAAGCGGACGATGCGGCCCAGTTCCTCGTCCATCTCGGCGGCCGTGATGTCACCGGCGGCGCGGGCCAGGAAGGGATGGTGGTACCACGACGACAGGAACAGGCCGACCTTGCCCTTGGGCGGCAGGTCACGCCAATAGCGCCAGTAATGGGGGCGCTCGCGTTCCTCGTCCGAGGGCGGGCCATAGGCGCGGGTGACGATCCAGCGCGGGTCCATCCACTCGTTCAGCAGGTTGACCGTCTCGTTCTTGCCCGCGCCGTCGACGCCGCCGAACACGATGATCACCGGGAAATCGGCCTCGCGCAGGCGTTGCTGCAAATCCAGCAACTCGGTGCGCAAGGTCGCCGCCATGGCGTCGAAATCCTCGCGGCTGACCTTGCGGCCCAATTCGGCGGCCTCGAACATGACGTCTTTCCCCCTTCGTCATGAAAACATCGGGGGAAACGCTATGCCTTTATCCGGCGGCGCTCAAGGGCTGAACTGCTGCAACAGGAATGCAAGTCCCGCGCAAAGACACAGGCACAGGCCGATGGCGAGGACCAGACGTTTGGGGTCGTTGCGGTGTTCGCCCATGGCCTATTTCCAGATGGGTTTGCCGCTGCCCGGCAGGCCGTATTCAGCCCAGCGGTCGGACACCTTGTCCACCACGTCCTGATCCATGCGCAGCTTGACACCCCATTCGCGATGGGTTTCCGGCGGCCATTTGTTGGTGGCGTCCAGGCCAATCTTGCCGCCCAGCCCCGATTCCGGGCTGGCGAAATCCAGGTAATCGATAGGCGTGCCCTCGATCACCGTGATGTCGCGGGCCGGGTCCATGCGGGTGCTGATGGCCCACATGACGTCTTTCCAGTCGCGGGCATTGATGTCGTCATCCACCACGATGACGAACTTGGTGTACATGAATTGCTTGAGGAAGCTCCACACCCCGAACATCACCCGCTTGGCGTGGCCGGGATAGGCCTTCTTCATGCTGACCACGGCGATGCGGTAGGAACAGCCCTCGGGCGGCAACCAGAAATCCTTGATCTCGGGGAATTGCTGCGACAGCAGCGGGATGAACACCTCGTTCAGCGCCTCGCCCAGCACGCTGGGCTCGTCCGGCGGGCGGCCGGTGAAGGTGGACAGGTAGATGGGGTCCCGGCGCATGGTGATGGCCGAGACGCGGAACACCGGGAATTCCTCGACATTGTTGTAATAGCCGGTGTGATCGCCATAGGGGCCTTCGGGGCCGAATTCGTCCAGCATGACGTGGCCTTCCAGCACGATCTCGGCCT
This sequence comes from Candidatus Limiplasma sp., assembly GCA_963666755.2. GTDB lineage: Bacteria > Bacillota > Clostridia > Christensenellales > Aristaeellaceae > CAXXOK01. Next base: position 200,781 of record CAXXGW010000008.1, read on the forward strand.
CGGCCGGGACCTTGAGCGGCACCGTCTTGCACTCCACCAGTTCCACCTTCTTGCCGCGCAGCAGACCGGCGAACTGGTATTCGCTCAGGGTCTCGGGCACCGGGGTGACGGCGGCGATGATGGTGCCGGGGTCGGCGCCGATGACCACGGCGGCGGGCATGGGCTCGCGCTTGGCGCCCGCCCAACGCTGGTAATGCTGGGCGCCGCCACGATGCTTGAGCCAGCGCATCAGCGTGGTGTTGCGCCCGGTCACCTGCATGCGGTAGATGCCCAGGTTGAAATTGTCCCGCTTGTCGCCCTTGGTGTCGGGGCCTTGCGTCACCACCAGCGGCCAGGTGATCAGCGGCGCCGGTTCGCCCGGCCAGCAGCCCTGGATCGGCAGTTGCGACAGATCCACCTGATCGCCGGTCAGCACCACCTGCTGGCACGGCGCGCCGCCGACCGTCTTCGGCTTCATGGACATGACGGTCTTGGCCAGCGGCAGCATCTCCCACGCCTCGCGCAGCGAGCCCGGCGGTTCCGGCTGCTTCAGGAAGGCCAGGGTCTCGCCCACCTCGCGCAATTGATCGGGTTCGCGGTCCATGCCCCAGGCCACCCGCTCGACCGTGCCGAACAGATTGACCAGCACCGGCATGGCATATTTGGAACCGTCGGGCCGCACCACATTCTCGAACAGCACCGCCGGACCACCTTCGGCCAGCAGGCGGGTCTGAATCTCGGTCATCTCAAGGGCGGGCGACACCGGCGCGGAAACCCGCACCAGACGGCCTTCGGCCTCGAGTTTGTGAATGAATTCGCGCAGCGATGCGTAGGGCAAGGACGGCCTCCGTGGAAACGGCGGCCAGGGTGGCGCCAAGCGGCGGCGGGCGTCAACTCAAACCATGCCCGGCCCCACCATATCCCCGCATAAACCAAGGTCTATACCCGGCTTGGCGCATGTGGCGAATCCTTGTATTCTGTGACGTAGTGTGACGGGGGTTCTGGACGCCGCTTTGGCGCCAACGACGTGAGGGACGGGACATGGCCGCGGCAACGCAGGAACAGCGCTATCGCACGCTGATCGAACTGGGCATCGCCCTGTCGGCCGAGCGCAACCACAACCGCCTGATGGAGAAGATTCTCCTGGGCGCCAAATCCATGACCAACGCCGATGGCGGCACGCTGTATCTCGTGACCGAGGCCAAGGACGGCCTGAAGTTCGAGATCATGCTGAACGACACTCTGGACGTTGCCATGGGCGGCACCACCGGCAAGCCGATCCCGTTCCCGCCGCTGCGCCTGTACGACGATTCCGGCGCCCCCAACCACAAGAACGTGGCGTCCTATTGCGCCCTGTCCGGCACCACGGTGAACATCGCCGACGCCTATGACGTGGACAAATTCGATTTCACCGGCACCAAGGCGTTCGACGCCAAGACCGGTTATCGCTCGAAATCCTTCCTGACCGTGCCGCTGAAGAATTACGAGAACGAGGTCATCGGCGTCCTGCAGTTGATCAACGCGCGGGACCGCAAGAACAACGTGGTGGCCTTCGGCCCCGACATCACGCCGCTGATCGAGGCGCTGTCGTCGCAGGCGGCGGTCGCCCTGGACAATTCCCGCCTGATCGAAGCCCAGAAACACCTGTTCAAAAGCTTCATCCAGGTGATCGCGGGCAGCATCGACGCCAAGTCGCCCTATACCGGCGGCCATTGCAACCGCGTCCCCACCATCACCTTCATGCTGGCCAAGGCGGCGTGCGAAAGCACCGAGGGTCCGTACAAGGACTTCATGCTGACCGAGGACGAGTGGTACGAGCTGGAGGTCGCCGCCGGTCTGCACGATTGCGGCAAGGTGACCACGCCCGAATACATCGTCGACAAGGCCACCAAGCTCGAGACCATCTACAACCGTATCCACGAGGTGCGCATGCGCTTCGAGGTGCTGAAGCGCGATGCGGTCATCGATTACCTGCAAGGCGTGGTGACCGGCGACCAGCCCGAGCCCGAGCTAAAGGCGGCGATGGATGGGCGGCTGGCGCAGTTGGACGACGATTTCGCCTTCATCGCCGAATGCAACGTCGGCGGCGAGTTCATGGCGCCCGAGAAGATCGAACGGGTGAACGCCATCGCCCAGCAGACCTGGGTGCGCACCCTGGACGATCATCTGGGCCTGTCCATCGACGAGATGCGCCGCCGCAAGGCCGACGAACCCAAGCCGCCGGTGGTGGAAAAGCTGCTGTCCGACAAGGAATGGCACATCATCCCGCACGACGTGCCGGTGGACATGGCGCTGTACGATGCCGAGGGCTTCGCCATGCGGCCCTGCGCCAACAAGTACAATCTGGGCGAACTCTATAATCTGGCCATCGGCCGCGGCACCCTGACCGCCGAGGACCGCTTCAAGATCAATGAGCACATTACCCAGACCATCCTGATGCTGAAGGCCCTGCCCTTCCCCAAGAATCTGGCGCGCGTGCCGGAATGGGCGGGCGGCCATCACGAAAAGATGGACGGCACCGGCTATCCCAAGGGCCTCAAGCGCGCGGACATGTCCATCCCCGCCCGCATGATGGCCATTGCCGACATCTTCGAGGCGCTGACCGCCGCCGACCGCCCGTACAAGAAGCCCAAGACCCTGTCGGAATCGCTGAAGATCATGTCGTTCATGGTCAAGGACCAGCACATCGATGCCGAGCTGTGGCAGCTGTTCCTGACCTCGGGCGTGTGGAAGACCTATGCCGAGCAATATCTGCGGCCCGACCAGATCGATTCGGTGGACATCAGCGCCTATCTGCCCAAGCCCGCCGCTGCGTAGTTGACATCCTGGCCCATTGCCTTATCTGTCCCCGCTGGACAGCAGGGGAAGGACCATCATGCTTGAACGATTGATCGAACGCTTCCTGTTCGCGGGACGCTGGCTGCTGGTGCCGCTGTATATCGGCCTGACGCTGGTGCTGGTGCTGTTCTCGGTGAAGTTCTTCCAGGAATTGCTGCACCTGATCCCGGCGCTGTCGGATCTGCACGAAAGCGACCTGATCCTGGCGGCGTTGTCGCTGGCCGATCTGGTGCTGGTGGGCAATCTGCTGGTCATGGTGGTGCTGTCGGGCTACGAGAATTTCGTGTCGCGCATCGACCACGCCAACGGCGAGTTGTCGTGGCTGGGCAAGGTGGATGCGGGCACGCTGAAGATCAAAGTGGCGGCCAGCATCGTCGCCATTTCCTCGATCCATCTGCTCAAGGCCTTCGTCAAGGTGGACACCATCGCCAACGACAAGCTGCTGTGGCTGGTGGTCATCCACATGACCTTCGTGCTGTCGGCGCTGCTCTTGGCCTTCGTGGACAAGATCGCCTTCGCCACCCATCGCGAGCATTGAGGGCGACGCCGTGGAAGAACTGAACTTCATATCGCTGCCGCTGGTGCTGCTGCTGTCCCTGGTCGGCGGCCCGCTGCTGCTGCGCCGCGCGGGCTATCCGGCGGGCAAGATTGTGTTCGGCACCCTGACCGGCATGATGGTGCTGCTGGCGGCCTGGGGCATGATCTCGGCCATCCAGAACCGCACCGGCTTGCAGGCGGTGCCGCTGGGCTGGCTGGTGCCCCTGGCGGCACTGTACGCCGTCTGGCGCTGGCGCGATCGCCTGTGAAAACAAAAACGCCGCCGAGGGCATCCCCGGCGGCGTTTTCTTTTGCGCTGTGACGCTTACTGCACCCAGCGGCTCAGATAGGTGCGGATCAGGCCGTCCATCTGGGTGTCGATGTCGCGGATCATGCTGTCGGTGATTTCGTACAGCACGCGGTCGCGGTCGTTCAGCGACGCGCCCTCGGCCACGCTCTTGGTGCGGGTGGCGCGGGCCACCACGTCGGCGACCGGCATGTGACGCTCGTCCAGAATCTGGATGGCGACGTCCAGGCTGCCGTCGAAGCGAGCGGCCTGCTCGTCCTTGAACATGCCGCTGAAGCTCTTGTCGGTCTGCAACGGCACCTCGACCACGCGAGCGTCGCGGATGACGACACGGGCATAGCCGGTGCGGCCGACCGGACGCAGGCGGTCCTGGGCCCAGCGCACGGTGGCGTTTTCGGGGCTGACCGGCATCAGATGCTCGATGTTCGGGCGCTTGCCCGGCGAGACGTATTCCGGAACGATTTCCAGCTGCCCCACATCCAGGCGGAACGGGACACGGTCGGCGAAGCTGATTTCAGGCAGCTTCTGGACGACGGGCTTGGTTTCGCATGCGGCGAGGGCCAGGACACAGGCCAGCGCCATCACCACGCGGGAGCGGCGGAGGGACATCGGGGGCTTCCCATTCAAAAGTTGGAAATCGCGGCCTATTGTGGCACGCACCGCCCCGCCGTCAAGCCTGTCCGGCGTTTTGTTCGCGCGAGGTCGGCGGCATGTACACCCGTTCCAGGGCCGCATCGTCGAAGGCATAGACGGTCTGGCAGAACTCGCAGGTGATCACCACCCGGCCCTGCTCGTCCTTCAGACTCTCGATTTCGGTGCGCGGGATCGAGCGCAGGGCACCGGCGATCTTGTCCTCGGAGCAGCGGCACTGCGCCTGCAACGCCTTGGGCTCCCACATTTGCAGGCCCTCGGCGTGGAACAGGCGATGGGGCAGTTGCTCGGCCGACAGGGCCGGGTCCAGCAACTCGGCCTCGGTCATGCTGGCCAGCAGGATTGTGGCGGTGCGCCAGGCTTCCTGCGATTCGTCCTTGGTCAGGATCGGGCTGCCCGGCTGCCCGCCCGGCATGCGCTGAATCATCAGGGCCGCCGCCGCAGCGGCACCCGAGGCCAGCACCACCTCGGTATCCAGCTGTTCGGATTGCAGGAAATACTGCTTGGCGCAGTCACCCAGGGTGGTGCCGGTCAGTTCGACGATGCCCTGATAGCGGTCGGTCTGCGGCCCCTGATCGACGGTGAAGGCCAGATAGCCAGTGCCCAGCAGCGCCGGGACGGTTTCTTCCGCCACCTTGGCCAGCGCCTCGGCATCGAACCGGGCATAGCCGCGCAGATCGCCCGCGCTGGTGACATCGGCCACCAACAGGCTGATGGCGCCATTGCCCTGGGCCTGCAGGGTGAAGACGCCGTCATATTTCAGCGATCCGGCCAGCACGGCGGCCAGGGCCAGGGTCTCGGACAGCAGACGCCCGACCACCGGCGGATAGGCATGGCCGTCCAGGATGGTCTCCACCGCCGCGCCCAGGCGCACCAGACGGCCGCGCACGGCGCCGCCCGCCACCTGGAAGGGCAGGATCAGGTCGTTCAAACGTTCGGTCATTGCGGCCCGTTCTTCCTTGTGCGCCATTCTGCCGCCATTGCGGCGGCGGCCCGATTTCTGAGGGTGGGCTCAGCCCACAGGGCGGGCGGATGCCCGCGCCCAGCGAGGGGCAATACGGCGAACCGCATCGCGGTTCGCCGGTATGATTACAGCAGGCACCAGCTCATGATGCCCTTCTGCACATGCAGGCGGTTTTCCGCCTCGTCCCACACCACCGATTGCGGACCGTCCATCACCGCATCAGTGACTTCCTCGTTGCGATGGGCGGGCAGGCAATGCATGAACAGGGCCGAGGGATCGGCCTTGGCCATCAGCGCCTCGTTGACCTGATAGGGGGCCAACAGGGCAGGACGGTTGCCGTCGGTGCAGCCCATGGACACCCAAGTGTCGGTGACCACCAGATGGGCGCCGGACACCGCCGCCGCCGGGTCGCTGCCCAGCACCACCGAGGCGCCCTGTTCGCGCGCCCAGGCGACAACACCGGCATCGGGCGACAGTTCCACCGGGCAGGCCAGACGGATCTCGCAGCCGAAATGCGCCGCCGCCTGAATCCAGCTGGCGGCAACGTTGTTGCCGTCGCCAAGCCACGCCACCACCTTGCCGTTCAGGGAACCGCGATGTTCCTCGAAGGTCAGGATGTCGGCCATCACCTGGCACGGATGGGTGCGGTCGGTCAGGCCGTTGATCACCGGCACCGTGGCGTATTCCGACAGCTCCAGCAGCTTGTTGGGGTCGTCGGTGCGGATCATGATGGCGTCCACATAGCGCGACAGCACGCGCGCCGTGTCGGCGATGGTCTCGCCGCGGCCCAACTGGCTATCGCCCTTGGACAGCACGATAGCGTCGCCGCCCAGTTGCTTGATGCCGGTCTCGAACGACACGCGGGTACGGGTGGACGGCTTCTCGAAGATCATGGCGAGCGTGCGGCCCGCCAGCGGCTTGTCCTTGCCGAACGGCTTGTCGCCGCGCTTGTACGCCGCGCCGAGATCGAGAATGCGCCGCAGGGTCTCGGAATCGAAGCGATCGAGATCCAGGAAATGCCGGGTCTGTCCCGCCCGGGCGCGGCCGGGGTTGACGGTCATGGGGTCACCTCGGAAAGGGTCCGGGTCAGGATGGCGAGGGCTTCCTCGATTTCCTGTTCGCGGATGATGAGCGGCGGCAGCAGCCGCAGCACGTTATCGCCAGCGCCGACGGTCAGCAGACCGTTGGCCAGCAGCTTGGCCTGAAGAGTGGTGTTGGGCACCCGGCACTTGAGGCCGATCATCATGCCCATGCCGCGCACTTCCTCGATGGCTGCCGGAAAGCGTTCCGGCAAATCGGCCAGCTTGGCGCGCAGGACGCCGCCCCAATGGGCGACCTCGTCCATGAAGCCGGGGGCCAGCATGACGTCCAGCACCGCATCGGCGGCGGCCATGGCCAGCGGATTGCCGCCGAAGGTCGAACCGTGGGCACCGGCGGTCATGCCGCGCGCCGCCTTCTCGGTCGCCAGGCAGGCACCGACCGGGAAACCGCCGCCCAGGCCCTTGGCCACGGCCATGATGTCGGGGGCAGCGCCGGTGTGTTCATAGGCGAACAGCGAACCGGTGCGGCCCATGCCGGTCTGCACCTCGTCATAGATCAGCAGCAGGCCGAATTCGTCGGCGGTGGCGCGCAGACGCTTCAGGTAATCGGGCTCGCCGACAAAAATGCCGCCCTCGCCCTGCACCGGCTCGACCAGGATGGCGGCGGTCTGCGGGCCGATGGCGGCACGCAGGGCATTGAGGTTACCATAGGGTACATGCACGAAGCCGGGCATGGCGGGATCGAAGCCCTTCATGTGCTTTTCCTGGCCGCCCGCCGCCACGGTCGCCAGGGTGCGGCCATGGAAGGCGCCGGTAGCGCAGATGATCTCGTTCCGGCCCTTGTCGCCACCTTCGTAATGGTACTTGCGCGCCATCTTGATGGCGCACTCATTGGCCTCGGCGCCCGAGTTGCAGAAGAACACGGTGTCGGCGAAGGTGTGTTCGACCAGCTTGGCCGCCACCTTCTCCTGTCCGGCGACCCGGTACAGGTTCGAGGTGTGCCACAGCTTGCCCGCCTGCTCCTGCAGGGCCTTGACCAGATGGGGATGGCAATGGCCCAGCGAAGTCACCGCCACGCCAGCGCCGAAATCCAGGAATCGTCGCCCGTCGGTCGACCACAGAGTGGCACCCTCGCCCCGTTCGAAGGCGACATCGGCACGCGCATAAGTGGGCATCACGACAGGAAACACTTCAACACCTCCCCAATTGCAACGCCGGGAGCCCTCGTCCCCAACGGACGACCAGGACCCGCCTGCATGAAAAGGAAAGGCGCGACTATCCTCGGAAAAGGACGCAAAGTCAACCTTTTGGCGGAAATATCATGTTTAGGGACGCAATTTGTAACCGGTCGCCAGCATGCGCCAAGTGACGAACAGCAGAACCGCATCAGCCAGGGTCACCAACCCCAGGCCCAGCAGCAGCGGGCCGTCTGCATGGCCGATGAAGCCGTAGCGGAAGCCGTCGATCATATAGAAGAACGGATTGATCAGCGCCAACGCATGCCAGCCCTCGGGCAGGCGGTCGATGGAATAGAAGGTGCCGGACAGGAAGGACAGCGGCGTGACGATGAAATTGGTCACCGCCGCCATGTGGTCGAACTTGTCGGCCCAGATGCCGCCGATCATGCCCAGCAGCGACAGCATCAGTGACCCGGCCACTGCGTGGAAGACGATGTAGAGCGGCGCATGGACGTGGATGCGCACGAACAGCGTCATGGTCAGCGTCACCGCGATCCCGACCGTCACGCCACGCACCACGCCGCCCAGAGCCACCGCCAGGGTCTGCTCGCCCGCCGACAGCGGCGGCATCAGCATATCGACGATGTTGCCCTGAACCTTGGCGATGATGATGGAGGACGAGGTGTTGGCGAAGGCGTTCTGTACCATGGCCATCATCACCAGGCCCGGCACCAGGAATTCCACGAACGGCACCCCGCCCACCTCTGCCGCCACCCGGCCCAGGGCCAGGGCGAACACCGCCAGGAACAGCAGGGTGGTGACCACCGGCGCCAGGATGGTCTGGAAATAGACCTTGAGGAACCGGCGGATTTCCTTGGACAACAGCGTCCAAAAGCCCAGCCAGTTGACGGCGCCATAGGTGCGGGGCTGGGGCGGCAGGATGGTGACGGGTTCGGACATGACGCACTCTATATATTCGGTTTAAGCTTCCGGCATGACCAAGGTACCCGCCAAGATCACGCCATCCTATCTGGAAAACGCCGCGCTTCATTATTTGGAACGCTTCGCTTCGTCCAGCGCCAATCTGCGGCGCGTGTTGATGCGCAAGGTGGCCCGTTCCGTCGCCCATTGGGGCGGTGAAAGCCAGGACCATACCGCCCAGGTGGATGCGACCCTGACCAAGCTGGCGCAACTGGGCTACCTCAACGATGCCGCCTATGCGGAAAGCAAGGTGCGTGCCCTGCACCGTTCAGGCAAGGGCACCCGCACCATCCGCGCCACCCTGGCCGCCAAGGGAATCGGTGGCGAACATGCCGCTGCCGCCCTTGATTCACTGGCCGAGGACGTGGCCGAGCCCGATCTGGCCGCCGCCATCCGTCTGGCCCGCAAGCGCCGTCTCGGCCCCTTTCGCCGCGACGGACGGGAAGAACTGCGCAACAAGGATCTGGCCGCCTTGGCCCGCGCCGGGTTCGATTTCGATACCTGCCGCCGTGTTATCGATGCGGAAAACGCCGAGGATCTGGAAAACGAGTGACGGAACCGGAAAAGCAAAAACGCCGCAGGCGAAGCCTGCGGCGTTTTTGTTGTTCGTGTTTAGGTTCAGCGTTTCCTTGGAAGACCAGGCAGCGACCTACTCTCCCGTGCCTTAAGACACAGTACCATTGGCGCTGGGGGTTTTCACGGCCGAGTTCGGTATGGGATCGGGTGCAGGCCCCCCGCTATGACCACCTGGTCATCGAAGGAAACGCGTTATTCCTGATTTTTGTGATACCCACGTGCTGCAGTTCTGTTTCTGTATTGGGCTTGCCGCTGTGTAGGAGCGATCAAGCCGATCGAGCTATTAGTACCGGTTAGCTTCGTATGTTGCCACACTTCCACACCCGGCCTATCGACGTCGTGGTCTACGACGGCTCTGATAGGGAAACCTGGTTTTGAGGGGAGCTTCCCGCTTAGATGCATTCAGCGGTTATCTCGTCCGCACGTAGCTACCCGGCAATGCCGCTGGCGCGACAACCGGTACACCAGAGGTGCGTCCATCCCGGTCCTCTCGTACTAGGGACAGGTCCTCTCAAGTTTCCGACACCCACGGTAGATAGGGACCGAACTGTCTCACGACGTTCTAAACCCAGCTCACGTACCACTTTAATCGGCGAACAGCCGAACCCTTGGGACCTGCTCCAGCCCCAGGATGTGATGAGCCGACATCGAGGTGCCAAACCTCCCCGTCGATGTGGACTCTTGGGGGAGATCAGCCTGTTATCCCCGGCGTACCTTTTATCCGTTGAGCGATGGCCCTTCCACTCGGGACCACCGGATCACTATGACCGACTTTCGTCTCTGCTCGGCTTGTCAGCCTCGCAGTCAGGCGAGCTTATGCCATTGCACTCAGCAGCTGATTTCCGACCAGCTTGAGCTCACCATCGCGCGCCTCCGTTACTCTTTGGGAGGCGACCGCCCCAGTCAAACTACCCGCCATGCAGGGTCCCGGGCCCGGTTTCACGGGTCGCGGTTAGATACCAGGAAACAAAAGGGTGGTATTTCAAGGATGGCTCCGCACCGGCTGGCGCCGATGTTTCATAGCCTCCCACCTATCCTACACATTCATTCCCTAGTACCACTGCAAAGCTGTAGTAAAGGTGCACGGGGTCTTTCCGTCTAGCCGCGGGTACTCCGCATCTTCACGGAGAATTCAATTTCGCTGAGTTGGTGTTGGAGACAGCGGGGAAGTCGTTACGCCATTCGTGCAGGTCGGAACTTACCCGACAAGGAATTTCGCTACCTTAGGACCGTTATAGTTACGGCCGCCGTTTACCGGGGCTTCAATTCAGAGCTTGCACCCCTCCTTTTAACCTTCCGGCACCGGGCAGGCGTCAGACCCTATACGTCGTCTTTAGACTTCGCAGAGCCCTGTGTTTTTAGTAAACAGTCGCCACCCCCTGGTCTGTGCCACCCACCAAAGCTTGCGCTGAGATGGGTACCCCTTATCCCGAAGTTACGGGGTCAATTTGCCTAGTTCCTTCAACACCATTCTCTCAAGCGCCTTGGTATACTCTACCAGTCCACCTGTGTCGGTTTCGGGTACGGTCTATACGCTGGAGTTATTTCCCGGACCCGCTTCACTGCATGGACAATCCGTTAAGCCCATACAATTTACGCAGGTCGTCACTTCCAGCAGGCCCACGAATATTAACGTGGTTCCCATCGACTACGCCTTTCGGCCTCGCCTTAGGGGCCGGCTCACCCTGCGCGGATTAGCCTTGCGCAGGAACCCTTGGACTTTCGGCGAGAGTGTTTCTCACACTCTTTGTCGCTACTCATGTCAGCATTCTCACTTCCGATACCTCCAGCGCACCTCACGGATACGCCTTCGCAGGCTTACGGAACGCTCCGCTACCACTCGCATTTCTGCGAATCCGCAGCTTCGGTGCATGGCTTGAGCCCCGGTACATTTTCGGCGCAGGATTGCTATTAGACCAGTGAGCTATTACGCTTTCTTTAAAGGATGGCTGCTTCTAAGCCAACCTCCTGGTTGTTATGGCCTTCCCACATCCTTTCCCACTTAGCCATGACTTGGGGACCTTAGCTGGCGGTCTGGGCTGTTTCCCTCTCGACAATGGACCTTAGCACCCACTGTCTGTCTGCCAGATAGTACTCACGGGTATTCGGAGTTTGGTTAGGTTTGGTAGGTCTTTGGGACCCCCTAGCCCATCCAGTGCTCTACCCCCCGCGGTATTCGTCTGACGCGCTACCTAAATAGCTTTCGCGGAGAACCAGCTATTTCCGAGTTTGATTGGCCTTTCACCCCTTACCACAGGTCATCTCCGACTTTTTCAACAGGCGTGAGTTCGGTCCTCCAGTGGGTGTTACCCCACCTTCAACCTGCCCATGGTAAGATCACTCGGTTTCGGGTCTAACGCATGCAACTTGACGCCCTATTCAGACTCGCTTTCGCTACGCCTACACCTACCGGCTTAAGCTTGCTGCATACGCTAACTCGCTGACCCATTATACAAAAGGTACGCCGTCACGGCTCAAGGCCGCTCCGACTGCTTGTAGGCATTCCGTTTCAGGTACTATTTCACTCCCCTTGTCGGGGTGCTTTTCACCTTTCCCTCACGGTACTTGTTCGCTATCGGTCACTGAGGAGTACTTAGGCTTGGAGGGTGGTCCCCCCATGTTCAGACAGGATTTCACGTGTCCCGCCCTACTCGAGGCTGTTATGCGGT
>CAXXGW010000008.1:217500-323766 GCA_963666755.2 Candidatus Limiplasma sp.
GAAACCCAACCACCGCATCGAGCATGATTTGCTGGGCGACCGCGAGGTCCCCGCTGACGTTTATTACGGCGTCCACACCCTGCGCGCCGTCGAGAACTTCCCGGTCACCGGCACCACCATCGCCCATTACCCCGATCTGCTGCGCGCCCTGGCGCAGATCAAGATGGCGGCCACCCGCGCCAATCATCAGCTGGGCCTGCTGGACGCCCGCCGCGCCGACGCCATCGTCGCCGCCTGCCGCGAGATCGAGGCAGGCAAGCTGCACGACCAGTTCGTCGTGGATGTGATCCAGGGTGGCGCCGGGACCTCGACCAACATGAACGCCAACGAGGTCATCGCCAACCGCGCCCTGGAAATCCTGGGCCACCAACGCGGCGAATATTCGCACCTGCATCCCAACGAACACGTCAACATGAGCCAGTCCACCAACGACGTCTATCCGACGGCGCTGAAGCTGGCGACCTATGCGGGCATCTATGGTCTGGTGGATGCCATGGCCACCCTGCGCGCCGCCTTCCAGCGCAAGGCCGACGAATTCGCCGACGTCATCAAGATGGGCCGCACCCAGTTGCAGGACGCGGTGCCCATGACGCTGGGCCAGGAATTCTCCACCTACGCCGTCATGCTGGCCGAGGACGAGGAGCGCCTGAAGGAAGCCGCCCTGCTGATCCGCGAAATCAACCTGGGCGCCACCGCCATCGGCACCGGCATTACCGCCCATCCCGGCTATGCCCCCCTGGTCTGCCGCCTGCTGGTCGAGATCAGCGGCGTGCCGGTGGTCACCTCGCCCAACCTGATCGAGGCGACCCAGGATTGCGGCAGCTTTGTTCAGCTCTCGGGCGTGCTGAAGCGGGTGGCGGTCAAGCTGTCCAAGACCTGCAACGATTTGCGTCTGCTGTCCAGCGGCCCGCGCGCCGGTCTGGGCGAGATCAACCTGCCCGCCCGTCAGGCCGGTTCCTCCATCATGCCGGGCAAGGTCAACCCGGTGATCCCCGAGGTCATGAACCAGATCGCCTTCGAGGTCATCGGCAATGACATGACCGTGACCTTCGCCGCCGAGGCCGGTCAGCTTCAGTTGAACGCCTTCGAGCCGATCATCGCCCATTCGCTGTTCAAGAGCGTCACCCACCTGCGCAACGGCTGCCTGATCCTGGCCGAGCGGTGCGTGGACGGCATCACCGCCAACCGCGAGCGCCTGGAAGCCAGCGTCCGCAACTCCATCGGCATCGTCACCGCCCTGAACCCGATCATCGGCTACGCCAACGCCACCGAAGTCGCCGCCGAGGCCCACCGCACCGGCAAGAGCGTCGCCGAACTGGTCGAGGCCCACGGCCTGATGACCCGCGAGGCCCTGGACAAAGTGCTGCGCCCCGAGACCCTGACCCGCCCCAACACCCTCAAGGCGGCCGAGTGACAATCATTGTTGCCCCGGCGGGACGCACCGCCTTGGGGGGAGGAGTAAAGCCATGAAAATGAATAAGCAGACGACCTGGATCCTGGTCGCCATGGTGCTGGGCATCGCGGTCGGCTACGCCTGTAACGTCATGTCCGGCAGCGCCGGGGCGGCCAAGGAAATCGCCTCGTACTTCGCCATGGGCACCGACATCTTCCTGCGCATGATCAAGATGATCATCGCGCCCTTGATCTTCTCGACCCTGGTGGCGGGCATGGCGGGCATGGGCGACGCCAAGACCGTGGGCCGCATCGGCGGCAAGGCCATCGGCTGGTTCCTGATGGCGTCGCTGGTGTCGCTGGGCCTGGGTCTGGTCTTCGCCAACCTGTTCCAGCCGGGCGCCAATGTCGGCGTGCCGCTGCCCGAGGTCACCGCGACCGCCGGTCTGAAGACCGCGTCGCTGAACCTCAAGGATTTCATGACCCATGTGTTCCCGCGCAACATCATCGAAGCGATGGGCAACAACGAGATCCTGCAGATCCTGGTGTTCTCGGTGTTCTTCGGCCTGGCGCTCGGCAGCCTGCGCGACACCAAGGCCCGCACCCTGACCGAAGCCATCGAAGGCGCCGTGCCGGTGATGCTGAAGGTCACCGACTACGTCATGCGTTTCGCGCCGTTCGGCGTGTTCGCCGCCGTCGCCAACGTGGTCACCGTCCAGGGCCTGGGCATCCTGCTGGTCTACGGCAAGTTCGTCGGCAGCTTCTATATCACCCTGGTGGTGCTGTGGACGGTGCTGATCGGCGCCGGTTTCGTGGTGCTGAAGAAGGACGTGTTCCGTCTGGTCAAGGAGGTGCGCCAGCCCATGCTGCTGGGCTTCTCGACCGCGTCGTCCGAGGCCGCCTATCCCCGCGTCATGGAAAAGCTGGAAGGCTTCGGCGTCAAAGAGCGGGTCATCGGCTTCGTGCTGCCGCTGGGCTATTCCTTCAACCTCGACGGATCGATGATCTATACCGCCTTCGCCGCGCTGTTCGTGTCGCAGGCCTACGACATCCCGCTGAGCCTGGACCAGCAGATCATCATGCTGCTGGTGCTGATGGTGTCGTCCAAGGGCATCGCTGGCGTGCCGCGCTCGGCCCTGGTGGTGGTCGCCGCCGTGCTGCCCATGTTCCATCTGCCGGAAGCGGGCGTCTTGCTGATCATGGGCATCGACCACTTCCTTGACATGGGCCGTACCGCCACCAACGTGTTGGGCAACGCCATCGCCACCACCGTGGTCGCCAAGTGGGAAAACGCCCTCGGCGAGCCGGTGAGCGAATATGCCGAGGAAGACGAGGGCGAGGCGGAGCTTTCCCCCGCCACCGCCGCCGAGTAATAGTGTGGTGATACCAGCCCGCCCGTGCGCCGTTGGAGCACGGGCGGGCATTTGCTTTCAGGTGACCAATGACCGTCGAGTGGCTTGCTTTCAGTTCCGACTGGCTGATCCTGGGCGCCGCCGCGTTCTTCGCGGGCATGGTGGACGCCGTGGTCGGCGGCGGCGGGCTGATCCAGATTCCCGTGCTGCTGTCGCAATTCCCCCAGACCGCCATCCCCACCCTGTTCGGCACCAACAAGGTGGCCAGCATCGTCGGGACCTCGTCGGCCATGTGGAAATACGGCCGTGCCGTCACCATTCCATGGCGCATCGTCGGACCGGCTACCGCCGCCGCCCTGGTCGGCGCCTGGATGGGCGCGGCGCTGGTGGCGTGGCTGCCGCGCGACTGGATGCGGCCGCTGGTGCTGGTGCTGATGGTCGCCGCCGCGCTGTACACCTTTCACAACAAGAATTTCGGCCACGTCGAAACCCACGAACCGCGCCCGTCCGATCCGTGGATGGGCGCGCTGGTCGGTCTGGTCATCGGCCTGTATGACGGTTTCTTCGGTCCCGGCACCGGCAGCTTCCTGCTGTTCGCCTTCGTGCGGCTGTTCGGCATGGATTTCCTGCGCGCCACCGCCGGGGCCAAGGTGGTGAACGTCGCCACCAACCTGTCGGCCATCGCCTTGTTCGCCACCTCTGGCCCGGTGTTGTGGGCGGTGGGCCTGGGTATGGCGGTGTGCAATCTGGCGGGCGCCCAGGTCGGCACCCGCATGGCGCTGCGCAACGGCTCGGGCTTCATCCGCAAGGCCTTCCTGGTGGTGGTCGTGGTACTGATCGGCAAGCTGGCGCTGGATGTGGCGCGGCCGTGGTTGCCCGGCCTGCTATGATGGGGGTCTGTTCCCTGGTGTGAGTCTCTGGATGCCGCTGCTCCGCCTTGTCCGCCGTTTCGGAATCCTGCTGCCCGGCGTGGCCGCCCTGGCCCTGCTGTGCGGCATCCTGGGTTTTCGCGTCACCGAAGGCATGGGGCTGGCCGAGCTGAGCGCCACCGGTCATCACCGGCTGGCGCTGTACGCCGCCAGCCTGGAACGGGAAATGGACAAATACGCCTATTTCCCGGCGACGGTGGGGCTGGAGCGCGACGTGGTGCGGCTGCTGGGCGATGGCGGCGATTATCTGGGGCACGCCGTCAATCTGTATCTGGAGCAGTTGAACAGCCGTGCGGGCACGCTGGCCATCTATGTGCTCGACATGAACGGCCGGGTGGTGGCCACCAGCAACTGGAACCGCCCGGATTCCTATCTGGGCGACGACTACACCTACCGCCCCTATTTCACCGAGGCCCGCGCCGGACGCGCCGGACGTTTCTTCGGCATCGGCACCACGCGCAGCGAACCCGGCTATTACCTGTCATCGCCCCTGATGGCCGGAACCGAGCAGGTGGGCGTGGCGGTGGTCAAGGTCAGCCTGGAGCAGTTGGAGCAATCGTGGTCCACGGTCGAGGCACCGATCCTGGTCACCGACGAAAACGGCGTGGTGATCCTGGCTTCGGTACCGTCCTGGAAGTTCACCGCCCTGAAGCCGCTGGATGAGGCCCTGCGCCGCGACATCACCCGCACCTTGCAGTACAACGGCCGCGACCTGCCCTCGCTGGGATTGGTGGCCATGCGCCGGGTCGAAGGCGACGCCGAGATGGTCAAGCTGGTGCGCGGTCCCGCGGGAAACGACGGCATGTTCCCGGTCAGCGGCTGGTTCCTGGCGCAATCCGAACCGCTGCGCGGCACCCATTGGCAATTGACCGTGCTGTCGCCGGTGCGGCAGGTCACCAGCATGGCCTGGACCCGCGCCGCCCTGGCCGCCGTCGGCAGCGCCTTCGTCTGCATCCTGCTGGTCACCTGGAACCTGCGCCGCCGCCACATGCGCGACCGCCTGCGGGCGCGCGAGGCGTTGCAGCGCGCCCATGACGAATTGGAACGCAAGGTCGAGGAACGCACCCTGTCGCTGCGCGCCGCCCAGGACGAACTCGTGCATACCGCCAAGCTGGCGGTAATCGGCCAATTGTCCGCCGGGCTGGCGCACGAGTTGAACCAGCCGCTGGCGGCCTTGCGCACCCTGTCGGGCAACGCGGTCAAATTCATGCAGCGCGGCGATTTGGATTCCGCCCAGGGCAATCTGGACCGCATCGGCAGTCTGGTGGACGCCATGGGGCAATTGACCAGCCAGTTGAAATCCTTTGCCCGCAAATCCAGCGGCGCCACCGGCCCGGTTCAGGTCCGCCGGGCGGTGGACAACGCGCTGTTCCTGCTGGAACGGCGCCTACGCGGCGCCAGAGTGTGCATCGACGTCGCCGACGACGCTGTGGCGTTGTGCGACGCCAACCGGCTGGAGCAGGTCCTGGTCAACCTGATCGGCAACGCCCTGGATGCCCTGGACGGCACCGCCGAGCCCCGGCTGGACATCGCCGCCCGGCGTGAGGGCGACCGGGTGACGGTGACGGTGCGCGACAACGGCCCCGGTCTGGCCGAGGAGGCGTTGGCCCATCTGTTCGAACCGTTCTTCACCACCAAGGATTCGGGCAGCGGCCTGGGCCTAGGGCTCGCCATCTCGGCGGGCATCGTGCACGATTCCGGCGGCAGCCTGACCGGCGGCAATGCCGCACAGGGCGGCGCCCAATTCACCTTCGACCTTCCCGCCACGCCCGAGGACGCGCCATGACCGACACCCTGAAGGCCCTGATCGTCGAGGACGATCCCAACGTCCGTCTGGGCTGTCAGCAGGCGTTGCAGTTGGAAGGCATCCCGGCCGAAGCGGTGGACAGCGCCGAAAAGGCCAAGCGGCTGCTGGCCGCTGGCTGCCCCGGCGTGCTGATCACCGATATCCGTCTGCCCGGCGCCGACGGCATGGATTTGCTGCGCCACGCCCAGGAATTGGATTCCGACCTGCCGGTGGTGCTGATGACCGGCCATGGCGACGTGTCGCTGGCGGTGCAGGCCATGAAATCCGGCGCCCACGATTTCATCGAGAAGCCATTTTCCCCCGATTATCTGGTCGAGGTGGTGCGCCGCGCCCTGGACAAGCGCAAGCTGATCTTGGAAGTACGCGAACTGCGCGCCCGTCTGCAGGAACGCGACAGCATCGAGGCCCGCATCATCGGCGCCTCGGCCTCCATGGGCCGGGTGCGGGCGCTAATCGCCGATCTGGCGGGCACCGCCGCCGACGTGCTGATCCACGGCGAGACCGGCACCGGCAAGGAATTGGTGGCGCGCTGCCTGCACGATGCCGGGCCGCGCCGCAAGGGCAATTTCGTCGCCATCAATTGCGGCGGCCTGCCGGAAAGCCTGTTCGACAGCGAGATTTTCGGCCACGAGGCCGGGGCCTTCACCGGCGCCGCCAAGCGCCGCATCGGCAAGATCGAGCACGCCAATGGCGGCACCCTGTTCCTGGACGAGATCGAAAGCATGCCCATGGCCATGCAGATCAAGTTTCTGCGCGTGTTGCAGGAACGCAGCCTGGAACGGCTGGGGTCCAACAATGCGGTGCCGGTGGATGTACGGGTGGTGGCGGCAACCAAGGTCGATCTGCGCGAGATGGCCGACCGCGGCGCCTTCCGCGCCGATTTGTATTACCGCCTGAACGTCGCCACCATCCTGTTGCCGCCGCTGCGCGAACGGCGCGAGGATGTCGGCCTGTTATACGAGCACTTCGCATCCCTGGCCGCCGCCCGCCATGGCCGCCCGCTGCCGCCACCCGACGCCCAGCGCCTGCACCGGCTGATGGGCTATAACTGGCCGGGCAACGTGCGCGAGCTGCGCAACGTCGCCGACCGCTGCGTGCTGGGCATCGAAGGCGGCTTTCCGCCGTTCGGCACCCCGGAACCGCCCGGCGCCCGACCGCTGGCCCAGACCGTGGACGCCTTTGAACGCTCGATGATCGCCGAATCCCTGCGCCGCAACGGCCAATCCCTGGCCCGCACCGCCGAGGAATTGCAGGTGGCCAAGACCACCCTGCACGACAAAATCCGGAAATACGGTCTGACCATCGCCTGATTGGTCGGGAGCACCCTTTCGTGCTATGCCTTTCAGTATGAGGGGCACCATGATCAGATTGGGGTGGATCGCGGCGGCGCCGGTGGCGCTGCTCATCGTTTCCGCGCCCTGCCGGGCGGCGGAACCGTTGTCGCTGCACCTGGGCGGCTACAGCAAATGGTGGGTGGTCGGCGTGTGGCAGACCTCCAACAAGCTGGACACCGGCAACGCCGACATCAAGGGCGATAACGAGGTTCATTTTCTGGGCCAGACCCGGCTGGACAACGGCCTGACACTCGGCATCCACACCGAGCTGGAGGCGGGCGGCGCCACCGACCAGCAGAGCGACACCATCGACAAGGCCTATGTCTGGATCGAGGGTGGCTGGGGCAAGCTGCAATTGGGCAGCGACTACAACGCCGCCTCGCTGCTGCACGTGGCGGCGCCCGAGGCCGCCGGGTTGTGGAACGGCCCGTCCAACGGCGTGCTGTCGGATACGGTGGTGCCGCGTCCGGCGGCAGTGACCACCATGTTCAGCGGCAACCAGACCGAGCTGGACCACGACGACAATGCCGAGAAGGCCCTGTATTTCACCCCATCGCTGGCGGGCGTGACCCTGGGCGTGTCCTATACCCCCAGCTCGCAATCCGAGGATAATCGCGGCGCCCCCTATGATTCCCAGTTCCTGGCCTTCGGCGCCATGGTGGAGCAACGGCTGGGCGGGATCGGGGTGACGGCGTCGCTGGGCTATGGCCGTGGCGTGCTGGATGCGCCGGGTGCCGCCACCCACGACAAGGTCCAGGCGCTGTCGGCGGGCCTGAACCTGAGTGCCGGACCGGTAACGCTGGGCGGTTCGGTGGGGGCCGAGCACCATTCCTATCCCGGTCGGGCAACCACAGCCTCCAGCATCGACCACAGCGGCCGCGCGTTCGACCTGGGCGCCATGGTCACCGATGGCCCGCTGTCGGTCAGCCTGGACCATTACCAATCGGCGGTGCGCGGTTCGGCCCTGCTGCCCGGCGACGACCGGGTGACCGTGACCCAGCTTTCGGCCAAACGCCTGCTGGGACCGGGTGTGGCGCTGATGGCGGCATTGGCCCATATCGCCTATGATGACGAGGCATCCTCTGCCGACAGCCGCGCCGGATACACGATCATGAGCGGATTGGGTTTATGGTTCTGATCCGCCTGTTGTTGGTCCTGACCGCCATCCTGGCGCCATTGGCGGCGGGCGCGGTCGAGCTGACACCGTCGGAACGGCGCTATCTGGCCGAGCACGGCCCCTTCGCCTTTTGCGTCGATCCCGATTGGGCGCCCTACGAAGTGATCGACGCCGAAGGCAACCATGCGGGCATCGCCGCCGATCTGTTGCGGCTGGCCGCCGAGCGGGCCGGGGTCGAACTGCAACTGGTCAAGACCGCCAATTGGGACGAAACGCTGGAGGCGGCGCGCAGCGGCCGCTGCGATATCCTGAGCTTCCTGAACCAATCGCCGTCGCGCGACGAATGGCTGTTGTTCACCGATCCGCTGTTCATCGACCGCAACGTCATCGTGGCGCGCGAGGATCATCCCTTCATCGCCGACCTGACGGCGGTGACCGGCGAAACCCTGGCCCTGCCCACCGGCACCTCCATCGAGGAACGGGTCCGCCGCGACTTCCCCGCCCTCAAGGTGGTGACCGCCGACAGCGAGGCCGAGGTCTTCGCCATGGTGTCCGAACGCCGTGCCGACATGGCCATGCGCTCGCTCAGTGTCGCCGTGCACACCATCAAGAAAGGCGGCTGGTTCAACCTGAAAATCGCCGGACAGGTGCCGGGTTACGAAAACCGTCTGCGCATCGGCGTGCGCAAACACCTGACCATATTGCGCGACATTCTGAACCGCGGCGTCGCCACCATCACCCTGGCCGAACGCGAGGAGATCGCCAACCGCCACGTTTCCATCACCGTACAATCGGTCATGGATTACGAGCTGATCATCCGCATCGTCACCGCCTTTTCCCTGGTGCTGTTCACCAGCCTGGTGTGGGCGGTCAAGCTGCGCCGGGTCAACAAGCAGCTTTATACCCTGTCGCGCACCGACACCCTGACCGGATTGGCCAACCGCGCCAGCCTGAACGAGCGGCTGACCGACGAATGGAACCGTTTCCAGCGGCACGGGCGGCCGTTGTCGCTGATCCTGCTGGACCTGGACCATTTCAAGACAGTCAACGACGAGCTGGGCCATCTGGCCGGGGATTCCGTGCTGCGGGACTTTGCCCAGCTGGCCCGCGCCACGGTCCGGGCCGAGGACATGGTGGGGCGCTGGGGCGGCGAGGAATTCCTGGTGGTCTGCCCGGAAACCGAAGGGCCGCAAGCCACGGCCCTGGCCGAACGGCTGTGCCAGGCCATGCACGGCCACGACTTCGCCACCGGCCGCCCCCACACCGTCAGCGCCGGTATCGCCACCCTGCATTCCGGCGACACGCTGGATACCCTGATCAGCCGCGCCGACACCGCGCTGTACGCCGCCAAGGATGCCGGACGCAACCGCGCCGTACTGGGCTGAGCCTTATCCCTTGCGGGGCGGGAAGATGTGCGCCAGTTCCTCCAGCCGGTCCTCGATCACATAGGGCACCGCCTGGGCATAGGCGTCCAGGGTGACCAGGGCGTTGACCACGGCGTCGCGCTGAAAGGCGGCGCGCACACGGTCGGCCATGGAGCGGTTGACCAAAGCGGCGCCCTCGTAATCGGCCACCAGATCATCCAGCGCGGGCGGGCGGCCGTTGATCAGGTCTTCCAGCAGATGCATGGAAAAGGCCCGCACCAGGGTCTCCTCCTCGCTGGAAAACGGCAGGTGGAAGCGGGCCATGGGCCGGAAGAATTCCAGACGCGGACAGCCCGAAGTGGCGCCGATCAGGCCGATCAGCGAAGCCAGACCATGCTGCACCGCCCGTTCCGCCACCACCACGCGCTGGGCGGACCGCACCATGACCTGGACGCGGGCAAAAGAATCCAGCCCGTCAAACCCGCCCAGGAACGGCGCCAGTCCGGCGGCGAACGGGCAATGCCGGGCCTCGGGCGGCAGCGGGCAATTGGCGCAGCGGTGATACTCCAGACTGGTCCACGCCTCCTCCGCCCGCTGCTCCAGCCGCATGTCGGCATCGAAGCGCAGGTCGAACTTGAGCTCCCGCCCATCGGGGAACTTGAAGACATAGGTAAAGGCGGTCATCCCACCCGCACCCGCACCGGCTCGACGAAACTGTAGATTTTGCCCAAGGCCCGCAGCCGCTCGACCTGGGCCGCCGACAGCATGGTATTGGCCGACAGGATCAGGTGGCCATTGGTCAGGCGGATGTCGGACAGCACCAGATTGCCGGTGCGCAGGGTCGAGACCGGCACCTCCACCTCGACCGGCTGGGTCGAGCCCAGCAGCGACATCAGGCACGACCGCACCTTGCTGAGCAGCGTCAGGTCATATTGGGTGCGGTTGCGGTCCAGTTGGGCGAAGGCGGTGGGATCGAGAATGCCGGACGGACAGGACTCGGCCAGATCCTTCAGGATTTTCAGCAGGCGGGCGTCGAACGGGATGTCGTTTCCCTTCGGCCCTTCGGCGGGGAAGCCGCTGCCGTCATAGCCGCGATCCTGCAGCCAGATCAGTTCCGCCACCTTGGACATACGCGGAATATTGGCGATCAGGTTGCGCCCGGCCTCGGGGGCGCGGATGAACAGCGCTTCCTCGGCGCCGGTCAGCGCCTCGCCGCGCCGCTTCTTCGCCACAAGTTCGGGCGGGATCGACACCTGGCCGATGGGCAGCAGCATGGCCGCCATATCCAGCTGCCAACTGCGCGGCAGCTTGAATTCCACACTCAGCAGCCGCACCCATTCGCGCAGCCGGGTCGCCAGCCCATAGGCCACGGGGTCATTCATGGCGACCACGTCGGCCAGCACCTTGATGCTGCCCGCCAGGGTGCTTTCCAGCAATTCCCGTTCGGCGGTGATCAGGTGGTGCTGGTCGATGCCCGCCTGGATGCCCACCGCCAGATCCTCGGCCGGACAGGGCTTGGTGAAGAAGCGGAAGATCGAGCCGCGGTTGATGGCGTCGATGGCCGTCTGCTGGTCGGCATTGCCGGTCAACATCAGGCGCACGGTCTCGGGCGCCAGGGTGCGGATGCGCGACAGCACCTCGATACCGTCCATGCCGGGCATGCGCATGTCGCACACCACCACGGCGAAGGGTTGACGCTTCTCGCCCGCATCGGCCACCGCCTGAAGCGCCATGGCGCCGCCCTCGGCGCAGGTCAGGTCGAATTGTTTGCGCAACTGGCGTTGCAGCGCCGACAGCAGATTGGGGTCGTCATCGACCAGCAGCACCCGTTCAGCCATGGCTCACCTCCGAAGCAATTTGTGCGGCCATGGCCTTCCAGGATTCGATACGCAGATCGCGCCGGGCCTCGCACACATAGGGCATGTCCAGCGCCGGCTGCGCCGGGGCGCCCGGCGGGATCAGCGGGAAACGCGGCCCGAATACACGGGCGGCATGCACCGCCGTCAGCACCAGATTCTCGGGGCCGGGACACGCCGAGGGCGCGCAGGCATGGGCCACCGCCTCGACCAGCGGGTCGGCGAAATTCCACAGGCCCAACAGATAGGCGCCGATCAGCGCATGGCTGGCGCCGTAGGACCGGGCCTCGACGGTGAAGGCAGGGTCATCGGCGCTGCTGCGCACGAACAGCCTGGGATAAGAATCGGGGAAGGTGTCCAGCAGCACCAGCGCCCCCACCGCACACAGCATGCCCGCGCAATAGGCGGTCTTGGCCTGGGCGGGAGTGGCGCCCTCACCCTCGGCGATGCGCTCGGCCAGGGCGGCGATGTGCAGGCTGTAATCGTTCAGCGCCGTCATCAGATCGGTATTGGCGTTGCTGCCCGCCATGTTGCGGAAGATGCCGATGCGCAGCACCAGCGCCCCGATGATATCCAGGCCCAGGGTACGGACCGCCTGCAACGGCGTGCTTGCACGGCCCGACACCGAGAAATAGGCCGAGTTGGTCAGCTTGAGCAATTCGGCGGTCATGGCCACGTCCTGGGCGATGATCGCCGCCACCGAGGCCGCCGATACCGCCGGGGAGTGCAGTTCCTCTTCCAGCTTGAAGAACAGATCAGGCGGCGTCGGCAAATCCGACAGCTTGGCCAGGGCATCGCGCAGCCCCTCGGCCCCCAGCAGGCGGCGCAACGCCATCGGCCGGATGATAGCCTGGGTCAGGGTCGCCGGGTCGCACGGCTTGGCCAGATACAGATGGGCCGGGCCGACAGTACGCAGCACACTTTCCGAATCGGCATAGCCCGACAGGATGACGCGAATGGTGCCGGGATAGCGTGCCCGCACCTGCGTCAGGAACTCGGCGCCATCCATATGCGGCATGCGCATGTCCGACACAACCACGTCCACATGCTCCTGGGCCATCAGAACCAGGGCTTCCTCGCCGCCCAGGCAGAAGCGGGCTTCGAAATCGGTACAGCCGCGCATCAGCCGCTTCAGGCCGGACAGGATGTTGAGGTCGTCATCGACGAACAGAACCTTGGTACGCGCGTCCATCATTCCCCCTCAGGTTGATCAGGAAGGGTGTCATCTCCCGGATCCAAGGGCAACCATATGGTAAAGCTCGCTCCCTCGCCGTCGCGGCTGTCCACCTCGATGCGGCCGCCGTGCTTGACCACCACCACATCGCGGCTGATGGCCAGTCCCTGACCGGTGCCCTTGCCCACTTCCTTGGTGGTGAAGAACGGGTCGAAAATCTTGTCGCGCACCGATTCGGGAATGCCGGTGCCGTTGTCGGAAATGGTCACCGCGACAAAGCCGTCCTCTGCCCGCGTGGTGACATGGATCACGCCGTCCTCGCCGCGATGGGCGGCCTCGATGGCATGGGCGGCGTTGACGATGATGTTCAGGAACACCTGATTGAGTTCGCCCGCGTAACACGGCACCGCCGGCAGATCGGCGGTGAAACCGGTGGTGATGGTGGCGACATGCTTCCAGGTGTTGCGGCTGACGGTGATGGTGCTGTCCAGCGCCCGGTTGATGTCGGCCATGGTCTTGTTGGTCGAACCGGGATGCGAGAATTCCTTCATGGACAGCACGATGCGCGCCACCTGGGCGACGCCGTCCAGCGACTGGCTGACGGCGCGCGGCACCTCGTCCAGCAGGTAGGCGACATCGTATTGGTCCAGCGCCTGGATGAATTCCGGATTGCCGCTCTCACGCCCGGCCGAGACGGCGGCGGCGATGTCGGCCATGGAATCGGCGATGAAGCGCAGATTGTCGCCGATATATTGGATCGGCGTGTTGATCTCGTGGGCAATGCCCGCCGCCAACTGACCGACGCTGGCCATGCGCGACGATTGCAGCGCCTCGCGCTCGGCGGCCTTCAGCGGCGAGATGTCGCGGAACGACACCACCACCGCCCGCACCTCACCGTCGCCGCACACCGCCGAGCAGGCATAGGCCACCTCGACCGCCTTGCCGCCGGGGGTGACGAACACCGCGTCATTGTCCAGGAAATTGCCCTCTCCGCCCAGGACACCGGCCCACGGCGCCGCCACGATGGCGCCCCGGCGCCGCACCGACAGCACACTGTCCAGCGGCAGTCCCTCGGGCTCGTCGTCCAAATCCAGCAGCGCCCGCGCCGAGGGATTGGCAAAGGTCAGCAGGCCGTTGCGGTTGATCACCAGCACGCCCTCGAACAGGCTGTCGGAGATGCTTTTCAGACGTTCGCGCGAATCGCGCAACGCCCGTTCGGTGCGGGCCCGGCTTTCCACTTCGCTGGTCAGCTCGCGGGTGCGCTCGGCCACCAGCCGTTCCAACTCGCGGTGGCTGTCGGCCAGGGTCTGCTCATACCGCAGCCGCAAGGTGGCGTCGCGGAACACCACCACGGCGCCGGTGACACGGCCATCTTCGTGGATGGCGGAAATCTCGTAATCCACCGGCATGTCGGAATTGTCGGCACGGCGGAAGGAATCTTCCGACACCTCGGCCAGGGTTCCCAACGCCCGCACCCGGCCGATGGTGGTGTCCTCGGCCTGCCAGGGATTGCCGTCGGAATCGACCGGCTGGGCCAGTTGGTGGAAATCGCGGCCGACCATGCCGTCGGCGCCATGGCCCAGCAATTCCCCGGCGCGGCGGTTGGCGAAGGTCACCCGCCCCTCGGCATCGAGACCCACGATGCCTTCACCAGCGGTGTCCAGGATGACGCGGTACAGGCGCCGCAGGCTTTCCAGTTCCTGCTCGCGCTGCTTAAGCTCGGTGATGTCGGTGCGCAGGCCGACCACGCCGCCGTCGGCCATGCGGAATTCACGGTGCAATATCCAGCGGCCGGACACCAGCCGGACGACGAAGGGCTGCCCCGAGGCGGCGCGGTGATGGGCCAGACGCTGTTCGACCCAGTGTTCGAACGGTTTGCCCTCGGTATCGAACACCTTCGGATTGCTGCGCAGCAGATCCTCGAAGCGGACTCCCGGGCGCATTTCCTGGGCCAGGCCCGCGAACACCTTCTTGTATTCCGGATTGAACAGCACCAGACGATCCTGGGCATCGTAGATGGCCAGACCGTCAACGATGCGTTCGATGGCATCGGCCAGCAATTGCTGCGCCTTGTGGGCCCGGCGCTCGGCCTGGACCTCGCGGGTGACGTCGACGCCAACGCCGCGATAGCCGCTGAAGTCGCCCAGATCGTTGAAGACCGGAATGCCGCTGATGCGGATGACCCGGCTGTCGTGCCCCTCGGGCGGCCCCACATGGAAGACGCGGTCGCGGAACGGACGCCGTTCAGCCAGTTCCGCCCGGTGTTCCTCGGCGGCGACGGCGTCGTCCGCCAGTCCAAGGTCGAAGAACGTGTTGCCGACGATGGCCGAGGATTTGACGCCCAGCACCGCCGCGATGCGTTCCGAAACGAAGGTCAGATGGTGATCGGCATCGGTTTCCCAGAACCAATCCGAGGCGGAACCGACCAGATCGCGGAACCGTCCCTCGCTCTCGCGCAATTGCCGCTCGGTCTCCACTTGGACCGAAGTATCGCGGATCACGCCGACCAGTTGCTGCTGGCCGTCCAGGCTGACCCCGGCCAGGGTCATCTCGATAGGAAAGACATCGCCATCGTGGCGGACGCCCTCGCCCTCGCGCATGTGGGCCAGCGGCCCGGGATCGCCGGTGCGGGCATAGTCGGCCAGGGTCACCCGCAAACGCGCCGCCCGTTCCGGCGTGGTCAGCAGCGCCACGTCGCCCCCCACCATCCCGGCGGCGGTATAGCCGAACATGTCTTCGGCGGCACGGTTGAAGCTGAGAATGGTGCCGTCGAGGGCGACGATCACCACCGCCTCGCCCACATTGTCCATGACGATGTTGAAGCGGTTTTCCGCTTCGTCGCGGATCGACCGGCGCAGCGTGTCCAGTTCAGCCCGCGCCCGGCCGATCACATCCCGGCCCAATTCGCGCTCGCGGTCATGATCGGCATAGGCCTGGCCGACGTCGCGCAGCAGACACTCCAGATCGAGCGTCCCGTCCGCCGCTGTCGCATTGCCGATCTGTCGCGCCAATCTTTCGTGCATGACACCCTCTTCGCCTTCTAGTTAATCGTAATACACGCTGGCGGCAATTCAAGTCCTCGACCTAGGACATGCCTTGGGAAATGCCTTTCTTTTAATGCCGGTCCGAGAAAAAAAGCCCATCACGGGTCAATGGATCATGAATGAAACTGCTGTTCGGTAAACAGAATTCGTATTTTGTAAACGGGGTTCCACCGCCACACCCACCCCTGCGTCAGGCCGCACGGCCCAAGGGATTTCCGGAATTCCATCGCTTCGGCCATGGCTGACTTGTGGCGTATGGCCTTAGGATGATAATTTAATGAATACAAATGATATGTGTTGTTTATCAAAGAGATATGAAAAATTTTAGACTCAGTAAAAGAAGCTTCTGACAAGCGATTTGTTTTCGGTTTTGTTAACCGGATGTATATGTAACCTATACGACCGTTGCAGTGCGCGGGGCGAAGGCCGTTTGCGCGCTGAAGGCGACGGCGGCAAGGACACCTTCCGGCCACGATTGGGGATGGCGGGAAGGGCTGAGGGGCCACGAGGACGGCTCACGGGGGGACGATGGGGGAGGGCAAGGAGCTTAACTACTGGCCGGGATTCGTGGACGCGTTGAGCAACGTCGTGCTGACGCTGGTCTTCGTGCTGGTGGTTTTCGTCTTCGCGCTGGTGATGGCCTCCAACAAGGTGGGGCAGAAGGTGCTCGAACTGGCCGAACTGGCCAAGGAGCGCGAGGCCCAACGCGTGGTCGCCGAAGGCGAGATGCTGGATTTGCGCAAGGAATTGCGCGACGCCCTCGCCGCCCTTCAGGACGCCCGTAACGAAAGCGAACGCCTGAAAAAGCAGGTCGAGGAACTGAAAAAGAACCACGTCCCCGGCAGCGAGGAACTGAACGCACTGAAGGAGAAGGTTCAGATCAAGGTCGATGCCAAGCCCACCGCCAACGACAACACGGAAGACGCCGACGTCGAACGTGGCACCGGCGTTATCGTCATCGTCTTCCCGCGCGGCATCTTCGAACTGAACGACAAGGCCAAGGCCGAACTGGTCAAAACCCTGATCGGGCAAAAGGCCCAGTTGGCGGGCATGAACGCCCAAGTGCGCTCGGTCATGGGCGCCGAAACCTTCTCGGAAGCGCGGCGCCTGGCCTATTACCGTGGCCTGACCGTGCGCAACGCGCTGATCGACCAGGGACTGGGCACCGGCAAGAGCATTTCCGTCAACATCGAACAGGACAACGAGGTCGGCGATGGCCGGGTCGAAATCCGCTTCCACCGCCGCTAAGCCGCCGGTCACCGGCGGCTCTGCGCAGGCGTTGGCTGCGCTGGGCCGCCGCCTGCGCCGCCGCATGGAGGCGCCGCAGACCTTTCTGCTGGCGGTGCTGGCGCTGATGGCCGTGCTGGCGGTGTGGGCCGCCTGGGCCGAGGTGGATCAGGTGGTGCGAGTCGAAGGCCGCATCGTCCCCGCTGGCCGCGCCCAGCAGATTCAGCATCTGGAAGGCGGCATCGTCGCCAGCATCAACGCGGGCGAGGGCCAGACCGTCAAGAAGGGCGACCTGTTGCTGACCATCGACGCCACCAGCGCCGGGGCCTCGCTGTCGGAAACCGAGGTCAAGCTGACCGCCCAGCGCATCCGCGCCGCCCGGCTGGAAGCGGAATCGCGCGGCCTGCCCGCCATCGCCCTGCCGCCGGAACTGGCCGCCGGGCGCGTCGCCGACGACGAACGCCGCCTGTTCACCACCCGCGCCCACAAGCTGGAACAGGAAATGCGGGTGTTCGACGAGCAGAACCGCCAGCGTCAGGCCGAACTGGCCGAGTTGGAAAGCCGCCGCCAGCGCCTGAGCGGCGAATTGGCCACCGCCCGCCAGCGTTCCGCCATGCTGAACGGCATGGCCAGCCGCAACGCCGCCTCGCGCCTGGAGGTGCTGGACGCGCAAAGCCGCGAGCAGCGTTCGGCCATCGAATTGGGCGAGGTGGAGGGAACCATCCCCAAGATCCACGCCGGGCTGGCCGAGGCCCGCGCCCGCGCCGACGAAGCCCGCGCCCGCTTCCGCGCCCAGGCGCAGGAGGATCTGGTCACCGCCAAGGCCGAGATCGAGCGCCTGCAGCAGATCATCACCGCCCAGGCCGACCGCGTCACCCGCACCGAGGTGCGTGCCCCCGCCGACGGTATCATCAACCGCATCACCGCCAATACGGTGGGCGGGGTGATCAAGCCCGGCGACGCCATCGTCGAACTGACCCCCACAGCAGGCGAAGTGCTGATCGAGGCCCGCGCCAATCCGCGCGACCGCGGCGAGCTGCGCCCCGGCCTGATCACCAAGGCCCGCGTCTCGGCCTATGACAGCGCCGCGCTGGGTACGCTGTCGGGCCGGGTGGGCGAGGTCAGCGCCGACACCGTGGCCGATGCCAAGGGTGAATTCTATTACCGGGTGGGCATCCTGATCGATGCCCTGCCCCCCTCTTACGCTGGCAAGTCGCTGGCTCCGGGCATGACCGTCACCGGCGACATCGTCACCGGTCGGCGCACCGTCGCCCGTCATATTCTGTCTCCGCTTACCAAATTCGCCGACAACACGTTCCGGGATGCCCGTTGATGAACAGAATCCTGACCCTCATCAAAGCCTATCGTCTGCAAGCCCTGGTCATGACCCAGGCGGTCCTGCCGGTGATCGGCGTACTGGCGGCGGGCTTCGCCTTCCATGAATTCGTCTGGATGGCCATCGTCGGCAACGTGGTGCTGAACACCGGCATCCTGACGGTGGGGCTGGCTGGCAGCGTGCTGATCGTGCTGCGGCTGGTCGAGGCCCAGCGCGAACATCTGGCGCTGCTGCGCTTTGGCCGCGAGGCCCAGACAGGCGGCGTCATGAAGGAGTTGCTGGAGGGCGAGTGGCTGGCCAAGCGCATGGTGCGGCGCTATCTGGAGCATATCGCCCAGACCAACGGCAAGCTGTCGTCCACCCTGGAACAGGACGCCATCGAGAACGAACTGCACGCCATCTCGGCCGAGTTCGACAGCAAGATGGAGCTGCCCAATTATCTGGTCGGCTTCATGATCGCCATGGGCCTGCTGGGCACCTTCATCGGCCTGCTGGAGACCCTGACCGGCATCTCGGGCATGCTGGACGGCATGAGCGGCGCGGGCGGCGGCGCCGTCGAAGAGGAATTCATCAAGCTGGTGGGCGAGCTGCGCAAGCCGCTGGCCGGTATGGGCATCGCCTTCTCCGCCTCCATGTTCGGTCTGGTCGGCAGCCTGATGCTGGGCATGTCGCTGCTGGCGGTGCGCCGCTACGTGCGCAAGCTGCTGGCCGACGCCCGCACCGTGTTGCATGAACTGACCGAGCGCATCCGCGGCCCCATCGGCCCGGTGGTGGCCGGTGCCGCCATGCCGCGCGGCCAGGGCGGCGTGTCCGAGGCCTTCCTGTCGGACTTCATGGCCGAGCTGATGGGCAACATCAACGACCTCCAAGACCTGTTCCACCGGTCCCAGGACGCGTCGCTGCAATTGTCCAACCGCGTGGACGGTCTGGCCCAGCGCCTGGAACTGGTGGCCCAGGCCATCGACAGCAACGTGGCGGCGGTCAAGAAGACCAACGACCTGCTGGGCTTCGGCCCGCGCATGAAGGAAACCAACGAACAGATGCTGGCGGAACTGCGGGGCATCCAGACCGCCAGCACCGACCAGCAGCGCGTCAGCTCGCGTCTGGTGGACGTGCTGAATTCCATCGACCAGAAGATGGGCGCAGGCAACGACACCCAGCGCCTGTACCAGGACGCTCAGGGCAATCTGGGCCGCGACACGCTCAACAAGCTGGACGAGGCCGTGGGCCTGCTGCATTCGGTCAACGACCGTGGTTCGGACGCGGAATCCAAGCTGGACCGCAAGCTCCAGGGTCTGGCGACCTCGACCACCAACATGGCCAGCGGCCTGCAGGGCCTGACCGCCAAGCTGGGCGAGGTGGCGATGATCAGCCAGAACCAGTTGCAGGCGCTGTCCGGCGCCCAGCAACTGGCCCGCGACGCCAATGCCGAGATGCTGAACGCGCTGAAGGATCTGGGCGAACGCATCAAGAAGGTGGAAGACGCCGATATCGGCGCCAACCGCCACCTGTTCGAGATCAAGGAAAACTTCGGTGGCATGAATTCGTCGCTGGAGGCGCTGGAAACCATCGCCCAGGGCATCAACCGCCAGAGCACGCTGCTGGAAGTGACGCTGGAGGAAATGCGCACCAACCAGCGCAACATGGCCCGCGACCTGCAAAAGCAGCTGCGCGAAGTGGCACGCGACGCCGCCCGCGAAGTGGTCGCCAGCGCCCAGGTGGGCTAGGACAAGAGCCGGTTCGGGGGACCGCTAGATGGCTGAGAAGACCAGAATCGTCGGCAGCGACGACAAGGGACAGTTCAATGTCCCGGTGCCGCGCGGCAGCATCGAACGGGTCGATATCATCGACCTGGACATGGTGCTGCAAACCAAGGACGGCAGCCGCCTGATCCTGCCCGGTGCCGCCATCGACGCCATGAGCGCCAAGCCGCCGTCGGTGTCCTTCCCCGACGGCCGCATCGGCGCCGCCGATCTGCTGTCGTCGGTGGGCAAGGTCGAGACTCCGCCCAGTTCGATCCCGGCCATGACCAGCCTGACCCAGTTCGACCAGAAACTGACCCAGGGCAAGAAGAACCGCACCGACGACGCCGCCGACAAGCAAGCCGAGCAGGCTCAGTCGCAACAGGTGGCGCCGTTGCCGGTGGGCGCGGGCCAGTCGTCGGTCGATGACCTGATGAAAAAGGCCGAGAAGTTGCTGGAAGAAACCCGCAACAAGGCTTTCGATCCCGCCCCGGCCCAGATTCACCAGACCCCGGCCCAGACCTCGGACGCGCCGGGCAGCCAACCGCAGACCGCCAAGATTCCGCTGTATGTCAGCCTGGCGGAAGGCAATGTGGTCAGCGTCAGCAGTACCGCGGTCTCCGACACCCTGACCGTGGGCGGCGTCACCCGCACCTACACCACCGCCGTCTCGGGCTCGGGTGGCCCCTCCGGCAGCACCGTCGCCAGCGGGATCCAGCCCACCGACACCTTGCAATACGGCACCGAGACCCTGACCGGCACCGCGGGCAACGACGTCATCTATGCCGACGGCTTCACCGGACTGACCGGCTACAGCAATGGCCAGGCCGCCTATGCCGACCTGAACGTGGAAACCGGGCAGCCCAACAGCGCGGGCACCCATTTCTATTACGCCAAGGAAATCATGCTGACGCTGGCGGGCTATATCCGCACCATCACCAGCATCAGCATTTCCGATCTACCCACCGGCGTGGTGGCCCTGGTCATTGGCGGCACCACCTATGCCGTCACCAACGGCAGCGTCAACATTCCGTCCACGGCGGTGCTGCCCGACGCCAAGACCATGACCCTGATCTACGATCTGTCGGCGGTGACCAACGGCGTCTACGACATCAAGGTCAACATCAGCGGACAGGGCGTCGATCCCATCAACATCTCGCGCACCTTCAAGCTGCAATTGGAAGCGGTGGCGTCCTCGGCCGACATCACCGGCAATGCCCCCATCTACATTCCCGGCTCGGGCTGGTCGGATTTCTACGTCCTGGAAACCGCCAGTTCGCCCCATCTGATCAATGCGGGCGCGGGCGACAACCTTGTCTATGGCGGCAACAGCGCCGACACCATCAATGCCGGAAGCGGCCACGACATCATCCTGGCCTATGCCGGCAACGACACCATCGATGCCGGCGGGGGCAACAACATCATCTGGGCGGGCAACGGCAACGACCGGGTGACCACGGGCACGGGCGACGACACCATCCATCTGGGCAACGGCGCCAACCGCGTCGATGATTCCGGCGGCAACAACCTGATCGACAGCAGCGCCGACAGCGGCAACGATCAGGTCACCATCACCGGCAACGGCAGCAACACCATCACCCTGGGTGTGGCCAATGACGGCATTGCCGATGGCGACGACACCGTGACCACCGCCACCGGCATCGACACCATCAAGGTGGGCGACGGCAACAACGTGGTCACCACCGGCGATGGAGACAAATCGGTGGTGGCGGGAACCGGAAACGACACCGTCGTCACCGGTTCGGGCAATGATTTCATCGATGTCGGCGGCGCCGATTCGTCCAGCGGCAGTGCCAACCGCAACATCGTCTGGGCCGATGATGGCAAAAACACCATCATCGCCACCGACGGCAATGACACCCTGATCGGCGGTGGCGGCATCGACAGTATCAGCGCGGGCGCGGGCGACGACTGGATCTTCGGCGGCGCGGGCAACAACAACGCCGCCAGTGGCGGCGGTCTGGACGGCGGCGCGGGGACCGACTGGCTGTCGTTCAACGGCATCGGCAAGGCCACGGTCAGCGGCGGCGCCGCCACCCTGGCCGACTGGCTGACCTATGCGGGCAATACCGTCAACGGCGTCAGCTTCACCGCCGATGCCACCGGCTCGGGCACCGCGACCAAGGGCGGCGGCACCACCGACGACATCGCCAACGTGGAAAATCTGATCGGCAGCAGCGGCGCCGACACCCTGGACATGGCGGCCTATACCGGCATCAGCCACACCCTGTACGGCCTGGACGGCAACGACATCATCACCGGCAGCGATCAGGCCGACGTGCTGTACGGCGGCGCCGGTAACGACAGCATCCTGGGCGGCGGCGGCAACGACATCATATTCACCGCCATCACCAGCACCTCCAGCGCCGTGAACGCCGCCGCCCTGGGCAATTCCGATCTGGTGGTCGGCAGCTATGCTGGCACACTGAGCGTCACCGCCACGACCGGCGGCGCGGGCACAGTGTTTTCCGGCCTCAACAACGTGGTCAACGCGGGCGACGGCGCCGACACGGTGATCGGCGGCGCCGGTAACGATTATTTCATCGCCACCATGGGCCAGCACACCGATTCCGGCGGCGTGAACATCGACACCTTCATCGGCGGCACCGGCGACCCCGCCGCCACCGGCGCCGCCCGTGAAATCGACACCCTAGACCTCAGCAGCTACACCAGCAGCCTGAGCGTCATCATGTCGCCGACCCAGGGCACGGTGGCCCTGGCCGGAACATCCACCTATTACGCCAATTTCTCGGGCATCGAGCGGATCGTGACCGGGTCGGGCAACGACAGCGTCACCGGCTCGACCGGCGGCGACATCGTCTATACCGGCCAAGGCAACGATACCATCTGGACCAAGGCGGGTGACGACATCGTCTATGCGGGCGACGGCTACGACGTCATCTACGCCGAAGGCGGCAACGACACCCTGTACGGCGAGGATGGCAACGACAGCCTGTTCGGATACACCTCGGGCTCGGTGTACATGGATGGCGGCACCGGCAGCAATACCTTCAACCTGTACGCCTCCACCGAAATCGTCCATGCCGAAAACGGCACCAACGATACCGTCAGCTACTGGAACACCACGTATACCGTGGGCGTGAACAGCGGTTCGGTCGTGGTGTCCATCAACGGCAGCAATGTCACAACCACTTACGGCATCTTCGCCAACCTCAGCACCAGCGATTACGGCGTCGGATCGGACGGCACCCTGACCCTGAACGCCGCCGCCTCCTATTGGCTGGCGGGCGCCACCGACGGCGTCAACCGCTGGAAAGCCATGAACGCCACTTGGCAGGCCGACAACGACCAGCGCGGCCTTTACGCCAACGCCCAGGGCGACCGCTATTACGGTGTCGAGAACATCACCGGCACCGGCTACAACGACGTGCTGATCGGCAACGATTCCAACAACACCATCAACGGCAACGGCGGCAACGACGCCCTGTACGGCTTGGGCGGTGACGATTATTTCTATATCGGCCAAGCCATCCAGGGTTATGTGGACGGCGGCACCAGCACCGCCACCGCGATCAACAACAGCTCCGCCGCCACGGCGCAAAGCACCGCCGTCACCGGCGGCGACACCATCAGCTGCGATAATCACAGCGTCAGCTACACCGTCACCCTGGTGGTGGACGGCTCGGGCACTGCGGGTAGCATCATCAGCAGCACCGGCAACACCGCCATCTACGGCATCGAGAACTTCATCGGCGGCGCCAACAACGACGTCATCACCGGGTCCTCGGCCAACAATTATCTGGTGGGCGGTGCCGGTAACGACACCATCGACGCCGGTGCGGGCGACGACATCGTCAACCTGGGCTACAACTACAATAACACCATCAATTCCGGTAACGACAGTGCCGACGGCGGCACCGGCAACGACTGGGTCAGCTATCTGGGATATGGCTCCTCCGTCACCATTCACCTGGATACCGGACGCGGCGTTGGCAGCTACACCCAATATTCGCAAAGCAGCAACAGCGAATACGACGACCTGAAGAATTTCGAGAACGCCCAGGGCTCGAATTCCAACGACGTCATCTATGGCGACGGCAACGTCAACATCCTGTGGGGCATGGGCGGCAACGACACCCTGTACGGCGGCGTGGGCAACGACACCCTGGATGGCGGCACCGGCGCCGACACCATGGTCGGCGGCACCGGCGACGATCTGTATTACGTGGACAGCGGATCGGATGTCGTCAGCGAGGTGGCGGGCGAGGGCATCGACACCGTTTACACCACGGTCAGTTGGACCATGTCGGCCAACGTGGACATCCTGATCGCCACCGGTAGCAGCAATTATTCGCTGGGCGGCAGCACCGGCAACGACACCATCACCGGCAGTACCGGCAACGACACCCTCAACGGCAATGCCGGGGCCGATTCCATGATCGGCGGCGTCGGCAATGATGTGTATTACGTAGACAATGTGGGCGACAGCATCACCGAAGCCGCCGGTGAAGGCACCGACACCGTCTATTCCGCGATCAATTACACGCTGGGCGCCAATCTGGAAAACCTGATCGCCAACAGCGGCGCGGGTTTGACCCTGACCGGCAACAGCCTCGCCAACACCATCACCGGCGGCGGCGGTGCCGACACCATCGAGGGCGGCGGCGGCGCTGACGTGCTGAACGGCGGCAACGGCACCGACACCTTGTCCTATGCCTCGTCCTCGGCCGGGGTTACGGTGGATCTCGGCACCAACACCGCCAGCGGCGGCGACGCGGCGGGCGACACCATCTCGAATTTCGAAAATCTTCGCGGTTCGGCCCTGGCCGACACCCTGACCGGCAGCAGCGGCAACAACACGCTGTGGGGCGGAGCGGGCAACGACGTACTGAACGGCTCGGCTGGCACCGACAGCCTGTACGGCGATGCCGACAGCGACAGCTTCGTGTTGAGCGTGGCACAACTGGCGACCACCTTGGTCTATGGCGGCAGCAATAATGTGTACACCAACCTGACCACCGAGAACGGCGCCGACACCATGGTCGTGGCCGGGTGGAATCTGGCCAGTAACCTGAGCACGTCGCGCATCCATTCCATCGAGGCCATCGACGTCCGCGACGGCACCGCCAACGCCACCTCGGCGATCAGCTACACCACCATCAACGGCATCCTGGACGCCGCCGCGACCGGCGGCACCCTGAAGCTGTACCTGGACAGCGGCGACACCTTCAACGCCACCGGATCGTCCACTGCGGGCAATTACACCGATCCCGGCGGCGGCCACACCACCACCTTCACCTATACCAGCGGCGCCAACAGCCATACCGTGGAGGTCCACTGGGGGTGACCGCCGTACCGTTTTCACAAGCGCTCTCCAGCCTGCTCGGCGCGCTGGGCCGGGACATGGACCTGCCGACGGACGAGTCCGATCTGGCCGCCCTGCTGCGTGGCCAGGGACTGGCGGCCCGCCCGCTACGGGTCGAGCCCGGCCGCCTGCCCGAAGGCGACATGGCCGGGGTGCTGCTGGAGGTGGAAGACGGGCTATGGCAGCCGTTGCTGTCCACGCCGCAGGGTCTGCAACGTCTGGCGGGCGGCGTGCTGTCCGAGGGCACGCCCCATCTGGGCCGTGCGGTGGCGCTGGTGCCGCGGGTCGAGGTCCTGGCTGAATTCCTGCCCTTCCTGCGCCGCCATAAAGGCC
This sequence comes from Candidatus Limiplasma sp., assembly GCA_963666755.2. Lineage (GTDB taxonomy): Bacteria > Bacillota > Clostridia > Christensenellales > Aristaeellaceae > CAXXOK01. Next base: position 242,855 of record CAXXGW010000008.1, read on the forward strand.
GATTGCTGCAAATCCTGGCGGGCGGACTGATCGTCAACCTGCTGGCGCTGCTGTTCCCGCTGTTTTCCAGCTTCGTCTACGACAAAGTTTTGGGCAACGGCGTCACCGAGACATTGTGGGCGCTGGCTATCGGCCTGGGGCTGGCCATTTGTCTGGATTACGCCGTGCGCGCCACCCGCGCCCTGCTGATGGAGCGCTTCGCCGTCACCGCCGAGGCCGATATCGACCATGCCCTGTTCCGCAGCCTGCTGGCGGGCGAGGTATCGCGCCTGCCCTCGGTCGGGCTGGTGCTGGACAAGTACAAGCAGATCCTGGGCAGCCGCGATTTTCTGTCCACCGCCTACATGCTGTCGGCGCTGGATGTTCCATTCCTGCTGCTGTTCCTGCTGGCGGTGACGCTGATCGCCGGGCCACTGGTGCTGGTGCCAATGGTGGTCGGGGCGGCGACCCTGGGCCTGCACACTTTGTTCGCCATCCCCATTCACGATTACGAACGCGAGGCCCGGCGGGCGGGCGAGAAACGCTTCGCCCTGCTGGCCGACACCCTGACCGCGCGCGAGGCCATCGTCGGCGGCCGCCTGCATGACGAATTGGCACGGCGCTGGCGCAAGGCCAGCACGCGGGCCGGACAGGCCTCGGGACGGGCGCGCTATTGGCACGCCCTCAGTTCCGCCGTGTCGCTGGGCGCATCCAATCTGGCCTATGTCGCGACCATCGTCTGCGGCGCGCTGATGGTCGAGGAGCGCCTGCTGACCTCGGGCGGGTTGCTGGCCACCACCATGCTGACTTCGCGCGCCATGTCCACCTTGGGCTCGGTGGTGATGCTGGTCACCCGCTACCGCGAATTCCGCGCCGCCATGTCCGAGATGGACCGGCTGCTGCCGCCGCCCGCCGAAGCCGAACCGCCGCCCGAGCGCGGTGCCCTACCCGGCCGGGTGCGGCTGGCGGGGATCGGCATCCGCCTGCGCGCCGAGGGGCCGCCCACCCTGTCCGGCATCAATTTCAAGATCGAGCCGGGCGAGATGGTGGGGCTGGTCGGCCATCCCGGCGCGGGCAAGACCACCTTGCTGCGCATGGTGGCGGGCGTGCTGCGGCCATCCGACGGCGAAGTGCTGATCGACAATCTGCCGGTGGCCGCCCTGGCCCCCGCCGATCTGTCGGCCACCATCGGCTACAAGCCGCAGGAGCCGTGCCTGTTCGAGGGCACCATCGAGGACAACGTGCGCGGCGGCAATCTGTCGGCGACCCGCGACCAGATGGAACGCGCCCTGACGGCGTCGGGTCTGAGCCATTTCCTGGAGCGTGGCGACCTGACCCTGGCGACCCAGGTGGGGCCACGCGGCGGCAATCTATCTGGTGGCCAGCGCCAGATGGTGGCCCTGGCCCGCGCCTTGTTGGGTGCACCGCCGGTGCTGTTGCTGGACGAACCCAATACCGGCCTGGACGCGCCGCTGGAAAAGTTCCTGGCGGAGCATCTGGCCGCCTTGCGCGACGGCCGCGCCATTCTGGTCAGCAGCCACAGCCGTACCCTGTTATCCGCCTGCACCCGCATCGTGGTCATCGACGGCGGCCGTGTCGTCACCGACGGCCCGCGTGAGCGGGTATTAGGAAACTGACCCGCGTGAGCGGGTATTGGGAAGTTAGTCGAGGGAAGGGAAATTCCGTGACGTTTCGAAAGCGCCTGACGGCCTGTCTGCTGAGCACTGCCCTGTGGAACGCCGCCATCGCCCTGCCCGCCCGCGCCGAGGACGAGACCGAGCCCAAACTGGGCCACGCCCGCGCGCAAATGCTGCGGACCCTGTTCCAGGGTGAAACCGTGGTGCCGCTGGAGGTCACCGACCGCGAGACCGACCTGACCCAGCCGCTGCGTCTGGACGAGGCGGTGACGCTGGCGTTGCAGAACAATTTCGAGATCAAGGCCGCCACCGCCAAGACCGATGCTGCCGATTGGGGGGTGATCGATGCCTATGCCGCCTTCCTGCCCACCGTCACCTACAGCTACAGCAGCGGCCGCGAACGCTCCGGCCCCGCCGATTACAACGACGCGAACGACAACCGCGTCCAGGACAGCAAGCATCACCGCCGCGACAAGATCCTGTCCCTGACCCAGCCGATCATCTCGCCGTCGCTGATCGCCGAGGCGCTGATCCGCCACAAGAGCCAGACCGCCGCCGAGATCGAGGAAACCAGCGCCCGCGAACGTATCGCCATGTCCACGGTGACCGCCTATCTGCAATTGCTGAGCGGCCGCCTGCTGATCCGTTTCGCCGAGGATTACAAGGGCCAGCTGGACAAGCTGAACGAGCTGATGAAGAACCGGGTCGAGGGCGGCGGCGCCGCCCAGGCCGATCTGGACCGCATCAAGGCCCGCTCGGCCGCCGCCCAGGGCGCCATCATCGAAACCCGCGCCAGCTTCAGCGCCGCCCTGGACGAATTCCGCCGCCTGACCGGCGTGACCCCGCTATCGCTCAAGCTGCCCGCCTCGCTGATGCCGGAGCAGCCGGAAACCGTCGAGAATGCCCTGGTGCGGGCGTTGCGCCAGAACCCCGATTATCTGTTGAGCGCCAAGCAGGTCGAGGTGCAATTGGCCGAACGCGACAAGGCGCTGAGCCGCCTGCTGCCCAAACTGAATTTCGAGTTCACCCGCACCCGCGTCTGGAACGCTGGCGGCTCCGCCTTGGGCAATTCCAGCAACGGCAACGAGGTCTATCCCTACGACAACGAACAGCGCGCCATGCTGGTGACCAGTTGGACCCTGAACGGCGGCACCGATTTGACGGCGGGCATGATGGCCAACGCCAAGGCACGCGAGGCCAATTTCAAGTCACTGGACACCCGCTCGCGCATCGAACAACTGGTGCGCACCAGTTACAACGCGCTAGGCGCGGCGCGCGGCCGCGTACCGGTGCTGGAACAGGCGGTAGACAGCAGCGGCAAGGTCGTCACCGCGTTCGAGGAGCAATACCTGAACGCCAACCGCCCGCTGTTCGATCTGCTGGACGCCTATGAACGATCCTATGCCTCGCGCAGCGATCTCGCCCGCGTGGTGCTGTCGGAATCCCAAGCTTCCCACACCCTGTACCAGCAGATGGGTGAATTGGTGGCGGCACTGAAGCAATCCGAGAACCGGGTTCAGGAAGAACCGGAAGCCAAGCCCGAACCGAAACCCGAGGCCAAGGCCCCGTCCGAACCGCCCTTGCCCGAGGCCGCCCCCCGCGCCGACGTGCAGCGCGAGGGACGGCGCTAGCAAATCAGCGCCGGAACACCACCGTCTTGCTGCCGTTGGGCAGCACGCGGTGTTCGACGTGGTATTGCACCGCGCGGGCCAGCACCACGTTCTCGATATCGCGGCCCATGGCGACCAGATCGTCGGGGGTATGGGTGTGGTCCACCCGCTCGACCGATTGCTCGATGATTGGGCCTTCATCCAGGTCGGAGGTGACGTAATGGGCGGTGGCGCCGATGATCTTGACGCCGCGCGTGTGGGCCTGATGGTAGGGCTTGGCGCCCTTGAAGCTGGGCAGGAAGGAATGGTGGATGTTGATGCAGCGCCACGACAGCGCCTTGCACATGTCCTGGCTGAGAACCTGCATGTAGCGCGCCAGCACCACCAGATCGATATGCAGCCGCGACACCATCTCCAGGATGGCGGCTTCCTGCTCGGCCTTGCTGTCCTTGGTCACCGGCAGGTGGTGATAGGGAATGCCGTGCCATTCCACCACCCGCTGAAGGTCAGGATGGTTGGACACCACCGCCGGAATCTCCACCGGCAGCGTGCCGGTGCGATAGCGGTACAGCAGGTCGTTCAGGCAATGGTCGAACTTGGACACCAGCAGCAGCACCCGCGGCTTGCGCGACGAATCGTGCATCTGCCAATCCATGCCGAAGCGTTCCGCCACCTCGCCGAAGGCCAGCCGCAACTGTTCCAGCGACGGCATGCCCGGACGGTCCAGGAACACCGTGCGCATGAAGAAGCGCCCGGTCACCACATCGCCGAAATGCTCGGATTCGGTGATGAACAGATGATGGCCCGACAGGAAGCCCGCCACGGCGGCGACGATGCCGACGGCGTCGGGACAGGAAATGGTCAGCACGTAGTGTTTGGCGGTGGTGGTCATGGCGGCTAGCAATCCAGATTGTGCAGGCGTTCCCACGCGCTGGCGTGGCTCATGAACGAGTTCCATTCGGCCATCTTCAGCTTGATGTAGCTGTCGACGAAATTGTCGCCGAACCCGGCACGGGCCACGTCCGAGCGTTCCAGCAGGCGCAGGGCGTCCAGCAGGTTCAGCGGCAGCTTGCGCACGTTCTTCAGGGTGTGGCCGTCGGTGTACATGTTGATGTCCAGCCGCTCGCCGGGATCGCGACCGTATTCCATGCCGTCCAGACCAGCCATCAGCAGCGCGGCGGGCGCCAGATAGGGATTGGTGGCGCCGTCCATCAGACGGAATTCGAAGCGGTTGGATTCCGGGATGCGCACCATGTGGGTGCGGTTGTTGCCGGTATAGGTGATGGAATTGGGCGACCACGTCGCGCCCGAGGCGGTGATGGGGGCGTTGATGCGCTTGAAGCTGTTCACGGTGGGATTGAACAGGGCGCACAGATCGGCGGCGGAATGCATGACGCCGCCCAGGAAATCATAGGCCAGCTTGCTCATGCCCAGCTCGCCGCCCGCGTCCTCGAACACGTTCTGGCTGCCCTTCCACAGGCTGACATGCATGTGACAGCCATTGCCGGTCAGGGTGTTGAACGGCTTGGGCATGAAGGTGGCGCGCATGCCGTATTTTTCGGCCAGCGTCTTGGTCATGTACTTGAAGAAGGCATGACGGTCGGCGGTCTTCAGCACGTCGTCATATTCCCAGTTCATCTCGAACTGGCCGTTGGCGTCCTCGTGGTCGTTCTGGTACGGCCCCCAGCCCAAATGCCCCATGGCATCGCAGATTTCCTTGATCAGATCGTATTGCCGCATCAAGGCCAGTTGGTCGTAGCAGGGCTTGGGGTATTCGTCGTGGATATCGGCGATGGACTTGCCGTCGCGCGACAGCAGGAAGAACTCGCATTCCACGCCGGTCTTCATTTGCAGGCCCAGCGCCTTGGCCTTGGCGATCTGCTTCTTCAGCACGTTGCGCGGTGCATCGGGCACCTCGGCACCGCCGCAATAGACGTCCGAGGCCAGCCAGGCCACCTCGGGCTTCCATGGCAATTGGATCAGGCTGTCGGGATCGGGCACCGCCACGGTGTCGGGATGGGCCGGGGTCTGGTCCAAATGGGTGGCGAACCCGGCGAACCCAGCGCCGTTCTTCTGCATGCCCTTGATGGCCGAGGCCGGGACCAGCTTGGCCCGCAGCACGCCGAACAGGTCCACATAGGAAATCAGGAAATACTGAATACCGCGTTCCTTGGCGATCTCGGCGAGGTCTAGAGCCATGGGAATCCCCTTGCTGATACGCGCCCACGAAATGGGCAATTGCGGCGTGTGCCGCTAAATTCGGCAAAATCACCCTATGACGAACAAGGCGGCATTTCAACTGGCAAGAAACTTTTTTTCCGCAGAGAACGGATGGTGTGGCGCCTAAATGGCACTTTTCCGCCATTTCATACCATTCCCAACAGGAAACGCCTTGCCCTCAGCCGCAGTGACGTTTCTCATAAGGAAACATTTTTGCACAAACCCATTGACCCCTTTCCCGCCCCCTTGCTAGGGTCGAGCCATCGCACGAAGGAGATACGGTCATGTGCGGAATCGCAGGAATTCTCTTCAAGAAGCCGGTCAGCAATCAGGTGCTGGGCCGCGCGCTGGCCGACATGATGGACGGCTGTCAGCATCGCGGCCCCGATTCCACCGGCTTCGCGCTGTATGAAAAGGACGTGGACGGGCTGCGGCTGCGCTTCCTGGTGGATGACGAGCAGGCGGTGGCGCGCATCAAGGCGGCGCTGACCGAGCACGGCGCCACCCTGAAGGCCGACCGGCGCGAGGGCTCGACCTATGTGGCCGAGGTCGCCTATAGCGGCGAAATCCGCCCCTTCGCCTATGCCATGGAACACGCTGCCAAGCTGGTATCCATCGGCACCTCGCTGGATATCATCAAGGATGTGGGCACGTCGCGCGACCTGGACGGCATCTACAACATCGGCCGCATCACCGGCAGCCACGGCCTGGGCCATGTGCGTCTTGCCACCGAATCCGACGTCAAGCCCGAGGCGGCGCATCCGTTCTGGGCCACCGGCTTCGCCGACGTCGCCATCGTCCATAACGGCCAGATCACCAATTACTGGAAGATGCGCCGCCGCCTGGAAGCGCGCGGCTTCGAGTTCCGCACCGACAACGATTCCGAACTGATCGCCGTCTACATCGCCGACAAGATGGCCCAGGGCATCGCGCTGGAGGCGGCGCTGGAGCAATCGGTGGACGATCTGGACGGCACCTTCTCGTTCCTGGTGTCCACCAAGGACGGCATCGGCTTCGCCAAAGACCGTCTGGCTGCCAAGCCCATGGTCATGTACGAGGACGACAGCATCGTCGCCATCGCCTCGGAAGAAGTGTCGCTGAACCGGCTGTTCCCCGGTCAGCCCCTTTCCACCACCGAACCTTTGCCGGGGACGCACCAGACATGGTCACGATCGATCTGAGCACCACGCCCGTGCGCGCGGGCAACGAGACCCTGCGCGCCGCCGCCCAGCGCGGCGAGGACATCGAAATCCTCAACCCCGACGCCCGCCACCATATCGGCGTCGGCCTGACCGCGCCGGTCACCGTGCGCATCAAGGGCTCGGCCGGGTATTTCTGCGCCGGTCTGTCGCACGGCGCCCGTTTCGAGGTGGAGTCCAACGTCGGCTGGGGCGTCGGCGATTCCATGTATGCCGGGTCGGTGGTGGTCGGCGGCAACGCGGGCGCCATCGCCGGTGTGGCGCTGCGCGGCGGCGAAGTGGTGATCAAGGGCAACGTCGGCAGCCGCGCCGGTCAGGTGATGAAGGCCGGGACCCTGCTGGTCTGCGGCAAGGCCAGTTTCCTGGCGGGCTACATGATGTATGGCGGCCGCATCGTCATCCTGGGCGATTCCGGCGAACGGGTCGGCGAGGACATGTCGGCGGGCGCCATCTATGTGGGCGGCAAGGTGCAGAGCCTGGGCTCGGATGCCGCCATCGCCGAGACCAGCGCCGAGGAGTATGCCGACATCCGCGCCTTCCTGGCGAAATACGGCATCCCGTTCGCGGGCCGCTTTACCAAGATCGTCAACGCCGGGACCAAGCTGCGCTACGGCGTCAACGAACCCATCAGCCGCCCGCTGCCCCACCCGGTGTTTTCCGAGGGCGGCAGCTATTGGAACGCCAAGGTGGTCGAGGATATCGGCGCCAAAAGCCTGATCGGCCGTTACCGCATCCGCGGCTACGGCGCCGCCAAGGCGGTACCGCATTTCGGCGACATCGCCTTCAAGGTCGATCCCGCCCGCATCGGAATGGCGGACGACCCGACCAAGGCGGTCAAGCTGGGCATGACCTTGGGCGACCGTTTCGGCGCCAAGCCGCTGCATCTATCCATGCCGGTGCTGATCGCCCCCATGAGCTTCGGCGCGCTGTCCAAATCCACCAAGATCGCCCTGGCCCGCGCCTCGCGCCTGTCGGGCATCGTCGAGAACACCGGCGAAGGCGGCATGCTGCCCGAGCAGCGGGCCGAGGCGGCGCAGTTGATCTATCAGTGTCTGTCCGGCCGCCTGGGCTGGAACATCCACGACATGCTGAAGGCCGACGCGCTGGAAATCTATATCAGCCAGGGCGCCAAGCCCGGCCTGGGCGGCCAGTTGATGGCGAAGAAGGTGACCAAGGAACTGGCCGCCATCCGCGGCATTCCCGAAGGCATCGATCTGCGCTCGCCATCGCGCCACCCCGACATCATGGGTGCCGACGATCTGGTCATCAAGGTCGAGGAATTCCGCGAGGCCACCGGCTATTCCAAGCCGGTCTCGGTCAAGATGGGCGCGGGCCGCGTGCGCGACGACATCAAGATCGCCTACAAGGACGGCTTCGATTTCGTGCAATTGGACGGCTTGCAGGGCTCGACCGGCGCCGCCTCGACCGAGGTGCTGGAAAACGTCGGCATCCCCACCCTGGCGGCGCTGCAAGAGGCGTTGGACGGCCTCAACGAAATCGGCCATGACGGTTCCATGCCGGTGGTGCTGATGGGCGGCATCAAGGACGGCATCGACGCCGCCAAGGCGCTGGCCCTGGGCGCGAGCGCCGTCGCCATGGGCACCGCCGCGCTGATCGCCGGTGGCTGCATCAGTTGCATGCAGTGCCATGTGGGCAATTGCGTGGTCGGCATCGCGACCCAGGATCCCGAGCACGAGGCCCGCTACCAGACCGAGCTTCAGGCCCAGGCCATCCACCGCTTCCTGGAATCGGTGCGCTGGCAATTGGCCGCCATCACCCAGGCGCTGGGCTATGGCGATTTCCGCCAGCTCTCCCGCGCCGATCTGGTGGCCCTGACCCCGGAAGCCGCCGCCATCACCGGCCTGCCCTATGAACCGGGCTACCGCGCGGTGGCCGAGGGACTGGCCGCCAAGGTCGCCTGACCAAACGTTTACCCCCCACCCCGACCCTCCCCCGCCAGGGGGGAGGGAGTGAGGTAATGTCATGAGCTGCAAGCCCTTCTCGCTGGACCTCGCCGCCGACCAGAGCGGCCTGCCCCATTACGAGCCGCCGCCCTGTCAGGTGGCCTGCCCCATCGGCACCGATGTCGGGTCCTATGTCGGCCTGATCTGGAGCGGCGATTATTCCGGCGCGCTGGAGGCCATCACCGCCACCAACCCGTTCTCGGGGGTGTGCGGCCGGGTGTGCGACGCGCCGTGCGAACCGGCCTGCCGCCGCGCCAATGCCGACGGCGCCGTCGCCATCCGCGCCCTCAAGCGGTCGGTGATGGACGCCCTGGGGCCGGATTTCCACCTGCCCGCCATCGCCGCCGACAAGCCCAAATCCGTCGCCATCATCGGTGCCGGTCCCGCCGGTTTGACCGCCGCCCAGGACATCGCCGCCGCCGGATACAAGGTGGACGTCTACGAGGCGCTGCCCAAGGCGGGCGGCATGATGGCCTGGGGTATTCCCGATTTCCGCCTGCCGCCCGAGATCGTCGAGCAGGACGTGGCCCGCATCCTGGAACGCTGCCCCGGCATCACCCTGCATCTGTCCACGCCGCTGGGTGACGCGGTGACGCTGGAGCAGTTGCGCGCCCGCCACGATGCCGTGCTGCTGACCATCGGCGCCAGCGCCGGGCGCAAGCTGGGGGTGCCCGGCGACGATCTGCCGCAGGTGGTGGACGGCGTCACCTTCCTGAACAAGGTGAACGGCGGCGAGCGTCCGCAACTACCGTCCCATGTGGTGGTGATCGGCGGCGGCGACGTCGCCATGGATGCCTGCCGCACCGCCCGGCGTCTGCCCGGCGTCAAGAAGGTCACCGTGCTGTACCGCCGCGGCCCCGACGAGATTCCCGCCCGCCACCATGAAATCTCGGCGGCCCTGGCCGAGGGGATCGAGATCGTCTATCACGTCGCCCCCGCCGCCATCGTCCAGGCCTCGGGCGGCGCCGTCGAACTGCGCTGCCTGAAGACCGAACTGGGCGAACCCGGCGCCGATGGCCGCCGCGCCTTCCGCACCATTCCCGGTTCCGAATTCACCGTCAGCGCCGGATTGGTGATCGCTGCCGTCGGGCAAAAGGCGGTCAGTCTGGATCTGGCCAAGCACGGCCTGATGGACGGCGACCGCATCGCCACCGCCGAAGCCGACATGAGCACCCGCCTGCCGGGTGTCTATGCGGCGGGCGACGCCGCCTTCGGCTCCAGCACCATCGTCCAGGCCATGTTCCAGGGCCACAAGGCGGCCTATTACGTGCTGGCGGCGCTGGAGGGCGAGGCCCATCCCGCTCCCTACCGCACCCCCTACCGCACCCGCGCCGCCGCTTTGGCCCAGGACCCGGCCTGGGAAAAACTGGGCCGGGTCGAGCCCCGCTTCCTGGGCCTGCGCGACGATGCCTTCGCCGATGCCGAGGCCGGATACGACGACCAGACCGCCAAGGAACAGGCGGCGCGTTGCTATCGCTGCGATACCGAAACCGGCTCGACCGATTATTCGGTGAAAATGCGCGAGGCCATCTTCGCCCTGGCCCGCGCCGATGCCACCCCCGCCGACGTGGCGCGGCTGACCCGCACCCGGCTGGATGCCCGGCCGGAGCCGGTTCCGGCGGCACGGGCCACCTTCGACCAGTTGGTGTTCCTGCCCGCCAACCTGACCCGCCTGGTCATCGACCCCTATCGTGAATCCTGCAAGACCGCGACCGAGCTGACCGCGACCCTGCGGCTCGACCATCCCATGCTGGTGGGCGGGCTGGACGCGGCGCCCGAGGCGGTGAAGGCCGCCGCCGCGACCGCCATCGCCCAATCGGGCAGCGCCTATATGGGCCGCAATCCCATCGGCGCCGGGGTGCCGTGGCTGCAAGTGCTGCCGCCCGGTACCACCGCCCTGGCGGGGGCGGCGCTGGTGCTGGCGGTGGGCACGCCCCATGCCGCGCCGGTCAAACCCGCCTTGGCCCATCCCGGCCAATCGTGGGGCGTGATCGTCAATGCCGCCCATCTGGATGCCGCCCTTGATCTGGCGGTGACCGAGGGCGCCGATCTGGTGGTGCTGGACGGCACCGGCGTGCTGCCCGCCGATTGGGCCGATCTGGGCGGCGCCCCCGATCTGTCGCTGTTGTCCGCCGCCATCACCAAGCTGCGGGCGCTGAAGGCCGAGGAACGCTTCCCGCTGCTGTGGTTCGGCGGCTTGCGCTCCGGCACCGACATGGCCAAGGCGATGGCGTTGGGCGCCAATGGCGGCATCGCCTGCACCGCCGCCGCCATTGCCTTGGGCGGCGTCCCCCAGGTCAGCGGCGTGGAGTTCAACCCGCTGGAGGATGCCGCCGGATCGCTGGCCCGTTTCCTCAAGGCGGCGGTGTCGGAATGCTCGATGATGGCCCGCTGCACCGGCAAGACCAACGTGCACAATCTGGAGCCCGAGGATTTGCGCACCACGGCCCTTGAGGCGCAACGCGCCACCGGCATCGTCATGGCGGGCCTGAAAAAGGCCGGATGATATAAATAAAATTTAAATGAAACTGCGTGCAAAGCCGGTGCATTGGATACATCAATGCACCGGCTTTTTGCTTTTTCTAGAGGTTGTGGGCCATACGCACAGGATTGATCAAGCCTTCGGCGCATATGCACAGATATTAGCCATGACCAATACCTTGTAGACGGAATTCCCTGCCGATTTCATTGGCATATGGTTTGCAGATATTCCCGCCAGAATTGGCTTCACGCGGGAGCGCCGCAGGAATGACCGTGTCCGAGGATACCCAGACGCCACCCGATCCGGTGCCCGCCGCCGCCACCCTGCTGCGTCATGCCCGCGCCCTGGCCGGACACGCGGTTACCGCCGCCGGATGTCAGGCCCAGGCCTTCGACGAGATCGCCGCCCGTACCAGCGACTTGACCCAGGCCCTGCGCTCGACCGAAAGCGACCTGGAGGAATCCAACGCTCGTGCCGGAACGGTGCGCCGCACCACTGAGGCCCGCATCGACCACATCGCCGGATCAATCCGCCAACGGCTGGACGACAGCTCGCGCGCCTTGCAGGACAAGGGCACGCGGGCGGCACGGGTGCTGCATTCCATTTCCACCATTGGCGGCAAGGTGCGCATGCTGGCCATGAACGCCCGCATCGAGGCGGCGCGGGCGGGCGAGCATGGCCAGGGCTTTGCCGTGGTCGCCAACGAGGTCGGCACCCTGGCCAACCACACCCTGCAACAGGCGGCAGAAGCGGCGGAAGCCCTGGATTTCAGCGACATCTTCGCCATCCTGGAGCAAACGGTGGCCGAAATCGCCGGGCAATTGGCGGAATTGCAGACCCTGACCGAAAGCTCGCTGGGCGATCTGGAGACCATGCTGGGCGGCATCGCCGCCAATGTGGACGACATCGCCAGCCATAACGGCGTCATCCGCGAGATGATCGATCTGGGCAACGCCACCCGTACCCGCACGCTGGACAAGATGGCACGGGTGGACGACGAACTGGGCGCATTGGGCGAGGCCCTGGCGCAACCACCCGAACAGCGCCTGCCGCCGCTGTGCGCCCTGGCCGAGCGGCACAAGGTCACCCTGGACCCCGCTTATGACCGGCTGGCCGACATCCAGGCGCGCGGCGCCTTGCGGGTGGCGGTCGAGCCGCGCTTCGTCGGCCTGTCGTTTCGCCGCCAGCCGGGGGGCGAACTGGAAGGCCTGGACGTGGAATATGCCCGCGCCTTCGCCCGGTCGTTGGGGGTGCGCTGCGAGTTCATCGAACATCCCTGGGACCAGTTGACCGAATTGCTGGCCGCCGGACGCCACGCGGGCGAGGCGCCGGTGGATGTGGTGTGGTCGGCGCTGCCGCCCAGCGCCAGCTTCGCCGGAACCGCCTATTCCGACACCTACACCTGGCTGCCCTTCGTGCTGGCCCGCCGGGCCGGCGACAGCCGTATCAACGGGCTGGCCGATCTGGACGGCAAGGTGCTGGGCGTCATCAACGACCCCGGCGCCTTCGCGGTGCTGGAAGCGGCGGGGGTGCGCTGGCCCGCCAATGCCCGCAAGCCGGGCGGCACCATCATGCTGTCCAATCTGGTGGCTTATTCCGACCAGAGCCGTATTCATGATTGTCTGGCAAACGGCGTGGTGGACGGCTTTTGCGTCGATCTGCCCATCTATCACTGGGCCTGCACCGACCCAGCCAGCCCGTGGCACGGCAGGATCGAGATCATCGGCGGCAATCTGGCGACGCAGCCCTATTACTACGCGGTCGGCGTCGCCGCCGAGGCGGCATCCTATCCCCTGCTGAAGGAAATCAACGCCTTCCTGGCCGCCTTCCGCACCAGCCCGGAGCGCGACGCCCTGGAACAACACTGGCAGGGCGCGGTGACCGAGGGCCGAATCAGCTATCGCGACGAACCGGGCAATTTGCCCGGCGAGGACGAACTGAAGGCGCTGGCTGGGGGCTAAACGTCCCCGGTGCGGGAATAGACGATCACCGACAGCAGCTTGATGGGCAGTTTACGCAATTCCTCGGGGCCGTGCGGGGCGTCGGCGTCGAAGAACAGAGAATCGCCCGCCTGCATGGCATACAGCTTGTTGCCGTGGCGATAGGCGACCTCGCCTTCCAGCAGATAGATGAATTCCAGGCCGGAATGCTGGAACAGCGGGAACACGTCCGATTGCTCGGTCAGGGTCACCAGATAGGGCTCGACCACCAGATTCTTGCCGATGGTGTGGCCCAGCAGATGGTACTGGTGCCCGGCTCGCGTGCCGCGCCGTTCGATGGCCAGACCCTGGCCGTCCTTGACGAAGGTGGCGTCGCGCTGTTCCTCGAACTTGCGGAAGAAGGCGGTCACCGGCACGTTCAGCGCGCGGGACAGCGATTGCAGCGTCGACAGCGACGGCGAGGTCACGCCGTTCTCGATCTTCGACAGCATGCCGGGCGACAGATTGGCCTGACGGCCCAGATCGGCCACGGTCATGCCCAGCTTGGTGCGGTACTCGCGCACCTGATGGCCGATCGCCACCTCCAGGCTGTTCTCGCGCGCGCCGTCCAGGGCGTGGGGATTCTGGGAGTGCTCGGGCATCGTTTCCTCTCAGGCAACGTTTCGCGAAGTATATGAAACGCAGCCCCGCGCCGAAACGAAAAAGCGCCGGGCGGTTGCCCGCCCGGCGCCGTTTCCCCTGAAGAGACGAACCTAGTCGTGCATGGCTTCGCCGTGCAGGGCCAGATCCAGGCCTTCGGTCTCGGTTTCCTTGCTGACGCGCAGGCCGATGGTCAGGTCGATCAGCTTGAGCAGCACCACCGAGACGATGGCGGTCCAGGCGATGGTCACCGCCACGCTCTTGATCTGGATCCACACCTGGATGGCGTTGCCGTCGATCAGGCCCGACTTGCCGGTGCCGCCGATGGCGGCGACGGCGAACACGCCGGTCAGCACCGCGCCGACGATACCGCCGATGCCGTGCACGCCGAAGGCGTCGAGCGCGTCGTCATAGCCGAACATCTTCTTGAGGCCGGAAACGCCCCAGTAGCAGATCGGGCCGACGATCAGGCCCAGGATCAGGGCGCCCGACACGGTGACGAAACCGCAGGCCGGGGTGATGACCACCAGACCGGCAACCGCACCCGACACCGCACCCAGCAGCGAAGGCTTGCCGCGGATGATCCACTCGGTCAGCGACCACGACACGATGGCGGCGGCGGTGGCGACATGGGTGTTGATCATGGCGACGGCGGCCGAGCCACCGGCGCTCAGGGCGGAACCGGCGTTGAAGCCGAACCAGCCGACCCACAGCAAGGCGCCGCCGACCATGGTCAGCACCAGGTTGTGCGGGGCCAGATTCTCGGAACCCAGGCCGGAACGCTTGCCCACCATGATGGCGGCGACCAGACCGGCAACGCCCGAGTTGATGTGCACCACGGTGCCGCCGGCGAAGTCCAGCACGCCGTCACCCAGCAGCAGGCCGCCCGGACCCCACACCATGTGGGCCACCGGCACATAGACGAACAACAGCCACAGCGACACGAACAGCATGGCCGAGCTGAACTTCATACGGTCGGCCGGGCCGCCCAGGATGATCACCGGGGTGATGATGGCGAAGGTGCCCTGGAACATCACGAAGACGAATTCCGGGATAGTGCCGCTCAGGGTATCGGGCAGGATACCGGCCAGCATCACCTTGTCGAAGCCGCCGAAGAAGGCGTTGCCCTCGGTGAAGGCCAGCGAGTAGCCGACCACCACCCACAGGATGGACAGCAGACCGGCGCCGAACATGGATTGCATGAGCACGGCCAGCACGTTCTTCTTGCGGACCAGGCCGCCGTAGAACAGCGCCAGACCGGGCACCAGCATCATCAGAACCAGAACGGACGACACCAGCATCCAGGCGGTGTCGCCGGAATTCAGCACCGGCACGGCGGCGGGTGCGGCCTCGGCGGCGGCTTCAGCCGCAACTTCCTGGGCGAAGGCGGCACCGGTGGCCAGCAGCGCCGGAACGGCGGCGGCAAGGGCGGCGCCCGTCTTGCGAAGGGACAAAGTCATGAAGGTTCCCCCTTTACAGAGCTTCGGGACCGGCTTCGCCGGTACGGATACGCAGGGCCATGCCCAAATCCTGGACGAAGATCTTGCCGTCGCCGATCTTGCCGGTGCGGGCGGCGGTGGAGATGGCCTCCAGCACGGCATCGACCAGTTCGTCGTCGACGGCGGCTTCCAGCTTCAGCTTGGGCAGGAAGTTCACCGCGTACTCGGCGCCGCGATAGATCTCGGTCTGGCCCTTCTGGCGGCCGTAGCCCTTGACCTCGGTGACGGTCATGCCTTGGATGCCGATGCCGGACAGCGCCTCGCGCACTTCATCCAGCTTGAACGGTTTGATGATGGCGGTAATGAGCTTCATTGCGCTCCCCTCGGATCGTCCGCCCGCCGACAGCGCAGCGCGGCCAGTGCGGAATGTGGTGCAATATGGGTTTGCAACCCCCGTGCCGTTTTCCAAGGCACAGGAATCCTTGCCCAAAACGCCATCGCCCTGCGCATACATGCACACAAAAAGAGCAGATGCGAAGCGGTCGCACATTTTCCAGGCAGGAAACGTAATCCAGCCCCCAGGAAACAGCACGGGCGCAAAGGGTCTCCCCTTTGCGCCCATGCCGTCTATCTGGCGAAGGTCAGGCCGCCGGAACGAATTCGGCCATGGCATCCACCACGCAGGCCCGCAGGTATTCGACCGCAGCGGAATCAGCCAGCAGGTGGAAATCCTCGCCCTGGCGGATGACGATGCCGTTCAGCCGCGCCACCGAGGTTTGGGCCACGGCACCATCGGCGAAGACGTGACGGCGCAGGTCAACGCCGCACAGCTTGGCCATCATGGCGGGCACGTCCGGGCCGCCCAGGTGGAACCAGGCATGGCTGTCGCGGCGCGGCAGCGGGAAACACAGACCGGCCCCGGCCTCCCAGCTCCAGGCGGCATCCAATGTTTCCACCAGACCCGCCCCGCCCTCGGGCCGCCCCAGCAGCAGGAACTCGCCCGCCGACAACCGCGCCAGCAGCGAACCATCGGCCTGGATCATGGCGCGGTTGGGGGCATCGGGAATGCTCAGACCCTGGGCACTCAGCCAATGGGGCGTGTCGGCGCCCTTGAAGCCGGTGCGGGCAACGGACGACAGATCGGTCAACACCACTGCGGCATCGGGAACGGCGCTGATGCTCATGATCACATCTCCTGCCGGGCGTTGTTGGGATCGTAAAAGGGAATGGGCACCACCCGCGCGGTCACCATTACGCCGCCATCGGCCCGCACCTGGAAGGCACTACCCGGCGCGCTCTGATCCGGCGCCACATAGGCCAGACCGACGACCTTGCCCAAGGTGGGCGAGTCGGTGATGGAGGTGACGCGGCCGACGATGGCATCGCCCCGGATCACCAGATGATTCTCCTTAGGCACCACCGAAGCCGCCGGGTCCAGCTCGAAGCCGACCAATTGGCGGCCCAGCCCCTTGGCCTTCAGCGCATCCATGGCCGCCTTGCCGATGAAATCCGCCTTCTTGCGGCCGACCGCCCAACCCATGCCTGCTTCCAACGGATGGGTCAGGCTGTCGGTGTCCTGGCCGACGATGATGTGGCCCTTTTCCAGGCGCAGCACGCGCTGCGCCTCGATGCCCACCGGACGCAGGCCGAAATCCTTCCCGGCGGCGCTCAGCGTGTCCCACAACTCGGCGCCCCGGCTGGCGGGCACGTGGATTTCATAACCCAGTTCGCCGCCGAAGCCGATGCGCATCAGCCGCGCCGGGATACCGGCAACCGTTCCGGTGCGGATCGCCAGATAGGGGAAATCCTGGGCGCCAATCGCCACGTCGGTTCCCGCCGCCGCCAGCACCGCACGGGCCTGCGGCCCCAACAGATTGACGGCGGCATAGGCGGCGGTGACGTTGGCGATGTCCACCTTCATGCGCCATTGCGCGTTGAAGAATTGCATCAGCCGGAAGACGCGGTCGACGCCGCCGGTGGTGGCGGTGACATAGAAATGCTGGGCGTGCAGGCGGGCGGCGACGCCGTCATCGATGATCGCCCCGGTCTCGTCCAGCATCAGGGCATAACGCACCTTGCCCACCGCCAGCTTGTCGTAGGTCCAGGTGTAGATGCGCTCCAGAAACGCCGCCGCGTCGGGGCCGCGCACCTCCAGCTTGCCCAGGGTCGAGACGTCGATCAGACCGGCGGCGGTGCGGGCCGCCGCGACCTCGTCCGGGATGGCGGCGGCGGAACCGTAATAGGCCGGGCGCATCCATACCCCGGCCACCATCATCTTAGCCCCGGCGGCCACATGCTGGCGGTGCATGGCGGTCAGGCGGGTCGGCTCGAAGCCGCGCCCGGCCAGATGGCCCATCTTCTCGCCGATGACCGGGGGCCGTACGGTGATGGTTCCCACCACCGGCGGGGTGATGCCGGTGGCGGCGGACAGCGCCTTTTGCACCAGGGCGTTATACAGCTTGCCCTGGCTGGGTCCCATGCCCGCCGTGGTGAAGCGCTTGAGCAACTGGATGTGATCCCAGCCCATGGCGGCGGCATCGACGATGTCGCGCACCTGCACGTCCTCGTCGAATTCGATGAAATCCTTGCCCTTGGGATGGGGGAAGATGGGATGGGGATAGGTGCGCCCGGCGGCATCACCGGCCACCGGCGGCGGCACCGTCACCTCCTTGCCCGCATGGGCGGCGGCGGCCAGACCGGCGCGGGTGCCGTCCTCGGCGGCGGCACCCCATACCCCCGCCACCGCTCCGGCGGCATAAAGGCCGGGCGGCGTCGCCTCGACCCGCGGCATGCAGGTGGCCTCATCGGGCAGCAGCCGGGCACCGCCCTGGCTGAGCAATTGGGTCAGCGGCACATAGCCCACCGAAATGCAGACCACATCGCAGGCGATCTCGTCCCCCGCCGGGCCAAAGGCGCCCTGGCCGGTGACCGGCGCCAGCCGCACGGCGCGCACATGGTTCGTACCCTCGATGGCTTCGGCGATACAGGTACGCGGCTGCACGGCGACGCCCTTGGCCTTGACCGCCGCGACGCGCGGATCATCGCCCGGCGCCACCCGCAGATCGGCGACCGCCGCCACCGCGATTCCGGCCTCCAGCAGGTCCAACGCCACGCCATAGGCATCGTCATTGCCTGCCAGCACCACGGCGCGGCTGCCGGGCTTGACCGCCCACAGCCGCATCAGCCGTTGCGCGGCGCTGCCCAGCATGATGCCGGGCAAATCGTTGCCCCGGAAGACGGCGGGCTGTTCGTGGGCGCCGGTCGCCACCACCACCGACTTGGCGCGTAGCTTGTACAGACGGTTGTCCTTGGTCACCGACAGCCAATTATCGGCGAACAGACCCTGGGCCACCGCATCCGACAACACCGTGACCAGCGGATGGGCGGCGACGCGGGCGGCAAGGCCGTCCGTGCTTTCGCCCAGAAAGGTTCCGGCGCCGCCCAGGATCGGGCTGTCATCCACCAGCACCACCTCGGCCCCGGCCTCGGCCGCCGCCAGCGCCGCCGACAGACCGGCGATGCCGCCGCCGATCACCGCCACGTCGGCGAACAGGTATTGCTTGTCGTAGTATCCGTGCCCCGTCTTGGGATCGACCGTACCCAGGCCAGCCAGCCAGCGGATCACCGGTTCCCAGAACTTCCAGGCGACACGCGGCGTGAAGAAGGTGCGGTAGTAAAAGCCCACCGGCAGGAAGCGCGAGAATTTTTCCAGCAGCCGCCCCTTGTCCGCAGCCAACCCGCCGAAGGTGTTGACCGCCGACACCACCAGACCGTCGGCCACCGCACGCTTGCAGGCATAGACGTTGGGCTCGGCCCCCACCTGCACCATGGTGTTGGCCTCCAGCCCGGCGGCGGAGACCAGACCGCGCGGGCGGTGGTACTTGAACGAGCGCGAGATCATCCACTGACCGGCGGCGGCCAGGGCGCTGGCGATGGTGTCGCCGCCCAAAGCGTGGATTTCCCGGCCCTCGAAGGTGAAGCGCAGGTTACGGCTGCGATTGATCAGGCGGCCATAGGGGGCCGGAAGGCGGTTGCTCACGGGGCGTCTCCTTCGGGCAGCTCGGACACCGGATAGGTGCGCAGGATCTCGTCGGTGGCGAGGTGACGCTCGGCCACGAACCAGTACGAGGTCGGCACATGGCACCACCATTCCCGCACCACCTGCGGGCGGTTGGTCTTGTGGAACAGGTAATCGGCCACCAGCACCGGATCGGCGCCGGGTGCCGGGCGCGGCCGCACCTCACCGCCATAGGAAAATTCCGAGATGTTGCGCGGCCCGTTCAAGGGACAGGTCATGATTTTCATAGCCGTTTCCCCCTTAAGACCCGACCGAAGCGGCGCCCGCCTCGCCCACCTGCTCGAAGCGGGTGAAGCGGTCGTGGCGGAAGGCGGCCAGGATGTCGGGCTGGGTGTCGGTGGCGACGCATTCGGCCATGCGCTTGCCGCACACCGGCGTCGCCTTGAAGCCCCAGGTGCCCCAACCGGCGTCGATGTAGTAATTGGCCAGATGGGTCTTGCCCATGATCGGCGCGAAATCGGGGGTCATGTCGGCCATGCCCGCCCATTGCCGCATCACCCGCGTTTCCGCCAGGAACGGGAACAGTTCCAGCATGTGGCCCATCAGCCCTTCCTTGAAGTCCAGGGTCGAGCGGGTGGACCACAGCGGATAGGGATCGACGGCGCCGCCCATCACCAGTTCGCCGCGCTGCGATTGCCAGATGTAGCAATGCAAGCTGCCTGACACGATGATGGAATTGATGATCGGCTTGACCGGCTGCGACACGCAGGCCTGAAGCGGCACGGTGCGGATGGCGAGGCGCAGCCCGGCCATGGCGGCGACGTGCGAGGTGGCGCCCGCCACCGCCTGCACCACGCGGCCCGCCTGAACGGTGCCGCGGTTGGTGTGCACGGCGGTGACCTTGTCGCCCGCGATCTCCAGCCCGGTGACCTCGGTCAGTTGGTGGATTTCCACGCCCATCTGTGCCGCGCGGATGGCATAGCCCCAGGCCACCGCATCATGACGGGCGGTGCCGCCCACCGGGTGGTAGAGCGCGCCCAGGATGGGATAGCGCGCATCCTCGCCCACGTTCAGCATGGGCTCGATTGCGGCGACACCGGCGGTGTCCACCACCTCGGACTGCACGCCCAGATGCTTGTTGACCTCGGCCCGCCAGCGCATGGTGCGCAGGCTGGCATCGGTATGGGCCAGGGTCAGGTGATCCTTGCGGGTGTACATGACGTTGAAATCCAGTTCCTGGCTCAACGTTTCGAACAGGCCCATGGATTCCTTGTAGAACGTCACGCCCTCGGGCGTCAGGTAATTGGCGCGGACGATGGCGGTGTTGCGCGCCGTGTTGCCGCCGCCGATATAGCCCTTGTCCAGCACCGCCACCGAGCGGATGCCCCAGGTTTTGGCAAGGTTGTAGGCGGTGGCGAGGCCGTGGCCGCCCGCGCCGATAATCACCACGTCGTAATGCTTCTTCAGCTCGGGCGTCGCCGGAAGCTCGCGCGGCGGCGGCTTGGAGCGGTCACGGAAACCGGCTTTGAGAAGGGCGAGGGGCATGCGCGTCGTCCGTCGGGAAAGGATGGGTCACCCTAACAACCCATTTCCTGGCAGGCAACTTTTTTTCTTTTTAGAATGGCGTAACGGGGTGAAATCCAGTATCGCCGTCGCCCCCATCAACGGGAAACAGCGCCTTTCAGGGTGCAAGCAATGCGAAAATCCGTTTCCTGCCATGAACCAGACGCGCCAAACGCACGGGGCCGCCATGATGCCGCCGCATTGGCGGGGTTCACTGCGGCTTGCTAATTTCCCTCTCCCCCTTCGACAGAGTTTCCGAGGTCCGTCATGCGTCGTCTTTCCCTTGCCGTCCTGATGCTCGCCGCCGCCACCCCGGCACTGGCCGCCGAGACCGCCGATGTGGCGCGCGAGATGCGGTTGCCGGTGCCGGTGGTCGAAAGCGTGTTCGCCAACGTGGATGCCTATGTGAACTCGGCCCAGGGCCCGGCCAACCGGCTGATGGGCGGCGTGCTCAAGGAAGTGATCCTGAAGGCGGTCAAGGCGCGGCTGGGCAATCTGGACGATTCCGGCCCCGGCAAGGCATCCGAGTACAGCAGCGACGAGCACAACGCCACCTACAAGGCCAGCGTGCGCACCACCCGGCGCGAATCCAGCGAAACCGCCGAATGCGTGGACAATACCGTAACGGTGAGCAGTGCCGAGGCGCCGCCGCTGGTCAAGGACGGCGCCTTCACCTTCGACACCGCCCACCCGCGAATCACCTCGACCAGCTGGCCGCTGACCTTCTGCCGCAGCCGCACCGGTTCGGGCGATTTCGGGCCGTGGGGCCTGGGCCGCTGAAGACCATCATTTGCCCTGGTTTCCGCGGCTAGGCATTGCGGACGAATCGGCGGTAGACGCCGCCGATTCCCACCAGCACGCCGCCCAGTGCCAGGAAGGACAGGGCGCGCCACAATCCGGTCAGGTGCGACAGGTCCAGGATGAACACCTTGGCCACCACCAGCAGCACCACCGCCAGCCCGGCGCGGCGCAACGCCGCCGTGCCGCGGGCGATGCCGCCGCCCAACAGGACCAGACCACCAGCCAGCCACGCCACCGAATAGGCCCACATCTCGGCCTGCCCCACCGCACCCACATCCAGGCGCGGCCCGGCAAAGGCGTGGCGTACCTGCAGGCTGAGCCACAGGAAGGCAAAGGCGATGGCCAGACCGGCGGCGGCACGCTCGCCCCAGCCCGGCTCGACCGGCATCACCCGCCATAACGCGGCATACAGCAGCGCCGGGGCGGCATAGGCCAGCAGCAGCAGGGCAATTCCGGTATCCGTGACATTCCACAACGGATTGAGCAGTACCGCCTGAAGCCCCACCGCCGAGGCCGTGCCCAACAGCGCCAAGACCCGCGCCGCCCACAACGGCACCGCGCCGCCGCCGCGATGATGCACCACGCACAGCACCGCCGCGCCGCCCAGCCAGGCGATGCCGTGCAGGCTGATTTCGGCCAAAGCGGGCGGAGACAGCACGTCCAGACCGTCATTCATCAGATGATGGATTTGCAGGCTGATCAGCAGCATGGTGAACAGGATGGCGCCGCCATCCAGCACCGCCACCAGACTATCAGCGGCGGTGCGGCGGAAGCGCCGGGCCGCCAGCCAGAAGGCCACGGCGGGGACGCCATAGCCGTACAGCAACCAGTTGACCGGCCCCTGGCCCAACGGATACTCCAGAATCTGCGGATTGAGCGCCAGCCGCGCCAGCACCGCCGCCGCCACCAGCAGCGCCACCCGGCGCAGCCCGGTGATGGAGGTGTGCCACGCCACCCAGCCGATACCCGGCAGCATCAGCGCCAACGCCACTGTCAGCCACGCCTGTTCCAACGCCATGGTGGCGGCCAGGGCCAGAGCGGCGACCACGCCAATGGCAAAACCCGCCAGCGCCGCCTCCATGCCCAGCCAGTGGCGGCGGTTGGACACCCGCGCCGCCGCCGCCAGATTGAGCCCGGCCAGCACCAGCGCCAGGGCGGTCCAGCCCAGTTCCGGCAACCCGCCGGGCAGGCGGGCATAGGCCGCCGCCAGCAACGCCACCGGTGCCCCCGCCGCCAAAGCGGCCCAGCGCCAGCGCCGCCGCCCCTTCTTCAGCAGGGCGAAACCACCCAGGCCGAACAGTACGGACAGGCCGCCCGCCAACACCGCCAGATCGCCGGGTTCGGGGGCTTGCCACGCCGCGACCACCACCACGGCCACCAATGCCGCCAGCCACGGCAGGCGGTCGAAGGCGGCATCACGGCGGCCAAAGGCCATGCAGCCCAATGCGAACAGCGCCAGCACGCCCTGGGACACCGCCGAATGATCTGCGGCCAGCACCACCAGCCCCAGCAGGGCGGCGATGATTCCAGTGGCCGCCCACACCACGCGCGGCACCATGGGCGCCTCGACCGGCAGGGCCAGCGCCGCCACACCGGGCACGCCCAGGCGGAACAGCGCGAACAGCAGCGACAGCAGCAGCAGGAAACCGCCCAGCACGCTTTCGTCGCCCGGCTGGAACGGATCGATCAGCCAGAGGCCGGTCCACCCGGCGGCGGCGATCAGCACCGCCCAGGCCAGCCACCACCAGCGGCACCAGCGCAGCAACGCCAGCATGCCCGCCGAGATCACCAGCAGATAGGCGAACAACCCCACCGCATTGGGTTCGGACGAATGCACCAAGGCAGGCACGGCAAAGGCCCCCGCCAGTCCCAGCAGCCCCACATAGGGACCATGGATCACCGCCAGCAGCGCCGTCGCCGCCGCCACTGCCGCCAATCCGGCGAAGGTGGGCAGCGGCCCGACCAATCCGTACAGGCCGTGGGCGGCGAACAGGCTGGCGAACAGCATGGCGGCGCCCGCCGCCACCAATGACGGCGGCACCTGTCCGGGCAGATCGCGGCGGCGCAGGACATGGCCCAGCGCCATCAGCGCCGCGCCGCCCAAACCGCCCAATGACACCCGCACCGCCGGTCCCAACAATCCCATCTCCACCGACATCTTGACCAGGAAGGCGCCACCCAGCGCCAAAGCCAGCCCGCCCAGCCACACCAGCCAGCGTTCGGTCAGAACCTGCTCGACCGCCGGGGGCGCGGGAGCTGGTGGTGACGGTGGCGGTTCGGCCTGCATCACCACGATTTCCGGTTCGGGCTCGGGCGTCACCACCGGTTCCGACACCGCTTCTGGCGCGGGCAACGGCCCCTCGCGCAGACGCCGCAGCTCGGTTTCCAGCTCGCCCAGCCGCTTGCGCAAAGCGGTCAGATCGCCGCCGATCCGATGGGCCTGCGACTGCGCCAGGATGGCGATGACGAAGGCGGCCCCCGCCAACAGGATCAACAGGGTGTCCATCAGTCTTCTCCCCCCTAGCGCGCCCAGACGCGCATTCCGCCGGTGACCGGGATCATCTCGACCCATTGCGCCGTCTGGCGGTTCCACACCGGACGGCGGGCGAAGCTCTGCAGCAGCAGCGCCTCCACATCCCGCGTTTCGGAACTCCCGGCAAGCCCTTCCTCCAGCAAACGGCGGCGGGCTTCCGAGGTTTCCAGGATAGCGTGCTCCTCCCAGCTTTCCGCATCCCACGGACGCGGCGCCGCCTGCGGCCGCCGATGGCGGGCAAAGGGACTGGCGGCAGCATAGTGATTGGTCTGCACCAGATGGTCGGCGCCGCCCATGTCCACCACGTTGACCCGCCGCGCCCCACGCCACACCGCGCCGAATTCGAACACCCGCGCCTCGCCGCGATGAATGCCACACAGACTGATGAACACCGGGGCGGCGGGGCACCACGCGGCGATGGCTTGGCAAGCCCCGGCGAAATCCGACACCGGGCTTTCCATCAATTGCCGCACCAGGAAGGTGGGATCGCTGTTGAGCGAAAAGGACGGACCGCGCCACGGCGCAAAATTGATCGCCAGGGAAAAGCCCGGCTTCACCGCCGTCAACATCCCGGTCATGCCGGCCAGACCGGCGGCGGCAAACACGTCCCGCCCGGCGCGGCGGCCGATGATGCGGCGGGTGGCGCGGCCGATGGCCGGGGCCGAGGGCCAGTCCAGGCTGCGGAAATGCACCATGCGGCCGCGTGCCGCGTCCCAGGCCATCACCGCCGAGCACCCGGCATGGGACAGGGTATACAGCCGTTGCAACGCCGCCATGTCGGCGGGGGCGACGCCGCGCATGGCCGCCCGCGCCGCCAGATGGTCGCTTTCCGCCACGTAATGGCCGAAGGGGCGATAAAGGACGCCATAGGCCAGCCGGGTCGCCAGCCGCCACGCCAGCGACCATGACCGGCGGGAATGCACGTCGCCCAGCACGGCATCGGCCAGCCCGCGCATGGCAGCCACATCCTCGGCCCGGTCCAGATCGGCCCAGCGCGCCGCCGGGGCGGCGGCATCCAGGTTCAGCAGGCGGTCGTCGCCGTGCTCCAACAGGCGCAAGGTCATGACCCGGCTCCCGGCCGCACGAAGGCCTCGGCCAGCACCTTGACCGCCACGTAATCGACCTTGCCGGTGGCCAGCAGCGGCAGGCGGTCCACCTTCAGCACCGCCTTGGGCGCCAGCAATTCGGCCAGTCCCTGGGCACGGAAATGGGCCAGCACCGCTTCGCGCGTTGCCTCGGCCCGTTCGGTGACCAGCACCAATTGCTCGCCCTTGCGGTCGTCGGCCACCGCCACCACGGCGTGGTTGCCCTCGGGCCAGCGGGCGCAGATTTCGCCCTCGACCTTGCCCAGACTGACCATCTCGCCCGCGATCTTGGCGAAACGCTTGGCGCGGCCCTGGATGCGGACATAGCCCACATCGTCCACCGTCACGATGTCGCCGGTGTCGTACCAGCCGTCCGTCGGCGGCTGAAGCTGGCCGGGGGCTTCGGCGCGGTAATAGCCCAGCATGACGTTGGGGCCGCGCACCCACAGCCGCCCGCCCTCGTCCACACCCGGCATGGGCTCGACCCGGTATTCGATACCGGGCAACAGACGGCCGACGCTGCCCGCCTGGAAATGCATGGGGGTGTTGACCGCCAGAACCGGCGCCGTCTCGGTGGCGCCGTAGCCTTCCATCAGGCGCAGGCCGAACTTGTCCATCCACATCCGGCGGGTAGCGTCCTTGACCTTCTCGGCCCCGGCGAAGACATAGCGGACGCTGTAGAAATCATAGGCGTTGGCGACACGGCCATAGCCCGCCAGGAAGGTATCGGTGCCGAACAGGATGGTGGCGTTGGTGTCGTACACCATCTCGGGCACGATGCGGTAATGCAGCGGGCTGGGATACAGGAACACCCGCAGGCCCGAGAACAGCGGCAGCAGCAGCCCGCCGGTCAGGCCGAAGGAATGGAACACCGGCAAGGCGTTGAACACGCTGTCGGTGGGGCTGAACGCCACCCGCGCCGCCAGTTGCGCGCAATTGGCCAGGATGTTGGCGGAAGAGAGCACCACGCCCTTGGGCGTACCCTCGGACCCCGAGGTGAACAGGATCACCGCCGGATCGGACGGACGGCGCCCGGCACCAGCATGGACCCAGCGGGCGAAGGGCCGCGCCAGCAGGCCCGCCAGCTTGGAGAGCGGGCCGATGGAATCCGCCACATCCTCCAGGTACAGCAGCCGCACCCGGCCTTCCAGCGCCGCCGCCAGGGCACCAAGGCGGGCCTGTTCGATGAAGCGACGCGAGGTGATGACGGTGCGGATGCACGCCGCCTCGCATGCCGACAGCACGGCGCCGGAACCGGTGGAGAAATTGAGCATGGCCGGAACCCGCCCCCGCCCCTGCAAGGCGAAGAAAGCCACGGCGGCGGCGTTGACGTTGGGCAGCATCAGGCCCACCGCCTCGCCCGGTTCGGTGCCGCGCGCCAGCACCCGGCCCAACACCAGGGCACCGGTCAGCAGGCGGTCATGGCTGAGCGGCTTGCGCGTCACGTCCTCGACCGCCACGGCGCCGCCGCCCGCCTGACGGCGTGCCTCCAGCAGCGCCTGGAACAGGGTGCGGTCGCGGTGGTGCGCCGTCTCGAACATCATGCCCGACATCACGTCATAGAGCGCGGCACCGATGCGGCGGCGGCGGTCGCGGCCCTTGATTGTGTCCGGCACCGCGAAGCGGCGCGGCGGCAGCACGGTGATGGTGATATTGGGGAACCAGCGCAGCCGCAGCTTGCCGCGCAGGCGCGAGAACGGCGTGAACTGGGCGCCGTCGATGCGCACCGGCACCACCACCGCGTCAGCGCGGTCGGCCACCATGCCGGGGCCTTCGTAAATCTTCATCAGCGCGCCGGTCACGGTGATGCGGCCTTCGGGGAAGATCACCAGCGACCGGCCCTCGCGCACCGCGCCGATCAGGCTTTTGGTGGACATGGGATTGGTGGGATCGACCGGAAAGGCATCCACCACCCGCAGGAACGGCCGCACCCACCATTGCCGGGCAATGAAGGTGTTGACGGCGAAGACCGGACGTTCCGGCAGGAAGGCGGCCAGCAGCGCCGCATCCAGGAACGAGGTGTGGTTGACCACGATCACCGCCCGCTCGCCAAGCTTGGGCAGATGCTCCAGCCCCTGCACCTTGACGCGATAGGCCAGACGGAACAGGCCAGCAAACACGCCTTTCAGCACCGCGTCGGGCAGCAGGCCGCAGATGTAGACGGCCACCGCCAGATTGGCGATGCCCAGCAGCAGGAACAGGCCGGTAACGCTGACGCCCAGCGCCAGCAGCACCGCGCACAGCACGGCGCCGGTCACCATGAACAGGGCGTTGGCGACATTGTTGGCGGCGACGGCGCGGGCGCGGGCGCTGTCGTCGCTGCGTGCCTGCAGGATGGCGTACAGCGGCACGATATAGACACCGCCGCACACCGAGAACGCCAGCAGATCGGCCAGCACCCGCCACGAACCGGGCCGCGCCAGGAATTCCCCCAACGGCAGCAGATCCGCCGAGGGCTGGGCCGATCCGGCAGCGGCATAGAGGTCCAGGGCGAACAGGGTCATGCCCAGGGCGGCGAAGGGAACATGGCGGGCGGAAATCTCGCCCTTCAGCAGGCGCCCGCACAGCACCGAACCGATGCCGATACCCACCGAGAACATGGTCAGCATCAGCGTCACCGCGTGGCTGTCGGCGCCCAGCACGTCCTTGGCGAAGGCCGGGAACTGCGCCAGATAGGTGGCGCCCACCAGCCAGAACCACGAGATACCCAGCACAGCCAGGGTCAGGTCGCGCCGCACCCGGATCAGCCGCCACAGCTCGGCGGTGTCGCGGATGGGGGCGAAGCGCACCCGCACGCCTGTGTTGCCGTCATGGCCGCGCGGCAGCATCAGACTGGCGCCGAAGCCCAACACCGCCATACCCAGCATGGACAGCGTCACCATCCAGGCGCCGCCGTCCAACAGGATCAGCGTGCCGCCCGCGATGGTGCCGATCAGGATCGCCAGGAAGGTCCCGCCCTCGATCAGGGCATTGCCGCCGATCAGTTCGTCCTGGGCCAGCAATTCCGGCAGCACGGCGTATTTGATCGGGCTGGTGAAGGTGGATTGCGCCCCCAGCAGGAACAGCGCCGCCAGCATCACCGGCACGCTGCCCGCCGCCAGACCCCAGGCACCCAGGGCGGAAATGGGAATCTCGGCCGCCTTCCACGCCTTCATCAGCCGGGTTTTCTCGTACCGGTCGGACAATTGCCCGGCCAGGGCGGAAAACAGGAAATAGGGCGCGATGAACAGCCCGGCCGCCACGGTGGCGAGAATCTTCGGCTCCAGCCCGGCCGAGGCGCCGATGCGGTAGATCACCAGGATGACCAGGGCGTTCTTGAACAGATTGTCGTTGGCCGCCCCCAGGAACTGGCTGATGAACAGCGGCAGGAAGCGGCGGTGGCGCAGCAGGCGGAACAGACCGTCATGCATCGCGGGACACTCCTAGGGGTTCAGCGCGCGCCAGCAGGCGGCGGCAACGGTTTCGGCATAAGGGGAGAGCGGGCCGGACAGGCGGCCATAGACCAAAGCGGTGGCCGGTTGCAGCAGCAGCCCCAGCACCAGGGCGGTGCCCAGCGCCGGATCGGCCAGGGAGATCTCTCCGGTTGCCGCCGCCTCGGCGATCATGCCGTGCAGCACCGACACCGGATTGCCGTCACCCTCGGCCATGCGCGGCAGGGCCTGATGCTGCACCAGCAGCAGAAAGCGGAACAGGATCGGTTCGGCATCGTGAAAGCGGAAGATTTCCGCCGCCACCGCCGCCAGCCGCGCCCGCAGTCCGTCCACATGGCGCAAAGCCGCCAGCCGGGCAGCGAAGGCGGCGTAATTGGTGGCGAACAGATCGGCCACCAGATCGTCCTTGGATGCGTAATGACGGTACAGCGTGCCCTCGGCCACGCCCGCCGCCTGGGCCAGATCGCGCACGCTGGTTTCGGCGACGCCACGCGTGGCGAACAGCGTCAGTGCCGCCTGATGAATTTTCTGTTTGGTGGCGCTGCCGTCGCGCATGGCCGACCTCATAAGTGAACGTTCACTCACATTGAGCCCATCGCCCGATGCCGTCAAGCTCCTTTGCACGTATCGGGCGATATATGCGCCGTGCGCGAAATCTATCCCTCCGGCATATCCCGCGTCGATTGAAAGTGAAAGGACCCTGGGCGATAGTCGCCGCATACATTGACCTGAGGGGGTCCGGGGAACATGCGTAACGGAATGCTGGCCGCTTTGGCGGCCCTGGCCATGGGCGCCACCGCGTTGGGCGCCTGGGGCATCAGCGACCTGCCCCGTTTCCGCCACGCACCGCAGCCGCAGCCGGTGGCCCGCGTCGTGGTACCCATGCCCGCCGCCCCGGTGACGGTCGAGCCGGTGCGCCAGCAGGCGGCGCCCGCGCCGGTGCCGCTGGAGGGCGTCAAGATCGGCGATCTGATGTTCCGCCGCGTCACCACCGAAGCGGGGTCCGACACACCCGAGGCCTGCCTGAGCTTTTCCGCCGCGCTGGACACCACCATCCGCTATGCCGATTACGTGGCGCTGCCCGCCGGATTGCGCGCCGGGTTCCGGGTCGAGGGCGAGCGGCTGTGCCTGAGCGGCTTCGCCTTCGGGCGTGAATACCAGTTGACCCTGCGCGCCGGACTGCCCGCCGCCAAGGGCGAGAAGCTGGCCGCCGACACCGCCGTCACCATCGGTTTCGCCGACCGCCCGGCCAATGTGTCGTTCGGCCCCGGCTTCGTGCTGCCGCGCGAGACCGCCGAGGGTCTGCCGGTCACCACCGTCAACGTCAAGCGCCTGGACATGAACGTCTACCGCGTCGGCGACCGCCTGCTGGCCCGCATGCGCGAGGATCTGGTCGAACAGCGCAAGACCTATCCCTATGCCGCCCGCCGCATCGGCGAGGACGAGGGCCGCAAGGTGTGGACCGGCACCATGAACGTGTCGGGGCCGCGCAACGATGCCGTCACCAGCCTGTTCCCGTTGGCCGAGGCCATCGGCAAGGCCGAGCCCGGCGCCTATCTGGTCACCGCCAGGAACCCCGATGCCTCGCGCGAGGATGACGAGGACGGCTATTACTACGACCCCGACGGCGATTACCGCGACATCGCGGCGCAATGGGTGGTGCAGACCGATCTGGGCCTGACCAGCTTCACCGGCGCCGACGGCCTGACCCTGTCGGTGCGGTCGCTGAAAACCGCCAAGCCGCTGGCCGGGGTGCGGCTGACGCTGATCGCCCGCAACAACGACGAATTGGGCCAGGCGGTCACCGGCGCCGACGGCATCGCCCGTTTCGCCCCCGGCCTGATGCGCGGCCAGGGCGGCATGGCGCCGGTCATGGTCATGGCCTATGGCGCCGAGGATTTCGCCTTTCTGGATTTGCGGCGCGGCAGCTTCGACCTGTCCGACCGTGGCGTCGATGGCCGTGCCCCGGCCGGTCCGGTGGATGCCTTCCTGTACACCGAACGCGGCATCTACCGCCCCGGCGAGACGGTGCATCTGACGGCACTGTCGCGCGATCCGGCGGTGCGGGCCATCGAGAACCGCCAGCTGGTGGTCAAGATCATGCGCCCCGACGGCAAGGAATACCGCCGTTTCACCCTCGCCGACCAGGGCGGTGGCGGCGGCAGCGTGTCCATCACGCTGCCCGCCGCCGCCAATCGCGGCAATTGGGAAGCCACCGCCCATGTGGACCCCGAAAGCGAGGCGGTGGGCCGGGTGTCGTTCGAGGTCCAGGATTTCGTGCCGCAACGGCTGGGCCTGAGTCTGGGCGAGCGCCCGGCGGTACTGAAGCCCGGCAATGCTCTGTCGATCCCGGTGGAGGCGCGCTTCCTGTACGGCGCCCCAGCCTCGGCCCTGGGCGGCGAGGCGGAACTGAGCGTCGAGCCCGATCCCGCCCCCTTCCCCAAGTTCAAGGGCTACCGCTGGGGCCTGCCCGACGAGAAATTCGAGGGCACGCGGGTGGAATTGGCGGTATCCGACACCGACGACAAGGGCGCGACCCAGGTCACCGGACAGGTGCCGACCGGCCTGCATTCCAGCCTGCCGCTGCGCGCCGATATCGGCATCGCCATCCGCGAACCGGGCGGCCGCGCCACCGGCGAACACGTCTATGTGCCGCTGCGCCTGCGCCCGGTGGCGCTGGGCATCAAGCCGCGATTCGAGGACAGCGTGCGGCGCGGCGCCGAAGCGTTGTTCGACGTGGTGGCGGTCAACGAGGCGGGCGAGGCGGTGGCCCGCCCCAACGTCAGCTACAAGCTGTTCAAGGATACCTCGACCTGGCAATGGTACCGCTCGGGCTCGCGCTGGCGGTACGAGCGGGTGGCCCGCGAGAGCGAGATCGCCGCAGGCACCCTGAATATCGGCGCCAATGATCCGGCCCTGGTGCGGCAGGTGGTGGATTGGGGCCGCTACCGCCTGGAGGTCCGCGACGGCGCGGGCGACGCCGTGTCCTCGGTGTCGTTCTGGGGCGGCTGGTACGGCAACGCCACAGCCGACCGGCCCGACCGCCTGAAACTGGCCGCCGACAAGCCCGGCTATGCGGCGGGCGACAGCGCCAAGCTGCATATCGACAGCGAATTCGCGGGCGAGGCCCTGGTGGTCATCGCCAATGAACAGGTGCACGAGGTGCGGAGCATCGCCGTCCCGGCGGGCGGCACCGATGTCGCGGTGACCGTGCGGCCTGAATGGGGGCCGGGCGCCTATGCCCTGGTCACCCTGTACCGGCCGCTGTCGGAAAAGCTGGGCCACGCCCCGGTGCGGGCCGTCGGCGTGGCGTGGCTGGGCCTCAACCCCGCCGACCGCACCCTGGGTCTTAGCCTGGGCGCGCCCGAGCGCATGGCGCCGCGCCAGACCATCACCGTCCCGGTCAAGGTGGCGGGTGCCGCCGACCACACCTTCGTCACCCTGGCGGCGGTGGATCAGGGCATCCTGCAACTCACCCGCTTCAAGAGCCCGGCGCCCCAGGCCCATTATCTGAGCAAGCGCCGTCTGGGCGTCGGCATGCGCGACGATTACGGCCGCCTGATCCGCGGCCTCGCCACCGGCGACGACCAGGGCGGCGACGCCTTTGGCGGCAAGGGGCTGGATGTGGTGCCGACCCGTACCGTCGCTTTGTTCTCGGGCGTGGTCGCGGTCAAGGACGGCGTTGCCGCCATCCCGCTGGAGGTCCCCGACTTCCAGGGCGAGCTGCGGCTGATGGCGGTGGCCTGGGACGGCGCCAAGGTGGGCTCGGCCGAGGCGCGCCTGACCGTGCGCGATCCCATCGTCGCCGAAGTGATCCTGCCGCGCTTCCTGGCCCCCGGTGACCAGGGCCGCGCGACGGTCTTGCTGCACAACGTGGACGGCGCCGAGGGCAGCTATGCCCTGACCCTGTCCGGTCATGGCGCGGTGGCGGGGGACAGCATCGCCCGCACCATTCCGCTGGCCAAGGGCAAGCGCGAGGTGTTCACCGTGCCGCTGGCCGCCGGAAGTGCCGGGTTCGGCAAGGTGGAACTGGCGGTCAAGGGGCCGGACGGCTTCTCCGTCGCCCGCGACTGGCCGATCCAGGTGCGCCCGGCGCAATTGCCGGAAACCCGCCAGAGCGTGGTGTCCATGGCGGCGGGCGAAACGGCCACCATCGACGGCGCCGTGCTGAACGGCATGGTCCCCGGCACCGGCAGCGTGGCCATCAGCCTGTCGCGTTGGCAGGGCATCGACGTGCCCGGCCTGTTGCGCTGGCTGGATCGCTATCCCTTCGGCTGCCTGGAGCAGACCACCAGCCGCGCCTTGCCGCTGCTGTATTTCAACGATCTGGCGCTGCTGTCCGGCAACCGCCAGGACCAGAACATTCCGCAGCGGGTGCAGGACGCGGTCGAGCGCGTGGTGTCCATGCAGACGCCCGAGGGCAATTTCAACATGTGGGGCCAGTGGGGCGGCGAGGCTGATCCCTGGTTGTCGGTGTTCGCCCTGGATTTCCTGGGGCGCGCGGTGGAAAAGGGCTACGACGTGCCCGCCGCCACCATGAATCTGGGCCGGACGTGGCTGAAATCGCAGGCGGTGCGCGCCGACCGCGACGAGGTCCGCGCCTATGCCATGGCGCTGCTGGCCCGCAAGGGTTTGGCCAATGCCGGTGACCTGCGCTATTTCCACGATTCCAAACCGCCGAAATCGGCCATGGCCCAGGCCCATCTGGGCGCCGCCCTGGATGCGGTCGGCGAGCGGGCACGGGCCAACACCGCCTATGAGGCGGCGCGCAAGGCGCTGGCGGCGGCGGATGGCAAATACGTGCAATTGCCCTATGGCTCGCGTCTGCGCGACATCTACGCCGTGGCGGCGGTGATGGCCGGGGCCGGGCGCGGCGCCCAGGTGGTGCCGCTGCTGGAGGAAGGCGGCACCCTGGGCGCCCCGGTGGATTTGACCACCACCCAGGACAAGGCGTGGATGCTGCTGGCCGCCGCCGAAATGGCGAAGAATGCGGGCAAGCTGGCGGTGGAGGTGGACGGCAAGGCCGTGGGCACCGGCGATCCGGTCACCGTCCCGGTCGGCGGCGACGCCCTGGCGCGTGGCGTCACCGTGAAGAACGCGGGCGACGGCGCGGTGTTCCGCGTCGTCTCAGCCGAGGGCGTGCCCGCCGAGCCGCAACCGGCCCTGTCCCAGGGCGTGCACCTGTCCAAGCATGTCTTCACCCTGGACGGCCAGCCCGCCGATCTGGCGGCGGTCAAGCGCAACGACCGGCTGGTGGTGGTGGTCGAGGGCAAGGGCCTGTCGGAAGTGACCGGTGAATACGCCCTGTTGGATCTGCTGCCCGCCGGGTGGGACATCGAGGGATTGCTGCGGCCGGAACAGCCGGGCTATGGCTGGGTCGGGCGGCTGTCCGAGGCCGAGATGCGGCAGGCCCGCGACGACCGCTTCGTCGCCGTCGTCACCCTGCCCAATTGGGAAATGGACCGCAGCGATCCCGACATGCCGACCCGTAAATACGCTTCCAAGACCTGGGAGTTCAAGGCCGCCTATGTGGTGCGGGCGGTGACGCCGGGCAGCTTCGCCCTGCCCGCCGCCACCGCCGAACACATGTACGCCCCGCGCATCCGCGCCCGCACCGAGCCGGGCCGGGTGACCATCGGCGAATGAAGCCTGTCCGGGCGGCGGCGATCGGTCTGATGGCGGTGGCGGCCCTGGCCGTCACCGCCGACCGCCTGCTGCCGCCCGATCTGAGCCGGTTGCAGGGACGCTCCACCGTGGTGGTGGATGCCGAGGGGCATCTGCTGCGCCCCTTCGCCACCGCCGACGGCACCTGGCGCCTGCCGACCCGGCCCGAGCGGGTGGACCCGCTGTATCTGGCCATGCTGCGCGCCGTCGAGGACCGCCGCTACGGCTGGCATCCCGGCGTGGACCCGCTGGCGGCGCTGCGGGCGATGGGGCAGATGGCGCGGCATGGAAGGGTGGTGTCGGGCGCCTCGACCCTGACCATGCAGAGTGCACGGCTGCTGGAGCCCAAGCCGCGGACCCTGGCCGCCAAACTGGAGGAATCCCTGCGTGCCGTACAATTGCAGGCGCGGCTGGGCCGCGACGGCGTGCTGGAGGCCTATCTGACTCTGGCGCCGTTCGGCGGCGCGCTGGAGGGTGTCACCGCCGCCGCGCTGGCGTGGTTCGGCAAGGAACCCGACCACCTGACCCCCGCCGAGGCGGCGTTGTTGGTGGCGTTGCCGCAATCGCCGGAACGGCTGCGCCCCGACCGGCGGCCCGAGGCGGCCCGCGCCGCCCGCGACCGCGTGCTGGACCGTGCCGCGAGGGCCGGGGTGATCAACGCCGACGTGGCCCGCGCCGCCAAGGCCGACCCGGTACCCACATTCCAGAAATCCATGCCCCTGCTGGCCCCCCATCTGGCCGAGCGGTTGGCGGCGGAAGCACCACGCGGCAGCATCCTGCGCACCCGCATCGACGGCGGCGTGCAGCGCGGGCTGGAGGGGTTGGGCCGGGCGGTGGCGGCACGGCTGGAGCCCGGCGCCGATCTGGCGGTGGTGGTGGTCGCCAACAACGACCGCCGCCTGCTGGCCAGCCTGGGCAGCGCCGATTGGCTGAACCGTCAGGTGGATTTGACCCAGGCAGTGCGCTCGCCCGGCTCGGCGCTGAAGCCGTTCATCTATGCCCTGGCCTTCGACGATCTGTCGCTGCATCCGGGAACGCGCATGTCCGACATGCCGCAGCGTTTCGGCGATTGGACGCCGCGCAATTTCGACCACGATTTCCACGGCATGGTGACCGCGCGCGAGGCGTTGCAGCGGTCGTTGAACGTGCCCGCCGTGCAGGCGCTGGAACGGGTGGGGCCGGTGCGCTTCGTCGCCCTGCTGCAACAGGCCGGGGCGCGGCTGGCCTTCCCCCCTGGCGGCGAGGAACCCGGCCTGCCGCTGGCGTTGGGCGGCGTCGGCATCCGGCTGGCCGATCTGGCGGCGCTGTATGCCGCCCTGGCCGATGGCGGCCGTGTGCTGCCGCTGTCGGTCCTCAGCGGCGAAACGGCGCCCGAGGCGAAACGGCTGGTGGGCGAGGCGGCGGCGCGGGCGGTACTCCTGGTGCTGGAGGACAGCCCCGCCCCCGACGGCTTCGCCACCGGCTCGGCGGTGGCGCGGGTGCGCCGCATCGCCTTCAAGACCGGCACCTCGTTCGGCTTCCGCGATGCCTGGAGCGTGGGATCGTCGGCGGATTACACCGTGGCGGTGTGGGTCGGGCGCCCGGATGGTGCCCCCCGCCCCGGCGAGATGGGGCGCGGCACCGCCGCCCCGGTGCTGTTCCGCGCCTTCGACCTGTTGCCGCCCGACCACGCGCCGCGCCCGGCACCACGCCAGCCCGACCATGCCCTGTTCCACCGCGATCCGCCGCCCGCCTTGGCGCAACTGAACCCGGCCGAGGACGCGGTGCCATCGCCCGGCGGCCGCACCGATCCGCTGCGCATCCTGTTCCCGCCCGACGGCGCTACCGTGGAAAGTCTTGAGGACGGCATCGGCCTGAACGCGGCGGGCGGACGCCCGCCCTATCGCTGGGTGGCGGACGGCAAACCGCTGGCCGACGGCGCCACCTTCTGGCGCCCCGATGGCGACGGCTTCGCCCGCGTGGTGGTGATCGACAAGGAAGGCCGCCGCGCCGCCGCCGCCATCCGGGTCAGCGTGCCGGGAAAGTAAGGAACTGCCTCACCCGCCCAGGAATTCCAGCTGCCAGTCCATCTCGTCGGCGGTCAGCGGGAAGATGCCGCCGCGCGCGTGCAGGTGGCGGCTGGGGGGCAGGCGCAGCAGGCGGGACTGCAACTGGTCGCACAGCCCCACCGACAGCCCGGCCTTCCAGGTCACCGCCACGATGCCCTTGGCGCTTTGCGTCGCCACCGTCTTGCGCACGGTGGCGACTTCCAGCCCGGCCATCACCGCCAGGGCGGCGATGACGAAGGCGTGGTCGCCGCCCGACAAAGCGGCATCGATGGTGCTTTCGTCCAGCTTACCCTGGTTCTTCAGGGTCTGCGCCCGCATCAGGGCGGTGGTTTCGTCGGCGGCCTTTCTGGCATCGGCCTTGGCGATGCCTGTCGCTTCCAGTTCGTCCAGGCGCTTGCGCACCACGGCGGCGACCGCCACCGCCGCGTCGGGTTCCAAATCCTGACGGGCGGCCAGCCCCTGCAACAGGTTGGCAGCGACGAAGCGCGCCAGCTTGCCCGCCGCCTTGGGCGACAGGTGCGGCCGGTCCACCAGCGGCTGATGCCATTGTTCGATATCGGGGGCGCGGTCGATCAGCCGGTCCAGCGTTTCCTCGCGGATTTGCGCCGACGGATTGCCCAACAGGGTGGCGATAGCGTCGATATCGTCGGTGGCGGCGATGGCGTCGGCGACCCGCGCCTTGACCTCGGCGCGTTTGGAAATGGCGGCCAGCGCGCCGGGAATGGGGCTGGAGGCGATGATTTCCAGCAGATCGTCGTCGGACAGCACCGGCGAGAATTGCAGCACCGGCGCCGATACCGCGATCTCGGCATCACGGGCCAGACGGCGGATGACCTCGGGCGGGGCGTCGGCCACGTCCTTCAGCGCCTCGGACAGGATACAGCGCACCTTGGCGATCTGGTCGCGGGCCAGGACCTCGAGGGTTTCGTAGGTCAGGCGGCGCAGGCGGTCCTGTTCGTTGGCCGACAGGCCGGGGGCCAGACGCACGATCTTGGCGGCCAGTTCGCCGCGCACCCCTTCGTCGCCGTCACCGGCCAGCAGCAGATTGGCCTGGGGCGGCGTCTGGGCATTTCCGGCGACACAGCGCCGCACCTCGGGGCTGGCATCCTCGGCCAGGTAATACAGGATTTCCGGCCGCACGTCGGGGCGGGCGGCCAGTTCCGCCCGCTGCGCCGCATTGGCCGAGGCTGCCAGTTCGCGCGCCGCCTCGTAATCCAGCTTGCGGCCATTGCCCAGCAACCGCTTGAACAGCCCCAGCACCATGCGTCACCTCTTCCCGCGTTCGGCGGTTTCGGCTGGCGGCGCCAGCCGCCAATCGCCCTTGCCGTCACGCTTGACCTCGTACATGGCCTTGTCGGCGCGGGCGATCAGGTCGTCCAGGCTTTCCACGCTGGCCCCGCCATGCACCGCCACGCCCAGCGACATGTGCAGCGGCCGGTCCTCGGAGCCCGAGAATTCCGCCAGCCCCACCGCCGCCGCCAACAGGGCGCGGCAGCGTTGCACGGCGATGTTTTCCTCGGCCCCTTCCAGCCAGATGGCGAATTCGTCGCCGCCCAGGCGGGCGACAAGGTCGATGGGCCGGGTGTGGTGCAGCAGCATGTCGCGCACCGCCAGCAGCGCCTGATCGCCGCGGGTGTGGCCGTGCACGTCGTTGACCATCTTGAAATTGTCGAGATCGACATAGATCAGGGCGGCGGGCTTGTGCTCGCGGCTGAGGCGGTTGAAGCGGCGCGCGATCTCTTCGAAGAAGGCGCGGCGGTTGAACAGCCCGGTCAGGGAATCGGTGCGCGACAGCCGCAGGATGCGTTCGTGATTGGCGATCTGCTCGTTGGCGAGACCGACCTGATTGGCCACGTCGTCGATCAGCAGGCGGTCGTCATCGCCCCAGGCGGCGCGGCCATGATCGCGCCACAGCAGCACGGCGCCGTTGATCGACTGACGGTAGCGGCTGACCGAGGCCAAGGCGTGCCAGCCGCCGATGTCCTGGTCGAAATGGTCGCCGCCCGCCAGGGTGTCCAGCACGGATTTCTCGTCGCCGCCTTCGCCGAACTGCGCCGCCAGGGCGAAGTCCGAGGATTCAGGAAGAATGCGGAAAATCTGGCAGCCGGTGGCGCCCAGCGCGCGGGCGGTGGCCTCGGCGGCGGCGCGCAGCATATGGGCCGGTTCCACCTCGTCGCGGATGGTGCGCACGATATAGGACAGCAGCCGTTCGCGGTTGTTGGCCCGTGACAGCGCCGCGTCGCGCAGCCGTTCCTGGGTGACGTCACGGCAGACGCCGCGTGCGCCGCGCCATTCGCCGTGCTCGCCCAGGATCGGGGTCGAGGACAGCAGCACGCAGGCCTCGCCGCCATCGGCCAGTTTCATCCACACCTCGCGATCCTCGACCGCCAGGGTGGCGAGAAAGGGCGAGATTTCGCCCAAGGTAGCGGGCATGACCACGAATTCCACCGGCTCGCGGCCCACCAGCTCGTCGGGGGTGAAGCCCAGCGCGCCCTTGGGGCTGACGAAGGCGAAGCGGCCGTCCGGCCCCACTTCCCAGGCGAAATCCGAGCTGATCTCCACCAGATCCTTGTAGCGCTGGCGCGATTCCACCAGGGCCGAGCGCAGATTGCGTTCCAGCGTCGCATCGCGCCCCAGCACCAGCAAATGGCCGTCCTCGGTGGGCAGGGCCGACAATTCCAGGATCACCGCACCGCCGCCGGGAACCGGCAGCGTCTCGATCACCGGGCGGCCCACGCCCTGGCGCAGGGCGTCCAACTGGCCCAGCCGTCCCTCGGCAATGGCCTGGGCCAGCAGCTCGGCGCGGCCATTGGCGGCCACCACCGCGCCGTCGCGGTCCAGCACCACGGCGGCACCGGCATAGGCCGACAGGGCGGCGGCGCCCAGGCGGAATTCCCGCAATGCGGAACCGCCGTTTCGTCCATGCCTGGCCTCGGAAGACGCGCTCATGATCCCTTGTCCTTGCAGCCGGAAACCATGCTTAACATAGGTCGGACCCCTTCAATAGAGACGAAACCGCGATGCGCACAGCCTTGCGTTGACTTGTTGTCCGCAAAAGATCTGGGGGGATACACGGGCTTGCGTTCGCGGTCAGGCGGGACTATCTCCATCGGACATGACCGACAGCCCGACCATCGATCCGCGCCGCCAGGGCCTTGCCCACGTCCAGTCTTGGGTCTTCGACCTGGACAACACGCTGTACCCGGCCTCCAGCAGTCTGTTCCCGCAGATCGACGTGCGCATGCGCCAGTTCATCGCCGAACGGCTGGGCATGGCGCTGGACGATGCCTTCGTGCTGCAAAAGCGCTATTACCGCGAATACGGCACCACCCTGCGCGGCCTGATGATCGTGCACGGCATCGAGCCCGAGACCTTCCTGGACTATGTCCACGACATCGACCACACCGTGTTGGACGCGGCGCCGCGCCTGGATGCCGCCCTGGCCCGGCTGCCGGGGCGCTGCTTCATCTTCACCAACGGCTCGGAAAAGCACGCCATCAGCGTCATGGACCGCCTGGGCATCACCGGACGGTTCCACGGCATCTTCGACATCCGCGCCGCCGATTTCATCCCCAAGCCGCAACCGGCCTGCTATCAGGCCATGCTGGCGCGTTTCGGCATCCAGGCCGCCCCGGCGGCCATGGTCGAGGACATCCACCGCAACCTGAAACCCGCCGCCGATATCGGCATGACTACGGTGTGGGTGCGCCAGGACAACCACCCCGACCACAAGGTGGTGCAGCAGGACGACGACGACCTGGGCCACGTCCACCACATCACCGACGATCTGGTCGGCTGGCTGGAAGCCATTCCCCACGCCCAGTGATGTCTTGCGCGCGTTGACAGCCATCGCCAGCGCGCTATGTTCCCCCAAACACCCATCACCCCAAGGATAGCGATCATGAGCTTCGCCGATCTGCAAAAGGACGTCGAGAACGCCTGGGAGGCGCGCGACACCATCAATTTCGAGACCGGCGGCAAGATCCGCGACGCGGTGGACACCGCGCTGGGCATGCTGGACACCGGCCATCTGCGCGTGGCGGAAAAGCTGGACGGCGAATGGGTCGTGAACCAGTGGCTGAAGAAGGCGGTGCTGCTGTCCTTCCGCCTGAACGACAATGCCCCCATCCCCGGCGGCCCCGGCACCGCCCATTGGTTCGACAAGGTGCCGTCCAAGTTCGAGGGCTGGGATGACGGCAAGTTCCGCGCCCACGGCTTCCGTGCCGTGCCCGGCGCCATCGTCCGCCGTTCGGCCTTCATCGCGCCGGGCGTGGTGCTGATGCCCAGCTTCGTGAACGTCGGCGCCTATGTGGACCGCGGCACCATGGTGGACACCTGGGCCACCGTCGGCTCGTGCGCCCAGATCGGCAGCAACGTGCATATCTCGGGCGGCGCCGGTATCGGCGGCGTGCTGGAGCCGTTGCAGGCCGGTCCGGTGATCATCGAGGATAATTGCTTCATCGGCGCCCGCGCCGAAGTGGCCGAAGGCGTTGTGGTGGGCGAGGGCTCGGTGCTGTCCATGGGCGTGTACCTGGGCGCCAGCACCAAGATCGTCGACCGCGCCACCGGCGAAGTGTTCATCGGCCGCGTGCCGCCCTATTCGGTGGTGGTGTCCGGTTCCATGCCCGGCAAGCCGCTGCCGGACGGCACCCCCGGCCCCAGCCTGTATTGTGCGGTCATCGTCAAGCGTGTGGACGAGAAGACCCGCTCGAAGACCTCGATCAACGAGCTTCTGCGCGACTGACCCCGCGTCCGTGCCGTTGAAAAACCGTCATGGCCGGGCAAAGTCCCGGCCATGATCACTTTTGCCGCAGGAAAGGACCGCCCCATGGCGCTTGATCCCGTCGCGCTTGCCCAGGATTTGATCCGCTGCGCCAGCGTCACCCCGGAAGACGCGGGCGCCATGGCGGTTCTGACCCATGCCCTGGAAGGCATGGGCTTTGCCTGCCATGCCGTCGATTCCGCCACCGGCGGGCCGCAGATCAAGAACCTCTATGCCCGCCTGGGTGACAGCGGTCCCAATTTCTGTTTCGCCGGACACACCGACGTGGTGCCGGTGGGCGGCGCCTGGACCGTGGAGCCGTTCGGCGGCCATATCATCGACGGCCGCCTGTTCGGGCGCGGCGCCGCCGACATGAAGGGCGCCATCGCCTGCTTCGTCGCCGCCGTGTCGCGCTTTCTTGAGGCCGGACCGGCCAAGGGCTCCATCAGCCTGCTGATTACCGGCGACGAGGAAGGCCCGGCGGTGGACGGCACCGTCAAGGTGCTGGAGTGGTTGCAGGCGCGCGGCGAGAAACTGGATCTGTGTCTGGTGGGCGAGCCCACCAACCCCCGCCATCTGGGCGAGATGATGAAGATCGGCCGCCGCGGCTCGCTGAACTGCAAGATCAGGGTGTTCGGCACCCAGGGCCATGCCGCCTATCCCCATCTGGCCGATAACCCCATCCCCCGCCTGCTGGAAATGCTGCGCCGCCTGACCGAAAAGCCACTGGACGACGGCAGCACCCATTTCCAGGCCAGCACCCTGGCGCTGACCACGGTGGACGTGGGCAACGCCGCCACCAACGTCATCCCCGGTGAGGCCCGCGCGGGCTTCAACATCCGCTTCAACGACCTGCATTCCGGCGCGTCGCTGGAGAAATGGATTCGCGGCATCCTGGCCGAGGTGGGCGGCGATTACGACTGCACCATCGAGGTGTCGGGCGAAAGCTTCCTGACCCAGCCCGGCCTGCTGAGCGACGCCGTCGCAATCGCCGCCCAGGCGGTCACCGGCCGCCGTCCGGAACTGTCCACAACCGGCGGCACCTCGGATGCCCGCTTCATCAAGAATTTCTGCCCGGTGCTGGAATTCGGTCTGGTCGCGCAGACCATGCACAAGGTGGACGAACATGTTCAGGTCGCCGACATGCACGCCCTGACCGACATCTACGGCCGCGTGCTGGAGCAACTGGTGGGGCGGCCGTGATCTCCCGCCCCGAAATGGCCGCCGCCATCGCCGGTGCCTTCCGGCTGGCCCGCCGCGACCCGCGCGGCCTGGCGCTGTTCGATGCCACTCCGCGCGGTTTCTGGAACTCGTTCTGGGTCGCCGTACTGGTGGCCCCGGCCTTCGTGTTCAGCGACGTGCTGGGCGGCACCCTGCCGCCCGAGATCGGTCCGCGGGAAATCCTGGTCTGGCTGATCAGCTACGTGGTGGCCTGGACCGCCTTTCCGGTGGTGATGATCACCGTGGCCGATTCCCTGGACCGCTGGCCGCTCTATACCCGCTACATCGTCGCCTATAACTGGTCGTCGGTGGTGCAGGTGGCGGTGCTGCTGCCGCTCAATATCCTGGCGGTGGCCTTTCCCGGCCATGCCACCCTGATCCTGGTGCAATGCGCGATCATCGTCCTGCTGATCTACCACGCCTATGTGGCCTATGTGGGGCTGGCGGTGAATCCGGGCACCGCCGCGGGCATCGTACTGCTGGACGTGCTGCTGTCGCAGCTGGTCCGCCTCGTTTCCGACCGTCTGATGGGAATGTGAGAAAATGGCCCTGTGGCGCCCCATGATTGTGGCCGATCTGGCGCGGGTCAACCAGATCGCCGACATCGTCCATGTGAATTACCCCGAGGACCCGGCAGTGTTCGCCAACCGGCTGGCGCTGTTTCCCGACGGCTGCCGCATGGCCGAGGACGGAGCCCTGAGCCTGGGCTATTGCATCGTCCATCCCGGAATCATCGGCCAGCCGCCCGCCTTGGACAGCGTGATGCAGTCCCTGCCTGCCGAGGCCGATTGCCTGTACATCCACGACGTCGCCCTGTTGCCCGAGGCGCGCGGCCGCAAGCTGGGCATCGCCCTGGCACGGCTGATGGAGGACGTGGCCCGCGCCCACGGTTTCGACCGCATCGCCCTGACGGCGGTGAACAATTCCGACGGCTTCTGGGGCTCGCTGGGCTATGAGCCGCAGCCCTGCGACACCCTGGCCAGCTACGGCGCCGCCACCTATCGGATCAAGCGGCTTTAACCCGCCTCAGCGCACGGTGAAAAAGCGCATCATCTCGGCCAGCCGCGCCGCCTGATCTTCCAGCGAGGTGGCGGCGGCGGCGGATTCCTCCACCAGGGCGGCGTTCTGCTGGGTGGTCTCGTCGATATGGCCCAGGGCGTCGTTGACCTGTTCGATGCCCGAAGATTGTTCCCGGCTGGCCTCGGTGATCTCGACCACGATGTCGGCCACCTCGCGCACGGCGCCGACGATTTCATCCAGGGCCTTGCCGGTGGCGACCACCAATTCCCCGCCGGAATGGACCTGGGCGGCGCTGTCGCCGATCAGCGTCTTGA
Source organism: Candidatus Limiplasma sp. (assembly GCA_963666755.2). GTDB lineage: Bacteria > Bacillota > Clostridia > Christensenellales > Aristaeellaceae > CAXXOK01. The sequence continues at coordinate 286,424 of CAXXGW010000008.1, forward strand.
TTTCCTTGGACGCCTGCGCCGAACGTTGCGCCAAATTGCCCACCTCAGCCGCCACCACGGCGAAGCCCTTGCCCGCATCGCCCGCCCGCGCCGCCTCGACCGCCGCGTTCAGCGCCAGCAGATTGGTCTGGAAGGCGATCTCGTTGATCATGCCGACGATGGCTTCGATCTTTTCCGAACCGCTGCGGATGCGGCCCATGGCGGCGATGGCGTCACCCACCACCGTACCGCCCTGCAACGCCACGTCGCGGGCCCGCGCCGCCAGATCGTTGGCGCGGGTGGCGCTGGTGGCGTTGCGGCGCACGGCGGCGGCCAATTGCTGTAGCGCGGCGGCGGTTTCCTCAAGATTGGCGGCCTGCTGTTCCGAGCGTTCGGACAGGTCGTTGCTGCCCGCCGCCACTTCCGACGCCGCCCCGGCGATTTCATGCGCCGCCGAATTGATGCCCGCGACCACCCCTGACAGGGTTTCCGCCGTGCGGTTGATGTCGTCCTTGAGTTCCCCGAACACGCCGTGGTGATCGGCGGTGACCCGGCGGCTCAGATCGCCGTCGGCCACCGCGCCTAGGACCGCCGCCACGTCGCCCAGCGCCGAATCGGTGGTCGCCACCAGACCATTGACCGCCTGACAGAGGTCGCGGAAAAAGCCATCCTTACCCGCCAGCGGAATGCGCTGCGACAGATCGCCGTCGCGGGCCGCCCCGACCACCGCCGTCAGTTCGGCCACCAGCACCGCTTCGCGCTTTTGCTGCTCGGCCACCGCCTGCTCGCGCACGGTGTCCAGATAGACCGACACCGCCAGATCGATGTCCAGCAGCACGTCGCGGGCGATGATGGAATGCAACCGCCCCAGTTCCACCTTGTTTCCGGCCCCGAACAGATTGGTCTTCTGCGTCTCGGTCGCCACCGCCAACAGGCGGGCCAGCACCATGGCGTAGCCGCCGATATACCAATGGGGTTCCAGGCCGATACGGGCGTGGGTGCGGCCGATCTCGCGCACCGAATTCATGTAATCCGCGTCGAAGGCGCCTGAGAACAGCCGCATCCAATGCTTCTTCTGCGCCGCCTTGGCGTGGTTGACCACGCCCTCGTGCGGGAACAGCGCCTCCAGTTCGGGAAAGCTGCGGATATGGCGATAGAATTCGTCCAGGACGCCGTCCAGGCACCGTTCCAGCACCGGCCTGAAGGTACGCAGGACATCCTTGTCCGCGCTGATTACGGACAACAGCGCCAAGCGCTTTGCGAGAAGATCTCCGGTGCTCATTCCAACCCTGCGCTGCGCTTGAAAAAGGAATTCATGGTAAGCGCAACTATCGCCCGCGCCAATGGTTCACAGGTTGCGGTCGTATCCGCCGTTGGAGGGATAGCGCACCCCGGTCAGGTACAACCCGTCCGGCGGACAGGTCGGGCCGCCCGCCTTGCGGTCGCGGGCGTCCAGCGCGCATTTCATGTCCTCGGGCCGCCACTTGCCCTCGCCCACCAGCTTGAGCGTGCCGACCATGTTGCGCACCTGATGGTGCAGGAACGACTGCGCGGCGGTCACCACATGGATTTCCTCGCCCACCCGGCTGACGTCCAGACGCTCCATGGTCTTCATCGGGCTTTTCGCCTGGCATTCGCTGGCGCGGAAGGTGGTGAAATCGTGATGGCCCAGCAGGTATTGCGCACCCGCGTGCATGGCATCGACATCCAGTGCCACCGGCACCCACCACACCCGCCCGGCATCCAGTCCGGCCGGGGCGCGGCGGTTGAGGATGCGGAACAGATAGGAGCGCCCGGTGGCGGAGAAGCGGGCGTGGAAATCGTCGTCCACCGCCTCGGCTGCCAGCACCACCACCGGATGGGGGCGCAGGTGGAAATTCAGGCCGTCGCGCACGCGGTCGGCGCGGTAGTCGCGCGGCGCGTCGAAATGCGCCACCTGTCCGGTGGCGTGCACCCCGGCATCGGTGCGTCCGGCGCATTGCACCAGGGTCCGGGTCTGGCAGAAGCGCTCGACCGCGTCTTCCAGCGCCAGCTGCACTGAAGGGCCGTGTTCCTGCCGCTGCCAGCCGTGATAGGGGCGGCCGTCATATTCGAGAGTGAGCCTGTAGCGGGGCATCAGCCCAGGACCGTGCCCTTGGGCACCGCATAGCCGCGCAGCAGCTCGGCGGCGGCCATGGGTCCCTTGCCGGGCCGCTGCGCCCGCAGCAGCCGCAGGGCGCCGCCGCCGCAGGCGATGCACAACGCATCGTCCAGGGCGGTGCCGGGCGCGCCATTGCCCGCCACCGGCTCGGCCACCAGCACCTTCAGGCGTTCGCCGTTCAGCTCGCACCACACCCCCGGCCACGGCGTCAGGCCGCGCACTTGCCGGTCCAACTCGGCGGCGGGGCGGGTCCAGTCCAGACGGCCCTCGTCCTTGCTCAGCTTGGCGGCGTAAGTCACGCCGTCCTCGGGCTGTTTCACATGCGGCAACTGGTCGTAGCGGGCTACCGCCTCGACGATCAGCCGCGCCCCCATCTCGGCCAATTGGTCGTGCAGGATGGCGGCGTTGGTCTGCGGCGTGATCGCCACCTTGTCCACCAGCAGCATGTCGCCGGTGTCCAGCCCCACATCCATCTGCATGATGGTCACGCCGGTCTCGGCATCGCCCGCCAGGATGGCGCGCTGGATGGGGGCGGCGCCGCGCCAGCGCGGCAACAGCGAGGCATGGACGTTCAGGCAGCCCAGGCGCGGCGCGTCCAGCACCGCTTTGGGCAGGATCAGGCCATAGGCGGCGACCACCGCCATGTCCAAATCCAGATCGCGGAACGCCTGCCGGTCGGCCTCGTCCTTGAGGTTCTTGGGGGTGCGGACCTCGATCCCCTTGGATTGGGCGAAGGCGTGCACCGGGGTCAGCTGTTCCTTGTGCCCGCGCCCGGCAGGGCGCGGCGGCTGGGAATAGACGCAGACCACGTCGTGACCGGCATCCAGCAGGGCGGCGAGGATCGGCACCGAGAAATCGGGCGTCCCCATGAAGCACAGGCGCATGGCGGTCAACCCGCGTCCTTCTTGGCCTTCAACAGCTTGCGCAGGATCATGTTGCGCTTCAGCGACGACAGATGGTCGATGAACAGGATGCCGTCCAGATGGTCCATCTCGTGCTGCAACACGGTAGCGAGCAGGCCGTCGGCCTCCATCTCGCGCGTTTCGTTCTGCGGATCGAGATAGCGCACGCGGATAGCACGCGGGCGCACCACGGCGGCGTAATGCTCGGGCACCGACAGGCAGCCCTCTTCATAGGTGTTGTCGTCGTCCGACGCCCAGACGATTTCCGGATTGACCATGCGCAGCGGCTGGCGGTCTTCCTCGTCGCGGCCGATATCCATGACGATGACCCGGCGGACCACCCCCACCTGCGGCGCGGCCAGACCGATGCCCGGCGCGGCGTACATGGTTTCCAGCATGTCGTCCATCAACTGGCGCAGTTCGTCGTCCACCGCCTCGACGCGGGTGGCCTTCTGCTTCAACCGGGGATCGGGAGCGGTGAGGATGGGGAGCAGAGCCATGGAGGCGACACCTTTGTGAGAATTCCACAGGGGGAGATATGGAACCTGCACCGGTGCGTCAAGCGAATCCCCCACTGACTTGTCGTAATCGCCCTCAAACGGCGGGCGAGGCGCCTCCGCGCCTCTTGCCTTCCGCGGCATAAGCCGCGCGGCCCCTTGGGCCTAATACCCCGGATGGAGAGGCATTGAGGATGCCTCTCACCCCTTCACGCGGGCACGATAGGTCAGCACCGTCTCGCCCTTGGCCGGGACCGTCACGCTCCAGGCGGCGGTGAAGGCGTTCTCCTTGCTGTGCTTGGCGCTCTCGTCCAGCACCAGCCATTCGCCGCCGAAGGTCTCGCGCACTGTCACCTTGGCCGGGGCATCGCCGCCATTGGCCAGACGCACCTGCCATTGCGCTTCGGTGATCTCGGCGGAAACGCGGGTGAAATCGGTCTGGCTGCGCCGGGCGGTGACGTCGAAGGCGCGGCCCAGCGTCACGCGGGCGCTGGCCCCGGCGGGGGTGGCGGCCAGACGGTCCTCGCCCAGGAAGGTGGCGGCGCCGTCCTTGGCCCGTTGGAACACGCGGATGGTTCCGGCGGGCAGCGGCTCGCCATTGCCGTTCTTCAGGCGCAGCAGCGCCTGGGGATGGACCGGCGGCTGCTCGGGCTGGCGGTCCCGCCAGGCCTGCCCGGGCAGCGGCTCCAGCACCAATTGCCGTTCGGCGTTCAGGGTCTGCGGCGCCAGCAGCGGCACCTGCTTGCGCTCGCCGTCCTTCAGGCTGACCGGCTGCGCCAGGGTATAGAGGTGATAGCCGCCCACCGCCTGACGGCTGGGCGGTTCGGCCATGGGGGCGGCGGCCATCAACGCCTTTTCCATGCGCGCCATGCGTACCGGTGCGGCGTCGGCTACGCTGTTGAGGTCGCCCGCCATCACCTGCACGCGGGCATTGGCGAAATCCGCCCCGGCATTGTTGCTGAGCGTGGCCCAGGCCGACAGCGCCGCCTTGTCGCCACTCGGCGCCAACTCAGCCACGTAATCGGCTTGCCACGACAGACCGCCGGTCAGATAGGACAATTCGATGTCGCGCTTGCCGCTCTGGTCGGCGGCGATGGTGGCGCGATAGGCGGGCACGCCGCGCAATTCGGCGGGCAGGGCATCATAGAGAATGCGGGCGGGCGTTCCCGCCACCACCTTGCCGCCCACCTGGAACAGCGGGTTGGGTCCGGCCGAGATGATTTTGGCACGGTCCTCGCGCTCGGCGCCGCCGCCATCGCGCCACACCACCGTCACCTCTTGCCCGACCGAGGAGGCCAGCAGGGTATCGGCATCCAGGCCCGACAGGCGGAAGCCCTGTTCCTGCACGGCAAGGCCGGAACCGGCCAGCATGGCGGAGGTATCGCGGGCCTGCCGCGCCACGCCCTCGACCACCAGCAATTGGGGGCCCTTGTCCAGGCTGGCGCTGCGGCGGTCGCGCACCAGGGCGGTGTCGTCCTGGGTCAGAGTCAGGCTCAGGCCACTGCGGTCCGTCGGCGACAGCACGGTGTCGGCGAAGCCCGCCGCCGCCAACAGCGGCAGACAGGCAATTGCGGTAAGCAGGGCGAGGCGCCGTCTCATGGGGGATCTCCACGTGATCTTCATGTCAGCGTTTCTATGCTATGAAAACGGCGGCACGATGGCAGAGGAGAAAGATGGTGGACGCGGCGACGATGATCGTGGGGGCGATCGCCCTGGTGGCGGTGGGCGCGGCGGTGGTGCTGGCGCTGCGCGCCCAGGGTGCGGCGGGCGCCCAGCAGGACGGGCTGGCCCGCGCCGTGGACGGCGTCGCCCAGACCCAGGCGGCACTGACCGGACGGCTGGCGCAACTGGCCGAGACCCAGGCCGCCGCCCAGGCGCAATTGTCGGAACGCATGCAGGCCCAGGAACGCGCCCTGGCCCGTGCCGTCGAGGAACGGCTGGCGGCCTTGGGCAAGCGCATGGATGACGGCCTGCAACAGGCGTCGCAGCGCCAATCCACCACCCTGCACGATCTGCGGGAACGGCTGGCGGTGATCGATGCCGCGCAAAAGAACATCACCGAGCTGTCGGCCCAGGTGGTGTCGCTTCAGGACATCCTGTCCAACAAACAGGCGCGCGGTGCCTTTGGCGAAATCCAGTTGAACGACATCGTCAGCACCATGCTGCCGCCCAGCGCCTACAAGTTCCAGGCGCCGCTGGGCGACGGCCGCCGCGTCGATTGCCTGCTGGACCTGCCCAACCCGCCCGGCGCCATCGCCATCGACGCCAAGTTTCCGCTGGAAAGCTTTCACGCCTTGCGCTCGGCCCGCGACGAGGCGGAACGCATCGCCGCCGGACGGGCCTTCGCCACGGCTATCCTCAAGCATGTGCGCGACATCGCGGAAAAATACATCGTCCCCGGCGAGACCGCCGAATCGGCGCTGATGTTCCTGCCGTCGGAAGCCATCTACGCCGAATTGCACGCCAACTTCCCCGACGTGGTGGAAAAGTCGTTCCGCGCCAAGGTGTGGATCGTGTCGCCCACCACCCTGATGGCGACGCTGAACACCGTGCGCGCCGTGCTGAAGGACGCCCGCATGCGCGAGCAGGCCGGGGTGATCCAAAAGGAAGTGCGCACCCTGCTGGACGATATCGAGCGGCTGGACAGCCGCGTCACCGCCCTGGACAAGCATTTCACCCAGGCAGCCGAGGATATCCGGCAGATCCGCATCTCCACCGACAAGGTGGTCAAGCGCGCCGACCGCATCGAGGCGGTCCAGTTGGGCGACGACCCGGCCATCGAGGAAGTGGCGCCGCCCCAGCCCAAGCTGCCGAATGCCTAGACCGTGATGCCCTCTGTGCATCACGGTCTAGGCCCCATCGTTTTCCCTCGCCGGGCGCGGGCATCCGCCCGCTGGGCCGCGCCCGCAATGGGCGCAGGGGCGACGCGCAAGACGCGTCGCCCTAACCCACCGGCTGTTCCGCCTCAAGGGTGAAGCGGAACACCGTGCCGCCGCCGGGGCGCGGTTCGTGCCACAGGCGGCCGCCATGGCGTTGCACGATGCGTTTGCAGATGGCCAGACCGACACCGGTGCCGGGATAGGTTTCGGCTGAATTGAGGCGGCGGAAGATTTCGTAGATGTCCTGATCGGTATGGGCGATGCCGATGCCGTCATCGGCCACCGCGAACACCCCGCCGCTACAGGACACGGTGATGGTGGGCGGGTGGCCGGAACGGCGGAACTTGATGGCGTTGCCAATCAGGTTCTGGAACAGCTGCATCAGTTGCACCTCGTCGGCGGTGACGCCGGGCAAGGGCTGGATATCCACCGTCGCGGCCGCCTCTTCGATGCTTTCGCGCAGATTGCTGAGCGCCAGGACGCACACCGCCGCACTATCCACCGGGGCAAAGGGCGAGCCCTTGCCGGTAACGCGGGAATAGGTCAGCAGATCGCCGATCAGCGCATGCATGCGGCTGGCGGCGCCGACCACCAGATCGATGAATTCATCGGCCTCGGCATCGAGCTTGCCGTGATAGCGCCGCTTCAGCAATTGCGAGAACGAGGCGACGGTACGCAGCGGCTCGCGCAGGTCGTGCGACGCCACATAGGCGAAGCGCTCCAACTCGGTGTTGGCCTCGGTCAGATGGGCGACCAGACGGCGCATCTCCTCGTCATGGGCCCGCTTCTCGGTGATGTCTTCCTTGACGCCGACAAACTGCACGATGGTGCCCGAGGAATCCCGCACCGGGGCGATCACCGCCCGCTCCCAATACAGGCTGTTATCCTTGCGGCGGTTATGGAATTCGCCGCTCCACACCCCGCCGCCGGTGATGGTGCGCCACAATTCGGCGTATTCCTCGGCGCTTTTGTCGCCGCCTTGAAGCAGACGTGGATTCTGGCCCACAACCTCGTCGCGGCCATAGCCGGTATTGACCTCGAAGGCACGGTTGACGAAGCGGATGGTGCCGCCGACATCGGTCACCACCACCGCCACCGGGCTTTGCTCGACCGCCTGCAACAGCGTGCGCCGCTCGCTGTCGGCGGCGACGCGTTCGGTGATGTCCTCGACGATGCCGATACCGCCGGTCACAGTGCCGTCACTGTCGCGCAGCGGCGCACAGGTCATGGACACCAGCAGGTCACGCCCGCTGAGGGACGAGCGGTAAGGTCCTTCGTAGCGGCCGCGCCGCCCGTCCAGCGGCGCCCGGATAGCGGGCAGCGGCCCCTGGTCGCGGAGATTATGCATGCTCAACCCCAGCAGACGGTCGGGGGCCGAACACATGATGGCGGCGAAGGTGGCGTTCACATAGGTGATCACCAGATCGGAATCATAGTGGAAGATGCCGACCGGGCTGTCTTCAACCAGGGTGCGGAAGCGGGCCTCGCTTTGTTGCAGGCCCCGCCGCAGCCGCGCCATGCGCAACACCGCCAGGGTGGACAGCAACACCGCCACGCCCAGCGCCGCCATACCCCACACCAGCCCGGCGGGGATGACCGCGCCCTCGGGCCGGTACAACAGCGGCGCGACATCGAAGCCGGGCGGCAACAGCCCCGACTCGGCGAAAACCTGGGCGATGCGCCGCCAGCGTTCGGGATTCATCTCGCCCAGCGGCACCAGTTCGGGCTGCATCAGGCGTTCCATCTCTTGCGCCTCGAACAACAATTGTTCGCGGTTGCCGCCATGATGGGCCAGGATCGATTCCACCATCTCGACCGGGTGCTGCATGGCGTATTGCCAGCCGCGCAATGACGCCGCGCGCAGGGCGGCAGCCCGGTCGGGATGATCGCGCACTTCCTGTTCGGTGGTGAACAGGGTGTCGCCGTAGAAATCCACGCCCACAGCACGCGGGCTGAATGCCATATAGGGACGCCCCACCCGTTCGAAGGCGAAGGGTTCGTTGGTGCTGTAGGCCACCATCATGTCGGCCTTGCCGTCCAGCAAATCCCCGGCATTACCGCGGTTGGGCACCCGCGGCAGGGCGGCGACGTCGATGCCCGAGCGGGTCAGCATGGCCGCCACCGCCACCGACAGCGGCGCATCCATCAGCCGCTTTCCGGCCAGATCGGACAGAGACGCGATATCCGGTTGCCGCCGGGTCAGCAGAATTTCCGGCGAATGCTGCAACACCACCGCCAGCGCCACGAACGGCCGCCCGGCGGCACGCGCCAGCACCAGATTGGAATTGCCGATACCGTATTGGGCGCGGCCTTCGGCCACCTCAAGCTCGGCATCCACCTCGGGACCGCCTTCGCGCAGGGTGACATCCAGCCCGGCCTCGGCGTAATAGCCCTGATCCAACGCCGCGTAATAGCCCGCGAACTGAAACTGGTGCAGCCATTTCAGTTGCAGGGTCACCGCCTCGCCCGCCTGGGCCGCAGGCAGTTCCACCAACATCAAGAGCGCCCCCAGCACACATGCCGCCAGGGCGCGTTCAATCAACCCCATACCCATCATCCCCTTGCGGGTCGGCCAACGCCGCAGCGTCGGCCGTCATCCCCGTCAGAACAGCTTTTCGCAGGCCTCGGCGGCCTTGCGGCAAGCCTTGGCGGTCTGGCCCAGTCGCAGATCCTTGTCGGCGTGCTGATCGCAGGCCTCGGCGCACCGCAGCGCGATCTCGGCCGTCACCTTGGCCACCAGATGATGCTGGCGCGAACTGCGCAACAGAAAATCGCTGGCGGTTTCGGTGATGTCGGCGGTATCCAGCAACAGCTGCACCAATTCCCATTCCGCACCGACACCGCTTTGCTGCATGCAGTGGATCGCGGCTTCGGTGCACAGGCGGTGCGCGCCGTCGCACGCATCGATGCAAGGCTTGAACGCCATTTCATCCCTCCCTCAGGATTGTTTCCCGAAAAGGCTACGCCCCTGGCGGCGGGCGTCAACGGCCAAGGCATGACGATGCCGTGACCATCGCCGCCCTGCCCTCGGGAAACCGCTGTCAAGCGGCATCATCACGGACCGGCAATGCCGCCGCACGGCGCGGTTTACAAAGCATTCGCAAAATTTTTCCCATCCGTTGCAAGTGGCGCTGATTCCCGTTCAGAGGCGTGTGCTATACGAAGGTTTGTGGGGGAAACGGATTTCGGAACAAAAACCGTGGACGGGATCAAGTCACTTGGCATCCGGGCAAAGCTGATCATCATCTTCGTGGTGATCAAGGTCATCCCGCTGGTGGCGCTGGCCCTGTTCGCCTGGAAAGGCCAGGTCTGGCTGGCCGAGCGGGTGTCCGAGAACGTGGTGCGCATGACCCAGACCATGCGCGAGACGGTGGACGAGGTCGCCAACAGCACCACCCGCGCCGCCACCAAGGCGCTGGACGATTCCGCCCGCGAATCCCTGGAACGGCTGACCACCGACACCGCCCGCAACGTGGCGGCGTTCCTGTATGACCGCGATTCCGACATCCGCTCGGCCGCGCTGCTGGAGCCGAACGAGGATGCCTATCGCCGGTTCCTGAGCCAGCGCACCCGCAAGATCGAACGGGCACATCCCTGGGTACTGTCGCCCGACGGCAGCCAATGGGTGCCGGGCCCCGAGGCGGTGCCGCAATACGACCGCCCGCAGATGCAATCGTCCAACGAGGAAAACGCCCGCAACTTCAACTACCGCCAGGCGGATCAGGCTGCGGTGCTGGAGGAGCGCCCGCTGTTCCTGGAAATGACCTTCATCGGTCTGGACGGGCGCGAAAAGATCAAGGTGACCAATTCGCCGCTGATGGCGCACGACCTGCGCGACGTGTCGCGGCACGAGAACACCTTCGTCAAGGCCGAGACCTATTTCCCGGCGCTGAAGACGCTGAAGCCCGGCGACATCCATGTGTCCGACGTGATCGGCGCCTATGTGGGCTCACGCGTTATCGGCCCCTACACCCCGGCGGCGGCGGAAAAGCGCGGCATGGCGTTCGAGCCGGAAAAGGCCGCCTATGCCGGGACCGAGAACCCGGTCGGCCAGCGCTTCCGCGGCATCGTGCGCTGGGCCATGCCGGTGGTGCGCAACAATCAGGTGACCGGCTGGGTGACCCTGGCGCTGGACCATGACCACATCATGGAAATCACCGACCACATCATGCCCACCGCCGACCGCTATTCGCCCATCGCCGATGCGCGGGCGGGCAATTACGCTTTCATCTGGGATTACAAGGGCCGCTCCATCGCCCATCCCCGCCATTATTTCCTGACCGGCTACGATCCCGAGACCGGCGAGCCCGCCACGCCGTGGATGGACCAGGATCTGTATGACCAGTGGCAGAAAAGCGGCAAAGCGGCCTGGGACTTCCTGGCCGAAATGCCGCCCTTCCACGAGCAATCCCTGAAGAAGAAGGGCGCCGCCGCGCAGATCAAGGCCGGGCAGTTGGGCATGGATTGCCGCTATCTGAACCATGCGCCGCAATGCACCGGCTGGATGGACCTGACCCGCGACGGCGGCTCGGGCTCGTTCGAGATTTTCTGGTCCGGCCTGTGGAAACTGACCACCGCCGCCGCCATTCCCTATTACACCGGCCCCTACGGCAACAGCCCGCGCGGCTTCGGCTTCGTCACCATCGGCGCCAACGTGGACGATTTCCATCGCGCTGCCACCGAATCGCGCGAATACGCCGATCAGGTGGTGATGCAGCGCGACATGGAATTGCAGGGGCACCTGGACGGCGTCATGTCCATGATCGTCGATCAGGTCGAGCGCATGGCCCGCGACCTGACGGTGTCCACCGTGCTGATGGTCGTGCTGGTGATCCTGGTGGCGGTGTGGATGGCGTCGTTCCTGACCCGCCGCATCACCGCCGTCATCACCTCGATCCGCCTGTTCGAGGACGGCGATCTGGACCACCGCCTGCCAGCGCAAGGCAATGACGAGATGGCGCGGCTGGCCGCATCCTTCAACGAAATGGCCGACCGCGTGCGCGAGTCCTTCGGCCGCCTGACCGAGGCCCGCGTCAACGCCGAGGAAGCCAGCCGCATGAAAAGCGAATTCCTGGCCAGCATGAGCCATGAATTGCGCACGCCCCTGAACGGCATCATCGGTTTCGCCGAATTGCTGCGCGACGAGGCCCATGACGACGAGGCGCGCGAGAACGCCGAGATCATCGAACGCAGCAGCCGCCATCTGCTGGAGCTGGTGAATTCCATTTTGGACATCGCCAAGATCGAAGCGGGCGAGATGGTGCTGGCGCGCAAGCCGGTGGACCCGCGCAAGGTGGCGGCCGAAGTGGCGGCGGTGCATCAGGCGACAGCAGCGGCCAAGGGATTGGGCTTCGTCCTGGCTATGGCCGACGACCTGCCCGAGACGCTGACCGCCGACCCCACCCGCCTGCGCCAGATTCTGCACAATCTGCTGAACAACGCGGTCAAGTTCACCGAAAAGGGTGAAGTGGAGCTGCGCATCGAGCGGGTCGGCCAGCGGGTGGCATTCCATGTGCGCGATACCGGCCCCGGCATTCCTGACGACATGCAGGACAAGATCTTCGAAAAGTTCCGTCAGGTGGATGCGTTCCTCACCCGATCGCATGGCGGCACCGGTCTGGGCTTGACCTTGGCCCGTCACTTGGTGGAACTGATGGGGGGCACCATGGATTTGCAATCCAAGGTGGGAGAGGGCAGCACGTTCACGTTCACCCTGCCGCTGTCGGCCGGGTGAGGGGAAGGGGAAAGCCATGAGATCGGCACTGGTGGTCGACGACAACGAGGTCAACCGCATCCTGGTCAGCCGTTTCCTGACCAAGATGGGCTGGCAGGTGGCCAACGCCGAGGACGGCGATCAGGCCCTGGCATGGATGGCCGGCAATGCCGCCGAGCTGATCCTGCTGGACATCTCCATGCCCACCATCAGCGGTGACGAAGTTTGCCGCAAGGCGCGGGCGGAAGGGTTGGACAAGGGCGCCAAGCTGGTGGCCTACACCGCCCACGCCATGCCCGAGGAGCGCGAGCAATTCCTGGCCTGCGGCTTCGACGCCATCCTGGTCAAGCCGGTGTCCCGGCAGGCCGTGGCCGAATTGCTGGTGGATCTGGGCCTGGGCGAACAGGGAGCGGCATGATGAACCGACGCGGAATACTGGCCTTGGCCCCAGGCGCACTGCTGGCGGGCGCGCTGCTGGCGGGCGCGTTGCCTGCGGCCGCCGTCGAGAAACCCACCGGCGATCAGGTCAGGGACCTGACGCTGGAAGCCGCCACGCTGCTGCAAAACCGCGACCTGGAACAGGCGCGCCGCACCTTCCACGGCGACGGCCCCTTCCGCTTTGGCGAAATCTACGTCAACGTCATCGACGGCAACGGCACCTGGCTGGTCTATCCGCCCAATCCCAAGCACGAAGGCAAGTCGGTGCTGAACGTGCGCGACGCCGACGGCAAGCTGCTGGTGCAGGACATCATCCGCACGGCCCGCGACAAGGGCGAGGGCTGGGTGGAATACCGCTGGCTCAATCCGGTCAGCAACCGCATCGAACCCAAACTGACCTATGTGAAACAGGTGCCGGGCAAAGACATGATCGTCTATGTCGGCATGTATCGATAAGGAGGCGACCGATGAGCGAGCATCCCGGCCTCGGCGAGTGGATCGCCGGCAAGAAGTTCCTGGTGGTGGAAGACGTGGACACCTCGCGCATGCTGGTGTCCGGCCTGCTGCGCGGCCTGGGCGTCCATTGGGTGACCACCGCCGTCAATGGCGAGGACGCGCTGGAGAAGATCGAGAAGCGCGGTGTTCCCGACATCATCATCTGCGATTGGGTGATGCCCGGCATGGACGGGCTGGCGCTGCTGAGCGTGGTCAAGGAACTGCACCCCGCAGTGCGGTTCGTCATGCTGACCGGCCAGACCGACGCCGAGCATGTGCGCCAGGCCGCCTATCTGAAGGTGGACGGTTATGTGGCCAAGCCGTTCTCGCGCCAGGCCCTGGTGGATACGTTGACCAAGCTGATGCAAAAGGAACAGGGGGCCTAAGGCCCCCTGGTCTTTTTCTCACACCACCCGGTCAATGAATTGACCGGGTGTGTTGTCCCTCGCCACCGGGCTTACACCCCGAAGCGCGTCTGGAACTCGCGGATTTCGCGCTTGGTCATGCCGTAGGCCTCGCCGTCGGTCACGCTGGCCTTGCCCGCCAGCATGTCGCGCAGCAGGGCGATTTCCATGCGGCTGACGCGGGCGGCATCCAGCTGGTAATCGCGGAACGCCTCGGTGGTCACCGGCACCCAATCGGCCATGATTTCCAGAATCTTGTCGGCGAAGACGCGGATTTCATACTGGGCGTGCACGTCGGCGCGCAGGCGCAGGAAGTGCATCAGATTGTGCAGGTTGGTCTGCCAGTACATCTGGGTATAGGCCGACACCGGCAGGCCGATGCGGGCCAGTTCGCGGGCGATGCCGATGCCGTCCTCTTCCAGGGCCTTGCCCTCTTCGTCGGCATTCAGCAGCTTGTGATAGGTGTCGAAGCTGCGCACCGCGTCCTCGCGCAACAGCCGCAGCACCTCGGCCGCCTGCTCCGGGGTCAGGGTATCGCCACGGCCCTGCTTGTTGTCCTTGGACTGCACCGCCAGCTGCGCCGGATCGGGCATGTAGAACTCGTCGGGCATGATGGAATAGCGCGCCGAGTATTCGTTCAGGCTGGCAGTGCGGTGGCGCACCCACTGGCGCATGACGAAGATCGGCAGCTTGACGTGCAGCTTGATGACGCAGCCCTCGAACGGGCTGGTGTGCAGGTGACGCATCAGATAGCGCAGCAGGGCGCGGTCGTCGGCCAGGCTCTTGGTGCCCTTGCCATAGCTCATGCGGGCCATCTGCAAGACCGAGACATCGTCGCCCATGTAGTCCTTGACGGCGATGAAGCCGTGGTCGAGGACCGGGTGATAGACATTGAGGTGCTTTTCCATGCCATCGGCCACCGGGCGGAAGGTGGCGGCCTGCTCGCGCACCGGCGCGTCGGCGGAGATGGGTTCGGGGCGGTCTTGGTCGGCGGCCATGGGAATCACCTGATGCGGAAAGTTCGCGCGGCTTATATCACGGTCGGGCGCCGCCATACAGGGTCACCGCGCGGGCGCGGAAACGGTCGATGATCTTGCGCGTCGCCTCGGGCATGGCCAGCCGGGCCAGACCGTGCAGCAATGGGCTGATCAGGCTGATGTCGTAATGGGCCTCGACCCGGCAGCCGCCGCCGGGCAGCGGCGCGAACCGCCATTCCAGCCGGAAGGCACGGAACGGCAGGTCGGTGCTGGTGATTTCCAGGGCGTGGGGAGGGTTGGGCCGGGCCTGGGTGCGGAACATCGCGTCCAGCGGGCCGCCGCCGAAATGGTTCTCGACCCGCCAGACATCACCGTCGCGTGACAGGACACGGGCCGCGCGGCACCAGGGAATGAATTCCGGGTAGCGTTCGATATCGGCGGCCAGGGCGAACATCTGTTCGCAGGAGAAAGCGGCGAAATCCGCCGCCACCCGGCCGCTGACCCCCGCCATCAGCGGGTCAGGTTGCGGATATTGCGGACGAAGATATTCAACAGGCCGCGGATGAACGGATCGGATTTCGCCAGTTTTTCGCGGAACGCGTCGCGGCCGATGATCACCACCGACACATCGGTCAGCGCCTTGGCGGTAGCCATGCGCGGCTGGTCATCCACCAGCGCCATCTCGCCAAACAGCTCGCCCTTGGTCAGGGTTGCCAGCATCAGCCCGTTCTTGCTGATCTCGACGCTGCCTTCCTGGATCAGATAGGCGCGGTCGCCGCTGTCGCCTTCCTTGAAAACGTTCTGCCCCGCATAGAATACCTTGCGTTCGAGAACCCGTCCCTTCTCCAGAGCCATGCTCGCTCTCCCTACCCACCTGTCGGACTGACTTTAGGCACAGATGGGACGGAAGTCACCCCTAGCGTGTAACTTAATCGGACGATCATTGTTGCGTCCTACATCGACAGCACGCAGGCCAGTGATTACACTTGTCCCATGACTTCAGCTTGTCCGTTCAATACCTGATGGCCGCGCCGCCCCTGACCGAGGCCGTTCGTGAACGGCTGCTGATCCGGTTGCGCGCCCTGATGGCGCGCACCGTCGCCAACGGCTGCACCGCTGAGGAAGAGATGGCGGCGGCGCGCATGGTTGGCAAGGTGGCGGCACAATTGGACGGCGGCGTCCCGCCCGAGCCCGAACCGCAAACGCCCGCCAAACCCTGGGCGCAGGCCGAACGGAATTCGGCCGGGTATCAGGAAATCCTGGAAAAGAACACCGCCGAGACATTGCTGAAGGCGGCGGTGCAGGAACTGGCGCTGAACCACATCAACACCGTCAGCCCGCCGCGCCGCAAGATCGCGGGCGAGCCGACCGAACGGGTGCGCATCCACGATCTGCTGGAGCCCCATCTCGGCATGATGCTCAGCACCGCCACCACCCGCATGGGGCGGCAGATTTTGCGGCAGGTCATCGACGAATTGATCTACGAAGGCGCCCTGCCCCCCTGGCTGGACCTGCCCATCGGGCGTTAGCTTGTGGACAGGCGCCCCTGGAAGTCAGCCAGCAACTGATCCAGCACATAGGGGTCGGTGCAGGCGTGGTGCAGATGCGCCACCAGCGGGATCATCATGCGCCCGTCCTGCTGATAGCGCTGGCCGAAATAGAAAAAGCTCTGCCCAACCATCTGGTCGGGGCGCCAATGCAGGGTCATGCCGGTGAAGCGCAGATTGGGCAGATTGCCGACGAAATGCGCCAAGGTGAAAATCTCGGGTTCCGAGGACGGCGCATCGGGCGAACGGGCCAGGGCCAGTTGCGCCTGATAGGCGGCAACGAAATCCGCATAATCCAGGCCGTAAACGTCTTCCAGCACCAACGACTGAAAACGGGCGTCGCCGCCCACCGCCACCGGCACGAACAGCGGCGGATTGTCCACCCGATACCATTGGCCGCCGACCTTGCGCAGATTGAACGACGGATGGGCGGCCAGACTGCGCAGCAGATGCCAGACCAGAAAGGCGAAGAACGACACGGCGGGCTCACCCCGCTGCCGCATCGCCTCGTAGCGTTGCCACCCGGCGGTGACGTCCAATTGCAGCGTCAAATCCACATGGGGATTCTGGCCGCCATCATTGCCGAAGAAATTCAGCGACCACCCCAGCCAGCCGGGCTGATCGGCGGGGTTGACGGGGTGGGGGCGAAAGCGAGGCGAAACGGCGTGGGTCATGGCCCCCGTGCTATCGGCAAAGCGGCCTTGCGGTCAAGGCAGCAAAAAAACGGCCGCCGGTTGCCCGGCGGCCGCAAGGGATTTCCCACTGAGGCACGGGGAATTTACAGGCCGTATTGTTCCGCCAGGACCGGGTCCTTGGCGGCCACGCGCTTGGCGAGGTCGACGATCACCTTGGCCTGTTTCCAGGTGGCGTCATCTTGCATCTTGCCATCGATCATCACCGCGCCGGTGCCGTCGGGCATGGCTTCCAGGATTTTCTTGGCAAACAGAACTTCGTTCACGTCGGGGCTGAACACCGCCTTGGCGATGTCGATCTGGCTGGGATGCAGCGACCACGCTCCGGCGCAGCCCAACAGGAAGGCGTTGCGGAACTGCGCGGTGCACGCCGCCGAATCCGAGAAATCGCCGAACGGGCCATAGAACGCCTTGATCCCGGCGGACTGGCAGGCATCGACCATCTTGGCGACGGTGTAGTGCCACAGATCCTGCTGGAACAGGGTGCGCGGGGCATCGCCCTGGGCATCCTGCAACACGCCGTAGAACGGATGGCCGCCGCCGACGCGGGTGGTCTTCATGCCGCGCGAAGCGGCCAGATCGGCCGGACCCAGGCTCATGCCGTGCATGCGCGGCGAGGCCTGGGCGATGGCGGCGACGTTTTCCACACCCAGGGCGGTTTCCAGAATGGCGTGGATCATGATCGGGCGCTTGACCTGATGCTTGGCTTCCAACTGCGCCAGCAACTGGTCCAGATAATGGATGTCCCAAGGGCCTTCCACCTTGGGCAGCATGATCACGTCGACCTTGTCGCCCGCCTCGGCGACGATGGTGGTGACGTCGTCCAGGAACCACGGGCTGTTCAGGCAGTTGACGCGGGTCCACAGCGAACAGCCGCCCAGATCGGCATTCTTCGCCACCTCGACGAAACCGGCGCGGGCCGCTTCCTTGGCATCGGCGGGAATGGCGTCTTCCAGATTGCCCAGCAGCACGTCCACATTGCGCGCCATCTCGGGCACCTTGGCCCGCATCTTTTCCACATGCGGCGGGAAGAAGTGGATCATGCGCTCCAGCGTCACCGGCACCTCGCGATAGGGGGCGGGGGCACCGATGGCCAGCGGCTCGAAGAACTTCTTGGGCGGCTTGATGGTCATGGGAAACGCAATCCTCTTACCGGGAAAATCATTTGCCGGTAATAATATTCCATTTTGTGCGTCGCACAAGGTGGAAAATTAGGATTCCACCCCACCCCGCCGCAACCCGCGCACGATCGCCAGATAATCGGGCTCGCGGTCGGGGCACAAATGGCCGTGGCGGATCAGCAGGTCGATCAGCACCAGATTGACGTTGAACTTGAAATCGTCGGTGTCGCGCACCCGCGCCGCCACCTCGTCCAGGCTCATCACCCGGAAATCCTCGATCTCACCATCGGTGTTGCGCGGCACGTAGCCGTCGGGCAGGCACAGATCGAAGCAGAACATGGTGTCGGGTTTCAGGCCCCACTGATCCTCGTGACAATACGAGATGGCGCCCACCGGACGGGCGGTGCGGGCCAGGGCTTCGGAAATGTCCGCTTCCTCGGCCGCTTCCTTGACCAGATTGTCCATCAGACCCAGACCGGCAGGCTGGCCGCCGGCGATCAGATTGTCCAGCTTGCCCGGCGCCACCGCCCGGTCGGCGGCACGCTTGGCGATCCACAGGCGGCCGTCACCGCGCAGGCCGTTGACGTGGATGCCATAGGCCCGCACCCCGAACAGGCTGACCACGGCACGGTCGATGGCCATCACCGGCACCGCCGCCCAATCGGTGGAGACGCGATACCACTCGCCCTTCAGCTTGGGCGTGCCCGCCCGCCCGGCCAGCGCCGCGCAATATTCCGCCACGGCCTGGGTGCGGGCATCGGGGGTGTCGAGACGGTCGCTCAGCCACACCGCCTCCTCGCCCAACTCGAACGGGCCGTCGGCCAGCAGCGGCAGCAGGTCGCGGCGAATGGCGCCGACCCGCTGCCCGGCGACGATGAAGGGCAGGAAGCGTTCGGGATGGTGCCGGTTGCAGGCGGTGATGTGGTCGAGGAAAGCCATGGGCGGCAGCCTGAGCCTGGGACGGCGCGCCGTCAAGGGCACGAAAGCACCCGCTGGCCCTGTGGGTATGTGGTAACACCACCACTTGCGCATGCCCATATTGCGCAAGGAAATTACTTGGGTGCATGGACGGAATGCCACCCTGGGGTTATACTCCTGCGCTCCCGGATACGAGGACGCGGGAAACCAGGAGGAGAGGACATGACCGATTTTGCCAAGAAGACCCTTGCCGATTGGGACGCCCAGGCGTCCAAGGACCTCAAGGGCAAGTCGCCGGAGACCCTGAACTGGGAGACGCCGGAAGGCATTCTGGTCAAGCCGCTTTATACCGCCGCCGACCTGGAAGGTCTGGAGACCCTGGACACCCTGCCGGGCTTCCCGCCGTTCCTGCGCGGCCCCCGCGCCACCATGTATTCCGCCCGCCCGTGGACCGTGCGCCAGTACGCCGGTTTCTCCACCGCCGAGGAATCCAACGCCTTCTACCGCCGCAATCTGGCCGCCGGTCAGCAGGGCATCTCGGTCGCCTTCGACCTGGCCACCCACCGCGGCTATGACAGCGACCATCCGCGCGTGGTCGGCGACGTCGGCAAGGCGGGCGTGGCCATCGATTCGGTCGAGGACATGAAGATTCTGTTCGACGGCATCCCGCTGGACAAGATGTCGGTGTCCATGACCATGAACGGCGCCGTGCTGCCGGTGCTGGCGGGCTACATCGTCGCCGCCGAGGAGCAGGGCGTCAGCCAGGAGCTGTTGTCGGGCACCATCCAGAACGACATCCTCAAGGAGTTCATGGTCCGCAACACCTATATCTATCCGCCCGCCCCCAGCATGCGGATCATCGCGGACATCATCGAGTACACCTCGAAGAACATGCCGAAGTTCAATTCCATCTCGATTTCCGGCTACCACATGCAGGAAGCGGGCGCGACGGCGGTGCAGGAGTTGGCCTTCACCCTGGCCGACGGCCTGGAATACGTCCGCGCCGCCCTGGGCCGTGGCCTGAAGATCGACGATTTCGCCGGGCGTCTGTCGTTCTTCTGGGCGATCGGCATGAACTTCTTCATGGAAATCGCCAAGATGCGCGCCGGCCGCCTGTTGTGGGCCCGCATCATCAAGCAGTTCGACCCGCAGAAGCCCGCGTCCATGGCGCTGCGCACCCACTGCCAGACCTCGGGCGTGTCGCTGACGGAAAAGGATGCCTATAACAACGTCATCCGCACCACCATCGAAGCCATGGCGGCGGTTCTGGGCGGCACCCAGTCGCTGCACACCAACGCGCTGGACGAGGCCATCGCCCTGCCGACCCCGTTCTCGGCCCGCATCGCCCGCAACACCCAGTTGATCATCCAGGAAGAGACCGGCATCCCGCACGTGGTCGATCCGCTGGCTGGCTCCTATTACGTGGAGAGCCTGACCCACGCCATCGCCGAGGAAGCCTGGAAGCTGATCCAGGAAGTCGAGGAACTGGGCGGCATGACCAAGGCCGTCGAGTCCGGCATGCCCAAGATGAAGATCGAGGAAGCCGCCGCCCGCCGTCAGGCCCGCATCGACCGCGGCGAGGAAGTGGTCGTCGGCGTCAACAAGTACCAGCCGGCCGAGGAAGCCCCGATCGAGATCCTGGACGTGGACAACGCCAAGGTCCGCGAATCCCAGATCGCCCGCCTGAAGCAGATCAAGGCCACCCGCGATCAGGCCAAGGTCGACGCCGCCCTGGCGGCGCTGACCAAGGCCGCCGAATCGGGCGAGGGCAATCTGCTGGAACTGGCCGTGGTCGCCACCCGCGCCCGCGCCACCGTCGGCGAAATCTCGGACGCGCTGGAGAAGTCCTTCACCCGCCACCGCGCCGTCAACCGCACCATCTCGGGCGTCTATGGCGGCGTCTATCAGGGTGACGAGGCCTTCGCCAAGCTGAAGGCCGACATCGACGCCTTCGCCAAGGAAGAAGGCCGCCGTCCGCGTATGCTGGTGGTCAAGATGGGCCAGGACGGTCACGACCGTGGCGCCAAGGTCATCGCCACCGCCTTCGCCGATATCGGCTTCGACGTGGACGTCGGCCCGCTGTTCCAGACCCCGGAAGAAGCCGCCCGCCAGGCGGTCGAGAACGACGTGCACATCGTCGCCGCCTCGTCCCTGGCCGCCGGTCACAAGACCCTGGTTCCGGCCCTGATCGAGGACCTGAAGAAGCAGGGCGCGGGCGACATCCTGGTGGTCACCGGCGGCGTCATCCCGCAGCAGGATTATGATTTCCTGTATCAGGCGGGCGTCGCGGCGGTTTACGGCCCGGGCACCAACATCCCCAAGGCCGCCGCCGAAATCCTGGAGCTGCTCAAGAAGAAGAAAGCCGCCGCGTAAACGGACGGCACCTCCGACGAGCGAACGGCCGGGCGCAAGCCCGGCCGTTTTGCTTTGGCGGTCAGCCGGTGGACAGCCGCGCCACGAAATCGTCCACCGACCGGGTCAGGGTGTCCGCCAGATCGGCCAGATGCCCGGCGGCATCGGCCACCGAACGGGTGGCCTCGCCCGCCGCATGGGCGGAATCGGTGACGGCGGTCAACCGTTCCACCACCAGGGCCGAACGCTCGGCGGCATCGCGTACATTGGCGACGATGGACAGGGTGGCGGTATCCTGTTCCGCCATGGCCGAGGACACGCTGGCGGCGATGGCCGACAGCTCGCCCACCACCGCCTCGAAGGCGTCGATCTCGCGCACCACCGCATGGGTGCCGTCCTGGATGGCGCCGATCTGGCCGGAAATCTCGCCGGTGGCCTGGGTGGTCTGGGTGGCCAGTTCCTTGACCTCGCCCGCCACCACGGCAAAGCCCTTGCCGACCTCGCCCGCCCTTGCCGCCTCGATGGTGGCGTTCATGGCCAGCAGGTTGGTCATGGCGGCGATGCGGTCGATGAAGGTGGCGATCTGGCTGATGCGGCTGGCGGTGTCGGCCAGTTCGTCCACCCGGCCGCCGGTGGCTTCCAGCGATTGCCGCGCCCGCGACGCGCTGTCGGCCGACCGCACCACCTGCCGCGTCACCTCGTTGATGGAGCGCGACAGGGCATTGGCGGTTTCCGCCACCGCATAGACGTTCTCGCTGGCCTGACGCGAGGATTCCGCCGCCTCGCCGCCACGCTCCGCCGACAACGCCACCGCGTCCACCATGATGCGTGAACTGGCGTGCAGGGCGCGGGCGGTGGCGGCTACCTGCTCCACCACCTTGTGCACCGAGGCGCGGAAGGCCTCGACCACCTGGGCCAGGGCGGCGCGTTTCTCGGCCTCGGCCCGCGCCCGCATCTCGTCTTCTTTCTGCTGGAACTGGGCGCGCTCGACGATGTGTTCGCGGAACACCACCAGCGAGTCGACGATGGCGCCCAATTCGTCGCGCCGCGCCAAGGCCGCCAGATCGCCCCGGGTGTCGCCCTTGGACAGCGCCAGGGTGGCCTGGGCGATGCGTCCCACCGAGCGGCCGGTATTGCCGCCCACCCCCCACGCCGCCAGCGCCACCACGATGACGGCGGCGATGGTGGTGGCGGTGAACAGCGCGACCACCTTGTGGGCGGCGATGGCCGCCCCCTCGGCCCGCAGCCGCGAATCCGAGCGCGCCGATGCCACCAACTGGTCGATGGTACGGGCGGTGCGGGTGAAATTGTCCTGGAACGGCGCCAGGAACGATCCGGCACTGGCGAAATCGATTTCCAGCATGGCGCCGACCACCTCGACCGCGCCCTGGATGTTGGTCAGCTCCTTGAGCGTCTCGCCGATCACCAGCTTCTGCTCGTCATCGGCGAAGCGGTCGCGGAAATCGGCCAGGGTGGCGGCGATGGCCGCCACCTGCTTGCCCAAGGCCGCCAGCCGCTCCGCCAGTTGTTCGGCGGACAACGGCGCCACCGCGTATTGGGTCAGCAGCCGATACATGTCGGCATCGGCCTTGCGCAGGGCGGTGTTGGCGCCCGACAACAGCAGGGCGCCCTCCAAGTTACGGCCGACGATAGTTTCCGTCTGCCGCACCATGCCGTCCATACCCGAGGCACCGACCAGGGCCAGACAGCCCATCAGCGCCACGGCGATCAGCGGGGCCACGGCGAATTTCACCACCAGGGGCAAATCGGCCAGGCGATAGGGAATGCGAACCATGGCCCCGTCCTCCGTTCGCGTCAGAACTTGCTGGACACGGTCAGGAACAGCTGCCGTTCCACGGCCGAGCCCGAGGTTTCGTCATGTTCCGACAGGTTGATGGAGGTTCCCTGCACCGCCACGGTCAGGTTTTCGGTGAGGTTGTAGCCCAGGCGGGCATCGACGGTGACGTAGCCCGCCACATGCTGCGAGCCGTACACCGCCGCCGAGGCCTGGGACGAGGCGTAAGGCATGTCGTAGGCGGCGGAATAGCGCCCGAACAAATCCATTTCCCACTGCCCCAGGGTATAGCCGACGCGGCCGCTCAGCAGATGGTGAGGCGTCCCCTTCTCGAACATCACCGGATAGGTGGGATCGGACACCAGGGCGCCCAGGGTCGAGCGGCCGTTGTCCTTGGACAAATCCTCGGACACGAATTCCAGCCGGTAATCGGCCCCCCAGCGCCAGCCGTCGGGGCTGCTGCCCTTCAGGCCCAATTCGGTGCCGATGGCGGTGGAATCGCCGATGTTCTGGAACTGGGTGACGCGGATCGGCGCGGTGCGGATGAAGTCCAGGCCGGGCGAGGCCTTGATATCCTCGGTCAACTGATAGAACAGCGTCACCGAGCCCTTGCCGCCGATTTCCGGCACCAGGCGGTCATAGCCGATCTCGGCGTTAGTGACGATGGTCGGGTCCAGATTGGGATTGCCGATGCCCAGCACCGACCCGGTGGAATTGCGGCTTTCATAGCCCAGTTCCAGCAGGCTAGGCACCTGGACGCCGCGCCCCACCGAGGCGCGGAACGAATCCTTGTCGGTGGCCTTGTACACCAGCCCCAGATTGGCGCTGGGCTCGGTCAGGGTGCGGTCGTAATCGCTGTTGCTGTAGGGGTTGGCGGTATCCTTGCCACCCGAGCGCTCCAGCACCAGATGATCCAGGCGCGCCGCCGTGGTGACGCTCAGCTTGGGACTGACCGTCCAATCCCACATACCGGCGGCGGAATAGACGTCATAGGCGATGGTGGCGGCACCGCCGCTGTTCGAGCCGGTGCCCGGGGCGGTGTTCATCTCGTTGTGGCGGAACTCTCCCGCCACGCGGAACGAGTGGGCGGCGCCGACCTTGAACAGATCCTGCAGCTTGGCGACCATCACCGTATTCTCGACGGTGAACTGGCGCGGATAGAGCTGTGGGGCATTGAACGAAATCTTGGCGCTGTTCACATAGGCGGTGCCCTCCACCAGCCCGATGCCGGTGGCCGAGGTCACCGTGCTTTTGGCCGACCGCACAGTGTAATCATTGGCGGTGATGGCGAAATTGGGAATGAACTCGTTCTGCTGCACCTGGCTTTGCGACAGCTCGACCCCCACCTGGGTGTCGGGGCCAAGCTGGGCCAGGGTGTCCATGTTCAACGCCCGGCGCTGCGGCGCATGGCGATAGGGGGCCTGGAAGCTTTCGCCGCCGGTGTCGAACTCGTCGGCATCGAAGCCGCTGGCCGACAGCCGGGCACCCAGCTTGCCGCCGAGCAGCTTGGCGGTGCCCACCGCCCCGGCCTCGCGGTAACCGTCGGTGCCGACACGAATTGTGGCGGCATTCACGTCGTCATACAGCGGGTTGTAGGTGATGATGTTGATGACGCCGCCCACGGCGTTGAAGCCGAACAACGCGGTGTTGGGGCCTTTCACCACCTCGATCTGGCGGATTTCCGCCAGTTGCACCGGCAGAGTGTTCCACGCCGTCATGGCGTAATGGTCCAGATAGACCTGACGGCCGTTGACCAGCACCAGCAGGCGCGGCGAATAGGCCTGGTTGTAGCCGCGCACCGAGACATCCGAGGCACCACGGCTGAACTGCCACACATCCAGATCGCTGTATTCGCGCAGGATGCCGGGAATATCCACCGCCGCCGCCCGGCGGATATCGTCGGCGGAAATGATGGTCATGGACAGCGGCACCTCGGTGGCGCGCTGCGGCTTGCCGGTGGCACTGGTGGTGACCGGTTCGCCGAACACCTGTTCCAGGGCACCGTAATCGATGGTTTGACCGCGCACGGCGGCGGGGAAGGTGGCGGCCAGGGCACTGCCGGCCAGCAGAAGGGCGAGGGGCTTGCTCATGGCCTCAGATCTCCGAGATCATCATGCGGAAGGCGGTGGTGAATTCGACCGAGCTGGCCTGCGCCGCGGCGCGGTTGACCAGAATCTCGACGCGCGGTTCGCTTTTCACCGCCATCACACACTTGCCCGCCTGGGCACAGGCCGCGTCGGTGGACACGGTCAGCAGCTTGCGCCCTTTCGCCGCCTCGAAGATGGCGTCACGCGCCGCGCCGGTGGCGGCGGTGACGAACACCAGCTGGCAGTTTTCCAGCGCGGCCAGTTGCCCGACCGGCACCAGCACCGGCAGCGGAGTCAACACCGGGGTCTTGGCCCCCTCCAGGGCGGCCTTGGCCTGTTCGGCATCCTTGACCGAATCGGGCTGGCCGGGGTCGAACACCACCGCCACCTTGATCTCACCGCTGGGCTTGGCGGCCTGAAAGCCGATGGCCTTGACGATGACCTGGGCATCCTTGACCGACGTTTCCGCCCAGGCCGAGGCCGTGGTCAGCATGACGGCGAGCACGGCGTATGGGGCGCCCCGCCGCGCCGCATGGGCGCACGGGTTCGCCATCTGCCCGCGCCGCGCGGCAGAGAACCAATTTTGAAGCACGGAACACTCCTGGACCTTGCGTTGCCTCCAGGCATCCCGGTGGAGCGGCTTCAACCGCCAATTATACCTTTCCGAGGCGCCCTATTCCCTAATGAGCAATTTGATTCCGTATACGTCAATGGGAAAATAATCTTTTATGCAAAAATCAAACGATGCTCGCAATTTCAATAGTTCCTTTTTATTCAAATGGATATAGGTTGACTGGGCAAGAAGCGGAACAACCCCACCCGTTTATGTGACGATCATCCTACCCGCTATACCACAGGATCCCACCCGGCATTCCCTATACGTCATGTCCTGCACTCAATAGTCACTAATATCTGTTTTTCTCCTATTGGATGAGACGGCGCCACCGGCCAGACCTTACGCGCATCGCGGGGAAGGTGATCATCATTACAATCAATGGAATATGCTGTGCGCCAATATTCAATGCTCGATAACTCATTTCACAGGAGCATCCACCCTCAGCATCATTAGCGCCGCTGATTTGAACACCCGATCCGACGGCCCGATGCACACAGCCATTCCCCGCCGCGCCTTCCTGACCGGCGCCTCCGCCCTGGGCCTCGCCGCCTGCACCTCCCACCCCGCCGACCGCCTGCTGGGACATACGATTGTCGGCAACGGTCCCGAGACCGTGGTGGTCATGCATGAATGGCTGGGCGACCACGGCAATTACGACGATGCCCTGCCCTATCTGTCCTCTGGCGCCGCCCGCTGGGTCTTCGCCGATTTGCGCGGCTATGGCCTGTCGCGGGACCTGAGCGGCAGCTATTCGCTGACCGAGGCGGCCGAGGATATCGTCGCCCTGATGGATGCCCAGGGCGCCGCCACCTTCCATGTGGTCGGCCATTCCATGACCGGCATGCTGGCGCAGTATATGGCCGCCCGCTGGCCGGACCGGGTGCGCAGCGTGGTCGCCATCTCGCCGGTGCCCGCCACCGGCTTCAAGGCCGACACTACCGCCCTGACCAAGCTGCGGGCGGTGATCACCGACGACAACGCCCTGCGCGCGGCGGTGACCGCCCGCACCGGCAACCGCTATGGCCCCGGCTGGCTGGAGCGCAAGGTGGCCATGGCGCGGCGCGCCCAGCCCGCCGCCATGTACGGCTATCTGGACATGTTCACCGGCAATGATTTTTCCGACAAGGCCGTGGGGCTGACCCAACCGGCGACCCTGATCGTCGGCGCCCACGACATCGCCTATTACGGCCGCGCCGCGCTGGAGCCCGCGCTGCGCCGCGCCTTCACCCGCCTGGACATCGCCGTGGTGGCCGAGGCCGGACATTATTCCATGGTGGAAACCCCGGTTCTGCTGGCCTCGCTGGTGGAACGGTCGGTTCTGTCCGCCGCCTCCAGCCGCGCCGCCCAGAACGGCCCGAATTCTTCATCCCGTATCACAACCGCGTAACCCAAGGGGGAATAGAATGCTGCGTTCCATGCTTCGCTTCGCTGGCGTCGCCACCGTCGCCGCCCTGATCTCTGCTCCGGCCATGGCCCAGACCGGCCCCAAGGCCGACGAGGTGGTCGCGTTCGTGAAAAAGGCCGTCGCCCACGTCAACACCGTCGGCGAGGAAAAGGCCTTCGCCGATTTCTCGGACAAGGCCAATGCCGAGTGGATCAAGGGCGAGCTGTACATCTTCTGCCATCAGATCGACAACGCCACCAACGTCGCCCATGGCGGCAATCCGGCCCTGCGCGGCAAGAACGTGCTGGGCTTCAAGGACCCGGACGGCCTGATGGTCAACCAGCTGATCTTCGAAAAGGTCAAGGCCGAGGGTAAGGGCTGGGTCGAATACAAGTGGCCGAACCCCACCACCAACAAGGTCGAGCCCAAGGCCATCTATTCCGAGCTGGTCAAGGGCAAGTACGCTTGCGGTTCCGGCTACTACAAGTAAGTCGCGGCCATCGCCCCGGCGGCCCATGCGGACCGTCGGGGCGAATTATTTAAGGCTTGGCGGAAGGGCGCTCCCGAAATGAAGAAGTTCAGCGACATCCCCCTCATGTTCAAGGTGGTCCTGTCCCCGTTGACCGCCATCATCGCCCTGGTGGCGGTGGCGATCCTGGGGCTGGTCAACGCCTCGGGCACGGAAACCCGGCTCAACACCCTCAACGACGTGGTGTTCGCCGAGGTGCAGCAGGGGCTGGAGCTGAAGGATTCCATCGCGCTGTTCCACGCCCACCTGTTCGCCCTGATTTCCGCCGGGGCCAACGAGAACGACAAGAAGAAGCTTGAGCGCGACACCCTCGCCCTCAAGGACAAGCAGAAGGTGCTCGAGACCGCCCTGACCGCCGCCATGGCTACCAAAACCGCCATGGCCTCGGTCCCCGAGATGCCCAAGCTGTTCAAGGCCTATCAGGACGCCGCCACGGTCGCCATCGACATCGGCTCGACCGACGCCACTTACGGCGTCATCATGGTGGGCGACGCCGACACCCATTTCTGGAAGCTGCGCAAGGCGCTGGACACCCTGAATTCGGCGCTGGAAACCGAACGCAACACCGTGGTCACCGCGCTGCGCGAACAGGGCAAGGCCTCAAGCCGCCAGCAGATCATCGTCGCCGTGCTGGTGTCGCTGGCGTCGATCCTGGCCGCCGTGATCATCTCGCGCCAGATCGCCAGCCCCATTTCCGGCCTGACCCGCACCATGACCGTACTGGCGGGTGGCCAGCTTGACGCGCCAGTGCCCGACACCGACCGCGGCGACGAAGTGGGCGCCATGGCCCGCGCGCTGGGCACCTTCAAGGACAGCATGGTCGCCGCCCGCGTCCTGGAAGAACAGCAGCACCGCGAGACCACCAACCAACTGGCCCGCGCCGAAAAGATTTCCGCCCATATCAACGCCTTCCAGCAGCAGCTGGAAAACATGTTGCACGAACTGGGCAATGCCGCCGACGAACTGAACGCCACCTCGCACGCCATGACCGGCACCGCCGAAGTGACGTCCGCCGCCTCGGCCAAGGCCGCCACCGGCGTCGAACAGACCTCGTGCGCGGTCGAGACCGTGGCCGCCGCCACCGAAGAGCTGTCCAGCTCGATCAATGAAGTGTCGCAGCAGGTGCGCCTGTCGTCCGACGTGGTCCGCCGCGCCACCACCGAAGTGGCCGAAACCGACGGCACCGTCGCCAGCCTGCTGAAGGCGGTCGAACAGATCGGCGAAATGGTGTCCATGATCTTCCAGATCGCCCACCAGACCGACCTGCTGGCGCTGAACGCCACCATCGAGGCGGCGCGTGCCGGCGACGCCGGCAAGGGCTTCGCCGTGGTTGCCGCCGAGGTCAAGGCCCTGGCCAACCAGACCTCCAAGGTCACCGAGAACATCACCAGCCAGATCAACAGCATCAAGACCGCCACCGGCGAGGCGGTCAGCGCCATCCGCGGCATCGGCAAGACCATCGTCGAGGTCAACACCATCACCACCGCCGTGGCCGCCGCCGCCGAACAGCAGGCTGTCGCCACCAGCGAGATCACCCGCAGCGCCCAGAGCGCCGCCGTCGGCACCTCGGACGTGGCCGCCAACATGGCCAGCTTGCGCCATGGCACCGAAGACACGGTCAACGCCGCCGAAATGGTCCGTGTCGCCGCCGAACGGCTGAAGGGGCAGTCGGACGATATGCAACGAACAGTTGATGTTTTTGTGGTGAACCTGCGCCGGATCTAGGCTCCGGCACGTCGCAGCCCTGCGCCAAAGGGGTATGCGTCACGCCTAAAAGGCGATTGACGCGCCCGCCGTCACCAGCGATGTATAGACCGTGGCAAGCGGGCAGGGTGAACGGGTGGTCATGGGAATGATGGAAAGCATGGACATGGACGGGCTGCGGGCATTCGTAGCCATCGTCGACAGCATGAGCTTTTCCCGGGCCGGAGAGACCATCGGCCGTTCCCAATCCGCCATTTCCCTGCGTCTGCGCCGCCTGGAGCTGTCGCTGGGGGTGTCGCTGCTGGTGCGCCGCCAGGGCCGCATCATCGAACTGACCCCCGAAGGCCAGAAGCTGCTGGGCTATGCCCGGCAGATCATCGGCCTGAACGACGCCGCCCTGCGCGACCTGTGCGACCGCCAGGAATCCGTGCGGGTCCGCCTGGGCCTGCCTGCCGATTTCCTGGACATGGGCTTCGACGAGGCGCTGGCCCATATCCGGCCGCTGGTCGGCGACCTGGCGGTCGAAATCGAGACCGACGTGTCCGACCGCCTGCGCAGCCGGTGCGAGGCCGGGGACCTGGATCTGGCGTTCTACAAGCAATCGGCGCCGGACGGCGTCGGCAACACCCTGATGAACCTGAAGATGGCCTGGGCGGCATCGCCCAGTTTCACCCGGCGTGACAGCGGCAGCCTGCCGCTGGTGGCCTTTCCCGAGGGCTGCGTCTATCGCCGCGCCATGCTGAATGCCCTGCGTGAGGCCGGAATTTCCCACCAGATGGTGTTCACCACCCCCAGCATGGATTCCCTGCGCCGTGCCGTCGGCGACGGCATCGGCGTCACCGCCCTGCCCGCCACCATCCTGCGCCGCGACAATGCCCTGTATCCCATGGACGGCTTGCCGCAACTTGAGGATGTGTCACTCGCCATGGCAGTGACTCCGGGCGGCAGCGCCGCCATCCGTCGCATGGCCGATTCCCTGGGCGACAGCCTGCTGTCCCTGGCCCAGCACTGACGCACTTTTCCTGATCTTTCGGCTCCGATCCCGCATCAGGAAACGTGATGCGGCCACCCCCTTTGGGCCACCCACGATCACCCTCAAAAAGAGAATATCCTCCTGAAATCCGATGTCAGAGGGGCATCGGGCTCATATTCACGCCCGAAATAACCCGTTACAAGTGTATGCAATACATATTCATACGGTTAAAAATTTACATACTTTTGTCTCGATTCCCGTAAATAGTGTTTGACTATCGGTTAAACACCCTATACGGTTCGCACATTCGATGGCGCCTCCGCTATGACGAGCGCATTGGAGACTTTACAATGATTCCGAGATTCTCAACCGGCAGCGCTGGCCTGCCCGGGCACGACTTTTTTCCTTGCCACGTTACGCACCGAGGTGCGCAATGAGCACGCCCTACATCGGCACCCATCCCGCCGGGAAGACCCTGGCCGGGTTCTTCACGGCCGCGCTGAAGTCGCGGGTGGTGACGGCCAGCGCCGCCGCCGCCGCGTTGGCACTAAGCGTCGCCGCCACTCTGACCATCACCCCCGACTACCTGCGGGACGGCGCCACCACGCGCTATTGGCCGCGCGATTCCATCGACGATTACGCCTTCGCCTCGATCGAGGCCAAGCGCTTCGCCGCCACCGCCCAGGGCCGCCCGGCGCTGGTGCTGGTGGGCACGGCGGCCATGCGCGAAGGCCTGCTGCCGTCCGCCGACATCGCCGCCCTGCTGAAGCAGCGCGTGGGCCGCGACGTGCCGGTGGTCAACCTGTCCACCGGCGGCCAGTCACCGCTGGAAGCCGCCGGTCTGGTCTATGAGATCGCACCGCAGGGCAAAGGCACGCTGGTGCTGGCGGTCAGCCCGTCGCGCATGGCGGCGTCGGGCGGCGAATTGCAGAACCTGCTGGACCACCCGCGTCTGGCCTTCAGCAACGACGGCATCCGCCGCGAGGCCGAAGCGCTGGGCCTGCGGGTGCCCAAGACCACCGGCATCTACCTGCTGGACAATTTGCAATTCTTCGTCATCCGCGCCCACAGCTTCGCCGCCAATCTGGTGACCGGGCGGGCGCCGAAGAACGACGTGCAGACCTATATCAGCCGCGGCCACCAGGACACCGATTCCTGGGGCAAGGACACCCAGACCCTGGCCAAGCGTCTGTCGACCTACGACAAGAACTTCCCGGCCAACATCGCGCCGTACCGCCGCATCCTGCGCTGGGTCAAGGACAACAACCTGCCGTGGAACGTGGTTCTGCTGGAAATCCCGCTGAACCCGCGCGCCCTGGCCCAGGCCACCGGTCCCGATTTCTACCCCACCCATGTGGCCAATCTGCGCCGGTTCTGCGCCGAGGAAGGCTGCACCTACGTCAACAGCAACGTCCGCAACGTGCTGGCCGAGGAACACTTCTACGACTGGTCGCACCTGTCGTCCCGTCAGGGCAAGGAGCTGTTCACCGACGCGTTCCTGACCGACATCGCCGGGAAACTGTGATGAGCACCATGAAGCAAATCGCCGCCGGGCTGGTCCTGGGTTCGGCCGTGTTCTTTGCCGCCGCCGCCATGCTGGCCCTCAGCTCGGGCGCCGCCATCTTCAAGTACCAGGGGTTCTGATCACATGTTCCAGTCCCTTGCCTTCTGGGGCATCGTTCCCCTGGTCGCGGGCGCCAATCTGCGCCTGACCCCGCAATTGCGCGCCATCGCCCTGGCGGTGCTGTCGCTGGCCCTGATCCTGTACCTGAACCCGGTGGGTGGCGCCTGGCTGGCCGCCGAGGTGGTGGCCGTCTATCTGATGCTGGCCGCCGCCGCCCGTCTGGAGGGCGCCGCCCGCACCCGCCTGCTGTGGGTGGGCGTCGCTCTGGTGGTGGGCAATCTGGTGCTGTTCAAGTACCTGCCGCCCGGCGCCGCCGGTTGGGTGTCGTCGGTGGGCTTTCCGCTGGGCATCAGCTTCCTGTCGTTCCGGCTGATCCACGTCCTGGTGGAATGCCAGCGCGGCATGCTGCCCAAGATGACCGCCGCCGAATACTTCCTGTACGCCTTCTTCTTCCCCATCTGGATCGCCGGTCCCATCGAGCGCGCCGACCGCTTCCTGGCGGGCCGTTCCGACAAGGTCGGCATGGACGACCTGACCATCGGCGCCAACCGCGTGCTGTGGGGTCTGGTCAAGGTGTTCTTCATCTCCAAGACCGTGCTGCCCGCGCTGTACGCGGCGGGCCAGACCCCGGACGCGGTGGCGGTCGGCGTGGATGGCCTGAGCGTGTTGGACACCTGGCGCTATCTCGCGGTCACCTACCTGATCCTGTATTGCGATTTCAGCGGCTATTCCGACCTTGCCATCGGCCTGTCGCGGCTGTTCGGCTTCAAGATCGTCGAGAATTTCGCCTTCCCGTTCCTGGCCACCAACATGTCCGATTACTGGCGCCGCTGGCACATCAGCCTGGCCCAGTGGTGCCAGTCCTATGTCTACATGCCGGTGCTGGCCCGCACCCGGCGGCCCAACGTCGCGCTGTTCTCGTCCTTCTTCGTGATGGGCGTGTGGCACGCCGCCAGCCCGCACTGGATCCTGTGGGGCATGTGGCACGCGGTGGGCGTCACCATCTACCGCACTTGGGACCGCTTCCGCCGTCAGCATTTCAAGTCGTGGAAGACCGGTCATTGGGCTTATTCCCTGGCCGCAGGGGCTCTGACCCTGGCCTGGGTGCTGTGCACCGGCGCCTTCACCAGCCTGCACGGCCTGGCCCCGATCACCACATCGTTCGCCCTGTTGGGCAAGGCCATCGGCCTCTGATCCTTCCGCACTTTTCACGTCAATCAGCCCCCGAATTCGACGGAGAACGCACCCCCATGTCTTCTCGCAATCTCTATGAAGTCCTGGCCGAGACCGCCTCGCTTCACCCCCACGCCCCGGCCATCGAACATGGCGCCACCACCATCACCTATGCCGCCCTGCTGGCCCAGGTGAACGAGTTGCGCGACAAGCTGCTGGCGCGCGGCGTCAAGCCCGGCGACCGGGTGGCGGTGATGGTTGGCCGCGACACGGTCGAGCCCGCCTTGCTGTTCGCCCTGTCGGCCTGCCGCGCGGTGTTCGCCTCGCTGAACCGGCTGTGGAAGCCCGCCCAGGTCGCCTATGCCCTGCGTTATCTGCGCCCGACCTTCTTCCTGACCGGCAAGGGCGTCGCCGCCCAGATGGTGCGCTGCGAGGATTACGTGGCGCCGCCCGGCGGCATCATCGTCCAGGAAGAATTGCTGTCCATCGCGCCGCCCAGCATCCGCATCACCCCGCCGGTTCCGTCGCCCATGGATCTGGGCGCCATCATCTTCACCTCGGGTTCGTCGGGCCAGCCCAAGGGCGTCATGCATTCCAACGCCAGCCTGCTGCGCTGGACCGAAAGCACCGTGCGCTACCTGGGCAACCGTCCCGGCGACCGCGTGCTGGCGATCCTGCCGCTGGCCTTCGGCTACGGCCTGAACCAGTTGCTGTGCATGGTCCATTGCGGCGGCTGCTACCGCATCTCGCAATCGGTGCTGATGGGCGACGTCATCCGCGAGTTGGCCGCCAACGAAATCACCGGCCTGGCGGGCATCCCCAATTTCTGGCGCGACTTCACCCGCGCCCTGCCCGACCTGGACGTTTCCGCGTCCGATTTCTCGCTGCGCTATCTGACCAATGCGGGCGGCCACTGTCCGGCCAGCGTGCTGAGCGAAGTGCGCTCGCAGATCGAGGGCGCCG
Organism: Candidatus Limiplasma sp.; assembly: GCA_963666755.2. GTDB lineage: Bacteria > Bacillota > Clostridia > Christensenellales > Aristaeellaceae > CAXXOK01. The sequence goes on from CAXXGW010000008.1 coordinate 320,326, forward strand.
ACCTGTACCTGATGTACGGCACCACCGAGACCCTGCGCTCCGCTTATCTGCCGCCGCATCTGATCGACGCCAAGATGGGCGCCATCGGCGTGCCGGTCCCCGGCGCCCAGGTGTTACTGCTGAACGCCGAGGGCCAGCCCTGCCAGCCCGGCGAAGTGGGTGAGATCGTCCATCGCGGCCCCACCGTCGCCCAGGGCTATTTCGGTATCCCGGCCGAACAATCCACCGACCGCTTCCGCCCGGCTCCCGACTGGCTGCCCGACGTGCGCGAGGGCGAGAAGGTATGCTTCACCGGCGATCTGGCCCGCCAGGACGACGACGGCATCCTGTGGTTCGAAAGCCGCCGCGACCGCCAGCTCAAGATCAACGGCTTCCGCATCAGCCCGACCGAGATCGAGGACGTCACCAAGCAATTGGACTTCGTCGATGACGTGGTGGCGGTGTGCGTGAAAAGCGACGACAAGGCCGAGACCATCCATCTGGCCGTGGCCGTGCGCAACGATGCCGAGCCCCCGGCCGAGGACGAGATCACCAAGTTCCTGCGCTCGCGCGTCGCCAATTACATGGTGCCCGCCAAGGTCCATTACTGGACCGAATCCTTCCCCCGCACCGCCAACGGCAAGACCGATTACGGCACCATCCAACGCCTGTTGAACGCCCTGGATGCCGAGCCGCTGAAGAAGACCGCCTGAATCTTTGAATGTCCCTTCGGAGAAAGAAATCATCATGAGCCTGAACCGCGACCAACTGATCGACCTGATCCTGGAACTGACCCCCATGCCCGGCCTGGAGCCCGCCGACGTGTCCGCCAGCGAGGAATTGCTGACCGGCGGCCTGATCGACAGCTTGGGCCTGATGCAGGTGATCGAAGCCATCGAGAAGAGCCTGGGCAAGAAGGTCCCGGCTGGCGACATCTCCATCGACAATTTCAACTCGCTGAACGCCATCGAAAGCCTTCAGGGCAAGCTGGCGGCGTAAAGCGCGATGGGCGGCGGCACCGGTCGCCGCCCATATTTTCATCAACGGCAGAAAGTGCTACAAACATGGGCAACATTTCAGCCCATGAGGCCGCCATGCCGTTCTTCACCTATCATTGCCAAGGCTGCGACAGCACGTTCGAGACGCTGGTGCGCGGCGACGAGGTGCCCGCCTGTCCGCAATGCGGCGGCACCGCCCTGGAACGCCAGATGTCCGCCGCCGCCCTGCACGGCAAGACCAAGACGGCCATCGGCTCGGCCCGCGCCCAGGCGGCACGCGAGGGGCATTTCAGCAATTACAGCAAGGCAGAGATGCGCGGGAAATTATAAGGGGATTCCCGTATCGTGTTTCGCTAGGATGCGAAGCCCCCTTTCGCATACCATGGATTCCACCATGACCGAGCAAAACGCCCCCCTGAGCCCCGAACAGCAACGCGCCGCCCGCGCCGCCCACCAAAACCTGTCCTGGATCGCCATGGTGGTGATGGCGGGCATGTGCCTGGCCGCGCTGCTTTACGCCGGTTCCATCAACGTCGGCTGAATGACCGGCGCGGCAACCGCCAGGGCCTGCACGTAGGCACGGGTGGTCAGGCGGGCCAGCGCCACGATGGCGTTGACGTTGTCGCCGGTCGAGGCGTACAGCGCCGGACAGCCGGTGCGCGGCTTTTCCCCCGACATCGGCCCCACCTGATCCAGCACCGCCTGGGCGACTTCCAGACGCAAACCGTCGTCGTCCGCCGTCACCGTGAACATGGCGGCCAGGGCATCGGCGTATCCGGCGGCGGGCAGCTTGGCCAGGAACAGATCCTCGCCCTTGCCCAGCGGCCCTTCCAGCGCCAGCAGCAGGTCCAGATGGCAGCGGGCGATGGTCAGCAGCAGCGGCCCCGCCCGCTCCATGCCCGCATCCAACTCGGCGGCAGTCACCGGGCGGCCCAGGGCGCGGCGGCCCAGGATGGTCAGCGCCGCCAAAGCCCGCAGCATGAAGAACAGCGCGGTGTTGACCCCGGCCATCAGGTGGCCGCCAGGGTTGAAATGGGTCGCCGCCTCGGCGGTGTGGCCGTGATACAGGCCCAGCGCCCGGCCGTAGCGCTCCATCAGCGGATCGCCCTGCGGCACCGCCGCCAGGGCCTGACGCACCGCCCGCTGCAGGGCGTTGCGCATGGAGACGTAGACATAGCCGCACATCTCGCCATGGGGATTGCCGCCGCCCAGCACGCCGGGCAATTCCGCCATGTCCACCACGCCGGTTTCGGTCACCAGCTTGCCGGGGAAGAGGCTCAGCAAATCCTGGGCGCAATCCAGGGCGCCGGGGATGAACAGCAGCGCCAAAGCGTTCTTTTCCACCTTCAGCCCGGCGGCATCGCCGATTTCAGCGGGCGACGGCGCCGTTCCTTCACGCAATTGCCGGGCAAGGCGAGTGATGTCGGCCTTGGGAAACGTGCAGGCGCGCATCAGGCGGCTGAGGGCATCAATGGAATCGGTCATGGCGGCACCCATACGGAAGGGGGTGCAGGATACGGTGAAATCCCTACCGATCCGTTAGCCTTGATCAAGGTCCTGTTCTTGTCCTGACCCGGGCGATACACCTAGAATACAGGCACCAATAGATCAGAAAAGACGCATGTATTCATCCGCGCGCCCCCTGCTCCGCACCTTGCGCGGCCGCCTTTGGCGGCTGGCGGTGCTGTGCCTGTGGACCGTGGTCTTTTCCGCGACCTTGACCAGCCAGCAAGCCTCGGCTGCGCCCTGGGCCGAGGAATTGCGGGCCAGCCTATGCCATTCCGGCAGCGGCGACGGACCGTCCGACACCGAGGCCGCCGCCCCCCATTGCCCGCTGTGCCACATCGCCGCCGCCACAGTGCTGGCGGCGCCCGGCTGGGTGCAGATCGCCCTGTTGGTTCCAGTGGCCGAGGACGGCACGCTGACGGCCGCGCCCTCGGCGCCGCCCGGTTCCGCGCCCCCCGCCGCGCCGCCGCAACCGCGCGGCCCACCCGCTTCCGTATGATGTGAAACCCGGCGGCCCCCGTGATGGTGCGCCGCCCTGTTCTGTCATCACGGACGGATTTTGTCATGAACACCTTGCCCCTGCCGCTGTCGGCCTCTGGCGATCATTGGCGCGGCCCGACCCTGGCGGCGGTGCTGCATGCGGTCGTGGCGGCGGCGTTGCTGGCCTGGCCCGCACCGCCGCCCGGCATCGACACCGCCCCGGTGATCGAGCTGGTACTGGCCCCGGCGCCGGAACCGGCCCCTTTGCCCGCGCCGCAGCCGCAAGCCACCCCGGCGCCCACACCGCCCCTGCCCACACCGGCCCCGGCCCCGGCGGCGGCCAAAGCCAATCCGGCGCCACGCCCCCGTCCGGCACCGCAAACACCGCAACCGGCGGCGATCACTGCGCCCAGCGCCGCCGAAAGCGCGGCAATCAGCGACAACGCCACCCCCGCCGCCGCCACCCAGACCAGTGATG